>CALJEI010000001.1 GCA_938074605.1 uncultured Ignisphaera sp.
TTTTATTAATAGAGGCTGTATATATATTGAGAATGGATATATCTCTAAAATTGATGTAGAGCCATGCACTATTGTAGATGTAGAGGCTATTAATTTAGATGGCTATATAGCTGGCCCTGGGTTTATAGATACCCATATACACGGTCTTTTAGGATTTGATGTTATGGATGCTAAACCAAGCTCTTTTCTATCTATGTCTAGAGTTCTACCAAAATATGGTGTAACAGGATTTATACCAACAACCATAACTGCTCCACACAACACTATTATTGAGGTTTGTAAAGCATTTGTAGAAGCCTATAGCCGATGGTCATCTTCAGTAGGAGCTAGACTGCTAGGACTTCATCTAGAAGGTCCTTATATAAATAGTAGTCGTGCTGGTGCACAAAATAAGCAGTTTATAAGAAAGCCAAATATAGATGAATTCAATGAATATTATAGTGCATGTAAGAGTCTTATAAGAGAGGTTACAGTTGCTCCAGAAATTGAAGGAGCCATTAAGTTTATTGAAGCTCTTTCAAAAATGGGTATAGTTATTCAAATAGGTCATACAGATGCCACATACAGTGAGACCATCAGAGGTATTTTAGCTGGTGCTTCAAAAGCTACCCATCTATACAATGGTATGAGGGGAATTCATCATAGAGAGCCAGGGGCTGCCATAGCTCTTCTATCAACTCCAAACATATATATAGAGCTAATAGCTGATTTAATCCATGTATCTAAAGAAATGTTAAAGTTTACAATAGATTATAGCAAAGTTGATAGAGTTGTACTTATAACAGATGCAATATCAGCTACTGGTATGCCGGATGGCATCTACGAACTTGGTGGTTTAAAGATTAAGGTTGAAGATGGTATACCAAAGCTTATAGACAGTGGTACTCTAGCTGGAAGCACCCTTACAATTGATAGAGCATTTAGAAACATCGTCTCTCTTGGATATAGCATAGGAGATGCATTTGCTATGGCGGCAACAAATCCTGCTAAATCCATAAATGCTATAGAGAAAGAGAAAATAGGTTTAATTAAACCTGGATATAAGGCTGATCTAGTTATTCTAAATAGAAATCTAGAGGTGGTTATGTCAATAATTGATGGAAATATAGTATTCAGTAAAATCGATGTCTAATAACATCATGTATTTCTATAAATTACTATCTTTATCATAATATTATACATGCTATATTGGATTCACACTATCCTCTTAATATAGATTAGGCTGTAATGCTATAGTTTTTATTTAATGCTCTGTATACCATGTCTAAAATTTTTCTTAGTGGTATTTTGAATTGATGTGCTAACCTCTTTATACTTTCATACTCAGGTTTTATATTTACTATATTGCCTTTATTATCTCTACTGATTTTTAGTAAAACTGTTTCTCTATAGCCATTGATTTCTAGCTCCATTGGAACTAGCTCTCTATTTGGAACCACAATTCTATTGTATGTAAGATATCGAACTCCAAGAGTTCCTGTTTCTTCTATTAATATTTTTGCTAAATCCTTATAATTTTTTGTATCAGCTATAACCCTTATTGTATACCCTGGTCTATTCTTCTTCATATATATTGGAATTATTGAAACATCTCTTGCACCAAAGTTTAGAAGTTTTTCAAAGGTATAGCCTATAACCTCTCCCGTAACATCATCAATATCAGTTTCAAGAACTACTACTTCCTCTAATCTATAGTCAAGAGCCTCATTAGCTTTTCTCCCAATGGCTATCCTTAGTATATTTGGTATTGCGCCAAAATCTTTCTCTCCAGCACCATATCCTACTGCCTCTACTTCAAAAAGTGGATATCGATAATTAAATTTTTTAATAAAGTTTATGAGTAGAGCTGCTCCAGTTGGTGTTGTAAGTTCCCCCTCTACAAATCCACCAACAATTATAGCTCTTCCCCTTTTAAGAATCTCCATAGTTGCTGGTGCTGGCACAGGATATACTCCATGGGAAAATCTTATATACCCTCCTCCAATGGCTACAGGCATTGAAATAGCATATACATTATATAGATTGAGACTTTGTAAGGCTAGTGCTACTCCAACAATATCTATAATAGTATCTACTGAGCCTATCTCATGAAGTTCAACCTCATCTATACTCTTGCCATGAATATACGATTCAACCTCTATAAGCGTCTTCATGGTATTGATGGAGAATTCCATAGCATTTCTATCAAGCTCTACCTTCTCTGCTACACACTCTATAGCTTTAATTAATTCAGAACCTCGTCTATGGATATGCTCTTCTCTAAGTCTTACCTCAAGCTTTTCAGCCTTCACCCCACCCCTTATAACATCAGTAAACAAAATCTCTACATCAGATACACCATCAATACACTTTGGTATAGCATCTTCAAGACTTTTAACAGCCTTTTGATCAGCCCCCAGAGAGATTAATGCTGAGAGAAACATATCTCCTGAAATACCAGCTACACTAGGGTCTACAACAACAATTCTATCCATAGGCATTACACCATCTACATAGTATTGCTTGCTATAACCAGTAAAAAGCTATCTTATAGGTATAGATGCCTATCATAAACATACATCACATCAACATAGCTTTAATAAATATAGCCCATCTAAGCATAAACATCTGAAATTATGTATAGGGGTACAAAAACATCGAAACCCTACACCATCAACTTTTCCTTCACCAGCCACCCATTTACCATAAGGCTTCTAATCTGGTTGTAGTTTAATTAAGAACACTCTCCACATAATACTGATTGATATGAATATTGAAATAAACGTACAAGATTTTTAATTTCAGCACTATATGCCTTATTAAAACTATTGCAATAGGTGTAAGATTAGTAATATAAAAATTAATAACTTCTAGATGGAGAAATGCTGCTATCCACAACACTATTACCTATAGATAGGCATGGAGTATGTACGTCTTGGGTTTTCAGGTCTTAAAGTTTCGAGAATATGCTTAGGTGTAATGTCTTTTGGTGATCCTAGGTTACAGCCTTATGGTAGTAGATAGGTAGTTGGCAAGGAGGAGGCTTTTAAAGTTTTGAATAGCGCCTGGGATTTAGGAATAAACTTCTTTTATACTGCTAATGTATATTCATTTGGTAAATCTGAAGAGATTTTAGGAGAATTTTTACAGGGTAGAAGAGATGATGTTGCTGTGACAACAAAAGTTTATTTTCCAATAAGTAATAAGCCTAATGATAGAAGTCTATCTAGAAAACATACAATGAAGCAAGTAAACAATTCTTTGCATAGGCTTAAGACTGACTATGTTGATCTCTACCAGATTCATAGATGGGATGACGATACATCTATTGAGAAAACCCTTTCAACACTTACTAATTTAGTACGCCAAGGTAGGATAAGATATATGAAGCTTCAGGTATGTGGACTTGACAGTTTGTTAAAGCCTTCTTTATAGCTGAGGCTAAAGGGCTATGAAAAATTTGTAAGCATACAAACACCTTATAATTTACTGTATAGAGAAGAAGAAAGAAAAATGATACCCTTTTGTAAGGTACACAACATTGCATATTTAGCGTTATAGCCCTACGGCTGTAGGAGTTTTCTTAGGTAGATACTATAAGTATGGTAGACTTGTGGTAGGATCTGATGCTCCTGAGCGTCTATTACCTGAGAGAGGCTTCTATGTCTACAAAATTTATATAGAGGCTCCAGAGAATGCTGAAATAGTTAAAAGAGTTATAGAAGTAGCAAAAAATAAGGATGCAACACCACTCAGATTGCTATAGCCTGGCTACTTCATAAAGGTGTAACAGCCCCCATAATAGGTATAAGTAAGGTAGAACATCTTGAAGAAACTGTTGAAGCATTAAAAATAAAGCTTACTGATTATGAGATAAAGTATTTAGAGGAGCCCTGTAGACCTAAGCCGGTTCTCCATATAACTAAATGATAGAATAGATTAGAATGGCTATTTGCAATACTCTAATAATTTTAACACTTTACATTTTCACATTTTTGTTGTATTTCCTCTACATAAAGAAATTCTCCTACCAATTAAACTAGCTACAATAGCTGCATTTACTCCGTTATCTATATTTACAACTACTAAACCTAGTGGACATGCTTGTAACATTGAGTATAGTGCTGATACACCACCTCCACCAACACCATAGCCTACGGATGTTGGTACCCCAATAACCGGTATATCCAGTAGTGATGCTATTATTGAGGGTAGAGCACCCTCCATACCAGCTATAGCTATTACTACATCAACATCCTCTTCCTTAAGCCTCTTAACAGCCTCCAATACTCTATGGAGTCCTGCAATCCCAACATCATATACTGTTACCACTTTACAGCCCATTTCTAGAACAATAGTTTTTGCTTCTTCTGCCACCCTAACATCAGCTGTACCCCCTGTAACAATACCTACCCTACAGTTATACTCTAAAGCCTCTATATTCTTTAGCTTTACAGTAGCTATTCTACCAACCTCATTCACATTAACTATCACACTATCTATCGCCAAGTTCTTTAGAAATATAATCTGGTCATCTCTAAGCCTAGATATTATAACTCTTCCAGTAACAGGTACAACTCTCCTAATAATATCCTCTAAAGTCTTTATATCTTTACCCTCACCAAATACAATTTCAGGAATATCCCTTCTAATAAACCTTCCAAGATCATATCTAACAATATCATCTATATTCTCTATGGCGAAAAGTCTAATCCTTTTTATAGCTTCTTCAACACTTATTCTCCCCTTTGCTATAGATTCAAGTATAGCCCTAATATCATCCAAATATTTACACCTGTACTATTCATAGTGTTCAAGAATCTCAACAATAGCACCAAGACTCTCTTTTGCATCTATGTATATATATCTTCCTCCTCTAAACAAACCGCTTTGCTGAATACGACCTCCAGCCTCTATAAATCTATTAATACACTCAGACTTACCACTAATGTCAAAGGCTATATGGTGTATTCCCTGCCCATATTTCTCTAGAAACTCCTTCCATGTACTAGGCCCATCTATAGGTTCTATAAGCTCAACCACAATATTGTTTAAATTGAAAAATGCTAGTCTTGCCCTCCCCTCAGACGGAGACCCCATAAACATCATCTTAGTTTCCTCCCACCTACCTGTTTCAGTCACCCTAGATGGCTTTACCCCAAGTACTTTAGACCAAACAGCAATAGCTTTGTCCAAGTTTTTTACAACTATAGCAATTTGAACAACATTTTTAAGTACCTCCTCACACATATTAATATTGCACCATAAAATCCTTTTTATTCTAGCTATAAAACATGCAAAAATTTTAAGATTTGCGGATATGACTATGCAGCAACACTGCTATTTGGGGTGGCTTATACTGTGGTAAGCATATCTCTAAAGACAATTATAGTAGTACTACTCACAGATTCAATTATGTGGGGGATATGGTTTGGTGGACTATGGTTATATAGACCAGTGTTTGCAGCAAGACTGACTGATAGCTACACCCATATTGCAGTTTCTACAGCCATGCCATTGATTGCTGCCTCAATTACATTTATAGTATCCAGCTTTCGTGAAGATTTTATAAGGAGGCATAGAGTTGTTCTATTCAAAACATCCATTATACTTTCAAGAGTAACATATCTAGTAACATCCTATATTATTCTTACTGATGTGTTTTACGGTCTAAAACTTCTTTATACAGTTTCAGCAGGTTTTACTACTGCAAATGCAATTTCATCACTAGCTGGAATAGCGTGGGCTGACTACATAGCTGACAACATTCCACCAAATTTTAAATCTAGATATATTGCACTAGATAGTATTTTCGGTACAATAGGTGCTCTAATTGGTACATTTATTGCCGGTATAATGCTTTATGAAGCACATAGTATTTTAAGCTATGGTAAACTCTTCATAGTTATCTCAATAATACTTCTAGCCAACACACCACTTCTCACAATATTTGTAAAGGAATTTGGTGTATTCTCTACAGATGTAAGACACACATATTCACAGAGGAGTATTCATAGGGAATCTTCAAGATATTTCTATCTATATCTAGCTGTAATAATAATATATCTTTCAATAAACCTTCCATCATCTATTATACCACCCTATATAATACATAGATTTAGAGGTGATGAATTCTGGATGGTATTAATCAATGGCGTTAGCCAGATGGCAAGTCTAGTAGCCCCTATGATGTGGAGTATTGCTATAGAGTTGATTGGCTCACTTAATGCTACTAAAATTGCCGTAAGTCTAGCTATTGTAGCAAACATTGTGTTTCCATATATGCCTACACTACATCTCCAGATTGTAAGAGCTTTTCTAGCAGGAGCTAGTGGTATTGGGATATGGGTAACCTTATTCAGCTATCTTGTAAAAGATATTGACTCTGTTCACAGAATTAGCCATATAGCTAGAGTATTTACTATACAGAGTCTAGTACCAGCAATTGCTATGAATCTAGGTGGTGCTCTAGCCGATATACTTGCTATTCCTGAGCTTGTATTTCTACTATCTGCAGCAGGCTTTATAGCATTAGCTTTACTGAAAACACTAAGCCTTAAAAATAATGTTGATTTAATGTAGCAATATAGTAAAATGTTATTCCCTATGCAATAGTTTTTGCCAGATCTGCTACCACACCCTCTGCCTCTTCCGCACTCTTAGCCTCTACTACATGTGTATGATCTGGCAAGAGTATTACTGTATAATTCTTAAACTTGACTATATATGCCGGTCCTTTATCCATACACTCTGCTACCTCTGTTCCTAGCTGTGGGCTCTTGAATACCCTAAGAAGTTTTGCACATGATGAGTATCTAAGCGCCTTTATACCCTTTACCAGAAAGGCGGTCTCATCCTTAACAGTTATAGCTCTATCTACCCTCACCATATAGATTACACCACCTACTACTCTTCCTACCGAAGATTATAAGTTTTACTGGGATATCCCAAACTCTACGAGTAAGACCTAACAGTCTTCATATTATTGAGGAGCCTTTAGAATCTCATCTAGAAATCTTGCAAATAACTCAATCAGCTTTTTTGCCTGCACCCTTGAATGTATCATCGATGGCATTAGGTGAGGCATTTTTTCAGAGAGATATAGTATTCTGTTGATTCTCATAAATAGATGGAGTGCTTCATAGACCTTGCTACTATATCGTAAATAATATGCATCCTCTATACTCCTAGGCTTTGATTTTGTGAAATGAATACCTATCATACTTCCAACATTTGTGATCCAGCAGGGTCTGCCATACTCCCCACACAGTCTATCCATTTCTTTAGCTACACTACTCCACATCTCATTAAAAACACCATATTTTTCTCTATTCCTACTAAGGTAATCAACTAGTGTAAAGCCTGCTACAATAGTTATCGGATTTCCCGTAAACGTACCACCATGGAAGCTTCTAGTTCTAGACTCTGGATATCTTGTATGATTAAGTAGAGCCATTATCTCCTCTTTCCCACCAAATGCTCCTGCTCCCGGCATCCCTCCACCAATTATCTTACCCATAGTGATTATATCTGCCCTTACATTAAAATACTCTTGTGCTCCCCCTAATGAAAGTCTAAATCCTGTGATCACCTCATCAAATATTAATAGAGAACCATACCTATCTGCAAGTTCCCTAACACCCTTTAGATAACCCTCTAAAGGCTCTATACACCCACCTGCTCCAGGTACAGGCTCTATTATAATAGCAGCTACATCGTACGTCTTTAAAGCTCTCTCCATATCATTCAAATCATTATAGGAGACAGATACCGTATATCTAATTAGATCCTCTGGTAAGCCAGCTGATTCAGGTCCTGAAAATGGTGGTGAAACTGCTGTATGGAGCTGATCTAGACCTCCATGCCAACCCCCTCTAATCTTAATAACATATCTCTTTTTTGTATATGCTCTAGCAAGTCTTATTGCATACATATTAGCCTCAGTTCCACTATTAGTAAATCTAACCATATCACAATTTGGTACTAGTTTTGTTAAAAGCTCAGCATATTCTACTGCATAAATATTCTCAAACCCAAAATGGGTCCCATGCTTTGCAACCTCGTATATTCTATCAATAATAAAGTCAGGTGAATGACCTAGAATGTGAGCTCCGTGACCCATCCAATAATCGTCATATCTATTTCCATCAACATCCCAAACAAAGGTATCTTTAGCTCTAACTATATAGAGAGGATAGGGATTGAAGAATCTTATATGATATACTACGCCTCCAGGTAGAAACCTACTAGCCCTCTTTAAAACTTCTCTACTCTTACTAGCCATCTCATCATATACTTTAAGATATCTAGATATAAGTCTTTCAATATGCTGCTCAGATAATTCCATAGTCTACAACCCAGAGTGTAATTATCTAAGTTAATTCTTAAAGAAAATATATAGACTACAACTAAAAGCTTTTTCCCTAGATGGAAAAAGGTCAAGAGTGATATCCAGTAGTTTACGGTTTGAATAACACTTTACATAACATCCATCATCTATGCAATACACCATGGCCTAAAATATAGCAATTGATGATCCTGTAATAAAATAGTTTATACTCTTAAAGTCTCTAGATCTAGCCATCCTGCAATTCAATTATTGAAAGCTTTTAAACACTTGGTATAGTATCGACTCTAATGAAATAGTACACAATTAATTGGGGTAGAAGCCATTATAGTATAACTAGCTATGTAGGTAAGAGTGTTAGATAGTATAATGCTGGTGATAGTCCTATACACTACGGTATTAACATCTATATTTGATAAATCCTTACTCCTTACTATACATCCACTAGATGTAATTAAAAAGCCTTTATAGCATTCTGTCTAGCTATACTAACCAGTAACTTTTTTAGTTGTGTTATAAAATCCTTTTTATTCCAATTGAGATAGAGCTCTATACCATCAATCACAATTGGTATTAACCTTATTTTGCTTCTCCATGTATTGCTGAGCTGTTTTGAAAATATATCAACTATCTGCTCCCCATTAATTAATGGTTTTACCCCCTTAATTCTATAGATAGCATAGATGGCGGTATAGATTATTATGGTTCTAGCTGCAGCTTCACTGAGTCTATAGTTCACTCTATACTTTATAGAACCCCCTGGTGGCTCATCTAAGCATATAGCTGGTATTTTTTTAAGTGTTATAGCTATACTACTGCTATATCTATCAATTTTAATTATATCGCTGATTCTTGGTAGAACCTTACACGCTTTAACCACCACAATATTAACACCACTAAGAGCCCTTTCAATACTTTCCAACTCCCTTTCACAATATTCCTCAATACTCCGAAACAATTCCTTCATAAGTTCATCATAATTAATATTAATTGAAAATACATCCCTCATAAATGGTATGATATCTGTATTGATAAGCCGACTTGCTATATTATCTGTATATGCAGCAACCCTTAGGGGGCAACAACCAGTAAAAGGACAATATATAAGTCTAGGCATTATAGCACCAGCACCAGTAACTATTTAACCACTGTGTCCAGGAGGCTGATATATTTTTATGAGACACCATGGAACTAGCCCATATAGGGTTGCAGCTAAAGACCTTTAAAGTAGTGATAGTGGAATAGCTTATATACTTGGTATTTCTATTCAAAATTTAAATATCGATAGTTTGGATCAGTAAACCAAATAATGCTGGGAAACTTGTGAACTACCCATAGGAAGCATTATCCCTTTAGAGTGAAGAGGAGGTTAGTCAAAATTAGATTTACCACTATATCTATGGTATTGCTCTCTATTCTAAATAAATTCTCATTCCATAGAGCATTGAATCTGGGTCACAGGTAGTTGACTATTAATCTAGGTACCTATCCTACTTACTGTCAACTATTAATATAGACATAGTGGCTAATGTGGAGCCCAGCAATATCCATATAGGTGATGGCAGTGAGAGTATTAGGGGTGCTGTTAATGCTTTTGAAACTCCATGCATAATTACTGAATATATTAAGATGGATTCGCCTACTAATATGGAGACTATTGGGTAGAGAAGACCCCTACCCTTTTTCATAGATATTCTTTTAACTATGCCTGCTATTGTTATTGGTGCTAGGGGGAGTAGTCCTGCAGATGATATTACTGAAAGCTCTACTATGTACCCTATTCTCATTACACCTATTAGTGAAGCTAATGTGAGGAGTATAAGTATTGCTGTTACTGATATTGTTTTTGAGAGTTTTTCATTTAGTTTAGTGGTAAGCCTTTCATAGAGATCTCTTACTATTGAGCTTGATACAGTTAAAACAATAGAGTTTGCTGTTGATATTGCTGCTGCTACTATACTTACATAAACTATAGCTGCTAGAAGAGGGTGTGATAATGTTAGCATATATGGTGTTACAGAATCTCTATTCTTTAGAAGTACGGCCTCCACCTCTTTATTGTTTAAAGCTATATAGCATCTAAACGCCATTCCAAGGAATACACATATAACAGTATATATAAAGCCATACAATGCAAAGTATCTAACAGTCCTTGTATAAGCCTTTTCATCCCTAGGTATATAGAGTCTTTGAACAACCTGTGGATTTGTTAATGCAAAGAATATCCACGGTACTGTAAGGCCTAGAAACATTTGAGGACTCCATGTAAATGACAATAGATTACCACTAGAGCTATTGGTAAGAATCCCAACAAAAGTATTATAGTCTACACCACTCGATGGTAAAAGGAATGCTATTACCCATATTATAACCGCCATGCTCGATCCTAGCATCCATAGTCCTTGGAAAGCATCTGTTATAGCAACACTCCATAGACCTGCTATAAGCGTCCAGAATGCAATTGCTATAAATGCAAATAATACACCATATTCATACCCTAGACCAATAGAGTTGAATATCTCTCCAATACCCTTAAACTGTGCTGCTACATATGGTACTAACATAAATAGGTATAGCAAAGCCGTAATTACACCAACAATTCTAGAGCCATATAGATCTGAAAGCATTTCAGATGGACTTACCCATCCTTTCCTTCTAGCCTCATACCATATGATTGGCCCTATAGATCCTAATATAATAATGGTTGAAGCTAAATAAGCTAGTTCAAAACCTAAAGCAGCAATACCACTTGCAAAAGTTAATCCAACCAATCCAACCATCATAAAAGCACTATAAGTTGTTGCAGCATAGGTCATTGCAGATATAAGTCCACCAACTCTATAGCCCCCTACAAAAAATTCTTTAGAGCCCTTGCCAAGATATTTTCTACTTAGCCAAGCTAGCATAGATCCTATTACAAAAAACAGAAGTAGAACAGTAGTAAATAGTTCCTTCACCTAGCCCCACCACCAAACATTTTTTCTAAAATTTTGAATCCTATAAGTATAGAGAGTAGCGTTAAAAGGATCCAATATAGTGCTACCCCAAATTTAGTAAGACCCATCATTATTTCTGAAAACCATTTAAACATTGGGATATAAAATAGTATTACAATTAGTATAGCTAAGATCATCATAGTTTTCATTCTCGCCCACCTATGAACGTTCGTTTACAAACGAACAGTTTATAAGCTTTATATATAAAATTTATGTAAAAACAGCAAATAGGGAAGCTCTAGAATGTCTTTAGAGCTTTTTCAGAAAATCCTTGATATACTTGCTAAAAATCCCAATGGAGTACCACAGTCATATTTGTATAGAGCATTAGGTGTTTCTAAGGCATATATAAGCATGGTTTTAAGAAATATGGAGAGATGTGGTATGGTCTACAGAGTCAGGGTTGGAAATTCATACATGGTTAAACTAGCTAGTAAGACTCTGCAAATCAGTAAGAGGCTAAAGCTCGGTATTGTATGGTCAAGCGAGTATCTATTTCTAGGACACTTTGCTAAAGCTCTTAAAGATAAACTTGATATGGATATTACGGTCAATGTATATCCTAGTGCGCTACAGGCTACACTAGCTATTATTATGGGGGAGGTAGATGCTGTACTCAGTCCACTAGTTACACAACTATATGCATATATTCTAGCTAGAAACATGGTGATAGTTAGTGGTGGTGCTGGTGGTGGTGCTAAAATATATGAGTTTCCTAAAAGTAGATCAAATACCATAGTGTCTAGTGAAATTTCGACAATGGATTTCTGTAGATTGATTGCAGGAAAAAAGAGGATAGTAGAATATGAAGGGGTAAGATACTTTACTACACCCAGTGAAGCAATAGAGATTATTAAGATGGGTAAAGCAAGATATGCAGTTTTATGGCATCCTCTAACAGAGTATATCAAATCTATAGAACATAGTGTAGTTGTAGAGTGCAGTGAATTTGAGGAATTGAAGCATTGCTGTACTTTGGCTATAGCAAGAAGCATTGGTATAGAAATGATTGAGAAGGTTGCAGATATATATAGAAGTGCCATTGATGAATTTTTGAAACAACCCTTAAAGTATTTAGAGTGGTACTCATCAATAACAGGAATAGATATAGCTCTGCTTAAAAAGGCATTAAATGTCTATACCTATACATCTGAAATTGATATCAAAAGTGTTGATAGAGTTATAGAGACACTTAATTTGAGCATTCCACAAAAGAGTATCATATTCAATGCTATTCTATCTCACATCTAATAAACATTAACTAAACTACAGACTATTTTTCATAGAGCCAGCACTTAACCTTCACACCATTTACTATAAACTCTAGTGGTGTCTGCTCAAAGCACTTCTTCATAGCATTGGGACATCTACTAGCATACTTACATCCCTTTGCAAGAAATTCTTTTTCTTCTATTGATGTCGTCAATTTTATCGCTTTTAACCACTTCTCCCTCCATTTAGGATCTGGCATAGGTGCTGATAGTAGCAGTGTTTGTGTATATGGATGTAGAGGTTCAGTAAATACTTTCTCTACGGGTCCCTGCTCAACAATCCACCCCCTATACATAATGGCTATATAGTCACTTATATAGTAAGCAGTTGAAAGGTCATGTGTAATATACATGAATGATATCTTAAGGTCATCTTTAAACTCCTTAAATAGATTTACTATAGTTACCCTAAGTGATGCATCAAGCATTGAAACAGGTTCATCTGCTATTATAAGCCTCGGTCTTGTAATCAGTGCTCTGGCAACTGATACTCTTTGCAGCTCCCCCCCAGAGAATTCTGATGGATACCTACCTTTAACCTTCTCTAAGCTTAGCCCAACTCTCTTAAGGACCTCCTCTATGTTAGCTTCAATCTCATTTTCACTAATTTTTGCAACATTTTTAGCTGTTTCATAAAGATAGTCATAAACTTTTTTTAGTGGATTAAAAGATGCATAGGGATCCTGGAATACTGCCTGCACCTCCTTTCTAAACCATATTAGGTCCTCCCCCTTAAGCCTGTGTATATTTCTACCCCGGTATAGAATTTCACCATATTCTGGTGTATGGACACCTAGAATTATCCTTGCTAAAGTTGTTTTTCCTGAACCACTTTCACCAGCAACTGTAAATATAAATGGTTTATCCTCAAGAGTTAGCGACACATTATCTACGGCCTTAAATTCAAATCCAAATAATCCATATCTAAATATCTTTGAAATATTCTTTACCTCGAGTAGGACGCTACTCATATAAATCACCTTTTCACATATAGCCAGCACGAAACAAATCTCTCTTTACCAATTTTAATTATAGGAGGTTCCTCCCTTCTACAAATATCCATAGCATAAGAGCATCTAGGATGAAACCTACAGCCAGGAGGAGGATTGATGAGGTCTGGTGGCTGTCCTGCTAACCCTCTTCTAAGTGTCTTATCGCCTATTCTTGGCAGTGACTCTATCAATGCCTTAGTATATGGGTGCAGGGGATCCTCAAATATATCATTAGTTGCTCCTAGCTCTACCCCCTTGCCAGCATACATAATTAGAATCCTATTTGTAACCATAGCTTGAACACCCATATCATGAGTCACCAATATCAGGGTATTTCTTAACTCCCTCTGTTTATCTAATAGCATCTGTAAAACACCTCTTTGGACAACAACATCTACAGCTGTTGTAGGTTCATCAGCTAGCACAACTCTTGGTTTAAGCATAAGGGCAAGAGTAATGACAACCCTTTGCCTCATACCGCCAGAGAGTTGATGTGGATATGCATTTAAAATCTCTTTACTAAGCCCAACACTCTCTACATATTCTCTAGCCATCTTATATGCCTCATCAATGTCTACATCTATATGTGTTCTAATAGTTTCAATAAAATGTTCGCGTATCCTTTGAATTGGATTTAGCACATTCATAGAATTCTGTGGGATATAGGATATATACCTCCACCATATAGATGTTCTATCCTTTAGAGTCAGTATGTCAATGGTTTGTTCATTAATCTTGAGAATAACATTTCCTTTCTTTACTATAAGTGGGGGTTTTGTATATCCATATAAAATTTTTAGAAGCGTAGATTTACCACAGCCAGATTCACCAGCTATCCCAAGAACCTCATCATTCTTTGCATAAAAATTTACATCATTTACTGCATCAACATAAGCGAAATTGCTATTAATAATAATACTGTACCCCCCAGTCAAGTTGGCAACATTCAATACTGTATCTGAGACCGCTAATGCTACTCTATTAACCATCTCCTCTTTTATCATCAAAATCCACCACTATTATATCGAATATTTAGCTTTAAAAATTTATTGTTTGTCCATAGTATATATTAGCTTCACACAACCATGATAGCTAAAGATAATTAAAAGGTGCCACCATTGCGCATTTAATATCATTCCATCTATTTTAAAATTATATGTGCTCTCTATCTTCATATACAATTACAATATAGTTTTAATTATTTTAACTAAAATTTTAAATTCTAACTATTGGTATATAAAGGACATGGTGTAGATAATGGTTGTACCCATAGTATTGACTGGTGTAGCTGTATGCGACATTATAATTGCTGGTCTTGAACGAATAGCAGAACCTGGCGACATAGTATATGTCTCAGGATTTTCATCCATAGAGATTGGTGGTCATCCATGTAACATATCCATAAATCTTGCTAAAATGGGCTATAGAATTCATGATGTTATTGCTGTTAGTTCTATTGGTAGTGATCTTTGTGGTGAATTTATATTAAATATTCTTAGAGGATATGGTATTATAACTGAATTCCAGATACATAAGGATGCTCGTAGTAATAAGAATGTTATTTTAGTTGTTAAGGGCGAGGATCGAAGATTTCATGTTGATGTAGATGCAACTATTAAATTATCTCCAGATTATGTTATTGAAGTTATTAAGAGATATAGGCCTAGAGTATTCTATATAGCGCCTGGTCTCCTTGGCTATGTTGATGAAAATCTCAGAAATATCCTTATGATATCAAGGATGTATGGCGCTATAAATATGGTTGATGTAGCGGCTGCAAAACCTTTTGGAAGAAGGGACTGGGATTTTCTTATAAATTCGCTTGATAATACTGACATATTTCATGCAAATCTATATGAGGCTAGAAGGGTGTTTGATATAGATAGTATTGACAAAGCTATGAAAAGTATTCTTAGATTTGGCGTCAAAATAGCATTAATTACTGATGGCGAAAATGGTGCTTATCTTGCAAAGGACAACTACATAATATATCAACCAGCATTTAGAGTAGATGTTGTAGATCCTACTGGTGCTGGAGATGCTTTTCAGGCAGGCTTCATATACAAGCTTGTTGATATCTTAAAGGAAAATACGAATTTGTATAGTCTAGATAGCTTAGGGGTAGAGGAGCTAAAGCATATACTTCTGTGGGCCCAGGCCTCTGGAGCATCATGCGTAATGGGGATAGGAACTACATCAACAGTTTCTCAAGAAAATATTAAACGTCTTATTTTAGATCAGGGGGATAGTATCCTAAAATCCACAAAAATATACACCATATAGCTATATTAAAGATCATTGGCTATTGCCACATTAATTTCCACCATGAAAGAAGAATCGCTAGCTACAAATAGGTTTATGATGCACTATTAACTAATCTATAGCTTTTGTGATCCAACAAACTCCTCTAGTTCACTTCTTCTTGGAAATGCTGTTACCGCACCTCTTCTAAGGCATTTAAGTGCTCCTGCTGCATTTGCATACTTTATAGATGTTTCAACATCTCTATTCTCCAAAATGTGATAGACTATAAATGTTGCTGTCCATGCGTCTCCAGCACCAGTTGTATCTACAGGCTCTATTCTATAGGCTGGTACATATACCTCTTCCTTTCTTGTGGCTACATATGACCCCTTTGACCCAAGCCTTATAGCAACAATGTCTATATTTGGATATCTCTCCATAACACTTCTAGCAACATATACATAGTCTCTAAAGCCAAACATATTCTCAATTTCGTCAAGCCCCATTGTAAGTATTGTTGAAACTTTTATGTATTTATCCATATACATTAGGGCTTTACTACCACTGCCCCATATATCCTGCCTATAATTTGGGTCAATAGATATCTGAAGCCCCGCCTCAAATGCCATCTTCATGACTGTATACACAGCTTCGCTAAGAGGTGGATAGGCAGTAGCTACACCAGAAACATGCACTACCCTAGCCTTTAGAACCTCATCTAGGTTAATATCATTGGCACTAAGCATTGTATCTGCTGTTTTTACCCATGGCTCTCTATAGAAAAAGAAATCTCTTTCACCACCTTCATGCAAAACAACAAATGCCAGGCTTGTTCTTGCCTTTTTTCTTATAAGCCACCTAGTATCAACTCCTTCACGCTCAAGAAAATCCTCTAGCATATCCCCAAAAGGATCCTCCCCAACAGCGCCAATAAAAGCTGATCTTTGCCCAAGTCTAGCTACACCAACAGCAACATTAGCCGGCGCACCACCAAAATGTATTTCAAACCTTAACCCATCCCTATAAACACTAACTTCAGTAGGTATTACATCAACAAGTATCTCACCCATACAAATTACATCAATAGCCATTAGAGATTCCCAAACCATTATCTAAAATTCTGCCTAAAAACCCTTTTCACCAAACCACCCCAATATGTAAAAATTTTGGATCAACTTTAAGGCCGTCCATTACATAAACTTATAGATATCCTCTGGGGAAGCGTAGTGGGGTAATAGGATATGTTAGTGAGAAAATACCTTGATGACATATCTACTCTATAGAACAAGAGATAGAAACCATAGGAAAGTATACAAAAGTCTGCTTAACTATATAACAGGGTCTTTAACATAAACCTAATTATAGCACATAGTACATCTAGTGTTGGATCTATGGCTCCAAGCTTCACATTATATATTGGAAATGTAGTAAAGATGGATGCAAGGCCAAATCCACTATATAGAGAAAATGTAGTAAAACCTATATAAAATCTTGTCCTTTGGAATTGGAGGAGATCAAGGCATTGTATTGGAGATGTCTGGCCTCCAAAGACTAATAGAATAGCCCTTTGAATTTTAAATAGGTTTAGATACTCTATCTATGAGATATTTTAGAGCATATTGGGTAATACCCTCATATAGTTTTTAATTCTCAGTACTATTCTAATCTTGGTGTAAAACTTGAATTTTATAAGGAATAGATCTGTATTGGAGAGAGATGATCTGCATAAGATAGCTCTAGATGTCATAGAATATGGTCTTAGATCTGCAGATCCTTATAATGCTATCCTCTCCTCCCTTAGGGTTAGGGACAATGTAGTTTATGTGAAGAATCTTGAGGTTAAAGTTGGGGGGAGAATTCATGTAATAGGTTTTGGCAAAGCATCTAAGAGAATGGCTAGTGCAATACATGATGCTTTAGGTAAGTATATCACAGGAGGTATTGTTATTTCTCCTGAAGAGCCAGGCTTTATAGGCTCTATAGAGGTTGTAAAGGGCGATCATCCAATACCTGGAGACAATACCTTAATATCATCACAAAAAGTATTAGATTATCTCCAAAATAATGTCCATGAAAATGATATAGTGTTTATACTTATTTCAGGTGGAGGTTCAGCCCTCTTTGAAGTTCCAGAAGATACTATTTCTTTAGATGATATTGGTAAACTAGCGAGGGAACTTATGAAGAGAGGTGCTGATATATTTGAACTTAATGCTGTTAGAAAAAGATTTTCAAAAGTTAAGGGAGGTAAGCTTCTTAAATACATAAGAGCAAAAAACATAGTATCTATAATTATAAGCGATGTTGTTGGAGATAGACTTGATACAATTGCATCAGGACCTACATCACCTGATGAAACAACCTATAGAGATGTCTATAACATTTTAACTAGACGTAGACTATGGGATGAAATACCTGAAAGAATGAGAAGTATTATAGAGGCTGGATTAAATGGTAAGATCCCAGATACACCTAAGCCTGGTGATCCTATATTTGAAAGAGTGCACAACATTATAGTTGCTAGCAATGCAATAGTTCTAGAGTTAATGGCTAGAAAAATAGAGGAATATGGCTTTAAACCACTAATCTTAACATCTATGATTGAAGGAGAGGCTAGAGAAGTGGGAAAAGTAGTTGCATCAATAATAAAGAATATCATATTCTACTCAAAACCAATACAAAAACCTACTGCTCTTCTTATTGGTGGAGAAACTGTAGTTACTGTAAAGGGTAGTGGTATTGGTGGAAGAAATCAAGAACTTTGCCTCTCTTTAGCAATATCGATAAAAGGTTTTGAAACTGTAGCTGTGTGCATGGGTACAGATGGTATAGATGGTGTAAGTCCAGCAGCAGGTGCTATAGTAGATGGCTCTACTATTAATGAAGGATATAGAATGGGGTTAGACCCAATAAAATATCTTGAGAATAACGATAGCTATGGATATTTCTCAAAAATAAATAGAGCAATTATAACAGGTTACACAGGAACAAATGTAAACGATATACTTCTAGCACTAATAAAATAGTTAATTGTGTAAAAAATCGTAGATAAAAACCCTTTTAAAACTCTTCACCATAATTTTCCCTAAAATTACTGCTGCAAACACTATAGCTATTATGATAAGGTATATATGTGTTGTCCAGATATTTTCAGCTTTGTTTATCTGAATACGCTCTACCTCTGTTCTATTTATTGAGTATATAGCCCATATCTCATTTGCAGGTCTTGGTTCAAGTTCTCTATATTCAGATGCAGCTACATATATACTACTTTCATCTACAGCCATTTTACCTGTCCATAAAACCCATGGAGAGCTTGTAGATATTGTTATATTTGCAACGATATCCAGATTACTATTGAATACAAATAGACTATTCATAGATATGTAGTAAGGCGCAATTATCTTTGTGCCAAACGCCAATATTCTATCATCCGTGTAGATAAGTCTAAATATTATATAGCCATTGAGTTTTCTCTCTTTTAGAACTCTACTACTGCCATCTATTTTTACAACCCCCATAGACCCCCCTAAATATGTATAGCCTTCCTGAGTAGATATAATGGCATAGGGATAGCCTTTAATATCATCTAGAACAATTGTTTTTACATGTCTTAAATCCTTGTCAAGTATCTCTACTCTAGGTACCTCAATATCTTTTGAATCTACATATAGATAAAGCATCAACAGTAAATCATTTTGACCAGTAATCTTAGGCGAAGCATATGACCGCCTCCACGATAATGGAAACTCTATAGTATATACAGCTTTAACATCTAGATTCTCTAGTGCCCTCCTCTCAATTCTATATCCACTAAAGTTAGAACCTTCAACTATACCTGCTACATAGATATATACACCATCGCTATATATAGATGTAGCTATATCCATACCATCTGAAGGATTAGAAATATCCATGGAAACCACACCTAAATTTTCATTAAATGCAATTACTATCCACCCAAAATCACTACCAGAAATATTCACTGTACCAACAACATATATGTTTCCACCATTCACAACACAATCATATAGCGTACCCATAGACCCTCTCCACACCCCTAGAAGAGCACCCATACTTCTATCTCTAGCTTCAACCCTCATAACCGGAAAACCATCAGCTTCATCAAATCCAACAACATAAACTTTACCATTATACAAACATAGCGATAATGCAATGTCCCTACCTACACTATAATCATCTAAAACAATCCATTGAAAAACACTATGTGTAGCTAGTAGAAAAAGAGTTATATAAATTACTACAGCAACTCTCATATCATTTAACCACCACATCACTAAAAACTACCCTAGATAAATAAAATAACCTTATATACCTCCATACCTATAATAGAGGATTTTATTCTAAATTATTAGAATGAAACTATCAACTAATTCACTACTATGACAGAACTATAGCTATACTATGACTGCTTTAACTTCATCTCACACTTAAAATCAATATAAGGGATATTATTTTAGCTAAATTACCATATCTATCCATTCAATAAAATGATGAATTAAAACATTAAATACAATATATCTTAATACATCCTCCGTGGAATTCATAGAAAATCGTCAGTACATACCAATCAGCATATCAGACAATAAAGCTAAGTTTATCTATATGTAACAAATTAATAGAAAGAGTTAGAATCATATTTTATACTATGTATTCATTAGTACAGGTAAACTTACTAATTAAAAAATTTATATCCCAACCTTTTACTATGGACTCATTAGAGAGTATGTTGATAGGTGTGTATATGGAGGCTAAAATATTTGATTATGTTATTGATGGTAGAATACCTAGCTATATAAAACAATCCAATGATTTTATTGAAATACCATTTAAAATTAATGATAGTATAGATATACTTTTCATAGAATTTACAACTCTAGAAACTGAATGTAGGCTTGGTGTAGGTATCGCTGATTCAAATGGCTATTTAAGGGGATGGAGTGCTGAAAGAAAATCAAAGATATATATTGCTAAAGGTACTGCAACACCTGGATATATCCCAGGCGACATCCCCTCTGGTATGTGGAAGATTATTATAAGACTTGATAGTATGGCTAGCAATGGCTGTAGATATAGATTGAGGGTAGCTGGTTTTAGAACTGTGTTAGGTAGTATAAGATTTGAGGATGTATCTAGAACACTTTCTTATTTAACAAAAAATATAAATCTAATTGAGCTTATAAAAAACTACCTTGATCTTATCCCCATATTGAACTATACATATCCATGTAAAGACTATTCTAATGAATTTGAGGGGGCTAGAAATATTGATAACGGCCCCATGTGGTATAAAGGTGATCTACATACACACTCTATTCATAGCGATGGCAGAAATACTGTATGTGAATTAATTATGTTGGCACGTACTAGAGGCCTTAATTTCATAGCTTTAACAGATCACAATACAATTGCTCAAAACTATGAACCTGCCATCTATAGATATAGAGAGCCTCTAGTTATCCCAGGGATGGAGATAACCACCTTCTATGGACATATAAATGTATTTAATATTAAAAAATATATAGATTTTAGAAGAAGGAATAGAGATGATTTTAAAAAACTTATTGATGAAGTACATAGCGATGGAGGTCTAATTTCGGTTAACCACCCTGATTTATTTAGAGAATTTATGTGTAAAGACTGCCCATTTAGATATAGAGATGTTGAAGGTTTTGATGCTATTGAAGTTTGGAATGGACCATGGTATATATTAAACAATGAGTCACTCCTATGGTGGCACACACTCCTTACAAAAGGATATAGAGTTACAGCAATTGGAGGTAGCGACTATCATGGTGTTGATTTGACGAGACTTGGTGAACCAACTACATGGGTATATGCAGATAACCTTACCATCGAAAGTATTTTACATGGTATTAAGTTGGGTAGAGTAAATATAACATATTCTCCTGAAAAACCGTTAATAAATATAAGGGCTCTTGCTAATAATGGCAATATCTATATGATTGGGGATAGTATTAAGAAAGAAATATCCAACTCTATAGTGCTTACTATAGATGTTAGAAAAGCTAAAGGCTCTACTCTTAGAATTATAACGCCACAAGATGTATATAAAGCCATAGAAATATCTGAAGATAACTTTAGATATAGAGAAAAAATAGATGTTAGTAACTATAACTTCATAAGAGTTGAAATTGGTATATATAGCGATTCTTATAAACTCATACCCCATAATTATGATGATGTACTAGCACTCACAAATCCACTATACATAGAGTAATATCTATAAAACGGGTTCTGAGCTACGTAGTCTTTGATAGACATACATAGCTCTTGAGCTTCATCGCCCTATCCCCTTTCGGGAACACTTCATCAAGCTTAGCTTCCTTCAGTGTGAACTTAGCTCCCCACATCTGAAGGTTCAACACAGTTACACAACGACACAGAAAATATAAGCCTTCTATGAATTTTTGATACAAATTTTCGCTTAACATATGTTAATCAAAACAATATTATTGTTTTGTGGTTTGAAAAAGAAAATAAAAACAGTCCATCCCTACGAGAAGATTCAAAAACTATCTCCTGAATACATTAATACTTTCGATAACGGCAGAGAAAGTCTAGTTCTAAATACTGAAAGGATGTTCCAATCTGCCCCATTTTCTAGATTCAGACTCGCCAATTAGGATACAAGCATACATGCAGCAAAACGCATAGAAATATAAATACAATTAAGATTAAAGAGCATCATTAATTTGGATAATCATTGTTTACAACAAAAATTATTTACATAATTCTATTATATTATTCATGTATAACCTCCATAATATGGATTAAATTTAACATCTTATTGCTAAATCTATAGATAGAAGTTATATATGTATTTAGTAGAACTTAGTAGTAAATATTTTAAGGGCTGTTTCACAACATAAGCTTTTATTTATATCTGTTGTAGTTTTAGTGGTGTTTTTATTGAGTGTAAAGATGATTGATGTTAGTAGTAAAGATGAGATTCATAGAGAGGCTATAGCAAGAGGTTGTATAAAACTTAGAAGAGAAACTATTAATAGAATAAAAAGTGGAGCTATTGAGAAAGGCGATATATTTACAGCTTCAGCTTTAATTGCTATACAGGCTGTTAAGCAAACCTTCTTGCTACTGCCATTCTGTCATACTATAAGGGTAGATTTTGTTAAACCTAATATATGGATTGAAGGCGATGAAAGAGTTTGTGTAGAGGTTTTAGTTAAAGCACGTGAGAGAACGGGTGTAGAAATGGAGGCCTTAACTGCAGTGTCAATAGCACTTCTAAATATATGGGATATGGTTAAAGCTTATGAAAAGGATGAATATGGCCAGTATCCATATACAGCTATAGAGAGTATACATGTTGTAAGTAAAACTAAGATTTCATAAATATGGATAGCTGCCTATATCCAGTGGTTCTAAGCTATGTGATATTCCATGATTTATTTACCCCTTATTATAGGGCTTTTTATAGGGGTGCTACTCAGATTTATAAAGAAGATAAATATAATTAGGTTTATCAATAGATTCATAATGGTAATAGTCTTCATCTTAGTACTGTTAATAGGTATTGTAACAGGCTATACTATTATGATGAGACTCTCCATTATTGGTATTCAAACACTTTCTACACTAGCCATAGAACTTACACTCTTAACAATCATACCAATAGCAATAGGCTTCTATATATCTTTAGCAATTATAAGGATTGGTAGAGTAAAATGATGAATAGATTTTCGATAGCAGCAATATTTATTGTAGGCATTGGAATAGGTATAATACTGTATCTCAACAGTATAGCAATATCCATGCTATCAAAAGTAATAGAATTACTTCTATACATACTCATTACAATAGTGGCTATAACCATAGCTTATGAGATTAAATCCTTTAAAGAGGTTATAGCTGATATACATTTATCACTAAAACTTATTGTAGC
Source organism: uncultured Ignisphaera sp. (assembly GCA_938074605.1). Classification (GTDB taxonomy): domain Archaea; phylum Thermoproteota; class Thermoprotei_A; order Sulfolobales; family Ignisphaeraceae; genus Ignisphaera. The sequence continues at coordinate 23,778 of CALJEI010000001.1, forward strand.
TACTATTCTAGGCTCCGTAGTAGGAGGAGTTATTGTAGCAGTAGTTCTACATGGTGATATAATAGCATATCTGGCTATCACCCTTGGAATGGGGTGGTACACATTTACAGGATCGTATCTAGCTACCATTGATAGCTATCTTGGGCTTCTAGGATTTACAGTAAACATGTTTAGAGAGATAACTCTAATTATCCTCTACCCAATTCTATCAAGAAAATACCCTATTGAAGCCATATCAATTGGTGGAGCAACAACAATGGACACTACACTACCCATCATAATTAGGTATACAAATACTAGAATATCGACAATTGCATTTATTCACGGTCTTGTTCTCACACTTTTAATACCAATAATCATTCCATTATTACTATAGTTGATCATCCTATTTCAATAGATAGAGCTTCCTTCAACCACCGGTTTAAAAGTTCTTACATAGTTAGTTTTACTAAAAATTGCTTATACAAAATTTCTTCATTGTAATAGAATTCCACTATAAAAACATGCTATTAGATTATGAATTATAAAAAAGCTTTTATCCCCAACGATGGTTGACATATGTTAGCATAGTGTAGAGGATTGAGATACTATGTATGAAATTAAAAAGGAATCTCTATATAGTTTATTGAAAAGACTTACAGAAGCTATAGGGCCATCGGGCTACGAAGATTCTGTAAGGGATATTGTTGTAGATGAATTGAAAAGCTATGCAGATTCGCTATGGATAGATTCGCTTGGAAATGTAATCGCTGTTAAGAAGGGGTCTAAAGGAGCTGCTAGACTTATGATTGCTGCACATATGGATGAGATAGGGCTTATCATTAGCTATATTGATGAGAGGGGCTTTCTAAGATTTCAACCAATTGGTGGTGTATCTGAACGTACACTACTTGGTCAGAGAGTTGCTATAAAGACTCTCAATGGCGACATCATTAGGGGGGTTATAGGGACAAAGCCTCCACATATAATGAAACCTGAAGAGATGAAACAAGTTCCAGATAGTAAGGATTTATATATAGATGTAGGTGTTAGTAGTAGGGCTGAGGTAGAAAAGCTAGGTATAACTATTGGTAGCATAGCAGTATTTGAGAGGGATTTAACTACATTAGGTACATCTGATGTTATTATTGGTAAGGCTTTAGACGATAGAGTTGGTGTTGCTGCTATGATAGAGGCATTTAAGGCTATTGATGGCAATGATGTCGATGTTTATGCAGTGGCAACAGTGCAAGAAGAGGTTGGCCTAAAGGGTGCTAGAGTTGCAGCATATTCTATAACACCCCATATTGCATTAGCTTTAGATGTTACAGTAGCTAGTGATGTAGCAGGAGTATCTGAACAGGACTGGATAACACAGTTGGGTAAGGGGCCTGCCATAAAGGTTGCTGATGGTAGGGCTGCCTCTGGACTTATAGCACATCCTGCTGTTAGAAATAAGCTCATAGAAATTGCAAAACAGTATGGAATACCATACCAGCTTGAGGTGCTCCATGGAGGAACAACAGATGCATCAATAATAGCACTAAATAAAGAGGGGGTTCCAGCAGCAACAATATCAATACCTACAAGATATATACACTCACCTGCAGAAGTTGCAAATTTAAATGATATAGTAATGTCATCAAAACTGACAATGTTATTTGCAACCAAAATCACATCTGAATGGGCTTTAACACTTATACGCAAAAATTTCAAATAAATAAATAATACACCTTTATATACAGCTATATCTAGTTAAGCTAATGCTCTACACCCTAGACCTCTCTACTATCTCTTTATTTTACACCATGTTTTCAGCAGATGATATTGTAAAGTTCTATAAATCTTATAGAAGAGCCCTCATATAGATCAATGTAACACTGCTAGCAGTATTAACTATAAATAAACATAAGACTTACAACATAGGCAATATAAGCAAAGTATTATCTAACTATTTATAGTTGTTCATAGTTTTATAAAGTGGCTAACCCTGTGATTAGCTCTTAATCACAAGTAAGCTACATATTTTTAATTGTAACACTTTGTAGGTATATTGGAGAAGTCCTGGGTCAACTACAAAAAACATATTAACTACCTTAAATAGTATTTTAGAGTAGAGAAAGTGGGCCCTACAATGCCTGATGAAAGAGGACTATTTATAGGAATGCCCATATTAATAGTAGCTACAGCTATTATAGGCATTCTATTCATTCAATGGGTAGTAGGTTTTGTTACCTCATTCGAAAGGGCCCATCTGCAAATATTTCATAGTAGCTACATTGATTGTTCAAGTAAAACATTATACTTACATGTTAGGAATCCTGGTGATGTGCCAATAGCTATACAGGTGATTGAGATAATTGGTTTTGAGAGAATAGATAGCTTTACTAGATTTGGTAGAGGAGGATCATACACGCCAATAATCATAAATCCAAAAATTGATCGTGTAATATCTATACCACTGTCAAAAGATTATATCAGTGGTACTATCTATCAGATTAGGATATATACATCTACAGGTGAGGTGTATACAGCCATAATCAATGCGGAGTAGATTTCTGGTATATATTCTTTAAAGTACTGTTTAGAGACACTTCAAATAAAACTTCTTTAATTAAGCGTTATAAAATCTGGTAACTAAGCTACTATTTTATACCCACTGATTAAGGTGATATATAGTAATGGTATTTCCTGGTAAAAAAGTGGTTGTGGGTTCTGACGATCTTTACCCAATTGTAAATACAGTCATTAGATATCTTATAGAAAAAGGATTTGAGGTTATTACTGTAGGTGCAGCAAAAAGTGGAAAAACAGAGCCTTGGCCTTTAGTCGGCTATGAAGTTGGAAGAGCTGTAGCTAATGGTGAGGCTGATTGGGGTATAGCTATATGTTATACTGGTACAGGTGTGTCAATAGCGGCTAATAAGGTTAGAGGTGTTAGAGCAGCTCTATGTAATGATCCAGGGACTGCTAAGGGTGCAAGACTCTGGAACGATGCTAATGTCCTTGTTATGAGTGGAAGATTAGTTAGCGAGTATCTAGCTAAAGAGATTTTAGATGCATGGATTTCAAGTACCAATATAGATGAAAGTGAGGCAAAAAACATCGAAATGTTAAAAAGTTTAGATAGGGATTTACAAAGAGAGATGTTTAGATAAGTCAATTAGTAAATGGTGTTATCCACTAGATCAAGGGGGTATAAATGTTTAGATATATTCATTTAGAAAGGAAGATACTGAATAGATTGAGGGGTGAACTAAATCTATACTGGATGCCATGCCTTCTCGTGAGGTTTCCTGAGTGTAGACCTAGGGATACATTTATATTTGACTGTGTTTTAAGAACATACATCAATAACCCATATCTAGGGATACTCCTTTTAAAGAAGGCACCAAAGAATACAAAAATGGTTGATGAACCTCCTATAGAAGCTCAGAAGATTAGTATTGAAAAGTGTAGTGGTATTAATATTATTAATGAACTAAATGAAATAGGCAATGAAATTTATCGAGGAGAGTATACAAGACTCTATGAGCTTATAGATAAACTTACTGAATATGAAGATATTGAAGTAAAAATGAGGTTATTCTTTAGAATGAAAAGATATGTAATACCTGCTGAAAAAGTTAGAGATATTGGAAAAAAAATAGCTATAGAATCCATAAAATCTGCATTAAAAACATTATGTATAAAAAGTATAGAAGAAAGCTATAGAGTACCAACAGTAGTAGCTGAACCTACATACATATTGTTCTATACAGATCAAACATACACATTATCAGGGTTTGTAATAGGTAAAAAAATTATTGAAAGCAACTCACATGCAAAGATAATAAGTAAATTAAAAGAAAAATACGGAGCTTCCTTCTTAATGTAAAACGCCTGCAAACTTTGTAAATATTTTGTATATTAGCTTAATACATTTAGCAACTCCAGACTGTAGATATGGGGTACACTATTACTTAAACTAACATAGTTAAAGCCTATTCTCATATCCATAAGTATATAGAAGTATCAATATCTCTGCAAATGAGGCGAGGACTTCTGGATATAAAAAGAACATAGACTAAAATAAGATATGTAGCCAAGGATGTGTAGAATTTTCAAAGTGTGTTAAACTTAAAAAAATATAATGTATTCTTCTTTGTTTTCTTTACTACCTCTAGATAATCCTTATAGTGCCATCCTCTCTATGTTCATAGCACAAGCTATATAACATTGTAGTATGGCACTCTATGTAATTTCTCCTTCTATTATTATCCATATAATGCACTAATTCCTTATTCCATGCATTACTCTTATCGCTATTCTCTTTGTTACCGTCAAATACACTAGTTAACATCTTTACTTTTCTACCCGCATTCCCCATACTAAATATCTTGAGTTTAAACATATTTCCCACACCAAGTATAGTATAAATGTTAACACTCTTATATATTATGCATATATACTGATAAATATCAGGTATACTTAGTATACCTGGGTAGTACTTCTGAATTTATTCCATATGATTTCTTTTCCATACTAAAAGAATAAAACTTTCAATTGTAATTTTTATTGTGGTATTTACTAGCTTAAGCCATCAAAGCTAGTTATGAAAGAGCTATATTGTTATCTAAATCCATTTACAAAATTATGATAACCATACTATAAATGAAACTAGTCTGGAATACCATTATATAATATACTGTTTTAGCTAGAGTACCGCATGGTAAAACAGTACTGGGGGTGCTTCTATAGATGCCTTAGCAGCCTGATATACTACAATGAAATTAGTAGAGGTATATGAAAATATTTATAGAGGTGAGTTCTCAAAACTATATTTATGAGTATAAAGAATCTGTGATGTGGAGTAGACTTTGAACAACAGAATATTAGAGGAGGCTATAGAGAAAGCAGCTATAGAAGCTATAGCTAAAGCTGTAATCTACATACCACCAGATGTTAAGAAAGCTCTTATAGAGGCATTTAATAACGAGGTGAGTGAGGCAAGTAGGTTACAGATTAAAGCAATACTAAAAAATATTGAATTAGCTGAAAAGATGAAGATGCCTCTATGTCAAGATACAGGGATTATAATGTATTATGTAAGAGTAGGCTATGAATTTCCGTCATTCAAAGTAATTGAGAAGAGTTTGGTGAATGCTGTTAAAATTGCTACAAATACTATCCCCCTAAGACCAAATACTGTACATCCATTTACTGGAGAGAATCCTGGTAATAACATAGGGAGATATATACCGTACATCAATATAGAGTTTATTGATGGTGATGAACTTGAGTTTACAGTAGTGCCTAAAGGTGGGGGCTCTGAATATGTCTCAGTTCTAAAGATGCCTCCCCCTGGAGAGGGTGTTAGAGCGATAAAAAAGGCTGTAGTGGATGCTGTACTAAGGGCTGGCTCAATTCCATGTCCACCTACTGTCGTTGGCGTAGGAATTGGTGGTGGCTCAGATATAGCTCTACATCTCGCTAAAAAAGCCGCATGTCTTAGAAAGTTAGGTTCATCAAATCCAGATCCAGTATTAGATAAACTAGAAAAAGAGTTATATGAAGCACTAAATGAGTTGGGTATAGGTGCTATGGGCGTAGGAGGAAGATCTACAGTACTTGCAGTACATATAGATTATGCACATAGACACCCTGCCACATTACCAATTGGTATAGTTTTTCAGTGTTGGGCTATAAGAAGAGCTACAGCTAGGATTAGCCGCGATGGAAGTTTTAAAGTATTTCAGTAGAATTGGGGGTAATCACACATGATATATCTTCTAAAAACACCCCTTCAAGAGGGGGATGTTAGAAAATTAAAAGTTGGCGACACAGTGTATCTCACTGGAGTAGTTGTTACAGCTAGAGATGCTGCACATAGAAGATTTATTGAGTATTTAAAAGAAGGTAAATCTATTCCTATTGATTTAAGAGGAGGAGCAATATACCACTGTGGACCAATAGTTAAAAGGATAAATAATGAATTTAAGATTGTTGTTGGAGGACCTACAACTAGCGCTAGAATGGAGTTATACGAAGCTGATGTCATAAAACGACTTGGTGTAAGACTCATTATAGGTAAAGGCGGCATGGGCTCTAAAACAGCTAAAGCATGCAGGGAATTTGGTGCCGTCTATACAATTTTTACAGGAGGTGCAGGAGTTCTTGCAGCAAATACAATTAAGCGTATTATAAAGGTTGAATGGCTAGATCTTGGAATTCCAGAAGCTCTATGGGTTCTTGAGGTAGAGAACTTTGGACCTCTCCTAGTTACGATAGATACTACTGGTAGAAATCTAACAAAGGAGATTATAGAAGGGGCAAAACGTAAGTATAAAGAAATACTTAAAAAGCTTGAAGTAATTTAGCTAAACAGTTCATGGCTTTAACCAAAATAGAATATATCAAATTAAATAAAAATTAGTGAATTCTTAACCAGCTCTAAAAAATACGACATTATAGATATTCGCTAGAGTAATTGGAAACAATATTTAAAACAACTCTATCTTAGTACATCTATTTTTAAGTAGATCGATAAGTGTAAGTCCTTAGGACAGCAGATATGTAGAAATAGTAAAAATGAGTTAGAGTGTGATTCAATATAACAATATATGTGGGATTAAATGATATGTTTAGATACTTTAACATTTCTTACTAACACATATGGTATTTTTGATGGTGTTGAAACCTCCCACCACTGTATATTGTATAATTCTCTACCAATATACTCTGTATTGTTTAGAATATTAAGAAAACTGTCGGCTACACGAACTTTATTTACAGGTTTTATGATCCTACCATTCTCTATATAAAATATGGCATCTCTGGCTATTGTTGAGAAAAGTCCTTCAACATAGTTTTGCAACCTAGTGTACCAGTTGTTAGTTATAAGAAGTCCCCTTCTAACCTCTGATATAATATCGTCAAGCTTAGTATCACCAGGTTTAACCACTATATTCCATGGGCTGGGCCTTATCCAGCCTGCATTAGCTGTAGACTTTGTATTCATGATTTTTGCAGTTTTTGTATTATGAAGTAATGTCTTTAGTACACCATCCTCAATAATAGGTTTATTATATGTCTCTAGCCCTTCATAATCAAAGCTAGAAGCGTTTGGAAGTTCGTAGTTTCTAGGCTCATCAACTATTGTTAGCTTTTCTGAAGCAACTTTCCCGCCTATTCCACTCTTCATAAATATTGATAGCCCCATGAGCACTGAAAATGCTGAAGCCATATCAACTATATAGTCAAGTAGATTTCCAAAGACCATAGGACTAAATATAATGTCGTAAACCCCAGGCTCTATATCAACTCTATTCCTGGAATCAACAGCATATCTAGCAGCTATAGATGCCATTTCCTCTAAGCTATTAATATCATATTTTGTTGATGTAAAACACCACTGACCACTTCCACCAGGTTCTACAAAGGCTCTAATATATCCTTGGAGAGCTGTTTTAGATTCTGAAAGCTGTGTGCCCTTTGAAGTCGCTAGTGCTGTTTTCATATATGTTAGTTGGAGCATGCCTGCAACACTGTCTATCTTTTCCCTATGCGCTACCTCAATAATACGTTCAGACAATACATCAATTTCATCCATAGCTTTTAAAATTCTATTATCAACTAACCCATCAATATACCTTACCGTCATAGAATCTGGGAGAGGTGCATAGAAATGAGATTCAGCAACCTTTAAAGCTACTGTATATATTTTGTCTATACTTCTTAAAAGCTCATCTATAGACTTTGGCTCATAGCTACCCACAAATATTCTCCTATCCTTTGTTAAATAAAGCTCTATAACAATTGGCATCCAGCGCTGAATTACTGTAGGCTCACTATTTGCTATTTTAACCATAACCCTTCTAGATGATGTAACTACTATTGCTGCTTCATCAAAACCTCTTCTAATAGATTCATCAACAAGTTTTTGAGCAATCTCAATTTCACCATCCATACTATATCACCCCAAGTCTTATTTTAGATAATCTAACATCAGGTCCTCCAAACCACACAGGTACTCCCTGCATAGGTTCACCCTTGCCACAAGTGCCAGCATAGAATCTAAGATCTTTTCCTACAGCATCTATTAAGCTATAGAAGGCCCTAGTCGTCAACTCAAGTACAGGATTTCTAACAAATTTTGTGGCTTCGCCATTCTCTATAAGATGCGCCTCTAAACCTACATATCTCTGACTCCACCTCTCATCATCTATATTCCACTCCATATAACTCTTTATATATACACCTAATCTTATATCCTCCAATAACTCATCAAAGCTGTAGTCCCCAGGCTTAAGATATGTATTAGCCATTCTAACTATGGGCTCGCTCCCATAGTACATAGCCCTTGCAGCAGCATTACTATCAACATTAAATATTTGTGCTGTCCATCTATTATGTAGAAACTCATTTATTACCCCCTCTCTATAGAGGTACCTAGATCTTGCAGCTACACCTTCATCATCATATAGGTAAAATCCATAGCTATTAGGTATGGTTGGATCATCTATGACAGTTGCATACTGATTGCCAATTCTCTCACCAATCATATTGGGTTTAATGAAGCTTTTACCAGCTTGTGCAGCTTCTCTTCCAAGTATTCTATCAGCTTCACTGGGATGACCACAACTCTCATGAACTATAAGAGCCACTATTTCACTTCCTACTATTACAGGTATTTCTTCTTTAGGAGGTTCAACAGCGGTGAGCAGTATTTTTTCAAGAGTTTTTGTCTCATTTACAATAATGTCTTCAAGGTTCCACTGTTTAATTTGTTCAAAACCACCACTACCACCAAACTGTTCAAATCTCTGGATAGAACCCTTCTGAGGATGTGATACAACAACATTGTAAAATACTGATAATCTAGGTATTCTACTCTTAACATAGGCTCCATCTGTATTTAGAATCAGTTTCTCCTCTATAGATTCATTATAGCTTAGTGTAAATACCTCCACTTTTGCATCTACAATACTTTTTGAAGCACTATTCCATAGTTCTCTATGGAGGGCAATTTTTTGCTCAATATCAATAGAATCAAAACTCTTTTGCTCAATAACACTATAGCTAGCTCTACCAACTTTTGCAGGAGCAAACTTTATAGGCTTCTTCATAAGTCTTGAATGGGCTTTGGCTAATCTATAAGCATCTTCAACAGCCTTTCTAATAGATTCTCTATCAAGTGTATTGGTAGATGAAAAACCTAACGCTCCATCAACCAACACTCTTATACCAATGCCGTCACTTACCTCATAACCTGAAGCTATAATTAAGCCATTTCTTGATACTATCCCAAATCCGTCTATTCTATGATATCTAACCTCAGCATAACTTACGTTAAATTCTTCAGCAACCTTTAAAGCATACAATGCTATATCTTCATACAAAAATACCGCCCCCAATATTCTTTACATAGAAGCCCTTTAAAAACTATTGGTTTAGCTTTTGAGATTAACTATAGCTGCTATATATATACATTAGGGCCAAATATTTCATAGATTATAAGATCCTCCTTACCCTCGTTTATCACTATATGCTCTTCAGCAGCATCATATGAAACAAATAACTCATCTCTATATGGATCTCCCCCTACAATCTCGACACCATTTATCTTCCCCCTACCTCTCCAGACAAATAATAGAAATGCACCCTTTCTACTCATCTTTAGTTTGGTATTTGGTGCTACTCTCAATTCAATTCCACTAAACTTTCTTGTATTTCTAGGACTGAAAATCCATTTTTCGGTAAATTCCTTACTACTCTCTATATTCTCTGGAATAGTGTGATACTTTCTATAGAATTTAACATCTCTACAAGTATTCCAGTCTATCAGCTTTAGAACCTCCTCCTCACTTTTAGGCCCATTTAAGAGATATTGCTCTTTAGATATAATCCTATTGTACACCTTTGCCTGTAGTATTGTAGCCACATCAGATTCCTCTTGAACCTCTAATGTGAGTAGTGTACAAGGTGCATGAACAACACCCGCAAGAACATGAAAACCTTCACCAACATTACATCTATATGCTGGAGATAAATCAAGTATTTTATCGTCACTCCACCTTTTTAGAAGCTCCAAAATCTCATCTTCAGTAACATCAGAGTGAAAGCCTAGATGTATATATGGTGTAGATCCTCTATCACTGTGATCTAGATAGTAATATGCCTCCTCCTTTGGATTAGAGTTCCAGTACTTCTTAGCATACTCCTCACCTGCATGTAGATGTAGTGGAATCTGGATACCAGGGTCGAGAATTTTTGTTAAAACACCAAATCTATTGCCATATCTCTTAGCATAGCTTTTCCCAAGAAGCCTCTCAGGAAGAATCTTAAGGGCATCTCGAAAAAAGATTTTTGAATCCTTTATAGCTAGTTCTGAAAGCCCATTATAATCTGTACCAAGAATACTTACAGCTGAAGCAAGCCACCTCTCACTAATCCAGCCCCTACCTTCAACATAAATTTTATCTAAACCTAGCCTTCCACCAGCTGGATATAGAGGTCTTGCTACATAGTTTGGTTTAAACCTTAGAATACCATTATTATTGTCAAGTTCTTTACTCAAAATCTTTTCTATATCCATTTCAGACCACTACAAGTAAAACTGTGCTACACACTAATAAACATAGATACTGGATGAATACTCTACTTACAGTGACACTATTTAATTTATTTAGAACGCGTCCAATACACAATTTGTATAGCTAAAAATATATTATTGTAGAAATCAATATAGTTAGGCAATGGTTAGACAAAATGTGTGGAGATCTTGAAACAAATATTATTGCTTGCATCAATAATGTTTTAAATTATCTTAGATCAAGTAATGTTTCAAGCAATGTAGTGGGCTCCAACGTATTTGGAGATATATCAAAAGAATTCGATGTAGTTGCTGAGGATATTCTTGCCAACTGTATCGCCAATGCATTAAATGATGTTGTAATTGTTGGTGAGGAGAGGGGTGTGAGAAGATATGGGGGTAGCAAATGGATTGCCGTTATAGACCCTGTTGATGGTAGTAGTAATTTCGATGCCGAAATTCCATGGTCATCAATATCAGTAGCTCTAGCAAAAAACTCCCCCAATACATACTTAACCCTAAAGGACGTTGTATTTGCTGTAGTTGCAGAGATTTTTAGAGATAGAATGTATATGTATAGAAATGGGGATGTTGAGATAATTGGTAGTAGAGTTTCTAGAAGGGGTTTACCAAAACCCATGCTGCTCGGCTATTTTGAAACATTAGATTCATACAAACCAATAGAGAGCTATATGTCATTAAGAGGAAGAGTTACTCTAAGATCGCTAGGTAGTGCTGCTCTAGATATAGTATATGTAGGTTTGGGAAATGCTGAAGGTTTTATTGATATGAGATCAAAGTTAAGAAACGTGGATGTTGTAGCAGCATTGAAAATTGCTTTAGCAATGGGTGCTAAAGCATATGTATGTGATTTTAATGATGCCTTAACTATACCAATAGAGGATTTAATTAAAATAAGATGCATTTTGGTTGGATACAATGAAGCATATCTAACTAAATTAATAGAAGCTATATGGAAAACTTCATAGTAAATTTAATCAGTGAACTAAATATTAAAGGTTTTTACAACTATGGCAACCACTATAGTGTTCTTTGATGTAGAGTTGAGAGTGTAAGAGATGGCTACATGAATGAGTTCTTAGAAATTTCTCTAGAGGAGTAGCTCTAGTTAAAATTCAAGGAATAGCTTTAAACTACATTATTGGAAAAGTTAGTAAGATGGAGGGAAGTACAACATCTACAATTAATCCATAGATGAAAGGAATAACTAGAGTTGATATGAAGATCTTCTATTCTTTAGAGTGGAGTAAAGACCTCTGTATTATCTCTAGCTACATCTTGATCTAAATATTTTGCAAGATCTATCATATTGCTAATCAAATTTCTCAAAAAAGTTGTTTCTCCCTTATACTGATTAACATAGACTAGTGTATTTTCTGGAAAATCATCGCTATACCTATTTAAAATTCTAGTAAATTTATCATTGGCAATATAAATTATAGGTTCAACTGGCACCCTCCATATACCACTTTTTTCAGCATTTATTAAAGCTTCAATAATTTCTCTATCTGATGCATCTTCACTTAAGTTTACCAATGCTGCATAATGTGTATCTATATAGTGTACAGCCATATATGCTATCATTCTGCCATTCTTTCTACAAAGAAACATTACATACTCTGATGAATCAGGAAATACTATATGGCCATACTCATCAACATCTATACCAAACTCCTTTAAATAACTCAGAAATCTATTTAGATCATGGACATAAATAAATGATATTACTGCCATTTATTTACACCAAAGGTTTCTTTATGTTACTTAAATTAAAGTTGCTAGAATAATATAGTGAGCTGAAACTGTATGTATATTACAATTTATACTTCCTTACCTACATAGAGTTCACTTATTAATCTATACACTCATTAGTACCCTCAAGATTCTAATATACATAAAACTATTAATTCTAAGATGACTTGGTGAAGCTATTGTAGTAGGAAACATTAGGCAGGAGGTAGATGATGTGAAGACTAATAATCATATAAAAGTTATTGAATGTTATCTACTGAGAAACAGTGTAGATATCTGCCTAGAATATTGATGGCGAATAGCAATATTTATAAGGAAAATTAACGTTAATGTGGCTAATGTAATCTTTTGGTGATGTTTTTGAGATACATATCTTCACCCATATGCGGCATTAAAGTATCTATAATATCCCTTGGTACATGGTATCTTCCAAGATCAAGTGAAAAAGATGAATACGGTATCTATAGAATTGATGTTGAGGAGACTAAAAGGGTTTTTAAATATGCTTACGACAGTGGTATAAACTTTATAGATACTGCTAATAGATACCACGGTGCCGTCTCTCCTGTCCCTCTAACACATGTAGGCTATGCTGAAAGAGTTATCGGCAAAATTATACTTGAGCTAGGGCTAGAAAGAGAGTCTCTTGTTATATCCACTAAAGTTGCTGGTGAAATGGCTAACTGGCCAAACGCCTCTGGTCTTAGTAGAAAGCATATTATGTGGCAAATCAGAGAGAGTTTAAAGAGACTTCAGATGAACTATATCGATGTTTACTATGCTCATAGATTTGATCCAGAAACTCCAAAGAGAGAAACCATATCAACATTTAACGACCTTGTTAGACTAGGCTATATAAGATATATAGGTGTAAGTAATATTCCTGCATCAGATCTTGTTGAATATCAAGCGATTGCTGATAAATATGGCTATGAACCTATTTCATTTCTCCAATACAAATATAATTGGTTGGAAAGAGATATAGAGAGGGATGTAATACCTATTGCAAAAAAGTTTGGAGTATTTCTAACAGTCTACTCCCCCCTTGCCCAAGGACTTCTAACTGGAAAGTATATAGATATTGAGAAAAAACAGTGGATTGTGCCACCTATGTCAAGAGGGGAGATATCTGAGGGGCCAAGAAGAATGTTTATAGAAGAAAATCTGAGGAGGCTACTGCTATTTATAGAGTTTGCAAAAAGTAAAGATATCTCACCAACTCAGCTAGCAATATCATGGATATTACATAGATCTCTACAGCTTGGTGTATCAATAATACCGATTGTAAGTATATCAAACGTTAAACAACTTGAGGAAATAGTAAGTTCTCTAGATGTCAAGCTTAGTAGTGATGACATGAAATACCTTGATGAAATAGCTAAATAGTAGCTTAAGAATATTTATCGTAATACTGTGTAGTTGTGTATAACTTTTAAGTATTTTAAAAGAGTAAGGATATGCTTTAAAAAACAGTGGTTAGAAATGCTGAAATCATGGAGAATATTTATAGCTATAATTTTTTTAAGTGCAATTGGGGGTTTCTTTAAAATCTTAGGAGGTTTTGTAGGCAGCTCTAAATCTGTTTTTGTAGACGCTCTTACCTCTATTGCAAATACTTTAGCTATAGTTATTATGTATAAGTTTTTTAATATAAGTATGGAACCTCCTGACGAAGATCACCATTATGGACATCATAAGATGGTATTGGGAGGCCCAATATCAACACTAATGCTATATTCATTTGTAGCTGGTATTATAGTTATTGACCTATATGAGACTTTCGGCAAGCCCTACACGGTAGGTATTCTAGCACCCATATTTGCATGTATAGGCCTTGCACCATATATTCTAGCAATAGCTTTAGCTAGATATATTGGTGGTACATTTTCATACTATGCTAGATTTACAGTCATTGAAATAATTGAGAGTATGACGACTATAGCTGTAGCTTTTGCAGGTGCTTTAATAAACTACTTAATAGATTTTGCAGGCGCTATAGCACTCTCATGCTATTTATTAATAGAACTTACAAAAAGCTTTAGAGAAATTTTAGAGTACATAAGTGATGCAGCTCCAAAGGAGGTTATTAGAAATCTAGAGAGTATTTTAAATGGCTATGGAATTACTGCTAAAAGAATTAGAATAAGAAGAATTGCTGAAAACCTTTACCAAGGAGATATTGTGGTAAAACTTCCACCAAACATAAGTATTGAGAAAGCCCATCAATTAATAGACTTGTTAGAAAAGAAGCTTAAAGATAGACTTAACGCAGAAATTACAATCCATACTGAGCCAGAGAGTGAAAAGGAATAACAATAAAGATGATATTCATCTTCTTCGCCTAAGCTTTATCCAAGGACTATAGCATAGCACATTCCATAACTCCCTAATCTTCTGATGGTTATCTCTATCTAATAGCATACCCCTAAGCTGCTCTATATTTGTATTGTTCTTGCTTTTTATATACAGTACATCGTCTTCATAAGCACATGTAACTTCCTCTATAATTTCGCGGACATCATCATCCAAATCCTCTAATAGTATTTCACTATAGCCAAGCTCTTTTAACATCTTTCTAGATGCTATATTATCTAGCCTAGTTGTTGCTATATAGAGCTCAATACCCTCCATATCCATTAGCTCCTCTATAGATACCTCAATAGCTTTACCAATACCACGCCCTCTAGAATCCTTCTCTACTGCAACATAGTATATTACTCCTATTCGCATAGGTTTTGTCTCTACAATATAAAATACCCCTACACCAACAATAGCATCTTTATCTCTACATACTACAGCCCTACATCTACCTAACTCTATACATGTAGTAGCATAATAGGCGTGAAACCATGACAGAGTACTCTCTATAACTCCTTTAACATCATCTATACATTCTATATTACATTCCTCAATAATCACCTTTTACACCCATCTAGTTCAATATTTTCGCTCATCTCTCTCTTATATAAACTTCTACCCAGTTAAATAATAGCAGGTAATTTTAGAGTGTTACCAGGGTAAATATACATGCTTACAAAGGCATTAGATGTTGCAATATCAGCATTTGGATCTCTTAGGGGTAAGATAGATGAGGTTCTAGCCATAGATAGTATCGCAAAGATTAGGAATCTGTGGATTCCATATAAAGGTTCTAGAAACCCCTATCTTAAACCTTATACCATTGCAGCCATAGATAGCGGCTTCAATTATAATGAGTATAGAGGATATGCATTATATGTTCTAAATGTTGTAGATGTTATTATTGATAGTTTTATGGGGGAGAAGATAGATGGTTATGTCGATATAGATATTATAAGCTGTAGTAATATAGAGAATGAACTGTCTCTTCTCTCTATGTCTATGGAGATAAAAACTATGGTTAGAATACTCAATATGGCTGATATTATTCTAATGGATGGAAGTCTTATAGCCATGTTTTCAAAACTTAGAAGAGCCTCCCTAGAGGATGACCATGAGCTTCTAGAGGCCAAGGGTGTAAATACCTCTCAGATACTTAAAGAACTTATATATACAGTCTCTATATATCCAAAGAAAATAGTATTTATATCGAAAAACTCTAACGCTAAAGATGCATTTGGATTTATAAAGGGAGACATCTATTATTTCGAGAGATATACCGATGGACTACCCGGCTACTCGAAGCCTATTTCTCTCATACACTCAAAGCATTTAGGTATATCAATAGCAAATAGAGCTTTTAGACATATTGTAAAAAATATCGTTGGTACCGACATATCCATAGTAGTTTCCTATGTGAGATTTGAACCCTTTTCTAGAATATATCGACTTGAAATACCTGTAGAAGCTGGTGAAGATGTTGATACAAGGATTAGATATATTATGGATGTTGTATCAGATTTTATAGTAGCAGGCTATCCATATCCACTAATGAGGGCAGATCAAATTGCTAAAATAGGGCTAGAAGATATTAATAGAATATCAAGTATACTCGGAATTTCCTACGACCCAAGGGCTAGAGAACCTCTATGAGGATTATAATAATATGACTACCCTCCAAACAGAAAATGGCAAAAACCTAAATCTTCAATTTGATATTGTTGGTTATATTGTTGGTGAATCAAAGCCCTATAGGGCTGATATTATAGCGTTTAGACCGCTTGCAATTGGCGAATACCTCTATATGGAGTACTACGACTATAAAGTTCTAGCAATGGTTAGTACATCAATAACTGGAAGCCCTGTAATAACTGATAGTCTTATTGATCCAAGAGATATCGAGCGCCTTATTAAGAGCATTAGATATGGTGAGAGGATGTATTACCATAGGGGTTCAATAAAAATTCTTGGAAGCATTAATGGTTCTAGCTCTAAGCTCTATATGCCTCCTATACCACCTCCTCCGGGTACAGAGGTGTATAAGGCTCCAAAGTCAGCATTGGCAAAGGTTTTTAGTCAAAATGGAAGGGAATTTATTAGAATTGGTACTCTTTTAAGAGAATTAGATGTTGAAGTAAGGGTAAATATAAATAAGATTGTGTCTAGACATCTAGGGATACTTGCAATGACTGGAATGGGTAAAAGTAATCTTGTAGCTCTTATTGCTAAGAGGATAGCTGAACTTGGTGGCACAACAATTATTTTTGATTATCATGGCGAGTACTCATCTATGAGACCACCAAATATTATTGTAAATGTTGTTAAACCAAAGATAAATCCTTTAAGCCTAGATTTAGAAGAAATTGCAAGACTATTAAACATACCTAGAAATGCTACTAGGCAGAGAATGGCTTTAAGGGAATGTATTGAAAATATGGATGAAGGTGACTTCTTTATGAAGCTTAAAAAATGTTTACAGGGTAGAGTAGGTAGATATGGGGTATCTGCACAAAAGGTACTAGATTCTGTGATAGCATATGAGGGTTTTCTGAAAAGAATTCTGAATGAAAAAATAGAAGATATTGTTAATAGTATTATTCTTGGTGCAATAAATATAGTTGATTTAAGTGATCTACATTTGAATCAAGCTGATGCCATAGTATCTCACTGGCTTAGTAGGGTTCTAGAGGCTAGAAAAATTGATGTGTGGAGCAATGGTTCACAAGGAATTCCCTCACCTCTTGTTCTAGTTATTGAAGAAGCACATATATTTATATCAGCCGATAGCGATACTGCTACAAGGAGAAGTGCAGAATCTATTGTAAGAGAGGGTAGAAAGTTTGGTATAGGTCTTATAGTTGTCTCTCAAAGGCCTAGAGGCCTAGACCCAACTATACTAAGCCAGCTAGGTAACCTAGCAATCCTAAGAATAGTTCATCCAGAGGATCAGCAGTATGTTGCTAAACATTGTGAACCTATAACACAGGACATTGTTGAGGAACTTCCAGGGCTTAATATTGGTGAGGCTATTCTTCTTGGTGAATGGGTCTCTGTTCCTACAATAGCTAAAATAGATCTTGTAAAGGAAAAATTGTCTGGTGGAGATATGGATGCCGCTTTCTATTGGAGTAAGACATTTTCAGCTAGAACTGAAAATCTTGGTATGTAAGTTTCTTTCTACTTTTTATAAAGTCTACAGTCTCTAATTCCTCACTAAGTATCTCTTCCTCAACCTTGATCTCTCTTAGACACCCCAACTCTTTTAACTTTAGAAAGACGTTTCTAACTGATAGAAATACTTCATCCTCACTCTTAGCACCAGTTATAACCATCTTTCCACTACTAAATATGAGTAAGACGACATGCGGATCTGTCAATCTGTATATAAGCCCTGGAAACTGCTCTGGTTCATACATTGTATTCTCTAAGAGAAATGCGACCTTTTCAAGCATTATTTCTGCACCAAGATTTGCCGAAGCTACAATATTCTGTATCTGTATTCTTGGTCTAGATGTTATAGGTACATCATATTTTATTAGCATTTTTACAATTTTTTTAACAGCTTTTATTAGATCTGGAGTGCTCTTAGCGCCTGTTACAACCATTCTACCTGATCTAAATACCAGTGCTGTAACCTTTGGACTATCCAGTCTTAGTACAAGCCCGGGAAACTGATCGGGATCATATTCAACATTTGGCAGTACTTTATCTAAGTAATCTAGATCTATATTCTGCTCTATAGATACTGTAGCTACTATATTTTCAACCTTTACCCCTATATATGGATTATTTAAATCAGCTAGATACTTTTTGTAAAACGCTTTATAATAGGAATCAAGTGACTGAATAGTCCCACACTCTTATTTAATTCTATACAGTTTATAAAGATATATTTAAGCATATTTATAAACGCTATTTATATCAACTATGTAAAATATTTTCATAAGAGTGAAAGTAAATCCTCTATTGCTAACAGCCTTGGAAGCTCATAAATTCCTTCATTTTCAACTATAGCATAAGGTTTTGTATCAGCTAATAAAGCTCGGTTCCTTAAGATTGGTGAAAGATAACCCTCAGGAGAAGTTGTTATAGGTGTACCACTTTGATAAAGTCCTGCTGCAGGTAATACCAGTGCTTTTAAATTGTCCTTCAATGGCGTTAATAGAAAACATGGAAACTTTATGCTATAACCAGTAATAGGATCCTTTAACGACACACTAGGATGTTCATGTGCCATAATGAGAAGCTCTACATTCTTTTCCTCTAAATCTCTTAAGACATCCTTATGCCCATGGGCAAATAGTATATTCTCCAGTTTGAGTCTTTCATGGACTTCCACATTATATTTTTTAGAGATAGAATACATAAATGTGTCATGATTTCCTCTAACTAGTATTACTTTAGAGAACATCTTTGTAGCATATGTAAAGAATTCACCTAAATCTCTAGATTCCCTCCTCCCAAGTCTATCAAATAGATGCTTAACATCACCAACAACTATAAGGGTATCTGCTTTAACAATATTAAGACCCTTCTCTATATACTCTAAAACTTTCCTCAATTGCATTCTAGGTAAGTAGACACCCTTTTCAGCCATATACTCCTCAAATCCTAAATGAATATCAGCAATTGCAAATACCCTAAACCTCTCTAGATATATAGCAGGTATATCGCTAATGGCAAAGATCCCTGGGTAAAGCTCATAAAGCATATTAAACACCCCTATTTCTAAATTTTTATTTAGAGATATAAAATTATAGTGTTTATGAAATATAAAAATTAGCTTTACACATTTGGGTATTTGATGAAGAGTTAAAGAGTCTATATAGCTCACCCAAAATTATTTACACAGTAGGATGTAAGGTATGTGAAGTTACTCTAAAGGATAATACAGATTTAAAAAGCTAGTCAAAGCGTATAGAATAGAATATAGCTTTTTCTACATCCCTACTTTTCTTGATGGATATTTATTCTACTGGTACTCCATAAATGGCTAAAGTATATCTGTATTCAACTAATATCCTCTTTTCATCTATCTCCAAAACTATACCCCTCTCACTAAAGCTTACTATCTTTACTCTTTTGCCAATATCTATACCAAGTTTATAGATGTCAGCAATAATTTCACCTCCAGCCGTACAAAGTATTCTAACAATCCTAATAGTTAAACCTATTGAAAACTTTATTAAAGGCTTTGCCTTTAAAACGTCAGTAGAGGGTGTTGCACCTGGAATAGGATTTCCATGAGGACATATTGATGGTTTTCCAAGAAATTCATATAGTTTATCAAAAAATTCCTCTGGAAGATGCTCCATCATGTGTGCATATCTATGTGCCTTTACTGAATCCATATTTAAGATATTAACTAGAAAGTACTCTGCTATCCTATGTCTTCTAACTATTTTTTCAGCTATTGCCCTACCCTTTTCAGATAGTCTAACACCTTTATATGGCTCCCATATAATAAGATTCTTTGCAGCTAGCTTGGAAATCATCTTAGATATAGTAGCAGGCTTTACACTAAGTTCATTAGTTAATACAGTTGTTCTAGCTTCACCAAAAAGCTCCTCTAGCCTATATATAGCCATTAAATAATCCTCCAAAGCCCTTGAACTCCTATCAATACTGCTTCTTACCAACATTTTCAATCACATACAATATTTTTAGACACATCTAAGTTTATAAATTTAGATACACCTAAACCTATTTGTGGTAAATGATAATGAGTAAACACTGTATCTATTGTGCTAGCTGTAGCCATCGCTCTACACAATACACAAACTTTAACGAAATTAAGAAAAAGATTAAAAACTGTAATATCGTAGTTGCCATTCTTGCACAGCCAAATATTGGCAAATCAACACTCTTTACCAGAATTACTGGTAAAATTTCCCACATAGCTAATTTCCCTGGTACAACAGTTGATATTAGAATGGGGGAGACCACATATAGAGGTAGAAGTATATGTTTTATAGACCTTCCAGGCGTCTATGGACTCTCAGCCACCACTATTGATGAAAATATAGTTAGGGAGTTTGTAGCAAATAATATTGCAGACCTATATCTAGTTCTTTTAGACCCACTAAATCTAGAGAAATCCCTCTATCTAGCATTACAAGTCCTAGAAATAACACATAGAGTTATTATAGCTATAACGAAATGGGATATAGTACACTCAAAAGGTATCCACATTCATTTAGATAATATACGAAGAATCCTAGGTGTACCTATAGTCGCAGTTTCAGGTATAACAGGTGAAGGTATATACCATCTCCTAGACACTATAATAGATGCAGTAGATAGGCATTCTATTACTCGAGATAAACCTATAGAAATTAACTATGGTGTGCTAGAGCCCTATATAGAAAGAATTAAACTATCAATCATAGAATCCAATAGCGTTAGTGAATCAACTGCTAGATGGCTTGCCATAAGAACACTTGAAGACAATCCCCTAACCCTAAGCCGTTATCTTAAAGACATTGATAAGCTTTATAGAGTTGTTAGAGAAGTAAAAAACGAAATTCAACTAAAGTTTAATAGAGATGCTAGTGAGATTATTGCTGGAAGTAGATATGGCTTCTGTGAAAAAATTGCTAAAGCCTCAACCATTAGAGTAGAAATGCCTATAAAACCTAGCCCCATAGATAAACTATTTCAACACCCTATACTAGGCTTTATATCAAGTATTTTAATTCTAGCCGCCACATTTATTATTGCCTTTATCATAAATACAGGCTTTCCACTAAATGTATTGTTTTCACTAATAGGTTTAAAAGAAGTAGCAGAGCTATTACAGGAGTATACTATTAGTGGTGTAATAGCAAAAATCTTCGATATAGCATCTCAAATAATAAGAAGCTATTTAGAACACAATACACTTTTTGCAAGTCTTATTGCAGATGGTATTATTGCTGGAGTTGGTGCTGTAATATCATTTCTACCACTAATATTTACTGTAATTCTTTTCCAAGCAGCCTTAGAGGATTCGGGAATAGGCCCCAGAATGGCTATAGCACTACATAGCCTGTTTACAAAGTTTGGTCTATCTGGAAGAGCTATATATCCACTACTTATAGCTATAGGCTGTAATGTTCCAGCAGTATTATCCTCTAGAACTGCAATAGATGATACTGAAAGACTTGAAATCATCACCACCATTTCATTCATACCATGTCAAGCTAGACTCCTAGTTCTCCTAGTCTTCATATTTACCCTCTTTAGAAATAACCCAACCATCCAAATGATAACATTTCTAGCAGTATATGGTATTGGAATACTGCTCTATCTCGCTATGTCAAAACTCTTAAGAACCCTCTTATTCAAGAGAAGAGACAACCCAGAGCTAATACTAGAAGTCCCACCCTTACATAAACCAAGTATAAAAGTTATGATGTGGAACTCATGGGATTTAACAAAACATTTTCTTTATAAGGCTGGAGTTATAATCTTAATACTAAGTATGGTTATATGGACTCTACTCAATTTTGGATTCAGCGGATATGTCCATGGAGATATTTCTACAAGTTATGGAGCCTACATCGGTAGATTAATTGCTCCTCTTTTCACTTCACTGTTTAAGGTTAATGAAGAGAATGCATGGAAGTTAGGATTAACACTAATTGCTGGCTTTATAGCTAAAGAAGGCCTTATCTCAACATTAGCTGTAATGAGTGGTGTTGAGGAAGGAGAGGCTATAGAAGTACTCGGTCTTACACCTCCTCAAGGATTCTCGATATTACTACTTTTTATGTTCTATATACCATGTGCTGCAACCATTGCAGTTATATACAATGAGACTAGAAGCTACAAGTATACAATGCTAGTAGCAGTCTACCTATTTATAACATCTATACTAATTTCATTGACTGTATACACATTTATAAGTATATTTTAATAAAATGATTAGAGGTTAGATAATTCAAAACTACTAATAGAATATGGAGGGTTAAGTAATCTGTGCCTGAATTCGTAATAAATGTTAGTAATATCATATCTTCACTCTGCCATTCTTTACTGCGTTTAGAGCCCTATACAGTATGTCCATTTAGATGCATATACTGCTACTCTAGATGGTATATAGAGGATTCAATAACAGTTGTATATCCAAGGAAATTTATTTTAGATAAATTTAATGCCATAGTAAAAAGAATGTATAGAAAGGGATTGAGATATATCCCATTTAGACTCTCTACACTAGTTGATCCATTTCCTCCACATGAAGAACTCTATAGATTTTCAGAAAAATTGCTTAGGATTTCAATTAAATACGAATATCCCTTAATTATAAACACAAAAAGTATTTTAATAGCAAGAGAACCATGGATAAACTACATCACAAAATTAGCTGAGGAGAAGAATATCCTTATTCAAATATCTATACCTATCCTAAGGGGTGATGTAGGTAGAAGTCTAGAGCCCTCAGCTCCACCACCATCACAAAGACTCTCTATAGCTAAAAAGCTTTCTGAGTTAGGGATCCCAATAGCTCTCCGGATATCACCATTTATACCATCTTTCTCACCATCATCTATAGAAGAAATTAGAGAAGTTGTAGATGTATTTAAGGAGTATGGTATTAAGCATGTAATTTTTGAAGGTCTTAGAATAGAGTCTGAAAATCTTAGCTGGTTAATAAAGGTTTCTAGTTCTAACAGCATAGAGATGGAGAACTACAGTATTAGAGAAGTAAATGGTTTAAAACCTATAGTAAGGCTATCCCGAAGAATCCTAGAACCAATCTATAGAATCTATGTTGAATTACTGACAAAGAATTGTATAACCTTTGCAACTTGTAAGGAAGGTATATTCAACCTACATACAGCTGAAGATTGTTGCGGCTTTTATCTTCTAAAAAACTATGTTAGAAGACCTACACTATGGGATGTATATAGATTTACTGTAAGTCATGCTGCTTTGGAACCACAGACAATACTCTCCCATATTTGTAAGGAAAATAAAATCATCTGTAGCAATACTTTAGATGAATATCCAAGAGAGTTATCAAAGCCCCTTAAATATCATGAAAAGAAGCTGCAAAAAATACTTAGTAATAGAAATCTTCTAGAACATCTAACACCAACATTAACTATTAGCAATGGAAAAATATATGCAAAAAGGTAGTTGGAGTAGAGTGCTGCCATCCTTAATTATCGTAATAGTACTAAAGCTTTTTTAGGTCTTCAGAAATTAGCATAGCTATTTTCTTACCTGATAACAGCATTGAGCTGAATATAGGCCCCATTCTCGGAAGTCCATGAAGTGCTGCTACAGACATTCCAGCTGCATACAATCCCTGTATAACCCTTCCTGTGAATTCAATAACCATCTTCTCTGATAGCTCTGAATACGCAGATTTTTCTCCAGCCAATACTATTTTTGCTTCAGGTATTTTTCTAGCCACAATCTTTAAAACCTCTGCATCGTGGCCCGTAGCATCAACAACAGCTTTACTTAATACAAAGAGAGGATCTACATGCAAATTCGACATAACTACGGAGCTCCATTGTATTACAACACCTTCTATCCTAATCGGATTCTCCCTATATATAACATCCTCAATATATATACCATTGACTATCTTAGCTCCAGAGTCTATAGCACCTACAGCAAGTTTAGCCATAAGCTCTGCTGCATCAATAACGTATAGCTGTTCATCATCATCATAGAGATATCTTATATTAAAATCCTTTAGTATTGGAATAGTGGTTTCATCAACAACAATTTTATGTAGAAGCATTCCACCTCCACCAATACCACCACCAAAACTTAGCCTTCTTTCAAAAACAACTACCTTAAAGCCTTTGTCAGCTAGATACTTAGCTGCTGTCATACCAGCAGGCCCAGCTCCAACAATAACAACATCTACATTAGACATATTTATCCAATCTCTAGAGGTATGTCGCCAAATAGCCCTGGATATCTTCTCTTCAAGTGATTTCATAGTTGATCGTAGAAGCTATAAAAATTATTCAAATATAAGTTTTTGAGAACTTAATTAAGGTAAACTTGATAGCCAGGCTAAAGGCTTTATATAGTCCTTACCCCTTGCCTCAAAACTACCTATAACTACCTGTAGGTACTCCTCCGATCTTCTAATATCCTCAACAGCCTCTAGCTTACCATATGCAACAATCTCTTCACCTTCTCTAGCAAGATCTATATAAAGCCCCTCATAACTAACAACATATCTTATGGGTTTTGATGGTGTTTTTCCATCAATGATCTTTACATTCTCTACACAATATATAGCTGGCATAAAGATAGAGTTACTAGAATCAACAACTTTAGCTCTAATTTTAACCAGTCCTAGGGGTTTTACAATTTTATCCTCCCATCTTTCATTTACTTCATTCTCTGTCTTAACTGGGTGTATGGAGAATTGCCTCCCCCCATATAACACCCTATTCCATTTATATTTACCGTAGAGCAACTTAGCCTCTTCAAATGATAGTGGATGTATTCTTATGATATCACTAGCCCACTCATCAAGAATTTTATCCGTAGGTCTATAAAAACCACTATTTGGTGTGTCAAGGAGTTTTTTAACTGCCTCTCTAACCCTATAGCTATTCTCAACACCATATACAATTAGATCTATATCTGAGTATACTAAGTTGTGTATCTTTAATAATATAGAGCCTGTTACACCAAAGCTATCTAAAGGAACATCACTCTCCTCAGATATTCTAGTTACTAATTCAAGCACCTGCTCCTCTAATGGATCCCTAGATTCATCCACTATCTCTTTAAGTCTTTCCTCTGGTTTGTAATGCCTCTTAATATAGCCTATTGGAACCTCTATAAGTTCTACAGACCTATATCTATCAAAGGTTATATAGTGGGGATAGTTCTTTCTAAGAAAATCCATTGTTTGAGCAACACCCATAGCACTATAGTATGGTAGTATCCTCCCAAATTGTACACCATTTCTACTCCACTTAACTCTAATAGTAGACTGGTAGCCAGGTATATACTTAAGGTAAGCAATAATCTTATCAACAGGATGTATATTGCCTATAACAGCAAACAATAGTCCTTCTCTTGATTCTATAAAATCTCTATCCCTAAAGCCCCTCAAAGGTGTTTCACACCTTAAGCTTATAGTTAACATCTCTAAAACAGTTTTAAGTTCTAATAATTCTCCTACCCTTAGCTACTGCATATAACGATATTGCTGAAGCTACTATATCTGCAGAAGAACCAGGATTTACATTACCTCTATGAAGTTCATCGTCAAATTCTTTTAAATCATTTCTACAGGAATTCCAATCCTCTATACAAGATCTATAGAGTTTCTTTGCTTTATCCATAACATAGCTAGCAATTTCAACACCATTTCTTCTAACAATAAGTGTATCTATCTCTTTAGAGAGAAGATATAGATATGTTTCAACAATTGCTCTATTCCAGTCATTATGAACAGCAATTCTTTCACCTATATGCTTTACTAGCTCTATACTCCTTACATACCCCTCCACAACCTCTCTAGCAACAACATCATACCTAGAGCTATAGACTAGTATATCCCAGAGTCTATAGCCCCCTTCAATAATCTCTCTTCTATATGAGGGGCTCCACACATCTGGATATACAGTGTCAACTGGTCTATACTTTCTAATATAGCTTGGTGAAGCACGTCTAACAGCCTTATACATCATTATAGAGTCATAGACTGTACTATACTTTTCAATAAGATTTCTAGCTGTTTCCACTACAGTCTTAACATTTGGCTCTACAGATTTATAGACACCTTTTAAGAATCCTATCGATAGCGAGAGAGGGGATATTAGAAGTGCTGTTCCAAGGGAAGTATTGCCACCACCACTTAAATCCATAGAATCATTAACAATACCATAGATGATATCACCAATAGTATTTTTTAATTGAAGACTTCTTGAGAGTTTAAACCCCCTAATACTACACTTATGCAAATAATGAACTGCTTGAATTCCTGCTATAAGAAAATCTTCAAACCTTATATCACTAAAATCTCTAAGCCTATGAACATTTCCAGGCTTAGGATAAGCAGAAACCTCAAGTACTAATCCTAAGCTGAGCAGTGTAGCATAGCGGATTAAAGCAGCCATAACTATCCACATAACATATTAAAATAGAGCTTAAAATAAAAAATTATATACTTCTAATGATGTTAAGTTTAATTGTTAACCTTTTTCATAATTTGACACTGAAATATTTTAATAACATTATTTGCCTCAACATCAACTAATACTACTACCCTTTCCACACCACTCTTATAGAGACATACATATGATTGTGACGCCCTTAGTTCTACACTTCCATCCCCCTTAACATATAATTTTATCATTGGTTTTACCATAGTTATATTGTATCCATCCCTAAGCAGACTCTGTACATCTGGATTACTCTTAAGTATGTCAATAACTTTTACTCTATATTCATCGCTTATCTCAATAAACTGTAATTTTACTGGATTGCAAAACCATTTAAACCTCAATGAACAGAATTGTTTAAATAACGCTTTCTGCGTCGTATTGACTGTATTGTGGTTCCACCATACTCTAAACGGCTCTATATTATTGCCAGAGCTCTGATTCTGTTGCGCATATACTAATGCAACCACCATAGCTATTGTCACCATAGCTCCAACTATAACTCCATTTTTTATAGATCTTACCATGTTTTACACCCTATCCTATGATGGATTAAGCCGCTAATTGCTTTTTAGGATGCCTCACAAAATGTATGTTTCTATAAATAGAATTTAAAATGAAACCGTTGTTTTTGAATTTAATAACAATTTAAATAAAATGATACAAAGTGCTTTCCATACAATTACTAGATATTAACGATAAAGCCATAGAAAATTTGGTTAAGAGCTCTAATTGCCTATGAAGTATTTCCATAGCCTACAACTAAGTAGTAAAAAGCTGAGGCTTATTTCTTCTAAATTTCTAAGAGTCTCTACCTTTGTAGTTTTAAAGAGCTTTAGATAAAAATGTAAGGGGTAGTATCTTCAAGACTCCTAGGGCTACAAAGCTATAAACATAAAAACTATGGAGATACCGGTCTCCATAAACCTTTGCAAAACTAGAAACAACATCTTAGGATTCTTTAAAGTAGCTAAAAATATAATTTCTCTGAGTTGTACTTATGTATCTTAACTATAGGGATCTATAATGCGGTCTAGTCATGTTGGTAGCTTTCCCCTAGGATATAGTTTTGGTAATATTAAGCGTATACTTTTTGATTTATTTGATATTGGTATTGATGTCCCTACCTATCCCCAGCTTAGAAGCTTTATTGATATATATCTAAAGCCTCTTGAAGATCTTGGTATAGTTAAAAATAAGAAAGGTATATACTTTTCCTCACCTGAAAAACTTCAAGCAATAAAGATCGATACTATTGAAATAGCTGATGCCAGGGTAGCAATGTCTATTATAAGGGAGAACAATCTATTATTTAAAGGTCTTAGAGCCCCCATAGCAGGTGTTTTTACTCTTGCCTCAAGGGTTTATCTCTCTAACGATATCTCAAGGGGTTTATATGCAACTGGTATAGCGAATATAGATTCTGTAAGGAGTTTCTTTAAAAGCTATGTCTCTAAGATTATAAACTTTGTTAAAGATGTTGGATACAATATAGTGTTTTTTGATGAACCAAGCCTTGTACTCATTATTGGTAGAAAGATACTTTTTGGATGGTCAGAAGAAATGATTATAGATATTCTTAGTGATTTAGCTAAGAGGGTGTCTGGGGCTGAGGTTGGGATACATATATGCGGTCCCTTAAATAAAAGGCTTTTCAATCTCGTGATTCAAGTTGATGGTATTAAATACTATAGTTTTGAATTTTATTCAAATCCACGTAATATTGATATTATAGATAGAAATCTTTTGGAAAAATATGACAAGATTATCTCACCTGGTATAGTAAGTGCATCTAAACCTGTTATAGAGAGTATAGAAGAGTCGTTTACCATACTGAGAAAACTATATGAAAAGATTGGTAATAGGATAGATTTAGTTTCTGGAGACTGTGGCTTTGGAGGTCTACGAGGGTCTTTAGGTGATGAAGAGAAGGAGTATGGAGTAGCTTTAGGGAAACTCAGAGTTGTTATTGAATCAATTAAACGGCTAGAAAAAGAGATTGGTATATATGCACCATAGCGAAGTTAATACTATATTATGGGATGCTGTGCTCCATGGATGATAGAGAGATTTCTGTATTTCCATATAAGGTGCCTAGGATTGGCCAGCTAGATTTAATAAAAGCTATACTTAGTTATAGTGAAAAAACCTCTATTATTAATATTAGAGCCCCAACTGGTTTTGGTAAAACTGTAGCTGTACTTTATTCAGCTACTAAAATTGTTGAAAGGGGTATTGTTGACAAAATTCTCTATGTAGTTAGAACTAGGAATGAGCTTGACCCTGTTATAAAGGAGGCTAAAAATATTGGCATAAACTTTACAGTGGTTTACAGCGGTAGAAGAATGTGTCCATATGCTCTAAATAAAGCTATCTCCAATGAAGGTTTTTGGCTATTCTGCTCCATTCTTAGAATTCAGGGTAGGTGTCAGTACTATAGTAAAGCGCTTAAAACATCTATAGACAGTATTAAGAATGTCGTAAACCTCCTCGATGACCATTTCACAATAGCTAAAACACTATCTAGTAGAACTGGTATATGCCCATATTTTTCTCTATTGATGTTATCCGAACATGTTCCTCTAACAATAGCCACCTATCCATATCTATTTAAAGAACATATACTTTTAACAACCTTCTCCCACCTAGATCCCACAAAGACTCTTCTTATTATAGATGAAGCCCATAACATAATTAATATTGGAGGTATTATGGGCGATTCTATAGATATTAATATAGTTGAATCCTCAATTAATGAAATTCTAGAACACCACCACGATGTACAAGAAGTTGTTGAATTTCTACATAGATTAGCCATGGTTAGAATTAGTGGCAGAGGGTTTAGATTTATTGGCAAAAATAGTATTGGGTTAGAGAAATCAGTGGTGGAGAGAATATCATCAATTGCAAGTGATATAGCTATGAGAACAGTCCTAGATATTGGAAACTCTATAGATAAGGCAATGGAGAAAGATCTAAAAATTGTATACACGTCAAAGTTTCTGGAAACACTATCCAAAGAATACTTTGAGTTATTTGGTTTAGCTACACATAATGGTAAAATAGAGCTACATGTCTTGCCGATCTCCTTTAATCCTCTTAGAAAACTAATTGAACAATTTAAACTTACAATTATGATGAGTGGTACACCTCCTTCAAATAAATTTCTTAGGCAGTTAGCTGCTATTCAAAAGGATATTACATCTATTGATGTTGAAGAATTTGGGGCACCAAATTATATTCATAAAAATACATATGTAGTGATATTTACAAGTGCAACCACAAGTTATACTGCAAGAAGTGAATCTATGTATAAAGTATATGCAAAGCTCATCAATGAGATATATAATAGTAGTAGAAAGTGGATTGTGATGGCTGTCTATCCAAGTTATGAAGTTATGCTAAATATATTGAAGTATCTTACCTCCTCTAACAACTCAATTGTTGATAGTGGAGAGCCTCTCTCAATCATCAAAAACATACTGCTTACAAAAGATAGTGCTATACTCCATACTGTTGCTGGTGGAAGACTTACAGAGGGTATTGAGCTTATAAAGAATGGTGAAAGTATGATAAAATGTATAGTTATCATAGGCATCCCCTATCCCCAGCCCGACGACTATATAGAGATGATTCTAAGAAATACCAGGGGTGGTGAACCCTATATAGATTACTATATGGAAGTAGCCACAACTAGAATTATACAAGCAATAGGGAGAGCAATAAGATCTGAAAATGACTATGCTCTTATAATCCTTGCTGATAAAAGGTATAGAAATCCATCTATCATAAAAATGCTTAAGTTAAATATAAAAAGAATTGCTACATCAGTAACTGAAATAGGAAATATAGTAGAGCAATTCTATAATCAACTACAATTTAAATAATGAGTTCAATTGAAATTTAGTAGCTAGATTATGGCATGACTACTTAAAATACATGGATTTAGAATCAGTATAGAGGAAAAGCATTAGCATTACAAACTTGCACGGAAACTAAATCTCTAGAGACACTACTTCTACTGGTTTTCTTCAGATAACATCAGTAAAGAGAAATTGTATGCCCATGGCTATGAAATATTTAAGTAGCTTGAATTGTTTAAAAATAAAGAATGTTATTGAAAATTGTAATGAAATTATAGATATGCAATGTTTATTGATTTAAGAAGTATGACTAGAGAGATAAATAAAACTTTAATGGAGGTTATAAGGTAAAGGATAGCTGTTTAAAATCTTTACCAAAAGCTGTATACTATGAATGATGTAGAGGATTTATTATGACTTAACATATTGTAGATCTATTCTATTACCTATAGGCTATGATATTTAGGCTATTTGGTGTTATTCTTGAAAGTATATTTGCAAATATCTCGCAATGAATGGAGCTTATAAATTTATTTTAGTTTTACTTGACCCAGTATATTGGGACTTGTATGATGCAGGAATTCTCAAAATATATTGAGGAGCTCTTAAAACTATCTGAAGAAGAGGCTATCAACACACTTGTGAAAAAGGTTATGTATCCAGACTTTAATGTAGCATTTGAAAAAGCTAAAAAAATTCTGTGTATTGCACCACATCCAGACGATTGTGAAGTTGGTGCAGGTGGAACTATAGCGTCTCTTACAAAAATGGGTAAGGAGATATTTATTGCTATAGCCACAGATGGCTCTCTTGGAACATCAGATCCAAGCCTATCACCACAAAAACTTGCATATATTCGTATGGCCGAGCAAGAGGAGGCGGCTAGAATAATAGGTGTAAAGAGAATTGTATGGCTTGGCTATAAAGATGGGTATATGCCATATGATAGAGAGGCTAGAGCAAAACTTATTGAAGTAATAAGGATTTTAAAGCCGGAAATAATATTTTCGCCAGATCCATGGCTCTCTTACGAGGCACATCCAGACCATAGAAATACAGGGCTTTTATCAGCTGAGGCAATTATGGCTTCAGGACTTCCACACTATGTTGGAGAAGGAACATTAATGGGTTTAGAACCATGGCGTGTAAAATATGTAGCGTTTTACTATACGTCAAAGCCAAATTACTACTATAATATTACAGATACAATAGATATTAAGCTAAAGGCTTTAAAAGCACATAAATCACAATTTGAAGTCAATTGGAATGAATTTGAAACATTAATAAAATTCATAGCGGCTCTATACGGTAAGAGAATTGGAGTGAAATATGCAGAGGCATTTAAACTACTTCCAACACAGCTTATACATGCTATACCATTTACAGAGATGGTATAGATCACATTAAACTTAGATAAAGTAAATAATATTTACATACATAAATTAAAACAACTGTAAAATCTTTAGAATTAAGAAAAAGCCTATTGCCTATGAACTAACTTATTTATTTTTATTTCAAAATCACTATATAATATTCATTTAACTGTATTTAGCAGTTTTCTGTCATTTTTAGGGTAGACCTAAGCTATCTAGCGACTTCATCAGAAATAATAAGCCAGATCATTTAGAAAGCATTGCTCTTGCTATGGAAGTCTTTATTACACTAGGTTCCTAAAATTAAAAGTGATTCTTTAACAGATATTTGAGTTACTGTATTAGCAAGATGTTTTTAACAATAGATGTATTTAACCACTTGACTCACAAGCTAATCTAAAACTTTTGTATTGAGTTTCTTTGCCCAGAAATTATATAGCTGCTACTTATTTAACTTAACAATATTATTTGGGTCAACTCTTAAATTTAAGGATTTATTATAATAGTAAAGTTTTGTGTGAAGAAAGTAGCTAAGGGGGTTCTTGAAAAATAAATGTGTAACAAGTCTTTGCAGCTTGTAAGGTTAACCATTTAAACTTTGAAATATCAATTTCCTATGGTAGAGCCCTATGAGTTATAAACCAGATTGGGATAGTATTAAAAAACACTATGAGATTTTTAATAAAGAGTTCAGACCAGCATGGTTTCATGATGTAAAACTTGGTGTTATTATTCACTGGGGTCTGTATTCTGTACCAGGTTGGGCTCCACCACTAGGTGAGCTTAGCTATATTCCTGAGGTATATGGATTGGAATTTTGGTTTAGATACAACCCTTATGCTGAATGGTACTTTAATACATTGAGAGTTGCTGGAAGTGCTTCATCCATATTTCATGAACTTACCTATGGTAAGAATTTTCAGTATGAAATGTTTGCTAAAATATTTGAAGAGGAATCAAATAAATGGAGAGCATCTGAATGGGTTAGATTATTTGTTAAAAGTGGTATAAAGTATGTAGTTTTTGTTACTAAGCATCACGATGGTTATCTTCTTTGGCCAAGTGATGTAAAGAATCCTAGAAAGCCAAATTGGTTTTCTACAAGAGATTTTGTAGGGGAGCTTGAAAGGGAGTGTAGATCCTCAGGTGTTAGATTTGCAACATATTATTCAAGTGGTATTGACTGGACATTTAATCCCACTATTATAGTTGATCGTGAATCTTTTAGAAGAGCAACGATCTTTGATGATGATTATAGGAATTATCTTAGAAGACATTGGTATGAACTTATAGATAGATATAAGCCTGAGATACTATGGAGTGACATAGGATATCCATTTGAAGATGATTTGCCTGAACTCTTCTCATACTACTATAATGCTATTGGAGATGGGCTTGTAAATAATAGATTTACAATGAGGCACTACGATTTTACAACACCTGAATATAGACTTATCAATAGAATTTCTGAAGAGAAGTGGGAAACTGTTAGAGGGATAGGCTATTCATTTGGGTATAATAGAGCTGAGGGGCCGGAACACAGCTTATCGTATGAAAGGCTTATACATCTATTACTAGATGTTATTAGTAAAAATGGCAACCTATTACTTGGTGTTACACCAAAAGCAGATGGAACCATACCACAGCATCAAGCAGAGCTTCTTTTAAAGCTTGGCCAATGGCTAAAAACGTATGGTGAAGCCATATATGGAACAAGACCATGGATTCAGGCAGAAGGTATTGCAATAGGGGCCGAGGATGGTATACCACTTAGGTTTGTCAAAAAGAATGAGAGGCTATATGTATTTCTCTTAGGAAAAACAAAATCCAGAAAACTAGTGATAAAGCCTTTTGAGGGTATCTTAAAAAGTGTGAATGGGGTATATATTGAGATGATTGGTGAAGAGCCTATTAATTGGAAGCAGACATCGCATGGAATTGAAATTGAAATTCCAAAATATCTCTATCCATCACCTGCCTACGTTATAAAGATAGAACCCCTACCACAAATAGAAAAGTAATATCCATGGATACCCCTTTAATATAGTGACTCATTACATCTCTTTTTGTTTCAATATCTAAAACTTAAATCAATCCTTATTTTAATACCTAAGAGCTGATTCTTTGGAAAATTCCCAAGAGCTTATTTAAGTTTAGGCAATCCTCTTAACTTTACTCTAAATGACAGAAACCCATATTTTTGTTAAATGATAATTGCCAAAGACTATATTCACTCTATAATCAAATAGTGTAGAAAAATAGTATCATCTCTTGTAACTATCGTTGTAGGTATGTAGTGAAGATCAAGGTAGATAGAGTATTCAGTATAGTAGATATGTTTTTAGTCATACAATAGAAACTTGCATCACTAAATATTAAAGATAAATTAAGATACAAAGTTTTTTCCCAGGATGATGAACAGTTTATGAAAAAGTTTAGGTTGAGGCTTTTATTTTAATTAAGCAAAAATTCATATCGTAAGCCACAATTATTAGGTTAAAAATAGATTGTTTAGTTAAATTAGAAGTTATATAGTATTTTTTTGATTAGGTCAAGTATTTTTGCCTGGTCTCCTATTTCTCTAGCTTTCTCAAGTTCATCCCTATGTCTATAAATCTCTAGAGCTTTTTTCATTGCATTGGCAAAGAATTCTTTAGATAGCCTCATGCCATCTACAGGATCCATTCTATATGTAAATTGATCTAATATATACCACCCAGTATATCCAATATCTATTGTTGCATAGAGAAAGTCTATAAGCTGCCATATATCCCCAGTACCAACAACTCTATCTTCATCATTGCTATGGGTTTTAGCCGTATTTATATGTATTGATAGAAGGGGTACATCAAAGTAATGGGAGAGATAAACTGTATAAGCTGGCTCAACAGCATACATAAGCTCATGGCCATAGTCTATAGTTATGCCAACAGCCTTTTTACTAAGTTCATCATTTATTTTTCTAGCCATTGCTATTGCAACATGGGTTGTTGGTATAATCATGTTGCCTTCCTTAGGCTCCTTAAGCTTAGCTTCAATACATAGCATCATATTCTTTTTAATAGCTTCAAAGGCAAGCTCTTTTAACCCATCTAGAAACATTGTAAGCTTTTTACCATGGTTAACCTCAAAGCTATAATCCCACCCATCTTGGCCGGGCCAAAATGAAACTACATCAACATTTAGTCTCTTAGCTATTTCAATACTATTTATGAGAATCTCCATAGATTTCCTCTTAAGCGAGGAGTCTGGATTTGTGAGAGTACCAAGTTTAAATTGTGGAACACCAGAGAGATCTATAGCAAAACCTGCAATCACCATGTTGTTAGCCTCAGCATATCTTTTAACACTATCAACGAGATCCCATTCAACATTGAAATTCTCATCAAAGAACTCCATGTTTATAGGGATAAAAGCCTTTATCCCAGCCTTCTTTATTCTTTCAATCTTTGAAATTATATCTGAGGGTAGCTGTGGAGTATAGCCCTTTGCCATAAATCTATCGCTAAAAGGCCCAGCCGCCCATGTCCCACTACCAAATTTTATATGAAATACCTCTAGAAATCTATCTACCTCACTACCCTCTAAAAACCCCTTAAATTCATCTAATTTATTTAATAGTTCATGTTTAACCATTATACCACCCCCATTCTAAACTACTAAAAGCTGTGTATAAAATTTTTTGCTCATAAATTTACCTTAAACTGTTATTTCCACCGCTATATATACGCTACCTAACTATTCTATGAATGTTCTAGGAAGTTTTGGCTCTAATTTGTTTATAACACTACTTTCATTAGGCTTTAGATCCCCTACCTTTATAATGCTCCAAACTTCAGTGTGTATATTTGTTTCTCCTGGTTCAATTTTTCTTAAAGGCCCTATTGTTTCAAGCTCTAAAAATAGATTATTTGTATAAACCTCGGTAGAGACATTAAAATCTGGATATAATGCTCTTTCATATTTAAACATTTTCACAAATACATAACCCCCCACATAGTAGGCTACCCAAGGCGGATTTGCCCTTACCCCTATTTTAAAAGGTTTTTCAATAGAGGGATGCTGTAAAACAAATATGTAATTGTCTGAAAGAATAAGTCTTTCATCTGTAAGTCTTGTATAGGGCCATATAGATATTACTCTATCTGGTAAAAGACCCTTTTCATCAATAGGTTTTGGCTTTATAGGTATTATTGCAAATCCTTCCCTTCTCATTACTGAGAGTGCCCAACATGAAAACTCTATAGGCCATCTACCAATATTGGTAATGCTATGAACAACATTAATAGCACCATTAATAGGTGAGGGCTTTAGCGTAATGCTCTTTAATATAGAGTTCTGCGGCTCTGGATTACCCAATACTACAATACTATCCTCCTTAACCTCAATAGAAACTGGCTTATCATCCAGGGAGTAGGATCTGGGCATTGCTTCAGGTGAAACCCAAAGCCTATGGCCACCATATATCCTCCAGAAACCCTCAACAGTATTTATACCAAACTCTGGTACTATACCAAATAGGTTAAACTCAGATCTATCCTTAGGCGCTAGATATAGTATTCTAGGGCCAAAATCTACTGCAATACCAACAATAATATTGTTCATATAAAACATTCTAACTTTAAAGCCATCTACCAATATCTCCACACCCATAAACACCAGCCATACCAATAAGTAGTATCCCCTTCTTACTCCTCTTAAAAAGAGCTTAAAAAATCTATATATCTTCTCCATGCTAAAACCCAAAGTGCTTAGAGCATAACCCCTATATCATCTAGAGCCAAATGATGATAAGAATCCATATCTTCCACTATTGTTTTTGTATTGATATTATTTGATTGCCCTTTTATTACTATTGAATAGCTTTTACTTATAATTTCTATAGAACAATAGAAAAGTTTATACACCCAATACTATACTTAAAGCAACATAATAGTTAAAGTTACTCTATGGAGTAATAAAAAGCCTTGAAATCTCTTAAATAAGGACTCCCCAAGAGTAGCTATGACAATAATCGTTAGTATCCAAAGAGGTAGAACATTTAAAACCATTCTAAACATTTATAAGGGTAATGCCAATTTAAGATCAATACAGGGAAAATAGAGATAATATTGTAAGTAAACTAACTGCTATAGACTTATATGAAAACTAAACCCCTCTCTAACTCCGATCAATACCTATGACAACAAAGAAATTACAAATTCATATAAACAATTTTGTTAAAAATAAGTATATATATTAACTTTTTATCTTCTTTTTATTATCCATCCTATTGCTATTCCTATTCTGTTGATGGTATTGATGTAATTTTTGTTAATGTAGTTGTTGCTGTAATGGTAATAGTTGTAGCACCAGGTATAGATGTAGGAGTAGGTGTTAGGCTTTTAAATTAAATCCTTAGATTAGATATGCTATGTGGTGAAAGGCTAAATATAGACAAAAATTACTTTATGAATGTAGGTATGTTTTTAAATAGTTTTGATACTATTAATACTGATAGTTTTGGCTGTCTATCTCTACTATAAACCCCCTTTCTATTCAATATCGTTCTTAGTGGATTTTGTGGCGTTCTAAAGTCTGCAAAATTCCATATGTGTAGCCCTACTATATAGTTTCTTTTAATTAATGCCTCAATATAGTTTCTAATC
Source organism: uncultured Ignisphaera sp. (assembly GCA_938074605.1). Taxonomy (GTDB): domain Archaea; phylum Thermoproteota; class Thermoprotei_A; order Sulfolobales; family Ignisphaeraceae; genus Ignisphaera. Next base: position 61,479 of record CALJEI010000001.1, read on the forward strand.
ATTTCTGCTTGGTATTCCTCTGACCACATCTGTGGTGGATCGCTATGAAGTCCTAGATAGGCATCTGCACCAAATTCTGTTATAATTATTGGCTTTTCTGGAAATCTCTGATGTATTTGCTCTACCTCCTTTAACATGGCTTCAGTACCCCTTTCTATATCACCCCACTCAGAGTACCAGCCGCGATAGTAGTTAAGCGATATTACATCCACATAGTCTAGAGCAAGATCTCTAGTAGATCTATGAGAAGCAAATGTTGTTGGCCTTGAAGGATCTAGTTCTTTAAAGAGGCTTGACATTCTTTTTATAAATTCTGCTACCTCTGGTATATCGCTAGGCGGCTCATTTGTTACACTATACATTATCACCGATGGCCTATTCTTATGCTGCTTTACCATCTCCTCAACAAATCTTTTCGCCTTCTTGAAGTATTCCTCACTGCTAAAGAGTTTTGCTACCTCCTCCCTACTTAATATGCGATCCATACCTGAGTAGCATAGAGGAGGCTCTAAAATCACCATAAAACCAAACTCATCAGCTAAATCTAGATGTTCATTTGAGTAAGGGTAATGCGTAGTTCTAAAGGAATTAGCGCCTATTTTTCTCATTAAATAGAAGTCTCTTACAAGAACCGCGCCATGCATATATTTACCTAGTACTGGAAAGTCTTCATGTCTACCAAATCCTTTAAGGAATATAGGTCTTCCATTCAAATATATCTTTCCTTCTTTAACCTCGATTGTTCTAAACCCTATACGTTCATAGACTGAATCCCTCACAGTATCATCTACATAGATCTCTACGACAATATTGTATAGATTAGGATCTTCGGGACTCCACGGCTTAACACCATCAAATCTCCTCTCATACTTAAATACCCCAGGCTTAACATCTTTCACCATCTCTTCAAACAATACATTTGACAATTCCTTATCCATCAACGCAAATCTTACATTAATGCTTCTATTACACACTGTATTGATGGAGGCTTTAAGACTTCCATCACTACTTGCATTTATAGTAACATCATCAATATAGCATGTATCTGTAAACTCAAGATATACAGGTCTATGGATACCACCATAGTGAAAGAAGTCAAAAGCCGTTACATTAAGCTCTCTTGCAGGGGGTAGATTAAATATGGATGGAGTATTATCTATCCTAGCGACAATTCTATTAAAACTACCACACTTAATGCTATTTACTTCAAATTTAAACTGTGTAAATGAACCTTCATGCTCACCTACAAATTCATTATTAACCCATACCCTAGTTCTATATCCTGCACCCTCAAATACTATCCACGCCCTCTTATCCTTTAGAGAGCCATCAACATAGAAATCTCTTTGGTACCAGGCTATATTTGTAAATTGGTCCCATTCCGGATTCTGTTCATTCCAAGATGACGGAACATATATAAGTTCATTTGAACTAAATCCCTTAAACCATTCTTCTTTATCACCTATCAACTCTCTGTCTATCCTAAATTTCCAAAAACCATCAAGGGGTATCCTGGGTCTAAACCACGATTTCAACTCTGTTCACAGGCACTAATATAGAAAAAGATTAAATATATAAACTTTCTTAATTATTAAGCCATGCATCATACAATTACATTAAACCATATAGAGACTTTGCATTTTCATTTAGTAATGCTTTTGCTATCTCAAGCGCCATTTCTCTATCTATGAATCCCTCTTCAATAAACTCCGCCAATATATATGCCAGCTGACTTTTAGCTAATAATGCCTTCCCATAGACCCAGTCAGCTACATATGCATCACTAAAGAATCCCCCTATTTTATTATATGGAAGCATTTGAAGCCTTAAGCGAAGATATGACCTAATCAATTCTGGATACATAGAATACCACCAGTAACCACTTAGATAAACATTAGGGTAGTTCTTAGCTATAACTGTCATTGGATGATTTAATAGTGCATCTGCTATAAATATGTCAAATTTTATGGTTGGGTATGCTGAGAAGAGTTTTGTTAAATTGATAATTTGTTCAGAATTAAATAGTGTTATAGCGTAATCTGGTGGTGAAGCACCTGCTATAGGTCTTTTTACACCTAGCATAAGCTGAATAGCTATATTGTATTGTTCACAGAATTCAAGCACAATTCTAAGAATATATGATGCAATGGCATTCCTGGCTAGAGGGTCTAGTATGCCATGTGACCTTAGAGTATTTAAGTATGTATTTACGGTGGTTTTATCGCTTTTACTAACAGCTATGGAGATAAATTCGTCATCTGGCTGAACATTTATTGTGATAGCCACAATGCTTCCTACAAATCTCTTAAGGAGGACCATAATTGCTTCTTCAAGTAGATTAGCATTTGTTATTTCTAACGATACTACCTCCTCCAGACGTTTAAGATTAAGCTGAGTTATATTAGGCAGTATTGGATCCACTCTTAGAGCTCCTGTAAATAACTCTCTATCATACTCTACATTTTTTTCAAGAGGATTTATTGTTAGAAAGGATTTCTCTACAGGAACCATATTTCTCAAAATATATCTAGCCCACGTCTCATCACCCAACTTCTGCTTTACAACATTGATTAGCTCTTCTACATTATTTGGTTCTATACTCTTTAGTTCAAATCTATAGAGGTCTCTAAGTATAGACTTTAAACACCAAAAGGTAGAAGTATTTCTTATATACTTGATATAACTTGCTGCTACCTTTAGCCTATCAACACCTCTATATCTTTCGAGAAGCTCTTTAGGCATACCAGATGATACAAGCTCTGTTGCTATATAGTGGTAGAATACAATATCATCAATATTCTTAGCTGCAAGAGATAGTGGATTTAGATGCTGATGTACATCGATAACCGGTATATCCTTTATTTCTTCAAATAACTCCCTATATAGAGTAGTCAACAAGGAGTCACCATTAAAAGTAATATAGAGTAGAGATGTAGTATAAAACTAGTTATGGATGTGGTATCGTTTTTATAAGGCTTACAACCTTTGATCTAAATGCTACATACTCATTACTAAATTCATTCATCGTTTTTACACATGGACCGTATTTCGGCCAATCAACAGGACTCACACCTCTACCTCCATAGTCTCTATCTATGCCAACCTTTTTAAGAAGCTCATTTAGCTCTGGAGAGGATTCATAGGCCTTTACAAAATCCTCGTACTGCATCAATATCTCTAGGTATCGATTTTCTAGAGTTTGATATATAGACTCCCTAATCTCATTAAGCTCTATACCCTTCTCCATAACCTCCTTTACAACCTTTAGCTGATGGTCAGGAAATTCAGTATTTGTCATATTTCTAGAGGCAAATGTGTAAAGGGTATCAATCGGCTTTCTCTTAGATGCTGGTAGTAAGTCTATTCTATCTATTACTATTTCAGCCTGCTCTCGTGTAATACCTATCTCATTAATGAGATAGTTTATCCATTTTTCACGATTCCATGGAGAGAATAATATCTCATATACTCTCTGTGCTACAAAAGTTCCTGAAAGCTCTATAGCTTCTTCAAGCATCTTAACATTTCTTAAAGTCTCCTCCCTAGAGCCATAGATGCCCAGCTCAGTTAAGGCATCTATATATGCATCTCTTACCATATTTCTACCAAGCACCCTATGACTACATAGATGATCTACTGCTATTTCAAGACCCTTTCTCTTTATCTCATTCCATGCCTCCTCTTTTACCCCTAGACCCTTTGCTAGCTTATTTAGTACTAACCATCTCTTATTTTCGTCTACCTTTTCTAATCCATTTAGAAGAAGTTTAGCTGCTATATCTTCTCTAAGGTGGTCCTCTAATCTACCACCCATGTTAGTATCGTAGGTCTGTGTAGGTATAATCCCCTTTCTTATGGCCCTTGCCATACCTCTCATAGCAGCAACGCCTACTAGAACCTCTTGACTAACGGTATAGCTTACTGTAATATTCTGACCTATACCCATTTCATTTATCTTTTCAGCAATTTCGATTGCCGCAGGATAGGCTGCTGCTACCTTTATAACAAGGTCAGGCCTCCCCTTCTCAGGAACATTATATCCCCACCAGAGATATTCATCATATATCGCTAAATCTCTCTCCAATCTAGTAACAAATATCTTTACAGCTTCAATACTTTTCTCAACATCGTGTGCAATTAGTGGGTTTAGCTGATAGCTCACTAAACCATCATGATATCTTGATAATATAAACGGCACTCTAAATACATAGAAGTTTTCTAGTAGAGCAAATCTTGTTGCCTCCATTGTTATATCGTCAGCATATTTCTCAGGATCCTTAAACCACTCTGGATGCTCCTTTACGAGCATTTCCTCTGCATATTTCCTAAATTTATCCCACAACTCAGAATCATCATCATAAGCTCTAGCTGCTAAAACAGGATTTGTGGAAACTTGAACAAACCCTAGATGTCTTAAGAATCGTAGTCCAAGTGCATAATCGTTACCAAATTTACAGAGTTGTTGATCGTATGCTCTTCTATAGAAGTTATTCCTAATCTCACTTATCATTGCATCTATATAGCTTCTAGCACATCCTGGCCTAGATATCCTCTTCATAACCTCTTGTGCAATTTCTGCAACAAGACTTCTACCCTTATTAACCTTTATTAAATCCTTGAGCTGGAGCTCAATAACAGCCTCAATGATTAGTGGTTCACCTAGTTCTTTTCTTTCAATATCCTCCCACTCATCAAATGCATTCTTAATTGCTGTTACAGCTTGTTCAACCATATCTTGAGAAAAGCCTGCCCATCTACTTTCAGCACCAACTAAATTGAACACTATTTCAAACATAGTGTCATATAGTCTTGCCCTTTTAATAATTTTCTCCTCGGCACTAAGACTACAATCTATTTTTTCACTTCTAATAATTAGACCTATCCTTCTAATAAGAGAACCAACAACATCCACCAGACAGCTACCAACTTCTGGATGCATAAGATGATCTGCTGCAAGTTTTGTCCACCCCATTGAAGCTGTTTTAATTATATGATCAGCATGGTCTATACGTGGCTCCATTGGTAAAAAGAGATTTTCTACCCTTGCCCTTTTTAAAACATCTATTACACTTTCTTTTGTTAGCTTCATAAAAGCTATTCACCACATTTTAAACTGAAAGAGAAAAACATGGTTCCTCCTTTAAAAACTTATCCTCTATAGCTATTACAGGGTAAAGTAGTAAAAGGGCTTTACAGTAGATAAAGGGTAGCAACTAATTTATAGGAGGATGTAGAGTTTATATTCTATTTTCTATTTAGACACTTCTTCATAAAATCTATGTATAATGGTATCACCACATCTGGGTCTTCAAGGTCTGGGTGCCACATTTTTTCCCACTCAACAGAGATATAGCCTCGGTAATTTTTTGATCTAAGATCACTTAAAACTCTACAAATAGGCACAATTCCCCTCCCGGGTCTGACAAAAACTCTTTTACCCTCTACAATAATAAAGTCTTTTATATGCACATGAACTATTTTCTCTGCAATATGTGGAAATACTTCTTCGTGCTTTTCTCCCACCATGATCATATTGGCTACATCATATAGTATCTTTATCTTTGGATCAAGCTTTTCAAAAAGCTTCAGCAATATTTCAAGTCTTGTCAGCTCATCGTGAGTCTCTAAGGCTATATCCACACTGTGTTGATGTGAGTAATCGGCTAGCCTATTTAGACCTTCAGATATTCTTCTAATTGAACTCTCTACATCATCTGGAAACTTACCAGCGTAAACTCTTACCACCTTTGCTCCTAATTCCTCAGCCATTAGAATAAGTATCTTGAGTAGATCTTCATTCTTTTTCCTCTCCTCATCTAAAACAGATGAAAATCTTGCATATCCAGCAATAGAGACTACATTTATACCGCTTTCCTCAATAATCCTCAGATATCTTCTATCTATGGGGTAATGTGGTTTGAGATGGATACCGTCATCAGCAACCCTAAGCTCAATAGCATCTAGACCAAACCTCCTAGCTCTTCCAACAACCTCCTCAATCTTTAGATGGGGATATGCAAGAGTTGTAAATGTGAATTTCATAGTATTCCATCGACCTCTAGTGGAAGTTTTACATAGATTTTTCTTTTACTTGAATAATATATAGCTCTAACTATCTCAAGACTTTTTAGCCCATCTTCACCTGTTATTGGAAAGTCTTTATCGTTGAGTAATGCCATAAAGAAGTCTTCAAATAGCTTCCTATGGAGCCCCCCTGGCACCTTTATTGTTTCAGTTGAGTATCCAGGGCTTCTCTCTATAGAAAAACCATTGTCACTCTTTAGCAACACCAATTCACTATCCCATAGCTCAGCCTGTCCCTTTGTTCCAAATATTCTTATCTTTCTATACTGATGTGTAGGAGGTTTTGTAAAGAGATTTGCTGTAAGAACACCGTATCCTCCTCCTCTATATTTCATCAACCCTATACCAATATCCTCAACATCTATAGATGGATGTGCAAGATTATCAATATATCCAACTACTTCGTCGACTTCACCTCCAAACCATAGCATTAAGTCTATTGTATGTATTGCCTGATTTATTAATACCCCTCCACCCTCTGTAGCCCACATACCTCTCCAGCTTCTAGCTAACTCATCCCTAAGATAATACGTTACTTCATCTCTAAACCACATCATCTCACCTACAACAAGCAGCGGCTTACCAATAACATTGTTATCTAGATAACTCTTGAGCTCCCTTACACCATCTGCATATCTTCCCTGGTAAACTACACCAAGTTTAACCCCTTTACGTTTAGCCTTTGATATCATCTCTCTTGCAGCCATTACCGTTGTAGCAATAGGTTTCTCCACAATTACATGCTTACCAAACTCCATGGCATACATAGCCTGCCAAGCATGTAGATAATGGGGGGTTGCTATTGTTACAACATCTACCTCAGGGTCTCTAACAACATCTCCATAAGAATAGTAGCCCTTACAGCTATATCTAGATGCAAATTCATCTACAACGGCTTTTTCAAGACTAGTAACGCCAACAAGTTTAACATAGCCTACAGTCTTCTCAAGATCTTTAATAGCCTCAACATGAACACGACCTATTGCTCCAAGACCTACTACAGCTACTCCTATCTTATGAGACATGAAAACACCTTTGCTATACCCACCCACCGCAGATATATAAGTTTTTAAATTACTGAAGATGGCACCTGTGTAGCATAGGTGGATCTCAATGTTAAATATATCAATAATATCTGATGAAATTTCACAGGATTTTGAACATGCTTTAAAGGTTATTAAAGAACTAGGAGCTAACTATGTTGAACTTAGAACATTATGGAATAGATATGTTGTAGAGCTATCCAATAGCCAAATACATGAGATAAAGAATCTTATAGACAGATATGAGGTTAGAGTTTCACACGTGTGCTCCCCTACATTTAAGATTTATATTGATGATGAGAAGGGGTATAGAGAACATTTATCTATACTAAAAAAAGCTATAGAGATATCAAAATTCTTTGATCTAGGATATACAAGAATTTTTACATTTTGGTGGCAGGGGTCACTAGATCTATATATAGATAGGATAGTAGAGAAGTTTCAGCCTGCTATAGAATTAGCTGAAAAAGAGGGCATCTATTTAATAGTTGAAAATGAAAATTCATGCTTTATAGGAACTGGTACTGAGCTACAACAATTTCTAAACAAGTTAAAAAGTAAATGGGTAAAGGTACTATGGGATCCCGGCAACACGTTTTTTGCTAGAGAAACTCCCTACCCATATGGCTATAATAAAATTAAGGATTATGTACTCTACATACATCTAAAAGATGCTGCAGTAGAAAATGGCAGATTCGTATTTAAACCTATTGGAAAGGGTATGATAGACTATGAAGGACAGTTAAGAGATGTAGTAAATAAAGGTATTATATTGTCACTAGAAACACACTATGTTCCACCATCTGGAAGTAAGGAGGAGGGGACAAGGGAATCATATGCAGGATTGGTTAAAATAATAAAAAAGATTTTGGGTGAAATATAGCTAGGAATCGTATAGCGTTTTAAATTATTTTTATTGTATGGATTTAGCCATTATGTAGTAGTGTTTAACCCTACTTATACCTGGCACTTGTGTATAGAAGAATAAATGTGATGTCCATGGTATTACTGCATATCTAAATCCTAGCTGTTTTAAATCATATAATGCCTTAAATAATAGTACTGTACCAATACCGTGTCTTCTCATATTTGGATCTACACCTGTAGGACCAAACTCATTTCTCTTCATACGAAGATATACTGCAAACCCTACTGGTACACCACTTTGTTCTGCAATCCATATAGTTGGAGGTCTATTCTTAAATGAGTATAGCGTCTCTAAACGCCAAAATGGATTATTAAATGTTCTACCAACCCACTCACTTATGTATATAGTCTCTTCCTCTCTTCCCCTTCTAAACAATATCCCCTCTGACGTAAGAGTATGTTCAATCCTTCTAATTCTATTCGGATAGTAGAACTCCGCTAAATTCACTTCATAGTTTACAGTATCTTCACGTTTTCTAAAACCATATGATTCAAACAACTCAATATAATTCTCATAAAGTATATTTATCCCCGGCATAAAATAGTGTGGTGCATAAGCATAGAGAATAATATACTTCTTACCATATTTTTTCACCATTTCCTCAAAATTTGATAGCAGCTCCATAAAAACCGTTCTCCAATTCTCTACAGGTAATAGTGAATCTATAGCAAAATCTTTTATCCAAACATATTCTCTAAAATTATTTACTGCTTCTTTAGGCTCTTTAATAATTTCAATACCTATTAGAAATCCTTTAACTCTATGCTCTTCATCAATTGCAAACAATATTAATTCATCATTAAAGTTTTCATCATCCACCACAAACGATATGTATATATCACATTCCACACTATCATAAGGAAAAACTGTGTTGTGTATTTTACATGCTTGTTCTATAAACTTAACATCCTTTAATTCTCTATATGTAACTATATTGATCAAGAGGCTCCCCTTGAGAAAAAGAAAATACAAATAATTTAAAAGTACTTATGGTAGGTCTTTGCTATAGTATTGAATCTAAATATAGTTGGAATGCTCTTAGTAAAACACCCTTTCCTGCATTTAGTACCTCAAATGGATTTTGATCTTGCTCAGGCTTTATTTCAAAACTAATAGCGCCTTTGTACCCCATGTCATGTAGTACCCTAAGTAGTTTTGCAACCTCTATTTCTGTATTAAGTGCTCCTGGTCTATAGAAGCCTGGATGTGTATCTAGTAGTTTTTCACCAACTCTTTTTCCACACCCTATATGGATATGGCCTATAAAGTCGGAATACGATCTTAATAGCTCAGGATCTTCATTTAGTAAAGGTGCGTGGCTTAAATCCCACATTATATAAACATTTTTAACACTCTCCCTTACTTTCTCTATAATTTTTACAGTAGTAGGAAGTGGTCCAGCAAGTCTTTTTCTATCCCATATAGTATCAAATGTTTCTAAAAATACCTTCATATCATATTTAGAAGCTTCACCACCTATCTCGATGAGACTTTTAGTAAGGGCTTCAATAGCTGCTTCCCTATTAGGACCCTCTATATTTGGCCCTGAACACATACCTACAGCTCTTACCCCTCTTAAACCTGCTCTACGAACTTCACTAACTATTATTTCAGTAGCTTTCTTTCTTTCTGTCTCATCTATAGCATTGACGTTTATTCCTCTATTTATTATAAGTGGCTGTAGGGCTAATGCAAATTTTTTCCCATAGCTCTTATTCAATTCCACAACCTTACTCCACTCTACATCATCTACTATAGGTGTCATCTCAATTAAATCAAAGAATGGATCTGTAATTAATGGTCTTAACCTCTCATTAAAATCCTTAGTCAATTGCAGTAGATCTGGAAATATCATGAAGGCAACAATGCCTATATCCCATTGAAATCTCGATATAATTTCATGCCCATCTTTAATTGTATAGCCATATAGCATAGCTATTACCCATTTGTACTCTACTCCTTTCGAAATATTTAAAAATTTTTTGTTAGTGAATTGCTTCCCTAGGGTTTCAATATGTATCTAGGCAAGATGCCTAGACCTGCCTTTGGAATTAGAATACCAGAGATTGTTGCACCTGCTATACTTAAGAGCTTTAAAGAATTAAACATTGCTGGAACACTAATGCTTTCATTTAATAGAGAAACTGCACCACAGAAATTCATATACTCTTTAGATCCTAAGCACTTTTACCTAGGACATACAGGTACTTCAATTAGCGAATATATAACTAAGGCTAATGAATTCTCCAAAGAGTTTGCAGTATTAATAGAAATTGAGGCAGATCATGTGTCTATTATGGGTAGTGTTGAAAGGGCTTTAAAAAGAATTGCAGGTGTAGCTATAGAGGAGAGTTTAGGTAGTAATGAGATAAATGAATCTCTAAGCTATATTGAAGAGGAATTTAGAGAGGTATCTAGAGTTGGAAGCGTAGATTTTGTAACAATAGATACTTGTGAACTTGTAGATCCAAAAATTGAAAAACTTTCCGATAGAGAAATTCTATATAGGTATGAAAATGAAATTGAACCTGAATATAGAAAAATTCTTGAAAGTAGATTTCTAAGAAGCTTTAATTTTGTTTCAGACGACAGACTACTATACATTAAGTTTACCAAATTGGATGTAGCTAAACTTGCATTAAAATATAGCAAAAGTATAGAGTATATTGAAAAGATTCTAAATATAGTTAGAAGATATAATGAGAAAGAATTTGGATTAGAGATAGCATTAGATGAACTCCCATTAAAAACCGGTATAAAAGATGCTTTATTTTACACAATGGAACTAATGCATAGAGGTCTTAATATAGATTTTCTAGCACCTAATATAGGGTTTAGAAAAAGGGAAGACTATACCGAAGACACCACTACACTCTATGAGCATGTTAAGAACCTCCATACAGCACTCTCATCACTAGGTGTATACATATCTATACATTCTGGAAGTGGTGCTCATCCATATTCCGATAAGGGAAAAGGGGTGTGGGAGACCATAAGAAGAGCTACAGATGGCTTTGTAAAATATAAAATGTCTGGTGTATTGATACAGCTTCTCCTTGAAATTCTCTACCAATCAGAATCTGAAACAAAACCAAGGAGAATCTACGATGAAATTTATGATGCTGTACTTGAACACATATACTTTGTAGTAAAGTCTAGAGGTAGCATCTATTCTCATGAATTAGAAAAACTTTTGAATGCATATGAAGAGAGCGTTGCTAGGGATCCATCATATAGAAGAAATCCTAGAGCTGATATATTTAGACACTACTTCTATCTATTTCAAGCCATAAGAGATGCTACAGGTTTTAGAAAACTAAGAGAGGAATTAATTGATCTACTCAATACCAATATTGATATTAGAAAAAGATATGAAGCTGAAGTACAAAGCTTTATAGAGAGATTCTCTAAAGCTCTAGGCTTTATAAATAACATCAATAGATATAAAGTAGCTGTATTATAACCAATAAATCTATTTCCTAATCCCTAAAACAAAAGTATAAACTTAAATTATTATAGTCAAGGCAATCAAAAACATATACACCCTGCCTAATGACACTATAAACAATAACAGAGGAATATAATTCAGAATAGAATTGATTTATATTCCGTGAAGTGAATCTAGTAGTACCCCATCTACTAAGCATCAATAATCCCTTGACAAATGGGGAGGGTGTAAGGAGAACCCCTACCAGAAGAAACTAGAACTACTCATCAACTCTAAGAAATTTAATTATAGTTTTAGCTAGTAACATTTAAGCTAGCTATTGTTCTAATTAAAGTATCTAGCTAAGTAAATTGCCATGGTGAGAATGCCAATACAACTATCATCTATGTGAAATATGATCGTAAAACGCCTTAATTATTAGATATATAGCTGTAGCACCCGGATCTTGGTAACCTATGCTTCTTTCACCTAAATAGCTAGCCCTACCCCTCTTTGCAACCATGTTTATTGTTGACTTAACACCTTTTTCAGCGGCTAATAGTGCTTCTCTAAATGCTGTTAAGAGGTCTTTACCCTCATTAGCTGCTTGCTTTAAGGCTTCTACTGCTGGGTATAGGGCATCAACAAGTGTTTTTTCACCAGGCATTGTTCCTCCACCTACCTCTTGCACACCTCTAAAACCATCTGTAAACATCTTAACTATTTCTGGCAAGTCTATTTCAGACCTTCCTAATGATGACATAGCCATATTTATAAATAGCCCTCCAAATAATGGTCCCGAAGCCCCTCCAACACTCTCCAATAAAGCATTTGCAACAATCATCAGTATTGTTCCAATATCTGTTTTACTAGGATCTACTGTGCTAAGCCTTTTTACAGCAGTTTCAAACCCTCTACCTATATTGGTGCCAAAATCTCCATCCCCAATTACAGCATCTAGTTGTGAAAGTTTCTCTTTGTTTTCAGCAATATATTGATTAATTAATAAGATGATATCATAGATATCTTTAGAATTCAGCTTATCCATGTAGGCCAACCTCTATCTAGTTTACGATACAACTATGCCAGGGGTTCTAATAGCAATGGTATAGGCTGGTGCTACCAAAAGCCTCTTTAACTCATCATCAAGCCTTAGAATAGCAACTCTCGCCCCCTGCATATCTAACGAGGTAAAGAATTCGCCTATCCAACTTGTAAAAACTTTAAGCCCTAAAGATTCTACATACATTCTAACATCCCTATAAAATACAAACTTCTCCATATATGGTGTGCCACCTGTACCCTGTACAACTAATGCTACTTCATCACCTTTTTGTAGCTTTAAATCATCAGCTATAGCATCTACCATTATTTTCGCTAACTCTCTTGATTGAATATACTTCATCCTTTTTACACCCGCCTCCCCATGCACACCTATACCAAACTCTATCTCATCGTATGCTAATTCAAATGTTGGTTTTCCCGTGGTTGGTAGTATACATGGAGTTAATGCTACACCTATATCCCTACCATTATCTAGAACTTTTTGAGCCACCCTTTTAACTTCCTCTAAACTCCAGCCTTCTTCAGCAGCCGCTCCCGCAATTTTATTAATAAGAATAGTTATTGTTGTTCCTCTTCTTTTAGATATATCTGATATTGAAACATCGTCATTTACAATAATATAATCGAGTTTAACACCCTTTGCACTAGCCATTTTTATTGCAATACCAAAGTTCATAACATCTCCAGTATAATTAGTTATTATAACAAAAACTCCCACATCATTTGCTACCTCATTTATAGCAGCAAGCACTTGTGGCGCTGGTGGTGCTGTAAATACATGCCCAGCTGCAACTGCATCAAGCATTCCATAACCTACATAGCCAGCTTGAGCTGGCTCATGACCACTTCCGCCACCACATACTAGGGCAACCCTATTACCAGGCTTTCTATATCTTCTATATACATTATTCCATTGAGAATCTAATCTTATTATGTCAGGAAAGGCTAGTGCCATACCCTCTAACATCTCTCTAACAATATCATCAGGCCTATTCATTAATTTTTTAATAATAATACCACCCAGTATTTAATAATAAATCTTTTATTTTTTTAAACTTTCTGTTTTTTTAACCAGCTATTTCCATCTATATAATTTAAGCAGAATATAGAAATCATTCAATTTGTTCTGTAGGGACAGTACCTATATAATTATAATAGTAGTGTTGTATACCTTTGTATACTAAAATGTGGTTATGTATCTGTATTAAGCATTACTATTCTGAAAGAGTTAATCTAATTCTATCTTCAAGTTCTTTTACGAGAGGTTCGACAAATGAAAGTATTTGATTTGAATATCTCACCCTACCTCTTATAACTCTAATCATTCTAACATTTTCACTTTCATCAAATGGTAAAGCCCTTATATCGGCTAGCTTTGGATGCGCATAGAATATATTATTGAATGCATATGAATATCCCTTTCCCTCAAGCTCCCACTTCATTGCCATCGATCTATATGCTTCCTCAACAACTCTTTTAACTCTTCTTCTATATAGCTCAATATTTAGAGTCTCATTCCTTCTAAATCTTGTTAATACCGCACCTAGAAATGGAGGCTTCTCATTTGGTGGAGTACCCCTAACATCTCTAATTAGGTAGTATAGTGCTGTAAGTGCAAAACTTGTTTTTGTTACAGGTGTTACAAGGACATCAGCTATCTTTATAAGAGGGCCTATAAGCCCATACATTTGAGGCGGAAGGTCTAGCACTATAAATTCAAATTCCTTTAACTTTTTATCAATCTCTTTTCTAAGCTCTTGAACTCTTTCCGCTGGTACAATTAAGAATTTTGCTAATCCAATATACTCAGGCTTCGATGGAACTATAGCAAGATTATCAGTAACACTATATATCATTGGCTCTCCAGAACCTACAATCCACTCTAGTGAGAAAACCTTTCCCTGATTCTTAGCATAGTAGGAAATCTTATCAAAATCAATAGAAGAAACAAAAACTTCAGTAATATTAGATTGGGGATCTGCATCTATAATTATAGTCTTTCTACCAAAGCGTTCAGCAAATGTAGTAGCTATAACACTAGCTAGTGTAGTCTTACCAACACCACCCTTATAGTTAGCAACAGCAATTATTATAGGCACAATTTACCACTTTCCATAATTGAGGATTCTTAACCCAAATATAAATCTTTATAGAAAGAATATTAAATGACAGCTGTAGCTACTATAACCCTTCTATATACTTAACAATTATTTAATTTGTTTTAAGTAAAAATTTTATGATGAGTTTTACATGCAGCTTTCTAAATAGCTATAATAGTTATGGTTGAAGAGAAGCACCATATTTATTTAAGAATGCTATATCCTTTAACTCCTTTCTTATTTTTGCTACAGGTTGCTCATCAGGATAACCTACAGCAAGCATTGCAACAGGTATATAGTTACTTGGGAGATCTAATATTTTCTGAACATCCTCTATATTTCTAAGGGTTTGTAGCCATACAGTTCCTAACCCTAGAGCATGGGCGGCAAACATTATATACATGGTTGCACATGTGCAATCAACTTGATATGATTCTGGCGATACATCCCTATTACATGCCACTACTATCCCAATCGGTGCACTTTCTAATGGATATGCCCATCTATGAATTTTAGCAAGCTTATCCTTAACCCCCTTATCTGTAACTACTATAAAGATCCATGGCTGTCTATTACCTGCACTTGGAGCATATCTAGCAACATCAAGGATCTTCTTAATAATGCCCATATCTATGGCTGTTGGCTTAAATTTTCTAATGCTTCTTCTAGTTAATAGAAAGTTTAGATATTCATCACTCTTTATCTGTGAACTCATATTTACCCACATGCAAATTACACCCCTATATACAGGGTTTAAAAACTTTTAGAGAGCATTGAATTACTTTGAAGTATAATTTTAACATAACTTCTATTAACAATATGAGTTCTTCATCTATAGCAAATAATTTATTTAGTATGGCGGTAACCATCTAATCGATAGATTATGTCTAACATATTTTGATCTCCTCCCCATCTTAAAAGATGAATACACATTTTAGTGGATTCAATTTAGAGCTGTATTACCTCCAAATTTCAACATAATATCTTCCTCCAACCTCTACCCATATATAGCATAGAATAGGGGCTAGAAACCTTAAATACCAGCCATATGTTAAGACATATAAATCCTTACTTTAACTATAAAAGCCATCTTCAATTGCAAATTAATTGTAGCTATTATTATTCATGCCCTTTAGCCTTTAACAAATATTACATTATCAACCTGTTTAAACCCATGAGATATTGTGCTTTAGGTTATAGTCACAACATTTTTATTTTAGGCTACACATTTTATTAATTGTAATAACGTACCACATTGGCGTTATTATATGAAGATGAAGAATTTATTTAGCGTAGATGAGGGTCTTAGGGCTGCTGTGGAAATTGATAGTGTAGAGAGGACTGTATTAAATAATGTATATGGCATCGACATCTGCATCTCTAGATATAGAATTGTAAGATTATTAGAGCTTTTTAACAGCTTAAGGGCTTCAATGGCACTCTATAAGTCATCGATTAAGAAATTTGACAGTGGCTGTCTTATAGTTTTGAGTGAAGATGGTTCTGGCTGGAATATGGTTAAAGCATTTTGTAAGGATAAAGGGTTTGAGGATGATAATAGCTGTATTCATCATCTTATTGATATCTTAACCGAGTTTCTACATGCTATTGCTATATTTCAACAAATGTAATTGTCTAGAGGATGTAGAGCGTTGAGTATCTATACACTTGTCATCCAAACATTGATGATCTCACCATCGGGTGCCTTAAGCCCCGGTCCTCTAACTTTTGCCACAATGGCGCTGGGTACCAATGGTGGTTGGAAAAAGGGTATGCAGGTAGCTCTTGGTCACATGTCCTTTGAGCTACCATATATAGCACTAATAGCATTTGCCATGAATATTATTAGAAATGCCATACAGGGTTTTATAGGAGACATAGTTACAGTAGCTGGTATAGGGGTGATCTTTTTCTTTGCACTATCACTCATTAGAGAGTCTATGAAAGGCTCTAACACCAACCCTAAGAATATAATTGTTGATAGAGTGGGTAGTGCATTTGTTGTAGGATTTCTATTTACCTCACTAAATGTATTCTTCTTACTGTGGTGGGTAAGTATAGGATTTAGCTTAATACTACTGGCACTTGAGCTAGGCTTTACAGGGCTTTTAATAATGTTTTTCGCCCATATCTGGATGGATTTTCTATGGCTCTCACTAGTTGCTGAAGCTGGAAAGAAGGGTGCATCAATATTTGGAAGAAAGGGGTATAGAGCAATGCTAGTAGTATTTGGTGTTCTGCTATTGTTTTTCGGTATAAATACCGCATTAAAAAGATTTTTCTCCATATCACTGCTATAAAAATTTTTATATTTAACAACATCCAGTATTATTAGCATAAATACAGTCCGTAACAAGGTGGTAAGCGTTTGTGGAATTCAATACAGTAGCCATTACACCATGGGAGGCAGAAGCGTTTGTAGACTATGACAGACTTATAAAGATTTTTGGAGCAAAGCCTCTTACAGATAGTGAGATAGACCTACTAAAAAGCATCGTCAAAGAGTCTCATACAATGATTCGCAGAAGGGTATTCTACTCCCATAGGGACTTTGATAAATTTTTAGAAGCATATAAGTCTGGCAAAAAATGCACTCTATATACAGGCAGAGGGCCTTCAGGAAATACACACCTTGGCCATATACTTCCATGGATCTTTGCCAAGTGGCTTCAAGATAAGCTTGGACTAGATCTATTCTTTCAGATGACCGACGACGAGAAATTTTGGCATAGCGAAGGAGGAGAATTTGAATACTTTAACAGTCTCGCCTATGAAAATATACTTGATTTAGCTGCACTTGGCCTAGACTACAGAAAAACTCACATAATAATTAACTCAGAGGACATAAGATATCTTTACCCTATAGCCATAAAGATAGCAAAAAAGATTACATTCTCCATTCAGAGAGCGACCTTTGGCTTTACAGAATCTACAAATATTGGCATGATATTTTATCCTACACTACAAATGGCTGTAGCATTCTTGCCCTCTGAACTATTTGGAGAACCTGTTGAAGTACTCATACCCGCTGGCATTGATCAGGATCCGTATTGGAGAATTACAAGAGATATTGCTACCTCACTAGGATATCCTAAACCATCTCAAATTCACAATAAACTTCTTCCTGGACTTGGTATAGGTGGTAAGATGTCTTCCTCAAAACCTGAGACAGCTATTTACACCACAGATTCACCTGAACTAGCCTATAGCAAGGTTATGAGAGCTTATACCGGTGGGCAAGCTACAGCTGAACTCCAGCGGAAGCTTGGGGGAAACCCAGATATTTGTCCAGTATACAAAATGTTTGAAATGTTGTTTGAGGAAGATGATGAGAAGTTAATTGAGAGATACTATGCCTGTAGAGGGGGGAATCTATTATGTGGTGAGTGCAAGAATGCATTAGGTGAAAGGGTTGCGAAATTTTTAAAAGAGCATCAAAATAGAAGAACTAAGGCTGTAAACTACATCGAGAGATATCTTATTAGAGATAAGTTTACACCACCAATTATAAAAAGAATTGAGATTACACCGAAATAATATATTAATAGGTGTTGCTATTTTTCATTTTATATATTTATTCTACTATTTTATTTAATATCTTTATGGCTACTACTGTTGTACATGCTACAAATATTGTTACTACAATTATATCGTTGAAAACCTCGCATGAATTATATATGAGTAATTTTCTAAGTATATCCACAATATAGGTTAGGGGATTTACAATAGCAAAATATTTTATAGCTCCTGGCATTATATCAATTGGATATAGTGCGTTGCTTGCAAAGAATAGAGGCATAGTTATAGCCCCAATTATCCCCATAAATCTTTCACGTGTTTTCATAGTTATTGCTAGAATCATAGATAGAGATGTAAAGCCCATACATCCATATACAAGAAGAGCATAGCCTAAAAGTAGATTTATTGGATTGCTGACAATTTTGGCTCCTACGGCTATAGCAGATATAAGAACTATGATATATTGTGTAGAAGCTCTTATACCACCTGCAAGAATTCTTCCAATAACTATAGAGCTTCTAGGTATTGGTGATGTAATTAATTTCTTTAGTATCCCTAAATCCCTTTCAAATACAAGTGATATTCCATATGCTAATGCAATGAATGTTGATGATTGTAGTATTACGCCAGGAGTAATAAATGTTATATAGTCCCCAATACTTAAAAACACTCTAACTCTAGCCATTACAACACCAAATACTGTTATCCAAAGAATTGGCTGGATAGCTCTAGCAATAATTTCAAGTGGATCATGTCTAAGTCTTCTAAGCTCCATCTCAATCATTGCCAAGATAGAAAGAATGGCATTTTTATATTGTTTATACATCTACTAACTACCCCTTCTAATCATTTTCCTCATAGTAATGGCTTCTCTATATCTACCATATTCTTCTTCAGATAGTCTTCTTCCTGTAAGCTTTATGAAGACATCGTCAAGTGTTGCTTCATGAATTTTTATCTCATAGATTTTAAGATTATTTTGAAATAGTTTCTCTAAAATTTTTGGTAAAGTGTATGACACGTTTGATGTTGAAAATTCTATTGTATCACCATCAGTTTTAAGAATGGTGATTCCTTCTATTTCGCTAAATATATTGAGGATGCTAATGTTATCATCTATAGATGAGAGTTTTAGTGTTATTCTATCACCTTCAACATTTTGCTTAAGTTCTTCAGGTTTACCTCTAGCTATTATTATGCCGCGATTCATAAGCGCTATATAATTTGCATATCTATCGGCTTCATCCATATAATGAGTAGCAAAAAATATTGTCATATTGTATTCCTTACAATACTCAGTAATCTTCCCCCACACAAGCCTTCTAGCTGCTGGGTCTAAACCTATTGTTGGTTCATCAAGAACTAGTAGCCTTGGTCTATGCATTAATGCTATTGCTATTTCTAGTCTTCTAATCATTCCCCCAGAGTATATTCTAACCATTCTATTAGATGCTTCTCTAAGATCCATAAACTCTAGAAGCTCCTCAATAATCTTTTTTCTACTATTAGATGGTATTCCATAGATCTTGGAGTATATCAACATATTTTCATACCCTGTCAAGTCACTCCATAGCGACATTTCCTGAGGGACATACCCTATTAATGATCTAACGTTAGAGCCTTGAGTAGATGTATCGTGTCCAAAAACCTTTACATAACCATCTGTTTGCCGAAGTTGTGTAGTTATAATTCTAATTAGCGTAGTCTTTCCAGCACCATTAGGTCCTAGAAGTGCATAAATGATGCCCTCATCAACATCTAGATCAACCCCATTCAACGCTTTAATTCCTCCAGGATAGATTTTAACTAATCCACGAACTTCAATGGCTAAAACCATTGCATTTCATCTTAAGCCAAAACACTATTAGCTGTTATTTAGAAAGGGTAACTACTTAAAAATTTTATTAACTTATGTCTACAAAGGCGTTAAAGCTCTATAGTAAGCATAAACTCTTGCTTTTTCATAGCAAGATCTTAGAAGACCTCTCAATCTTTTCTTTCTAAATCTATCATCAACCCATTTAATTGCATTGTCTCTTACATTAATCTGTGGATTTCTAGCTATAATATTCATAGCCCATGGACTTCTAAGACTATTTAAACAACTTCTGTCATTTGTATCTATGAATTCTGTTAGATATGATAAATCATGTATAGCCTCACCCATACCTTGTAAATCATCTAACTGAATGATTATACCACTACCATTAGTAGGATTGTACCTTAGATCTAGAATCGTCTCTGGAAGTCCTCCAACAGCAGTAACAATTACGGGGGTTCCTAGTGCTTGAGCTTCTATGGATACCATTCCAAATGGTTCATATCTTGAAGGAACTACAAATACATTTGATGCGTATATCATAATCTTTAGCATCTCTTGACTTAATTTATCTAGTATAACTAATACTCTACCCCACTTATTACTGGCAATTCTAGAAAGAAATTTTTCGTATTCTACATCCCCTATAGGGATGCCTGCTACTATAGCACATACCTCTCTCCCCACATAATCTAATGCATTAATAAGTATATCAAAACCTTTACTCCATGTAACTCTTCCACTAGTAGATACAAGAAACCTACAATTGTATAATTCACCAGCCCTTCTTATCTGCATCTTCCTATTCAATACATCTATTAGCATCTTTCTAACTTCACTACGACTCTTAGTACCAAATATCCTCTCTGCATCCTTTTCAACATCCTCAACCCTCCAATCAGTTACATTATGTATAACAAATGTTTTCTCCTCCATCCATCTCCCAAATCTATTGAGGATCTCCCCCATATAGCTCCAACTATTTGATGCTAATACATCAGACTCTATTGCAGCAAAATGATCAATATTGCCATATATACTATCCCAAAGTACTCTCGTACCTATAGCTTCATGTCTATTGAATCTCCATATTCTATGTAGTACATCTGGTACTCCACACCAGTCGCTAGAGGCATAATGCCATGGAAATGACTTCCACGACAGTAAATGAATAGAGTATATAAATGGAATTGAATATCCCTTCATTTCAAATAATAGCTTTAAAGCTACACCAGCTAGTGCTGTTGTCCAATCATTTGAGTGAATCAATTGTGGAATATCACCAAATCTGTCTATCCAATGTATAAGTGCTCTAGTATACAAACAAACTTTTTCCTCAACATATGCATAAACATGCCAATTATCGAGAAACTTACTAGTATCTGCATTCAATCCCATAAACAAAATAATTCTAACACCATCAATATTCACCTCACTAGCTCCTACACAATACCAATACTTATTACCATCAATACCAACCCTATATCCACATGCATTAAATCCTTCAATAGGTTTCACAACCCCTACTTCTCTAGAAAGATGTCTACCATGAGATGGCATGAAAACTGTAACACGATATCCATCCTCTACAAGAGTTTTTGCATACATTGCAACAGCTCTTCCAAGACCACCTAAAGAGGCTATACCATCGTATTCAAATGTTAGTATCCATACATCGTTAATCTTAATAGGTGCTACAATCAACAAATAGCACCTAGATTTTCAATTACAAAGTCAGATATAAACCTATAAGATATTGCTAAAATTGTTAAAAATACTTTTGATGGAGAGTCTATATTTATAAATATTTTAAAAGTAAAATCAAGCTTGATAGCTATGTATATAAAGGGCTCTGCTGAGCTTCCCCTCCATGAAGGTCATGTACCACCGGAGCTTCTATACCATATGAAAAGGCTTGGGAAAGCAATAGCGCTATATATAATTGATGTTTTTGGGCCTAATGAGCTCGTTGAAAGATTGTCTAATCCTCTATGGTTTCAAGCATTTAGTAATGTAATTGGTATGGATTGGGATAGCAGTGGTTCTACAACTGTTGTTCTCTATGTTCTTAAAGATTTTGCTAATGTATATACTTTTAACGATTTAGGTATAACGATACTTGGGGGTAAGGGTTTAGACTCCAGATATATAGCGGATGAGCTAGCTATATTAGATAGAAGTGGTAATGGTAGTATTGATATAAACACTGTTAGATACGTTAGCATACTGTCTGCAAAAGTAGACAGCATTGCGTTGCAGGATGGATACCCCCTATATATTCACAGCCTTATACTATCACAAAATGGTTTATGGACTGTTGTACAACAGGGGATGAATATAGCTATGAGAATGGCTCGTCGTTACCATATACATAATATGATTACAGTAGAAAAGGATCCCCATAGCGGTATTGCATGTAACTCAATTGGTAAAGCAATAAATCTTATTGACCACTCCTCTAAAGGTATTAGAAAAAGCATTGTAGATCTAATTAATTCAACACCACCAAGTATATTAATAAGAAACATAGCTGACATAAATCGTATACTAAAAAATAATCTATCCCTCGAACGATGGATTGTTAGGAGCGGTATTCCATATGGCTTAGATATTGCTGTTGCCAAAAATATTAATCCTATGGAAAACCCACTTCTCTATAGACCTATCACTAACATAAATAGAATAGAGCAGTCTCTTCGAATATTAGCAAGCATTAAACCACAGAATTTTGAAGAACTTTTAGTATTAAAGGGTGTAGGAGCTGAAACATTAAGAGCTTTAACACTTATTGCTAATATAATATATGGGGAAAAACCTTCTTCTAGAGACCCTGTTACACATCCACTTGACCCATTTATATACTCCTATGCACATGGAGGTAAAGATGGCATACCTTATCCTATAAAACTTGATGTTATGAAGGAAACCATAAAATTTCTTGAAGAAGCATTAGAAGAAGCAAAAATTGATGTAAAGACTAAGAGAAGAGCTCTTGAAAGACTACACAAACTCTTTAGCGAGAAGCTAGCTAATCTTGAATCTCTTCACTAAATAGTGTCCTAATAGCTAATGTATGCTTTATTGATACTACAGTCTTATAGCACCTATATGTATAAACTATATAACTAACTCTATGAGGTAATGCTATGCTTAATAGTCTAATTAATAAAGATAGAGTTGCCTTGATTTCACCATTTAAAAATTTTAATATTGTATTAGGTCTAAATATTGCTAATCTACTATCACTATCAACACATAGAGAAGTTGCTATAGTAACACCATACAATATTTCTTCAAATCTAGTCAAGGAAATAATTAAAAATGATGAAAATGTTATTTTCTCTAACAATTTTAGGTGTTTAGACAAATTCTATGCATATATTATGATTTTCGATAGCATTGAGGCTCATACTTTACTACATTGCTTTTCAGATGTTGAAAAAGTTTTTGTATTGGTAGAAAAAATTCTACAAATCCATAAGCTAAAGAATAACACATGGCATATCCTCAGAGTTAAAAGAGTTGACTTAAATATGTATAGTCTTCTAGATACACATAGAGGCACACCCATCATAGTGATCGTTAAAGGCTATTCTGTATACCAGTCAAAGATTCCAGATGATGTAATGCTTATATATAGAGAAACTGTGAATCATTTAAAGGAATTTGGCTCTATAAAAGCTTCAACTCTACTTAAATATATGGTTAAAAGTTTGGGTTATGATAGAAATTTCATATTAAATGCCATCAGAAAGTCTATTGCCATAGGCATTATCAAGTATCAATCCGGCTATTTAATACCAGCTACATCAATTAACAGTTAAAACTTCTAGAGAATTTATATATATTGCACTATAGCTAAGTGTATCTAAGGTGTAAACATGGGTGGAATTTTCGGTGCTATTTCTCGCAATGGACGTAATGTTATTGATATAGTGATTCGTGGTGTTAAAGCTCTTGAGTATAGAGGTTTTGATGGTAGTGGACTAGCCATACCTGCTAATAGTGGAACTGTTAAAATATTTAAAGATGCTATAAAAATTGATGCTCTAACAGAAAAATATAGACTAGATGAACTAACCAGCTGGATTGCCCTAGGCCACACCAGATATGCTACACATGGAAAACCTCATATAGAGAATACCCAGCCTCATAGCGACTGTAATAACTATATTGCAGTTGTTGGAGATGGTGCTATTGCAAATTATGAGAAATTAAAGGATGAAGTAATATTTAAAGAACATAGGATTATCTCACGCTGCGATTTTGAAGTTGTTGCTCATTTACTTGAGGATGAGCTTAAAGATATATTCAATTTTCTAGATGCATTAATAAATGTAATAAAAAGAATTTCAGGATTTTATAGCCTTGCTATACTGGATTCTAGATGTAATTGCATTGCTGCATATACTTCATCAATGCCTTTCTTTTTAGGGGTTTCAGATAACTTATTTGTAGTTTCATCAGGTAAGGGCGCCCTATATGGTGTTACAGATAGATATGCTATGCTAGAGAAAAATGAAGTAGCAATAATTGCTAAGGATGGTATTAAAGTTTATAGTGTCTTGGATTCTAGGGAGGTGCAAAAAGATTTTAGGGAACTTGATGTAGATCCTAATTATGTTGATAAAGATGGTTATCCTCATCATATGCTTAGAGAAATATACGAGATCCCCTACTCCCTTCTTAGAACACTATCATCTATACAAGAGAAATATTTAGCATTTGCAGCAAGACTTATTTCTGATGCTAAAAACCTCTTTATTATAGGTAATGGGACTAGCCTCCATGCAGGTTTAATAGCCTCCTACTACCTCTCTGAACTCGCTGGAGTAAATTCAATTGTTGTAAGTGCTGCCGAATTTCCGCTATACTATGTAGATAATATCTCTCCAGGTACTGTTGTTATAGCTATTTCGCAGTCAGGTGAAACAAAAGATGTTATACAATCTATTTTTGAAGCTAAAATTAGAGGTGCAACAATCATGGGTATAACAAATCGTATAGGGTCTAGACTTGCCAATCTATCTAATCTCTACTTACCTGTAGCAGCAGGTCCTGAGATTGCTATCCCTGCTACAAAGACCTTTACATCAACACTAGCACTCCTCTATCTATTATCACTACGAGTTTCAAATCATATTGGAAGAATACTTGAATCTGAGTATAGGGAGCGTATAGAGGGATTAAGATCTTTTAGCGAAATGCTGCTAAACAATATGCAGAAAATTGATGTAGAAGCATTAAAAGCTGCTGAATTTATAGTGGATTGTAAAAGTGGCTATATTACATCAAGAGGCATAACATATCCAATTGCTCTAGAGGGTGCTTTAAAGTTTAAGGAAACAGCTTACATTCATGCTGAAGGTGTAGAGACTGGTGAGTTTAGACATGGTCCACAATCCTTATTAGAAAAGGGGATATTCACAATATTCCTTATGCCAGTTGAAAAACCAGCCATACCGTCTACCTATGAACTTATTCAGCTTGCTATTAACAGAGGTGCAAAAACTGTTGTCATAGGATTTGCTACAGAACAATATTTAGATAGCCTACAGCAGACTACTGTAATCCGCGTCCCCTATTCTGAAAGACTTCTATCCCCTATAGCTATAACTATACCGCTTCAGTTTATGGCATATAGACTAGGTGTGTTATTAGAGAGACCTATAGATACCCCAAGATACTTAACAAAGACCGTAGCCCATTAAAAGTATATGGGTTTTCCCTCTTAAATTTCTCCCACCAAAATTCTCTCTAGGGCTATATAATGATACTATCCCCTGAAACACTTTTAGAGTTATTTAATCTTGGGATTGACGATATAGATTGTGCTGGTCTAAAACTCCATTTAGATGCAATCTTTACCTTTAGGGGTAGGGGTAAGCTATATAGAGACTTAAAGTATCTACCTGAGGTAGAGGAAGTTAAACCCAATGATAAAAATATCTATATGCTTAGCCCTGGGGCCTATAAAATAAGATATAAAGAGCTGGTAAATGTACCAAATAATGCAATAGCACTAGCAATACCAAGGTCAACTCTATTGAGAATGGGTGCAACAATATATACCGCAGTATGGGACCCTGGATATAGTGGTAGGGGTGAAGGTCTAATGGTTGTTTTTAATCAAAATGGTATTGAAATTGAGGCATCTGCCCAAATAGCACAACTCATATTTATATACATGGATAAAAAGACTAGCTTTACCTATAGGGGAAGTTACCAGTATGAAAACATATATACCACAAGGTAAGGTGCTGTTAGCTAAAGACGTTTAGTTTAATTAAAGTATGTAGTAATTCGCAATGCTGATGTAGGTATTCGTATGCCATTTAAAATTCAATATTTTATTGCTAAGCTCTAACTATATTCTCTATTCTATATTGATATTAGAGTGAAATTAGACTATATGTCTTAGAGATACAACAAAACATCATTGTGAAGTAGTGGTAGAGAATACATTGTTTGCTAATTTCATAGCTTTTTAAGCAACTATATCATACCCTATACTTCTGATACCACTGCATCTCTAGCGCTATGGTACTGAAAATGTCATTAGAGAGAATGCTGAAAATGTTTAAAAGATTTTACACTTGTGGAAATTTCTGCTACATTTTTATTCCAAGTGGAATTAGTTCACATAGCAACTATAGTGTTTATGGCTTAGCCTCACTATATAAGCATATCAATAGCAACTTTATTATCTTTGAACACAATGAAGTAAATATATTGTATAAAATACTGTATAACTATTTCAATGAATTAAGAGGGTGTGTTGATAGAGCATTTTGTAATGTAAAGTTGAAATTTCTAAGCGGAATTTCTACTATGCTTGTTCTTATATACAGGGAAAATAAATTTGTAATAGTAACAACTGAAGGAATTTTTGAATACAATACCCTAGAAGAATTGATATGTGAAGCTGTCAAATATGCTATTAGAGGTGCTAGTTTAGAGAGTATGGCAAGTTGTATAAAGGAGGTAAGGCTATATATTCCTATAAACAGTAATATTGTAAGAATCAAATATAGTTGTAGCTTTACGAACTCTATTTTAGGCATTATACTATTGAATTCATTAATTCTAACACTATATGTAAGAAAAATTGCGGTAAATCTCTAACTATGTAATAAATGCTTCCAGTCTTATGTATGGTGCTTTTTCAGCTACAATCCACTCCTTTTCTCTTGACACCCTAGTTCTAACTGTTCGTGATACGGCATTTATTGTCCTTAGATTCACTAGCGGTATTTTTACTTCACGAATTTTTATAGCCTCAGACAACTCACCATTTTCAATAATAAAGCTGTCCTCAGGTATCATTCTTATATAGCCTTTTTCTAATGTTGCTATAGCCACTCCATCAACATAAAATCCACTTTTTGTTTCACTTATTACCTCTGCCTCCTTCCAATCCCCTGGTTTAAGAACTAGTGTTGTATGAAATGGTGTTGGTCTTTGGAATAAGCCGTATGCTGAGCCAGGTTCAGACCCATGTATTGCTGCTGTATTTCTAGTATGATGTAAATCTCTTACAATACCATCTTCAATTAAAGTTCTTTTCTTAGTAGAAACACACTCATCATCAAAGAACTTTATTGTTGGTGAATCATAGTCATGAGGGCTATCATATAGATTAAAATCCCTTGATGCAATTGTATTGCCTATTAATCTTTGGTTATACTGATAGTAATCAGCACTAAGTAGATGGGATATTTCATGAATTAGTGCTGCTGCTGCTTGAGAACCAAGTATAATATTGGCCTTTCCATATTGGTAGGGTTTAAGCAAATGTGCTCTTGAGTATTTAGTAAGTTTGTCAATAGTTTCTCTAAATATTAGATCTATAGTCTTTACAACATGTTCTCTTGTCCATGGAATTATAGCTGTATAGTTTGATGCAACAATTTGTGAAGTAATATCATGCAGTTTTAAGAGACCTAACTCAATCTCTACCACCCTCTTAATTTCGCGCGCTACTTCATTATTTTCTCTTACAATTTCCCTTTCCATAGACTTAATATCCACTATTATCTCACACCTAACATTATGCATCGCTTTAATTTCATCACATAGATCTCTAATTAGCTCAACTATCTCATCATCTTGAGGCAACTCCTTCCCTATTTCAATATTCCCCTTAAACAACATTGCATCAGCAAACCCTCCACAATTTCTATCAAGTAAATATCTTGCGGCTTTCGTCTTAACTACATCAAAGTCAATTAAATTGGTATTATTTTGAAGAGATGTGATAAACCAGCATCCATCTTTATTAAATCGATAGCCATATACAGTAGCAATTAGTTTGTTACTTTCTAGTGAACCATCTCTATATGCTATTTGTAGGACTTCTTCAGAGTATCGTACTTGATCAAAATAGATCTCAGTCATAGATTAAAGCCTACATTTAAATATAGACTTCCTACTCATATTCTTATATACACTTAGAATTAGAAACATCTACAGATGAAGTATCTCCTTTACTATACTCATGAAAGTCATGGTATACAATATTGTATGGAATTCTCATCTGGTTTACATTAATAAATGCATTCCTTAATCCATCAAAATCTACGGTAGGTCTTAAGAATGGTTTTAAATCAACTCCATATTCAACCATTATACATGGTTTTAGAATTCCATTGGGAGATAATCTCACTCTATTACAATATGAACAGAAGTATCTATTTCCAAGCCATTTAACAACCTCAACCTTAGTACCATTGCCAAGGATGTATATAGGTCTATGATTAAGTTCTCTATAAATTTTAGAAACACTTATCTTCTCTAAATAATCAATAATTTTATTAGCTGGTGCATATAATTTTCTAAACAACTTTACATCTATTACAATAGGCTCCAATTCAATAAATCTTATTTTTGCTTCATATCGCTGTGCAAAATCTATGAATTCTCGATATTCATCATCATTAATACCCTTAAGAAGGACAATATTTAATGTTATTGGTAGTTTATAACTATATACTGCTTCTATCCCCCTTAGTATACTCTCTAGACCATCTACACCTGTTATCATCCTATACTTCTCTCTATTGAGGGTTGGCAAACTGATGTTAAGTCTCATGAGGCCTGCTTCAGAGAGAGGTCCTGCTAATTTTTCTAGAAGAAAACCATTTGTAGTCATTGAAATATCTCTAGGTTTAAGTTCTCTAAGAGTAGCTATTATTTTAACTATATCTCTTCTAAGAAGGGGTTCTCCACCAGTTATTTTAAACTCATCGATTTCTAGAGATTTTGCAACAGATGCTATAACCCCTATCTCTTTAGCTGTGAGTGTATCACCATCTCTATAACTCCACCCCTCATGATGGCAGTAAATACAGTTAAAGTTACAATCATATGTTACGCTAATTCTCAAATTTTTTAATACCCTATTAAATCTATCATATAGCATTATCTCTCCCCCATACTGTAAGCTAACACTCATTCTAATTGAACTACAAAATTATTATATATGTTAGCTCCACTTAAATATCTATTATAAAAGACTAATAGATCAAGGGCTGCTATAAAGATGGAGAACTGTTTTATACTCGTCTATGGCAAAGATAATAGGTATAGTGCAAATATATTACTTGCTGCTGTTGAGCCAAAAGTAAAGGGCTTCTCCTTTTATCTCTTTCAATGGGACTTAGATAAACTACCCATCTACGATATAGCTAGAATTGGTGAAAAATGTAAGAGAATTGTTATAGGCTTTACATTCATGACCCCCCAGATACTCATTGTTAAAAATATGGTTGAATTGATACGAAGTCGTCTAAACAATGCTATCCTTATAGCTGGCGGCCCTCATGCTACTGGAGATCCACTTGGTACCTTAACTAAACTTGGATTTGATATAGTTGTGTTTGGTGAAGGTGAAGAAACTTTAGCCGAACTTCTTAATGCTATTGCATGCAATGATGAGTTTAGAATATGTGGTACTGCCTTTATTGAAGGCGATAAACTTATCATAAAAAGGAGAGCTAGATATATTGATTTAAATCTTTATGCCCCCTTTCCATACTGGAAAAATAGATTTAACCCTATAGAGATTATGAGGGGCTGTTCTTCTGCATGTCATTTCTGTCAAGTTACTTACGCCTTTGGCAAACCTCGATATAGAGATATTGATAATATAGTTTACTATTCTAAATTAATGGTTATTCGAGGCTTGAAGGATGTTAGGTTTATAGCACCAAATTCGTTAGGCTATGGAAGTTTAGATGGTATAAAGCCTCATGCTGACATACTTTCATTTCTATTACAAAAGCTTCACCAAAATATAAAGGAATATGGTGGAAGAATTTTCTTTGGAACTTTTCCAAGTGAGGCAAGGCCTGATTCCGTGGTAGACGATATAGTTAGAGAGATGAGAAGGTATGTTAGTAATAATAGGGTTATTATAGGTGTTCAAAGTGGTTCAAATAAAATTCTTAGGATTATTCATAGAAATCATAGCGTTGAAGATGCTATAACAGCTACAGAGATACTAAATAGATATGGATTTACAGTAGATGTAGATCTAATCTTTGGATTTCCCTTTGAAGATGCCAATGATCTTATGGATACCTTTAGATTTATTCAAGAAATTAAGAAATTTAATACAAGACTTCATCTACATACATTTATCCCACTACCTGGCACACCATATTCTGATCTAGATACTAAATTTCTTGACGAAGAAACAAAAAAGAAGATAGCAAAACTTATAGGCCTAGGTAAAGCCTATGGTGAATGGTGTAAGCAGGAGGATATAGCAAAACTTATAATAAAGCTTAGAAACAATGGATTTATCTATAGCCTAAGAGATATTATAAAGATGTCAAAAATACATATATGTTAACATATTATTCAATTTATTCAATATAAATGCTTAACGTCCTTCAAACCTTAAAGCTATAATCGTATTAGAAGTATTAAAACATAATAGTTGCTCTATCTTGGATTTAACACCAGTTTATATTAATCGATACTAATTCAATGAATTAGTCCTTTCTACTACACAATAGCTTATCAACCCAATATAGACGGTCACGTCTAGAGGATATCTGGTGGTAAAGAGATTACCATAAACTCACTCCAATATTACTTAAAATATAATGAAAGCTGAACCCCAGAATCCGATGTAGATAAGTTTCATTTTAGCTAGGCTCTTGTAAGTAAATAAAATAAGAATCCGGAATGCCATCACTAAAGACAATCAACTACTGGAAATGAATATTCAGGAAGATGTGGAAGTCTAGTAACTATTAAAAAGATATACGTAATTAATTGAATATAGCAATTATCTGTTTAATCTACTCAACAACGATAGAGCCTGTAGGACATGACGATGCAGCATTTTTTACTGCTTCTACAAGATCATCAGGTATCTCTCCAATACTTTCTTTCTCGCCATCACTCTTTACATAGGGTTCTCTTATCCTTGTTTTACCAGTAGCTGGATCTAGCTCAAATACATCAGGTGCTAGAGCCCAGCATACTCCACAAGCTATACAGGTATCTTTATCTACACGTACTCTAGCCATTTTTTATACACCAGCATTATTGATAGTAAAGGCAGGGGTATTTTAACTTTTACCTAGCTAAACAAGTGTATTGTTAAGATGGATACCGTTATTAACAATTCGCACATCATGCTATAAATTACCATATGACATAATATATTGCTAACCTCATGCACATTTAATAAAAAGTTGAAAATAGACTAAACTATACATATTAAAGAAAGTGTGTCAGTGGGCGCACAAGGTTATGCTTTTAAGTAGATTCATCCCCCCATATCCTTACATATGTATCACTGATGTTTATTTTAGCCCTTGAGGACGTTCTAAGCCATGGAATTTCTACTGGTATTAGTGTGGCAAGTACTATCATACCTTGAAATATCCAGTTTATTGGTGCTAGAAATAATATAGGGTCTAAGTGCTTCATATTCAATACCACATATAGCGGTGCTAAGATGATTGATATAAACTCTATTTTTGCAATAAGTAGTGTAAAGTATGGTACATCTATAAAGATAGATGAAAATATAACCATTGTTGAAATAAATGGTGCCATTAATGCTACAGGTTGAAGATACGTTATAGCAAGCGCTATTAACGCTCTTCCTTCAACTTGATGTTTATGCTTAGTAATGACATCCTTAAAACATTGTAGTGTCCCTCTATACCATCTCATTCTCTGTTTCACATAGCTAGTTATTGTAGATGGTGCACCTTCGAATATAATGCTATCTAGGAGAGCTACATTCCTATTTGTAGAGATAGCTAGTATTGTAAGATAGGCGTCTTCGGCTAACACCTCTGGTAGACCTCCAATTTCCTCTAAAAACCTTCTAGAGAATGCCAGTCCTTCACCACTAACAAGAGGTACCTTCATGAATTTTATGAGTCCAGGTAAGCCAACATTATACCATAGAAGTGTATCGATATAAGAGAGTCTCCCAATAATGTTACTACTTACCCTATAAACTTTAGTTCCAACTATACTATATCCATGATTTGATATCAAATATGCAACTTTGTGCAAATATGTATCGTCCACCACCCTATCTCCGGCATCAAGTATGACAACTATGTCTGTCATCTCCTTGAAAAGTTCTATCGCTCTATTAATTGCGTAAGCCTTGCCCCTTCTTCCAGATTGGTTTATAATCACTTTAGAAGCTATACCAGCATTTAATAGAATGCCTGAAAGATCTAAAACATATCTATACGTCTGTTCGTCATTGTTCTCTAAAACTATCAATACATAGATTTTTTCATGTGGATACCTTTGTTTAACTATGCTAATAAATGTTTCCTCAATAGAAGCTTTATCCTCTCTATAAAAAGGCAAAATTACAAGTATTGTTGGTGGATCAAATGGCTTCTTACTATTTGATGAATTAATATTTATCCATACAACTCTCTTAAGATCTTGAAGAATACTATATAGAGAAGGTATACCATAAATAAATGAAAACATTATTATCGATGTAGAAATACCCCAAATAAAATGGAGCATAAAATTACACCTCAAGCAGATATCCTCTAAAACTAGGCATAAAAGTCTTAATAGCCTTCCAACCGATAGGTTGAAATATCCTGTTTGAAATTAATTGATACATATCCTTACTTTTAAAGTATGCGATAACCAATAATCACCAAGTTCCATCAAATCTTTAAGAGTAAGTACAGCTTATAACTTGATAAGACAAGCTAGATCTTTTTAGTTTTAGAGCTCTAGAAAATAAAAGTAAGTGAGGTATAATGCTGATTCAAAAATTTAAACCAAGAATTGAGGATACTAGATGGAAGCGCGAACATGAAGAATCATTAATAAAGTTATGGGATGATGAGGGGCTATTTAAATTTAGTTATGATCATAGAAATCCTACACTTATAATCGATACTCCACCCCCATATATTTCAGGTAAACCCCATGTTGGTCAAGCAGCCCACTATGTCCAAATAGATATGGTTGCCCGTGCATATAGAATGCTAGGCTACAATGTCTTAGTACCATTTTATGCTGATAGAAATGGCTTACCAGTTGAAGTTTTTGTAGAAAAGGTATATGGAATAAATCCGCATGAAATTGCAAAGACAGTTAATGGAAGAGAGAACTTTCTTACACTATGTAGAAACCATCTTAATGAAGTAGAAAAAGAATTTATTAATATATGGAGAAAACTTGGTTGTGTTTTTGAATATTGGCATGAGGGTACAGATAGTGAGGAGTATAGAAGGATTACGCAAAGCACCTTTATAGAGATGTGGAAGAGGGGCTATATATATGAGGCTGAAAGACCTGTAATATGGTGTCCCCGCTGTAGAACATCGTTAGCTGAGGCTGAAGTTGAGTATAAAAGTGAGTATGCTGAGCTCTACTACATAAACTTTCAGACATTCGATGGCGAGAACCTTATAATAGCAACTACAAGACCTGAGCTTCTTGGTGCATGTATAGCTATAGCGTATAATCCTGATGATGCAAGGTATAAGCATCTAAGGAATAAAAAGGTCATTGTACCACTCTATAACTATGTTGTTGATGTTGTAGAACATAAATCCGTTGATCCCTCATTTGGAACAGGACTAATGATGATTTGTAGCTATGGAGATCAAGTTGATGTTAGAATTATTAGAGAACTTAGTCTAAAACCTAGATTGATAATGAGAGAAGATGGTACTGTAGATGACGGTATGAATATTTTAGTTAATCTTAGAGTTAGTGAAGCAAGACATCGCATCATAGATCTACTAAAGAATAGTGGGATTCTTATAAAGACTGAAAAAATTGAAAGAAATGTGCCTATATGTTGGCGCTGTGGCACACCAATAGAATTCATACATACTCGAGAGTTCTTTTTAAAACAGCTTGAATATAAAGATGCGCTTAAGGAAATTATTAAGAACTCTAAATTTATACCTGAGGAACATAGAAAGAAGTTATTGGATTGGATAAACTCAATAACTATGGATTGGCCCATATCCAAAACAAGATACTATGCAACTGAAATACCTATATGGAGATGTAGACTATGTGGTTCTATTTTAGTACCTGAAGCAAAGAGATACTATAGACCATGGAAAGAGCCACCTCCATGGGATTCTTGTCCTATTTGCGGTGCTTCAAGAGAACATATAGTTGGAGAAGGTAAGGTATTTGATACATGGTTTGATTCATCAATTTCTGTTCTCTATGCTGCAGGCATATCTAAGTATCCACATATATTTGAGCTATACATTAACAATAAAGCTAAAGCATTAAGACCTCAAGGATATGAAATTATTAGAACATGGCTCTATTATTCATTATTAAGAGTATATCAATTGCTTGGAAGATGTGCATTTGACTACATTAGAATAAATGGCATGGGGCTGGATGAAAAGGGTGAAGCCATGCATAAAAGTAAGGGAAATGTTGTCTATCCAGAACCATATATAGAGAAATATGGGGCTGATGCCTTTAGATTTTGGTCTGCTGCCGCTGCTAAGCTTGGTAGCGATTATAGATTCTCTGAACAGCTTTTAAGGACTGGGTCCCTATTTATTACAAAGCTTCTAAATATAGCGCGTTTCATATCAGCAGTTCCATATGTTGAAAATGTTGATTATCTATATCCACTTGATCTTGCAATCTTGAATAGACTGAATGATGTTATAGAGGATATGAGAAACAGCTATGAAGAAATGGACTTCTATAAACCTATCCATACAATCTATCACTTTGTATGGGATGAAGTAGCTGATAATTATATTGAGATGGTTAAGCCACGGATATATAACCTAGAAGGTGTATTTAGTGAAAGTGAACAGAAAAGTGCATGGTTTACACTACATATGTTATTGAAAACCATACTCCTCCTCTTAGCACCAATACTTCCATTTATTACTGACTACATATGGAGGAAATTATATGGAGAAAAATCAATACATTTTGAAATACTACCAAAATCTATAAATGTAGCTAAAACCGATCTAAAGTATAAGCTACCATATCTATATAGATTAAACAGCCTGTTATGGAAATATAAAAAGAGTATTAATATTAGGCTTACACAGGAATTAGAGGCTATACTCTATATGCCTGAAGAACTTGCAGCATTCATTAAAGATATTAAGTATCTACATAAAGTCAGAGAAATAAGACTAGGCAGACCTGATACTCAAAACTATATTGATTTAGGTGATGGCATCTTCCTAGTGCTTCTCCAACAATAGATGGTCTATAATGGGCCTACACATTTTAGCTAGCATTACTACACGTAATCCTTACGAATTTACAAAAATAGTAAAGAAATTAACATCTTGTGGAGTTAAGAATCTAAGGGCTATCAGTACTGATAACTACATTAGTTTTGAAGTAAATGATATAGATATGTTATTTAGATGTCTAGAGGAGTTTAAAGAAATTTTTTTAACGATAGACTTGAAAGCATACCTTAAAATATCTAGTGACAAGTTAAATGAATTCATTAGTTTATTAAATGCAAAAAAGATGCCTTTATCTTATCCTTATAGGATTATAGCAATAATAAGCAATGGAAATTACCATCTAGCTGTTCACAGAACATCGGATAAAAATATCTACCTGGCTAGATGTTTAAAGGTAAAGAATTTAGATATAATTCTATCACCATCATCATTTCTATTTACTGGTACTCTAAATACAATTAAAAATGATATTGATAAATGTGTTAAATTAATAAATAAAATATTACTACAATTAAATACCATTAAAACAAATCATTGAAACTTTTTGGCTCCCTTCCCTATCCTAGAGAACAGAGTTTACTGCTTTAGGAATGCAGCTCACTAAGATTTAGCCCCATACTGATCTCCGTATACTACCGTATATCCCTGCATACCTACTCCTAGTAGTTGATTATATTTGATAATAGCGTTTAGAGGCTTCTAACATACCCACAGAGGCTTAATACCTTTATAGAGTTGTAAAGTAGCTAGTTGAGTCAAGTAGCATAAGACCTCTAACTACATCAACACAATAATAACCAAGCTGTTTAGAGCATTACCCTCATCATCCAGAATATCTAGATAGGCTAAAACCCATCACCAAAACCTAGAATATCCACAATGCCTATAAATATCTCTACTAAAAACATCAAGAAGTAAAATAGCTCTATTGCGTATAATGGAGTTCAAGACCTTAGATTCAGCTTTAGATATTAACGTAATGCCAAGGACTATAAAAATCCACTATAAGCAATGCAAGTTTCAGTTATAAATAAAATGAAATAGTGTTAAGAATTGGATAAATACAAACAGAAACAGCCTCATGTAACTGTCATCCTTTTATCTAATGATCTGCTGTATGAAAGGTTTAAATGTATAGATAGATGTTATTCAGATAGTATTGTAGTTATGGCTTACTTACTAATGAGTTTATGATGTATTTTTATACGATACTATTTTGTAAAATATCTGAATCTATTTATACCCAAGCCTTATTAACCTTAGAAACTTCATCATAAATAATACGATTCACTGCATATAGCAATGGTTGAAACTATGGTCACTGTTTCCCCAGACTTATTGTATAAACATGTAAATGCTTTTTCCATTATTAGAAAAGCTTATCAAATACTTGAAAACGACCTTGAGATCATTGAATTATTGAAGATGAGTAATATTATGGCTGTTTCTAGACTTAAATATAATGATCATGGTATTATACATGCTAGGGTTGTAGCAGGTGCAGCATTAGAGCTCATCGATATTCTCTCTAATGCTGGAGTTGAAATGACGTATATAAGAGATGGAATAGCGGGTGGTATTGATGAGGTAAAGATAGCAGTACTTATTTCTTCCTATCTACATGATATTGGAAACTCTATTCATAGAGTAAACCATGAGTTGCTAGGCGTATTAATTTCAAGAAATATTGTAGATAGAATATTACTTAGATTAGGTTTTGATAGACGTAAAGCAATAGATATGCGTCAAGAGATATTACATAACATATATGCCTCTGATTATAACGTACAGTGTTTATCAATAGAATGTGGTATTGTAAAGATTAGCGACGGTCTTGATATGGCTGAAGGAAGAGCACGAATACCATATAGATTGGGTAAACTTGATATGCATTCCATTTCGGCTTTAAGCATAAGAAAGGTTGACATTGAATTGAGTCAGGATTATAAAAGGCCTATAAACATTATAATATATATGAATGAGGCTGCAGGATTATTTCAACTAGAAGCTGTTCTTATACCAAAGATTAAAAGTAGTGGTCTTGAAAGTCTACTCAATATCTATATAAATGTTGATTCAAAATCAATAAAGTATTATCCAAAAGAATAGATGATATAGATGGACATCTAGATTAAATACTTAATATATATAGTGTTTTAAATCCTACCATCTCTAGTGTGTCTCTTGTTGCTACACTAATGCTATTTATGAGAAGCTCAAATTTTTCGTATTCCTCTACTGTAAGAGCTCTTTCACGTAAAATACAGAGTGTGCCTCCTACTGCAACAACACATGATCCAAGCCCTCTTTTTGATATAACATCTAGTGTAGCTATTAAATCCCTACGAGAAAAAACAGGTTGCCACGTTCTAGGGTGTGTATGAGCAACAAACAGTATATCCTCCAGACTGGGGATAGTTATAGATCTTTCAAACCCCTCTAACAGTACTATAATTCCATTGAGTAAAATCATCATTAGATATTCTCTATCATGAGATAGATATTTACTTAGGTTCTCAATTATATTTTTTACAATTTTTAATTCTAAAAATCTATATATCTCAGATATGGTATAGCCATCACCCTTGCCACAATTAAAAACTATCTCAACACCTTCATAAATATCTCTATATCTACAGCTTTCAGCAATATCACAACCATAGACCATAATTCTGCTAATGCTATCCTCTAATAACCCATGTATTTTAATATCTGTATCCTGCGTCTTTTCCTCGATAAGACATGATTCAATTAAATCTTCAATATGAAATAATATCCTTACCCTCCCTACTACATTCTTTATATATCGATCTTCTATAATTTCATGACGGTAATTCATAGATGTACTACCATTTAACTGTATCTCTTCATGCGATATTCTCCTTTTACTATTAAAATATTTTGAATACCTAAAATTCCAGAAATTAAAATTAGTTAATGTGGTTCTAAAGAGGTATTAAGCCGTGTTTTTTGGGTGGTGGTCTGATTCTTATTTCTCTTTTTGTTATTAGAAATTCCAATGCTTTTATAAGAATTGGTCTTGTTTCACTTGGCTCTACTATAGCATCTATGTAGCTTCTCGATGCTGCATAGTAGGGGGTGGTAAGCTTCTCTCTATATTCAGCTGCAAGTTTTTGTAACATTTTCTCCCTTTCATCATCATCTTTAATTGCTTGTAGTTCCCTACGCCAAATTATCTCAGCTGCAGCTTCTGGTCCCATTACAGCTATTTCTGCTGTTGGCCAGGCAATTACGAAATCGGCTCCTAGATGTCTTGAGCCCATAGCTATATACGCCCCTCCATAAGCCTTTCTAACTATTACTGTAAGCTTAGGTACTACTGCCTCAGCATATGCATAAAGTATTTTTGCCCCATGTCTAATAATTCCTTTGTATTCTTGGAAGGTTCCTGGAACAAAGCCGGGAACATCAACAAAGGTTACTATTGGTATATTAAAGGCGTTGCAAAACCTTACAAATCTGGCAATTTTATCAGAAGCATCTATATCTAGTGCACCCATGTAGTATAGGGGTTGATTGGCAACAACACCAATAGTGTATCCATACAATCTAGCAAAACCAACTATAGCATTTTTAGCAAAGTCCTTCTGAACCTCAAAAAACGTTCCATAATCTATAATATTTTCAATTACCATATGCATGTCATAGGGTTTTGAAGCATCCTCTGGAATAAGGTTATTGAGTAGTGGAGCTCTTCGCTCTGGATCGTCATCTGTTTGAATCCTTGGAGGAAGTTCTAAGCTATTTGACGGTAAATAGGATAGAAGCTTCTTAACAATATCTATAGCCTCTCTCTCATCTGCTGCTACAAAATGTGCTACACCACTCTTAGTTGCATGTATTTCTGGCCCCCCTAGCTCCATTTCAGTAACTTCTTCTCCAATAGCCGCTTTTACAACTTTCGGCCCTGTAATAAACATATAAGAGATTTTGTCAACCATTACTATAAAATCCATTAGTGCAGGAGAATATACAGCGCCGCCTGCACATGGCCCCATTATTACAGCTATCTGGGGTATGGAGCCTGACGCCATAACATTTAAATAGAATATATCGCCGTAACCCTTTAACGAATCAACACCCTCTTGAATTCTTGCACCACCTGAATCATTAAGGAAAATCACTGGTACACCTACTGACATCGCATAGTTTAAC
Organism: uncultured Ignisphaera sp.; assembly: GCA_938074605.1. Classification (GTDB taxonomy): domain Archaea; phylum Thermoproteota; class Thermoprotei_A; order Sulfolobales; family Ignisphaeraceae; genus Ignisphaera. The sequence goes on from CALJEI010000001.1 coordinate 101,358, forward strand.
GCCTTTACAATTTTAGCTGCATGCATTTCACCTACAGAACCACCCATAAATGTAAAGTCTTGTGCTATAGCTACAACTGTCCTACCATTAATTTTGCCAAAAGCTGTTACAACGCCATCACCATACACCTTCTTTTTATCTATACCAAATTCTGTAGCTCTATGTGTGACAAACATATCAATTTCTGTATAGATCCCACCATCGAATAACATTTCTAATCTTTCTCTAGCTGTAAGCTTACCTGCTGCATGCTGTCGATTTATTGCCTCTTGTCCACCTCCAAGTCTAGCTATACCGATCCTCTCCCTCAATATTTCAATTTCCTTTCTCTTTATTTCTTCTTCAGACATATATACCATCCTACAAAATCACTATGCTGATTTACGTGGATAATATATAGATCTATGCTCATCTTAGCTAGAACTTCCAGCTAAATAAGGGTTGCGTCATTTCAACAAAATTTGTGTCACTAAAAATTATTGTCTTCTTAGTACAACAAAACTCTTATCTAACCCCTAATTAAAACTAAATATAAGAATCTAGCAAAACCAAAATATATTAAGAATGGTGATGCTTTATAGTATCTAAACATAAATTAGTGATTGAAGTAAACAATAAAAAATATTGTGTTGAAATATTTGAAGAACAGAGGAATAGCCTTAAGATAAAGGTAGGATCCAAGGAATATATAGTACATATAATTGAAAATGGTAAAGACGGTTCCAGAGAAATACTGGGTAATGATAATCGTATTAGCCTCAATAAACAGATAGGTGTAGTTCAAAGTCCTATAGTAGTAGAACAACATTTTCTTGAAGAAAATGTTATTCAATCTGAAATACCTGGACGCATCGTGAAGATACTCGTAAATGAAGGTGATACTATAAATGAAGGTGATACTGTTGCTGTAATTGAGTCAATGAAGATGGAGGTAGAGGTTAGAAGCCCTAAAAGTGGTATTGTGAAGAGAATTTTAGTAAAAAATGGTTCATATATTAACATTGGTCAACCTATTATACTACTTGAATAAATTTCCATTTAGCTGATTAGTTTCTTCTTTTCCTTCCTTTTCAAGCTTCTTCAACACTTTCTTTACAAGAATTGCACATCACAACGCTATTTAAAAATCCTTTATCCAATCAGCTATAGATACACATAGTATTACATTATATATAGGTAGTAGAGAATATGTGTATTGCTTTCCTCTAAAACTTTCAAACATTCCTTAGATACATATATAGTTGAATAACCCAGTATCTCAATGCCATTTGACTTCATTAGTGTTATTATAGATTTCAGTTTTTCAATATCCTTTGTAGATACGTCAACTATATGCATCTTCCTATCTCTATGAATACATTCCCTTGGAATCAATATGTACCTATATTCTTTTTCATTGTTGGAGTAATACCATATAATCTTTGCTATATCTTCACGAATATTTCTATTTGTTAATGGAAAACATATTTCTGTTTCTAGCTCTAATGCTAAGGAGGTTGCTATAGGGATTCCCTCCTCCGATGGGGTAAATACATAGTCTATATCTATATCTAGCTTTCTTAGCCTTTCCTCTACTGCTAATGTAAATAATTCTATAAATCCTATGTTTTTAGTTAAATTGTAATAGTTATCACTATTATTTTTTGCTAACTCAAGCAATGTATTTTCTATTATTCTCAACTTTGATATCTTTTCTACAATCTCATTTGCTATTTCATCACTTGGAACTCCAATAAAATTTACATACTTCCAAAGACTTTGAAAGGAAATATTTAGCATCTCCTCTAATTCTCTTAAGCTGTAAAAGAAGTTTAACGCCTTAAGCATCTTTAGAATTCTTATTTTTTCACTCTTCTTAATCACCTTGTTATTGACCATTTAATGCCTACACCATTAATCTTACTGCATGGTATAGGCAGCAGAGAAAATAAATTTTATTGCTTATTAAAATTGCTTAAAGTCTGATTGCTCTAGATGTTCAAAGAACCATCCAAAGTCTGGCGTATTTCTTCTCTTTATATTCTCCTCATAAATTGCATGTACAATTAGAGGTAGAGCTATTGTAGCATCAACATATACGACTCTCTTTTTTGCTTTGGGGGCAACCTTACCCCAGCTTACAGCCTCCTCCAGTGTTGCCCCCGATAATCCCCCCCACTGTGGTGAATCCATTGTTATCTGAACCACATACTCCAACGATTTATAATAGTCCTTTAGACCCTCCTTCTCAGCTAGCAGCGTTTGTGCCACAGTAACAAGGTTAATATAATCCTTTGGAACTCCACCACCAATATATATTGCAGCCATCTTTACTGCTCTTCTACCTATTTCAATAAGCTGATCAAAATCTCTAACCATATCTAGCGCCACCCTATGGTTAGAGTCCCTTGACGCAAGTATTGCTGCAATGCCATATCCACTATCCACTAAAGCTGGTGAAAATACAGGTATTTTAACCCGATATGCTGCTGAAATAATACTATCTATATTTCTATTAGTTAGATATTTACCAAATAGGTATAGGAACTCAGCTGTAGAATAGACTGAACCATTAGGAAGCATGCATATGAATTCTTTAATTAGGTCCTCCATTTTTCTATATGCAATCTCACTAGCAAATACATCATAAAATCTATCAATCTTGTATTTCAGCAGTTCACTATCATCAACATAGGGGCTACCCTTGTAATAGCTAAATCCCATTGCCTCATATATATCCTCTGAAATATTTGCCCCAGTAGATACAAGAACATCTATATATCTATTATCAATAAGCCACTTTACGATTTTCCACATACCAGCAGTACTCATAGAGCCAGCTAAACCCATAAATATAACTACATCAGGATCCTCTATCATATCAACGATAATACTATAGACCTCTCCAAGAGCGCGCCCCTGATACGCTGTATTGGCCATTGCCTTTAGAAGTTCATTTATACTCCTCTTCTTAACTTCTATTGTAGTTAGCTTCTCTATAAAGTAGGGATTGCTAAGGTTTTCCATCTCCATTTTACCCACTACCTATGTTTCATTATGAATATTATTAAAAACTTATATAATCATCCAATTCGCTTTTATATCATTAGGTGTTATAGATGACAGACATTGTATTTATGTTTGAGATGCACCAACCCTATAGACTAAGAGACAACATTCTGTTTCATTTAATTAAAAATGCCTTTAAGTTCTCCTCAAATAGTAAGCTATTGTACACAGCTTTATTTGATGAAGAATTGAATAGGAGTATATTTGAAAGAGTGGCTACAAACTGCTATATCCCAGCAACAAAAATTCTAATTGATGTAAACAAAGAACTTAGGAAGTACGGCAAGTCCTTTAAGTTTTCATTAAGCATAAGTGGTGTTTTTATAGAACAAGCTTTAAAATGGAATAAAACTGTTATAGACGTTATTTCTGATGCTATTTCTGAGGGTATTGTAGAGCTTATCAACCAAACGTATTATCATAGTCTCGCATCTCTATTCCTTGAATATGATGAATTTATTGAACAAATTACAATGCATAGAAATTTAATTCGCGATGTATTCGGTGTTGAGCCTATTACTGTTGAGAATACTGAATTTATATACAATAATAATATTGCATATCTTTTTAGCAAACTTGGATATAAGGTTATTTTAACTGAAGGTGTTGACCGCATTTTAGATTGGAGAAGCCCTAACTATGTATATAGGGCATGGGGTTTAGATGTAAGAGTACTGTTAAGGAATTATAGGCTTAGTGACGATATAGGCTTTCGATTCTCAGATATAAAATGGGATCAATATCCCCTTACTGCCGAAAAATATGCCCAATGGTTATCACAAACACATGGTGATGTAATTCTCATAGCTATAGATTATGAGACTTTTGGAGAGCACCACAGCATTAAAACAGGAATACACGAATTTTTGAGATGGCTTCCAATAGAACTTTCAAAGTATCCCAACATAACTACAGAATTTCCATCTATAGCTGCATTTAAATATCCAGCAAGGGACGTCTATGATGTTCCACCTTGGAACACCATAAGCTGGGCTGATGAAAGAGACCTATCTGCATGGCTAGGCAATGAAGTTCAGAGGACTGTATTTGGATTTTATACATTTCTAGAACCGTATGTTAAGGCTGTAGGTGGTGAATATTTAAGTGTTTGGAGGATGCTTGGCTGTAGTGACCATCTATATTATCTTTCTATGAAGGGGGGTGCAGCTGGTGAAGTCCATACCTACTTCTCCCCATATAAAAACATATTTACAGCGTTAAGGGTTTATATTGAGGCGTTAATTACACTTGCTTCAACAATATCAAATAAAATAATTGAAAACCCCTATAAGTATGTATATAGCATTGTTTTGCCCTCCCTCTATGCATTCAATTTTTATCTAGCACCCGGAAAACCTCTCAACTTAAAAGCACGTAGCCTTCTAGAGCTCATAGCATTACTAGAAAGGGTTCCAATAGAATCAATTGTATATCATCTTCGTAGAGGCGATTTAAGTAACTGGATAAGAACATTCTTTATGGTAGATGAAATTGCACAACAACTAGAGGAACTGGCGCTAAACATTAAGAATATTAATCATTATGAAAAGCTGAGAGAAATGTTAATATCAATTTTACAGAGATTTAGGGATAGTAGTGTATCTAAAACTTAAAGAAAGCTATTTACCTAGTACCACATCTATAACTGTTTTTATTTTATAAAACTATATAGTTTGAACAGGAGTGTTAAAATGAGTCTAGCTATAGTACCAAGTTCAATGGCATATACATATGGCGACGACATCTCCATTGACGTCTACATACACAAAATTCATAGCTGTAATAACATTGAAGTAGACCTTAGAGTTAAAATAATTGATAGAAAAAATACCGATATCGATATATATAGAGAGAAGAGGTCTGCTAAAATCATTGATAACTCTATCGCTCACGCTACATTCCAGTTTTCATTGCCTCACTACACACATGGCGATACAGAAATGCTTATAACTTCTAAGGCTAACATCTGTAACAATATAGTTGAAGAGTCTCTCCCAGTAGAATTATTTGAAAGAATATCAAGACTTGTAGAAACAGTTATTGTATGGCACCATCATCAGCCACCCAACTATCTTCCAAATGGAAAATACTTTGCAGACTATCCATTTAGATGGGTTTGGTATAGTCTTTTTGAACCATACACTACAGGCGGTCCCTACTATGTACATGCCAAAGTATATACCATGTTTCCAGATGTAAAGACTGTCGTCCATCTGTCCCCAAGTTTACTATATCAATGGAAGTGCGCTATAGAAAACGGGTATACAACTGAAGATGGTAAAACTGTGCCTAATAGTGATACAAAAATAGGTATGATAAAAGAAACTATAAAAATGTTTAAGGATCTTACATCAATGCAGAGTATAGAAATACTTACATCCGTTTATGCCCATACAATTCTAGGTTATCTACTAAATAGGTTTGGTATGGAGGATATAATTCGAGAAGAGCTTAATCTAGGTACAAGACTAACTTATGAAATTTTTGGAATCAATGCAAAAGGTGTTTGGACCCCTGAGATGGCATGGCATGATAAGCTTATAGAGATATATAGCGATAATGGTATAGAGTATACAATATTATGTGGTAAAAGCCACTTTTCTAAAGCTATTGGAGATAAAAATACAATATATGAACCATATGAAGCTATATATGATAGTAATAGAATAAAGGTTTTATTTAGAGATCAAGAGATAAGCGATATAATAGGCTTTAATAATAACTTCCCCTCTGAACCTCATGCAATTAAAGGTGCTCAAACTGTTATATCAAAACTGCTTAAGAGAAGAGGTATAGTCACAATAGCGCTTGATGGCGAAAATTGGATGATTTTTTCAAAGTATCCTAAAAATACATATCCCTTCTTTTATACAATGTATAGATATCTGGACATACTTCAAAAGAAGGGATTCATAAAAACATCAACTATAGATGAAGTCATTAAGAACTACTCTCAATTTAGGAAACTTCTATATATACCAACCACATCATGGCTGAATGGCTTCTATAAATGGGATGGAGAAATTCCTGAGCAGAAGGTTCTATGGTATGAGGTTTCTAAGACTTACGACATTATACGACTTTATAAAATGGTTTCGAGAAATGACATTAATTTAAAGAATGCCATATGGTCGTTCTATCATGTACTTGATAGCGATTATTGGTGGACTGAATTTTGGAACCCTAGGGCAATAAAGTTGTGGTTGACAGAGGTCTACTCAGCTTTATCTAAAGTAGCACTTTAATTCCATACCCTGAAATTATGACTACACTACATTTTATTTAGTTCGACAATCAACTAAAAATCAATTAACTAAAAATCATATTCTCTATATGAGCATTTGGAGTAACCTCTTTATGAGTCCACACTTTTGTATTCAAAAGAACAACATTATCCCCAATTATTGTATCATCACCTATAACACTATTAATTATTTTAACATTTTTATTTACTCTAACGTGCCTACCTACTATGCTATTTATTATAGATGTCTTAGCGCCTATCCTACATCGATCCATAACAACACTTCGATTGATTGTTACTTCATCCTCAATAATGGTATAGTTATCTATTACGCAGTCTGATAGCGAAACATTCTTTCCTATCTTTACATGTCTACCTATAAGAATTTCACCGTCAGTCTTTATCTCACCTCTAATAATTTTTGATAATATTTCCTGGTGTAGCATGGTAGATTCTTTACTTTTTCCTTGTACCCTAACATTATATATCAATGGTTTTGCTTCTAATTCTTCTAACGTCATACGTCGAAGAAGATAGAATATCGCCTCCAAATATCTCTCTGGTGTTCCTATATCAAACCAATACCCCTTTAACTCATAGGCATAGACATTTCCAAACATCTGTATAGCTAGCGGGATTATATGCTGTCCAAAATCCATCATATTTCTCTGTCTCATATAATTAACTATATCACTATTTAGAAAATCTCTAAAGTGGGCTGAAAGTATATATATACCTGTATTGATAAAATGGCTTGGAGCTTCCTTCATTGTTTTAGGCTTTTCGACAAATCTTCTAATTTTATTTTCATGATCTATATCTGCTACACCAAAGTGTATTAGCTCTTCTTCTTTTTCAAGATATTTTACCGCTATAGTCATAAGGCTATTATTTTTAGTGTGAAACATCCACATATCTTGGAGATCTAAATCAAATATCAAATCGCCCTGCACAACTAGAACGGGTTCCTTAATATCATAGTATTCCATAATAATTCTAGCACAATCTGCACTACCTACACTCTCTTCATTTGGTTGATATCTTATTCTAACATTTGGTAAATCATACTTTAATCTAATTTTTAGTCCCTCACCAAAATAATCATAGACTTCCTTATAGTTTAGATATCCACTCACCCCCATATAGAATTCCGTTATTCCCTGTTTAGCTAATTTAACAATTGTAAATTCTATAAGTGGCCTGTTAAGAAATCTGACCAAAGCTTTAGAAGTTTCAACTGTAAGTGGACGTAACCTAGTACCCAGACCCCCCAATGGAATTATAGTTTTACACAACACAACATCCACCATATAATTAAGTGTATTTCTAGCTAATAAACATTTTATTCCATTTACTTATACTATTTATCTACACCACTGTGAAGATACTAAATGATCTAGCAGTTTAGAGAAATGAATACATCTAAAATAGAATTATAATAATGTTAACAAAATAAATCTATTCTTTACACTTTATTTCTACTGTATTGCGTAGCATATGTGCTGCTTCCTCAGGTGTACTATCATATGTAAAGTTACCTCCACCCGTCTCCATCCCTGCTGCATACTTTAGTTTCCCCACCATTCTGTACATGCCATATATTTCTATATGCATATGATAAAATGTATAAATTCCTTTTAGTGGTGCTTGATGTAATACCATCATGTACGGCATTGGTTTTTCAAATATGTTTTTAATTCCACATAGTACCTTCTTTACTATTCTAGCCATATCTTTAGTAAGCTCTGTATTTAGCTGTGATAATAGTTGGATGTGTGTCAGGGGATATATATGTACTTCAAATGGCCAATGTGCATAGAATGGTATGAAGGCAATCCAGTAATCTGTATTAGCAACAACTCTTTCCCCATACTCTTTCTCTATATTTACTATATCACAGAATAGACATTGTTTCTTTTTGCTATAGTACCTATTTGAATTTATTAGTTCTCTTAAAACCTTAACAGGTATAAATGGCAGTACATATATTTGTGAATGAGGGTGTGTTAATGAAACCCCTATTTCCTTACCCTTATTTCTAAAGAAGAGAAAATATATAGCCTTAGGATCCCTCATTTCATCTTCCTGCTTCCTCTTAACACCCTTAAACACCTTATAGATTTCAGTAACATCTAGGTCACTTATATCATCAATATCATGTTTTGGCGTTTCTACTACTACGTAGCACCTACCATAAGACGGTGCTGTAGAATAGAATTTGTATTTTCCAGGAGGAATTGGTTCTTCATTTAGCATAGGGAATTTATTCCTTAGTATTAATATATCCCATCCAAATCCTGTTTCAGGTGTTCCAGGACAGAAGGGGCAGAAGTCTTGAGGCTGCCATGGTCTTAGATCTCTAATGTTGGAGACCATTACCCACTCTCCCAATGTTGGATCCCATCTAAGTTCCTGTACCCTCTTATAATTCATACTTCTCACCATTTTCATTCTATTTAGTGTACTGTTGCCCCTCTATCAATGCTGACTATATATCCATTAGCTGCATAGCTACCTACTACCCTACTAAGTGTTCTTTTTCCTATTTCAAAATCCTTCACTAAGCCTATAACTGCTCCTCCCAGTCCAGCACCAGATAGCTTTGCACCATATGCTCCAGCACTTACTATTTCATCTACTATTTTATCTAGTTCTGGTAAACTCACATCATATAATTCACTTAACAATTTATGTTGATACAACATTATGGCACCTAAAAGTCTTAAATCCCAATCACTACTATTTAAAATACTCTGCACCACCTCCCTACCAATTTCTATTGCGGCACTTATTTCGTCCTCCATAATTTTTATACCATTCATTATTTTTATGGCTAGCATTGTTGATCTATGCATTTTCAACGTAAATAGAATCCTATTTAAAGGAATTCTATCTAGGTCTGTAAGATAGAGCTTTAACTCATCCTCGGACAGTTCATCCCATTTTGGTTCCCAGAATTTATAGCCAAGCTTACCTCTAATATGGTTGGGTAACTCCTTTGATAAAAGTTTCCTAAGACCGTCTTCTATCTCTTTTTGTCTATTAGGATGTATATCAGCAGTTGAGTGCCTAATTCCTGAATCAACAACTATGAATAGCCCCTTATCAAAATTTAGTTCACTAACATTATATGGAGGTCTTGTATTAATTAGGATTACACCGCCATACGATGAGGCATACTGATCTAGCCTTCCGCATGGTATTCCCATAATCTGATTTTCAGCTTCAAAAGCAAGTTCTGCAATATCCTTTTTAGATAGTTTAAGACCAAATTCAGCATCAAGTGCTGTTATAAAGGCAACTGTTAATGCAGCACTACTGCCTAAGCCAGATGCAATAGGTATATCGCTATAGATGTAGGCTTTACAACCTGTTATGTCATATCCATGCTTCTTTAAAGCAATTATAGAGGCTCTTAGATAATTGCCAAACCACTTTCCTCTAACAAGATTAGTTTCAACTATACTAAATTCATCCCTGAGACCTATATTTTCCGAAAAAACTTCACAGAATTCATTATAAATCTTTTTAATAGCTACATATGTTCTTAGATTTACTCCAACAGCTACAACAGGTAATCCTTTATAGTCCTGATGTGTATTTAGAAAGTCTAAGCGTCCTGGAGCAGAAACTACAGTATTTGGCTCTAGACTATATTTCTCCCTAAATCCTTTAACCACCTTTTCAATGATATCCATATTTAACACCAGCTCCTCCTATATTTATCACATTACACTATTGTATTACTAAATAGTGTAGTTTAAAAATCTAAAAACTTGAATTCATAGTCATTAATGCTTTCTCCTTTATGTAGTTGATTAGAGAAAGTACTATAAATATGGCTTCTTCTGTACGTATACTTTCAACTCCTTGACGTGGCACAAAGTTTACTATATAGTGACAATACCTACCTATATTGATGCCCTCATTTAAAGCTATCTCATCGATATCTAATTTAGGTCCACCAAATAGTAGCAATATCTTCTCTGTACTTATCAAGGCGTGGCCTAATTCACTTTCTATCCTATACAGCATCAAACCTTTTTTAGACGCCCCTATAACTGTATAGTTGTTATGTATTGAGTATTCTGCCAGATTTTGGAGCGAATTAAACTTCTTAACAATAAATCCCCAGTATACTTCAACCTCATCCCTCTTAATAGGTTTTAGGATATAATACCCCTGTGTTTCTCTGACAATTTTCACTGTAATTCTAGTTTTTATGGGTTGCATAGAACCATAGATAATGCCCTTCTTATCTAAGCCTACATCAACTATGCTCTTTACATCATCGCTATACTCCACTATTCCCTCACGAATATCTAGGCCATAAACTCTAGGATTTATGTGATGTGGCGTCTTGAGAGGGGGTATAATTCCAGCATATTTTAATACAGAGTCTTTGCCAAATATTCTTCTCTTTAAGTATGGTGGAATTTCTTGATAATTTAGAATTTTTGCAATAGTTTCTGCATTTTCATCATTATCATCAACATAAATCATAATTTCCTCAACACGGAAAATAGCAGCTGCACGTCCAATATATCCAACCTTACGTGTTTTTTCTCTCAGATCTGCTGCTTCTGATATAAGTGATGAGGGGATGGCTATCGATATAAATGGTTTATTACGTAGAGGGTATAGCTCATTCTCCTGATCCACATTCATAACCTAGAACTCAAAAATATTATAATAAAAATTATGTTGAACTAGGTTTTCTATTTTTATATGGCTATTTTGAAGATAAAGCTTCTATTATTAACTGGCAAAACTCTGGAAGATCATCAGGAACTCTACTAGTAATTATATTACCGTCTCTTATAGCTGGCTCATCAACAAACACGGCTCCAGCATTTATTAGGTCATCCTTTACCGCTCTATAGCTAGTTACCTTTCTACCCTTTACAAGTCCAGCAGAAATTAGTACTTGTGGTCCATGACATATAGCTGCAACTACTTTACCAGCTTCATATACATCCCTTACAAATTTTAGAACATTCTCATTTATTCTTAGAGAATCAGGTGAAAATCCTCCCGGTATTATTAAAGCATCTATATCTTCAACTTTAACTTCATCTAAATTCTTTATCACATATCTCACACCTTCTCCAAACACCATCAATGGTATAGGGGTGCCAAATCTACCCGTAACAGGTTTTTCAAAAATTGCTGGGCGTGGATGTAGACCTGTTTTGATAGGTATAATTATTACCTCAGCTCCCTCTTCACTAAGTCTTAGAAATGGGTAGAGCAGCTCTATATCTTCAAATTCATTTGCTACTATTATGGCAACCCTTTTATCCTTTAATTTAGTTCCAGGACCAGTTCTTTTAACAAGTCCCACAGATAACACCAATAAATTGTTGTTTAGAGAGGGTTTATATGCTAATAGCTTCCTTGCCTTTCCCACAATGCTTTAAATCAATGAATGAATGTCTAGCCATATACTACCATTATTACTCTATCTTAATCAATAAATGCTATCAACTATATACCTCCATTAAAACATAACCATTAGATAGCTAAAAGCTACAAAATTCAAAATCTTTAGCCTCTAATTTAAGAAGCTCACAACTATAGAAATTATAATAGAACTATTTTTACACCCAAAGGCTTCAGATGGTTAATCTATCATCATCCTTAGAAGTCTTGAGATCACCTCCCTCATCATTAAACATGCATCACAACTACCATATAGCTATCTACACTCTTAAATTTTAATCCTTTTAATTTAGTTAATTAACTAAAGTTAGAGCTATAGATATTTCTACTGTTTATAGCAAGACAGATCTAATGTACTACTCCAATACAGGATTAAACTTATATATAAAGGAAAGAAGCACATAAAGTGTAAATCATGTAGATATGGTCAGCATTCTGTAGATAGAGATAAAATAACCTTTGAATTATTAAGAATTAGTAGAAGTTATGATTAAAGTTCCTCCTTTAGTAAGGAGATACACTAAATTTTTCTAGAACATAGCTAAAAATAGAAAAGTAGAAACATTTTTAGAAATAGGCTATAAAAATGTATAGAAGGTCCCGCCGGGGGGATTTGAACCCCCGACCACCCGGTATCTATAGCCCTGCCCCACTACAGCCGGGCGCTCTGCCGCTGAGCTACGGCGGGGACCATATTGTAGGAAGAGACTATCTAGTTTTATAAACTTTTCTTGAATATGAGATATAGTAGTAGTTATATAGTAAAAATAAATTATTTATTGAATTATTTTAATATGCCATTCTACATTAAGCTATGAGTGCCTGTGCTGATGCCGATGCCATGCTACCATCGACATACATTGCTGAAACTGTTATAACAGCTTTGGATCCAATGCTTATATCACTTCCTTTTAATCTGATTGTCAGTATGGTTTCATGCCCTGGAGACAGTCTTAACCCATCTATTTCTAATGCTGAATTTCTAGCTATAGCATTCCCAATGTTTGGTGCTATTAACTCCATATATAGATTTGTTGGTGATAATATAGTTATGTTTACTCCTTTTATTTCCTTTGTACCGAGATTTCTTATGGATATTGTTAATATAGCTTCACTACTATTTACTGAGAAGACATTTTGAACCACTAAGGCTATCTTCTGCTGTTGTTGCATTGAACTTAAATAGTTTGGCATAAATGTATAGAGTGTCATTCCAATAGCTATAGTTATTGCTATACCTAGCACTAATGCCAATAATTCACTCATTCCCTTATTAGCAACTCTTTTCCAAGATGTGTTTTTCACCATATTCCCCTAACTATCTCAGTGTTTTTAAAATGTATGTCATAGCTTAGCGAACTAGACTTGCGGCTATTACTCCTACTACTATTGCTATGCAGTCTCTTGGTTCAAATATTGGTAAACCTCTCTTAATAATCGATGAAATAAACTTAAAGCATATTAGCGACACAAAGATGAGTGTTGAAATTGGGGGGATGTATACACCTCCTAAAAAGTATGTATTTAGTGCTGTCATTAGAGGTGAAACTGTTCTCCATATCCACACCATTATAAATACATTTGCTATTGATAGAATCTCAAAGAATAACGATAATTTTTTGACACTATTCTCCATAGTCTTAATCCTATATATGTATTCATATAGTGTCTGGAGTACCTCATCATTTCCTCCCCCACATTCATGGATAATCCCTAGGACAAATACAACATATCGGAATAAAAATGATGGTGATGCTATTTCCGCCCCTACTTCTGCTAGTGAATATCCATGCCCCACTCTATTCAATACTATTTCTAGATTCCTTAATGTTACATCATCCAGCGTACCACTTTGAACTATATGCTCCAATGCTTTTACAACACTATATCCACTTCTTTTAAGTTCTATAACGTTTTTTAGAATTTCTAGTGAGTCTCTATCAAGAGTCTCCATATCTCTCACCATTTGATACGTTCTATAACCAATAATTACTCCTACGATCCATGAAACAGCAAGAGAATAGCCTCCTATAATATTATATAAAATAATTGTAAGAACCATATATATTAGTATTGGCTGTACAACATATCTTACAGGTATTGTATTTAGTGTGTTAGGCCTTATTGAATAAGCAATTGAAATAAGTAAAGGGGTTGTAAGAACAGCAATAGCTATTGTAAACTGTATGTTCAGAACCATTGATGTGGAGACCATAACCAATGGGAAGATAACATAGAGTGCTAATGCTATCTGACTTATTGTTATAGCCATTCGTTCAGCATATAGTTTCATGTTAAATTCGCTTCTCAAAATCTCTTCATCAATTCGTGTTTTAAGCCATGTCAATATATTACCTCCTTCCCTAATTTTAGACGCATAGCCTAGGAAAATTCTTCCAAGCCTCTCATTTGGTGTAACCCTTGCTCTATACAATAGAGCGTCTATATGCGATAAAAAGTAGAGTTTAGAATCTCTATCTACTATGGTAATCTCCTTTACTATAGCCTTTAAAATGGATATCCTCTTTAATCTTTCAATCAGAAACCCTATGTTAGTACCAATACTTTCTATGATAGATAGTATTATTAAGAACCACTTTAGCTCAACATCTATTAACCTTTTATGGGTGTATATCTCCATAATTGGTCTTAAAATAATTATTGTAAAGAAGAGAAGTGGTAGTAGCGAAAATAATAATATATAGCGATAACCCATAATAATTCCAAGTAAAATAAATGTAAATGATAGTACCGTTAATAGTGGTACTAACCATACATTTCTTCTTATCCAAGTAACATTAACATTGCTTAAACTCTTTAAACTAAGCCTCCTATATATCTCTATCAATTCTCTAGCAGCATTAAAGCTCCATAATACAAGAAGAGGTACTATAACAATACTTAAGATATACGATGTATATACAATAAGTTTTATTGGATCTGAAATTAATTCATATAAAGAGACAATTCTAAACCTATCTATATTCAGCACTATGGCTAGAGTCTCACCAACCAACACTATTAAGGTAATTATAAGCCCTATGATATACTCTCTATAAATCCTTACATTCATTCCATATACATCAGAGTATTTTTTACACCCCATACAGCTAAACATATCTTTTTACCCAAATGTAGCCTACAAATATATAATGTGCATCATTTATCTAGAATGAAAGTCGCAATCCAAAGTGAATAAATTCCATATTCTATAGGGCTTTCTACACAATAGAGATTGAAGGAAACTGTAAATATTATACCTTCTCTATTTTTTCTTAATTACCACATCTACAGTTACGTGATATTTATGTGGCGCAATACCTCTAATAACATGCCCACCAATTACCTCGGTGAAAACCTCAAATCTTTCAATGAGTTTTTTTACTGTTTCAGTAGCTTTAACTAAAGCTTCTTTTTTATTTGTTGCTTCTATAAATAAATGAGGGTGTACTATACCTCCTTCTCTAATAACTGGTATTGCTACCTCAACTGCTTTTTCAAACAATTCTGGAAATGGCATTAGTATTCTATCAAACTTGCTTTGAAGTGATGACGTTATTAGTAATGCATCCCCATGTATAATTTCATTTAGATGGGTTACCTTATTAATCTCTATATTTTCCCTTGCATATTTAACTGCATATTCATTAATATCTATAGAGAGTACATAAGATGGCTTTCCATATTTTGAGGCTATTATACTATATGGTCCAAAGCCTGCAAACATGTTAAGAATCCTTTCATTCTCTCTAACCTGCCTAGCCACCCTCATATGATCATAGCCTAGAACAGGTGAGATATAGACCTTAGTTACGTCAAGCCTAAATACACATCCATGCTCTCTATAGACAGTTTCACTTCTTTTTTCACCAGCTAAATGTATATAATTTCTAGTTCGTTCAATTCCATGAACAGGTGTTACAGCAAGCCATACACTCTTAACATAGTGCAAAGACTTTAGAAGCTCTTCACCAATAATTTTAAAAATTTCTTCAGATAAATTAAAGGGTTTTCTAATAATAGCAATGTCGCCTATAATTTCAATACGTCTCCAAATTAGTTCAGCATATTCAGATCCTAAAGCTTTCTCGGCAATTCTCCTAAGCAGAGGCTTTTTAGTCAAATCCACCCCCTCTATACACCATTACGAATGCTAACTACATTAGGCGATTACTTCCTAACAACCCTACTATCATTATTTACACTAAATATGTTCATTATCTTCTCCTTTATTTATCACTTCCATCAGCAGTATTTATACTTCATATACAGTAAACAGAATAAGTGGTATTAGATAGGGTAGAGATGCATAGATATTGAATTAAAGGATGGTCTAGAAACTACATACACTATAGTTATTTAGTTGGGGGAGGGTCTGTAAAAAAGCTTTAAAGAATTAGCTAAAGTATTATAGTACTATTTTAGGTCTAAAAGGTATTAGATCTGCCATTGTTAGTAGCCCTGGCTTCTGTTCTTTTATTTTTTCTACTAGATTTAGAATTACAGCTGCTGTTGCCATGTCACCTGGGGTTCCTGTGCTTCTCCATGATATTGTATAGTCTTTACCCTCAATTGTAATCTCTTCATATTCTTCTGCTCCTACATATGCATAGAACTCTATCCTTATAATCTCTCTATCTCCTATATATGCTGCTCCATAACCCTTAATACCTCTATTCATATTCTTTGGAATTGTAATTCCAGCGGATTTTACATCATATTCAGCTACTACAATACTCTGTTCCTCAATTACTTTAGTTGGCTGTATACCAGCTGCATCAGCTATTATGAGGACAGATTCAGCGTATCCCACATGCCCTGTTATTTCACCTCTTCTAAGCCTTTCCTCAACTACTTTGGGATCTTCTCCGACGCCAATTTTTTTCCTGAATGACTCTCTTCTCTTAGCGGCATCAATACTTCTTATGGCTCTAATTTTTCTTACTCTATTAAATGGTGCAGTGAGTACCACTGCTAAGGTATCTAGTAAAAAGCCTGGATTTATGCCTGTTCCAAGAACCGTGACCCCTCTAGCCTTTGCTATATCATCTAGTTTTCTAGCCAATACAGGATAGCGATAGTAGGGATAGGCAAGTGTTTCACATGTTGATATAGTGTCTATACCCATATCAATAGTTAATGCAATTTGATTGAATACTCTTTCTAGATAGGAACCTGTGGCATGAATAACAACATCTGCATCAGCTAATACAGTAGGATTGTTAGTTACTTCAACTCCAAGCCGTTCACCAAGATCTATAGCTAGACCTATATCCCTCCCAATAAGATTTGGATCAATATCAACTGCAGCAACAACTTCAAATCCCCTTTCAATAGCTGCCTTAGCTATAATTCTACCTATAGCACCAAACCCATAGATTCCAATCCTCATGTTAATACACCATAGACAGAAACAAAGTAGGAATTCTAAAATCTTTCTATCTAAATACTGCTATATATGCTTTTGTTTTTGAAGTTATTAAAAAACTCAAATAGATTCTCAATCTAACTAGAAGATTTAAATTGAATAGTCATGGTAGCAGTGGATATGCTAATAATTGTCTATACGAATTAACTATAGTAGTCAATTAGACATTAAGTTTAATAAACTTAAAATAGATGTTAGATATAGCCACAACTGAGGGATTACGTATTTGGGTAATAGCTCACGTAATGATATTGTACATAGTTATTTTATTGAAAAAGGAGAATACTTCAGAATAATAATGGACTCTCATGAAATGGTTAATAGAGGTAAAAAACTTGCTAGAGGTATTGCAAAACAGCTAATGATGCTTGGTATTGACAAGGGTCGCATTCTTGATATTGGATGTGGTACTGGAAGAGTAGCACTTTCATTAGCTGAACTTGGCTACAGTGTTGTTGGAGTAGATATTTCGCCAAACTATATCGAAATAGCTAAATCAAAGGCACATTCCCATGGTCTAGAGAGTAGAACTGTGTTTATTGTATGTGATGCAAGGGAATTAGATCAATGTGTATCTAAGTATTCTCCATTTAATGCAGTATTATTTATATGGTCTTCAGTTATAGGATACTATGATGAAGACACCGATATAAAGATTTTAACACATGCCAGAAATATTGTCGATGAAAATGGTGTCCTAATAATTGCTGATTCAATTAATAGAGACTATATGTTAGTGCTGCATAACATTGTCGGTGAGGTAACATGGTTCTACGACTATCATTTCTATGTTGTAGTTGAAAAAAGCATATTCAATCCAGTAACAAGCGAAATTATGATTAAACACAGCTTCTATAGAAAAGATGGCAAAAATCTGATGTTCCTAGACGAAGCCTACTTTAAGATGAGAGTGTACTCATTAAACGAGCTAGTATATATAGCTAAAAAGGCTGGCTGGTGCCTTCTCAGAGTACTACGAGATACAGCTGGCGAAATTGGATACTCTTTTATAAAGCCTCTCAATATAATCTTTAATGTATGTAAAAAATAGAGCAAAACGCCATATGATAGCCTAGTTCCTCTAATAGCAATTTGGCATCTAGCTATCCTCCCTAATTTTGATAGGCTTTCCAAAAATGATTTCACCCCATTAAAGCTTTATTGTATTCACGTTGTTTTCTTCTCAATACTAATGAGAAGAGGTCTATAGACTTTATAAAAGGTATTTAAGAAGCTTGGCATCAGCTAAACGCCATGGACAAAGATGGGATAGCCACTCTAGACCACCTAGAGCCTTTTGTAAATTAAGTCCTATTACAACTGGGGTTTTAGTGGCCATTCAATAAAAATATAAATAGTCCTGTAAGATGTTGGTAGGATGTAGATCACTAAATATAGCCAAAGACAACTAAATATAAGAGATGGGTGTCTAGAAATAAACAGTATTACGATCTAATATAGTTTATCTAAATAAATGATGTTAATATTTATTAATAAGCTATATAAGGAAATATACCTCAATGTATTATGTAGTATAGGAATAGCATTGGGGTATAGATGTAGAGATGATGTATGAGTCCCGCGGTATGGATTGAAATGACAGTACCACGACCTCTGATCGTTTAGAAAGGGTGTAGTGTAGGCCATGCATAGTAGACAACAATGTCTATCTGATTTAATAAAGATTACTCCTATAGCATATGATGTTCTTAGGAGGGAGACGCTTAATATATTTAGCCAGAGGGTTACCATACCGAGATCCATAATAAGAGGTAATCCAGATAAAAGCAGGGTATTTATATACCTATTAAAATGTGAAAGAGTTTACCAGTATATAGCTACAAGTTTAGGACACATTGCTAGGTTACCGAAAATTGAAGAGCTACATAGCTTCTATGCTGAACTTATAAATATTGCATCTGAAAACATGTATAGTAAATTGATTAGGAATGCTTCAATAAGCATTAAAATTTTAACTAATCTATGGTCCAAATACAGAAAGGCTATACTAAATAGCGAACCAGTTGAAGCAAAAAGACTTGCACAGGAATTCATAGGCAGATCACTTTCTATTGTAAAAAGAAAATTGAGAATGATAAATATTTTAAATAATGTTGTGAAGACTGCAAAAATAACACCATGCATAGACTTTGCAAACCCCATTATAATAGTTTCTGGCATGCCACAAGTGGGTAAATCTACACTTGTTGGAAAAATCTCCTCAGCTAAACCCCTTGTATCCCCATACCCATTTACAACTAAGAATGTAATATTGGGTCATATAGATCTTAAACACATTAAAATTCAGGTAATTGATACACCTGGGCTGTTAGATAGAGATATCAATGAAATGAATGAAATAGAGAGAAAAGCTGTTGCAGCACTAAAACATCTTAACTCTGTAACTCTATACCTCTTCGACCCCTCGCCGGGGGCCTACTACACATTTAAAAGACAATTAAACTCACTTAAAACAGTTGAACAGTTAATAGGTAGAGAGAAGATAATCATAGTCTTCAATAAAATTGATAGTGTATCAAAAGAACATCTATTAGAATACGAAAATATATTAAAATTACAAGGATATAATGAAATCATTATGATTAGTGCTCTACATGGGATAAATGTTGAAGAGTTGATTAAAAAAACCATTAAAAAATACGATGAATTATATAATACCGATTATAGTAAGCTCTTATAATATATGGGTTTAGCTAAAACCAAGAAAAATTCATTTTCTTTATACCCACTCCTAATATTTAATAAAGTTTCAAAACCGACATGTTATTGACATTGATACGATGTCTAAACATATAGATAGATCTATGTTGTACACTTGAAAGGGTTTATTCACTATCCCCTTCTTCAACGACCTCTACATCTATTCTCTCTTCTTCTCCTGATTCTTTCTCTACAGTCTTTGTTGTACCCTCATGTACAGACCTATCTTGAATGGATACTCCATGAATCTGGTCAAGTATTCTTGAGTAAATCCAGAAGACATCAGCAATAGGTGGTAGATTATCCATAGAGTATTCAAATCCACATGAAGCACAGCTTATGAATGCCATTTTCCGACCACTTGACTTATCCTCATCCACATCTATTGAGAGACTATGGGGGTTGCCACATACAGGGCATTGTCTTAAGCTTTCATATGCCTTAACCTTTTTTGCCTCCTGCATCATCTTTTTAACTATTGCAGTTGTTCTTCTCCATTTACTTCTTCTTCTAGCCATTTATATCAATCCTCCAACTCTAAACCCTCTACTTTTCTAAAACTACTTAAAAATACTTAATATCTTAATGCCTGCATTAAACCACTAACATGCTATGGGGAGAGATAACTGTTTTCTAATCTTCATAATAAAGTTTTTATATCCTGATTCCCGATTACGATACATGTTGGAAAGGGCCCGTAGTCTAGCTTGGCTAGGATGCGGGGTACACCTTAAGGGTGCCCGACTCGGGACCTCCAGCGGAGATCCCCGTGATCCCGGGTTCGAATCCCGGCGGGCCCACTATATCTATTCTAGGTAGCTATGTCACAACTTCTTTAAAATGATGTTTCTAATTATACTCTTTATGTTATTAATGTCGATATCCTCTCTTAACAAGCTATATGAAAGTGTTTGATGACCCATTATATCTACAGCTAGACCACTTCTATATAGCTCTAGAGCTATTGTATATGCTGTTAAATCCCTCGACTTTATTAAAATGTAGTTTCTACCTCCCTTGTTGGTAAGTAGAAGTATAACTGGATTTCTAAATATTCTATATAGTGCAGAGGCTATGGCCGATGGTCTACATACGATCTTCTCCCTTCTAGCATCTATAAACCTAATATTAAATATTTTTTCAGCTCTTAACGCCAATTCTTTGGCAAATATATTCACGTCTCTACCATTTAATTGGGGCTCCATAAACTTATTTATATCTACTACAAATGGTATTGAGGTATGTGGTAGTGGTGAACTAAGCCACCTTACAAGCTTTTCCCACCGCTCTCTATCTTTGGTATATGCAAGTGTTCTCGATAAAGCTATAACTAGTTGGATAAACTTTTTATTTATAACACCATGCCTCCTACCCTCAATAGTACTAGCTGCTTCAATAAAAGCTCTAATTCTTGTAGTTAAAGCTATTTTTAATGAATTCATCAATTGAAATACTAGATATGCAGTAGGAATTTTACCAACAATGAATTCATCTACAAGCTTCTCTACAGCGTGGCTGTGGATAATGGATGATATGTGGTGATCTATATATATACTGTATATACTCAGCTCCCTAATCCTTTTTAGAAAAAACTCAGCATCTTTACTATAGGCTATGTCAAGCAGCACTATATGAGAAATATTTAATTTATTAACCTCAGCAAGAATATGTGAAAGCGTCTTTGAAGTTGACGGTATTAAACATACTTCATGTCTACAATCCAAAGGATACCTTCCAACAACCTCCTGCGAGTATACTATTTGCGCAGCTGAAACAACACCATCAATATCCCAGTCAGCAACAACAGCAACTCTACAACCCAATTCTAACACCAGTAAAACTACATATTTAAACACTATAATAATCTTGTAAATTATCCAATTTAAGCTTTTAAGCCCCTGTAATAATACCTCTAGACTAGAGCCGCGGTAGTATAGCCCGGCTATTATGCGGGCCTGTCGAGCCCGTGACCCGGGTTCAAATCCCGGCCGCGGCGCCACTAAAATAAAATAGTTTTATAGCTAATGTCCATTGTCTAGAATATAAAATAGCTTTAATAGAGCTAAAATATAGATGAAATAAGTAATATAAATTAAAGGTCTCGACCTTCAGGATCTACTTTAGATATACACCCTCTTATGTCTGGTACTAGGTTCTATGCATGTCCTACTTTTTATTCTAGATTTTCATTCCCGGTGCTTCAAGATGTCTAATGCTTTTAAGGATATTTCATGGAATTCTATATCAAGCTAAGATGTATATTGTGAAATTGGGTAGAGAACTAGAGTATGGTAACTGTTGCTCTCTATGGTGGTTATGTACATGGAGATTTTAGTCTATCGATTGTCTTGGTAATCTTGGATGTAAGATTTTATATTTGGTTTAAGAAAATAGCATATTCAATATTTGTGGCTGATTTTATCTTAATTATCTCTTTTAGAACGTC
This sequence comes from uncultured Ignisphaera sp., assembly GCA_938074605.1. GTDB lineage: Archaea > Thermoproteota > Thermoprotei_A > Sulfolobales > Ignisphaeraceae > Ignisphaera. The sequence continues at coordinate 123,687 of CALJEI010000001.1, forward strand.
TATAGTATCAGGTGAAAGTATTTTCTTAAACTTTGTTACCAATATTCTGATGTGTTCTAGTGGAATGTGTGTGTACAGAACATCGTTTTCCTTTATATGGCGTCCCACCATTATGTTTCCTCTAATCGATATAGCGACTTCCTGACCAGCTTTAGCTTCCTTTATAGATTTCCCCATATGCTGAATTTGCTGGATTTCTCCAATGTATTTACCATCTGTTCTCATCAGTGGTACTCCAGATCTTATTATACCGCCTACAACTTCTACACCCACTATTGCAGGATCACTACGTCTAAATACATAGCCTGGCATAATTCTTATTTTTCCAGGTGGTACAATATTTTCAAACTCCTTTTGAAGTTCTGTAGACTTTTCCTTCTCTAGCCATTCAATGTATTCCTCAATAAGCCTATATACTATATTATTCTTAAATATGGGTATGCCTTCCTTTTGGGCAAGCTCTTCAGCCTCTTGAATACTTTTTACATTAAACAGTAGTATGACACCTAGATATCTATCACTCTTTGCAACAATGCTAGCCTCTATAACATCTCTTTTCGTAAGAGGACCTACATCTGCTATTCTTACGGGAATATATTTTCTATTCAATGCATTAACAATGGCTTCAAGAGTTCCAAGGGTATCAGCCTTAACTATTACACCATTTACCTCTTTTCTAAACCTTATAGTCTCTATTTCTTCAAGCAGCTTAGTTTTGTATTCCTCTACAAGCTGTTCAGATGGTACAACATATAGTGGAGAGCCAGCTAACGCATCTTCAATATTGGGAGCTATTATTCTTACACCAGCAGCTGCTATAACCTCCTCAATGGGTTTAAGCTCTGTTTTAGCTACTCTTATATCGGTTAATGTCTTGGGTACTAGTATAGCTCTAATTTTTGTAAGTATAGGCCCATTCATACCAGCAACAATTATTTGGTCATGCTCTTTTAGAATACCATCGTATACTATAACATCTAGTGCTGTACCATATCCAGGTTGTTCCTTAACCTCTAGAACAACTCCCTTAGCTGGACCTTCAACATACATTATCTTTTCACTCATGTACTTCTGGGTAACACCTGCTATTACCGCTAGTAGCTCCGGTATACCTTCACCTGTCTTAGCTGATAGAGGAATTATGGGGACTGTTCGAGTAAAGTCTCGTATGCGATCAAATAGATCAGAATTAATTCCATAGTTTGAAAGCTGTGCTACTAGTTTATATACCTCTGTCTCAACTTTTTTAATTACTTGTTGACTCTGGTTTTTTAAACTAAATGTTATTGGTTTATCATGATAGGGCTTCCATCCAGCTATCTTATCTATCTTATTAGCAGCTATAACAAAGGGTACATTGCGAGACTTTAATATCTCTATACATTCTATTGTTTGAGGCATTACACCCTCATTTATATCAATAACTAAAATAGCTATATCAGCTACACTTCCACCCCTTCTCCTAAGATTTGAAAATAGTTCATGACCAGGTGTATCTATAAATAATAGCCCTGGAATCTCAAGCCTAAATGGTATTACCTTCCTCAAAGGTTCTGCAATTCTTTCAATAATAGAAGCCGGTACGAGACTGGCACCTACATGCTGGGTCATCTCCCCCGCCTCCTTCTTTACAATAGCTGTGCCTCTTATCTTATCTAACAACGTTGTTTTGCCATGGTCAACATGACCTAGAACCACAACTATTGGTTGGCGAAGCCTTTTCTGTTGTTGCGACATTTTTACTCACCATAATTATGTTCTTACCCAGTTCTAAAACACTGTAATCATAATGTGTAGTCTCAAAATAGCTTTTTAGGTTTACACGTTAGAAATAACACAAGTCTAGGGGTGTACCAACAAATATGTCGGAATTTAAGCTAGTGATCTCTGATCCCAGGGCTAAAAATCCAAGAGTAGTACCAGTAAAGGTAATAGGCTCTGAATCCCTGGAGTACACTGATGTTCATAAGGAACAGAGAGAGTTGCCAAAGATAAAACTGAATCCTACTCTCATAAAGCTACTAAATCCTGAATTAGGTATTGTAATAGTGAGAATATGGAAGAATAGAGCCGGTAGAGAGAAGGTCAATTTAGCAGCTAGGGTAGCTGAAGATGCATCAATTGACATACAAACGGTGGTAGTGCCCATGGCATTTATGAGGGAAAAGTTAGGGGTTTCTGAAGCTCTGGGAGAAGTTTTTAGAGCGCCTGCATTCCAAATAAGAATATCAGGATCTGTGATACAGAGTCTAGTTGGTTTAAAAATAGGTGATAAAATTGATGGTAGAATTATAGGACTGCCAAACATCAGACTTGAAATTAGAGGAGGATCCGACTTGGCGGGCTTCCCTATGAGAGTAGATGTAGCGGGGCCTGCTAAAAAGTATGTTCTACTTTCACAGGGACCGGGCTTTAGACCTAAGGAAGAAGGAGAAAGAAGGAGAAAACTTGTAAGAGGCAATACTATATCAGAAGATATAGTACAGATAAATACTGTTGTTACAACATAGTGTAGTAGATTAATTAAAAAGATACTTTATTATAGAGAGTAATAGTAGTATTACTAGTGTTTGGTGCATAAATTATGAGCCTAATCCCCACTATGAGCATAGGCATTGTCGGACATGTTGACCATGGCAAAACAACCCTTGTGCAGGCACTGACAGGTATTTGGACAGCTAGATATTCAGAGGAGTTAAAGAGATCGATGACTATAAAACTAGGTTATGCTGAAGGGCATATCGGATTATGTGAAGGTTTAGAAATTCCAGAATCTTATACTACAGACAATGTTTGTCCGCAAGGTTCAAAGCCAAGGATAATTAAATCAGTATCATATGTTGATGCACCAGGTCATGAGGTTCTAATGGCTACAATGTTATCAGGTGCCGCCTTAATGGATGCTGCCATACTTGTCGTCGCAGCTAATGAGCCTTGCCCCCAGCCCCAGACAAGAGAGCATCTCAAATCACTAGAGATTATAGGCTTAGACCAGCTTATTGTTGTTCAAAACAAGATAGATATTGTTAGCTATGAGCAGGCTAAGGAGAATTATAAACAGATAGTGAATTTTTTAAATGCTACAAAATTCTCTAAGGCACCTATACTACCTGTGAGTGCCCTCCATAAGGTCAACATTGATGTGCTTGCAATGAGTATGGCTAAAATGTTTAGAGAGCCTGAGAGAGACTTTAGTAGACCTGCCATAATGTTAATTGCTAGAAGCTTTGATGTTAATCTGCCAGGTACAAGGCCAGAAAATCTTATTGGTGGTGTAGTTGGTGGTAGTGTGATGAAGGGGGTGTTAAGAGTTGGGGATGAGGTTGAGATAAAACCTGGTATAAGGATTGAATTGAAGGGAGGTAGAATAAGATATGAGCCGCTAATAACAAAAATTTCAAGCATTAGATATGGAAATAGCAATACAGATGAAGCAAAACCAGGCGGTCTCGTAGCAATAGGAACTATGCTAGACCCCTCAATAACTAAAGGCGATGCTCTTATGGGTAACATTCTAGGGCATAGCGTTCCTGATCCAGTCTCAGATATTAGGATAAAATACAATTTATTTGAACGCGTACTAGGTAGTAAGGATCAAGAATTAATAGAACCATTAAAACCACGTGAAATAGTATTTTTGATAATTAGAACAGCATGGGCACGTGGTACACTAACAAGGGTAACAAGAGATGAATTTGAAGCTAAACTAGAAAAACCCGTTGTAATACTAGGAAAAGATAAGGTAGCTATAATCAGGCAGGTTAGAGGTAGATGGAGATTAGTAGGGTGGGGTCAGGTAGCGAGCTAGAAAAATATAATTGTATAGCCGTTGTAGACACCAGTATAGTATTACTAATATCATTGAAAGAAGCACATCTAGATGACATACTGGATCTAATACCCAATTGCCACACTGTTCTACTAACACCTGTTATAATAGAGCTACAGTCAATGGCTAAAAAGAAAAATACAAAGAAGTCATATATAGCGGAATGGGCTTTAAACAACCTTCTACAGCTTTTCAATGTTATTGAAATATCTATGGAGGATGGAAAGAAGGTTGATGACATGCTAATAGAATTTGCTGAGTCAATAAAGAGAATAAAGAAGGTTTTAATTATAACTGCTGATACAAAGCTAAAGGATGACGCCTTAAAAAAGGGTATTAATGTAATGTGGTATCGAAAGGAGAGGAAAGGATTTGAGCTATTAACAGAAATAATTTAAGAACTCCCAAATACAGTAAATGCTTAAAAACTCTTTTTACGATATCATCCTAGGGTTTACAATTGTTTAGGATATACAGACTCCGTGATATAGTAAGGATAGATCCATCTAAGATAGATAGACCATTAGAGGAAACAGCATTTGATGAAATTAGAAAAAAGTATGAAGGACTAAGAGATAGAAATCTAGGAATAGTAGTGGCAATAACAAATATAAAGGTTAATCCAATGGGGATAATACCGCTTGGCGATGGTGCTCCGCATTATAGGGTTGAGTTTGATGCAATTACCTATGTACCAATAATTAATGAAGTGGTTGAAGGAATTGTTGAAGTTCTTGGAAGAATGGGATTAACAGTTAGAGTAGGGCCTATAGAGGGATTTATCCACATATCGCAAGTAGCTGATGATGAGGTTTCCTATGATCCTGCTAGGAATATGGTTATATGCAGAAATAGTAAAAGATTTGTAGTACAAGGTGATATGGTTAGAGCAAGAATCACATCAATTTCACTAGGAGGTCCACAAAGACCGCCTAGAGTCAGTATGACTATGAGACAGCCATATCTAGGTAAGATTGAATGGCTAAGTAGACCTAAGTAATTTTATAATGCAGCTAATTGGATGGCAAAATTTCGATAGAAAACCTCACTCTTCAAGGTGACAGGAGTCCAGAGGCTAAGCAGCACAATGTCCTACACATTATGATGAGCCTTGTAAGGTCTGAGGATTAAAATGATGAGCTGGGGGAACTGAGTGGTCTGGCTTAGTAAGAGGGAAATAGCATATTATTTAATTCTTAAAAAGAAATTCAATGGAAATGCATTCAACCTTGGTGAGGCCCTTGATATATTATCTCTCTTTGGATCACGAAATGTAGCTAGAAAAATTATAAAGAGATTAAAATCAAAAGGATTTTTAGAGGGTATAGGGGTTACAACTTATAGGATTAAAGATGGAGAGGAGGTACTAATAAAACTTCTATCTAGTTATATTGCACAGAGGCTATACAAGAATTTAAAATCTAAAGGATATAACGTAGCTGTCAGTACTCTTGGACAATATAGTGCTTTGGAAATACGCAATTGTAGTAACAATATTCTTACAGAATTGGATATATTTAAAGAATTTGGCATAGATATTGTGTGTATTAGATAGGGAGTAAAAAACAATGATATTTATGGTATTCATACAGTCATATTATGTTGCTTTACTCTTTTTTTGATATTACAATCTCTATTGTGGAAACCCTACTCTGCCTACCATCACTGCTGGTTATTGATTGACTTCCTATTGAGACTCCCTTAACCTCTACCCTTCCTGGTAGGAATCTATTTCTAACTATTTCAATAGCGTCTACAGCTTTACTTATAGCCCTACCTCTAGCTTTTACAACTATTTCACCTACTCCTTGATTTAGTAGTGTTAATATTGCAAGTACGTAGTTCATTACAGGCTTCTTACCTACTAGTACAGTATTTGCTGCAGATGGTGTTTGAGCCATTTCCTACACCTTTTTGGTGGGTTTTAGTTTCTGCAGTAGTGTTAGAATAGGTCTAGAATAAAAGTTTATTGCATGCATATTGGATGAGTTTTACGTCTTTTGAATAATTCACTTAGCCATTTAAGATTAAGATGGGTAATAGTATAATGATTGTAGCATACAGACATGGATGCCCGGTATGTGGAGGATATATAACCAATGATGAATTAGTCATTGGAAGGTGTGGTAGATGTAGCTATAGTTTAGGCTCAGGTGATGTAGGGGAACAACTACTGCAAATACTAGCTAAGGAGGTAGAGGATTTTGGAAGCTTCTTTACTTTAGCAACAGGTTTTAAACCACTACCTATTCAGATATATTGGATTAAAAGGCTATTTTTTGGCGACTCTTTTGCTTTAATAGCTCCTACAGGTATAGGCAAATCAACTCTGTTAGCTATATATGCATTATATCGTGCTTACTTCTATGGAAATAAGGTCTATATAGTAACGCCTACAAGGGAGATAGCAAAACAGTTTTATGGAAAGATATGTGATTATGTCAAAAATATGCTTCAATATGGATATGATGTAAGTAGAATTAAGATTGTTTTCTATGACTCAACAGCTAAAAATATATCTGAAGTCAAGGATGTTGTTAAAAGTGGTACATTCGATATTTTAATAACTTCTGCAGCATTTTTATCAAGGCACCATAGCATTATTATCGACAAGAAAATAGATATTGTTATAGCTGATGATCTAGACTCTATTCTAAAGAATTCTAGAAATGTCGATAGACTATTAAGGTTATTAGGATTTAGTGATAGTGTTATTGAGAAGAGCGTAAAGCTAGTTAAACTAAAACAAAGTCTAATTGCCGCTAAGGCATCAAGAAAGCCAGAGGTTGTTGAAGAGCTGAAGAATGCTATCACAGATCTTGAGGCTGAGATAAGAAATGAAATATCAAAGAGAGCAGCACAATTAGTTGTTGCTTCTGCTACAGGTAGGGTAAGAGGGTTAAAGTCTCTTGTCTTAAGAGAGCTGCTAGGATTTGATGCAGGTGCGATGTTTGAATACTGGAGAAATATTGCAGATCTATATTCAGAAATTGATTCAAATACATATATGAAGATTTTAAAGATAGTGAAAGATGTTGGTAGTGGAATAATATTCTACTCAAATATGTACAAGGAGTACATTGATGAACTGTGTAGAAAATTTGAAAACAATGGTATAAGGTTTGCTATAGCAAAGAGTGGTAATAAGGCTGTTGATAAATTTCGTAGAGGAGATATAGATGTGGTGATTGGCCCAGCATCATACTATGGCATACTTGTTAGAGGACTTGATGAACCACTAAGAATTAGATTTACAATATTTATTGGCGTTCCCCAAATAGTGAGAGACCTCTATGATAGTTTGAATAACATAAGATTTATGTATATTATTCTTAGGAAGTTAGAGGAGCTAGGGATAGATCTAAATAATTTACGTAACCAACTTATTGAAATTATTCAGAAGAGTACTCCAGCACTCCTTATACTCTATTCAAAACTTTTAAAAAATCCTATGGACACTCCACAAGGGCTTATCAATAATCTAAGTGTGCTTCAAGCTATAAAAGAGCGATTATATAATGAAGTAGCTAAAATAGTTAGCGAGAAGGGTAAGCTAGTTATAGAGAACTACTGTATAGTAGTGAAATATGGAGGTAAATTAATTGTTGTGAAACCTGATCCTTATACCTATATACAGGCAAGTGGAAGAGCATCAAGGCTTCTCAATGGCTATAAGACGTTTGGGCTCTCCATAATTTTTGAAAAGCATAGGGAGCTCATAAACATCCTCGAATATAGATTAAAGCATTTAGTCAACTTTAGCGGATTTAAAGAGCTGGATCTAAAAAGCATTAAAGAATATATTAGTAGGATAGTAGAGTCTAGAAGCCGTGGTAGTGATAGTGATATTAGAAGCGGTATTTCTACTACACTAATTATAGTTGAATCACCTACAAAGGCTAAGACTATAGCATCAATGTTTGGTAGACCTGCAAAGAGAATCTTTAATGATATAATTGTATATGAGAGCATAATTCCTGTTGATGTGAATAAGGTGTATATCGCTATGGTTATGGCTACCCTTGGGCATATAGTTGATCTAATTACTGATGAAGGTCTTCACGGTGTTAAGGTTGAACAGGGCAAATACATTCCAGTGTATGATTTTATAACTAGATGTAGAAATTGTGGTCATCAGCATATTGGAATATATGATTCGTGTCCATATTGCAGTTCTCTAAATATATTTGTGAGTTCATCGATATACAATATTTTAAAGAAGCTGGCATTAGAGGTTGATAAAATACTTATTGCTACTGATCCTGATACTGAGGGTGAAAAGATAGCATATGATGTAAAGATGCTGCTTACACCATATAATAAAAACATATATAGAATAGAATTTAGGGAAGTTACTAGAGGCGCACTTCTAGAGGCTCTTAAGAACTGTAGAGATATAAATATTAAAAGAGTTGAAGCACAAATAACAAGAAGAATAGCAGATAGATGGATAGGATTTGAAGTAAGCATGTGGCTACAGAATCACTTCAATAAACCTTGGCTTGGTGCAGGTAGAGTGCAAACACCCATACTACTATGGAATGTAGATAGATATAAAGAGTATAGAGAGAAATTAGGATATGTAATAAGGTTTGATATAAGTGGTTACAGGGGGAGGCTATATCTTGGTAATGATATTAATAGAGATTATGTTGAGAAAATAATGTCTATCCTTAGTGAAAAGGGATTTAAAATAGAAAGTGCCAGTATGCATGAAAAAGTCATATCACCACCACCTCCATATACAACAGATACACTATTGAGTGATGCTAGCAATTTTTTAGGATTCACAGCTTCAAAAACAATGGCACTAGCACAAACCCTATTTGAAATGGGTTTGATAACATATCATAGAACAGATTCAACAAGAATATCATCTATTGGAATAGCAGTAGCTAGAGAAGCACTTAATAAAATGGGTATGGCACAACAGTTTACTCCAAGAACATGGGATGGAGATACTAGAGGCGAAAATGCGCATGAAGCAATAAGACCTACTGCTCCATATACCTCTGATGAGATTATAGAAATGGCTATGAGGGGTGAAATGGGTATTATTGTGAATATGGGTAGAGAGCATATCAGACTCTATGACCTTATATTTAGACGCTTTATAGCAAGTCAAATGAGCTATGCCAAAATTATATATGTGAGGGCTACCCTTAGAGTAGATAGATATAGCATTGATATAGAGGTGCCAGTGGATATTATAGAGGAGGGGTTCACCAAAGTATATAGAGTAATATATTTATTCCCCCAGTTAAAGGAATTGCTAAGTATAGGAAGTATAAAACCCTCTTCTATTTCTATATCTAAAGGCTCTAATAAGGGGCTATATAGAGTTTCAGATCTGATTAGACTACTTAAAGAGCATGGTATAGGGAGACCCAGTACCTATGCAAAAGCTATTGATAATAATATTAGACATGGCTATATAATTCTAAGTAAAAAGAGAAAGATAGCTATACCCACCAAACTTGGAATTGATGTGTCAAACATAATACGGGAACATTTTGAAAATATTGTAGGGGTTAATGCTACAAGAGATCTTGAAAAGCTTATAGACTACGTTGAAGAAGGGAGACTGGTTATTTATGAAGCTCTTGACCGCATTAAGAGTGCTATTGATACCATACAAACAATGTTTGATACCAAGCCCCTAATAAGTTTAAACATTAATATAGATTTAGCGTTGACCACATCATAGCCTATAAGCTTAGGCAACTACATCAAGACTTTTGTATGGAGATTTTTATATATGAGATTCTTCGACCTTTAATGAGGTGACTACCTATTTCAACATTTTTAAGTGTAATCCTATCTCCAAGTCTAGATGATAGTATATTGTATAGTGTTACTGCTCTATAGATGTGTCTCCCCCTTCCCAGAATCTCTATAGAATTCACATCTCTATTCAGATTAACTATAGCCTCAAGGAGATAATCCCTTAGCGGTCTATTGCCTAAAACTATAGTCCTTGTGGAATCTTCAGATCTAAAGCTCAAAATTCTTCAACCTCAGGACAACTTTAGCTATTTACTGGCTATTAAATAGATATAGTGTTAGATAGAAATATAAGTGTTATATTCGCAGTATATCTCCTTTGATAAAAAGCTTAAATTTATTCTATAATATTACAGTAGGCAGAAAGGAAGATTTAAAGGTAGTGTGGCATGGATCAAAGCTTCCTTATATTGACTTGGAGGGATATTATCGATCTGTCTATGGAACTCTGTATAAAAATAAGAGAGTCTAGATACATACCAGAAACTATCGTAGCAGTATTGAGAGGTGGTTATATTGTTGCTAAACTTGTAAGTGACTATCTATCCGTAGATGACATTGCAACAGTTGAGATAAAGTTTTATAGAGGAATTGGTGAAAGAGGTGAGAAGCCTATAGTAGCAAGCCCGATAACACATGATCTAAGGGGTAAAAATATACTTGTAGTGGATGATGTAGCAGATAGTGGACGGACACTTCAAGTAGCAATGGATGTCGTAAAGCTGCATGGCGCTAAACATATTAAGACGGCAACACTATATGTAAAACCATGGTCAATAACAATGCCTGATTATCATGTAGGTGAAACAAGTAGCTGGATAGTATTTCCATGGGAGGTAGGTGAGGTTGTAAGAGAACTCTCAAAAAAGCTAGGAAATATAGAGAGTGTAGTAAATATGCTAGATCTAGAGAAGTATTATGACAAAAACCTTGTAAACAAATTAATAAAAATATTGAAAACCATATAGCGAATAAAAACTGTGTTACTAATAAACTAGTATCTAATCTAGTAAGTGTAATTCAGATTACAAAAACGTGTAAGAATAATCAGCGATTATGTTATAAGCTTTTAGTCTTATCTAAAAGCTTCTACTTTTAGCGCCGCGGTAGTATAGCCCGGTCAAGTATGCGGGCCTTTCGAGCCCGTGACCCGGGTTCAAATCCCGGCCGCGGCACTAACAATACAATGTCCTCAGTCTTTATGTAACTTCTAAAGATAATTGATGTAGTAAATATTAGACGTTTAACCACTAAACGTATATACAAAAACATAAATATGCTATTACTAAAGAAACCAAGGCATTTTATTTGTATCAAACCTAGCATAGTTATGGACAGGATACTAAATGTAACTAATGTAATATAGATTAACCTTTTCCGCTATACAGTTTTGTCCAGGGTAATTTCTTCGAATCTCTTCTAAGTCTAAAGTTCTTAAAACACTTACTTGAGCAGAACCAAATTATAGTACCGTCGTTTTTCACAAACATTATACCAGTTCCAGGCTCTACATTGTTTCCACAATATCCACATACATGTCTAGAGACCATGGTGATCCGCCCTCCTTATAGCTAGAACACCATGTTAAAGCTTATAAGCTCTTTCTTTTAAATAAGTCATAAGAATTAGGTGTAAGCAAATGTCGAATACCACAGTTGAGGAGAAAAGTAAAGAGTATGAGATAAATGTTATAGAGAAAATAGGATTCCCTGCTGAGGTTGTCCAAATAATTGGAAGAACTGGAGTAACCGGTGAGGTTACACAAGTAAGGGTTAGAATACTTGAAGGTAGAGATAAAGGCCGTATCCTAACTAGAAATGTGAGAGGACCTGTAAGGATAGGTGACATTATTATTCTTCGAGAAACAGAGAGAGAGGCAAGAAAATTAAGCGTAAGAAGATAGGGCATTGCATAACCAACTCTTCCCTACCTTAAAGAATATAAGTAGTTACACTAGAGTTTCTTCCCCAACTTCTAATATCACTAACCCTTAGATACTCCTACCTTAAATAATAACAAAAAAATTTGTATGGGTTTATAAATCTACTTACCCCTGTTCAGGGCTAGAGAAAGATAAAGTGGCGATGAATAGCTTAGTAAAAAGGTGAAAGAATCTATATAAAACAGATTCTGTAGCAATAGATAAATCGTTATTTATTAAAAGGTTAGGAGGTATACTACTAAGTAGAGAGAAATTCTATGAATTATTACTAAATTAAAAACCCTATTAAATTTATCCACTTGTTGACTCTCTGTGTTATGCTATGCCTTTGCTCTAAGTTCTTGGAATTTAGCTGTAAGCTCCTCTACGTCGGCTTTAGCCTCCCCTGGTTCAACTATACATGCAGAAGCTGCTGCAACTTCTATTCCTGCAGCTTCTCCCAATCTCTTTTTGCTTGGTACATATAGATAGGGTACTTTCTTCTCCTCACATAGTAGTGGTAAGTGAGCTACAACTTCAGGTGGATCAACATCTTCAGCAATGAGTACTATTTTACATAGGCCTCGTTCAACCCCTTTTGTAACCTCATTGGTGCCTTTTCTTATTTTACCACCTGTTTCCCTTGCTTTTTTTAATGCTTGATATGCTTTTTCTGAAAGCTCTAGGGGCACCTCGAACTTTACATAAAATGGTTTTGACATTTTTCACCCCCTTTTCTTTATATTGTCAGAATTCTAAAGCTATTGTACTGGTATTTAAGGTATTTTGAAAAATACTATTCATGCGAGTAAACTATCGTGACACTATTTCTCTTAATATCATCTATTCTACCAAAACCTACCCTAACCATTTGAACAATTTCGCCTAAGCTAAGCTTAAGCAAAGATTTCTCACCCAAACACACTATTTTCTTCAATTTATTGCCATAAGCCTTATAGATTACAACCCTAATACTATCGTCCACTGGCACCCACTGTACAATTTGTGCACCTAGCTTCTTTGCATCCTCTAAACTTTTACCGATATACTCAGCCTCTACTACTCCAGTATCAATGGTATCTAAGTAGCGAATATTTATAAACTCCATTAATCTAATGAAATTAGTTTTTACTAGAAGCTGTAAATCGTCATTTGAGATATAGACTTCTGGTTTATATACTGTAAAAGTTCTTACCCCAAGATCACTAGTTGGATGAAATGGTATTGTTACTTCTAATGGAACTTCTAATCCTTTTAATAAAACTTTAATTGGATTACAGACAATGAATACTCTCTTAGACTTTGGATCAAGTATCTTTCTATTCATTGCTGAAATATTAATCCAGCTAATCTTTGCATCAACACCCCTTACACCAAGCTCCATTATTATCTGTTTTACTGTCTCTGGTGCTATACCTCTTCTCCTAAGAGATGAAAGTGTTGCAAATCTTATATCATCAAATCCCATAAACTTATCTGGATTATTCTTGAGCTGAGTCTTTATCCAGCTCTTACTCAATATAAACCCTTCAATTTTTACACGCCCAAAATTTAAAACCTCTGGATAGCGCCAGTCCATATATCTATATAGATATAGCTGTTTTATGGTATTCAGTGTATGTTCCCTGCCTCTAAGTACATGGCTTACATCCATAAAATGGTCATCTACTGCTGCCGCAAAATTGTATGTAGGCCAAAGCCTATACTTATCTCCCGTGAGTGGATGTGGATACTTTACTGTGTCTATAATTCTAAACATAACCCAATCTCTAACCGCAGGATCTGGGTGATTAAGCTCTGTCTTTATTCTTATAACAGCTTCTCCTTCACTATATTCACCCATTAATATTTTTTCAAATCTCTCTAAATTAATATTTGGATCCTCATTTCTATGTGGACATGCCTTCCCTAAATTTCTAAGCTCTCTGAAGATATCAGAACTACATAAATCCACATATGCTACGCCCATCTCCAGAAGTTTTCTTACTACATTATAGTATAACTCCATCCTTAAGCTCTGTATATACTCTTCATCCCATTTAATTCCAAGCCACCTAAGATCTTCTCTAATGAGTTCGTATGCCTCTGGTAATGGCCTCTTAATCCTGGGATCCGTATCTTCAAATCTCAATATAAATTTACCATTATACAGCTTAGCATATTCATAGCTAAGCAGTGCAGCTCTTGCATTACCAAGATGTATTACAAAATCAGGATTTGGAGCAAACCTAGTTACAACAATCTTCCACATATTAACATTTGGAAGAGGTGGTAATCCTCTTGACTCCTCCTTTTTACCCTCAACTATTCCATATTCGTCAATTAATTTTTTAACCTCCTCAATGCTTAGGGTATTCACATATTCTATAACGTTTTTAACTATTTCACTTATTTCTTTAACCGCTGATTTGTATTCCTTAAAATTACCAATCACCTTATTAAGTACAGGACCTATTGCTGCCTGTCCATGCTTCACCCTATTCTGAAGGGCATATCTTAATGCCGCCTTTCTTATCTCTTCCCTAATGTCTACATCTAGTGAGCTCATGTACTTCACCTTCTTTAATTACAGCCATAACTTCCCGTTGTATGCCATTAGAAAAAACTTCACCTAAAAATACCACAATCCCTTTTACATATGATTTAATGACACGCACCTCATTTTTATTCGTAACTATGTAGAATAGTTTATCGCCAAAACTAATGCTATCTCCTTCAGAAACCAAGGGATACACCTTCTTTCCCATCACTTCAATAATTTCTACCTTGCTACCTGCTTTAATATAGAGTAATATATTTCTATTTGGAGAATATATGGCTAGATCAAGAACCACTTTATTCATGCCTATATCTATTATATAGTCTAGTACCCTCTCATATACTATCTCTATAAATTCCTCACTATTATTCATACTATGGTGGCAGAAAGTATCTAATGTTAGATCTATGTAGATTTTAGATTTACTGTTTAACAATATGTCTAGAGAATATGTAGTGGATGGCATCAATGAGTTTTCTTGTTGTAATCTGGATCTTAATTTTTCTATATCTTTTATATTTATAAAGGCTAGTGGGGAATTATAGAATGAATTTCTCTGATTTACAGCCTTTTTGTATTTAGTAATTTCTTTTCACCATAAATTCTACAACTTCTCTAAACATATCTAGGGCTTCTCTATCTTCTGAAACAACACTTCTACTTATTTCAATAGCTCTATTAGCGTACTGTTCAGCTAAATTCTCTGCATACTCTATAGCTCCACTAGACTTTATAATCTCTGCAGCTTCACTTAATTCATGTAGACTTGCATTTCTATTACCTAGAATGCTTCTTAACCTCTTTCTCCCATCTTCATTAATTTTATTTAAGGTATGAATTACAAGTATAGTCATTTTACCTTCTCTAATATCACTATAAACAGGTTTCCCCAATATCTTCTCATCGCCTACCAGCCCTAGAATATCATCCCTTATTTGAAATGCTATACCAGCATTAATCATAGACTCCCTAAGTTTTTCAATAACCTCTTTATCTCCACCAGCTAGTACTGCTCCTATAACTGCTGAAGATGCAAAGAGTGATGCTGTTTTCTTTCTAATCATCTCAATATACCTAGTGGAATCTACACTATCAATTGTTGGTAATAACATATCGAGTGCTTGACCCTCTGCAACAATAATAGCTGCCTCAGTTAGTGTTTCCAACGCCTTGACAACCCTATCACTTGGTATTCCATAATTTAGTGATTTAATTAGACATCTATATGCATATGCAAATAGTAAATCCCCAGAAATTATAGCCATGTCAGTACCCCATATTTTATGAACAGTAGGAACCCCTCTTCTAAGCTCATCTCTATCTATAATATCATCGTGTACTAGAGTGAATGTGTGAAGAATCTCCACAGCTGCAGCACCGGGTATCGCTATATTCTCAGAGCCACCACATATTCTAGCTGATAACACTGTTATTAGAGGTCTTATCCTTTTTCCACCAGCTTTTATATAGTGAAGTGCTGATTCATATAATGTTTTAGGCTCTCCCTTTACTACCTCATATATAAAGTTCTCAACTCTTTTAGATATTTCATTAGCATATAGCAAAAAGCTCATTTGATACACCTTATCAGCTGATAGGACATGGTATATAGGAATTGTTATTTCTTATTTTAAGTTTTCGTGCACATAACCATTGAGCTAAAAAACCATGTATAATTATATGGATATTCCTGATTTCTACAATATTTTTACAGCCAGTTAACATCATTGCAATTCTTAGTTGGTTAAGTAGTGTATCTATGTATTCTCTTTCTCTACCTGATAGCACTGCTTTGAGAAAAGGTTGTGCAATACCTACAAGATCTGCACCTAACGCTATGGCTTTAACAATATCTACACCTGTCCTTATACCACCACTAGCAATAACTATAACATCAGATCCTATCGATGATACCTCTACTATTGATGCTGCTGTAGGTATCCCCCATGTCTTAAATACCTCCCCTATATCATCATACTTCCCCTTCCCCCTTAGCATCTCTATTGTAACCCAATTTGTTCCACCAGCTCCAGCAACATCAAAGATCTTTACCCCTAGGCCATAGAATTTGCTAGCTGTTTCACGAGATAATCCATTACCAACCTCCTTAATTATTATTGGAACACCTATTTTTTCAATAATTTTTTCAAGTAATTTAATGCATCCCCTGAAATTCTTATCTCCTTCAAGCTGTATAAGCTCTTGAAGCATATTTAAGTGTATGGCAAGAGCATTTGCTTCTATAGATTCTACAATAAATTCTATTGCTTCATAGTTGATGGTAGAAAGCTGTGCTATACCTATATTTGCTATAACAGGCACACTACGTGCTACATCCCTTACTACTCTATAGGTATAGCTAAGCTCAGGCTTCATAACCATAGCTCTTTGACTACCAACACCTATTGCCAATTTGTATTCTTCTGCTACTTCAGCTAATTTTCTATTTATGTTAAACGCTCCTTCAAACCCTCCAGTCATACCAGATATTATTATTGGTGCATGGAGCTTATATCCAAGAAATTCAGTAGATAGATCTATTTCATTTATTGAAAGTTCCGTAAAGGCTTGATGTATTATCATCACATTTTCTAAAAGTGTAGTTAAAGGTCCTTGAGATAATTGGTTCATTGCATGTTCTATATGTTCACTTTTTCTACCTTCAATACTCACATTACAACCCTCGTTCCAAGTACTTTACCGTCGCATATAGCTTGATATATACTTCCTGCCTTTAATCCATTAAAAACATAAACATCTATACTATCTCCTTCCATATACATTAGCCCTAGCATCAATTTTGTTTTCATACCCCCTGTCACATCTATTCCTTTTATACCCCCAACATCTAAAAGATTTAATTCAGACAACTTTACAGTAGAAAGTAGCCTGGCATTTCTATCCGCTGGATTCCTATCAAAAATACCATCAACAGATGTTGCAAATAGTAATCTAGATGGCTTTAATAGTGAGGCAAAATACCATGCAATCTCATCACCAGACACTATTTCTGGTTCTCCCATTTCATTAAAGATAATATCGCCATATAGAACAGGTGTAAGTCCTTTGTTAAATGCATTAATTATGGGTTCCTTAAAAGAATGCAGCTTACCGCCAATCCTTAAAAACATAGCATGTGTATCAAAAGGTATTGCTGGTAGTCCATACAAATTTAATGTATCAACGATAACCATATTTAACTCTCTCATAAACCACACAACTTGTGAAATACTATTAATTGAACGTATATCGCCGTGTTCCTTCACCACATAGTGACCGTAACTGCCACCTCCGTGTATCACTATAATTCTACTATTACATTCCCTATATGCATAAGTTATTTCCTTACAAACTCTATGTAGCGTAGAATATCTTATAGAAAAAGGCTTTTCTTTATCGGTCATAAGTGCACCACCGAGTTTCAATATAATTGAAATTGTCATTGTAAACTCCCTTCTATTAATTTAGGGTAGCCTAACTCTATAGAGTATTACTTGATTTAAATCTACGACAGTTTTATATAAATTCATCTCATCATTTATTGGATAATCTATCTTCATCCCAAGGGAATTTCTTACAATTTCACTCTCTATAATATAGATTAATCTAACCATATTCTTTACATTTAATATTGGTGAACTACTATTGACAATTCTCTGTACAAACTGTGAGACAACATGTGTAGCTAGTTTATAGAGTAGAGAGAGTGAGTAATTATCATATGGATTACCAACATGTATGCACATCTTAGAATTACATCCATATCTATGTATATCCTCAATATCCAGTATTAAATCTATATTGTGCACTATATCTTCATACCCCCTACTGATACATAGTGTTTTAAAGAAATATGAACATCGTAGTGCTCTGAGATAACCTGGGTCTATATTAAGCATTTCAACATCTAAATTGGTAAGGACGTTAAATATATGGGTATAGTTTATGGTATCTATTGCCAATATCTTTTTTGATATTTCGCAATCCAGTACTGGAAGGATTATTAGCAATGGTAGCTCGTTATCACACTGTATCTCTATATCTCCTTCAATGCATTTTCTTTCTATATTCCACAATATTATATTGAATTTATTTAAAACATATCTCTTTAGATCACTAAATCCTTGAATTACACCATTTTTATTAAACTGTTCACTACAGTGTCTCCTTAGGCTTAATCGAGCTTTTATAATACATTTTAATTTGCTCAAAACAGCTATATATGTATTAAAATAATTGACTAGTGGTATACCAATTACTGGAAATGGTACTTGAACTTCTCTAAATAATACTATTCTACTATCCATTGATGACATCACACTATAAGCTTTATAACCTATAGATAGAATAAACTAGTTATCCTGTCTTAAAATCTGTTTTAAACATGAAATTTGGCCCCCTCCCATCCTAGAGATGGCAGAGTTTTAACTATAATAGATTTATACAATACTCTAAATATCATCTTTCTTTAGATTTAGAAAAGGCAATATTTCTGGTAATAGAGTAAAACATGCTATAATTTTGTATTTTAAGGTTGTCAAGAGATGTTTAAAATAAGATTTTCATGTTGTTGTTTCAAAAGCTTCAGGCCCCAGTGGGAGATTGTCATTAGGTCCTAATTCCCCTCTTTCTCTAAGTGTTTGTCTTGCTAGAATCCAGTATAGTAGCGCCAATGACTTTCTACCCTTATTATTACCGGGGATCACTAAATCAATTCCATCGAGTTTATTATCAGTACTTGCAAATGCTACTATTGGTATTCCTACTTTCAATGCTTCTTCTAATGGCTGCGAATCTATTCTGGGGTCTGTTAATACTATAACCTCTGGTTCGTAATACCATTCAAGTTTTGGATTCGTTAATGTTCCGGGGATAAATCTTCCTACAACAGGTTTTGCTTTTACAAACTCAGCAAATTTTAATACTGGTTGTTTACCATACTGTCTTGTTGCAATTACCATTATTTTTGATGGTTCATATCTACCTAGAAACCTACCCGCTACTCTCAATCTTTCATCAGTTTTCTTTATATCTAAAATATATAGTCCATCTGGCCTTACTCTAAATATAAATCTCTCCATATGTTTTGTACATGTATGTGTCCCTATGTGGACACCTGCCTGTAGATACATTTCTAGTGGTACTAGAAGCTCAATTTGTTGTGAAACCATTTTCTGTTCTTCTGACACTATCTCCCACCTACTTCACTGTACCATATTGTATTATCTCTCTAAACAATTCAATGTGTGAAAGCATTGTTCTTCTACAACAATATCTTTCTATACCTAGTTCATCTAATACTTTTTTTGGGTCTTCCCCTCTGCTAACTCTCTTATAAAATTCCTCCCATTTTGCACCAATTGGATAACCACATGTAAAACATCTTACTGGTATAATCAATTGTTTCACCTATAAGACTTTTGTCTAAATCTCCTAGCACTATATCTCATCCACTTCTCTGACTCTGTTCTTCTAGGATCACCAGATATCATAGTTCTATCAAATTCCTTAAATATTTCTCTTAGTATAGGCATATTAAAGTAGACTATAACCCCTCTTGCTATTGCATTTCTAACAGCATATGCTTGCGCCATTACTCCACCACCCTCAATAGTAACATCAATATCTATAGTATTTCGCAGCTTTTCATTTAAAAGCATAAGGGGTTCCATCATTTTAAGTCTAGCTATCTCTATTGGCCATATCTCGATAGGAATACCGTTTACCCTACATTTACCACTCCCTGCTTTTATTATTGCTCGTGCAATAGCGGTCTTTCTTTTACCAACACTCATAACAATTTTTCTACCACCAACTATTTGAGAATATGCTCCTATAATCTTAGTTCCACTTCCACTTAACTCAACATGTTCCATAACTTCCACCTACTACATCTCTTTCCAGCCAAGTGCTTTGGCTATCTCTAATACTCTTACTACGGTTCTCCTCTTAATATTCTTAGCATCAATATCAACTATTTTTATTAATTCTCTCCCACTAAATTCTCTAGGTATGCCAATATACGCCTTTACATTTTTAAGAAGTATAACTCTCCGCCAGTTATGCTTTGGAAGCATATTTTTAACACTACTTTTAAATATTGCAATAGGATTTCTAGGTCTTTTCATCGATTGTCTATATGGGTTTCTATGTGTCTTTACATTAAGTAGAAGCTTATAGCTATCAATAACCATTTTTCTATTACCTGATACTACCGCTTTTTCAATATTAATTACATGAACTTTAAAGCCCATTAATAGTAGTTTAGCTACATTACTTGCTAGACGACCTAGTAGTGCATCCTCTGCATCTACTATAATCTCCTTATTTTTTAGATTAGCTAAATAGTTATATAGCTCTTTTAAGCTTAATTCACGTACTATGCTCATATAATCACCTTAAACCTACCCCCCTTATGATTTTCATTTAAAAACTCCACTATATGCATAACTCTACCTCCTACACTTTTCACCTTCTCAGCAGCTTGCTTTGAGAATGCCATAGCAACTATAGTAACTCTATGGTCTATAGAGCCTGCTCCCAAGACCTTACCGGGGACTATAATTATATCGCCATCCTTTGAATATCTGTTTATCTTACTTATATTAACTGCTATTCTTTTCCTTCTTGGCTTTTCAAGAAGTTCTGCTACATACCTCCATATTCGAGCATTATTATTTCTAGACGCCTTCCTCAGTATTCTAATGCTCTTTCTCCAGATGTAATTTGTAGGCCCAGTACGCCTCATCTCTATCCACTCCACTGCATAATTAATTTAGAAATTGTTTTAAGTTCATTTAAAAGAATTTCAATAGATTTGCGTACTATGGTTTCTGGATTTAGCGAGCCACTACTCTCTATCCTAACTATATTTTTATCTTCATCAATTGCTATATCTATTGCTTTTAATGGACATGAGTATACGCACTGCCAACATATTATACAGTTATATAGGTTATCGATAGTAAGCCTCCCTCCATCTATCTTTAAAACCTTCTTTGGACACACTTCAATACACTTTCCACATAGATTACATAGAGAATTGTTTATTGATATATTTGGTACATGTCTAACAATAGCTACAGTAGCTGGACTCCATTTAGCGTGTTCAAGACCTCTACCTATTCTTGCCCTAAGCTCTAAGGAAATCTTTTGACCAGGTGCCAGAATGACTATAGGTATGTTATCATGTACTGGTCTAACATATGGATCCTCAGACTTTATGTTACTTGAATATATAGTTACTTCACTATTACTTGCCTCAGCCTCTAGTAACATATGGATATAACATTTCTCACAAATTTCTGCAGGAGGTTTTTCTTCTGATTCACTACACTTGCTACATACTTCAAGATCTACATCCCCCAATTTATTTAGAGAATCTTCACTTGTTAGAGGAATCATACCGAGTCTATGTGCCAGAATTTCATCAAACATAGCTGATGTATTCACAATAACCATAACTTCGTCAATAGCATATGTTGGTACCTTAGCTAGAGAGTATCTCCGTATAACATTTAGTAAAGGTAGAGGGATGCCTTCCACTAAAAACTCTATTCTTTCATTATCCAATTTAAGTAGAGTTAATTCCATTTACTCTACACCCTTCTACCACGTCTGCCACCAGGCCTTCTAGTAGTATCATGTGGCACAGGTGTTACATCCTCTATACGGCCAATTATAAATCCAGCCCTTGCTAAAGCTCTTATAGCAGCTTGTGCACCAGGACCAGGTATCTTTGGCCCATGCCCCCCAGGGGCTCGCACCTTAATATGTATTGCCGTTACACCTTTTTCAATCGACTCTTGGGCAACCTTATAAGCAACCATCATTGCTGCATATGGGCTTGGCTTCTCTCTATCAGCTCTTACAACCATACCTCCAGAACCCCTAGCAACAGTTTCTGCCCCACTTAGATCAGTTACGTGAATTATTGTATTGTTAAATGATGCATATATATGGGCTATACCCCATTTAAGTTCTCTAGCTGCAAATGACATTATATCCACCTCATATGCTATGCTTCCTCTGCTCCTCTACTTTTTAATAAAGGTGATGTTGGATATAGAGATATATGAGGCTCTTCATCCCTTGTAACTATGTGTCCTGGTGATGTAACCCTCCTACCTTTAATTGCTATATGGCCATGTACTATCATCTGTCTCGCTTGATGAATTGTCTTTGCAAGCCCTTTCTTCCACACTATTGTCTGTAGTCTCCTCTCTAAAACACTCTCAACCGTAATATTGAGAATATCATTTATCTCTGCTGCAGCTATATTTATCAACCCCAATCTATATAGCTTTAGAGAAAGCTGTTGAAGCTGCTTTATCCGCTCATCCTCTGGGAGAGCTAATAGTGACCTAGCCCTATGTTTTACTCTTCTTAGCAAGGTTTCAGCAATCCATAGTTCTCGCTTATTCCTAAGTCCATACATCCCTACTAGCTCCATCTCCCTCTGTAACCGTGTCTTAATCCATGGATGTCCAGGTGATTCCCACTTTCTACGCGGCTTCTTTGGATCGCCCATGTTGCTATCCCTTATTTCTGTTGTTGAGCCTTCTTTCTCTGTACACCTACAATAGGTCCAAGTCTTCCAGTTGTATGTGTCTTCTGACCTCTAACCTTGTATCCCTGTGAGTGTCTTATACCTCGCCAGCTCCTAATTCTAATTTCCCTATTTATATCCTCCCTAACATAGTATATAAGATCAGAGCTAACAAGATGTATATCTCTACCTGTTTCATAGTCTTTTCTTCTATTTAAAACCCATGAAGGAAATCCAAACCTTTTAGGCTCTTTAATTATTTCCTCAATTCTCATCACATCTTCATCACTTAAGTACCCCACTAACATACTTGGATTTAAGTTAAGCACTCTACATATTCCCATAGCTAAATTGTAGCCCACCCCTTTAATCCTTGCAAGTCCCCAAGCTATCGTTAGCTCACCAGGTATATCAGTCTCTGCTATTCTAACTATATGCCTGTATTCCATAGCCATATTCATACTCCCTATAGCATAACTATAATTATTACCTATTAGTTACAATAATAAGTATACTTGAAGCAGTTTTTAAGCTAAAAAGCTTCCATTATACATGAAATTCATATCCATCTTCATCCCCACCCTGGAGTACGCAAAATAAACTATTTTAGGAACCATGTTCTTGTTCTTGAACCCATTTTGAATACTTTTCTATTACACCATATATTCCTAAAACAAGGCCAATTATAGATATAGTGTATACTATAATTAGTAGAATTAAATTGGGTTCTAGTATCCTTATAACCATTAGAAAGGGTATCAGAAATGCTATGAATAAAAGCGTTCCACCAATAGTAATATACGGCATCCTACCCATATAGCCAGCACTTTACGGTATGTGTTCCATCAACTTCTATTACAGGGGGCTCTTCTCTTCTACAAATATCCATTGCATAAGGACATCTAGGATGAAACCTACAGCCAGGAGGAGGATTCAATAAACTAGGAGGCTCACCTGGAGGTATCTCTCTAAATAAGGTTCTGTTCCTTGGATCAGGATCTGGTATTGCTTTTATTAATGATTGTGTGTAGGGGTGTAGTGGTTTAGATAATACTTTATATGTTTGTGCCATTTCTACTATATGCCCTGCATACATAACTGCAATCTTATCTGAGAAGTATTTTGTAGTTGAAAGATCATGGGTTATATACATTATACTTAAGTTATATTTCTTTTGAAGTTCTCGAAATAGTGTAAGTATTTCTATTCTAACAGAGGCATCAAGCATAGATACAGGCTCATCAGCTACAATCAATTTAGGTCTTAAGATTAGAGCTCTAGCAATTACAACACGCTGCTGCTGTCCTCCACTTAACATATGGGGATATTTATTTATAAAATCTTCTACTGGTATCAGTTTTACTTCTTCAAGAACTTCCCGTACCTTGTATATTCTTTCACTTTTCTTTATCCCATGTATAATTAAGGGTTCTTCAAGTATCTGCCTAATATTCATAAATGGTGGTAGTGCTCCATAGGGATCCTGCTGAACGTAGCCTAATTCTCTCCTATACCACTTAATTTCCTTTCCTTTAATAAATGTTATATCCTTACCATCATATATGATTCTTCCTTTTGTAGGTTGATGGATCTTTAGTATAGTTTTACCAAGTGTTGTCTTACCTGAACCACTTTCACCAACGATTGCAAGAATTCTGCCTCTTTCCAAATCGAAGCTAACATCATCTAATGCTCTTATATATCCTGATACTGTTAAGAATTTTCTTATAGGATGCCATACACAGAGCTTTCTAACACATAAAAGATCACTAGGATTACATGACTTAATGTCTTCACCCTTTTGCATATAGCCAACACCTTACATAGCTATTTCTTTCTATATATGTTACAGGGGGCTCTTCTCTTCTACAAATATCCATTGCATAAGGACATCTAGGATGAAACCTACAGCCAGGAGGAGGATTCAATAAACTAGGAGGCTCACCTGGAATAAATCTAACATTCCTATCTTCTCTAAGAGTTGGCACACTAGAAAGTAGTAGTTGTGAATATGGGTGCTGAGGCTCTCTATAGAATTTTTCTGCATAGCTATACTCAACTATTTGACCTGCATACATAACTGCAACCTTATCTGAAATTTCACTTGATAAAGCAATGTCATGTGTTATAAATACGTAGCTGATCTTTCTATCAGTTTTTATTTTCTTTAGCAAGTTCATGATATTTGCCTGTGTAAGAACATCCAATGCAGATGTAGGTTCATCTAATATAACTATAGAGGGCTGGGTTATTAAGGCCATTGCTATAACTACTCTCTGCTTCATACCTCCAGATAACTCAAACGGATATCTATCTATAAACTCCTGTGATATCCCAACAAATTTTAGCATTTCTTTAGCTTTATCTAAAGCTTCATTCTTACTCATATTTTTGTGAATTATTAAAGGCTCAGCCAGCTGCTCACCTATCTTTATCACTGGATTCAATGCATTCATTGAGGCTTGAGGAACAATTGATACTTTGTTCCATCTAATTCTACTATTAAACTCATCATCGCTAAGCTTCATCACATCTTCCCCATCTATATATATGTTTCCCTCAAATCTATGGACATTTTTAGGAAGTAGCCGTAGTAATGCCCTTGCAAGTGAACTTTTACCACTACCTGACTCACCAATAACAGATAATGATTCATTACCATATAGGTCGAGGAATACACCATCGACGGCTTTAACCAGACCTGCCCTAACCCTATAGTAGAGATACAGTTCCTTAATACTAAGTGCTACCTCCACCAATTTACATCTCCCTTAACCTAGGATTGAATATTTTATCTAGTGCAAGTCCCAGCATGGCAAATCCTAATGCTGTAAGTAATAGTAGTAGTGATGGCTGTAGAATCCAGTAGTAGTAGCCTTTATAAAGTGCTGCTTCTCTTGCTGCATCCTCTAATACTCTACCCCATGTGACAGCCTGTGGGTCACCTACACCAAGTAATGCTAGTGCCGCCTCTAAAAATACAAAATCAGGTACTGAAAGAACTATTGTAGGTATTATTGTAGGTAGTATTTTCGGTATCATATACCTGAAAACAATTCTAAAGCTACTAGTACCATAAGCTATAGCAGCCTCTATATACGGTATTTCTTTTATTTGAAGGAATATTGCTCGATAATTCTTTACACCTGATCCAAAAATACTTAAAAGTATGACCACTCCCAATAGCATCCATATTGTTATCTTGTAAAGGTATGATATCATTAGCAGTATTGGTAAGAATGGTAACACCATAAATATTTCAGTAACTCTCTGAACAATAAAATCAAAGCCTCTTCCATACCAAGCACTTATAGCTGCAATAAACATTTGGGCAAAGGTTATGGTTACTGATGCTACTAGGCCAAAGGCTAACGCTATTGGTGTTCCCCATATGAGTGCTAAAGCTAAATCACGTCTTCTATGATCAGTACCTGCAGCTCCATACACCTTTCCATATACTACTAACTTAGCATCTATCTGAACTCTATTCAAATCTTCTTCTCCTATTAACACATCTATTATAGTTCTATACTCACCTTTAGACACTTCAACAGTATTTCGATTAAGTATAGATGAATCCTCTTTAGCAAATAGTGCTATATCGACACTAACATCGTAGTTAGGTCGTGAACCTAACCTATTTATAAGGTTTGTATAAAACCTTTTAAGAAATTCTTCGTCACTTGAGATGTAGTATGCTTCATATCCTCTTAGCACTCTTCTACCTATTACATATTCTATTTCACCAGGCTTTATCCATGTTATCTGAACTGTGAATTGTTTGGTGGTATTTGAATATAGTCTTAGAATTATTTCATTTGGAAAGTCATCATATATATAGCTGAATGTGAATAGAAGCCTTAAAATATACTTCCCACTTGAAACAGGAATTATAGTCTTATTTACATTTAAATCTATTCTTCGGCTATCTAGAACTATGGTTTCAGGAAGCTTTCTATGGGAGAAGATATTTACCCAACTGGGCATTGCATTCTTGGGTAAATCCTCCCAAGGCTCGATTGAATTCCACTTCCTTACAACTTCTCCATATGGTACTGTAATTATTGCGTATAGTGATAATATAATCAGAGAGGTTATTATTATAATGCCAATCAGAGCTGATTTATACATCAAAAGTTCTCTGAATAATGCTTTTACTCGTCTCATCATGTACTTACACCTCCTATCTTAATCCTAGGGTCTATCAATACATATATTATGTCTAGTAAAAGTACTGTAATTGCAAGTAGATATGCATAGATTGTTACTATACCTATGAGGACTGGCGAATCATTGTTTGCTATAGCCATCCATATCAGTGTACCTATACCCGGCCAGTTGAATATGTTTTCAGTAATTATAGCTCCCATCCATGATGAGATTAATAGCAGTGCTAATTGTGTAACTATTGGTGGTAGTGTTGGTCTGAGTATGTATCTCCTTTCTATTTCTCTAGCTGGTACTCCTTTTGCTTTCGCTAATTCTACATAATCTTCAGATGAGAACATGAGGAAGAATGTTCTCATGGAATATGTATTTATTGAAAAGTATGCTATAAACCATGACATCATAGGAAGTATCATGTGTTTTAACACACTTAATGCATAAAGTAGAGGATGTTCTGGAGGTGGAGCATCTACAAGCCCACCATAGGGCAGTATCCCAAGCCATGACGCGAAAATCATTATTAAGAAGAGTCCATAGAACCAGCCTGGCATAGAGGATAGAGGAGAAAGCATTACTATAATTCTATCGATCTTACTTCCATATCGTCTAGAAAGGTATAGCCCTGTAGCTAGACTTGAGAAGAATAGCATAATCTGTATAGTGGTGAATAAAAGTATTGAAGCAGGAAGTCTTTCAAGTACTATAATTCTTACTTGTTTAGAGCCACTTGCACTTGTTATCCTAATAGCTCTTCCAAGATTTAGTGTTAGTGCATCTATAAGATAATTAAAGCTTCTATATATGAATGGTTTATCGAGACCTACCCTCTTTATCTCTAATTCAATTACTTCCCGTGCTATCGACTCAATAACACTTTTATTTAGACCTCTATATGCAGGGTTATTTCTAATTGCTTCATACACACTAAATTGAATTTCACTTTTTATTATTTCATCAACAAATCCCCCCATATTAGCAATGATGATAACAATATATATTGCTATAATGGTAGTCGCTAAAATTGCTATACCTCTAACCAAAAGATATTTTCCTAATCTTTTTAAAGTAGCATATTTAGTTGCTGCTACCATAAAAACATCTTACCCTAACACATTATTGTATGTTACTTAGATTAGCTTTATATAATAAAGAGAAGGTTTAAAAATATTCTTAATTAAATGTGATTTAGTCTTCAAATTAAAGCATCTTATAATCTATAGTCACTGTTTATATGCATCTAGCTATAATCATGGAAAGATTATAGCTTGTTTAATTAATTAAGTTATGACTGATGCAATTATATATTAAAATTCATTTTCACTATCTATCTTATAGAGATGATAATATCTAGCATAATTTAATACGCTTCATATTATAATTAAAAAGTGTGGTTTTAGGGTACATCATGTTAAACAGATATGTATATACAATGGTAGAACTGTTGTTGTGCCGCTAGAAAGAGTAGGGCAAAACCAGCTCTAAGAAAATAGCTGGGTAGACAGATACTATTACAAACCTAGTCCTTAAGAACAGGACATTATCACCAAAATTACACAAAAAGAAACGCGTTTGTCTACTAGAGAAATAGAGGGTTGATTAACGTAAATACTGGCAGCAGTTATCATTGTTGTCAATGTAAGTACAAATGAGGTATCATTAGACGCTAGCCAGTGGTTGTAAGAGATCCAGATATATATTTGAAGAGTGGGGAAAATAGTGCATAGTAGATCTGGGGGTATGAATTCAAAAAGCTCCATCTAAATTTATTATATACCCAAATTAAGAGTATCGTCCTGGTGATATATGATGCATCAAAATAGTATCCATATAGTTCCTGAGCCCAAAATTATTGAATTTACAGGTAAGTGGTTTACGTTCAATGGGTTTTCTAACTTTCCTGAATTTCTAGTAAAGGAGTTTAATATTCCTATAGGTGATTGGGAGATAGTCAAGACCGTGGGCGAGGGTGATGCTGGTATAGAGATAGGGAAAGGTATCGTGAGAATATGGGGTGATGAAAAAATCGCTTATGCTACTATAATTCAATTACTTCTACAGAATAGATCATACCTACCAGAGGTTAAAATTGTTGAAACATTTAAATTTAATTTCAGAGGGTTTCATCTAGATGTAGCTCGAGGTGGGGTTCCTACAGTAGCTACGCTAAAGAGAATTCTACGATGGCTCTTTCTATTAAAATATAACTACTTTGCCATATATTTAGAGGATCTATTTCCATGGAAGGCCTATCCAGATATAGGCTTTTCTAGAGGTAGATACAATGAAGAAGAGTTAAGGGAGGTCATTGACTATGGTGCAAGACTTGGTATTGAAGTTTTTCCATCACTTGAATTATGTGGCCACATGGAAAATATATTAGTCTTACCACAATTTCATAGATTTAGCGAATGGCATAATCCTAGGGAAGGGGTATTGAATGTAGGTGATGAAGAAGCAAGGAAATTTGCCTACAGCTTACTTGAAGAAGTAGTAGAGTTCTTTCCAAGTAGGTATATCCATATTGGGGGCGACGAAACATGGGCACTAGGTAGAGGTAGGAGTCTCGACAAAACACTAAAATTTAATGGCCCTGAGCTCTATGAAATTCACCACTACAACATGATTAAAATTGTAAAATCTAGAAGCAAGATACCGATGATATGGGGCGATATGATTGCTGCTGCATATCTTAGAGAGAGTGAAAGAGAAATATGGAAAAAGCTTTTAGATAGCCCAATATGGAGGGAGGTAGTAGTAGTTAATTGGGACTATTCACCAAGTACAAGAGAATATTTTAGAAAAAAGATAAGGCTATTTAAAGAAAAAGGCCTTAACCAAATTATTGCTCCTGGCCTCTGGAACTGGAATAGATACTATCCAGACTTTCCTACAGCACTTGAAAATCTAAGGAATTTCTTAGGAGCAGCAAGAGATGAAGGTATTAATGGTTTTTTGATAACCGCATGGGGTGATGATGGTTCAGAGTGTCTCTTCTCATTTCTAGACCCACTGATGCTAGCAGCAATAGAATATGCAGAAGGTAGTGGTAACTGGGAAGATAAATGGATGAGTCTAACAGGTGAAGAGCCTAAAGTGGTAAAAGTTAGAAAGCTATTTGGTGAGGTTGATACTGTTATATCAAAATGGGATGTTAGATGGGGGATATGGCTTCCTAAGCACATTCTACTAAAAACAGAAATCTCAAAATTGCTTACCAGATATATATCTAAGGATGAGATTATCAATCTAAGAAATTATATTAAAGAGGTACTAGAATATGTAGAGGATGTAGTACTTCCAGAAGATCTTAGCTTTATCAAAAACTTTCTTAAAGCATCATTAAAATCTATTGATGGAACCATAAAGGTTTCAGACTACATAGCATTATCTAAAGAATACTCTAATCTGTGGCTTAAAGAAAGAAAAATTGAAGGACTTGAAAATATTGTAGGCAGATTTTGGAGAGCTGCAGGAATACATGATCTTCTACACTAAAATAATTCAAAATCCAATTCATAGTCAAGGTAATTCAGCATTTAGATTTTCTCACTTAAATTTCTCATTATTGTCATAGGGGTATCCAGAGTATCTTAAGGGGATTGGGGTTAAATTTAATATGTTTATAGCGATTTTTATTATTTCACTATTTTCTTTTCTATACTATTTTTATTATGTCTCAAATTAAACTTTTAATGTCTCTATACTATAAGTCTTTAAAAGAATTCTCTACTTAGAATTCTATAAAAATTCTCTATTGAATACAAAGCTTTATAGTGGAGATGGTGGGTAAAATCCCCTAACAGCAAAGAGACACCAATCGCTATAAACATGAACATAAAACAACTATATTAGTAGACCTCTAAAGACATTAGTATATATGGATTTTGTAGCATAGTTCTATTGAACACATACTTTTATTTAAGACAGCTACAAAGGTTAATGGGTTTTTAGACATGCCTAAGATTAGTATAGCATTCGTAGGTTTAGGAGGTATAGCTTCACAAGCTCATTTACCAGCTATAAAAGAACTGGGATTTAATGTTGATTTTTGTGTTGATGTTGATGAATATAAGGTCAAATCTTTTGTTGAAAAA
Organism: uncultured Ignisphaera sp.; assembly: GCA_938074605.1. GTDB lineage: Archaea > Thermoproteota > Thermoprotei_A > Sulfolobales > Ignisphaeraceae > Ignisphaera. The sequence goes on from CALJEI010000001.1 coordinate 154,569, forward strand.
ACAGGGTGTAAGGGCTATATTAACTATAAAGAGATGCTGAGAAATGAAAATCCTGATGTTGTGCTTATTGCCACCCCAAATGCCTTTCATGCCACGATAGCTATAGACGCTCTTAAGAATGGTGCCCATGTCTATATCGAAAAACCTATGGCTACAAATAGTGAAGAAGCTTTGAAGATAGTTGAAACCACATATAGTGTTGATAGATTTGCCGTTGTAGGACATAATGGCCGATTTGACTATAGAGCCTCTACTGCTGCTAAGCTTATTCATAGAGGTGGTATAGGGAAGATATATTATGCAAGGGGGTTTATACTTAGACAGCGTGGAATACCTCCAGCTTCTACATTTATAAAGAAGGAGTTTGCAAAAGGTGGTGCTGTATATGATATTGCTTCACATGCCATAGATATGCTTCTTTACCTATCTGGATATCCAAAGCCTGTAAGTATTAAGGGATATACAAATAGAGTTTTTGGTGATAGGCTAGAAGAATTTGGTATGAACTATCCACAGCCACCCCAACAAGGTATGGTATCTGAGGTGGAGGACTTTGGCTCAGCCTATATCTCCTTTGAAGATGGTATTGCCATGTATGTTGAGGTTAGCTGGGCTTCATATATAAAAGAAAATAGGGTGGAATATACTGTTCTTGGTAATAGAGGTGGTATACAGATTGACAATACCGGTTTGAGTTATATGACTTCAATTGAAAGAGAATTCTTTATAGCCTCACCACCAACATTACCGCAGGTTAGTACCCATAGGGAAGTCTGGAGGAGATTTTTAAAAGCTATTGAAAATAATGACAGAGCTCTTCTCTGTCCGATAACGACAGTAGAACAGGGTGCAATTGATGTTGCTATTCTTACTAGTATTTATGAGTCTTCATTAAGTGGTAAAGAAGTTAAAATAGATGTTCCAGATAAGCTAATTGATTGTGCTAAAGAACAGCTTAAGTGTTTAAGGCTGTAGGGAGGCAGTTTATGAGTGGTAATATAGTTAAGTATGCAATTATTGGTGTTGGAGGACATGGTTTAAATAGGCATTTAATTCCACTACTTAGTGTTCCAAATGTTAAGTTAGTTGCTGTTGCTGATATAAATAAGTCTAGATGTGAGGAAGTTGCCTCTAAATATAGTACAAAGTGCTATACAGACTACATGGATATGATTAATAGGGAGGAGATAGATGCTGCAAGTATTGTTACCCCTACAGGTCTGCATGCAAGTATTGCTATAGATGTGTTAAAGAGTGGTATACACGTCCTCGTTGACAAACCTCTTGGGGCAAATTTAAATGAGGTGGTTGATGTTGTTAAAATTGCTAAAAAGATGAATAGAAAGATCATGGTTGGATACTGGAGTAGATTCTCTCCAGCACTACAGTATGCTGTTGAAATCTATAGAAAGGGTCTCCTTGGCGAGCCCTACTACGCCTATGGATATCTTATTAGAAGGAGAGGTATACCAGGATCACCAACATTTATCGATAAAACTCTATCAGGTGGTAGAGGTGCTCTTCTCGATATAGGATGCTACATAATTGATAATCTTCTTACAGTAACAGGCTATAGAAGACCACTATCTGTCGCTGGTGCGGCTTATACCAAATTTGGTAATGTAGTTGATGAAATTAAATTTAATTGGGGTACTTGGGATCCATCAAAATTTGAATTAGAAGATTTTGCTACCGGTTTTATAAGATTTGAAGGTGGCCTAACTATGGTATTTGAGGTTGCATGGGCTGCAAATATATCGCATGTAGGTGAAGTTGGCTATATGAAGGTTCTTGGTGATAGGGGTGGTATTGAAGCTAAAGGTGATGAAGCCATGAAGGACATTTCATTCCATAGTAGATCAGAGAACTTTCTATACGATACAAAGCCTATTTTAAAATCCACTAATATGGCTCTTGAAATGGTTAAATCATTCATATATAGTATTATTGAAGATAGAGAACCTCCTATAACGGGGTACCAGAGTATTATACTCCATTCAATAATAGACGCTGTATACAATTCTTCGAGTATAGGTGAAGAGGTAAAAATAGTTTTACCTGAAATATAGCATTTTTAATTATTGTTAGAGATATCTCAATCTTTTCTCCTTGCATAAGGCGGTATATAGCTTTCTACCTGACTGGGGTCAAATTTTATTTTAGCTCCTTTTTCTGCAGAGAGATAAGCATGCATCATTAGCTGGACAACTAGGTATCCATCGTACCAATTCTCAATAGGGGTTTTTCCTGCTAGAAATGATTCTACCATGTGTTTATCTTCAGCATGATAGCCGTACGTTATAGCTTCATCTGGTATTATTGGCATTAATCCTTGTTCTGCATTCTGTTTTTCTATGAATTCTTCAGATGGTGGAATCTTTATATTTCTGCTAATAAATGTGAAGAGTTCTGGCTGTAGTGTATTTATATAGAGGCTGTATTCAGGGCCTAGTACCTCAAATGATAGTCTTAGACCTGCTCCTACAAACGACCATGATGTTCTGGTTTCTGTCACTATTATATTGCCTTCATCATCCTCGTATGTTACTATAGCTAGTGCGTAATCCTCAGCTGGTTCTTTTGAAAAGTCTATTCCAAAGCGTTTTTTAAGATCCTCAACATATTCTTTTCTAAGCCACTTCAAGATAGCAGTTTCTCCATATATGTATTTCGGCTTTATGCTATCCTTACCTTTCTTAGGGTCGTAAAGTATATATCTTGCAGCTTCTAGACTGTGGCACATCATATCTAAAAGTACACCTCCGCCTGATATGGATGGCTTCCAGAACCATATATTATGAGGACCTGCATGTTCTTCTGCAGCTCTTGCTAGATATGGTCTTCCAGAATATCTTGCACCTATACCCCATACAACTTCCTTACCTCTTGTAATAGAGGGCATAAAAACTTGATTCTCTAGATATCCATGCAGAAGACCTGATTTCTCAATAGCGTCCAACATCTCTTTAGCCTCCTTAACGTTTCTAGCAAGAGGTTTCTCAACAACAACACCTACTAGATTGCCTTTACCCTGCTTAGCTTCTTCAGCAACATATTTAGCATACGTTACATGGGTATCGTTTGGAGTCAAAATCCATACGGCATTCACCTTAGGATCTCGTAGTAAATCCCATACATCGCTATATACTTTAGGTCTACCTAAACCAAGTTGTTCAGAGTAAAATGCAGCCTCCTTTGCTCTTTCATATGTTCTAGAGTATATAGCAACTACATCAATATTTCTAATATTTGCAAATGCTCTTAGATGAAATTTTGCAACAAATCCCACCCCCAGTATTCCTACACCTAACCTCTCCATACTGTTTCACCCAGTAGATGATACTGTATTTATCCAATTTAAAAGTATTATAAAATAATTAGTGTCTATATCTATAGAATTCATGGATATCGCTCTATATATTTTACTTATACTTTTAAAGACCTCCATCTAAATATATTGTTCTAAGAAGCTTGGTTATTTTTTAATGCTTTGCTGAAAGAAGTCTATATAAGCTTTATAAACATTAGCAACAGGAAGTTAGGTACTGGCTAAAGGTTTTAATGGTAGAGTAGCTACTCTAAACCACCTAAAGCTTTCTGTAGATGAAAGCTTTATTGCCACTGAGCTGCTAACCGTTGTCTATAAATCTATGTAAATAGACTTGAAGTATAGATAGTGCAGAAATTAAATGCAGCCAAAGATAATCGAGAAGAGATAGAAATCTAGAGACAGTTCAACAATACCTATCACCCAGATGCTTTAAACAAAATACGAACGACATACAGTTCTATCTATTACTAGAGAATTTTGAAAGCTAGTTTAAATCCTCAAAATATAAAATACTTTTGTATCCTTAGATTAATTGGTGTGAATTATATGTCTTTTGATGTAATATCACTTGGCGAATTACTTGTAGAATTTGTTCGAAAAGAAAGAGATGTAATGCATACTGTGCCTGGAGAGTATATTGGTCCTTTTCCAAGTGGTGCTCCTGCAATAACAATTGATACTTGTGCTCGCTTAGGTCTAAGAACAGGCTTTATTGGTGTTGTTGGTGATGATGATTTTGGTCAGATGCTTTTAGAGAGGTTTAGAGGTGATGGTGTTGATATTTCAAGGATTAGAATTGACAAAGATTCCATAACTGGTATGGCTTTTGTGGCATATAGATCCGATGGTAGTAGGAGATTTGTATTTAATTTAAAATACTCTGCCTCTGCAAAACTATCGCCAGAAGATGTTGATCTAGAGTATATAGCTAGAGCTAAGCTCCTCCACATTTCTGGGTCAACTCTATATATAAGCAGCTCTACTAAAAATGCATGCAAAAAAGCTGTCACATTAGCTAAGGCTAGTGGTACTATAGTTTCTCTTGACCCTAACATCAGACTTGAACTTGCATCCATTGATGAAATTAAAGAGATGCTCCACCCAATACTTATAAATACCGATATTTTGCTTATTGGTGAAGATGAGCTTATATCAATTACGGGTATTACCAATATTAATGAAGCTGCCTATAGGGCACTTGATCTAGGCCCTAAACTAATTGTTGTTAAGAGGGGGCGAAGAGGCTCTATAGCACTAACAAGCAATGGAATAATTATTGAAGCCCGGGCATTTCCTGTAGGTGAAGTAGATCCCACTGGGGCTGGAGATGTATTTAATGCAGCCTTCATATATGGTTATTTGAATGGTTGGAATTTAGAGAAAATCCTCATTTTTGCAAATGCTGCTGCAGCAATCAAGGTTGGTAGAAGGGGGCCTATGGAAGGCCCAAAATCATATGAGGAAGTAGCATCGCTAATTCTAGAAAAGAATATCCACTTCTAAATAAATCCTATTACATAGAAATCTACTATATAAACATCTTTGAATTAAAGCATTTTAAATATCCCATATTATGATTTTTATCACTAAATACAATTTTGTTACCAACGTTTTTTAACTATACCTACAAATCTGTAGACTACAAAATAGGTTTTAGCTATATTGGGAATACAGTTTTCTTAACTCCTTGGCATATGGACACCACTAATAGCTAAAGATCTATCCCTTAACATGTTAGGAATTAACCATTCTATAGAATTTCATCTCCACTAAAATTAGATGTTTGGAATTAAATTCTATACTCTGATTTCATTCTGTTTCTATATTTAATAAATCGATAGAAATAAGTGTCTAGTATAGACGGTAGAAACCTATAGATTTCTCTTTCCTTCAGCACCAGGTTTATTAGCTTCTCTAAATCTCTTAAGAATATTACCCATAAGGGTATCTCTATCATACAGAATTTTAGCATCAAATACAATATCTATATAGAGAGGTCTTGTAACTAAAGCTTGATTTCTACTCAATACTATAGGGTGATAAGATTGGATTTAAACCACAGATGCTAAACTCATCAAATATAGGTTTAGAATATCTTCAGCTTTATTAAGAAGTTTTTTGAAGCTCATATCTATCACTAACAACATCTAGAACAACAAGCACATCAACATTGCTGTCATGTTTAGGCTCTTTTCTAACATAAGAACCAAAAAGAACTAGAGAAAAAAGATTGTTACCAAAGACTGTTAAAAATGCTTTTATAGGAGCATTCTTAAGTTTAGCTAAAAATAGCATCGATATCACGTGCATTTTGTGCAATTAAAGCCATTAGTTGGCAACCTAAGAGGTAAAATGTAGAAAGATAGTAAATATAGTTTTAGTCTTTAACTAAAAACTTCAACATCTCTATAACTACCTTTCAACAAATATACCGCTTTACCTATATTAAGATCTATAAAGCTTATCTCCCTAATCTCACAAAGTAGAGTGGGGTTAAAAATTAATATATCCATAAAGTAAACCCATTGCACTTATCTATGAAGCCTACGACTTCTACTAGCTAAATTGGTTTAACTACCTTGTTACTTTAGCTCTCTCCGGTACAGACAGCCTATCCATAATATGTTTTGTATAAGGTTCTACTGCATTTCACATTTAGTTTTTAATCCGTTACCTAAAACCTTATAGTGGTGATGTAAGGCCTGCTGCTTCTGATAAAATGATGTGAGAACCCGAGTCTGATTTATACTTACTACCCCTAATAGGTGAAGGATATAGGGGAAATCGTGTTATACATAACGCTAGCACTAAAAACTTGGTAGGAAGTAGGTGTTCGAAATATGTATTTTATTACGATGATAAACAGTATTACATTTAAGAAATACAAATTTAAATGATATATCATGAGTGTTTAGCCCAAAATTCCAATACATTTATGTTACAAGACGTAGTGTGTAAGTGTGTTTAGTATCAAAGATAGTTTGAGAATTATTTCTACTATAGAAAGCCAGAATTCAAGCAAAATTAAAAATCCTTAAAGCTATATATTGATGGGCCCGTAGCTCAGCCAGGATTAGAGCGCCGGCCTTCGGAGCCGGTGGTCAGGGGTTCAAATCCCCTCGGGCCCGCCACAATTAAATATCTTCAATTCTTCTAAGTATTAGTTAAAGGTATATTGCATGGTATGAATATCGGTCATGTAATTTTAAAAGAACAAATATTCCTTAAAGGCAATGTAAAGAATCAATGTGCTGGTTAAAATAATCTACAACAGATACTTAGCTATTTCCATTAATCTTTTCTCCCTCCTCAGAATGTACTTTATCAAACATTACAGTACCATAATCTTTAAATTTCTTCTAATATTGATTGAAACTTTATAGATGTTAGAAAATTGTGTATGGACTAAAATATTTTAGCATTGGTAATACGGTTCTATTGCTGTTTACTAGAATTAGAATTATTAGGCTTTATAGACTCTAGTAACAATTTAATTTGAAGTTAAGCTGAAGTACATACTATAGCTAGGTGTAGGTTTGTGCCTAGAAGAATTGTATGGCCTAAGGTAAAGAAGATCTACTGGTGTTTATATTGTAATGTGCCACTTCTACAACCAGATTGTCCAATTTGTGGCTCTAGGTGTAGGAGAATACCTCTTTCAGATCCTGGTGATGCGAGACTTGCTTTTGAAAAAGATATTCAGAATATGTATATTGGATATCTATATGAGTTTGGTACTGATAAAGGTTTTAATTCATTAATAGGAAGATCCATTGTATTGCTAAATAAAGCTCCCTACTTCGATGAAATGAAGGAGGTATATGTGGATGGCATACAGATAGGAAGGCTTTACTTTGATCCATTTCTTAGGAAATGGCGCTTCCGATTATCGAAAGTAGGTGCCATGAGAATTCTCTCAATAGATCCAGATATTGTTGAAAAAGCCATTATAGATAAAAGACGCTGTCTACCAATGGATAAAATTAGAATAGATAAGAATATTGCGCCATATAAGCAGGTGTTATTAGTAAGACCATCAGGTAAAATTACAGGACTCGGATATTCAGTTGGTAATAATAGGGTGATTGTATATAGCTGGTGGAATGGAGATTATGTAGAATCAGAAAAAGAATACTCTGAACCTAGTAAGAGATCTTCTTTAGAGGATGTGTTAAAGGCGCATGAAGAGTATATGAATATCATTGAGTCTAAGGCAAAGAAATTCATCTCAGTAATGTATGAAAAAATATCAAGGCCATTAATAGCCTCATTTAGTGGGGGTAAAGATAGTCTAGTCTCATTACATCTAGCCCTATCCCTTAGTTTAGAGCCGAAAATACTATTCAATAATACAGGAATAGAGCTTCCAGAGACCATAGATACAGTCTATAGAACTATTGAGAGATATGGTCTGAAGCTCATAGAAGCTTCAGCTAATGATGTATTTTGGAGGGCTGTATATAGCCTTGGGATACCTGGAAGAGACTATAGATGGTGTTGTAAAACATGTAAGCTTACTCCACTACATAGAGTAGCCAATAAGTTATGGAAAACCGGTGCACTAAATATTGTTGGTCAGAGAGCACTTGAATCAATAGATAGAGCACGTAGCCCTAGGATATGGAGACTTCGATGGGCTCCACAACTACTTAATATATCGCCCATAAATGAATGGTCCCAGCTAGAGGTATGGCTATATATATTCAGACACAGACTTTCACCAAACCCTCTCTATTTTACAGGATTTGAAAGAATAGGATGTTTTATGTGTCCAGCATCAACATTAGCTGAACTAGAACTTGTATCTAAAACACACTTAGATCTATGGAGCAGGTGGCTAGAAGTTTTAACGTATTGGGCTAATAGGCTAGATAAACCAAGGGAGTGGATAGACTATGGATTATGGCGGTGGAATGCTCCTGCAAGATATCGAACAATGATTGCTAAGAGACTTAGTATAGTAGATAGAATAGATAACTGGAGAGATACATTCAGTAGAATGTCACCAATAGGAATTGCAGAGCCACTGTGGGCAGAGTCATATGTAGAGATAACATTTGATAGATCTCTAGATCTAGCCTTTCTGATAGAGCAGATACCTATAATTTGCCCCAAGAGCTACTCCATAGAGGATGGAAAAGCCAGTATATACTGGAATTCATGTTCTGTACACATAAATGTTAATAAAATTGTATTTAGCTATCAAAATAAGAATGATGTAGAGAAACTAGTTGACATACTAAAACTCTTTTTTAGATGGCATCTCTGTACAGGCTGTAGATCTTGTGAAACTAACTGTATAAGTGGAGCACTTAAGGTAATAGAAAGAAGTGAAGGCACTAATTTATATAGACCTATAGTTCTAAGTAAAACAAAGTGTCTAAGCTGTAGACTCTGTATATACAACTGTCCAATTGCTGATGTATATGTAGAACACGTAATAACACCACTAATATTTAGTGACTATGAGGCTTGGCGTAGAAAAACTAGGGAACATCACAATGAAATACTAGAAAAGCTAAAGAAGTTTATAGTAGCAGGCTCTGGTAACAGCTTGACAACTTATAAACATAAGAAAGGAGAAGTCAGCTCCGAGAAATACGTCGATACATCTCAATTCTTTACAATACCGTGATGTAGCGTAGCAGTATAACCATAAGTGAACAAGCTTTTAAGCCTTAAAATAACATCATCATATAAGGGCTATCACCATATAAGAAACTATAGAGAACACCATGAATGGATAGGATGATATAGCATGTATGTAATTAAGAGCATTAAAGGTGAGATCCTTAGAAAGATGCTCCATCTATTGTTTACCCTAACCTTAATTATACCTCTAACTCCTTATTACCGACAAATTTTTATGGACATTGGATTTCCCTATGATGCTACAATATTCACATATGCTCTTCTAACATTTGTAAGTGCATTCATAAATAGTCTACAGATAAAGGTACCAAAAGTCTATACAACCTCATTAAAAATGTTTAAAGATTTTCGAAAGAGAATTATAGAGTATATTAGTGAAAGTATAGGGATGAAGAATGTATCTGATATTCTTCGAGGTGTAGATGGTGTTTTTGATAAACATGAAGAGAGGTTTATAGAGTTTATAGCTAGTGTTGAAAGGGAGTATGAGAAGAAATACGGATATATAGGCATAACATTTGGTATCATCTCCATAACACTCTCCTATATTTTATTTGGATTACTTCCAACAATATATGGCATACTAGCATTAGCTATTGTAGATTCTATAACAGCTGTAATCACTCTTCTAACTATGGGAAAATTAAAAAAAATCTTTAAACATACAACTATTTCAATTGCTATAGCATTTATCATATACACAGTAATCTGTTTTCTAATAGATAATAATATAGCTAATGCCGTACTGATAGCCTTAGCCGCCATTGCAGTAGAGCTATTTAGCCCCGAGGATAACCTAACACTACCGTTGATTATTGCACTACTCTCTCACATACTACACCTCCAATAGAGGGTAACAAAAACACTTTTTACTCCAATACTAAGATAAACACTATACTTGAAGTGTGACCAAAATGGGTACACCTACACCATCTACTGGCCTCATAGATATTAGTGAATTTCAGAAGATTGACCTTAGAGTAGGGCTTGTCAAGGAGGCTGAGCAGATTCCAGGTTCAAAAAAACTTTTAAGACTAGTTGTAGATTTAGGTGACGAGGTCCGTCAGATTATAGCAGGTTTAGCAGAGTGGTATGAACCAGATGATCTTCTAGGGAAATACGTAATAGTAGTTGCTAATCTAAAGCCGAAGAAAATAATGGGTTATGAAAGCCAAGGCATGATTCTGGCTACATGCGACTCAGATAAACCATCATTATTAACAGTTATTAGCGAAGTAAAACCAGGCTCAAAAATATGCTGAATAATGCTGGCCACCATATCTAAGTTTAAAAACTATTAGAATCATTATAATATGTAGAGTTGGGGTGATAACATTATCCCTAACACCGTCCATTAAAGGGAGATATTCCCCTAAAGCTGTCGAGAGTCACATACTTAACTTTTGGAGAACAAATAGAATATATGAGGAAATTAAGAAAAGTACATGTAGTGAAAATAGGTCTATCTTTAGGTTTTTAGAGGGGCCGCCAACAGCCAATGGATTTATGCATGTAGGGCATGCGAGAGGGAGAACATTTAAAGATGTTATTCTAAGATATATGAGGATGAAAGGCTTCTGTGTATGGGATCAAGGCGGTTGGGATACACAGGGACTTCCTGTTGAATTGGAGGTGGAGAAGAATCTAAAATTTAGGAGTAAGAAGGATATTGAGAATTATGGTATCGATAGATTTATTAATGAGTGTCAGAAACTTGTTGACTTCTATATTAAGCATTGGACAGAAACAAGTATAAGGCTAGGACTCTGGCTAGATTATAGCAATGCATATGAAACAAGACATATAAAGTATATTGAATCTGTATGGAGATTTCTTAAAGCTATGTGGGAAAAGAACTATCTATATGAGGATCTAAGAGTTGTACCTGTATGCCCACGGTGTGAAACTGCTCTAAGCTCACATGAGGTAGCCCTAGGATATAAAACTACAAAAGATCCTAGCCTCTATTTTAAGATACAGCTGGCTGATGAACCATCTACCTATATGATTGCTTGGACAACAACGCCATGGACCATCATCGCCAATGAAGCTTTAGCCGTACATCCTAATGAAAGATATGTAAAGATTAGAGTGAAAGATGAATACTGGATTATTGCTGAAAAGAGACTACAGAGCTTTATAAATGAGATTGGGTTAAAGGAGTTTACAATAGTGGATGCATTTTTAGGGTCACTATTATTCAACAGAAAGTATATTCATCCACTAAAAGATGAAGTTCCAGATCACGAAAACCATGAACCTGCAAACCACCGTATTCTTATAGCTGAATGGGTTAGTATGGATGAAGGGAGTGGTGTGGTACATATTGCGCCTGCCCATGGTCCTGAGGACTTTGAGCTATGTAAAAAATATGATGTTAAACTCTTTAAACCAATACAGAAGAATGGTATATTCAGTAGTGATGCAGGAAAATATGCTGGCAAGTGGTTTAAAGATGTAAATCCCCTTGTCATTGAAGATTTGAAGCAAAAGAATCTAATGGTATATGTAAGTGAGGTTGAGCATGAATATCCACATTGTTGGCGCTGTGAAACACCATTAATGTATTATGCAGATAAACAATGGTTTATACGTATAGATCCTATAAAGAGTTTAATGATTAGGGAAAATCAGAAGGTTATGTGGTATCCTGATTGGGCTGGTAAGAGATTTGAAGATTGGATTAACAATGCTCGTGACTGGTGTATATCTAGAGAGAGATATTGGGGTACACCTCTACCAATATGGACATGTAAAGAATGTGGATATAGAATAGTAATTGGAAGTATAGAGGAGTTGTACATATATATAAACACCCCTCTACAGGATGTCCATAGACCGTGGATCGACTCCATAGTAATTAAGTGCCCTAAGTGTGGAAGTGAAATGTTTAGAGAACCATATGTCGTAGATGTATGGCTTGATAGTGGTATGGCCCATACAGCCTCCCTTAATCAAATAGATCTTATTGAAAAAATGTCGCAACTATTTCCATACGACTGGATAACAGAGGCTATCGATCAAACTCGTGGATGGTTCTATACATTGCTCTTTACATCTGTGGCTCTATACGGTTCAACACCATATAGAGCTGTACTTTGTCAAGGCCTTATACTTGATAAGTATGGAAAGAAGATGAGCAAAAGTAGGGGGAATGTTATATGGGCCTATGACTTCATGGAAAAATATGGTGCTGATCCCCTAAGACTGTACCTGATATCAAAGGCTGCACCATGGGACAACATAAACTTTGACCCAGATGAGGTTAGAGACATAAAGAGCAATCTTGATATATTGTGGAACTCGATAAATTTTGCTGATACATATATGGAGCTCGATAAATGGAATGCTTCATCCATCGATAGGGATTTAGCCCATCTTCTACCTATAGATTATTGGCTACTATACGAATTAAATAATCTAATAAAGGATGTGGGTCAATCTATTGAGTCAAATGAGCTTCATAAGGCTGTGAGAAGTATATTTAACTTTATAGTGGAAACTCTTAGCCATAGATATATAACCGTCATAAGACCTCGTGTATGGCTTGAGGAAGAAGTCGCAGAAAAACGATCTGCCTACGCTACACTGTATATATCACTATTAGTAGTAATTAAACTGCTAGCACCATTTGCTCCATTCATTACTGAGTATTTGTATCAGTATTTCATTAAAAAATATACACCTCCATCCTCAGTAAAAAGTAGCGTACATCTTGAGTCGTGGCCCTCTCTAGAGGAGAGCATACTAAATGAGACATACTGGAGGGTTGTAACACTTCTATTCAACGTATCTGAAGAAATTTTAAGCATTAGGGCTAAAAACAATATAAAGAGGAGATGGCCATTAAAGAAGGCTGTAATTGTGTTAAAGAATCCTGCTGAGATTAAAGTATTTGATCGAGCAAAGAATGTTGTTCAAATCTATGCCAATATTAAAGACATTATTGTAACCGATAAGAATGTGTCTATAGATAATATGGTTAAGATTATGGACTCTCCTATTGAAGTCTATTTAGATGCCTCAATTGATGAGGAGGTGGTATTAGAGGGTCTTGCTAGAGACTTTATAAGGAGGATACAAATGTTTAGAAAAGAGATTAACCTATCTGTTGATCATATAATTGATTCAGCAATAGTGTTTACACCCTCTGAAATTATGAATAAGGCTATAGTGAGACATAGACAATATATAGAAAGAGAGACACGCATTAAAGAAATAGTGCTATTGAATAGCATACCAAATGGAGCAAAGCATTGGACTATAGAAGACAATGATGTATATATAGTTTTTAACATATAGCAGAACCTCAATGGTATCAACATGTCTATAGTATACGAGATGCCTCCTACTTTTCGGGAAACTTTATCAAAACCCTATATCTATCTCAAACATGGAACGCTACTCTTAACTGGATCACGAGAAGCTATAGCATATACCCTTCGCTCACAATACTATTCAGAATTATACAATATAATAGTTGTTGGCGACTATGTCTGTGAAACCTTTGTAAAGTATATTGGGGTCCCCAGACTCTGTATTATAGACGGTAGAACACTGCGGCATTTAGATGTAAACTTTGATGAAATCAAGAAAAAGTTTAAGTATATTGAGACATGTAGAAATCCTCCAGGCTATATATCGAAGACATGTTTAGATGCAATATATAGGTGTTTTAAGAAGGGTGTAGACTCTCTTATACTAGTAGATGGTGAAGAAGATCTTTTAACGCTAGCCTCACTAATCATCATACCACATGGTTATGTTGTGTATGGCATCCCCTCTTTAGGTGTTGCAATATCAGATACATTGTCATTAAAGATTTGTGCAACAAATATATTCTCACACTTTAAACCTATTCAAATAAGTACTGCAGATGGGGTAGAATAGTCATTAACTACTTTAATGTCCATGTTTCTAACCTATCAAAAACCCTATACATGGTATTGAAGACTTTCATCGATGATTCGTATATAGATGAGTTCTGCTACGGTATATATTCACTATTTAAAGGTAATGCTCTATCCATAGCTATAGATCGTCCATTCTGTAATAGGGTTATTATCGTCGGTAAAGATTTTGAAGTAAAATTCTTCAATAGCGCCAAGAATGGTAGTATAATAAGCATAGCTGTTGAAATTAACGATACTATTTTAAAAAACATGAAGACCTTCTTAGACAATTCACTACTTCAGCTAAATAAAGTTCTACCTAAAAAAAGCTTCATTGACAGGAATGTGAAGCTTGGAATACATACTACAATTAAGGTGGACCAAATAAATGTTGAAGAACTAATACAGAAACTCTTCAGTTTGAGTATAGTATTGGATAGAACGGAGGATAAAATGGTAGAAGGATTCCCAATAATGATTATTAGAGGAAGTACTATAGGCTATGATCTTCGTAGATATGAGATAATTATTGCAATACTAGCCTCAGAAAATATAGAGCTCTCTATAACAATAGAGGTTAGTATTCACCTAGATAAAATATTTAATGCAATTAATTACATAAATGAGTTAATTAATATAGTGACAGAGTCTATATTATCTAGCTAAAGATCTTTTCACCATAAGTAGCGTAAAAACCCTGGCAATTTACCGCTGTAACTCTCATTACCATAACTACTCAAATTGGTTAACTTTATAATAGGCGTACCTTAGTTATCACTAGATGTGTACATCCATGCATGAGTGGGCGCTAGCTGAAGCCATTATAAAGCTGATTGAGTATAAGGCATTAGAAAGTGGGATAAATAGAGTAAATTATGTTAAGGTTGTTCTAGGAGAGCTTCAGCAAGTTGATGAGGAGATACTTTTGTATGCCTTTAATGAACTTCTCAATATCTTAAAGAATGAGAAAAATATTGAGGTAGTAAAATATCAACTGGTTAAAGAAAAAGCTGAATTTAAGTGTAATAGATGCAATTCTATATGGAGTCTTAACACAAATACTGTATCGGCTGATGAATTAGAGATGATTCACTTCATACCTGAAATCATACATAGCTTTATCTCATGCCCCCATTGTGGCTCCCACGACTTTGAAATTATTCGTGGCAGAGGTCTTAGTGTAATAGTATATCCACAGTGAGATGTAGTTATGCAGCAAGACTATAGAATATTTGCAATTCATTCACGTCTTTCATCATTGAAGCTAGCAATACCTGTTATTAGCCCCAAGGGTGGTGTTGGCAAGTCAACTATTTCATCAATGTTATCTCTAGCACTATCTGATATAGGTATTGCCACGGGACTTCTCGACCTTGATATAACAAACCCCACCCTTCACACTATTCTTGGAATTGATATACATTCTGTTAAGCTAGAGGAGATAAAGGGAATTAAGCCTTTTAAACTTACAGAAAGGTTAGAGTTTATGAGTATAGCATTCTTTACAAGAGATGCAGCTTTACCCCTCCGGGGCAGTGATATTGTTAATACAATAAGAGAACTACTTGCAATTATAAATTGGAATAGCATGATACTAGTAATAGATACACCACCAGGTCTTTCAGATGAAGTACTAGAACTTCTCTTATTGCTAAATAGTGTTAATCCACACATCACTAAGCCTCTAATAATTACAGGCCAGAACATCCTATCAATAATCTCTACAAAACGACTATTAAGCTTAATTAGAAAAGAGAAGATAGAGCCCCTAGGTGTATTGTGTAATATGTGTAGCAACAATGAATTTATACGAGATATAGCTAAAGCATATAGTGTTGAGATTCTAGGCTACATACCATTTATTCAAAACTTTGAAGAGACTATTGGAAACACTAAAGCAATATTAAAGCATGCTCAATCCTACCTTAATATATTAATCGATAAAATACTTAATTTAGTTAAGACTTAAGCTGGGAGAATCCTAATGAAAGTTCTAACTAGAGATGAGGCCTGCTATATACTAAAGAAGAAGATACTAGAAGGATTTACAGTAGTATGCATAGGCAGCGAACTGAGAAGCGATGATAGAGCTGCAATAGAGTTGTGTAAAGAACTAGAATCCTCCAAATTGATTAAGACACTTATATGTGAATATGGTATTGAAAACTGTATTGGGGAGATATTAGAGGATGGTATAAAGAAAATTGTATTAATTGATGCTGCTATAGCTAGTGGTTTAGATCCTGCTTCAATTATTATACTAAATATAAATGAAGTTCAGAATTACATGCCGTATTCAACACATGCTCTTCCATTACCATTACTCTTAAAACTGATAATGGAGGAACTAAAAGATGTTGAGATAGTGATAATGGGAATAGTTGTTAGTAAGCTGGATATAGGCCTAGAAATGAATCCTCAGATTAAAAATCTTATCTCTTCATTAATTAATTGCTTGTTTGAAGAAAATGTATTAAATTAAATTAGAGAAGCAATTCCATTAACGCTATTAATAGTCCAATGATAGATGGTATTAGACCATATTTTAATACAATGATTAGTCCTTGATCTATACGAAGTCTACCAAACGATGATCTAATAACTGTTAGAATCATTAATGATATAAGGTACTTTAATATAAGTAGTGCAATACCAGCTAGGCTTAAGTGTCTATATGGATAGGGGCCTCCGAGAAATAGATATGCTATTATTAGTGCTGTAAATGCTAATTTAATGTCGTGGGATAGGTTATATAGTGCAAGTAGAGTTCCAGAGTACTCTGTTATGTGTCCTGCTATAAGCTCTTGTTCTGCTTCAGGTATATCGAAAGGTTTTAGTCCTAGCTTGGCTTGAGATGCTATGAACATTGATATGAGGCCTAGTACCATGGCTATAAATGAGAGGGGGGACTCCAGCCATAGTTTCCATGACCATGTTGCTGCACAAAATATAGAATACTGAGGTATGCAACCCATATTTGAGGTAAGTAGCACTGGTATTAGTAGCGCCATAAATATTGTGGGCTCTACAACAACTATTATTGCTATAAGTCTCGATAGTCCTGCTACTGTAAATGGATTTGGATATGCCAGTACTGCTATGATTATTCCTATGGTGTGCCAAACTGCATAGAAGTAAATAAACACTATTATATCATATGGTGATGCAAGTCTTAGTGGCGATATAGGGAGTAGGAGAAGTGATGCTATTATAGAGGATATTGATATGATGAGCCCTATTTCAGCTATACCTATAGCTGAATAGCGCTGTTTTTTAATTTCTTTAGCAAAAAGAAGTTTAACTAAATCTGCAAATGGCTGAATAACACCTATAGGCCCTGTGTATGAGGGCCCCATTCTATTCTGCATTCTAGCAGTGAGTTTTCTATATAGCCACTCACTAAATAGTGCTAGCGATGATATGAATACAAGGCCTGGAAATACAATGACTGAAAATAGTAGCAGAGGTAGATCCATTCACATCACCCATCCATCTAATGTATATACATACGTATAAGTATAACTATAAGTGAAAGTAGTAATAAGAGGCTTAACCACATAGTCATATAACCATACCATTCATTTAATATGCCACTATGAACAACATCTCTGAGTATGTCAAAGGCTTTTCTCCAAGACCTTCTTACAATCCCCCAATACAGAGCCAGTACGCTTGGAACCTTCAATGACAATATATCTTCACTCTCCCCACCTATATACATCTCCTCACCAAGCTGCGATGTTTTAGCCCTTCTAATAGATAGAACCATAGTATATATGATTATTGTCAATAGCAGCATGGTGCCAGTTACTATAAGTGTGACTGTAAATGGATCTGATACTATTGTGCCCAAAATTATTCACCTCTTTCATCTAGGGAAGAGCATCTTCATATAGTCATAAAAAACTCTAACATATGGTTCATAGCTATATGCAGATGCTGCTACATCCTCTAAGATGTTTATGAATCCTACAGTTAGTGATAGACCGAGTACCACACATATTAATGCAAGTATTAGTGCTGGAATTGAGGCTGCTAGATGTTCTCTAGGCTTCTCTCCACCCATGCTTGGCTTTCCAAAGACTATGTACAGAAGCTTCATATAGCCCATTAAAGTTATAGCAGTTGCTACGATAGTGATTGCTGCCACTATTGGCTGTGAAGCCTCTAAAGCAACTTGATATATCATGAACTTGCTATAGAATCCAGCAAGCGGTGGAATTCCTATTAAGTTTAAAACACCTATAACAATACTAAATCCCGCTAGTGGTAAGAACCTACCTAAACCCGCTAATGCATCTACATTTCTACTACCTGTAATCTTCTCAATACTAATGAGTGATATAAATAATAGTGAGCTTGATATAACATAGTTAATCATATGAAATACTGAGGCTATAAGTGCTCTATGCATTACACCAGTAAATAATGCTAAACCTATAGCCATGTATATAAAGCCTATATGACTTATTGAGCTATACCCTAAAAGTCTTTTCACATCCCTCTGAACAGCCATCATTATACCTCCAATAATAGATGCTATAGACCCTAGTATAAGGAGAAATAGTAATATTGTATTTCTTACATGCCCCTCAGCAATAATTGAATTAGGTCCAAATATTGTAAACATATACCTTATAACAACATATATTGCAACAGATTCAGCTACAGGAAATATTGCTGAAATAGGTGTAGGTGCTTCAGAAATGGCATCAGGTAGCCAAAAGTGATTGGGAACTAGTGCTGACTCTAATGTAAAGACCCATATAGTCAATGCTAAGGCAAATATCAAGTCCACAAAATAGTTTCCAAAGAAGCCACCACTTATAAGTCCATCTATACTACCCCTTGCCTTTAGAGCTAGGTCAGCCATATTCAGCGTCTGAAATCCGCTATAAAATAGGATAGTTGCAAAAAGGTATAGAACTAAAGCAATAATGCTTACAAAGGAGTATTTTATTGCCGCTTCAATAGCCTCAGCCTTACTTCTATGAAATGCAACAGCTGTATAGAGACCGATGCACATTACCTCCATCATAACAAATAGATTAAATATATCACCTGTGTATAGAGACCCTATAGCTCCTGCAAAAATTGCTAACACAATTGTATAAAAGTAAGCCAAGGTTGACGCTTTTTGATAGAATCCAAGGTAAATAGAGCTTGAAATAATTGATAGCAGGAATATAAGTGCAGCTAGTAATGCTATAGTGGCATTAAGCTTATCTATAATATATGCTATACCTATTGGAGGAGGCCATCCACCAAATGGATAGATTACTACCCCTTCTCTAAATACATTAATTGCCACTAGTAGTGATAACATAAACGTTAAGAACCCCAATGTCGATGCGTAGACTATAAAAAATCTTCTGCTTTTAATCATAAGTGAAAGAAGAGGAGTTATAAATGAAAAGGATATAAGCATTGGTGGAATAAGCCCATAAGTAATGTCTGGTACTACCATCATCATACACCTCTAATCAAACACCTTAGATGCATACTTTTCAAAAATATATGATATTGACCTATATGCTCCCTCTTCATCAATTCTCTTAACATCGATCCAGTGAACATAGAAGTACTTTCCATTCTCATCTATTTCAACTACTACAGTACCAGGAGTATTTGTTATTGAATTAGCTACAGCTGTTATAGCATAGTCACTATTAACCCTTATGGGAATCTTAACTATACCCGGATTTATTGGCATTTTAGGACTTAAAATTCTTTTAATTACGTCAATATGAGCCTTAACCTCGGCCACAAAGAAATAATACAAAGTATAGACTATAGTGTGTGCCCAGCGTCTTGGATCAAATGGTTTGTATGGGTTAGATATAACAATATTGGCTGTAATTATGCCTATCACAATACTCACCAAGACTCCAGTAATTATATCATAGGGTGTAATAGCCCCTGTAAACACTATATATACTATAAAAACAAGTAGTGATACTGGTATAGCTCTATATAGCCTACCCATATTCTATCCCCTCAACCTTGAAATCTTTCTTACATCTGTTGTTCCATATATTCTATAGATTTGAAGTGTTGTAAACATTAGAAATAGTAATACAGCCAGTCCTATTACTATAGCAGTTAATACAAGTGCCTGGGGTAAAGGATCTACAGCTTGCAAAACGAATTGTCTAAGATACTGTGGCGGTGGGGGGATTTCTATAACTACTGGGGGTATTGGATTTGGTATGGCGTGTCTAAAACCAACCACTATGACAAGTGTATTTATTGTATCGCTAAATATTGTAAGTGAAATTATTTTTTTAATTAGACTAGGTCTCACAAACACACCATAGAGTGACATAGCGATATTTACAAATAGTGAGAGTACAACTATATTGAATAAGAATGGCTCTACTTCCATCACTCTTCACCTTTAATAATATCCTTTACAACCTCTTCTGGAAGTATAAACAATATAAATAGTGCTGTAAAACCAAATGCTACTGCGAGTGTTTCAAATGTATTAAAGAGCAGTAATGTTCCTCCTAACACCATAACCTCAGCATAGGATGGTAGGCCATAGTGTGAATAAAGCTTAGGTTGGTTCTGGAATATATATGCTAAATCGCCATGGAGTATTGCAATAATTAGTACAATAAATGCTGATAGAGCTATACCAATTAGACCTATACTCCTTAGTGTTACAGCTTTACTTACTGTAATCATTTTTGAGAATAGGTATATTGAAAATGTTATAATGAGAAGCATTGGGGCAACTGCAATTGTTGCTCCTCCCTGGAAGCCTCCACCAGGCGTTAAATGACCATGTAGAGTTATTGAGAGTCCAACTGATGCGATCATAACTATTATTATCCTGGTAATGGTTTTCACTATCAATGACATTCCTCCTCTTGTTTTAGAAAAACCTTTCAACAATTTTTCACTAGCTCCTCTACTGATTGCAAGAGCACCTACAATTGCTATAAACATTACAGAGGTCTCAAATAGTGTATCAAGCCCTCTATAGTCCCAGACAATTGCTGTAACAGCCTCCGGAGACATTGCACTGACATACCGGTATTTTGTATCTAGATTAAATGTTGTATTTAGAAATATTGTAGCTAGGCTTCTAACACTACTTGGAGGTACTGTAAATCCAAACCCACCCATTGCTAAAACCATAGCTAGACCGATAACCATTAGAGTTAACGATATTATTATTACTACCTGTAGTGTATTACCCATATTTACTCACCTTCATAGCGTTCGGTTTTCTTAATCAATATCAGTATTAAAGCAGTATAAAGGCCTACGCCAACAGGTATGTATGTTAAAAATATGTCTGGCGCCATAAGTAGATAGTATAGAAATGCGTATAACGCACTCTGTACTGCAGAGAATATTGCTGCCTTAATCAAGTCACGCTCCACTATAGCTAGATATACTACTGAAATTGATAGGAGAGCTGACAAGGCCATCAATATATAGTGTAACATCATGTTATAACACCCCTCTCTCTATCCTCCTCTAAACGATCTATAACCTTGGGATATACAATGGCTGCCTTAGATCTGTGTGCTGCACGCGCAATAGCGTGTGAGCCTACAGGTGCTAGAAAGAGAAGCAGTATCGCTGAAACAATTGAGGCTCCAGCCATAAAGAATCTATAGACACCTAAGAATTCTGCACCTAATGAAAGTAGTGTAACACCTATTAATGGCACAAATGCTCCACCTATAGCCCCTACGGTTAGGGCATGGAGTCTTACAAAAAAGTTTGGAAATCTATTCATACCTATTGCAGCAATAAGGTCGCATATAGCTCCTATTGCTATCAACACTTCGCCAATTATTATAAGGATCTCGTTAATCATTCTACTCACCTATTTCCTTAGATTCAAGGTATTTAGCTACATACACATCAAGTGCATAGGCCCATAGCACAAACACTATAACACAGGATATCAGAATAGGGGATTTAAAGTATATAGCCAATACTGCTAGGAATACTGCTATGTCATAAGATATAGCATCAATTGCTATTACCATGTCTGGAACGGTCGGCCCTTTTAATATACGTATTAAATAGAGTATGATTGACACTATAAATATAGGCACTATTGTTGTTATGAAGAGCATTACCTGTTCCTCTATTCCCATAGTCCATCACTCTCTTACTGTTTGTAGAGTGAGCTCCCTTGAAAAAACTTCCTTCACGGAGGACAGCCTATATTCATTTGTTGTTATATATGCATCTACAGGACATACTGTTACACATCTATAGCAAAATACACATGACATGTAATTAATATTTGGGTATAGTCCTCTAGGATTATGCTTTAACTTAATGTTTTCTGGAAGCTTCTCCATTGTTATACAGTTAGACGGACACTCTATTGCACATAGTGTACATCCTGTACACTTCTTCAAATCTGCATAGTGTCTTCCTCGAAAATCTTTTTCTACAGGTGTAGGCTTTTTTCTAGGATACTCAATGGTTATAGGCTTTGATAAGAGATTCTTTAATACCTCTTTAACTATGCTCATAGCTTCACCTTCCCCATAGCGATTTCTTTAAGTGTAACTTTTTTCTCAACTCCATCCCTTAAATTAACAACGATTGCTCTCTCCATACATGATATACATGGATCATAGCTAACCAGTATTACGGGTACATCTGCAATACTATGTCTTAGGTAGCTAAATCCACTATTTATTATATTATTAAAGGATGGTGTTCTTACCTTAACCCTATAAGGCTTGCTTCCTCCGGTGTGCTGAATATAGTATGTGAGTTCCCCTCTTGGAGCCTCAACTCTTGTAAATGATTCACCTGCTGGAAAAGTTCTCGGCAATTTTCTTTCATCAACTATAGCTGGTCCACTAGGAAGATGTTCAAGTATGTATTTACACATCTCTAGGGATTCTAAAGCTTCATCCCATCTAACAAGCATTCTAGCTAATGAATCCCCTTCACTTCTTACAATAACATTAAATTTAATTTCATCATATGCATCATATCTATCCTCAGCTCTCGTATCGCTCCTCACTCCACTCCCTCTAAGGATTGGGCCGACCATCCCATGGGAAACAACGTCTCTCGTCTTTAGTACACCTATTTCTGTAAGCCTCTTAGATATCGTTGGATCATTCTCAAATAGCTTTCTATAGTATTTTAATCTAGGCTCTACCTTTTTAAGTATCTCAATAAGTTTATCCCTCTTAACTTCATCAATATCTCTACGCACACCACCAAACATGTGAAAATCTGCTAAAACCCTACCCCCACTTACTATCTCCTTCGCCTTCATTATAAGCTCTCTATCCCTCATTATATACATAAACAGGGTATCGAAACCTATAATTTCAGCCATAATAGCATTGATAAGCATATGACTGTGTATCCTTTCTAACTCCATTACTAAGACTCTTAGATATTCAGCTCTAGGTGATGGCTTTATTTCAGCTAGATACTCTACAGCTCTTACAAAACAATTTTCATGAACTGTATTACATATACCACATATTCTTGATACTATGAATTTATCCTTGTAAAATGTGTTGTTTTCAAGAAGTTTTTCAACACCCCTATGATTATAGCCTGTACCTATCTCTACTCCTACAACCTCCTCCCCATCAGCGTAAACCTTTATAAGAATTGGTTCATGAATAGCGGGATGCTGAGGCCCTATAGGTATCTCTAGTGTTACAGGGATTTTAATTAGTGATGTAGCTCTCTCCACTACTTCGCCCTCCAAACATTTTACACCTTTGCATCTTTTCTAAGTGGGAAGATATCCCTGGAAACTACATCTGTTGGTACAAAAAAGCTCCTCTTCAAATATTTGTTTCCCACGAAATCTACACCAAGGAGGTCATAGGTTTCACACTCACCTGAATATGCACCTGGTATCATATCTATAAGACTCGGTACTTGGGGTTTATCCCTAGGCACTACTACCTTGATTACTATAGTGTTAGCAAGTGGTATTATATGTATGAAGTAGTTTACCTCAATAATACCTTCAGTTATCTTATCAACACCTATAATGTTAGATATATAGAGTGCCTCTTCTCCAAAACGTTGTTTCAGTAAAGTTATAGCTTCTTTTAAATTACTTACATCAATATGAAACCTAGGTCTATTTGGTTTTACAGTATCCTTTCCAATTATGTAGCTAGAAAAAATGTCCTCAATCTCCTTAATGCTGCTCATCCCCTTTCACCTTTTCTCTATCCAGTAACAGGAGCAGCGCCCTCAATATCTCCTCTGGTCTTGGTGGACACCCAGGTACATAAGCATTAACCGGAATCACCTTATTGGCACCACCACTAATACTACTATAACTACCCTTAAATACACCACCATCATATGCACAAGCACCTACAGCCACAACATACTTTATACCCGGCATCTGTTCATAGAGCCTCTTCAACCTCTCGCCCGCCTTCTTAGTAACAGCGCCTGTTACAATTAAAATATCTCCATGTCTTATAGAGGGAGAAAGCTTAACACCATAGCGTTCAGGATCATAAAGTGGTGTAATTGCGGCAAGAACCTCTATATCACAACCATTACATGCACCAGTATTAAAATGTACAAGCCACGGTGAATACTTAATCAGCTTGCTCATAAGAGTCCCACACCACACTCTAGGGGCTGGAAATAAAAGCTTTTCTAATTAGACTGGTATGCAATAACTATGTATCACAATTATAACAAAATCTCGCTTCTATTTTATTATGCAGAAAACCTTCCGTGTATTCTACTATGACTAAATTAAAATAATAAGGTCTTTGAAACTGCTTTAGTCTAATGTTAAGTTTATAGACTAACATAACTTTAATAGCTATTAGAGTGAAGCATTAATCCTATGCTCAATATATAGAAAGAGCTGAAGCCAAAAATGTACAAAGCGATATAGGTGTCCCAACGTTAGATGCAAGAAAGATTGAGACACAATAGTTGTAGCAAATCTAATTAAAAAGATGAGTATGGGGACTTCATCTATTCACACCAAAAGCCTCATGACTCTTCACACTAAGCAAAAGGAGAATTCCAGCAAAACACAAATTAACGCTAGGATTGAATGGTTACATGCCTCTAAGAAAATAAATGACGCCTATATGTTGTAGTATATGAATTCTTTTTCAATTTAAGGTTGGGAAGGCTGGTGAGAAATGTGTATATGAACTGTTCATGTCTATCATAATCTAAATGCTTTATATTGAGGTGCATAAATCTATGTATCCTTCCTACAGTACCACTATTATATTTAATGATCCTTAGCATACTCCAAATAACATTTTTAGTAATATACTGTAGTTTCAGTGAGTTAAACAGCCCCCTTACATCTCTACTGCGTAGACTTGCCCCCTCGCTATACAGCTTTGATATTAGTGATATCGCATAGAGGCCACCACCACTAATACTCTTCACCATAGCCATTCCATCGCCTATTCCTACAATACCGTTAACAGATATTTTTATAGGGTATCCCTGTAGCACTATCCCTCCATAGATATCTTCAACAGATCTATATGATAGTCCTAGTATATTCTTAAAGATCAGCCTTATATCTTCAAGCTCTTCTACCGAGGTTCTATATCCTGTAGAGTATCCTATGATTATCCTATATCTATCTATTGGTACCATCCATGCGAAGCCTTTTCCAAAGAATTTTGGTGAAATAAATATGTATAGAGTCTCTACTTGATCATCGCCTAGTGGATTAGATAACAATACTTCCTCCTGAAGAGCCTTAAGAGTATCATATTTAGCAATTAATCCACATTTTCTTGAGAGTAGCGGTGGGTATCCTTCTGCTATAACAATTCTATCAAAATAATCAGACAATTGTAATCCATTCTTTCTAAGGGTAAGAAGATATTTATTGTTATCCACATCTATATTGCTTACCTCACACCCTAAATTTATTGTAGCACCCATTTCATTTAGAGTGTGTATTAACTCAATCTCATGTCTTACTCTATTAATTCTGTACACAAAGTATTTATCTACCCCTATCTCTAATCCAAAATCCATACCATGTATAAAAAATATAATAGATTTGTACATGTTCTCTATAAATTTTATTGCTAGAGGGAGTCTTGTCAATGTCTCTAAAGAAACTAAACCTGTACAATGTTTATATGGTCCTGAGGTTCTTCGCTCAAAGATAGTAATGGTTGAGACTACCCCAGTATTAAGTAGATGGTAAGATGTTGTAAGACCTGCAATTCCACCTCCAACAACCCCTATATCCATTTACATAACACCATTTCAATCACTTACATATTTCACTTTTACAAAAAATATTTATTAATCTTAACCAAGCATATAAAATTGAATAAATTAATATATGGCGATACCCCTTTGATAAAAAACATACTTAGCACTCTAAATGAATTCTTTTCAGAGCAGGAACTCATAGAGCTTGTCTCAACTATATCGAAATTTCATAGAATCCAAGGATCAAGAGAGTTAGAAAAAGCAGCAGAATATATTAAAGATGAGCTAAAAACTTTAAAAGAGTTTAACGTTAATATGTATACATATGAATATAGCACGCAATATGGGGTACATCCCCCCGTTATAGGATGGAATCTCAATGAATGTTTTGTTGAACTTCTTAAACCTAATAAAAAAATTCTCTCATCACATCTATATTCTAAGGTTTGTGCCGTAGTTCATAGTCCCTCCGGAGATGTAGAAGGAGAGGTTGTATATATAGGTGAAGGAACCAGGGTTTTATACTATAAAGATAAAGACGTTAATGATAAAATAGTTTTAGCTTATGGAAATCCATATATTGTATATAAGATTGCTACACAACTTGGTGCTAAAGGCCTTTTATTCTTTAAGTCGAATATTCATGAGGATGCTATTCCCTATCTTTCACTATTCCTAACACCTGAAGAGGCTGCTATAGCAAAAGCGCCCGCTGTAGCTATTTCAAGAAGACATGCCTACAACATAATAACATTGATAGAACGTGGAATAAAGCCATATGTAAGAATATTTGTAGATGCTGAATATCTAGGAGATGCAAAGATTAAAGTTGTAGAGGCTGCTATAGGGGAGGGCGAAAGTGAATTACATGTTTATGCCCATTACTGTCATCCAGCTGGTACAGTCAATGATAATGTAAGTGGTTCTGCAACTATCCTAGAACTTGCCAAAGCATTTGATAGAGCATTATATAGGAATAGAATGGATATTCCAAAATTAATGAAAATAGTATTTGTATGGTTTCCTGAATATTATGGCTCACTACCATATTTACTAGATAAAACTTCATGTCAAACATTAAAAATAGTATATAGTGTAAATCTCGATATGATTGGCGAAAAACAAGAGTTGACAAAATCAACTATAAATATAGTTAGACCTCCTAATTTCATAAATGGTATTGAATATGAAAGTATAATCGTTAAGTATTTAATTGAAACTCTATCAATAAATAGATCCTTCTCAAATACTATTCAAATAATGTCTTATCGATTTGATATAAATCCATATGATGGTGGAAGTGATCATGATATATACCTACAATTTTCAATTCCATCAATAATGGTCAATCAATGGCCAGATACATATTATCATACAAACTTAGATTCTATCGATAAATTTGATCCAATTTTAGCAAAGAGAATTGGTATTGGAATTGGTTCTGCATTATATGTAATATCATCTAATGCATTAGATAGAAAAACAATTAAGATATTAAGCAATGTCTATAAAGAGTATGTTAGTGGCTATACTAAAATTAAATTCGGTATAGAGGTGTTAAAGAATATAAAAAACATAGAAAATTCTAATAATAATTATCTACAAAATAGTTCAGTAAAATTTAGATATATTGGGGGTAAAGGAGTATTGATGTTTAGAACAATTTTAAGATTATGCAAATCTATAGAGAGTTTAGACAATCTCATAGAATTATTGGAGAAGCAGCCTAATCAATTCCTCTTTTCACACTACATACCCTTACTGCTTATGTATAAACCCCTTGGAATAGATGAGATAAGGTCTTATATAATGTTGGAATACGGCATAGACTTAGATAGTAATACTCTTAATAAAATGATTGATTATCTAAAACAATTTAGACTAGTTGAGGAAATTACCTCCTAAAATATAGAATGTAATGCTAAGCTAGCATCAGCGGTATTTCATTAGCTAATTATAATTAAATTTTTTAAGTACCACCACATACTGGGCATTTAGGATTCCTTTCTATATTAACTGTTCTAAACTCCATCGTATATAGATTGATAAGCAATAGCTTATTTGTAAGAAGTTCGCCTGTTTGTGTCAATAGTTTTACTGTTTCTACTACTTCAATAAGTCCTATTATACCTGGTGTGAAGCCTATAACTGGAATGATGTTCCTCCTCTCTACAATTTTTCTTCCAACGAATAGACAATTAAGACATGCTGTTTGTCTAGGAATTATGGTTGTTACTTGTCCATACCAACCCTCTACACCACCATGTACGAGAGGTTTCC
This sequence comes from uncultured Ignisphaera sp., assembly GCA_938074605.1. Lineage (GTDB taxonomy): Archaea > Thermoproteota > Thermoprotei_A > Sulfolobales > Ignisphaeraceae > Ignisphaera. The sequence continues at coordinate 182,919 of CALJEI010000001.1, forward strand.
CGTGTCTAATACATAAGCTATTTAAAATTAGTCTAGTTCTCCAATTATCCAATGCATCTATAACTACATCAGCTTCTCTAACTAATTTACTGCCATTATTTTCATCAAATTTCTCTTTATAACATTCAATTGTAACTCTAGGGTTAAATTCTTTAAGCTTTCTACAGGCTACCACAGCTTTGTATTCATTTATGTCTTTATCGCTATAGAGTATTTGTCTATTTAGATTATTTAGCTCTACAATACCATCATCAACTATAACTATTTTACCAATACCCATATATGTAAGATATATGGATATAACTGATCCAAGACCTCCCGCTCCAACAATTAATACTGTTGAATTTTTTAACCTCTCTTGACTTTCTACACTAAATGCTAATAATTGCCTACCATACCTCTCTAATTCATAAGCATCTAACGGCATTATAATCCCAATTTGTTTTTCAAATCATTTACAGTTTAAAAACTTAACAATCTTAATAACTTAGACCAGTAACCTATTCCATTTAAGGATAAATGTTAATAGGTTAAAGATGTTTGAATTCTATTATCACCACTTTTGTATCCATATATCAGCTAGCTGGATATGACATTCTTTAAGCTATTTTTATGGAGTAATACATTAATTGTGACATTACTACTTATATTCTTCTTGTTCATCTATAATATGAGATAGATGTGGGTATCTATGCGCTTTACAGGAGTTATTGAAATAATATTCAATAAAATGTTAACTGATGATATAAAGAAAGAGATTGAAAATCTCATAAAATATCTAAATAGTGACTATCTTAAGAGGGGGACAAAGGACCCTAAGGAAGCTGCACACATAAACTCATATGTGTTTAGAGAGTCAGGGATAATTTTAGAAATGGAGACTGGAAGTAAGGTTAGAATAGATGAGGCTACATTGAGGGTGAAGAATATACTAACAACTAGTTTGGGTTCTAAGTATAAAATTGGGGTTAGGAGGGTAGTTTTACATAAACCGACAATTATTCTTGATAATAGAATCTCTATATCATTAAAAATTCCATTGATAAAAAGCATAGTAAATGATGGTGAGCATAGCATTATAGAGCTTATAGAGCTTGATGAAAATGATCTTAAAAAGCCTTTATTCCTTAGACTTTTAAGACTTATAGAGGATAAGGAGCAAAGAGCTAAATGGGGTGGAAAATCAGAACACTGGATTCTTATAAAGAAAAGCGATAGAAAGATTATGAAGGCTTATGTAGAAGATCCAAATGATGTATTAGAGCGTATTGGATGGATGAAGAGGATGTCCATAGGCCAATGGCTATATACCCCCCCACTTACACATATGTTGAATGCACTTAAGAGACTTTTCATTGATGAAGTTATAAAGCCTTTAGGATTTGAAGAAGCCACATTTCCAAAAATGTACCCCCTAGAGGTTGGTCTAAAGACTGGCCATCTAAAGGGTGTAATAAACTCTATGATTTTTGCCTCACTTCCAAGAAGTTACGATATTTCAGAGTTTGAAGAACTCATAGACCTTATGTATGTATTAAATGAGGTTCCGCCAGAAGAGCTGCAGAAATATCTTAGAACACCATCATATTTCCTATGCTTTGCACAATGTGAACCATTTTATTGGTTTTTTGAGAATGAAATTCTAGACGATAACTCACTGCCAGTAAAGTGGTATGATTATAGTGGCCCCTCGTATAGATGGGAATCTGGGGGAATTCATGGTATAGAGAGAGTGATAGAATTCCATAGAATAGAGGTTGTATGGCTTGGAAAGCCAGATGATGTTATAAAGATACGAAATAATTTGTTAGAACGCTATGAATACTTTATGGATAAAGTTCTAGATATTGAGTGGAGAATGGCCTGGGTAACTCCATGGTTCTATGAGCAGTCTGGCACTTTTCAAGAATTGAAAGAAAATATTATTGAAGTGAATAGGCCTGGGACAATCGACTTTGAAGCATGGCTTCCATATCGAGGTGAAAGGGAGGATAACAAAAATTGGATCGAAATGGGAAACATATCGATTCATGGCACTAAATTTACAGAAGCCTTTAGAATAAAGCATAACAGAGGTGAGACACTATGGACTGGCTGTTCTGGATTTGGAAGTGAGAGGTGGTTTATAGTTTTACTTGCGCAAAAGGGTTTCAATATTGATAATTGGCCTAAAAAATATATAGAGTACGTTAAGACTACACCTTTTCCAAAATCTCTAAATACAGTAACATACCCCAAGACTAAAGACAATAGAGAGCTGCTCGCTAAAGTAATTGACTTATTCAAATGGTGAGCACCATGGCAAAATTGTTTGAGGAGTCTTCTAAAAGGCCATTACTCCAAGTAGCTCTAGACTTTACAGATTTAAAACAGGCTCTACATGTTGCCTCAATCACCATAGATGCTGGTGCACATATAATGGAGCTAGGAACACCCCTTATAAAAAGCTATGGGCTACAGGCATTAGTAGCCCTAAAGGAACTCATAAGGGATAGACTAATAGTTGCTGATCTAAAAACCATAGATGCAATAGAACTGGAATTTATACCCTTTGCAAAACATGGTGTTCACGCAGTTACACTATTAAGTTTTATAGATGAAGATGTTATAGGAGATGCTATATCTCTATGTAGAGAACTAGGCATAGATTTAATAGTAGATCTTATACATCAACAAAATCCTATTGAAAAAGCCTTAAGGCTTGCAGACCTAGGAGTTAATATAGTAAATATTCATATAGGTGTAGATGTACAGAGGAAGAGAAATATATCCGTAAGACAACTATTAAAAGAAGTTGAAGAGATAGCTGATACAGGAATTATAGTAGCTGTAGCAGGTGGTATAAAGCCTAAGGATGTAAGACTTTTTGTAGAACATGGCGCTAAAATAATAGTAATCGGTTCTGCAATAACTAGACACCCAAACCCATATCAAGCAACAATTGAAGCACTAGAAGGCTTAAGATGAAAACAGATCCCCATCTCAATAATGGGATATAGTCTCTACACAAAGTTGTCATTATAGAAAATCATAAAAACCTTATACATTAGGTAATCTTAATTGTGTATAAAAATGGAGGATAAAGAAGAAATAAAGAAGAAAATAATAGAGGCATTAAGAAATATATACGACCCTGAAATACCTATAAATATTTATGATTTAGGACTACTATATTCAGTTGACATTAAAGATGACAAAATAGATGTCACCTTAGGCGTAACATCACCATTTTGCCCAATAGCATATCTAATTGTTGAGCAGACTAAAAATGCGCTAAAAAACATCTTTCCAGATAAGGAAATAGAGGTTCATCTAGATCTTAATACCTTGTGGAGCCCTAAGATGATGACTGAAGATGGTAGAAAACTATTTAAGCTTCTCTATGGATACGATCCTGCTACAGGAATTTAACCAACATCACAATGTTAATTGCTACTTAGTACATCGGAAAACAAATGATATAGACTTTAAAATTCTGGTAGTGGAAAATTTTTACGTAGGTGTTTAGTATATGGCTTATGAAAGGTTAAACATAGGAGCTACTGCTATAGGTATAAAGGCAGTTGATGGTGTTGTGGTAGCTGCTGAAAAGAGAATAAGCTACGGTGGATATGTAGTTAGTAGAGTTGGTAAGAAGATATTTAAGATAGGAGATAGAATGGTTATAGCAGCTGCTGGACTTTTTGCAGACATGCAAACATTAAGTAGAGTATTGAGTGCTGAAGTAATGTATAGAGAGCTTTTATTATCCTCAAAAATAAGGGTTCGTGCTGCTGCAAAGCTACTTTCAGCTATTCTATACAGCTATAAGCTTATGCCTTTTCTATCAGAAATAATATTTGCGGGTCATGATGAAGAGGGCTTTCATCTATACGTACTAGACCCTATAGGATCTATAATCGATGATAATTACGCTGCAATAGGAACAGGCGCTCCCATAGCTATAGGTGTGATAGAGTCTGAATACAAAGATGGTATTTCTCTAGATGCAGCTGTTGAAATTGCGATAAAATCCATTAAGGCAGCTATATCAAGAGATGCTACCTCTGGAGATGGTATTGATATTGCTATTGTAGATAAGAATGGTATTAGGGAAAAAAGCATTCTAATTTCATGAGGATTAGCCACATAATGTTTTTTGATGTTGAAAGAGCTAAGAGAGCCCAAAATACATTGAGTAGATTAGCTATAATAACACCACTAGATATCAGTTCTATTGATATCATCGTAGGCCTAGATGTAAGCTACCATAGCTCAAATGCAGTAGCTACTGCTGTTGCATACAGTATAAATAGAAAAAATGTTATAGCTGTAGAAGTTGCTACTAAACCAGTTAAAGTGCCATATATACCAGGACTACTTGCATTTAGAGAAGCTCCTGTGATGTTTCTTGCACTTAAAAAACTTATCACCAAGCTTAAGAAAATCGATGTTATAATGGTTAATGGCCATGGTCTTGCCCATCCAAGAAAATGTGGTATAGCAACACATATTGGTGTAGTTATAGATTTACCAACCATAGGTATTGCAAAGAAACTTCTATATGGTGAAATCGTATTTGTAGATAGTAGATTAGCTATAGTAGTTGATGGTAATATAGTTGGCTATGCTGTTAATAGAAGGGGGCGTAACATCTATGTTTCTATAGGTCATAGAATTACTGCTGATGATGCCCTTAGAATTGCTCTCGCTACTTGGGATGTAAATCATTTATTACCAGAGCCCATAGAACTTGCAGACAAAATTTCGAAAGAATACAAATATATTATTGCATCTAACAACAAATAACTTCACCTATATCACCATATAGTTGATAGCCTGGATACTTCTGTATTATACTCTTTATAGAGTTGTCTTTCAACATCGCTACGAAGGTTTTAACTGCTGTTTTTTCAATGCTTTTCCGAAAAACTACAAAATCGTAGTTTTCTATAGTCAATGGTATATAGTCCAAATTATATTTTATAGCTGCATACTCTATGCATATACCAACATCTGCACGACCTTGAGCAATAGCAGCAGCTATAGCATTATGTGTTGAAACTTCGTAGCTGTATCCCTTTATAGTTTGAATTATTTCATTAAAAGATTTACCCATTTCAATGCCTATTTTATTTAGTAGGAAATCTATGTATGCTCTCGTTCCTGAACCTCTATTTCTATTTATAAATCTGACGTCCTCTCTAGCTATATCTCTATAACTTTTTATAGCCTTTGGATTCCCTCTTCTAAAAGCTAGTACAAGTCTACGTCCATAACCTCTTACTAAAAATGTTGTTTTTCTTAAAATTTCATCACTTTCAATTACATCAATGTTATACGAATTTCTCTCTGGATTAAATATATGTATTGGCGCTATATCTATGTATCCTCTTCTAATAAGTTCTAACCCTTTGTATGACCCTACTTGAATATATGAGAACTTTCTATGTAGATTCATTGCATATATAATTTCAGGAAGTAGAATATCATGGCTTCCCATTATTAGCCCTTCTCTATCATATTCTCTAATTAGATGTACATCAACAGGCATTTCCTCTTCAACAATATCTATAGTTTCAGGTACTACTGCAATCCCATCAGCCTTCATCATAACTGAAATGCTACCTGAAGGAACTATTAGAGGTATTGCATATATTTTTCCATCTATCCTATTCATAATTACTGGTATAAGCCATGTTCTCCCAATATCCTTTCTAAATCTTGCTGCCATGAATGCTCTAACAGTTTTATTATAGTGTTCTATCCCCATGATTTTCTCTATAATTTTACGTAATAGAAGAAGTGAATGTGTTAATGATGATAATGGAAATCCTGGCAGTCCTATAAATAGCTTACCACCATTTGAAATTGCTATAACTGTTGGCTTACCAGGCTTCACCTTAAGGCCGTGGACAACGATTCTACCTAGTCTGTTAAAAACCTTATATACAACATCCTTTTCGCCTGCTGAAGTACCACCGCTGGTTACTACTACATCATACTCATTAAGTTTATCAGCTATAATCTTGTAGAGCTTTTCTTCATCATCTTTAACAATTCCATAGAATGTAACATCAGCACCTATTGTTCTAAGGAGTGATGCTACAACACATCCATTAGTATCATATAATTTCCCTAGCTCTAACTCTTTGCCAGGTTCAATAATTTCATTACCTGTAGATATCACTAATATTCTTGGCTTTCTAAATACTTTTACTCTAGCAATTCCTAGTGTTGCCAGAATTCCTATTTCGATAAATGATATCCTTGTACCTTTAGGTAAAACTAATTCCCCCAACGATATATCACTTCCTGCATATGCTATATTTTCACCTGGATGTACCCCCCTATACACTATTACTCTATTCAAATCAACTCTATCAGTATATTCCTCCATTATAACACCATCAGCTCCCCTAGGTATCATGGCCCCTGTATCAATCTCTATTGTTTCTCCAATATCAACACCTAGGATGGGTTTTTCTCCAACAGATATTTTTCCAACAACTTTTAATTCAACAGGATGTAGCTCGTCTACCCCCTCAACTGATTTAAATGAAACAGCATAGCCATCCACTTCAGACCTGTCAAATGGTGGATAATCAATAGGTGCATAGATGTCCTCAGCTAATATCCTTCCAATAGAATCCTCAATCATAACTTCCTCTACCCCTATAGGCTTTAAAACGCCTTCCCTATCCAGAATATCTAGTGATTCCTCAATAGATACTAGTCTATGAAATATCTTTCTATCTGGGGCTGCTACAAAAGTTGAATCCACACCTTTTCACCTCTATCAAATCCCTCTAAATTACGATCTATACGAAGTATAGCATTTGAGCTTAATAATGTTTTCAATACTCCTGAACCATGAATGGCCATAGGTTCTGCGCACATGCTATCGCCACATCTATATGCTTTTATCCTTGCAAATACATCGTAACCTACACTTCCAGCTATTCTTTTAGTTAATGTAGCTGGTACTTCTATAGGCTCAATACCCTTTATATCTAGAAACCTCGCTATAAAGGGTATTACCAACACCCTTAGTGCTATATATGCCGCAACTGGAAATCCTGATAACATAAATAGTGGTTTACCATTAATGGTTGCAATAGTAGTAGGCCTTCCAGGCCTCATAGCCACTCCTCTAGAAATTACATTTATCCTCATATCCTTTTCAAGAAGACTTAATGCATTAAAAGTTAAATCACGATTACTTGGACCCGTACCCCCAGTTGTAATAACTATATCGTCTTCTGATACAGCCCGTCGTATTAGTGAGGCTATCTTATCTTCATCATCTTCAACAATACCATACCATTTGGGTTCTATAAATCTATACTCTTGAAGTGATGCTACAATCAGCTTTGATGTAATGTCTATTATGCCCCCCTCGCTATATATCTCTATACCACCATCCCTCAATTCTGAACCTATTGTTACTACACCAACTCTTATCTTCCTATATACACGAATCTTACTTAGTCCAATAGCTGCCATAGCCGCTATATGCCAGGGCCTTATCAGCCTTCCCTTCTCAACTATAGTGTCTCCACGTCTAATATCTTCACCAACCCTTGAAACATTTGCATATTTTGGAACTGAGCGCATAACATATACAATATTTTTAGTACCATCGGTATAAGTATCCTCAAACATTATAACAGCATCTGCTCCTAGCGGTAGTCTATCTCCAGTAGAGATTGGTGCTGCTTCATTACAGCTAATTTTATTGCTTCCATGCTTAATAACTAGTGGAATAGGATTATTTGGGGAAGCTGATGTGGTTGCTTCTCCACATATAGCATAACCGTCCACTGCACTTCGGTCATAGGGTGGAATATCTATAGGGGATACAATATTGTTATAAGCAATCATATCTAGTGACTCACTAAGATTGATAGTAATAGGTTCAATAACTATTTCCACCACTTTAATCAAGTTCTCTAAACACTCATTAATTCCTAAATATCTAAATTTCGTCATTACTACTACACCCTATGTATGAACGGCTTTACCATTTTATTTAAAATCCTCAATTCCTTTAATCTAATAATGCTTACCAGACACCCTAAAATCTTTAAAGTAAAATACACCCAGTAGAAATATAATTACTTATATACAGTTTATAGCTAAACATCGAAAATAACATATAGTAGTAAAACCTACATCTAGAGTCTAGCTAAAATGATGATACAGCTGAGCCCTGAATAACTATCTAACTAAATGATGTACCCGGTTCTGCTGACCTCACATTCTATTTCTATAAAGAAGTTTCACTCTAGAGATGGTGCATGTATTAATCTAATCATTAGTGCTTAAAACAACTTTATGCAGTATTCTACATTGGTTAGAAGAAATGAGTCGAAATTCCACCTATGTATTTGATATTGATGGTGTGCTCCTCGATGTATCACAGCGTATTGCTTTAGCTGAGAAGGCTTCTCATGGCAATACCTCATTGTTTTGGCGATACTTTTTCTCTGAGGAATTCCTTCAATTTGATAAGCCTAGAAAGACCGGTATAGATATTCTATTAGATAGAATGCGCAAAGGTATTGTGATTATAGTAACTGGTAGACCTAGTCGTCTACGAAGAGCAACATTATATCAGCTACAGTCTATAGGTATTCCAATAGGTGGAATAAAAGAGATATATATGAGGTCTAACAACGACCATAGAAAGAGTTACCTCTTTAAACTAGAGGCTATTGAGAGAATTCTGTTAAAAGGTCATACAATTCTAGAATTGCATGATGATGATGAGGAGTTTCTAAAAAGAGTTAAAAGAATACTTATACATGCAAGACTGTATCTCCATTCTGGCAACAATATTGTAGAGCTATCCGATAGATTAAAACCATTGTGGTGAACTAAAAATGGAGGTAAAAAATTTTCAACTAAGTATCGTAATTCCAACATATAACGAAAAGGAGAATATCGAACTTCTTATAAATGAAATAAGAAGAGAGGTAAGCTTAGCTAGAAATTACGATATTATAGTGGTGGATGACAATAGCCTTGATGGAACATGGTTAAAGGCCTTAGATTTAATCAATAATAATGACATTGTTGTGAGAAGAATAAACTTTAAGGGTCTTTCAACAGCAATAATAGATGGCATCATATTTTCTAATAAAGAATATATTGTGGTTATGGATGCTGATCTTCAACATCCACCAAAATACATAAATTCTATGATTGAAAGTGCTGTAAAGAAAAATGCAGATATTGTAATAGCCTCTAGATACAGGGAGGGTGGAGGCGTTGAAGGGTGGTCAACACTACGGCTTATAGTATCTAAGGGAGCTACATTAATAGCCAAATTGCTATTGCCTAATGCTAGAAGGGTATCAGACCCTATGTCAGGGTTCTTTATGGTTAGACGAAATATTATTGCCAAAAATCTTAGCAAACTAAATCCAATGGGATTTAAGATTCTTCTAGAGATTCTAGAGAGAGGTAGCCCCTCTATAGTAACTGAAATACCCTATACATTTAGAAGTAGAGTATATGGTGAAAGTAAGCTTGGGGTAAGGACAATTATAGCATACATTCTCCATGTACTTAATCTATGTGGTTGGAGACCTATTAAATTTGGTATTGTTGGTGGTCTAGGCACGCTGGTAAATCTTAGTATAATAGCTTTCTTTAAATACTACCTCCCTGTATTAGCCTCAAAACTATTTTTATTAGGTAGTAGCATAGCTATAGAGGTAAGCACACTCTTCAACTTTATTGTGCACGAAATATGGACATTTAAGGATAGACGTATAGGTACCCCCTATAGAAGACTATTGTTATTTCACCTTACAATACTACCTGGTCTTTTAACACAGCTTATTACTGCAAATATTATATTCTACGGTACTTCAATCAACCCTATAATCTCACAGCTACTAGGCATCTTAATAGGCTTTCCAATAAATTATATTCTAAGTGAATTAGGTATATGGAAAAAGGGAGGTACATACCTTGCAGTTAAAACTTAAAGATTAAAATAAAATACAAAATAGATATGTATTTGCTGTCCTCAATAAACCATTGAAATAGCTAAAATTCCGCCATATAACTCCACTAAGTAAATAGGTTTAATCATGTTCTATTTGATGTATGTTGCTGTATCCCACAGTAGTCCGGGTATAGTGTTTTTAAAGAATCCTCACATTCTTCCAAATCTTTTATAGTGTCTATAGATTTCCAGAATACTTGCTTATATACATATCCCTTAAGAAGTTGTTTCTTTGCTAATAATGGAAATGTTGTTACCTCTATATCACCCTTTTCGGGTAGATACTCAAGTATAGCTGATTTCATAGCATAGACCCCAGCATTTATCATATATTCAATTACTGGCTTTTCAAGGAATTCTTTAATATACCCATTCTCAATTTTTACAATTCCATAAGGACTCTTCATGTACACTAATGCAATACTTGCTATTACATTATTTGATGCTCTAATATCATCTACTAAATAGAGGGGATTGAGATCTGTTACTATATCGCCATTTATAACTAAAAACCATTCATCATTTTTTAGCACACTTTCAGCATTCTTTATTGCTCCTCCTGTTCCCAACGGCTCATCCTCAACTACATAGCCCACCCTTATACCTAGTCTATGTCCACTTCCTAAATACTCTATAACCTTCTCTTTTGCATATCCGAGCAGAAGAATAAATTCGTTAAATCCATACTTTTTTAACCAATATATATGCCATTCAATTAATGGCTTTCCACATATGCTAACCATAGCTTTTGGTCTATCATTCGTTAGCGGGCGTAGCCTTCGTCCAAGTCCACCTGCTAAAATAACAACCTTCATAATGTGTACCTAAAAACTATTATTTTGCGTGAAATATATAAACCCTATTGACTCTAAATCTTTTTAGGATGATCGATGCTGGGTTGCCTGACTGATGATGATTTCACGGACCGAGAGACCTATAGATTCTCAATGAATTTTACGTCCTATTATCTAAAAGATATTCTGCAAAATCATCCTTAATTTTCATCGAACTTAAGAGGTATAGTCATAGACACTCTTACATTGAATATCTTGGGGTAGCTGCCAAGCACTTCCATAATCCATCACAGGTAGTGTAAGAATAGCCATAGAGAAAATCTCTAAATTCCTCTAACTACAGTTGATTAAAATTGATCAACGCAAGCCGAATACGAAATTCAAGATGATGTAGAAGAGATGTATCATGAAGATTGTATTGATTTATAAACTAATGCGAGGATTAACCCTTACTCTTCTATACTTCAGCTTTCTTTATATAGCAATATATCGTAGTAGATAGTTACGACACTCTTATACCTCAACTATATTTCGACTTCCTTAAGAATTCCATCGTATAACACAAATCTTCTTGTTACAAATTCAAGTACTCTTGTATCATGCGATACTATAATTATTGTAGTTTTGAAATCCTTATTTATTTTGTTAAAGAGTTCTAGAACCTTTTTAGCATTGTCCCAATCAAGATTGGCTGTTGGTTCATCTGCTAGAAGCAATGATGGTGTAATGACTAAAGACCTTGCTATTGAAACCCTCTGCTTTTCGCCACCACTAAGATATTTTACTTTAATTTTTTCTTTGTCGCGTAACCCCATGTAATCTAAAATGTTATATATAGAGTTTCTTCTTTCTCTTTCAGGCAATCCTATTAGCAGAAGGGGTATTTCTATATTCTCATACACTGTAAACTCATCTATTAATCCATAATCCTGAGGGATGTAGCTAACTATTGATGTTCTGAGAAGAGCTAACCCTTCATCATCTAAAAGATTTAGATTATACCCTTCAACAATTACCTCACCAGAATCAGGTCTTTCTAAACCTGCTAAAATTTTTAATAGTGTTGTTTTACCTGCCCCACTTGGACCATGAATGCCTATAATTTCCCCTCTTTTTACAAGTAGATTGACATCCTTTAGTATTGCAATAGAGCTTCCCAACGCTATATAGTATTTCCATAGATGTCTGACAATGACGACCATACTCATAGCATAATACCCTTCACTATTATAAGTGATAAAATTAATGCTGCAATTATATGAATAGAGAAAATCAGTGGTAACATACTTGGACTGCTTATCATAGCTATAGAATAGGCTATAGATATAGAAAAGAAACGTGGTAAGATAAATATAGTAATTGTCATAAACAATATCTTCCTTCTTGCGCCTACAAGATGAAATACAGAAATAAATTGTATAACGTCTCTTCTATCAGATAGAATAGATGCTACAACCATTAATATAGATAGGAATAGCATGACTATAAATACTAATACACTTCTATACATACATAAATATATATATGACGTAATAGAGAAGATGATGATATAATGCATACCTGTACGACTCAATGAATATCTAAAAGACTTTAAGACGATCTCTCTAAGCAAGACGTTAAACCCCCATATATCTTAGATAAAGCTAACAATGTAATATACCTTACTTCTCTAGCTGTAAATTCCTCTATACTCCATACATCTACCTCTACCACATACCTCCATAAACCATCATAGCTCTCAACATATATTTCAGATGATGCTATCGTGGAAAGTGCAATCCTATATACCATCTCCAATCTTAATACAAAGTATTTGCTATTCTCTAACACCTCAATCTCATTTAAATGAAAGAAATCATCATTACTTAATAATTGTGTAAGACACTTCTTTAAATTTTCAACACTTATATAGCTTTCTGCTATATATGTTGCGCTAGATCGTTGTGGAAGGTGTTGAACAATATTTAACTTTCTTGTCAGCTGATTTGATAATATAAATATTGTTGCCACCGACATTATTAGATATGCCACAAATCCAAATGAATGTAGCCATCCTACATAGTGGCTTATAGCAATCGGTACCGCGGCAATACTAAAGATTATAGTTAGTGTTAATATAGATGAGGCACCATAAAGCTCCTTTGATATTCCTATATTCAATAGTTTATTGACTACATAGCTTAATTTTTCGATCAATCCACCAGAAAGCGATAATAGAATTACTATAGAGATTAGAAAAAGTATTAAGAGCCCTACTATGCTTTCAGGTGTTGGAATAAATGTATTGCTGTATACCATACCAGTATTATAGCGTCTTACAATAACATGGTTAAAAATATTCCTATATTCATCTATAGTATTATTTAGAGAGCTAGATTTTTTGGTATCTATGTAAAGGGCTATAATCTTGGCATCACATTTACCTTTGCAGAGTATGTCAATATTACCTTGCGTCATTCTGAGTAATGCTATTCTATTGACATCTTCTAATTTAATTGTCTCGCCTCCTATACTACCAATAGAGTGTAGTATATACATCCCTGGTATTAACTCTAAATCCAATAAGGGTTTAAGGTCTAAGGTTATAATTGTATATTTTATACCTTCTGGTAGACTAATCTCTTGTACCGGTATACCCAGGTTTTTATTTAGTATAATCAAATTGTTTGTTTTAAGAGCTACACATAAATCTATCAACAATTTAACATAACTGCTTATATTATCCTTCAATTCAGCATCTTTATTACACCCTATAAGAAGTGGATAGAACATCAATGTTTTATTACTTACATTAAATATTAATGTTCTATACATTTGAATTACTACAATTGTATACCTAGCTTGTATAACCCTATCAATATCATCAATTGTATTGCTTACTCCTGCCACATCAAATATGTGTGGCATACCCTCTAGATCTATAGTCCTCATAGAATATGTATAGGAAGCTATAGATGATGCCATTATTGTTAGGAGATAAAGTGAAACAACTATGATTACAATTTCTATACTAGTAATGGTTTTTGAGAATATTAATTTAATGATTTTTAGTGCTGGACTTATTGTTCTTATCTCTCCTAGTGGCTCTTCCTCTACATAACCTCTATATCTACTCATTACTAGAAATACAACAGTAAATATCGCTAAAGTGGGGAATAGTATGAGTAGATATGGATATAGCGAATTCATTATATTACACCACATATACTTAATAGAACGTGTACTGCTATACCAATTCCCGCACCTATTATGTAAATCATATTTAGTATAACCATTTTCTCATGTAGTTCAGCCCCAAGCTTAACTATAATACTCTTCACTATGTATGCCAGTAATGCAGCAAATCCAATATCTGGCGGTAACATTAGGCCAATAGCTATAGAGAATATTGATAAGCCTCTATACCAATTCAAAAACACAATAAGTATACCTATCAATGCCCCTACAACTATCACATAGAATGAGCTGCCACCTAGTCTTCCCCCATATACTGTAGCCATCCAAATAACTGTAGGAATCCATCTAGTTAGCGGCATTTGCGGTGAATCAAATCCATAGATATGCACTAGAATGTTACCATATATATACGTAATCAAGCTACCAATTACTGCACCTATACAGAAACTTTTCAATATTTTTATTATATTCCCCTTAAAGAATCTAGAAAACCTAAATAAATTCATAGCAGTACCCCCAATAACTTGGGGCATAGGTATTCCTGTATATGGATCAATTGCAGCATATACCCCAGCCTCACGTACACCCGCTAAATATAGTATGAATGTAACTATGGGAAAAAGTGCTTGAGACCCCATACCCACCTCACCTACAATACGTATGTTTGCTATTAACAGAACTATGTGTAAAAATAGAGCCACCAATATAATTAGGAGAAGTGTATAGAGTTGAGTGAAGGGGTGTTTAGTTAGTTGAAATGCTATGTATCCAAGTAATGAAAGTAGAGTTAGCCCCATAACAAACATTGTTCTCTCAATGGTTAGTTTCAGTATTATAGACATGGCAGAAACTATTAGACTTCTAAACCTTAGTAAATAGTATGTTAGTAACACTATAACAATACCTAAATTCAAGCTGATTACAATAGGTGCTACTGCAAATAGTGCCTCATCATAGCTTATTGCTGGAAGTATTGGTAAAGCAAATAGATTAACAGTAATGGGTATAACAAATAGATACACAGTTAGAGAGCTTAATGACAACACCCTAAGGGAGCCTAAAGGCATTAAAAGAAAGAGTCCAAGTACTAGAGGAGAGAATGTAAGTGCAAATATTGAACCTGGGGCTATACTTGAAAAAAATGGTGTTAGATCGTACATAAATGGTATAAATAGTAAACAAATTTGAGTAATAAAGCCTAGAAGAAATACAGTGAAATACTCTTTAAACCTATATGATGACCTCTTAAAGGTATTTATTAAAATAGCTGAGGCTATAGCAAAAGGGTATCTAAGTCTCTCTTTCTCTATAAAATAACTCCTAAATGTATATGCTATAAGTGCTCCACTAACAGATATCATTGAAAGCGATAGGTATGTAGGTAATGCATATACATCAAATAGTTTATCAATATTGCCAAACAATTCACGAGGAATGGCTATCTCAAATCCAAAGGCTTTAAGTTTCTCAATTGAGTAATTCAAAAAACCAAATGTTATATACATACCAGAAGTTAAAGTAGTCGTTATATCTACCCCAAGGGCTATAGCAACAGATACTAGAAATTCATCATTGCTATACATGATTCCAAGCATTTTATACATAAATAGAGTAAGCATAGGAATAATTATCAGTGATGCCTCAGCCGTTGTATAGCCTGAGACTGCATAGCCATAACTATTTATAAAGCTGATAAAACCTCCTACAACTAAGCCTACTACAATACTCCTTACAGTATTCCCCATGAATTCACCTATCCAAACATTATCTCTCTTATACTGTGCCGTATCTGTTTGTTAAATTAATTTTTATACCTAACTTAGCTGAGATTGACAACAAACTCTTTAATCAAAAAGTAAAAAGCTTTTCAACATAATTAATAGTTAGCCTGAAGTGGTGAAAGATGGAATCGTCTATTAAAAGAGATGATATTATTAAAAGAGCAGCTGAGCTTATGAGGAGTGGCGGTATAATGCTTGCTGATGTATGTACGCTATGCGGATCACCACTATTTAAGATGCCAAACAATGAGGTTGTATGCCCTATCCATGGACGAGTAATGCTTGTTAAAACAGAGGAAGAGGTTGCTGAAGCAAGTTTAATTGGTATTCTAACTGAACTTGAAAAAAGTATAGCGAACATGCTAAACAACTATCTCACTAAAATTAGGAGGGGTGAGGCTAGCTATGACGATGCTAGAGATATTGTCTATTGGTTAGATGCGATAGAGAGAATTGAGAGAATTAAAAAGGCGTTACATAAAGAGGAGGGCATAAAGTCTGAAAAGGAAAAAAGTGAAAAGGAAAGCTCATAGAGTTTATATAGACATACTCTTTCCAGCTGATGATATCTCTATAATAGATCATTTTTACTTTGCCAATACAGATAGCCCTTCATAAATCGATAAACTCTATCTATATCTTATATCTATAGTCTGTTAAAGCTCTACAACATATTTCATATTGGTTTATGTTAGTTGATACACTATGTGTAAAAACTATAGTCTTTCTATAGTGGTATGCTAATGATATAGATGGCTACTCAAGATGTGAAGTATCTGGAGTTACCCTTAAACATCCCTAAGCCCAATGAAGCCTTCAGGTGAAATACGAGACAACGAGAATGAAACAGTAACATCAACAGCTAATATAAACCGAATAAGAGCTTAAAACCCTCCAGCAATCCTTTACCTATGGAGCTATTTTCTTCTTGATTTTTCTTAAAAATATTTTATATTGTTTGTGGCTTCTTTAGTTTAGTGTTGAGTTCATTTTTATTCAGGGAGTCTGGGTATAGCAGGAGCTGTGCTCTAAGTCACTTAAAGTATTACTATTTAGTGTGGTTGAAGCTTTGTGTTACTAGGCTCAATAGCTAACCACGAACCCAGAGAAAATATTTGTTGAGTGTAGTGTAAAACCCTACAAATACAAAGGAACGTCAACTAGTAGAAATAGGCATCCAGAAATAAACGGCATGTATATCATAGTAATACTGAAGATGAAAACAACTTACCTATACCTATCATCATCTCATCAACTACAATAAGCTTACCACTAGCAATTTTATGGCTAAAAATACCACCTTTTAGAATATGATATGAGAAACTAAGGAATATAGACTGGGGGGATGCAACCCATGATCCAACAATGGATGAAGAGTAAAATATATGGAAATGGTATCCCTATAAACCATGAAGTATTAAAAGATTGTATTACCATTAATGCTACACTATAGCAAATTAGTGAGCTACATGGAGAAAATTCTTAGGGTGTAGGGATCGTCTTTCTATTAAACTTTGAATTACCTTATACTTTACCTGCAATACATACTCTGGCACCATTTTCTAGGGGCCTTATTTTTACTACATCTCCATTATTAATTAGCTTCATAATATTTTCAGGGACTCTAAAAACCCCCACAATATTGCATAGCACTATACCTGCTATTACAACTGGATCTAATTCATTTGAGATTATAGCTTTTGGCGCTAATCTCTTTCTACATAGTGAATATAGCACATAGACACCTACTGTACTTCCTCTAAACTTTTCAATAACAAGTATTCTATCCTTTATGTGATGGCCTATAGCACCTGTATCCTCAGATATTATAGTACCTGTTTTACTATCTACATCACCAAGAAAGGATAGTACTTTTAACTTTAATGCTTCTCCTTCAGCAGATCCTCCAATAATTTTGGTATTAGGAACATCTATACAATATTCATCATACATGATTTTATCCCAGAGAGTCTTGGTATATAGTGATGCGCCTTTCCATGTACTGTTGCTAGAAAATTGATGTGTATTGTCATTAAATTTGAGACTACAGGACATACTCCAGGGATATACTCTATCTCAATACCTTTTCTTCTCTTTTTACCAATCTTATCACCATTCTGAATTGGTATAGCAATTAATATTTTTTCTATGCCTAGCATTTTAATCTCTTCAAAATCTATGGTATTTAATATGAACTCTGCTTCTTCGGGCATCATGTGAGGACATCCTAGAAATAATGTATTGCTGCACTTTTCTTCGGTAAAGAGTTTAAGCTCTTCAACATCTACTTCAATACGTTCTAGTAAGTTCACATCTATAGTTCTATAGATGGTAATGGGGGTCTCATTCTTTATTATAGCTAGGGGTAAATCAGATGTCGTTGCTATTGATGCTAGCAAGTTTCTTAGAATTAATTCCTTATATACGGCATTTTCAACTGCTATGCTAACATCTATAAGTGGTATATTCTTTGAATTCCTACCTATATAGAGTCCTAAAATGCTTGCAAGCGATATTGTCTTTACATTCCCTCTTACAATAACATATTCTTTAGGTGTTCTATTTTCATCTATATGCATACCTGCATAGTATGTTTTACCTATAATTGACGCCATTAATGCTGATACACCACTTTCTCTATTCGTATATACTCCAAGAATTGAATTTGCATATATTACAGCACTTGATTCTGCCCATGCAACATGTTCTCCATAAATTGGCCTTCTAATTTTATAGGGAATACATGTAAAGCTATTTGGAGCTACACCAATTCTAATTAATATGTCAACTATTTTTTTCTGTTTTTCAACAATATCACTGCTGTAATACTTGGTATAGCTTTCATGTATGGCAATAGAATATGGATTTGCAGTTGTGAATACTAAGGTCTTGGCACCCTTTACCAGCATATCTTCTAGAAATTCTAAACCTTCATCACCTATATTAAAATATGAAACACCAGATATATGTGCATGGGAGATAGGAATTAGTTTCTCAGCCCCTAATGCCTCACCTATACTCACTAAAATCTTTAGTGCTAACCTCTTAGCTTCACCATATTCACCATTCAGTATTCTTTCATCAATCCTATCAAGATACATATTACATTCAACCTAGATGCTTACGTATAGAAATCTCTCTTTATCGCTAGCCTTAGGTATGGTTAAATCAAATCCTACTTTATCGCATATCCCATCAGGTGATACTGGGTCTAGTGTAGAACATCTAGCTTTTTCAATAAGTACAATACTATCCTTCCCCCTAAATCTTGTAGCAAATGCCCACTCTATCATATACAGTGAATCTATATCTATATCAGAATCTACAACTGTAACCATCTTTAGACTTGGGTGAGCACTAAATGAAGCTAGTATGGCATTTTTAGCATCACCATCACTATTTTTCTCTATAGATATAACAGCATGTAGCCACGACCCCGCTGCCTCAAGAAGTCTGACTTTATGGATCCTTGGAACAACCCTACCGACATACTCCCATATGAGTGCCTCTTTAGAAAAACTCTGAAGAAGTTTATGCTCCTTTCCGCTTGGAAGTATAACTTGAAAATACTCATTAGTATTTATATAGATGGCGTCTATAACTATTAGTGGTTCTTTTCTAACACTATCGTATAGATTGAGAAGATCTACAAAAGGCCCCTCATCAACTAATTCACCAGTTATTCTACCCTCCATAACCATAGCTGCAGGAACTGGTATGGGTAGTCCATATTTTGGGGTGTATGCTATAGAAAAGTTGGGAAGCAAATTTGGCACTAAATTCATCTCAAATATTCCTAGAGGGGGTGAAGTAGCAGCCAAAAGTAATACTGCAGGATGAGCTCCTATAACAATTGCTATTGGCGTGTCCCTACCTTTCTCTCTATACTTATCATATATATACCTTAGATGTCTAGGTACAATTCTTGCAACAACGTAATTCTTTGATAGAAGCATTGTTCTGTGTATTGATGCATTGCATATCTCATTTAGACAAGAAATAAATATTGAGGCTGTAAGGTATCTACCGCCGTCTTTGGGGAAAAACTTAATAAATGGTATAGTATATAGATCAACTTCCTTTAGATGTGTAAAGAATTCTTCAAAGGCTTTCTCCCTAGGTTTTGCCAATTCTTTTATACTCTCTAGGAACTTCTTATATGCCTCATCATCACTTTCTACATTAAGTATATATTTATATAGTCTAAGACGACTATTCAATACATTACCAGCACAATTCAATTCACAATTTCTTACCTTAAATAATACTATTTTTTCATCCCTATCATATTCAAAAAGTATCTTTGTAGGCACTAGCTCATTACTTAATTCCATTTCCCTCAGATCTATAACCTCATCTTTAGGGATATTTTCGATAAACTCTTTTAATGACATACTATCGCCCAACATCTAGGACTGTCTTCCTTTAGTAATACCTTTTCTATTTATAAATTCTAGTGATATTGAAGTTATAATAAAGCACTACCTTTAAATCTTTCTATAGATGAAAACATCTACATCATTGAACTCAATAGTACTCCATAACATAAATTTTCATAAATAGTCTATAGAGATATGTAGAGCAAAACAAATCATAGATAATATTAAAATATTTCTATTCTATAATTTTAGATCTTTAACCCATAACCATGTTATTATCTTTATATTGGGCATCTCGACACCCTTCCTCTATCGTTCCAATATTCATCAACCTTTATTCTACCGATTATTATACCGCTTATTACACCTTTATATGGTGTTAATATGCATATCCTTTTATTGATTGGGTCAAACTCCTCTATAACAGCTATGTCACGTTCTTCAAGTGTGTCATCAACTATTGCTGCAATTAATCCTTTGGCATTACTTGGTTTAACTATATTGATCCCTTCTCTCTGCTTAATGGTATTTATATCCACATTATCCAATACCATAGCAATTATTGAATCGTTATAGCTAGAGGCTGCAATAACATTTACTCCCAGCTCTTTTGAGAGTTTTTGTATAAATTCATCTAGAAACGGTAAACCAGAGAATAGACAAGAGCCAAGTATAGCAATATTATTTATCTCTAAACACACCATTTTTGCTTCTTTAAAGTACATACTATAGTTTAACCTCCGTAGCTCCCTCCTATCTTCCCTATCTCTATGGCGTATTACCTTCGGTTTAGGTAAACAATATATTTTGACTGAAGAACCCCTAAATACATTACTTAACATGTTACATGCTTCTACCCCTAGAGCAATAACTGATTTAGGTTTTACACTTTTTATTAAGGTAATTTTGTATTCAATTGATGCTAAATCACCAAACCATCCATCTGTATTTACTATAACTAGATCAGATTTATTAGTTTCAGCTATACCTATCAACTCCATTATTGCTGACATAATTCTACCCATTGCGACAGGAGTTGATGGGGTTGTATACCCTATAAACCTTATTATATCTCCTTTTAATTCACGTAACCAAATCACTTTATTTTTCATAAACTTTAGTGCTATAAAGCCAGGGGGAGCTAAATCACATTGCCCCACATCTGCATCAATTATTGCTGGCCTTAGGTTAAACTCTAATGCTATATTTGATAATAGTGTTGAAAATGAGGTCTTCCCACTATCTACAGCACCTACTACAATAACCCTCTTTCCCTCTCTAACTATATTCATCGCCATCTGTTCCCATAAATCTATCACCTCTTCACCCTCAGATGGATACTCAACCGCACCCCCCTCACCAATAAAGAAACCCACCATGGAATCTGCAACAGCCTTTACAGCATAGCTTCTATACCTGTTAACATAAACTCTTTGAGGTGCATATATGTTAACCCCTAATATCCTTATACATCCTTTTACAACATCTATTCTTACTGGTCCAGTAACTCTAACTATTGTATTTTTCTCCAATAATACATTTGAATACAATGATGTTAGTAGTTCCATTAACCCTTCATCTGAAGAATTACTTCTATGTATATTGCCATTCATATTATCAGCCATATTAACTAAGTAGTGCCTTTTTGTTACTGCTTTGTTCTTCATAAGGATTTGTATAGGTTAGTGTTATAGAAGACTTATAAAGATTTCTCAATCAATTGCTATGTTGTGCCATTCAATGAGGAATTGAGAGCTTATTGAGATTCCTAATGAAAACTTTTCTAAGAATAACTAAAACAGCCTCAAAGATAAGAAATGCCTGAAGCCACTCTAAATACCCCTAAGGACCGTGTAGCTCCAAAAACTAATGTAGAGATAGAGTAATGAAACCAATCATACAAATCAGTATAAGAGCTAAACTCCATACTATTATAACATTAAAGTGGCTAGCCTATTCCAATTCCATATGAAATTCACCCCCTATACGGATTTACATCGATTAGCATATATTATTGCTCTTAATTATCCAACAGGTAGTAAGCTATGTAGCAAAACTAGAAAATGACAATTAAATATAATTTATTTAAGAGCAATAATATACCTATACCTTATCGCTGTATATTCTTTGCAATGCTATATTTAATGCTGCTAAAGAATCTTCATCAACCTTTGTATTCTCTACCTCCAGTTTTCGCCTTGAACTTCCATTCTCCGATATAAATTCTATCACAGCACTTTCCTTTAATAGGCTTGCTAGCTTATTTACAAAGTCCTCATATCCTCTATGAGGTTTATTAGGAAGCCCTATTCTAATTATCTTTCTCTCGACATTTATGCTATCTATAAACATCTTTATAATCCTTAATGCTTCAGCTTTATCTCTATAGCTATTAATAAAAACCACATCAGAATCTACAATAATTGCAATACCTATCCTCTCCCCATAATCAATCCCTACTATAATGCTTCCTATCTTAATGCTTGAAGTCCTAGAAAGGATAATACCCATAATGGCACTTCTCTCAACACCAATAGTATCAATATTTAGTATAACACCATTAATTTCTATATGCATTTCATTTATATACCTTAAACCATTCTCATCAACAATAATGATGCCATAAACCTCCTTACTGTTTTCATCTATACCCTTTACTAGCACCCTATAGCTATTAAGTATGTTCAGTATTTTCATAAGTTTTCTTGAATCATATATAGCTACAACTATATCTCTCCTTTGCTTTTCAATATTGATAGACTCCACCCTACTAAATTTTTTAATCATCAGATATTAACGCGAAACCTTACATCACCTTAGCTCAGATCCCGGATTCTTCTTCATCTCACTATTACTGCTACTC
This sequence comes from uncultured Ignisphaera sp., assembly GCA_938074605.1. Classification (GTDB taxonomy): domain Archaea; phylum Thermoproteota; class Thermoprotei_A; order Sulfolobales; family Ignisphaeraceae; genus Ignisphaera. Next base: position 205,910 of record CALJEI010000001.1, read on the forward strand.
TATTCAGGAGAGTTAAGGTTAATATATCTGACTCTCTTTAGCTGATTAGATGGGATTAATATGCTAACACTATTAAGAAATAGTGTAAATAGAGTCATGGTTAGAGCAGCTTATGTTTGCCAAAGATTAAATTTATCGCCAAATCTAGTTACATTACTGGGTTTAGCTGTATCCACATTGGCTATCCCATCAGCAATTTATAGAAACCATCTTTTACTATTTCTTATAATTATTATAGCCTCTTTTATGGATGTTCTTGATGGTACACTTGCCCGTTTAAGTAGACAGGTAACAGCTTTTGGTGGGGTATTAGACTCTATTTGTGATCGAATTGAGGAATTCATATTTCTACTCTCATTATATATTATGGGAGTATCAATATTTCTTGTATTTATAGCCTTCACCATTTCATACACTATAAGCTATCTGAGGGCATTAGGTGAAATAAGGGGTATAAAGATGGAGGGTATAGGTCTGTTAGAACGTGGCGATAGAATAATACTAATAGCTATTACAGTACTTCTACTCTTCATATCCAGTAACAAATCGAATACCCCCCTAGGTATCCACATATATGAAATCCCAATAGTGTTAATAATAATCCTTGGCACTATAACAATGATACAGAGAATTCTATACCTATACACAAACCTTAAAAATAGGTGACTAAGTAGATAATAGGTTTAAGCTAATTTCTGTAGCGAGCTTGTTTTCTTCCTCTCCTCCTCCGATCTAACCTTTATTATTCCATAGAATATAGCACAATTTATACAATAACACTTTGTTACCGGATACCTCATTATTATAGCACCCTTTTTTTCCAACTCTAATGCAAGTTGGGGATCTACAGGCGAGTACATTCTTGTAACACATACGATTTTATCCTCTGGCACCATAGCACCACAATTATCGCATTGAACCCTATTCACAGACCCCTTATCTCCCTTTCTACGACCCCTACTCTCTCTCTTTTTAGGCATTACTACCACCTAACAAAAATACAACTTTAATCATGTTTTTAACTCCTTAAAAGTTGTAATGAAAAAATTATCTATGGTATTTCCTATCACATTAGTATCTCTTAGCAATAGCTATAAATGTTGACGCCTTTTTATCACAAAATCCACACTCAGTTTCAATAGATATTAGTTCTATTTTTAGCCTCGCTAGTGAATCTTTATACACCTCTCCTAATACTTCAATGCCCTCCTCACTTTCTATTAATTTATGTACACATCCTTCATTACCACACCATGGCAGTATAGCTATTCCACCCTCGTTTTTAACTATCTTTGAAGCATCATGAAACTTATTAATAACCCTAATATTTGATTTAAACCAACTCCATGCCCGTAACTCAATACCGTAACTTATTTCGTCAAGACACCTCTTCAGCTCCTGTATAAGCTCCTCAACCCCCACAGTTTTTCTTCTCATAGTATCCCTTCTAAATACTGTTACAATACCACTTTGAATCTCTTTATAGCCTATTTCAATTCTTATTGGTACACCCTTTAGCTCCCACTCAAAGAATTTATCAACTGGTTTCATATCCTCTCTTCTATCAATGTACACCCTTATACCTGCTTGCATCAAAATATTGGCAATTTTATCACAGTATTCATTTATCATTTTAAATATAGCATTATCAGAATGTGGAATTGGTATGATTACCACTTGATATGGTGCTATAATAGGTGGTAATATAAGGCCTCTTTCATCGCTATGGAATGCTATTATAGATGCTATTACACGTTCAGATATACCATAACTCGTCTGCCATGCATAGTCTATACTCTCATCACGTTTCTGTATCTTTACATCAAAAACTGAGGTAAATGTTTGCCCTAAGTTATGTACAGTTCCTATTTGTATAGCTTTGCCATCAGGGAATATAGTATCGAATGCAATGGTGTATAGAGCACCTGCAAACTTATCCCATTGTGGTCTTCTTGTAATTATATAGGGAATACCAATCCTATCAAAGAATCTGCTGTATATCTCTATAGCCTCCACCACCTGCCTTTCACAATCACTAAAGTCTTCATGCAGTGTATGGGCTTCTTTAAATGTAGTTACCTCTCTAACTCTTATCATAGGTTTTGTCATTTTAGTTTCATATCTAAAGATGCTCACAATCTGATAGTATTTCTTAGGAAGCTGTTTATAACTCTTTACCCAAAAACTCTCCATGTAACTTAATGCCGTTTCACTTGTTGGCCTTAAAATTAGCCTTACGTCTAACTCCTCATGTCCACCTCTAGTTATCCACAGCACCTCACCTTCAAATCCCCTAACATGCTCGCTCTCCTTTCTGAACAGTGTCTCTGGTATCAGTAGAGGAAGGAGTATCTCTTCATGGCCAGTTCCATCAAGTAGCAATCTAATTAATTCTACAACATGCCTCCTTATCTTAAATCCATACGATAGCCACACCCCCATGCCCTTGACAGGATATCTCCCATAGTCATATATCTCTGCTTCTCTTATAATCCATTCAAACCATTCGCTAAAGCTTTCCCCATATTTTTTTAAGATATTTCTCTCCTGCATAAATCTCATCAACTAACAAACTATAGTCCACTTCACTATGCTTTTACATCAGAATCCTTAAATATCTTTCTTGCATATACAATATATCCCGTGTGCCCTATCATAGCTGTAGAGGGTCTTATAGACTCTGGTGAAAGTTCAATTTCACGTAAAAATGTTTCATAGCACCTAATGTCTATAAATCCTTTATGCTTACTTATAGCCTCAAAGAGTTTTAGTATCTGATTCATAGTTGGTAAGAAGAATACTACAGGAGCTGTATATCTTAAAGCATTATATAGAGGATCTAAAACATTCCATGGATCTGGAATATCTACTATGGCAGCATCAATATTATTTTCATCTATACCCTCCCTAGCATCCCTATACTTTAGGGTAGCATACTGATTAAGATTTAAAGTCTCTAAATTAGATTGGGCAACTCTTATAAATTCTTCCCTTATTTCATACCCATATACATGTCCATCCGGTTTAACAAAGTTTGCTAAAACTATAGTTGTATTACCAGAACCAACACCTATTTCAAGAATTCTTGACCCAGGTGCAATTCCTAATAGAATTAATATAAGCCCTAGATCCTTAGGATAAATTATTTGTGTAACTCTCTTTATACCCAGCTCTAGATAGTCGATAAGTAGTGGCTTAAGGAGCCATGCATTAATATTCAATGAAGTTTTTACCCTACTTCCATAGCTAAGGCCTACTAAATCATCTAATTTTATGTTACCCCTATCAGATGAAAAAATTTTGTCTTTAGAGACCTTTAAAAGTCGTCTTCGCCTCTTGTCTATATAGATCATGATGTTACTACTATATTCAATTATATCATTTTTGCTCAGACCTGGTGTCATAAATCACCACATCCTAAATACCAACCTTCATCATCGCTAAACATCTACCTGCATCTACTACACTAAACTTAACAACACAATATATAAACCCTCATAGAATTTCCTAAATACTGCTACACTCTAAGTAATAGTTAAGGTAGTATATCACCTCATATTAAGTGCTCTATACCTTAAAATAAAGATGCTCTTAACCATCTTAAATTCATCTTAAAATTTGATGAGCTTAGATAATATAGATAAAATAGGTGGTGCTGTACTATCTATATAAACTCTATCCATATAGGGATGCCTCTTTCAACTTTTTCTAGACTTCATCGATGAGTTCAATAATTTTTGTTTTCCCACCTTTTCTCATTTTCTTTCCAATACCCTGCTCTGTTAACCACAGTTCTTTTTTTAGGAGTTCTCTAATAGCTGATCTAATGACTTCACTTCTTGATGAGTATCTTCCCATTCTAATTAGCTCATCTATAGCTTCAATGTATGTCTCAGGCATTTTAACTGTAACAATTCGCATATATTACACCATAATAGATATTACAATGATAATAATTTATAAGTTGGGCCACTGCTAGAGTTTTTTGAGACAATTAGGTAACTGGTTATGTATCATGGGAACCAAAGGTAGTAAACCTCTATCAACTCTAGAAAAAAGGCAGAAAAAGGCGATAAAAGAAGAACCAAAAAAGAAGGCAGTAAAAGAAGAACCAAAAAAGGTTTTAAAATCAATCTCTATAGATGAACATTTAGTTTCTAAAGCTAGGGAGGAATTAAAGAATAGTGAGTTTATAACAGTATTTAACTTAACCCAAAAGCTTAACATAAAGTACAGTATTGCAAAACGAATAATCAAAGAGCTTGTAAATAAAGATGAGGCTGAGATTTTAGCAAAGAATAGGAGAGTAATTGTCGTTACAGCTAGGAGATAGGTAATTGAAATAACTATAGGTTTGTCTACAACTAAAAGTCCCTTATCTCTTTAAACTGGGGTAAACATTTTACAAGCTTTAGTGTAGTAAAGTTTTCTTAATGACTAGCATGATATATGTGATTAATAGACAGTGAAATACATACCTAAATCACCATATGAGATAGAGGTAGTGTGCTTAAGACAAGCATATAGTTAAATCCTTCTTTTAGAATTCAACTATAAATTAAATGTGTCCATAAGAAGACCCCAGCACTTCTGAACAGAAGAAAAGATCAAAATATAAACATATTACATGTAGTACCACCATTTCTTACCATACAAGCAATTTCCTATACTTTAGTCCAAGGTGTTGCTTGGTGGAATTCCTTGCATATTTTCTAATAGTGTGTGGCAATAGGCATAAAAATTTGATAACAATAATACATCATGCAAGGGTGAAAGGTTTTTAAGCTTTCATTTAGTGAAATAGAATAATAATAATTTGCGTAGCTTTACCAGTACATTTTTTCTATGATGGGTTATGAATCCCCTATCTGTCTTCACACTAGCTTTAACTAATAAAACCTTATCCTCAACGCCTATAAGCTCTTCAATGACGTCGCCATTTTCGTCTACAGCAATGGTTGGTATATCAATTAATGCCTCCCCCCTTCTAGTTATTGTCCCACCAATCATAACTCCTGTACATCTACTTTCGATTGCCCTCATAATCACAAACTGTCTCTGTTTATTTAGATTCATGTCTAGCGTTGGATAGAAGATAAGAACATCAATGCTCATTAGATTTAGCAGTAGTGAGATCTCTGGGTAGAGAATATCCTCTGCTATAAGTATTCCTACCCTAAATTTATCCATATTAAGTAAGGGCATCTCAATATTTGATCCTCCAAAAGGTTCTAGCTGTCTTATTACACCCTTTATACCGAGTATAGGTATTACAAGGAAGGCACTTCTATACAGTTTTGCACCTCTCCTCTCTAGTATAGGCCCCACTAAGAGGTTTTTACCATACTTATTAGCTATAGCTCCCATCTCCTGTGTAGTTCTACCTGGTATACCTTCGGCTACCCGTCTAATTCGCTTAGTAGTAATAGGATAATTGTATAGTAGAACTCCATTAATCATCTGGGGAATTACTATCAAATCTATACCGATACTCCTACTCAACCTCTCAATTATCCTTTCAATCTTTGCTATATTCCTAGCCCTATTACCTACCTCTATAGAGCTATGAATTATTGCAACAGTAATCTCATTAGCCTCTAGCATATCTTCTTAACCTCATCTCCATATATATATGGTAGTACATTGTTACACATCTCTCTATAGAGTTCATTTATAACATCAGCATAGTCTAGCTCTCCAGCCTCTATACGCTGCATCTTACTATAAAGTATTTTGGTCTGCTCAATAGAGACCATATTCCTTATCTCATTTTTAAAATATCTTAACAGTTCACTAGCTAATTTCCCCATCATGTTAGAGTTCACCCTTCTACCAAACTTATTTACAACTTTTAGCAATATCTGCTCACGATCCAATTTTGCCTCAGGATAATCTGTACTTGCTAATACTGTATATACCAGAAACCCATTTGTTGAGGGTATTAATACACCTCTCCTACTTGACTTCAATACATAGCCACGCCTTATCAGTAGATCAATAATTTTAGCATATGTGCTAGGCCTTCCTATACCACTATCTTTCATCCACTTAACTATATCTCCCTGAGTGGGCAATTTTACCTCGCTTAACTTTACAGTCCTTATTTTAGATGGTTTTAATAGAAAATCATCCCTAGGTACATGAACTATTTTAATATTTGAATAAATTTCTGTAAACCCTGACTCAATAACACTTGTAGCCACTTCTATAGTTTGCCGCCATATCTCAACGTCATTAACATATACTTTAACAAGATACTTCGCTTTTTCAACTTTTGCACAACTCATTTGGCTAGCTATAAATCTTCTAAATATAAGATCGTAGAGCTTTAAGTGATTGCTAGTAAGTCTTATCGGTGTTTCTATAATTCCCTCTGCAATAAGCTCATTTAGCTTACTAACATCAATAGCTCTTGTCGGTCTTATGCATTCATGTGCTCCTCCCTCACCCCACGTTCTAGGATGGAAATAATACTCATAATCTTTGCTATGTCTAGCCATCAGGTATTCTTTAGCAATTGATATACCTGTAGGTGAAGTTCTTACACTATCTGTCCTGTGATATGTTATGAATCCCAATTCAAAAAGATTTTGAGCAAGATCCATTATTTTAATGGCATCAAGGTGTAGTGTCTTTTGAGCTTCGGCTATTAGCTCATCTGTTGTGAATGGTGGTGGAGGGTGTACTATATCTATATATGTATTAAGTAATTTAAAATCTAGATAGATGTTTAAAGATGACAATCGCTTTGATTTTCCAACTACTTTATCTATAACCTCTTGTGGAACCTCTATAGCTATACCATATGCATCAAAAAGTTTGCTGGTTCTAGAAGTTAGAATTTTAGTTATATAGAGTTCCAAAACCTTTCCTAATACAGGAGTCTGAACACGTCCTGCACTCAGCCTACCCTCCTCAGCTCTTGGATTTATATTCATCTCTTTAAATACCTTAGTGACATATTCAGAGAGTGCAAACCCAAACCATCTATCTTCAATCCTTCTAGTTATCTGAGCCTCAACTAATGCAATATTAATTCCACGTGGAGTATTAAGGGCTGTAAGTATGGCCTTCCTAGTAACCTCATGAAATTCAACACGCTTTATACTCTTAGCATATGGAGCTAGAGACACAGCTATATCATATGCTATCTTCTCCCCTTCAGCATCAGGATCTGTTGCAATAAGAATTTCATCAACCTCTAGGGCAAGCCTCTGAAGCACTTCAATGATTTCTTTCGATGATTTAATCTTCTCAGATCCACATACAGGACATCTATCCCACTTTACAAACTGAGTTCCACAACTCAAACATCTTTTAATATAGTCATATTTAGGCAGAAAGAGTGTTTTGCTGTTTCGAAAAATCTTCACTATACCATATATTGAGTCTTCGGAGATCCCCTCTTCAACAACCTCAAAAACATGACCTCCTGTTGCAGTAATCAATAGATGGATTTTTCCAATAGTTGTTTCATAAACCTTCAATCCATCATAGACTCTTGCTGTAGGTCTACCAAAGAAAGAAGCTATAGTTCTAGCCTTATTGGGCGACTCTACAATAAACAATACAATTTTTGATAACTCTTCTCTCCTTGTATATAGAGCCTCTGGTACTATACCCTGCTTTAGCATTCTAATGATATTCCTATCTTCATCTATCTGCCTAACAATTTCATTGACATTTAATTCCCCTAATTCTTTAAACTCAAATTCATCAATGTAGAATCTAAGTCTTTCTTTCAAACCCCTCAGAAGTCTATAGTCCTCTACAAGTAGTATAGAAAGCCCCTTGGTAATTCCTCCGATATATAGTCTTGAAGTTCGTCCACTTGCCTGTAAATATGTAGGAGCATCTGGTATAAGCATATACAGAATCCCATTTTCCTCAATAATAGCTATCCTTGGATTCTGCTTTAGCAATTCTATTAATTCAGATCTTGATAGTTGTTGTTTAACATATTCATAGACACTTTGGATGGTTTTAGATAAGATATCTTCCCTAACAACACCCTGCTTCAACTCCTCAACAATAGTTTTTAGTCTCTCTAATGAAGTTCTTCTCATAATTCTGCGAAGAGTAATCATCATTTTTGCTATTTCATCTCTTTTAGTATCTTCAATAACCTCTATCAATACAGACAATATTCTAAAAAGTGTTTGTGGTGTATAGTCAATTTTAGTCAATGAGATCTTGTGTCTAGGTACCCCAAGGAATATCGCGTATCTTATTCTCTCCGGTATATCAATACCTCTAACAAGTAGACCATAATATACCGCTACACCAACTAACACCTTTACCTCATTATTAATAAAACGTTGTAAGGCTTTCTGCCTTCCACTGACAACTAATTCCACCTCTACTCCACGATTTTTAAGCTCCTCTACAACCCTTTGTGCATATTCTACCCCTAGATCTAGAGGAACATAGATTAGCCCACCATCACCTAATCTATTGATAATTTCAACTATTTTGTCTATAGCTTTTTCATATGATTCTACAAAGGTATAGGCGTCAACAACATTTCTATAGACCTCAACTGCTGAACCAATACTAAATCCAAGTATTTCTCTAAATAGCTTTATTCTCCTACCCCTAGCTCTTCCAGTTGCTGAACTAACTATAAGAAGCCCACACCTCTTCCGCTTTTCAGCTATAGCCTTAGAGTATTCCTCAACTAGATTTTGAATTGGTCTTCCATCAACTAAACACTCTCTATCTAAATCTATACAGAATGACATTCTTCTCTTCAAATCAATTAATTTATAGCCCATCTCTATATCCTTCTCATTAAATCCTATTAGCTTCAATACAAACTCTACTACCTTACTACCCTTCATCACAGCATCCACATCATCAATAAATACAAAGTCGAATTTGTTTTTCTTTTCAATAAAGTCTTTAAAAACCTTATCAAAACTTCTATATAGATATGCTGGAGTGGAGATAACAATGTCAAAGTATCCTTCTCTCAAATTCTCCTCTAGCTCAATTTTTTTCTTAAGAGGCATTCTTGCATGTATTGCTACAACACTCAATACAATGTTTAGTTTCTCTAGAAACCTCTGAATTCTTTCCTCATACTGCTGTACAAGAACTGTTGTAGGAACCAATATATATACCTTTTTATTAAATTTATATGCAAGGTATATCGATATAATGAGACCAAATGTTGTTTTTCCTACACCTGTTGGTGCTATCATAGCAAAGCTCTGTTTTTGTGCTACCCTAAAGGCCCAACTTCGTTCTAGACTCCAAGGAGGAGCACCTATACATTTAATAAAGAATTCTTCAAAATCCTTTACAAATCTCTGAAGAGCTACAATATTATATAGATAACCACTTGAATTAACATTTACATATCTAGTCAATTCCTCAATTTCATTTACATACACCAGATCACTAACCTTCATACACTTTGGACAGGCATTTCTATGTATTGCTCTATAGTCCTCTATAGCCCCACCACAATTGATACAAAGATTTAGATATATCCCTCTAGGTGTATACAGCTTCTCAATATTACGCTGCATATCAGCAGATGTAGCGAAATCAAATACTATAGCCGTTCCTGGCACTGTAACCATACCTCTATGTTCACTTTATTTAAAGACAATATATAAACTGTGATAATTTAAATTAAATCAGCGAAGAGAAGTCACATCATTTTCTATTCCTATCCTATTCAGAAGACCGTCGTTTCATCACATTAACATTTAAATGCCTTAGAAATATAATAAGTATTTATCAGAAATATTAATGGAGCTTAGGATGATGAATTCCCAAAGTGTATGAATACATGATTTAACCTGTCTCAGCTGATTATGAATAGCGAAGAGTAATAAAACTGGATATCGATACCGTACATTTTTCACAGCCTTTGTCAAAAAGCTATATACAAACTCTCTTACCTAAGTAGCTAAATTTCTATGAAGAAGTCAAAATCTTATTATTTGCTTTCCCTTAGTTGATTTTCATTCAATCAGCGATCGAAGGCTTCTTCACCAATTCTAATAAACCCCGTTTTCATCACTATCCACAGTATTACCTCTCTCACAAGTTATATAGATTAATGCTGTAAAAGAGTCTAGGGGCGCTGTAAAATGAATAAAAAGATTCCACCCCAACTACTCTTGTTAACAATTATAGCTCAGAATAGAAATGGGCTATCGATTAGCGATCTCGTAAACACGCTACGAAGTATGTATAGAAATAGAAGTGATATAGATGTATACTATAGCCTTGGTAAACATATAGGTATTGGAATTCCAGATGAGGTTATACAGGACATTAATATGTTGAAATTGTTGGAGCTTATAGAAGAGAGAGAAGGCAAACTTATTGCTACTCAAAAAGCTTATGATTTACTTGCAAAGTTAAAAACTAGATAGCCAGAATTTGAATACCTCAAAGGATCCTATTCACAAAGAATAAGAACTTTTTGTAAAGCTAACCCCATTGCTTGCTGAAAAGAGAAATAGAGAAGGAGTTCAGCTCTTGTGTAGATTTATGGTTAGGCTATGACTTTCTCAAAGAAGTGTTATTCAAATGCAGAGTTTTGAAATATGCTAAACACCATTAAGGAATGATGCAATGTTGAGAGCAATGTGGGGTAATAAAGTCTTTTACTTTAACAATATCTTTTAAAGACAATTATATATTGTAGATATGTAACATAAAAATATAAACCATCTCAATAAATACAGATATTCTGTGACTTTAATGTATTAAACATCTGCCTCTAAAATGGCGATATCTATGAAAATTTATAAATCAATAGCTATGTTTTTGTTGCTATGCATTCTATATGTGTTAGCTACTTCAAATATATATGCGCAGCAGTCAGTAGTGATAGATATAAGTGAAGATGGTGTAGTATCCGTAGAGATACACGAATATTTTGATGAGGGGCTACAGACAGTTAAGGTACCAGTAGAACCTATACCTGAAACCATTATAGCTATTGCTGATGGAGCACCAATTCCGGTGATGTATGAAAATTATACACTCTATTTAATTGTTCAAAAACCATCTTCTATTGAAATTTCGTATATTGCTAACACATCTATACTGGACAGTATATTCTATCTAATGATAAAGACCAATACTACTATAACTTTGAGAATGCCTATAGTTAGTACGGTTCTTCTTACAGTTCCAAGAGAGATTATCAGTTATAAGAGGGAGGATGATATGCTTATACTTATAATAAGGGGCCCACAAGAGCTTAGATATACATTACGCCCACAGCAAATAACCCCACCACTTCTTACACAAACAACACCAACAAATACCCAGACAACCCAACAGACCCCTCAGCCATCTACAGTACAGCCAAGCCATATATGGATACCTATAGCTATTCCTGCCATAGCTATAGCTACAGCTATTATCTACATGAAGAGGAGAGGGGGACAAAGAGAATTAGCTGAAATACTCAGCGATGTTGATATAGCCATAATTAAGATTCTGAACAGTAAAGGGGGTTCAGCCCTACAGACAGAGTTGCAAGATGAGATTAACATACCCAAAACCACTCTATGGAGACATATTAAAAAACTTGAGAAGCTGGGAATTCTTAAAATTGAGAAGGTGGGGCTTCAAAACAGGATTGTGTTAATCAAAAAGGTTAAGATATAGTCACACCATTTTTATCCCTGTGTCATTAACCTAGTTGTGTTGTCATTTATTTGCATCTATACTTATGATACTATCTGCTATTTTAAGAAGAAGTTTAGCTGTACTATCATCTCCTTTTAAATAGTCAAAAAGCTTACCACTATTAACTATTTGGGCTAATGTAGGATCTATGGGTATTTCTGCTATAATATTTGTATGCTCTATATTGGCTAAGCCAAAAAGTCTATGTATAGTGTTGCATATGGGACATTTAAAGTAGGCCATGTTAACTACTATTCCAAGTAATGGAATATTTAGTTCCTTAAGAAAAGCTTCAGCTTTTGTAACAATATGTTTAACAAGGTCCCCAGGTGTTGTTACAAGGATTGCGCCTTTAATTCTATTCTTTAAATGCTGTGCAATTGTTAGGGGTTCGTCACCTGTACCAGGAGGCATATCTATAATAAGGTAATCTCTTTTACCTATCCTTGTCTTTGATAAAAGCTCTAAAATGGCACGTGTTTTTAATGGGCCACGCCATATTAGAGGCATATCTTTATTAGTTAATAGAAGCTCTATTGAAATTATAGCAATATTCTCAATTTCAATAGGGATTATAAAGCCATCGCTATCAACAGTCATATGTTTTTCTTCAACGCCCATAATCCACGGTATGCTAGGACCATGGATATCAGCATCGAGAATAGCAACACTATAACCCCTTAACGCTAATCCAATAGTGAGTGAGCTAGCTATAAGGGATTTGCCTACACCACCCTTACCACTCATAACTATGATGATTTTATCTATATCTATTAAGAAATTCATTGAATCTACAAAGCTCATGTGATGTACACCTCTGAAAGCTAAATAAATCCACTACAGAATTATAAGTCTTAGTATAATGAACAATATAGGAAGTAGAATAATTGACTAGATAACAATACTGCAATTGAATTCATTATAGAGCTTTACACTACATATTATACCCACAATAGATGTTATACATGTGGTAAAATGAATGTCTTCAAAAGCGATAGGATACTAAGTGGCGATATAACGGGTTTAAGGCTTGTTGAAAGTGGGCTAAAGAAAATAATAATGAGAATAGTTGATTCAATCACTATGGTGTTAGTGCCAAGGGATAGTGATACTGCATGTATAGATGTTGCCAGAAATAATAGCTATCTAGATAGTGCAATGACGGGCTTTTATATAGATAGCAATATAGTTATAACAGCAATGCATTCAATACAAAATATAGATGATGGGAGAATCTGTCTTCTGGATCTTGATGGCGATATATTTGAGGGCGAGATTATAGATGTAGATCCTAAATGGGATCTAATGTTTATACAGAGTAAGACAGAACATAAACCTATTCCTTTAAGGGATGACATGGTCTTTATCGGAGATTTTGTTATAGCATGTGGTGCAGCCTATGGTCTCTTAAGACCATTTTTGTCAATTGGTATTGTAAGTGGTTCTGAGGTAAAGGCTAATGTGGGGTATGGTTTAATTGAGGGTCTTTTGCTATTAAACCTACCCATATTAGTAGGAATGAGTGGAAGTCCTGTAGTAGATCTTAGTAGCTCTGTTATTGGTATGGTTATAGCGAAGGCGTTTGATGCAAATGAATTTTCTCTTGCTGTACCATCTACTAGGATACTATATAGCTATAGGATTCTTAAAAAATATGGTAAGGTGGCGCATATAGTACTTGGAATTAATGTACTTGCATTAAGAAGTATAATAGCTCATTTTGGGCTTCAATACGGTCTTGTAATCTCTAGAATTCTAAATCCTACTATATCTAAAATCTGTAGATTTAGTGATGGCGATATTCTGTTGTCTATAAATGATAAAAAAATGTATACAATAGAGGATCTTAGGCTAGCTCTAGATGAAGCCCTTCTAAATAATAGCCCTCTTACAATAGAGTATTTTAATAGAGTGGATAGAAAACTCTATTCATGTACTATAGACGAGCTAGCTATGTTCATCAGCCCTAGACTCTTCTAGTGGTTCAGAAACCTCCCTTATCATAGGCCTTCCCTCACGCTCCCTTTCAATCTCACTACGCGTCTTAGTTTCACGAACTTTAAATATAACCTCGCTATCCTGTGGCGCAACTATGTCCTTCTCCTCATAGATATACCTACCCCCCTCAATACTTTTATAGAGATATACAACATACTTCCCCTCGGGAACCTCAACGTATGCAAGACCATTAGAGTCAGTCTTTGTAGATGAGACGACACGTCCATCAGATTCTACAACAACTAGAGCATCTGATAGAGGCTTCTCTTCAAATAAGACCTTAATTCTAAGGCCATAGTACTTCACCTCTTTTATACAGAGCTGCATATTTCTTGATGTAAAAAAGCTATTCGTTTTAGATGCTAATTCTAAGACAAGCTTCTTTACATCGTCGGATATAGCTCTATCAAGTAGAACAGCCCTATAGACCTTTGAAAAAGTATCGCAATACTCTTCATATCTATCTTGATCAAATCTGGATGTAAGGGGAATTAGCTTATCTCTAACAATTTCAAATTGTTTAAATACTTGAATTGGAAATTTAATTAAATAGACGTTGAATACCTTTGTGAGAAAGTCGTGGACTTCATCTGATAGACTTTTTTGAATACTAGCCTCACTTCTCTTAAAAGTCTTCCAATCCTCTAGCTGCATGACCAATCTCCTGTTAATTTGGCTAGCACTATTCTTAGACTGTAGACTTAAATAGCTTATCTACCTATATAGAGCTATAGGGCAGTTACCCAACTATTACCATATTTAGTTTGGGTAGCATCACCTATGAGGTATACAGCTCTAGATCTCCTTGCCTGTCCCATATGTAGGCATTTCCCTCTAAAACTCTATGTATTTGAAGAGAGGACTCTGGTAAGCTTTAATGTTTCTGAAAAGCCTTTATGCAGTATTTTTTGTGGGTTTTATGGTAAACATATCAGCGACATTAATAAAAATTTGATTGATTGTAATTCATGTCTTTCTAAAGATGTTGTATGGGGGATTATTGTCTGTGAAAAGTGTTGGAGGTGGTATCCTATTGTAGGAGGTATAGCTCTTATGTATCCAGATGATCTCAGACTACATACAAGAGTTAAAGTAATTGAGAAGCTGTTTATAAAAAGGTATAGAGATAGAATGCCAAGGGACATTGTAGCTAATGATCCCTTAAAGCTCTTAAGAGAAATATAGCATACCTTCTTAAAGTGGTAGTAAGAGCGCTATAGCGGTTTTACTATGCAGAGCTTTACTAAAATGTTGATGAGGGTTAAGAGACCTACGAGAATGCTATCAGGCATTACTATAGTAGCTGTTATGACAAAGCCTTATCCATGTCCCCATGGGAGGTGTATCTACTGTCCAGGTGGACCTGAATTTGGTACACCACAGAGTTATATAGGTAATGAACCTGCTTTGATGAGGGGTATTCAAACAAATTTTGATCCATATGAACAGGTTCGCTTAAGACTGAAACAATATGAGGCGCTTGGTCACATACCAAGTAAGGTTGAAGTGATTATTATGGGTGGAACATTTACAGCAATGCCTACTGACTACCAAATATGGTTTGTTACAAATATATTTGAAGCATTTAATAGATATCCAGATTTAAGACCAGCCTCACTACCATCTCTTGAGGAAGCACATTTAAGAAATGAAACTGCTAAAATAAGAGTTGTTGGATTGACTATTGAGACAAGACCTGATTGGGCTAAGGAGAAGCAGATAGATTTTATGCTCTATCTAGGGGCTACTAAGGTTGAGCTAGGTGTACAGAGTATATATGATGATGTTCTAAAGTTTGTTGCAAGAGGCCATACTATAGAGGATGTAGTTGAATCAACAAGGCTTCTAAAAGATGCAGGATATAAGGTGGTATACCACATTATGCCAGGGCTACCCAAATCTGACCACAATAGAGATATCGCAATGATTAGAGAGATTTTTGAAAATCCTGACTATAGACCAGATATGCTGAAGATATATCCAGTAGTAGTTGTAGAGGGGACAAAACTATATGATATATGGAGAGCAGGTGGATACATTGCTTTAACTGATGATGTTGCAGTTGAATTGATATCAGAATTCTATAGATATATACCAAGGTGGGTTAGAGTTATGAGGATACAGAGGGATATACCTGCACAGCTAATTATTGCTGGTCCTAAAAAGGCAAATCTCCGTGAACTTATTGAGAAGAAAGCTATTGAAAAAGGTATAGAGATTAATGAAATAAGGTATAGAGAGGTTGGAAGACAGTTTTTATATAGGGGTAGGAAACCAGGCTGTATTTCAATAACAAGGGAATATTACGAGGCAAGTAAAGGTATTGAGATATTCCTAGCAATAGAGGATACCGATAATAATATTGTAATAGGTCTACTTAGACTTAGGATTCCCTCAGAGAAAGCCCATAGAAAGGAGATTAACAATAGAATAGCTCTAGTTAGGGAACTCCATATATATGGTCCACAGGTTCCTATAAACATCCACATTGATGATGCATGGCAGCATAAAGGTTGGGGGGCAAAATTACTAGAAGTAGCTGAGGAAATAGCTAGATATGAGTTTAACTGCAATAAAATATATGTACTATCAGGTGTTGGTGTTCGTGAATACTATAGAAAGTTAGGCTATAAAAGACTCAATGAAACACCATATATGGTTAAAGAGCTAACAGACAAAGTCTAGGGCCAAAAATAGGTGTTAAAAATTAAAGGAATGCTATGCCTATGATACATCCACTTGGTAGTGATTATGATAAAACCCATTATAATGCTGTTGAGGAAAGTGAATAGTAGGGAAAAGGTTATACATAATCTTGAAGTGTATGAGGAGATAGCCAATACATTCTCCAGCCTTAGATCAAGACCTTGGCCTATAGCTAGAAGTGTTAAGGGTGGTGTAATTTTAGACTTGGGTTCAGGCCCTTGTACTAATGGAATTTATGCTTTTAAGTATAGAAGAGGAAAATATGTTGTTTGTCTAGATATATCATTTTCAATGGCTGTAATGAGTAGGAGAAATATTGTTAAAAATGGTGTGTTGGGGGATGCTATTGCGGCTGATATGCTTTTCCTTCCTCTTAGAGATTCTGCAGTAGACTCTATACTATTTATAGCTTCACTACATCACATACCTAGAGAGTATAGCTTAAAGGTTTTAAAGGAGATACGTCGTGTAGCTAAACAGTTTAGCATTATAGTTATTACCGTATGGTCTTGGAGACAGTTAAGATTTGTAGTATATACTTTTAGAAATATCTTATTCTACATCTTTAGATTAGTGAAGAGTGTAAGGGAATACTATATACCATGGAGAAAGATAAAAAGAATCTATTGGAGATACTACTATCTTTATTCACTAAACGAACTTATAAACGGTATTACAAGATCTGGGCTAAAAATTTTAAGTAGTGGATATATAGGGTATCGAAGAAATAGAAGCGACAATATATACATTGCTGTAACACCAATACAATAGGGGTTTAACCTTGGTATTATCTATACAGCTTATTTTCTAGATACTATAAATTTTTATACCTGTAGAAAAAATACATGTATACGGTGTTACGGTTATGAGTGCTGATAAGTTTAAGAAGGAGTTTGAAGAGTTTTTGAATGAATTGAGGAATAGGATTAGAAATCTTGCTGCAGATGTTGAAAAACTACTGGATAGTGGTAATGTTAGGGAGGCACATAGGGTTTGGAGGGAGAAATCAAGAGAGATTGTTAGTGAATTGAAGGAATATATCGAGAGGCTTGAGAAAATGAGTGAGGATATTGATGAGAAGACTATGAAGGAGATTGTTGATGAGTTTAAAGATAAAGTTAATGAGGCTATAAAAGAAGTCTCTAGTGTTTTCAGTGATATTATGAAAAGGTTTAAGAAGACTGATGTTGGCTTGATAATGCCATTCCCTTTCTGTAGAGTTTCTAAGGTGTTTATGAGATCATTTGATGATATATTTAATTCTATGGCAGAAATCTTTAGAAGCATTGAAGAAGCTGTAGAGGAGAGTTTAGAGGATGTAGCTAGGGGTAGATTAAGTAATGTTATATCTGCTAGAATTGGGAAAAAAGAGTTAGAGTTGATTGATCAACTTGTTGATGCTGGTGTATTTAGAAGTAGAAGTGAAGCTATAGCATATTTTGTTAGAAGAGGTGTAGAGTCTAGTAGGGAGTGGATAGAGAAGACATTGGAGAAGATAAAAAAGATTAAAGAACTTCAAGAGTCTATAAGAAAAGAGTTAGAGGATCTCGATAAAAACAATAAATAGAGTGTTATAGCCTTCTCCTCAGCTGATTATAGACACCAACTATACCCACTATAGCTACAATTATAAGAGCTACTGTATGGTGTAGCCCAAGTATAGTAATGCTCTTATAAATTAGAGAAGCACCTGTTGCAACAAACAATATTGCAAGTAGATAACTACTTAATACATAGATTATTACAGCCAGTATCACTGTCATCAACAGAATGAGTATAGCCTCCCTAACAAGTATTGTTGCAAGTGTATAGCCAAATATTATTGATAGAACAACCCTAAATAGGGTAAAGCCAATAATAAACCCTATCAAAATAGCTATCAATGCAAATAATATAGATAATGCTACACTATGAAATACCCTATATGTGAAAATGTAAGCTGTATAGCCCATTATAGCTCCAAAGGCTAGTGATGATATAAATCTAGCTAGTTGTACACCCCAGAGACACATAGCCAATCCTATAACAGTGGCTATAATATATGCAGGAACATCAATTCCATTAATACCGATTTGAGGCAAGCACCATCCCAGAGGGAAAGCATGTTGTTCTATCCTTATTTTCTATAGAAAATGTTTATAAATTTTGCAAATTTTAATCTATTACCTAAGGTTAGGTAATAATAGAACTGTTTTTTATTTATCTTTGTATTCTTTTTGTTGCTGTTAGATAATTTTAATTGCATAAAAACCCCCAAATATCTAATATCACCTATTAGTATCTTTAAGACTTTTTAATCTATAGAGATCTTATTTACTCTTAGGACTATATCTAAATGAAGAGGCTATCCTCAAGTAGAGAACTATAGACTTCTTCAGCTCCCAAAGATATGAAGCTACAAATAAATAATATATACTCTATGAATGTTTTGTAACTGAATTTGAGGAGGTTTCTCTTCTATCTCTTTTTTAGCATTAGTATGAGAAGGGCTATTGCAGTAGATGCTACTATCAATACCATGATTGTAATACTATTACGGTAGGGCATCTCCTGTATTTCTGATGGTCTTTCTGTTGACATGGTTAATGTTTTAGGTTTAGTGACATATAGCTGTATAGTGTTGCTCTCCGCTCTATAGATGCCCATACCCTCTGGTACTACCACCTTCACCTCATATACACCTGGTTTTGTTAGGAGAAACTCTATGGTTGATGTCTCTCGATTTATTCTACTGATCATTTTATTCCAGCTACTTTCATTATTCAATCTATATAGAACCTCTACTGTATCTATAATAGGTGGTGATACATCTATTTTTATTACTGCCTTTGAATCTAACTCTATATATGGCCAGATAGCACTTATTGAAATACTTGGCTTAACTCTTTCAACAACCACCATAACTATGTTACTTAACGCTGAATAAAATAGCTGTGATTCTAGCATATTAGCTCTAATATAGTACACACCAGGTAGTGTAGGTATCCAGGTATAGTTAAAACGATATACGGCCTCTAGTTTACCCATATAACCCCAGTTCATACCATCAGCGCTGACCTCAAGTCTAACAACTTTTGAATCCCCAGTTCTTGGCTCTATAGCCCCAGAGAGGAGTATAGCTCTACCAACATATGTAAGTGTCGTATTTGAAGATATGGATATACTGGGTTTACCTTTTGCCATAAATATAGCTGTGGCACTACTACTTCTACGTACTACATATGACATCGTATAAATGACCTCCACTTCAACTACATATATACCCATTCTTGTTGGTATATAGTTTACTCTAACGGATTCTACATCGTATAAAACGTCTATTCTTGCACTCCTAATAAGAGATCTATTTACGTATACATATAGCTCAATATCCATAATAGGTTCATGTGTGGGATTTCTTAGTTCAACATATATAGGTACGCTAGAGTTTACTTCTACAATATTAGGCTCAACCCATACTGTTGTTTCAAGTGATGTGTTAGATGCTGATAGAATAAACCAGATGGGTATAGTGAATGCGCATCTTGGCTCTATAAATAGGAAATTGAGCTGTGCTTCTTTTACTTCCCTAGCCCCACCTTGGATTTGAAAAAGCGGTGGAGCCAACAATACATTTATTGATGAGTACAGTATTTCTTGGGGCTCTAGATAACCTAAGAATTTAGAAATAGATACTTTATCTACGACTATATCTACAGTAATGCGTGTAGGAGGTAGGGGATCTATAGCCTTAACGCTTATATTTATATTATTACTGTAGCCCATCACCCAAGTCATATAGAATGTGACATTTATCTCCAAGAGATATAGATTGTTACATAAAAATGTATGTGTCTGTGTAACTATTCCCTTAATGGGTTCACGTATAGCATATGTAATAACTGGCGCGGTACTATAAATTAGAATTGCCAATATTGCTATAGCGTACAGCTTATATATACCCTTCCCCACTTGGATCACCTTCTAATCTCTGTTACTGCAAGAGCTATTGCAATTATCGATGCTAGCAGTGCCAATGATGAGAAAAGTATATTTGTTCTATCTACATAGTCTGGTGGCCGAGGTGTATTTAGCCTAATCTCATCCTCTAGCCTCTGTAGCTTCATCTCTATGGAGTTAAGCTTTTCAACAATATCTTTGGGTCCACTAAAATCCCTAGCTAGATCAATTGTTATCTCCCTATCTTCTTCACCCACCTTAGTTCTAAGCTGTACCAACCCTATCTCTGTTGAATTTATCAATATATTAATAAATGAATTTGGTGGTATTGTAAAAATGGTCTTCCCCATGCTATCAGTTATAGATACAGCTGAGTATCTCGTACCGAGTCCTATAACATCCACATAGATTGGGATTCCCTCAAGCGCCACACCATTATATAGTACGGCAACCTCTACTGCTACTGGTGCTGGAAAATACATCTCTATATAGATTTCATTAGTTCTTTCACTAGATAAATTATCTAGAGGAATCGAATTACCATCTATGAATATATTATTTAACTTAATGTTCTTTATATGACCTCCCCAACCACTATAGCTTAAAATAAGCTCCTTGCCATTGATAACCATCTTCACACTTAACCAATTTAGCATTTTAGGAATAGAAGGTTTTATCCTAAGTTTACTATATTCAACATCTATACCAGCCATACCCCTTAATACAACATAGTCTAGACAGGGATAGAATGAGCTATTCAGTGAAAATATTGACAATACTTCATGTATATATAGTTTCTCTTGTTGTAATGCCTCTACAAAAGCTAGGCAGCTCCAGGGGCTATGAGGTTTAATATCTCTTATCGTTACTAGTTCTACAGCCCTAGTAAGCTTTAATCTTGATAGCGCAAGTATATCAACTATTGATAGATTTACTGTATCTAGACTAATACCATGGCTATATATCTTCTCCCCACATATTTGCTCAATTCCATCAATAATAAGGATATCTAGTACTCCTCTATCACTCTGAACAGTAGGTAAAACTATATTGCAAATCTCTAAAACTCTATCCATATCCTCCACGAGTTTTGCAAGCTTAAGATAAATAAAGGCCTCGCGAATTGTTGTAGGTTTTACCACGTCAAATATATGTTGTGCTACTTTTTTAGCTATCGTTGTATTAGATGTAAGCATCATTTCTATAGAGATCCAGTATGCAACAAGTTTTTCAAATCTTGATAAGTTGTATATCTCTGGATATAACATTGTGTTCAACCTATTGTAAAGAGCAGTATAGTAGAGATCATTAAACTGCTTTATACTACTTCCAACAGCTGGTAACATGGAAACATATCTGCTATATACATACCGACTATCCTCAAGATAGCTATAGCACTCTTCAAGCGAAATTCTGTTTAAAGCTTCAAGCAGTTTAGATAGGCTATTCATAGCAAGTCCTATGAGTGTAAGACATGAATAATTGGATCTTATCACTAGTTTAACGTCATTACCACTAGCCTCCACACTAGTAGAGGCTAGACCATCTTGTAGTGCAAAAGCTAGAAACATATCTTGAAATGCTATAACAATTGGTTTAAGTGGAAATGACATAGCTTTATCTAAATGGATGGCCGACCCATTAAAAAAGGTTATAATAAGCGTAAAGTTGGTATTGAGACATATAGTGTGTAGAAAGAGTTCACGCCCTTGTAATACAGCTGTCTGTAGAAACGATGAATGATCTGTAAATGCCCTTAACAAATATCCGCTAAACTCATACAGAATTCCATCCATGGATTTACTTGGTATAAGCTTCTCCTCCAACATAACCCTTGACATAGAATACTGTGTAGCTATAACAACTTCACTTATCCTACCACTAGACACCTTTACACTAAACAATCTACCCTCTCTAAACATGATATCTACATCACTTAGAAATACCGTAAAGTCACCACTATGGTAGAGGGTAACTACATAAGTATCATTACTACCAACAACAGACTGAATAGGTGTTGTTGTAAATATGACTAAGAGTAACAGTAGGTATATGGTGCCTAACCGCTTCACCCTATAACCCTCTTTTAATTTTGAATTTTAATATAACTTTAAGAGAGAAAAACTAGAAAAAAGATATTATGACTTTCTGTCCAAAGCGACCTATAGGCGAAATAAGATTTACATCTCTTAAGAAAAGATATTATGACTTTCTATAATAAAACTGCTAATATTTCTAAACCACAGAATATGTTCTTCACATGAAGCATTTATTGTGTTGTTAGCTCGGTGTTAACATTTCAGATGTATTCTTTCTTCTGGCTCTTAAATAGGTTAGAATTGATGTTAATATTATGTGGATCCCTATGACTAGAAGTATAAATCCTCCAAATGTCATAGCAAGCCATAGTGGGATTAATGGAGTCTCTTGACCTAGAAATAGGAGAAGTAGACCTGTGGAGACAAAGACTATGCCTAGTATAGTTACAGCTAAGACTCCCTGTTTTACACCCACGAATAGTTCCACCACGCTAAGCTTGTTTTCAGCATACCGCATTAAAAAATATGTAGTATATATCACCTTATTAAATATAGTGAAAAATTTAACGACTATTCACACGGATTATTCTTCATCTATCAATATATTAAATATTAAATATGTATTTACATGTTTTAGGGAAATGTCTATAGATTTTACATACATCCTAAATTTCTATGATAATAGAGATCTGATGAGAGAATATCGAAACCATGCTGGTGAATAGAACCCTCTAGATATAAAGGGATGGCAATTAATAAAGGTGGGTATCCAAGGACTGCAGCCTATATATTTATGGAGTTAGCTGAAACAGTTCCTCTAGCCCCAGAACCTCATATACAGCTTTAACTAGTCCTGATGATACTAATGATACTATTGAGCTTATTAGTATGAAGGCTGACGTATGTAGCCAGAATGTTTGTATATAACCTCCCTCAGAAACCTTTATTGCAATTGCATTTATTATTGACATAGCTAAAAGGAGTGTAATCCTCATTATAGTTAGTATCCCAATATCTATGGCTTCTGCTGGAAATGGTAGTAGACCTGTTCCAGCAACTGCTTGAAGGGCACTATACATGATAGTTGTTAGCGTTATTATAAACTCTAGCAGGATCACCATAATTACATGTAGCGTATATACAACCCCTTGAAAAGATCTCGCTATCTGATTCCTCATCTCACGAAGATTTATAAGCTTTAGCATAGTTTCACTAAGCAGTATGCCTGTCTTTGAGATATCGCCTCCGGAATCTATGGTATCGTATAGCACGTCAACAGACCTTCTAATGTTTTCACTACCACACTCACCTGCGAAATACAACCACGCAATTTTTTTATCTATTCCATTTGACAGCCTTGTATAAAGCTTTTTCACATTTTGTGTTAGCGGCCCTAAATCCACCCTTAGTATACTTTTAAGAGCTACAGCATGGCTTCTAACAACAGCATATGTAAGTCCATAGCTTCTCACAAACGCTTGAAAAAACACTTCAATCCTTTTAACACTTCTTTCAAAGCGTTGGGCTAGAAGACCTGGAAGTGCCAGGAATATGCTCATCAAAATAAACATATAATTTGCATCCCTAAGGATGGTATAGAGGGTTATCCAGGTTACAACACTCATGATTAGTGAAACAAATGCTGTATAGACAACAATCTTTCTTTGCTTTGGTTGTATCTTCATATTATGTAAAAGCTTATCTTTTGGCGAGAGCTTATAAATGGCATACACAAGAAATGATGTTGCGGATATAGATGCAAAGAGAGAAGTTAATGCTATATATGAAGATCCCCACATTATCATGGATATTATCAACATGTTTATGTTTATGAATATTATTGATGATATTGTTGCTACGTATATCCCTAGTAATATTCTCAGAATTTCTAGAGCTCTATGGTATCTAGCTTCATAGTTAGTTATGGCGATATTTCTCTCAGTCTCTAGAACAAGGGATTCGTCTTCCCCCATGTTAAGGGCTTCAGCAAATCTGGCTAGAAAATCTCTAAAGACTTGATCTCTAACTCTTCTAAGATAGTATCTTATGGCTTGGGTGTAGCTATAGCCCCACTTCCTTGCAAGAGAGCTTATCTCATCTAGAATTCTGGAGTAGATACCATAAGCCTGTTCAGTAACACTATATAGTTCAAAAAGCTTATGCCTAGGAGGTCTCCCTGTTGCTACAGAAGCCATGTGTGTTATTAAAAAGAGGTAGTCTGTATCAGCTCCACCCACAAATATCCTCCTAATATTCACCACTATATAGTTAATCAATGGTGGTAGGGGTATAGAGAAGAGTAGGATAAATTTATGTAAATCTAAATCTATGGGTAGAAGAAACACTATGGTAGCTAGAACGGCAGATGTTACAAACCCTGGCATAAATTTTAAAAACTGCCTTCTATCCATATATTTTATCCCTAATTACAGAAGGGTATCCTTTTGGAGTTTCTCCAGCGCTCTATCAACTCCTATTTCATATGCCTTTACAATAGCCCTCCATACATCGAAATAGTTCATCACTTTTTTATTTAAAAGCTCTCTTAGAAACTTAGCTCTTATATATAACTCCTCGTATATTCTATTCATATTAATTCTTGATATACCTCTCATCGGTGCTATCTTATTCTCCAGAAGATGACTAGCTCCCTTCCCCCTAAATATAAATACATCTCTTATAGGATCCCATATAAATACGGGAAAGTATATTATTGAGTCGCTACTTGGATCATAGGTTACTATCTCATTTACACTTGTAATTCTTCTAACCATTAACCCCTTAACCCATACAGCATTCTGAAAGACGGCAAAGTTTAGATTATCCATAAATGTCTTAGGGATTCTTATAGGGTCCCCCGAAAGCCTCTGTACAAGGCTCTGTACATTAGCTGCATGAAATGTTGATAGAACAGGATGGCCAGTATTGTGGAGTGCTACTGGCATATCTCCACCTATGAATAATTCCGTCTCTGGTACGGATATGTCGTAAACATAGCCATTGTATTCTCTCCTTTTCACACTAAGTACTTTAAGAAATGCTAGATCACTTTTGAGAAGAAGTTTTAGTCTTTCGAGTAGAGTTCTCACATCTTCATCTAATTCATCTCTAAAGTTCTTTTCAATAAACCTAATAATTCTCATAACTGTTTTTCTTTTAATATACTTCCGCCCTCTATCTCGATAATGGTGTATTACGTGTACTAGCTTTGACGGTAATTTTGCAATTAGCTTACTTTCTTCGAGCAACTTCAGAATAGGTTCTAATGGAATCCTCTCACTCCAAGATTTTATAGGTCTTATACACACATTATAGTGATAACTATTATATTTTTCGCAGTATGTGAAGGACATCTTTGATTCAAACCCATTTAGTCTAGCTAGCCATGTAAGCCATATAGCCAGCTCCCTATCTTTTGTAGTGTATAGAGCTGTCTCCTTCTGGATATACTTCTCCCCCATATCAGCTATATATCCTCTGAAAAACTCTCTAGCTATATGGTTTAGCAAGTCGAAGGGTGGTGATGGTGTACATCCATCACTAGACTTAACACCTATTAAAGGTGTGGTTGTATGAAAGATATTGTGTATATCGATTGGGATATGGTTTTCAACACCTTTTATAGAAAGCTGTAACCCAAGATTTTCAGCTTCATTGAATATCCTCTCTGCTATACCCTTTTTTAGCCTATCTATAGAAAGAACAGCCATAGAATTTTTAAATAATGTATACTCTTTTGTTATATAGGCCTCTAAAGAATTGAGTGAGTCATTATCTAGGATAGAATTTCTTGTTGGTATCTTACCACCCCTAACTAATGTATGGCAATTATTCAATAACCTAACGTTGACTCTGTGATTTCCTAATACATTATGTATATCAATATTCTTTAGCTGTATACCGCTGTTATGCCTATTAACAAAGGTTACCAATAGGTCACCTTTCCTTAATTTACTTACGGGTTTAGGTCTTACCTCTAAGCTACTCTGATCCAATACAAATACACTGTGTGATCCTGTTGCCTTTAGAATACCCTTTCCCTCATACATTATTTCATATATTGCTGAAGCTCTATGTCTAAGAACATATCTTATTTCTGCCCACCTCACTCTACCAAACCTATCTAGAGATAGTGTCTGGTAGCCATTAACATACTTTGGCACACCCTCTTCACCCTCATTATAGAACTTATCTACAAAACTACCTATCGACAAAAGCTTTACTTCATTTGATTGACTATTCTTAATCAGTATAGGTGTATCCCATGAAACACTTTGCATGGCCTGAAATGCTATTGCTGCTTCTTGTCCTCTAATTTCACCAACTACAATATAGTTGGGCCTTTGTCTAAGGGCTGCTCTAAGTAGATCAAACATTGTTATAGAGGATTCCTTGACACCTGTATCCCTGGTGAGTTCTCTTACCCAGTTAGGATGTGGTAGCTGAACCTCTGCTGTATCCTCAATTGTTATAATCTTATATGTAGGTGGTATAAAAACAGAAATAGCATTTAGTGTTGTTGTCTTTCCAGAGGCAGTCTCCCCGCATATGAAGCCGCTCATATTATGGTTTAGGAGAATCCATAAATATGCAGCAATATACTCATCCATTGTACCCCATGCTATTAGTTGAGTCACACTTATAGGTATCTTTGAAAATCTTCTAATCGTGAAATTACTTCCATGAAGACTTACATCTTCTCCGAATACTATATTAAGTCTAGAACCATCTGGAAGTGTAGCATCAACAATAGCCTTGGCATGGGATACAGGCTTTCCTATTCTTTCAGTTAACCTTATTAAAAATGTATCAAGCTCCTCCTTTGTCTTAAACTCTATATTTGTCTCTAGTGGGCCAAAGATTTTGTGAACGACATATATAAAGCCAAGCCCTCTACATGTTATATCCTCTAGCCAGGGGTCAGAGAGGAAGGGTTCTAGAACTCCAAGGCCAACTTTGTCACGAATAACATAGTACCTTACATACTCTAATTCACCAACATAGATAGGTATCCTACCATTTCCATTCATCTTCTTATAATCAACTCTTTCACTAACTAATCTAGTGATTTTACTGAACTTATCTAACATAATACTTTTTTTCGCCTCAACATCTTCAGTTACATCCCCCTCAGTTAATATCTCAGCCAGCCTTCTATCAATAAGTTCTAAAAGCCTTGGATTAGGTTGTGGAGGCTCTATAACAACATACTTTCTATAGCCAGAGACTGTTCCTGTGGGAGGCATATAGACATGAACAAATACGCCTTTTGATATAGGATAGAGTACATTAATGTCCTTTTTCTTCTTAAGGTCGTAGCCCAGCTCATATGTATCGTAGAAGACTGGAACTCCTACACTTCTCGAGACATCCTTTAGATATTCCCCTAGGTATGTATATTGCTTAACATTTTGTAGAAGCCTTGGGTCAAGCTGCTGAACATTCATCTGTTTTAAGACCTGCATAAGACATCACGTTCTTGCAAAGGATATTGGAAGAATCTTTATACCAAATGCAGGATCAACATCAAAGACTATAGTTGAGTCTACAGGACCTGTTGCTCCTCTTAACTTAATTACCTCCATAACTTTAACTATTCTTCCACCAAAGTCTGTGGCCCTCAGCCTTATGTATCCATCGCATACAGCTCTAGCTCTAATCATGACATCCTCCCCCATACTATTTGGATGAATAGTTAAGATGATGACTCTATTACTTGATGTAATCTGTTTAAACCTTGTCAATACATCCATAACGCCCTCAACAGAGGCAAAAACTGCTAAGACACTAAATGAGTCAACTACAAATAAATCCCACTCATTTAGTGTCGCCATAGCGAACTTACCTAGAATGGGAAGCATTTTAGAGGCCGTCTCTCTAGTCCATCTAGCTCCCTCAAGATGTATTGGATATATCTTTAACATGCCCTTAATGAATGGCTGTGAAAGATCTAGACTAACCCTTTTACTTTGTAGAATGAACTCTTTGACAGTGGCTTCCGTAGTTACATAAAATACCCTTAGACCACTTTTTAGAGCGCCATACACAATTTGCTGAGCAAGAACACTTTTACCAGAGCCATGATCACCCTCAATCATTATTAGGGATGGTATAGGTATGCCACCCCCAAGCCTCATATCAAGCTCTTCATTGCCTGTGGGAATAGCCTGCATTACTAAATCACCCAATTACAGCAAAAGCCTTCTCGGCCTTATACCCTGTGGGGGTGAAAACTACTATGTATCCCCAGCTCCCTTGGGTTAGCTGAGTTGGTAGCAAGCCTTTTACTAGAGCCACCTCACCAGGTCTTAAAAATGTGTGAGAGTGGTAGGGGAAGCATATAGCAGTGTCCTCAATACATATTTCCTCAATCCACCAACATCCAGGAGAGGGCTGTAAGTCAAATTTCAATAGATGCGAGACACGTCGATTAAATACATCAGTTGAGATAAGTATATCTAGCTCTGATATTCTTTCAATAGTAGAGCTTCCCACATTTGCTATTAATACCACTATAGAACCGTTGCTATACACCATAATATTATTTATAGCAACCATTTGTTCAAATCTTCTAGATGTCTTAATAAACTGCGCAAAAGTTGTTATAGATGAGGATAATAGATAGATGTAGAATATCGTGAGGATAGCCATAGCCATAATTATCAGAAGTCCTGGAATTATGCTTGAAAGAGCCCTACGAGTTGAAGAGAGCTTCATGACTAACACCATTGGGTAAAACAATTTTTACACAAATAGGTTGATTTATAGCTGTAGAGTTAAATGCCCTTAAGACTATTGTTTCACCAGGACTCCACACACCATCTCCATTAATATCAATTATGGTATAGCTCCAACTAAATCTACTCTTTACTGGATTAAGTGAGTAGTGGTATATAGTGCTACATGTATCGCTACCGATATAGATATCTGATTTAATGATTTCTTCTTGGGTTATACCTCTAGAGCCGATGTTCTTAATGAATATAAGTAGATGGCTACTATTTTCAGAACTGTTGATGGCTACATGAACTATTTTAATTTCAGTCCTAACTCTATCTTCAGAAATCTTTGAGGCTATACGTACAGCCGAAATCATTAGAGATGCTTGACTGTACATAGTAGAAGCTATTGCTGTAGCTACTATAATCCCTGCTATGATTAGTATTGCTGTGGATATTGCCTCAGAGGCCATTTCTAACACCATCTGGTTGACCATACTTACTCTCCTCAATAATAATCTTCAGTATCTCGCTATCGGCCTCCCTATCCTCAATACCAAGCATCTTAACAACTGTATAGAACATTATCAGCTGCTCTCTAACTCTAATACCCCTCTTTCTCATATTTTCAACAAAGTTTATAGCTGATAGGAGGAGATTCCTTTCCTTCTCGCCAATTAAACCGGAGACTACTGCAAAGTCTGTAAGTTCATTAATAACTTCCCTAGGGAGCCCAGTGAGGTGTTCATCAATCCATTTAATAAGTCTTAGAATTTTTGCAAAATAGCTTGGTTTTTGTGAAGATGATGTCCTCTGTTGCATTAAAATTGATGAAAGAAGCATTTTAATATCTTCATTTAATGGAAGCTGGGAGGCTATTGAGGTAAGTAGATTAGGAGAGACTTGTTGAGAAGATGCAGATTGAGTATTTTGCTGCCCCAGCAGTTGTAGCAGTTTGCCACTATCGTCAACGATTTCAGCATATTTTCTCATAAAGTTAAAGGGATTGGCAAGCTCTGAAATAGCTGATCTAACCTCTATAATAGCATTTCTAAGCTCCTCAGCAACACCACTAAAATTATTCTTAACATCCTCTAACTCCCTTTCAACACCATCAATTCTTGAAGAAATTCTCTTATCAACTTCATTAACAACCTTAGAGACAATAGAGTCTACATCTATATTCTGACTAGAACTCTCAACGGTAACAGAACTAGAAGTAGGTTGCTGAATAACTATAGGTGAAATTTCTTCAGATACCTTACCGCCGCCTTCTCTATCCGTACCAACAAATCTTCTAAAAATAGGTAGAGCTAGTAGCTTACACAAAGCACATTCACAGATCCACTCAATCTTTTCACCATTCTCGTCATAATTCAACAGAGTTAGCTGATTAGCCATAAATACTCTCTCCAGTAAATATAAGAAAGCAGTGTAGCTAGGTATGAACGTTTAGGGATTAAAAAATAAGTTGAATTAAAGTTAATACTGCTAAATATATCAAATTTCACACTAACCTAAATCAATTACTTCATTTGTTAGCGATGCTGGCACTGTTCTCTCAACAGTTAATGCAGCTCCTATTGGCGGCTTAATCTCCACCTTAACGATATCATATGGATCTAAACCACCATCAATTGCATCACTACCTAAATCAGCAAAGCTTATTACAACTATTGCTTTCTCACCTGCATCAAGGACGGTATCTATATTTGATCCTGGCGCCCATATAATAGCGATACCACTATTATCCTTTGCGTTATCACATAGTGTTGTAATATCATACTTAGCCACATTATTTGGATCACTTATGGCTTGAGTAGTTTTTGTATAGAGGTTGGAAAAGGCATCTTTATTTATAACCCATAGGGCTATTTGAGTTTTGTTAGGCGTTAAATCAACTGGTTTCTGCCCCGCTGACAATCTTATAGGTATAGCAATGCAAACAAGCCTATTGCTACTTCTATCTACTTTTGCTAGTACTGATCCATCTACTTCTAGTGAGCTGCTTGCTTGTGCTAGTCCTGCTGCCATAACCTCTTTACTTCTCTGAGTTGTATAGAAGCCCATGTTTAGTGCTACAAATGCAAGGGCAGCAGCGACTACTACAAATGCTATTAATACTATTGCTGCTTCAATACCTACAATACCCCTTCTAACCCTTTTAGTTGAACCTATCTTCATAT
Source organism: uncultured Ignisphaera sp. (assembly GCA_938074605.1). Classification (GTDB taxonomy): domain Archaea; phylum Thermoproteota; class Thermoprotei_A; order Sulfolobales; family Ignisphaeraceae; genus Ignisphaera. Next base: position 237,158 of record CALJEI010000001.1, read on the forward strand.
ATCTCATGTATTTCACCTCCTAATGCTTCTTTTAGACAGAGGTGGTTGATAGATGTGTGTTGTAGTGGCGACTAGCTGGCGCATTCAAAATTATTGCTAAGCGTAAATTGGGATCTATTGGTAGTCGCCACAACGTTTTTTATCCCTCCATACTAAATTTAGTAGAAGTCAGATGAAATGTGATTTGTAATAGGTGTTAGATGTTTTGGGCGGTAAGAAAAAGGTTGTTAAAAATCCTGAGGGACTGTATGTTGATGTATCTAGTGGTGAGGTTCTGGACGAACATCCTGTGGATTCTGGATATCCTAGTTCTACTAATTCGGAAGAGCCATACTATGCCTCACTAGATACTTCTCATGTTTCTAGCATTTGTATGGATGAAGAGTCTGTGAATAGAGTTTTAGATAGAATTCTCCCTGGGCTTGTCTCTATTTTAAGAAATCTTCTTCTAGATGCTTTATGTAGAGATGATTCTTCTTTTACTATGAATCTCGATGTTGTTAGAAGGGTTGTTGAGTCAAGACTTTCTATGTCTGTTAGTGATGCTATTGCCTATGATTCTGGTGGCTTTATTGGTCTTATTGTACATAGATGTCTTCGTAACGCCGGATTTGACGAGAGTTCTATTCTAGAGGCTCTTAAGAGTATAGAGAGCGGTGGAGCTGCAAAGGGAGATATATACAGTATCATTAAGGAGCTTCGCAATGCAATTGTGCAAAGTCTTGATAATGTGTTGATTAGATGGATCTCTAGACCTAGTGAGGCAATAGATCTAGAGTTCGCCTCAAGGGTGCTGAATGCACCAATTAAAAGAGCTAAAAGAGCCTTACAAATAGTAACAAAGATTGATGGTATTGGGATTCAGATAACCTCTAGAAAGATAGATATATCATCTGAAGCCAGGGATAGAAAGAAGATGCTTGATGCACTCAGTAAACTCTCTAGAAGACTAGGTGTAGAACTCTCAGCACCACAGCCAATGGTTGCTACAATTGTTGTAAGACTTCCCTTTGAAATAGACTTAGAGAGTCTTAGAAGACTTGATAATGTTATTAAGCAGGGGGCAAGGGTAAAGCTAGAAGGCCCCTACTGGACAGCACTAATATTCAGAAAAACAATAAATATATATGTTAATTTACAAAACAATTTAGATAGATATAGAAGTGCCTTAGCAGAAGCTTTACCCAATATATGTAAATTCATAAAAATTACCTCAACAACTTAACAATCATAGATTTAATTGATTTATATTGAGCAACCCATAACCTCATCTCTATTTCGCTGCACAGATCTTGAAGCTGCATAACTCTTAGGGACGCTCTAGGTACTCCACATGCTAAGGTTCTTAAGAACCCCCATTTAGAGACTCAATAAATTCTTCATCTCCATCGAGCAACTCTCCGAAAGATTGATGGAGAAATTCTATATAGGTTTTTCTATAATAGCAACCCATACGAATCTCTATGAAAAACCAAAATAACAGTGAAAAACTATTGATTACCTTAGCCTATCCACGTTATTCTAATAATGTTATTGTAAACTGCTACAACTGCTAATATTAGAGTTTCAACTATCTATAAGTTTTCTATTTTGTATTGTAAACACCTTTTATTATTATGTTATGATCTACTGTATCTATAGTATTTTGGGAGGTGTTGTGGAGCACAATATGGATGAGTTACGGATAGAGGTATCCATTAATCCATGTAGGGGTAAAGGGAATGCTAGAATAGCTTTTAACCTTATAAATACTAATACCAAGACTCTTACAAACGCTATAGTTATGTTTAAGGAATTCTTTAACTCTATAGACTATGCAGTAGACGGTATATCATTTAATATAGATAAATCCTTTATAGAGATCATGCTTAACTTTTCATCAAAGCAGCAAGTTAAGAGAGGCTCAGTTCCTTCAAGGCTGAAGTTCATTACTATTACTAATGATGAGGGTGGTAAATAGTGTTTGGATATAGTGATGTTATAGAGGTTTTAAGACGATTAGATCAAGAGATAGACTTTGCAAGAGGTTCTTTACAGCTCTCTATAGTTCTAGAGCTTAGTAGAAGTAGCGAGGGACTTACCGTTAAGGAGCTTTCAAAAAGATTAAATGAGAGAAGTAAGGCTGTAGCTGATGCACTTAGAAAGATGATGTTAAAGGATTTAGTTACAAAGGTTAGAAATGGGGGTAGCTATGAAGTGTATGTTTTAAGTGAGCGGGGTAGGAGATTTTATGAAGATCTGCATAGGGTGGTTATAGGAGGTAGTGGATCTAGATATGTAGATAGCAGTAGGAGATATAATGTAAGTCCTCATGAGTTTTCGATAGAGCTTATGAAGAAAGACTATATTGTTGATGCTGTGATAGCTATAGCTACAAGTAGAAGGGGAGCTCTATCATTAAAAGATATTGCCGAGGCTATGGGGTTAAGCCCACAGAGAGCTCAAGCATATCTAGAGATATACTCCAGTAGAGATTCTCCTATAAAACTCTTTAAAAAGATTGATGCTGAGCTAATAAAGTTGGAGCAGAAAAGAGTACCAGTATTTGGACTGCCAATACTTAGGATATGGAAAGGGTCAAAGGGACCTTTATATAGGTTAACTGAGGACGGTCTCTCAACATCCTATAGACTAACATTCTATACAAAGTATAAAAATTCAAGGACTGCAAAAATATTGCAGAAAATATTTGGTTCTCTCCATCCAAGATTAGTAGCAAAAAAGCTGTTTAGAACCATCACAACCATAGACATAGCCATAACAACCCTCTCTCTAGCAATATCAGCTAGTCTACCAATCATTGCTCTATTGCTACTCTTAACCTCAATGATATTCACAGTGGCAATGCTAATAGCCTACATCACAGCCTACAATCTATAGACTGGTGAAATCCCATGGCTGAAACAATACCTACAGAGGAGTTAATAAATACAATACCTACAAAGGGGTTAGTAAATCTAGTTAAGAGCACTATTAGGAGATATATTTCTATGCGAGTCCCAGGTCTTCTAGAGATACTAAACCTCTATAGCCTTAACATATATGAAAAGGAAATACTGACACTATTTGTAGAATCCCCATGTACAGTATATAGACTTCTCTACCAGTTTTATAGGGATGAAACTATAGCTATGACCATTACAACTAATCTATTTATAGCTCCTCTATCTACTATAGAAAAAAATGTATACCACTTCTTTCTCAACAAACTCAGAGAATGTATAGATAGAGAACCTTGAAACACGTAACAATAATGTTAAATACTGCTACAATACTCTAACTAGATAGTAATGTAGTAATGGCTATTTATCTACTCCTAGAGCTTCCTATGTTCAAGCACTCTCAATATTTTCTCTTTACTGAAAGCATGTTTACTACTTCATTCAATGTTTTCAAGGCTTAACATAGATTATAAAGAATATACGTCATTATTTGGGCTTCTTGGTGTAGTTCCTTATGAAGTTATTCATCTCGTTACAAGCAATTCAATAACTTTCCTCAAGAACTTTAAATTCAACTCTAAATATCTTTCTATATTCAAAATTTAGTAAAAGTTTCTTAGCAAAATATGTTATGGGATTGAGAGAGTAGATGTAATGTAAATAGTGAGGATACTGTTTGTAGCCTTAGTCTTAGGATCTATTGTAAAATTCGTAAACAGTTGTATCAACCCTTTCCTAATCTCAGGTAATGTGTAAGAGAACTCATTTATATTGAAATTTATCTTCGTGAACATTTTGATCACTTCCTAGACTAAGATTAAACTAAGAACTATGGGGTTAAGTAGAATCGATAGCTTTGCAATAATGTCCATTAATTCTTAAAGGTATAGAAACATAAAAATGATGAAGAGATTAGCATTCAATATTTACTACATGCAATAATATGTCTCATATAAGTTGAGAACGTTAAATTGTTTGGTGCGGCGGCCGGGATTTGAACCCGGGATCTCCGGCTTGGAAGGCCGGCGTCCTAGACCAGGCTAGACGACCGCCGCTCAGATAACTGCTTTCATATACTGACAGTAAAAAGTGTTTATAGCCCTTGATTTTTTCAATGTGGATATCTATGACAGTCTGTCGAAGATTTCTCTATATACCTGTCTAGCTATATCTATTACTCTATCTCTATATTCTCTATCTGCTCTATACCAGTACCCGGGCCTTTCTAGACTTTTTAACGTCTTTATCATTAGTACTACACATCTTACAACATTTGCAACATCTAGTATAAAGTTTTCATTTTCTATTGGATTGCCCTCTGATTCATGGTATGCTAATGCCCATGGTGGTATGGCTATACCCATGCTATTCATTATAGCCATAAGGTTTTGTATTAGGGCAATACCACCTGTATCATTGCCAATAGCTATAAAGCCTGCAACCTTTCCTTCAAGTCTACTTCTACCTTCAGTAAAAATTGCATTTTCAAATATTGTTAGCCTATCAATAAAATTCTTTAGCGGCCCAGGAACACTATACCAGTATATAGGGCTTATAAAAATAATGCCATCGCTATCCATAATAAGTCTGTATAGCTTATTCATATCATCATCTACAACACATGGAAATCTGCATAGCTTAACATCATCAGAAACACAGCCTATGCACGGCTCTATCCTATAGTCAAATACATCCAACTCATATACATCGGTATTCTCAATGTCTCTAGCAATTCTAGATACAATTCTAGCAACAATTCTTGAATTACCGTATACTCTAGGCGATGCACTCACAACCAATAGTTTGACATCCATTTGTAGCCACCAAGTAACTACTTTTAATCACACCATTCAACTACTATAACAAGAGATATCATCTAATCTATACCAAAGATTACACCTAAATACTTTTTGGTTATACACATCTAAACTAATTTAAATACATTGTATTAGCTACCCTATAGTAAGAATTCAATATGTTATCTAAACTAGCAATACAAATATCAATCCTAAACAATAAAGAGCTCTCTAATAGACATAGATGCTATAAAGTTAAAGACTGAAGTATAGCAAGAATTGTGTGTTGGGCGCTGCAAAATGAATTCCCGCATACGTGTCTTAACCGCACTAAGACATGAGGAGCCTGATAGAATTCCCATAGACATCGGAGCAACACCAAATACTGCATTCCATGTACTCGTACATAGAGATGTGAGAAGAGCATTAAACTTGCCTGAAAAACCTATTAGAATTTTTGACTTTGGACAACAACTTGCTGAAATTGAAAAAGAACTTCTAGATTATTTCCATGTTGATGTTCTAAATATCAATAGAACTCTAGAGCCATGTGCACCTTACCCACTTATATGGAGGTATAGAACTAGAGATGGCAAGATTATTCAGATATCAGATAGAGAGTGGAAAACGTGGATCCATAGGAGTGGAACAGTTATTGAAATACCCAAATCTATAGATATTATTGAGGAGGAGAGAGACTATACAGCATATATAGGTGGAGATATTATAGGTAAAATGCCTAGAGATGGATACTACTTCTGGGGGTTGGATAGATATCATGAATACATACCATTGGCGGATGCAAAGAGTGTTAATGATATAAAGAAGTTTTATTGGGAGTCATATAAAATTAGTGATGAATATGCTGAGACCCTTAGAAAAAGAGCTGAGTACCTCTATAAAAATACAGAATATGCATTAATATTTACAGGTGTAGGTTCACTACATGAATGGGGTCAAGGTCTTAGAGGTTGGAGTAGATGGTTATCTGATCTAAGGATTAGAAAACCCTTGGCGGAAGCTATACTAGATCACATGATGGATGTACTAAAACATAATGTAGAAAGGTATGTTGATGCATTAAAGGACTATGTTCATGTTATTGGTTTTGGCGATGATCTTGGCACTGAAGAAGGTCCTCAAATCTCTCTACAAACATTTAGAGAATTCTATAAACATAGATATGAAGAACTTTTCAATATAGTTAAAAGAAGATCAAAAATGTATATATATCTACATAGTTGTGGTTCTATTTATTCTTTTATAGGGGAGTTTGTTGATATTGGGCTTGATATTCTTAATCCTGTTCAAATTTCTGCTAGGGGTATGGATCCTGAGAGGTTGAAGAGGGATTTTGGTGAGCAGATAACTTTTTGGGGTG
>CALJEI010000002.1:0-405000 GCA_938074605.1 uncultured Ignisphaera sp.
ATGGACAACAACAACAATAATAGCAATAATACTACTAATAGCAGGAATAGCAATAGGATGGATAATAAAAAGAAGATAAAAATCCCTAAATCTAAAAACTAGTTTTTAAATATTTTACCGTGAAAATATTTTTAATCCTAATTTTCTAAAAAATAATTGTTCTAATGCTAATTTCTCAATGAATGTTTTAGCTAGAGTTCTTACTATTGTGTAGTGCTACTATTGTTGGAAATATATTGTTAGTTTCTACAATGTGTTATATACTTTTGATTTTTACCGCTATTCTTAGTGCTTGCTCTAAAAATCTCTTTGTATAATCTAGCTTTTTTCTAGATATTTTGTTACTAATTTCTATAGCTATTTCATTTCTAGATACTGTGATTCTCCTAGATTTTATGTTTATATACTCTAGAAATTCGGCAATGTCGTTTTCACTAATATTTTCAATTCTATATATATTGCCACAGGGGCCTTTGCTACACATATTGCAAAATTCTCTATGGGCATCTATATTTGCTTGACATGCTGAGGTGTATACCTTTAGTTGATGTTCTCTAGCTTTTGCAATAATCATTTTCTTTATATCATCTACTCTTATAGTGATTTGCTCTCTACTTCTTGGTTCTCTAGGTAGTCTACTAGTGATTTCTCTATAGAGTGGTTGGCTAATACTCTTTATTTTAGCTAGAATTCCTCTAGTTACTCGAAGGGCTCCTATAACAATATATTTAACACCATATTCTACTGCTAGCTTAAGTATCTTATCAATTTCATTATTTGTTACACCTGGTATTACAGGTCTAATGAATAGAGATGTGTGAAGGTATTTAGATGCATATCCTGCATATATAATTCTTTCAATTGGATCTGGAGCATAAGGCTCTAAAATTTTTACACGATCTATTGTAACAATAGTTACAAGTATACTACACATAGAATCAGAATTCATAATACGACTAACTATTTCCCCATCTATGATACTCTTCGTTGATATTTGACTTGGTAATTTAAGATACCTATATACAAGCTCTATAAGCTTTAAGGAGAAGTCTTTTGTAATTGGGTTAAATGGCTCTGTAACAGAACCATATGCAGCTAAAGTTTTTGTTGGTACTACATATGGATTTAGAGAAAGTGCATAAACAAGACCCTCTACAGGTAGAGGATACATCTCTACACTACTTGGAAACCCCATATCATAGATATAACAATATATACATCTATTGCTACAGCCAATACCTGTATGTATAGTCATTCCACAAGCTCTAGGAACTCTAAAGCTATGAGAATCCCTTTTCGCTTTTTCAATAACATCTACTGGTAGAAGACTCTTTAACTCTCTCCTAGCTTTCTCCCTATGCTCAATAAGACTAAGTATTTTCCCCAAAACTAAAGCACCAATAAAAATAACAGCTTTCTAAACACCATACTACTTTAAAGCTAAAAATACAACTCTAGATTATAAACAAATATAGTTAGAGAGCTACTATTCCAGCTACTGAGAAGCAGTTGTCTCCTTCTCTAATTTTTTAAGCTCCTCCTCAATCTCCTTCTCAATCTCCTCTATAGGTTTTGGCGGTGGTGTTGTAGCAAGTGTATAGCCTATCCACCCCAGAATTCCAAAAATGGCAACTATTGCTATAGCAGCAGTAATTTTTAATAAAATAATATCTAAGCCAGCCATTGGTGGAATAAATAGTAGCCAGAGGTATAAAGCTATAGCTATAATTGAAACAACTATTATAAGTATACCTATTAACTGATCTCTCTGCATAGCTATCACATACTCCCTTATGTATGATTTGAAAGTTATATATAAGTATTGATGGTTTATTAGGTAGATAGATATAGCTACTACTATATACTCTGTGGGTGCTTGGATATGATATGGGATGCTATAGTTTTAGGGATTGTACAAGGGTTTTTTGAGTGGCTTCCAGTATCAAGTAAATCTATATTAATGCTTCTCTCAACGCTATTTCTTAGCTACACAATTCAGCAGTCCTATGTAATAGCTATAGCGCTTCATGGAGGTGTTGTAGCTTCAGCAATACTCTACTTCCATAGATATCTTAAAAATATTTTAAAACATAGGAATGTGTTTTACTTTCTAGTGGTGGCAACAATTATAACAAGCGTTATAGGCATTCCCCTCTACCTGGTTGTAAACAAATATCTAATTCAACAGCTAGATCTTGGGAGTTCTGCCCTATTGATAGGTTTGCTTCTACTGATACAAATACTTATTAGGGGATTCACTAAAGGAAAGAGGTCTAGAGGTATAGAAGGTGTAACTCTATTAGATGCAGCAATATTTGGAGTAGTACAGGGGCTATCTGTTCTACCAGGGGTTAGTAGATCAGGTGTAACAGTCTTAGCCCTACTCTACCTAGGATATAGTATAGAAGAATCACTAAAGCTTAGCTTTCTATCATCCATACCCGTAAATATGGGGGCAGTAGTAGTACCACTACTATTTTCTAGAGGTGAACTCTCCATGATATCTATAGAATACTTTATACTAGCATTGATAGCCTCAGCAGCTACAGGGCTTGCTACAATTAGATTTTTAATAAAAATAGCATCAAAACATGGTATATCTACACAGTTATTAATGGCCTGTATAACACTATTGATTGGAGCTACATATATATTCACAAAATAGTGTAACACATGCCTGTAGCTCCATAAAACATGAGGTATACAGCAATCCTATAATTAAATTAGTTAAAACTAGAATTGCACAATTCTATATAGTAAAGTTCTATATACCAAATTTAAAATTAGTTAAATGGTATAGCTAGCCATAGTGCTACTAATACGTATTATTGTTATTCTTCACTTGCTGCTTCTAGAATTCTCCATAAGTTTAGTAATATACTCTATAATTTCATTTTCACTCCTTGTAGTTTCTATCAATTGATTCTTAGCATAGCCAATCTTTCTTTCACTAATAGAAGTCTGTATTAATTCAACTGCTCTTCTAGTTGGATGTGTAACAATATCTATATAGGCTCTTACTATTGCTGCAACTGTTGCTTCATGTAGTACTACTATCTGATCCCTAAACTCTATAGCTAATCTAATATGTTGATGGCCAGGTGGTATAAAAGCTACTATTTTCTGTACATCCTCATTTCTATATATTTTAATCTCTCTAGCCATCGATCATCAAAGTCTGTATGTGTAGAGTAAGCTAAAAAGGTATAATTTAATTATTTAAAAGCTAAGCCTTTAACAATTCTGGGAATTTCCAAGCTATAGCCATTAATATGCTTTAAATATGTTTAGATATGGTGGCTAGAGGTGTTGAAATTTATAAGCTGAATTGTAATTAAATGTATGGATAACTACCATGTGCTTCATAGCCATATTAATGCTTAGAAGAATAATTAATGTAGATACCTTTGTAGATATTCTAAGAAATCTTGGCTATAGTGTTTTGGTTAGAGAAGCTGGTGGTAGATATGTTCTTGAGGCTAGAAGGAATAAGGTTAAAATGAAGACTCTTTTAAATAGAGATATACTTAAGATAGAAACAGAAGATTATGGTCCAAATTGTATAAGAGATTTAGATGAGCTATATAAAGCCCTCTATGAGGATGATCTACAGCCGGAGGTTATAGAAATCATCAGCCCATATATTTTTGCATATGAAAAGAAAAGAATGAAGACAAAAAAATTGTTCGACAGACTCGGTATAGAGACTGAAGAAGTGTATAGCGGTTACTGCGGCTAGACAACGCCTTACAAATCATCCTTTAAACAAAAATATATTAAAGAACGCTACCTCCAAGTTTAGAGAAATTTTTAAATGCCCTCAACCCCTTATAACCGAAATTGTCTTACCTTGACAGCTATTCTCATCTCATTACCAATCACTATGGAGTACTGCCAATATTTTTTACCATTTTACATATAAGCTGAATTTCGTTGGTATTCATTTCAGTCATACATTCCACTTTCATGAAAATTTATTAGAGTTCTCTATAAAATTATACATAATATTCCTCTATGTATTGATGGTGTGTCTGTTTGAAGTTAAATGAAATAGTTATACTTCTTATAAAAGCTATAACTAATCAAGTTGACAATTGTTTGAAGTATAACCTAAACTGTTTAGACCCACCATGTATTACCTCCGGCCAGCTTAATGTCTATGGTCTGAAGAACTATTCAACTAAGGCAAGTTTTTGGAGAAATATAGATTCAATTGCCTCTAGATATAATGGCATTACTATTTTTAAGGGGAGGTTTGGTGTATTTAAGCTCTTTCTTGTCCATAGTATTGAGGAGGTGTATAGAGTTGAGAATACACTAATATATGTTGATCCCCTTGACTGTGAGTATGTCAACTGTATAGCTGTTCCAAGAACTCATAGCCTTAGGATATACTTAGAGGGTTCCTATAGTAGTAGAGTTATCCTTAAAGTAAATATAGTTACACTACTTAAACTTGCCATAACTGAAAATCCATATTTTAAGGAATGTCTAGAGAGATTTGCTGAAGAACCATTTAGTAAAGAGAGGGTAATTCATATTGCTAGCTGTAGCTTGAGTGTACTTTCTAAGCACCGTAGCATATATGACGTTGTATTTAATAGATATCCAAAGAACATTTCAGAGGTTCTAAGACATATACCAATCCTCAAAAATCTTTATAAAGAGTTATAGGAAGTACAAAAAATCTAACCTTCAACAGCCTAATTTTTAGAGCAACTTTCAATAATGTCAGATTCTCAAACTATAAGAGGAGGTGTCATAGTAAGGCTGTAGCGTTATGTTCATTACCGTATTTAAGCTAGGTAGATGTATTACTATCTCTATCAAGTAGTTGAGTTGAGTCTCTAGGTGTTCATAGTGTCAGACGATCAATATGCTATTAGCATAACACCTGATCTTGCACTAGATACTGGATATACATATGCTGGAGGCCTAGGCGTCCTTGAGGGAGATAAATTCTATGCTGCTGCAAAAATAGGGATAAAATATATCGTGATGACACTATTCTATAAAAGTGGCTATGTAGAATATGAGTTTGACTCTAGTGGCATCCCAAGGCCAAAGCCACAGCAACAACCTGAAGAATTCATAAAGAGCCTAACCCACGAGGATGTATTTAAGATAAGTTTAAGTGGATTCGATATTGAGATTGAGCCTCTCGTCTATAGAAATAATTCTGCAAAAGCTATATTCTTTAATGTTATCTCGCCTGAGTGGGCCTCTAAACTCTGTGAAAGAATATATATTGAGAATGGTGTTGAAGAGAAGTTCTATAAGTATACAATTCTCGCTAAGGCTGTAGCTGAATATATAAGGAGGTCTATAAGGCTAGAGGATATAGCCTATATAGATCTTCAAGAGGCATATACAGCACTTTTACCACTACAGCTAAAGATACCTGGCAAGTATAGGCTTATAATTCATACTGCTGGCATCTGGGGTCATCCATCTTTCCCTAGAGAGCTTCTTACTAAAGAATATGGCTATAAATTTATAGAGCCAGAGGTATTCCTTACAGAAATAGGACTTGCTACAGCACAACAAGCATTTGCAGTTTCAGCAAAACACTATGATGTCATTCTTAAAATATTTCCACATTTTAGTGGTAAGATATGCTATATAACAAATGGTGTAAATGTTGAGCGATGGATGAAAGAAAATATTAGAAATGCATATGAATCACTAGGTCTAACAATAGACAGTCTCGTCAAACTTAAGGAAAAGAATAAAGAAGAGCTTGAGAAATTCCTTCAAAACTATAAAAAGGATGTCACGTTAGAGGGAAAGTTAGTTGTGGTATGGGCTAGAAGAATAACAGAATACAAAAGACCGTGGATGGCAATAAGGCTTGCCAGGGAGCTAAAAGACATGCCAATAGTGTTTATCCTTGGAGGCAAGGCCCATCCAAATGATCATATAGGGCTGGAGTATATGAAGCTATTTAGAAAACTTCATAATGAATTAAACAACGTTGTTTTCATCCATGACTACGATGTTGCAAAGGCAAGAATAATACTATCATCATCAGATCTATTACTATTCACCCCCTTCTCAGGGCTAGAGTCCTGTGGTACAAGCTATATGAAGGCCGCTATAAATGCCATACCATCCATAGCCTCTAGAGATGGTGCTGCACTTGAATTTATAGTCCATAATGTTAATGGATGGCTTTTTGGTGAAGATATTCGTGAGCCTATAGAGATATATAGTCAAAGGGCTAGTGAAATAAATGAAAGAGAGTATGCTGAGCTAAAGGAAATTCTAGTAAGGGTGTATAGAATTTTTAGTGAAGAGCCTGAGAGATACTATGCAGTCTCACTATCAGCACTAAGATCATTTATAGCTAGAGCAAGTATGTATAGAATGTTAAGAGAGTATTATCCAGAGCTAATAAAACTCCCCATAATATAGAGCTATTAATAAAAAATACTCTCCATATAAATTTATTTTATCTAATTTCTACTAGATGTAGTAGTTCATCAATAATCTCCTTACTCTTTGCAATTTCTCTAAAGAGCAAAGCACTTGGTCTAAAGTATCTTTTTTTCGTGTTTAGATCCACGTAACAAAGACCAAATTTCATTCTAAAGCCTTGTGCCCACTCATAGTTATCTACAAGCGCCCAGTGTAGATATCCCCTCACATCTATACCCTTCTCAATAGCTTTATGAATATATGCTAGATGTGATACTATATACATTGATCTATATCTATCCATAGCATCTGCAATACCATTTTCAGTTACTATCATTGGTAGTTTGTATCTTTCCCAGAATCTCTCAAGAGCTACTAACATACCCTCTGGATATATTTCCCATCCAAACTCGCTACACGGCCTCCCAATAGCAGAGGTGCCACCAGGCTGGCACGCAAATCCATAGCCAGGTACTATACTCCACCCAAGTAGTGTCTTTGATGAAACTACAACCTGTCTAGTATAGTAGTTAACACCTATGCAGTCAAGGTGTTTCTCAAGATCCTTTCTCTCACCAATAAAGCTAGACTTACCAAACGTTATTGAATCTAGAAACTCAAAATTCTGTATTCTATATGCTTTTTCAGCAGCATCTCTATGCTCTAGAGTAAAAGGTTCAACAACAGGAGTTGCATATATTACTCCAACAGGTTTTCCTGTATATTTCTTCAGCATATCATAGGCTCTTGCATGAGCTTCCACAAGATGTTTAGCAGCTTTTAAACTAGCTTCAAAGCTTAGATACCCTGGTGGAAATCCTGACTTGATATTTGTATAGCCTAGGCTATAGACTACACTTGGCTCATTCATTGTACTCCATAGATTTGGGAGATCACCAAGTTTCCAAGCTATATATGCAGCATATTTGGTAAACTCTACAACAGTCCTATTATCAAGCCATCCAGATGGTGCTCTATCAGGGCCAAACCTTCTAACCTTTATAGGGTCATGGATCCATAGCGGTAGTGGCCAGTGGTATAGATTTACTATAAGGAACTTACCTCTATTCTTCCAATTGCTAAGCATCTCCCTATAATGATTAACAGCCTCCTTATTTGCAATTCTATCCAGTTCCTCTAAAGCCTTTTCATCAACATCTACATAAAGTATATTTCCATCTCTATCAATTTCTGTAGAAACCCTTACATCAAATGTTGGTTTTGGAAATATCCTACTCCATTCAATGCCAATCCTAGCACCATCCATACCAAGTCTATCAGCAATATTATGATCCTCTCTAAACAGATTCCAGTAACCCGGTCCATTTTCAGGAAGATCACCACTTACAATACCTACTGCAATATTCTCTGGATCATGTACCCAAACCCACCAATCTGTATTTGGATCTTCTGAGTTTGGTACACCCATTTCGAATTGAAAACCAGCTTCTGAAAAACCAAATATAAACTCCTTGGGAAACTTTAGACCCATTTTATTCACCATAATACCAATACACTCTGTATAATTTATAGGGTTATAGCTCTATAATTTGGTTTCTCTCAATAGCAGTTTCTCTAAATTCACCATCTATATAGTATATAAGTGTTCCAAGTGCTTTTGATTTAACATATACCTTATCCTTATACCACATGCTCTCTATCGGATATGGTGGGAGTATATATTCTTTTAGCCCTATAACAGCTCTTCCACTCTTTATAGGGGTGATTACCACTACTTCTGTCTCTAACTCCTTTAGACTTACATTAATACTCTCTCCTCTACCTATAGTCCCTCTTCTACCACTAAACACCATATAATATGTATATCTATCATGCTCAACTTTATAGGGGAGTATGTTGAGAGATATATCCTCTGCTATCTCAATACCCTCTCTATATACATTAAATAATGCTAATACATAAGCGTCTCCCACCCTTGATGCAATTTTTAGTAGTATAGGCTCATTGTAGGGATCTCTAAATAGTATATCTCTTGTTGGTAGACCTGGTTCACTAACCCTTATAGCCTCCCCATTATCTAGCACAATTCTCTTAATTAACTCAACATTTGTCTTCTCCGGATGTCTATCCGTTATATATATTGGTCCACCGCTAAACACTCTAGCAACAGCATGTATTTTTGCATATGGGTCGTAGGAGATCCACATATCATAGTCTGGATAGGCTATATTACTAAATAGAAGGGAGTTGTATACGCTAAATAATGTATGGAGCTTTGCATCCCCTTTCCAAAACGGTATATAGTCCATGGATACTCTCATGACGTTACTCATAAAGTAATTACTATAATCCTCTGGAGCCATAGACATACAGTTTAGAATCTCAAGACCATTTATAGCTGCACCAACTTGTAATGCTATCTGTATATTTCTAGATGCCTCTCCAACTGTAGCTTCACCCCAGTATAGTGCATGTATTGACCATTGGTTGTCGACTTTAACAAGGCTAAAACCATTTTCTTTAACCCATCTATAGAACTTGCTGTAAAACTCCATAGCTTTTTCAATCTGTGGAGGAGGCACATAGCTATCCGCTAGGGGAAATCTATGGCATTCAATGCCAAGCTTTCTAGCAACTATTTCTTCAAAGCCTCCCCAGTGAATATTTATCGTATGCCAAAGACCTACTTTTTCAACTCCTAGGCTTATAACCTCATCTACAAGCCCTTTTAATCCCTTTGGAAATCTTTCATTTGCCGATAGATCTTTCAGTACTCTAACATTGAATTCCTCACCTTTTTTAACCTCATTCTGCCAACCATCGTCAACAATAATCCATTTTAGCGGAACACCTCTATTTAGTAAACCCTTCACAATTTTAACAATATTTTCGTGCGACATATCTTCCGTTAATAGTGCATTCCATGAACACCAGCCAAACCAATTTATAAATTCTGGCGCTTTTTTATTAACCCTCAGCTTAAGCACGCCAACCCTTGATGCATTATATATACACTTATCTACAGCTTCATATGGATCGTTTGATACTCCTATCGATAGTATCCAGGACCTCTTAATTCTAAACTTCTCCCTCCCTAGAAATAGCCTAACCCTAAATCCAGGGCCAATGTATGTTGTTGCATCACCGTTGCTAAGGGTTAGTATGGCTATATAGCTACTACCAGCTACAGCTAATACAAATACCGTATAGTCTGGTATAGACTCTACAGCTTTAACTACAGGGTATGTCCAGCACGGAAAGCGTCTAACATAATCGTAGTGGCCTATGGCACCAAATTTTGGTGGATAAACTGGGTTATCCTCAGGTCTTGGAGATATCGGCTGTCTATCGATAGCTAACGGATTAAAGTATCTAAAGGCCGGAATGTAAATAGATGCAGCCTCTGGATGAAGAGTTAAAGCCAGAGTCCTATCACTAACATCTACATTAAGGATCAACTCAGCAAAAAACATAGGATTCAATAGCTTAACAGAGTTAATCTCAACACCAATCAAACCATCATCAACATGTATAGTAATAGAACCACTACCACATCTATATACATAGTCACCAGTTGATGTACAGCTCTCCCTAGACCCATCAGCAAAAACTAACTCAACACCTACTATCCTTAGGCTAACACCATCAATAGATATAATCCCCGCCAACAAATACCACCACAATAATACAAACACTGAATAAAATATAAAAACCTTACCACCAACAAAACAACACAGAAAGCGGCGGTCGTCTAGCCTGGTCTAGGACGCCGGCCTCCCAAGCCGGAGATCCCGGGTTCAAATCCCGGCCGCCGCACCAAAATTCCCTAAAATTTGGTAGTACGCTATGACTGTTTATGCAAACTCAGTGACATAGCCCTTTGCCACTGGCTAAACAAGCTATCTAAAAGTCCCATGTGGATGGTGCGTTAGATTTGTGTATAAGGATGGTTATATAGCTACTATAAATTTAAGCGGCAAATAATTTTAAGACAACAACTACATAAGAATAACTATTTAATGGTGGGTCAGGGATTGTTAAAAAAAAATAAATGTGTATATTAACTTTTTATTTTCTTTTTATTATCCATCCTATTGCTATTCCTGCTATTAGTAGTATTATTGCTATTATTGTTGTTGTTGTCCATTCCGTTACTGTTTCTTTTAATGTAGTTGTTTCAATTATTGTTGATGTTATTGATGTTGTTGATGTTGTTGTTAGTGTAGTTATTGCTGTAATAGTAATAGTTACAACACCAGGTATTGGTGTTGGAGTTGGTGTTGGTGTGGGGGTAGGAGTAGGTGTTGGAGTTGGAGTAGGCGTTGGGGTGGGTGTTGGTCTTGGAGTTGGTGTTGGAGTAGGCGTTGGAGTTGGAGTAGGTGTTGGAGGTGCTAGTGCTGCTATTAGTTTCCTCATTGCTTCTTCAGGAAGTGTTGGGAATGTTATTGTTCCTGGTGGGGGTTCATTTATTGGTCTACTTGTTGGAGTGTCTATAGTTGATTTAACTGGTATTAAATTCCCTATTACCTGCTGCGCCATTTGATTGCCCCATGGCTTAATACCAGTATAGAAGTTGTAGGCTGATGGCCAATTGGTCCAATAGTCTGTTAAAATTGGTAGTAGCTTCTTACAATTTCCAGCCCATGCAACTGGCATATCTTTAATCATTGTTAATATAGCTTCTTTTAATGCAGCTATTGCTTCAGAACTTCCAGGCGGGCTACTCAAAGCCTTTAGTAAAGCTTCATCAAATTTAGGATTACAGTATCTTACACCATTTGGTGAATAGTTCCCTATAGGCTTTACATAAGCACATCTCCATCCCTCAAGATGTATCGGTACAGCCTTAGGGTCATTTCCAGACGTACCCCAATATGAACCAGTCTCAAATGCTCCGTAGTTAAGCTGGGGAACCCAAAATGCTGCTGCCTCCAGTGGTATTACCTCTATATCTATTCCAAACTTTCTCCACTGTTCTGCAACAGCCAACCCTAGATCTATAGCATCAAACTCAAAACCGGCTGGGATATTAAACTTAATTTTCCATGGGGTACCATCTGGAAGCCTCCACTTACCATCTGGGCCTCTAGAGAATTTTAGATTCTTCAATATTTGTTCTGCTGCATCTGGTGCATATCTCCACCATCCAGCACCCCATGTCCACATAATTTCTGGTTCAGTTAACTCTCTTGTTAATAACCCTGTAGCTCTAGCCCATTTATATACTCTAAATGGTATTGATGGGTCAAAGACTTTAATTTTTGTTTTATTTGGTAGTGTTAATTCCATATTTAGTAGATCGTCTAGTAGAAGGGTGTATGTTAGAAATGCTTCTGTTGGCCAAGCAGCAGCACTTGGTACTACAGTCATTCTCTGAACACCCTTATAACCTATCGTCATAACCTCTGTCATGTTTATAGCTAGTGTAAGTGCCCATCTAACCTCTGTTATGTTATATGGATACCTCATGTTGTTAAAGTATATACCTCTAACTGTTGTGTCATAGCCCCAGAAATATGGATAATATGGTAGCCATGCTATAACTCTATCGCCAAGCATTCTCTTTAGAGATTCCCATGCCTGCCAAGTTGCATCAAAGATCCAATCAAGCTCCCCTCTAGCCATTGCAACAACTTTATCAGTTTCAGTCTTAAACACTCTAAACATAACGTATTTGGGGCCAGGCCATAGAACAATTTTTTTATCATATAGTGGTTTAATTGATGATCTATCCCAATCATCCCTTCTCTTCCACAAGAACCATGTACCACCAGGATCATATGAATGAAGTACATAGGGACCTATACAAAGCGGTGGATTATATAGAAATGTATGGACATTTGTTTCATCAATACCATTAGCATCAAAATGATGTTTTGGCATCATATAATTATATATACCAGGCCCTATTAGCGTAAATAACATATAGTGGATATATGGATTTGGAGATTTAAGTCTTATGGTAAGCGTATAGTCGTCTACAACCCGTGTAGATTCTATCCATGTGTTTAGCACTGCATATGGACCTAGTTTACTATTTGCTTTAGAAACATTTATAGCATATACAATATCGCGTGCTGTAAATGGTGTTCCATCACTCCAATATATACCCTTTACAATTCTTATTGTTAACTCCCTAAAGTCAGGGCTATAGGTAGGTAGATCTTCTGCAACCCACGGCTTTGTTACACCATCCTTGTAATCAGTATAGTATAGTGGAGATAAACATACCTGGTTTATACCTATTACCGTAGCCTGTGTACCTATAACCCATGGATTCCAATTATCTGGATTAGCAACACTGCTTATCTGAACATCAAATATAACTGTTTCTTCTCTTTTAACGCCTGGTGGTAGAGGGAGTTGTGCATTTAGGTTCTCTATGGATAGTGTTGATAGAAGTGTTAATACCATTATTATGGTTATAAGTATTGATGCAAAAGTTTTGCCTTTCATAACTCTACAACACCTATTCAAAAAACTAAATAAAAGACTGGTTAATATGCCTTTATGCTCTTAGACTAAATCCTTAGATTAGAATGGATATGCTATGTGGTGAAAGTCTAAATATAGACAAAAACTACTTTATTTTTGATACTATTAATACTAATAGTTTTTATTGTCTATCTCTACTATAAAAACCTTTCTATTTAATACCGTTCTCAGTGGATTTTGTGGCGTTCTAAAATCTGCAAATTGGAGTATACATTGCAAGATCGCTCCTTAAAAATGTGTTTTCTACTAAAATTAAATTTTCGATACTAAAAATAGAATTCTAAGAACAAAACAGTAAAAATAGCAAAAAATTAAAAAGAATAGTTCTTCGTAACGAATCATGTTGAACCCTCTATTAACAACAGTATTTTCAACTACTTTAAGAACTTCCCATCCAGCCAAGTCTATAGCCCCTAATGGCGAGAACAAAAACCTTGAAGTTAGTTCTCCCTACTATACTCCAAACAGATTTGCCATACTATTACTGATTGAAACAATTATAAAAATTTTTGTATTTGATTATGAGCTACTCATCGAATATCAATTTTTTAAAAGAACTATGTTCAGACATTCTAAGCTTTTAGGGGGTAGGAAGAAGTTCCAAGGACAGTAAATCTATTGGTTTTTTAAGTAGGCAAGAGATCTCTACATTGTTTAGCTCGGTATTTATTTCTAATGATGTAGAGTATCCATAGATGTATTACTGTATGGGTTAAGAAAATAGTGTATTGCTATGGTGTGAAGTTCCTGGCTTGAATAGAAGGGCTATCCAATGTATTCTCTTTGTTTTTGCAATTCTGTAGAATGTTGTTGGCATAGTTTATGGCTCTATCAATTAGCTCTTTATAGCATCCCAGATAGTTTCTATAGTCTAGAAGTTCTTCAATTTCCTTTTCACTAAGCATATTCCTTATTAGCTGGTTCTTTATTAATGCTTCTTTAAATGCTTCATCTTTACCTAGACTACCTGTTATTTCTCTTAGTAGTTTATGTGCTTCATGTCTATACATACCTTTTTCAACAAGTTTAACCATTATTGCTTCAGCCATGATTGCTCCTTTTGATTTTTCAAGGTTTCTTCTCATAGCCTCTTCATCAATGCCTAGACTATTTAGAAGTTTCTCCATATCTATTAGCATTTGATCTAGTGTTAAAAGTATGTGTGGTATTAAAATTCTCTCACTACTACTATTTGTAAGATCTCTTTCATGCATAAGCGGTATGTTTTCTAGAGCTGTAACTACTAGTGCTCGTACAATTTTAGCTAAACCTGATATTCGTTCAGCTATTACAGGATTTCTTTTTTGGGGCATTGTACTACTACCAATCCTCTCCCCAACTTCGAAAAGCTCTCCAATTTCAGTTCTTGAAAGTTCTCTAACCTCTAATGCAAATCTATCTAATTGGCTAGCCAAAATAGCGAAAATAGCAGTAAGTTCTGCAAATCCATCTCTAGGTGCAACTTGTGTAGATATTATATAAGGTTTTAAATCAAGCTCTCTACAAGTAGTTGTTTCAACAACAAGTCCTCTATCTCCCCATGCAGCCATAGTTCCAACAGCACCTGAAATTTTACACAAAACAATTCTTTTCTCAGCTTCACAAATTCTTTCAAAACTTCTCGAAAATTCATAAACGTAGTTTGCAAATTTAAATCCAAGTGTTATTGGAATAGCGTGTTGCCCATGGGTGCGTCCAGCCATTAAAGTATCTCTATAGCTTTGAGAAAGTTTAGCAAGTTTAATAATTATTTTACTAAGCCTATCTTTAACTATGGCTAGAGCTTTTTTAATTAGTAAACCCCATGCTGTATCAACAATATCGTAGCTCGTAGCCCCTAGATGCACATACCTCCCACAACTACCACACCTTTCACCAGCTAAATATGCTAGTGAAGCTATATCATGGCCTAAAACAGCCTCCCTCCCATAAACCTCATTAGCTGCAATACTATACATACACTCTATAAGCTTTTCACTACAGCCTTTTTCAGCCAGGCCAGCCTCCTCCAAACCCCTAACTATAGCAATCTCTACATCGATATAGTGCTTCACTATTGAGTCTACTGAAAATAGTTCTCTCATCTCCTTAGAACCATACCTCCAATCAAAAACACATATACCATCCATAGAAGACAACCTATGTCACAATATCCTCTAGACAACCACCCTCAATACACTCTCGAAGCTCTATAGCAACCCTCCTACCCATACTCACAGGCCTTCCAAAATATAGTTTGCTATACTGACTCCCAATACCCATATATATGTTAGTTCCACCACCAATTCTAAAAGCTACATCAAATACAACTACATCTAGATCTGAGGTAACAAAGAGCTGTAGTGTAAAAGGCCCTATAATGCCTGGAGGCTCTAGCTTTTTTGATGCATCTACAAATCTATCTCCAACATCAAAAAGTTTTTCAAGCATACTTTCTCTTATTGTAGCAGCCTCATGACCTATTTCAATCATCTCAACATCTATATAGTTAGTCAACTCATTTTGTATTGGTGCTGGAAGCCTAAGAAAACCATCCAAATTTGTTTGAAGCCTTCTATCAATACTTATTATTTCAACATCCTTTCGAGCTATACTAACAAAGTAATTTACATTAAAGTGTGCTCCTATAATAAGCTCCTCTATAGATGCTCTACCCAGCTCATTCTCTCTAACAACACCATCTGCTACTAACCTCCTAAATTTCTTCCAAAAATCATCTCTATCTATTGCTACAAAAAAGCCTCTCTCCACCCTCTTTTTAGCATGAGGCATTTTAACCATAACAGGCCTATCTATTTCATCTGGATGGGTAAATGTCTTTGGCCTTTTAATCCCAGCCTCATCAAGAATACTATAATATGTTTTCTCCCCTACACGCTCTTCATACCTAAGGAGATATCTGTTACCCAGTATTGGAACTGGAAATCTCTGTTCAATATTTTCATAACCTACATAGACAGAAAAGCTTCTATTTGGAATAAAAACAGTGTTTAAACTCCTCAAAATATTCACAATACTATCTTCAACTATATTCCCAAATCGATCCAACACTATAAGCTGATCTACAACTCTCTTAAATCTTACATAGGGCTTCTCCCTACCCTTTTGACAAACAGCAATAGTTTTAAACCCCTCATCTTTTGCACCATCAAATACATCAAGAGCAGAATGACTAGCAATAGTAGCTACTGCTATAGAGCTTTTGTTATAGCCCTCTAAAAGCTTTTTAGGACTGTATCTAGAGCTCAATTACAACACCTCTATATTGCAGCTTTTCTAATACATTCAACAATTCCTGAAAATATGTATTTCTAACCATTTCTATCACTTACAATTAGCTTCATACTTTAAACCCATATTAATACATCAATGTAAGACAGTTAAAAACCTTACCTTAGCTAAAACCTTTAAAAATATACATAAGTAATACATATACAGTTAGCTATAGACATTACATAGTTAAGTTATCTATAGGGTGTGGCTATAGTCTAGTCCTCTCTATTTTCTAATATCTGGAATGATGTTTTTCAATCAACTTTTCTCTAAGTTTATCAAGAATATCATCAAGGGCTTCAAGTGTTGTGTTAAGCGAATTTCTATCGCCTATAGCTATAGCCTGAAGAGCCATTTTAATGATGTCAAGTGTTTCTATAATAGTGGGTAGAAGATTTAGCTTTAGTGAATTTTCTATTCCACTAGCTCTACCCATAGATTTAAGCTCATTCAATATATTCTCAATGTTACTAATTCTTTTCTCAAGTGTAGAAAGTTTATTGCTAAGCTCTAAAACTCTTAACTCAAACTCCCTAGCATCTACCCCCATGGAATTCTTAGCTGTATCCACCTCTATCGACAGCCTCTCGTCAACGCTATTAATATTAGCATCAACTTTAAGTGTATAGCCTCTATCAGTCTTAACAACAATACCTTTTTCCCTAAGCCTAAACAAAATAACTCTAACAAGCTTTACACTTACCCCAAGATAATTTGCAATTTCAGAAGGTTTAGCAGTGTGATGCAACTTTAGATACTCTATTACTCTCTTAGTAATGCTAGACATACATAACACATATACTAGATATGGCTAAGGGTATAATATTTGTGGTTGCTTCTATGGATGACAAGTATAATCATCCTTTGAAATGTGTTATAGAAGGGTATTATGGATTTCCGTGATAGGATAGATGTATTTTGCTATATTAGGATTATCGGTTAATAGGTTTAGAGTGATATATAATGCTATTCACCATTTTTACTAGTCTTATTATGGCTATAGCTAGAGGTTTTATAAAAATCCCTATTATGGGCATCTCTGTAAATATCTTGGTAAAGAATTCTATATCATGTTCGTTAATGGCTTTAAGTACTGTAGATAGTATGATGTATAGAGTTGTATAGAGGGTGCCTCCAGCTACTACCCTTAGTAGTGTTACTGGTCTTGGTAGTGGTATGTAGAGAAGTGCAAGGAGTACTGGTAGTGCTGCTAGTGATGATATGTAGATTGGTATAGCCCCCTTAATATTAATGTTACATCTAGAGCTTTTAGCCAGCAGTATATTGTAGAGAATAACTGTGATTATAGTAGCTACAATATTTGCTATAAGAAAGCCCCAGAGCCTATAGCCTATCACAACAGTTAGTATATATGACATGGGGATAAATATAGCTATAGAAGCTATTGCTACATACATATTAAGTTTTGTCCTACCTAGAGCATTAAACAGCTGTGGAATTGTTATAGAGCCTAGCCCTACTAAAAGAAAAGGTGCAAATATTAGAGGTAGATACTCTGAAACAAAAAGATAGCCAGCACCATAGAAAAGATAGACAATTTCACGTGAATAGACCATAGATAGTAGAGTTAATGGGACTATTATAGCCGCTATATACCTATTACTCTTAGCTAGAATAACAGCAAGTCTCTCCATATTCCCCTCAACATTTATCCTTGTATACATAGGTAGAAGAGATGTTGTAATAGGTCCAAGAACAACAAGTACTAGAGTTTGAAGAGTTACAAGAGCTCTATAGCCACCTATTTCAGCTTCTGTCAATGTATATGCCAAAAGTATATTTTGATAGGCAGCTGTAATGCTATTGGCAAGCGATGCTGCATAGAGTGGTAGGCTATAGAGAATTAGCTCTCTAGCTATAGTAAAACTCTTGACACTCGCTATATCACCTTCATAAAAACGATTTATACTTCTTACAACTGAAGCCAAAAATGTAAATCCTATTAATATAGATAGCATAAGACCAGCTATATAGGCAGCTATAACCCCCATTACCTGAAGCCCTATAAGCAGCAAGGCTATAGCCATTGCTGTTCTAGAGACACTATACACTACTTTTATAATAGTATTTCTCCAAACCTCCTCAAACCCTATAAATGTAGATAGAAGAAAGGTATAGAGACTATCTAGGAGTACAGCTATAGATGTAAACACCACATAACGATCTAAATCAGGTCTATTAAGTATCAACATTGATAGAGATCTAGCATAGAAAAAACATATAGCTGAGCCAACAATACCTATCAAAACCTTTAGAAGAAGCGATACCCTAACAACCCCTATAGCTACATCAAATCTCTTTTCAGCTAAATAAAACTTAACATACCTAGTGATAGCAGTATCTAGACCAAGACTTATAAAGGTATAGAGGGTTAGAGGAACAGTCAATGCCAAACTATATACACCATAGCCTTCAGAACCAAGAATTCTAGCAATAGCTATAGCTCCTATAGCAAGAATAGCATTATAGAGAAGATCACCTATAGACAGTATAAAAGCATTTCTAGCAGCAGCACCCAAAGCCTCTACATCACTACTATTCACATACTACACCTTACATAAAAATCCATATATACAATAAATAAAAATAAATATATGTGTGTCTAATAGACATTAATGGATAGTACTGATAAATACCATATGATATTAAGAAAACAATGGTACTATAATCTATTTAAGATCTCTTACCCATATTAAAGATTTCTGTGGTGTTTAGATAATGTTTTTCACAGATAGATTTATCCTAACCCCAGGCCCTACTGAGATACCAAGTAGAGTTAGAAGAGCTTTATTGAGAGAAACATCAAATCCTGATCTAGATCCCAGTTTTCTAGAGGTGTATAACCGTGTTAGAGATATGTTGAAGAAGCTTATAGGCGCTAGAACATCTTCATTATATGTTATTCCAGGAGAGGCTATATTGGGTCTAGAGGCGGCTATAGCAAATATTGTTAAGCCTAGTAGTAAAGTTGTGGTTATTGCAAATGGTGTATATGGTGAAGGTTTTGGCGATTTTGTTAAATCCTATGGTGGTATACCTATATATGTTGGTAATGGTGAGTGGAGAAAGAGTGTAGATTTATATGAGCTAGATAGAGTTCTTGAAAAGAATAGAGATGTTGTTGCTGTAACCCTTGTGCATTGCGATACACCATCTGCCTTGTTAAATGATCTTTCTGGTGTTGCTAAAGTTGTTAAAGAGCATGGACCTCTTCTAATAGTAGATGCTGTCTCTAGTATTGGGGGAGTGCCAATAGATTTTGATGGCAATGGAATTGATGTAATGATTGGTGGTTCTCAAAAAGTTCTAAATGTACCAGCAGGACTTACAGTAATAGCCATAAGTAAGGCTGCCTGGGATAAAATTGATGAGGTTAAATACCATGGCTATTATCTAAACCTTAGACTCTGGAGAGATATGCTTGACGACCAAGGCATATTTCCATATACAATGAGCGATGTACTTATCTATGCTCTTGAAGAATCTCTAAACATGATATTTGAAGAGGGGCTAGAAGCTGTATTTAAGAGACATGAAATTGCTAAAAAAGCTTCATGGAATGCTCTAGAGGCTATGAATCTAGAACCCTATCCAATAGCTATAGAATATTCCTCACCAACAGTAACAGCATTTATTGTACCCAATAACATTAATGAAGAAAAACTAAGGGATATTACATGGAGAAAGTACGGTGTTATGATAGCTGGAAGCTGGGGTAGACTAAAGGGTAAGGTACTTAGAATAGGCCACATGGGAGTACAAGCTTCTAGAACACATCTACTAATAGCATATACAGTATTAGCAAAAGCATTAAGGGATCTAGGACTTAACACCAATATTGGTAGAGTAGTAGAAGCAATTGAGGAGACATATAAATAGGAAATAAAGTCTATTCACATCCCAAACCTAATGAGTAAAACCTTAAGCTATCGTTTTTGAGTTTCATACTAGTAACAAGTGATGTTATATGTGATGCATAAAGGCTATAGCTCTTTCCTCTAGTTAGTAAGACAAAACAGTTACTCAAAATGTTATGATCTAGGGTGCCCCTAAAACCTTCTAAGCCTAGTAAAGCTTTGAGTGGAGTAGAGGGGGAACTGAAGTGGAACAATGACATCAACCACTATAAACCTAATATAAGAGCTGAATCCCTTTGTAATCGAATTCTATTATTAGCTAAAACTTCAACCCTAGCGCTATATAAATAACTTTTATTTGTGGAGTAGTTCAACTATTTCAACAATTTTCTGTGGTATATCGCTAGGCTTTGTTGCTATAACCCTAACACCACATCCCTTGATTGTATTTATACCATCTAGCTCCTGCTTTAATGTACCATATAGCTTTACATAGTAGAGTTTTTGTGCAAGTGGTGGTAAATCTATCGCTTCATAGCTTACTATAATTGGGGTTATAATATATGGTATATGACCCATTGCTTCAAACATCTTTAACCATTTTATAAGTGTCTGTATTCTATCCTCATCTGCTACTCTAGTAAATATAAATATCAATGTTCGTTCTCTAGGCAGTTTAAGGGCTATAGATCTAAGAATATCATGCAGTTGCTGAATCTGTGTCTCATCCTCTACATAGCTAATAGATGATAGTATCTCATAAACTCTTCTAAAACCTATAGCTCCTGCTAATGGTTTACCTGAGAAGATAAGACCACTTTCATTTAATATAGCTACTGAAAGTAGATACCCCCTTCTAGCTAGATAACTTGCTATAGCAGCTACAATTCTTGCACAATGTTCAGCTGGGGTCTGTCTGGATGGACCAAACCACATACCTCTTGATGAGTCTACTACAAATAGTATGTGTTGATATGATTCTCTTTCAGACTCTTTAACCACAAGCCTATTTTGAGAGGCTAGAAATCTCCATACAACTTTTCTAAGCTCATCCCCAGGCATATACTCCCTCACGTCATAGAATTCAATCCCTTCACCAGAAACCCTACTCTTTGCAATACCAGCCATTCGTGTATAGATCCATAGCCTTCTAACAATAGCAGCTTCAATAGCTGGTGGTACAGCTATTCTAAAGCGACCATAGATCTCTATAATAGAACTTTTAAAGAGTCCAAGAATATCTCTAGAAACTGTGTAGAGGGGTCCAATTCTATATGTACCCACCCTTCCACTAAATACAAATTTAAGTTTGATTGAACTTCGCGGTGGTATAATAGCTATACCCGTTCTACTTCCACCAATAAGTTTTAGAAGAGGGCTATAGTGAAGACCGTATTCAGCAATAACTATAGGTACTATGGTGGGATTGTAGATAGTGTATATAATCTCTATTGGTGTTCTATCATCTCCTATAGTCTTAAAGACGTTTACTACTAGTTTTGGAAATATATGGAGGGAAAGCTCTACATAGAATCTTAAGAATATTACAATGGCTAGTAGAGTTAGTGCCATATATAGTAGGGAGGGATCTATAGCTATAGATAACGCTATAAAAAATGCTACCATCAATAATATAGCCAATAGCCTATTGGTAGCTGAAACAGTCACACCACTACACCCCAGCCCATCTACATTAGTCTAAACACCATGGATTTAAACTACATAAGCTAAAATGGGGATGTATACTGCAGTATTGATGAACCAATAGAATTCAATATAGACTCACTTTCCTCAACAGCCCTCCTTACCACATATCTCCATAGTACTAACGGTGGCCATATACTTTTCCTTAGAGCTCTTCTATAGTATTTATTCATAAACCTCCAGTATCTAAAGCTCTTTTCAACACCAGCATACCTCCCAACAACCTCTGAAAATCTATTATCATCTAAACCCATACCTATAAGGTTCTTAAATACCGTATCGACCATTGTATATAGGTTTATAAAATCATTTGATGTTAGCCTCACCCTTTCCTCAATAACAGCCTTTCTTAGCTCTGGAGCTATATATAGCTCCAACTCCCTCTGGCTAGTAAGAGGTTCATCCCTCAAGATTGTCTCTCCCCTTCTAAGAATATATAGTAGAATAAGTGTTAGTAGAGGTAGTGAGAAATAGAGTATAGGTTCTCTAAATAGATATATGAATTGTTTATTAATGGTTGCTAGAGCTGGTGGAAGCCATATAGATGGATGTAGAAATGTTAGAATGTATATAGTGAATATATAGAGGAGGTCCTGTGGAGATAGGGTAGCGATAAATTTATCTAGTTCCCTAATATTGGCAGTACTGCTATGCATAGCATCAAATATAATTGTACATGTTCTAAAGCCACTACATAGAAAATCTAAAAGACTATTTGCAAACTTGATATAAATAGTCTCATTTGAGTTTAGAACCTGATTTAGAAATATAGAGCCATCACCAATTACAACAACATCTATACTCTCACTAATCCTCTCAACAGACGCTACATAAGCTCTTAATTTATAGGTTAAAGGCCCTTGTATAGAGGAGGCATTATCTATGACCACAACATTATGTACTACACCAATTGGCATACCTCCTACAACCTCAGATGCAAGATCTAGTACAACGATATAGGCATTACTATTTAATACTATAAATGCCTTAGGATATGGACTAAAGTCTGCTGAAAAATTCACTATCCTATTGCCAAGAACTCTTATTGATGAATTTATATATTGAAGGAGAGCATTAGAGGTAGGCTCCTCATCAGCAATAAATATAGCTATACTACCACATCTCTGGAGGAGTCTAGATACTATAGCTTTTGATTCATCCCATGTTATAGGATATGAAGGCGATATAACTATATATACACATCGATCGCCTGCAACAGTATTAAGTTCATCTATATCTAGAGCTACTATAGTATTGTATCTAGATCTTGCAATCTGGTACAGTACTGAAGTTCCATAGCTGAGAGGACTAAGTGGTGAAGTTCCAACAGGTATCTGTGGTCTTGGAATACCTTTTTCAGTAAGGGCTATAAGCCCTATTGTAATTAGAATCAGCACTAATGTTATTGATACTAGCCTACTGCTTTTCTCTTTCAACATCAACTCCATAGACATATGCAGCCAGCCTTAAGAGATATAGACTTGCAGAAAGGAGTGAAAAGCCAATAAGTCCAGCTAAAAGTGATGTAGCTACCATAGCTCTCTCCATATAGGAGATAGACCATAAAAGCACATATATAGAGAATATTAGAAGTGTTAAACCTGCTATAAGTAGTGGTATAAAACCCTTTAGCCTTCTAACCCCCAACCTAATACTCATGGAGCTACACCCAATAGCCTAGATAACAACTCTATAAAACTTAGCATATAGTATGCATAGTCTATATAAGATGCAACTAACACACTAGCTAGAGAATTGAAGTTAGGCGCTATAACTGCTGTAGTAAGAGGTGTTCCATTATCTACAGCAAGTTTAACTGTTGCTATATAGACTAGCAGCAATATAGCTATAGCATATATAGCCCTCTTTTTAGTTAATCTAAAAGGCATTTCAAGCCTTATCACATTTGAAAGTATATGCATTGTAAGTAAAAAGATTGCTACACCAAATACCATATCTATAAATGGCGATTGTTGTAAAAGACCCCTTAGCCTAGCCATAGGAGCCGTTAAAATAATGTTGAAGAGAATCCCCCATAACACAGGGTAGAAAGCTAGAGATGATAACACTAGTATGGTGTGTGTAAAGTAGGGTTTGAATACCACATTAAGCTCTGCTAAATCCTTTAGAAATACCAGCGATATTTTTCTTGATGGAAGTATAAACGGTATTATAACTGAGCCCATCCCCCTTACAAAACTGATTGTTATAGCTATAGAGACTACAATTAAAATTGCTCTAATAATATATTGAGCCTCAATCCAATTAATTCGATGGATAAGGCTAGCACTAAATAAGTTGATAAGGTTTAAAAAGTAGTATCCAATATAGTAAAAGAACACCATAAATGGTATCATAAGGCCTACTACTATAGTAAAACTCTTCAATATATCAACACCTTTAATATAGATATTGCGTCCCTCTACCACACTAAACGATGTTAAAATATTATCTAGCACCAACATTATGGGTAGCCCTATGAGGCTAGCCCATGGTAGTGAAACTGTAGATTCTGTTAATGTGGATAGCACTAGTATGACTATAGTTATTGAATAGAGTAACGGACTTCCTATCACTACTGTTAAAAGGGCAGCCATACCCCCTGCAACAGTAGCTATAATTCTAATATTTAGATGAAGAGTGTGGGGGCTAATCAAAAGCAGCACAACACTTCTAATTAAATCCCAGAATACTGCTAGTGGTACAAGGTGTACTGCTAAATTTAAAATCCTTTTAATGTCCACCATATCTTTCCACCATACTGTTATACACTTTAATAGCCTCATCAACAATACTGCGATCTTTTCTAAAACCAAATCTATAGAGTTCATAGAGCTGTGTTAGTCTTACAAACATACTATATACCATCTTATCCTCTATCCTATTCACCATATCTAGATATTCTCTATGTGTGGTATACCAATTTCTCTTAATTTTTGAAAGACGCTCCATAATTCTAACAGCTGACCAATACACTGCTATAGGATCTAGTTTATCTCCCTTTAAACCTCTGGAACTAGCTTTATACACACTGCCACTAATAGCCCTATACAACCTATTTAATAGTATAGCTATTCTATCCCTAAATACTATCGCAAGCACTATAGAGAGTATTGCTATGGTGATTACAACCATAGCATTAAGCGATATAAAGATGTTCGTAGATGGTAGTAGGGGGACCTGGGGAATATTCAAAAATGCTGAGGGTATCGCTACCCCAGCTTTAGAGATATTGGCTACAGATTGTGATGTCTCTCTGGCTAGAGGGTTATTAGTAGTAAGAAGTTTATTAAAAGCTCTATACACTTTGCTGCTTATATCTATTGGTATATCTACCCCTCTTTCGCTATATAGATTAGATATCATGTTTAGCAATGCTATGTAGTCTATTGTATCTAGAACTCCTAAACCATATATGTGGTCTATATACTGTATTATACTCTTTAGCTCATCTATACTGAGATTTCCTTCTTTAAATCTCTCAATCAATTCACTTAGCTGTTCATTCCCAATCATATTCAGTATTTCACTATCTGTAGCATTATATATTGCGGCTAGCCTATGGGCTGTTTCACGATCTAGCGCCCCTATTCTTTCAAGAGCCTCTATAGCCTCACTATAATCTATAGATCTATTTGCCAGTCTGTTTAAAATTGATAGAATGCCCATGTTATTCATTAGGTCGTCGATAGATATTCCTTCACTATATGGGAAGTTTGGTGTATGTCTCATAATCTCCTGTGAATATATGTGTGGCACTGTTGTGAGTAGAGCAATAGCAACCATAATCCCTATGACTGTACCGCCCTTCAAGGTGTAGGCACCTTAATCTTTGCTAGTACATCTTCTACTACCCTCTCACTTGATATCTGCTGTATCTCATACTCAGGCTTCATTATAATTCTGTGAATTAAAGCAGGTTTTGCAACAGCTTTAACATCATCTGGAATAACATAGTATCTACCCTCTATATATGCCCAAGCTTTTGAAAGTTTAAGAATTGCTATACCTGCTCTTGGAGAACCACCAAGCCTTACAGCTGGATGACGCCTAGTTTCTTCAACAATACTAGCTATATAGTCTAGAATAGAGTCATCCATTTTAACATCTTCAACTCTAGCCATTTCCTCCAAAAGCTGCTGCCTACTAATAACCGGTTTCAAAGATTCAACAGCATTCTCAATCTCTCTAACACTCTTTAACATCTTCACAAAACCAATATGAGTCACATATCCTGTAACCAGCTTTATAAGAAATCTATCTACCTGAGCCTCTGGAAGTGGAAAAACTCCCTCCATCTCAATAGGATTTTGTGTAGCCAAGACAATGAAGGGTTCCTCAAGTCTATAAGTAACACCCTCTATAGTTACCTGCCTCTCCTGCATAGCCTCTAGAAGAGCTGATTGAGTCCTTGGAGAAGCCCTATTAATTTCATCAACAAGAAGAACATTTGTAAATATAGGGCCCTTCCTAAGCCTAAACTCACCACTCTTCTGATCATATACATAAAAACCTATTATATCTGTAGGTAGAAGATCTGGCGTCATTTGAATTCTTCTAAAATTAAGATCAAGAAGTCTGGCAATAGACTTAGCCATATAGGTTTTAGCAACACCTGGAACACCCTCAATGAGAGCATGCCCACGCACAAGAAGACATGCAAGAATCATCCTAATTTCATATTCCTTCTCAATAAGAATCCCACCATCAACAAGAATCCTAAGAACATCTTTAATAAAAGACATAACCTTCTACACCTTTACATTTCTAATTCTAAACTCTATATATAGAGCAAGGTATATAAAGATATATAGAACATTAAACTTGCTACATATTCATTTCATTACCATTATGATGAAAATCAACCTTGTAGCTAATCTATCTAAAAATATCGATGTGGAGTTTGGGTGAATAGCAACAATAAATATGAGTGGAAGATTGGGATAATAATTCTTATTCTTACTTACAGTAGCTAAAAAATGTTGTATGGATAGGCTTATTTTACTATATTTGAAAAGGGGAGTATTAATTTACTGTGTCTTTCTATATAGCTCTATCTCAATATTTCTAAATCCTAATGGTCTTAAAATATATTCGTCTCTCCATGTACTGTCGACTATATAGAATGTCTCTGGTGAAGTCCAGAGTGCATCTTTTTTGTGTAGTGGCCCAAGGACATTCCTTAGTGTAGTAATAAGTACTATTTTAATCTCATTTTCTCCTCTCCTAACATGCTGTGTTACATCAATTGTGGATAAGGTATGTATTATCTTACCCACTTCAGTACCATTTATATAGACTATAGCTAAAGCTGCATTAAGTCCCTCTATCAATAGATAAACTTTATCATAGTTTTCTAGCTCCATATAGATCTTTTTAACAAGCTCTATCTCACCTGCATAGAATGGATAGCCATATCTACCTAGGTTTAGTTCTTCATCAAATGAAACACTACTTAATTCAGATACTATTCTAGAAACGCCTTTTACACCTTCTCTCACACCAAATTCTCCCAACAAGTATATAGGCTCTATTTCTGGTTCAAGTCCTGATACTCCTTCTAACTCAATATAATTTAAACCTACTCTAATTGCTCCAGTAATATTATATTTTCTAAAGCTCCAATCAATCCACTCACCACAATCTTTCAGTAGATCTATTGGTAGCCCATTTACTTTAGCACCATTAAACATTTTTGGATTTTCGATAACTAGATAGACATCTCCCTTCGGTAGAAACTCTACAATAAACTCAAACCTAATTCTATAGCCTACACCAATACCTTTTGAGATAATAGTTTCTTTCACTTTTGGCAGCGGCTGAAGATCACTCCATTCACTACCCTCTATAGACACTCTAGCATAATCCATTACAAGAATGTTTGGATTTCTCCTACGGATTGTCCATAGACCATCTAGTTTTATCCTTCCTACATTTCTGTATTCTATCTCTTGTTTGGGTATAGGCTCACCAGGACTAAGTATAAATATTCTTGATTCAACTGGTCTAAGATTTAATTTAATCCATGTCCTACCATCTTTAATCACACCAAAACCCTGGGCTATCCCACCTGAAAATGGATCCCATTCTTCTATACTATATCTTCCCTTAACCCCTATTCTAACACTATAGCTCTTTAACCTATCAACATTAACAACAAATACAACTCTATTGTCACCTACAGCTCTATAATGCACCAAAACATTTCCATCAACATCATCACTCTCAACAACAACATCTAGATCTGTATTCCTTAGCAGTTCAGCTAGCTCATCAAGGGATTTAACAATCTTAGCCCTACTAAGCAGTTTAACTAACTCAGAATTCTCAAAACCATCAACAAACTTTGGTGTTGGTTCTATAGCAACTATAGTTCCTCCTGCATCAATAAATCTATTTAGTAATGCCAATGTTGAAGAAGCAATATTTATAGATGGTGGCACTATAACGAGTTTGTATCTAGTTCTACCAATAACAAGTCTATCATCCTCAACCCTACCATATCTATTCATTATTATTTCATCTCCAAGTTCAAAATCTATATGTAGCTTTACCATAAACTTTAGTAAATCCATGAATAGGTTATCAAATTCTTTAGCCTTAGACTCATTAATAGGTGTATAAACACTCCATACACTAGAGATAGGATGTAGAATCAATACATCTACAACTCTAACCCCCTGTGACAATAGGTAGCTTAATCTAGTAAAGTAGTCTTCTATTAACCTATTATATTTCCACCAAGGCTGGCTCCAATGGAAATTTAATCCATAGTCAGCCTTCCTTCTACCCCTCATAGAATAGGGAACTAAATGATGATTTAGTAGATTTACCCCTAATGCATATAGGAAGTCGCCAATCCACTTTCTATCCTCAAATGTTGGATAATTACCTAAAACCCCATAGGTTTCACAAAGAACTCTCTCCCTACCAAGCTGATTAGCAACACTAGCAACCTGCTTTACTGTTAAAAGAGATCCCCATATCTGATACCCCAGATGATCTATACCGGGTATATGCATATACTCGTAGTGTGGCATTGTAGCGCCTACAACTAGTTGTGAAACTAAACTGTCTTCAGCTAGATAATGTCCTGTAAACTTAAGCCCATGTCTTTCACACCATTCAAATATATTCTTTGAAAATGACTCTACAAAGAGTAGGGTAATAGTTCTCCAATAGTCATATCTAGTTTTTATGTAGCTACCAATATCAAAGAATAGCTCTGGAAGCCTATCCAATATACTATAGCCATTCATTTTTTCAAAGTATTCCGGAAACCTATCAGTCCATGGAAGTGCAAATATTGGAAATAGCATTCCTCTTGGAGGTACCATAAACACTCTTCTAGATGGTGGAGTCTTAAATTGGTATATATTTGGCTCATCTGTAAATACACCAGGTACTACACCCCCTATATACTTTGTAAATCTATCGACATAAGGTCTATAGGCAATTTCTAAAAATTTTTCCACCGCTTCATTATCAAGAAGATCAACATATGAAAAGCCAGAGTACCAGACATCACCAACTGGAGCAATATATCTCACAAAGGTTAAGTATAGATATCTGCTATTAACCTCAGGCTTATAGATTCTCTCACATTTTAAAGGCATCCACCTTTCATCATATACACATCTAAACATAGCTATAGTGTCTGAACCTTGAAAACTCTTGGTATCAGCAATCATTATAAGAGACTTATATCTATACCTAGCATCTAGTGCAGAAACATACCCTCCTGCAAACCCAGATGGCCATCTATCTTCATCATAGATCCAAACAGTAAAATCTCTTTTACTAGCCTCTTCAACAACAGCCTCAAATACTCTAAACCACTCTTCACTTAAATAGGGTGTCACAAGACCTTCTCTAGCATGGAAAAACACACCACCAAATCCTGCATCATCCAATAGCCTAAGCTGTCTAGTAGCCTCTAAAACATTTAGTAAATCATTTAGTGACCAAAATGGTACACCCCTAAAACTCTTTGGGGGGCTTCTAAACAGCTCTCTACTCAACATTTTAAAGCCACCATAACTATTAGTGGAACTCCCTACATAAATGCTTACTTGAAATCTTTTAAACTAATGCAATATAAATTTAAAGGCTTGTCTTTACAAACATCTTTGGGAAGCTCTTTGCTAGCAACAGTCTCCCTCATAACGATTACAGCATCACTACTTATAGCAAGTCTCTACCACATCTATCTCACAATCAATATACAGAAATCTGCTAATCAAAGAGATGAGGAGCTATATGAAGATAGATTATCAATTATTACACCTATAAAGAATGAGCCTATAGAAATTGTTGAAAAATACATTAAGCATTTTAGCCAGCTAACCAACATGGTTAAAACACCCATTGAATGTATTATAGTAGCTGATTATACAGATAATAGTATGTTTAACTCTATATTAGGACTACTATCAAGTGCCAATCCAGGAATAGTTATTGTTAGAAGATTTAATGGTGTTGGTGGAAGAAATGGTGCTATAAATGATGGTGTAAAGCTAGCTCTAGGTAGTGTAATTGCTTTTATAGATATAGATGCAGAGCCCCCACAAAATGTTATAGCGTCTATGGCTAAATGTAAAAATGTCTGTATCTCATGGTGGAGGATATGTGATAAGGGTGTATCTAAGGTTTCAAAAACTATAGCATTTATTACTGAGTATGGCAGCTGGCTATACTATTGGTGTAAATCATTAAAGAACCTTTTCCTCTACCCACTTGGAAGTGGAACTGCATTAAAGAAAAATCTACTTACCTCTATAGGTGGCTTAAGAATAGATGTTATACAGGACGATATATGGCTTGGAACACAGCTAATATATAGAGGTATTTATCCAAGGATTATTGAATCAATGTGTGTAGATGCTCCAAAAACCCTAGATGCATTTCTAATACAGCAGAGGCGATGGGGATATGGCGCTACAGATATTCTTAAAAGATTTGGCATATATATCCTAAGATCATCAACTCCAGTAAGTGCTAGAGTTGAAGCTCTAACCTATGTACTTCAGCCACTAATAGCTGCTTTAGGCGGCTTTGGACTACTACTCTCAATAATTTCAGCATTTACTGAAGTAGTAAAATTTGATATGCTACACACCATATTTATAGCGTTACTCGTTCTCTCAATGATATTAGAAAGCATCACTGTAAATAAATTCTTGAAGTGGTCTAGAGACCCCTTGTATGATACCCCCTATATAGTTGGTAGAGCTTCAGCCATTTTAGCAATTCTATCTATAGCTACTCTACCATATGTACTAGCTGCATTAATTGGGATAAAAATACCATACAAAGTAACGCCAAAAGAGAAGCGAAAAAGAGGAATGCCAACAACTATAAAGATTATTGCCGTTGTATTTACAACATCGCTATTAGCATCAATAGTAAGAGGAAATACTATAGCTACTATATTAACATCACTTGGTACATTAGCCTCACTATATACATTAGCCAGACTGAGATAACATGACCTGAATTCAATAGATAGATTTAATATAAGATGTATAGAAGCTTAAGGGCTACGTTTAATCTTTAGATAATAAAGAGATGCCCTAGCTCTAACTATAGATGGTGTAAAGAGCTGTGAAGAATAGATTTGCTGCAATAACCCTACTAATGCTCTTTGCTACTATTCTTATTATCTACTATAACATGCATTCTATACACCCCACAAGAGTGAGGATTTCAACAACAACTTCCCTCTATGCAACTGGTCTCCTAGACTATATAGCTGTAAAATTTAGAGAGCTATATCCAGATGTAGAAATACAGTTTATACCCGTTGGCTCTTCTGCCGCCCTTAGATATGCTGAGCGTGGTGATGTCTGTGCTGTTTTTGTCCATGAACCTAATTTTGAGAAGAAGTATCTTGATATGGGGGTTATTGAGGAGCAGAAGATATTTGCATTTAATTACTTTATTATTGTTGGTCCAAGAGAGGATCCAGCCAATATTTCAATGGCTATAGATGTTGTAGATGCTTTTAGAAGAATATATAGTGCTGAAAGAGAATCTACATACTTTATTAGTAGAGGTGATGGCTCTGGCACACACACTAGAGAAATCTATATATGGAAGCTTGCTGGAATCTCTCCAACAGATAGGCCATGGTATAAAGAGTGTGGATGTGGTATGGATCAAGCGCTTATTATAGCTAATGAACTTAAAGGATATACGCTCTCCGACGTGGGGACATATATGGTTCTTAAAATAAGGGGTAGGATACCAAACATAGAAGCACTATATAATAGCTCCACAGATATTGTATTGCTAAATATATACAGTGGTTATTTGGCTAAAGGTTGTAGGGGTATTGAGAGAAGATATGCTGAACTATTTCTAAATTTCATCTATAGCAATCCAGATATTGTTGATAACTTTGGAGTAAATGAATATGGAGTAAGACTTTTCTACTCAGCAAGGCATTTTGATGGTGATATTAGAGATTTATGGAGTAAACTAGCAGGTATTGGGTGAAGGCTATGGCGGAAATTATCGACACTATACTAAGGTCTATTATGGTATCTGGGGTAGCTACCTTGATGGCCTCTCTATGGAGTATTCCACTTGCATATCTATTTGTGTTTAGAAATAGAGGATCGGTATTTATTGAAGCTGTTATTGAGACTTTAGTTGGTATACCAACAGTTCTTTTAGGCCTTCTACTCTATATATTGTTTAGTTCATCAGGACTCCTTGGATTTTTAGGCCTTCTTTATACGCCACAAGCTATAATTATTGGCGAATCTATTCTTGTAACACCACTTATTATTTCCATAAGCTATAGATCAATTAGAGGAATAGCCCATCTATACTATGAATTTGCTCTATCCATTGGTGCTAATAGAGTTCAGAGAATGAGGCTTATTGTTAGCCAATCTCTACCAGGGGTTGTAGCAGCTTGCATCACTGGCTTTTCGAGAGCTATAGGTGAGCTAGGAATAGCTATGATGATTGGAGGAAATATTAAAGGCTATACAAGGGTAATGACAACGGCAATAGCATTAGAGGTTGCAAAAGGTAATTTTGAAGAGGCTATAATTCTAGGTATAGTTCTGTTACTTATAACCATAGCTATCTCTATAGCTATAAAACTTATATCTAGGGTCTATGTAGCATGAACATAGAGTTGATAAACGTTTGGTATAGATATAGCAAATCTAAAGATTGGGCATTAAAGGAAATATCAATAACATTTAGAAGCAGTGAAATAGTTTATATTGATGGTCATAATGGAAGCGGTAAAACAACACTCCTTAAAATAGCCTCACTAATGTATAGACCAACAAAAGGTTTTATCACTATAAATAATAAAAACTTTTGGAGTTTAAATGAAGAGAAAAAAACTTTATTTAGAAGAAGAGTAGTTTACGTTCATGAAAAGCCAATATTATTAAGGGGTACTGTTCTAGACAACATTTTGTATGGGCTACGCATTAGAGGGATTGATATAGAGGAGGCTCTAGATATTTCATTAAATATTCTATCCATGTTTGGTATAGACGATTTGATTAATAAGCCTATTCAAAAGCTCTCTACAGGACAAGCACAATTAGTTGCAATAGCTAGAGCACTAGCTGTTAAGCCAGACATACTCTTTCTAGATGAACCCTTTTCAAATCTTGATAAAGAAAAAAGAAAAGCTGTTATTAATATATTAAATGAATTTCAAACCAAAGGTATGGGCATAGTCTTCTCCTCACATAACATAGACATAGATGGACTAAGTAGATATAGAAGAATTGTTTTAGAGAATGGTGTTATAGCTAGCATCTATGAATAATTTATTAAAAAAGAAATTAATTTAGTGAACTCCACCATCTTAGAACATTACTTTGCCGGAGGTTTTAGTAATACAAATAGAATCAATGCTGCCACTAAATATGCTGGCGGTATCATTAGCCACACATGGGTCCAGCCAATACTTTCCAGTATTACTCCGGCAAGTGGTACTATGAATATCCATGTAATATGCCCTACAGCTGTTACAAATCCTGCCGCAGTTCCTACAACCTCCCTTGGGAAGTATTCTGCAACCAATGCAGAGATAAGCGCTACAAATTGACCGAAGATCGATATTGCTGCAAGCAATATGGCAAGTTGTATAGCGGACATTCCTTTAGAGTATAGCGCCATTATTAACCATAGTATTGTTGCTACAAGAAATGTTAGTGCTACATAATTCTTTCTAAACATAATTCCCTTTGCTGATAGGAGATCTGCTAAAGGTACAAAGGTATAGAGCGCTATAATTCCTGCTATTTGATATATACTCCATAGCCAGCCTGCTGTCACTGGATCGTAGCCAAGGCCTTGTCTAAGATACATAACCATGTAGCTTACAAGTAGTGAGGCTCCTACTACAAATAGAGCAAATGCTGTAAATAGTATCCACAGCTCTCTATATTTAAATAACTCCACTATGCGTACGCTTCTAGCAGTAGTACCTAGCGTCGCCCCCTCTTTTCTATCTCTTGTCAACACAAATGCTACTACACCTAAAATGATACATGCAATACCAGCGTATATCCATGCATATCTCCAACCAATTGATACAACTATAGCGCCTATGGCAGGTCCTAGGACTAAGGCAGCTATTCTAAACCCTGTATTCATATATGTTGTAGCAGTAGCGTATAGTTTTGGTGGAAACCATTCCCGAGCAACTCTAGGTATTGCAATATTGATCCATGAAAATAATCCAGCAATACCAAAGAATGTTATAGCAGCATATATAGATGACGAATAGCCTACAAGTACTGTAAATATACCTACAATAATTGCGCCAAGAGATACTGTAAGTCTAACGCCAATTTTATCACATAGTAAACCCAGAAGGAAGCCGCCAACAATAAGCCCAATGGTATTTGCCGATGGCATTAGCGCTGCAATAGCTACCGGAACGCCAAACTCCTTAACTATCTCAGGAGCTGTAAATGGATATATATAGTGAAGCCATCTAACTGTGAATGCTGCCAAAACACCTGTTGCCACCATCCATGGATACCATTTTGGGTATTCAATAGATTCACCCATTATTAATTCCCTAAACTTTTTATTTTAGGAGGCCGTTTTTAATTTTTAGTAGACATTGTATCTCACTACTAAACTAATATACGCCTTTATATCTTTCATCAAGATTGGGAAACCATTTTAGAAATGCCAGAATGTATTATAAGCCTTTCTTTTAGCCTTATCTTGCTAAGAAGATTCCCAATATATTTTTGATTTAACATTTTTCCTGAAAGTAGATAAAATCTAGCCTAATCATACTATCCTTAGCCGCTATAAAGTGTTTGAAAACATCCATAGAATCCTCATCCTCTTATTTTATCTATTCCCCTTTGTGTTAATGTAGCGTCCTATAATCTACTGATTTGTCAAAAGTTTATTAATGGGTTTATTGGATATAGGCTTAGAGCGATATGAAGTAAATCAATCCATTGAATAAAATGGTATGGGTCTCTACATGTTAGGCTATAATCCATTTGAATTAGGTGACTACGTTAAGGGAGCAGTCACTAGAGATGTTAGTGGCATTGAAATGAGGAGATACTATAGGTTCAGGGGCGGTAGGTGGTATGGGGGTGTGGCAACGGGCGATGTGGTTGGCTGTAATCTTAGATGCAAATTCTGTTGGAGCTGGAGATATAGCCACTATACTGATAAAGGATTTTTCTACACCCCCCAGCAGGTATTTGAAACTCTTACTGATATAGCTTCTTCAAAAGGCTATAGATATGTTAGGCTTAGTGGTGGTGAACCTACGATTAGCTGGAACCACTTAATACAGCTTCTAAAACTATTCAGCCAAACCAACTATAAATTTATTTTAGAGACGAATGGATTATTGATAGGAAGATACAATGAATACGCAAAGCAGTTAACAAACTACAACAATATTATTATCAGAATTTCGTTTAAGGGAACCTCTGCAGAAGAGTTTACTACACTAACTGGCGCAAAGTCTGAGTACTTTGAATATCAGTTTAAAGCACTTGAAAATCTTTTAGCATATGGTATGAGGCCTGGGGAAGACTTCTATCCAGCTATAATGCTAAGCTTTACAACAGATGAAAACTACGCCATGTTTAGAAAGAGATTAGCGAAAATACACCCAATATTGACTCAAACTATAGATGAGGAGTATGTAATTCTCTACCCACATGTAGTTGAAATTCTAAATAAAAATAAAATAAAACCTAGAGTAGCATTTACCCCCAATAATATCCCACAATATATGATCTAAATCTTATTATCAACTACATCGACTTGATATACACTCTAGAATATAATGTAGCAAATTTAATAGCATGTTACTGTATTTAAGTTACTATTTCCTATATCTAAGGACTTTCACCTTATTCCATAGAAGTTTTAATATTTCTACGTTTGTGGTAGCTATTAAGCCTCAGTAGAGCAAAAACTATTTTAGTTAAACTTTAGCAATTTAGAGCATAACCCTCCCCATTACAGACCCTAGAACTCTAAATAGTAACTATAAGACATATAGATCTCTTCATCAAGTCATTAAAAGAAAATAGAATATATTCTATAACTGTTAAGAACATTTCTATTACTGGTAATGTTATAGTTTAACTAAAGGAGATCTGCAATGGGTTTAAGGAAGAAGTATAGATGTGTATATAAAACTCTTCAATAATATTATTAGCTTTAGAAACTCTAATAAAGAATTTATTAATGATGCTAGAGTTAAATGCAAAATAAAGTATATGAAATAGCTGCTAAGCTAACAGTTAAAACTCTTGAATCTATTGAATATCTATTAAGAGGAGGACTGGGGATAGACTTTAGATATATCTGCGATTGCATTCTTTTTTAAGATTGGTAATAGACTAGTTGTATTATAAAAATATTTATCGATAAATATCGTTTATTATATAGATGACATCATTTTTCAATCCATTGTTTTTATACCTACGATCCTTCCTAAGGTTAAGCCTAATATGTAGAGTATAAAAGATACTCCTAGGATTAGTGTTATAGATTCTAAGAATTCTTTTAGAAATTTTTTATTGTAAAGCACTGCAGTATAGAATGTCATGTATGCTACAACGATCATAGCTAATAAAATCATTGTTGTAAATGCTATAGCTATAGAGCTTAGCATAAAATATGGGAGTGCTAATAAAAGGACAACCACTATATAAGCTGTAGATGTATATAGCGCTGACATCCTTGGATTTTTAAGAGCTTCATGCTTAGCTTGAGAATATGATGCTATACCCATTGATATAGAGGCTGCTATACCTGCTAAAAGCCCTGTTAAACCTGCATTTACTGTGTTTTCAAAAGCTCCTAGCGATCCTGTATATATTCCTGTAAGCTCTATAAGAGCATCAGATATGCCTAGTGTTATAGAACCTAAATATCTAACCCTTCCTTCATCAAGACTTGAAACAAACCTCTCCTCATGCCTCTCCTCATCCTCTCTAATTCTAGCTATATCATCTTTAAGCTCGGGTCTAATTGTAGCTATACTGCTATAGATTTTCAATGCATCTACCTCCATAGATTCTATAATCTTAAGAATAATAGTTACTCCAAAGAGTAATAAAAGAATTCTATAGAGAAAAACCTTAGCAATAGATAGCCTAGATCTACAGTCACCCACAATCCCACTCCAAAATCTATAGTGTCTAAACTCATCATCAGCTGCCTTCTTTAGCGCCTCTTTAAGACGTTGATTAATTATGGGTGTTTTAGCCAATGCTCTATAGAGATGATATGCCTCATATTCATCAACACAAACTCTATATAAAACTTCCTTGTATTTCACATAACCCACCAGATA
This sequence comes from uncultured Ignisphaera sp., assembly GCA_938074605.1. Taxonomy (GTDB): domain Archaea; phylum Thermoproteota; class Thermoprotei_A; order Sulfolobales; family Ignisphaeraceae; genus Ignisphaera. The sequence goes on from CALJEI010000002.1 coordinate 37,564, forward strand.
TAGTTGCTATATCATAGAGTTAAAAATATTTAGGCTATTAAAAATGTACTCCCTACCTATACCACCAACAATAAGATAACGAATAGAATAATTATACTTGACTTGCTTCAAAATGCTAAGATTTATTATATGCCTACTACATATATGCATTTAGATAGATATAGTGGTGTAGATTGAGATTTAGAGTGATAGAGATAAAGATTAAACAAGCCCTAACAAAATCTGGACTACCTGATATAGATTATGCACTAAATCCCTACCTAGGCTGTAGCCATAGCTGTCTCTATTGCTATGCTAAAATGTATACAAGGCTAAATGATGTTACTACCAACTGGGGTAGCATTATAGCAGTAAAGAAAAATCTTCTTGATGTTCTTATAAAAGAGGTTGAAAAGTTGAAGAAAGGTGTAGTTGGTATAGGAACTATAACAGATCCCTACCAACCTGTTGAAGCCATCTATAGACTTACGAGAAGCTCTATAGAGATTTTGGCTAGAGGCGGATTTAGGGTGAGTATTCAAACAAAAAGCTCCTTAGTGCTAAGAGATATAGATATTTTAAAGAGGTATAGAGATTGTGTAGATGTTGGTCTAACGATAACCTCAACAGTAGATAGTTCACCAATGAGAATTTTTGAACCATATTCAACACCTCCTTCTGCACGCATTAAAGCCTTAGAGAAGCTTTTTGAATCTGGTATAAAAACATGGATTTTCTATGGTCCTGTTATCCCTGGCTATAATGACAGTATAGAGGAGGTAACAAAAATTGTTAAATTAGCTAAGGAGACAGAAAGCTTATTGTATATAGATAGACTAAGGATTAAGAGATTTATGCAGTTTGATCCATTTCTAAAATCTATAGCTAGCAAAAGCGCTAGATATGATTGGCGCGAATTCTATAGCAATATATATAGATTGTGTAGAGATATGAAAGTTGTGTGTAGATCTGGATTTGAATCAGCTGATGAACAACAGCACAATAAGAAGCTCAATAATTATCTAACCTATAAATAGATCATGTATATACTACTTTAACAACATCTACATAATATAAAAGGATATAGAAACAACGTCAAATCCTATAGTCATAGAGTTCTACCCTTCTTAGGAAATAGGTAAACTCAATTATACCATTATTATAGTATGAACACTATGGGTGATAGAGCTATTGAAACTGGTGTTAGTATTGATATAGATACTGCTGCTAAATCTTCGTTTAATTTAAATATTTTAGCTATAATTATGTTATTGATGGCTGGCGGCATAATGCTCTGTAACATGAATCCATAAACAAATTCGCTAGGTGCTACTATAAAATACAGTATAGCTTTAGCCATTAGTAGGGAATAAGGTATCTTTATTAATGTAATCATTATAAATGGTTTTATTAAAGGTTTTAATGCTGAATATTTTAGATTTGCTAAGCTATATCCTATTACCAGAAATGAAGTTCTAACAGCATATGATGTAAATATTGATAGATTACCCGCCATATCCCCAATATCTAGATTATATATCTTTAGTATAGTTGTTGCAATAATTGCTAGTATGGGTGGAAGTAGTTTTACTATATCTAGCAAATCTCCCTTAGATTTTCTTAAAAATGCTATAAGTAGTGTAGAGAGTGAGAAAAGTATGTTGAAGGCTATAGTATAAGGTGTAACATAGTTTTCTGTTCCTAGAAGCAGTTGTGCTAGAGGTATTGCTAGATATCCTGCATTTGGGAGGGAGGATAATATGGTTATACTTATTCTATTCTTAGAATCTTTAAATATGGTGCTTGACAAAAGAAATGATGATACCATTAAGATGCATATATGTAGTACTGATAATATAGTAAAAAATATATAAAGGCCTACTGAGGGCGCATTAAAAATGCTGAGAAATATCACCATAGGTATAACAACATAGTATAGAAAATAGTTTAATAGACTGGCAATATATGCTATAAAATTAGTATTTCTTTTACCTACCATAAATCCAATAGCAGCTAGACTTATATCCATAATAAATGCTGCCTCCAATGAAATCCACCACGCCATAGCACCCTAAACATTTTTAAATAGTGATCCTAATCATTAGTATGTGTATCGTCTATGAATATAACCCTTTTTCTTTTAACCGAGTTCACTATGTTAAAACTTTTTAATTATTAGACCCAGTAAATAGTGTGGTGCATTAGATTGAATTTAAGGCCTAGACCTATAGCTAAGGATGTTTATTGGATTGGCGTAAATGATGATATTAAGGAGCTTTTTGAGTCTCTTTGGCCTTTGCCCTTTGGGATATCGTATAACGCCTATGTAGTTATTGGCAATGATGCTATCGCTCTTATAGATGCTGTTGATGAAAGGTTTGCCTATGACTATATTGGTAGAGTTAGAGAGGTTGTAGGCGATTTTAATAAGATTTACTATATTGTTGTAAATCATTTAGAGCCTGATCACCATGGTGCTACACCCTATATTCTCGAAGCTATGCCAAAGGCTAAGCTTATAACAAGTCAAATGGGTAGCAGAATTCTATCTTCAATATATAGAGTTTCTAGCAATAGAATTCTTGCTGTTAAGGATGGTGATAAAATTGAATTGGGCGGCAAAACGCTTAGATTTATATATACGCCATGGCTCCATTGGCCTGAGACCATGGTTACATACCTTGAGGAGGATGAGATACTCTTTTCATGTGATGCTTTTGGTAGTTATGGCTCTTTACAGAAGGGGATTTTTGACGATGAACTAGATATGGATTTCTATATAGATGAAGCTAGAAGGTATTTTTCCAACATAGTGATTAAGTATGCAAGAAATGTTTTAGAGGCTTTTGAAAAACTAAAGAATATTGAGATAAAGATTTTAGCGCCATCACATGGACCTATATATAGATCGAATTCCAATAGAATAATTGAACTCTATAAAAAATGGTCTCAGCCTATACCTGAAAAAGATAGAGTTTTACTCATCTACGGCTCTATGTATGGTAGAGGAGAGTTAATTATCGAACATATTATTGAAAGGCTTAGCCAAGAGGGACTTAAAATTACATCTCATAATGTCTCTACATCACATCCATCATATATACTATCTGATTTAGTTGAGTCATATATAGTAGTGTTTATATATCCATCATATGATGCAGGTATATTTCCATATATGGAGGATATAATGAGACTCTTCCAACTTAAACAAGCTGGACGTGGAAGATATGCTGCGACTATAAATGTATATGCATGGGCTTCAACAGCTAAACAAGCTACAGAGCTTCTTACAAAAGCAGGATTTAAAATCATAGAGCCTATAGTTGAAACTAAAGCAATGCCTAATGAAGAGGAGTTAAAGAAGATGGAAACTCTTATAAATAATATAATAAAAACAATAAAATAAAATAGATCATTCATCCAAATAGTGATGATGTTCTAGTATGCTTACTTCTATTGCATAGGCTAAAACCTTAATTACAAGAAATTAATTGTTATAATTTTTTATTTAGGTGCTACCGGGAGTTTTAAATAGCCCTCCACAAACATATTTTGCCGTAGCTTTTTATAGGTGCTATTTATGGTTATTGGATATGGTATTTCCTTTGATGCTATTGTTCAGGATGCTTTGATAGCCATTGTATTGTTTATTTACATTATTATACTTGTTTTTATTATTACAAAAAAGCTTTACAGTTTTATGGTTTCTAGAGGTACTAGACATAATGTGGCAGTATATTTTAATAGAAAGTTTATCCATATACTTACAGGTGGTCTTGTAGCTATTCTTACACCACTACTTTTCAAAGAACCCTTTATTCCCATGTTATTTGCATATATATTAGCTGTCTTTACATATCTTCCCCATAAATCTAGAAGAATTCTTACATGGTTTCAAACAAGTGATAATATGTATGAAGTTAATTTTTGTATAGCTTGGGGAAGCTCTATAGTCATTCTATGGCTTTTGACGGGCAGCCCATGGATATCAATACTTCCAGCTCTAGCCATATCATTTGGAGATGCAATTACCGGGATAGTTAGAAATATTGTTTTTGGATATAGAACAAAACATTGGTTAGGAAATATTGCAATGGCTGTAGTAATGATTCCAATAGGATACATATTCTCAGGATCAATAGGCGCAATAGCAATGGCTGTAGCATCAGTCATAGAAAGAATAGAGTTCAATCCAATAGATGATAACATATTGATAGCCTTTACAGTAACGGTCATCATAGCCGTAAAGCATCTAGTAATAACGCTTCCCAATTAGGACTTTCTTTCCAACACTAGGAAAGAATGGTTGAGAATGATGACTACTATAATGTTGTCAACACTAACACCAAAACATTGTCTTAGCCATGATAAAGTAGTACGACCTAGAGATACTGCTATTAAAAAGCTTTATCCACTTCTTGATTCTAACAATCTATAATCTTATACGTGCATTATATTATCCATACTGATATTTTGGGAATAATTATTTTTAAGTTTGTTCCCTAATATATGATATTCAAGGGCATTAAGCTCGAGAATGAATGTGCATTAAGTTGCATAATTGAGGTGTGGCACTTGAATGATGCTGTTATTGTTAGAAACCTTGTTAAAAAGTATAGAACAAAGAAGAGGACAGGCTTATTTAGATCATATACTGAGATTATTGAGGCTCTAAGGGGTATAAGCTTTACTGTTAACTATGGAGAGATTGTAGGTCTTTTGGGACCTAATGGCGCTGGAAAGACCACAACTATAAAGATTTTAGCAACATTACTGCTTCCTGATTCTGGCGAGGCTTACGTTGCTGGACACAATGTTGTTAAGGAGGCTAGCAAGGTAAGAAAAAAGATAGGTATTATGTTAACTGTTGAAAAGGGTTTTTATGGAAAGCTAACTGGTCGTGAGAATCTTGAGTATTTTGCTGCACTTTATGGGCTTGATAGAAGGAAGTCTAGGGAGAGAATAGATTATATTATTAAACTACTTGAACTTGACAAACTTGGAGCTGACTATAAGCTCTTTGAAGAGTTTAGCCTTGGGATGAAGGCTAGACTCAGTTTAGCTAGAGCCCTTTTAAGTAATGCACCAATACTTCTTTTAGACGAACCTACACTTGGTCTTGATCCACCTAGTGCTCGTAAAATAAGAGAGCTGGTTAAAGATTTAGCCCATAGGGAGGGGAAGGCAATACTCTATACAACCCATAATATGTTTGAAGCTGAGCTTATATGTGATAGAATTCTACTGATAAACAGAGGCATTATTGTTGCTGAGGGAACACCGCACGAACTTAAAATGAAAATACCTAAGCTTAGAGTAGTTACAATTAGCATTAGAGGAGAAGGGAATGGTATACATCAGATTCTACATACGCTAGACGCAAAATATGAGATAAAGGCTGAAGAGAATGGTATTTATAGTGTTAGAATTCATGCAGAAAAGCCAGAGGACATATTTAATGATATTATGAAGAAGCTTATAGCAAATAAGTTTGAAATAATATCAGCTAGAATTGAGGAGCCAACACTTGAAGATGTATTTATATATTTTAGTGAGGGATCCCTATGAAATTCTATACAATATTGAAAGCTGAATTCAAACTTATATACGGTGAAATATTGAGAAGAAAATCAGCACTTATAGCAACAATTATATACCCTTACCTCTTTGCAGGTTTTACGCTATTCTTTGGGTATTCTATAGGCTCTCCACAGCTATTTATAGAAAGGGTTGGCGTAGAACCTATAATATTTATGATTACAGCAAGCAATATAGTTATGTCTATAATTACTATTGTGGATGATGTTCTTTGGAGACCCTTGCATAATATGTATATAGGAACACTGCCATATATTATTGCATCGCCTATCAATAGGCTTGAACTATTTATAGCTATACCAATACCGAGACTATCACTACTATTAATAACGGGATTTACAAGCATAGCTCCAATATACATACTATACTATGGTCTGAATGGAATTGTGTTAGTGCTAACCATAATATCGCTAATAGCTTTTGGAGCACTCACCATGTCTACCCTAGGTATAGTTATTGCTGGGCTTATTCATACTATTAGTGACAGTTGGAGGGTACTCAATATAGTTAGGCCATTGATAATGGTCCTATTGGGCGCTTACTACCCAAGAATATTTATGCCTTTTGCGGCATATATTGTAAGCCTCCTTATACCATCTTCACACGTTGTTGAAGCTATTCATGGGATACTCTTGGGTAGTACGGATAACCTGTATCTACTTCTTGCACTAGCTATCGTCTTGGCCCTCATCTATACACCTGGCAGTAGTAAAAGTCTATTGTATTGGGAGAAAAGGAAGGTGAGTGAAGGTGTTAAAACTTATTAGAAGAGCCTATGCTGTATTTAAAGCATACGCGCTTTCAGATTTAGTAAGGAATAAAGGGTTTATGTATGGCCTTATAAGCTTTTCAATATGGATAATACTTTTCATGAGTCCTCTCACCCTTTTTATAGATAAAACAGTAAATCCACAGATAATGGCAGCACATGGGTTTACAGCCATACTCATATTTATGTTCTATGGAGTTGCTACATGGGATTGGGCTGCAGAGCTTCGCTGGATGATTAACGACGGTAGGCTTGAGTATTATGTAGCTAGTGGAAGTGGCTTTCTACCACATTACTTAGGCATTCTACCGATATCTCTAATCTGGCTGACGATGGCTATGCTATTCAACTATGTAGTTCTATCTGTAATATGGGGACCACCACTATTAATCATTACAGATATATACATACTTATATGCAGCTTTATATTACTGCTCATTAATTTAATGGCCTATGCTCTAATACTTGGAGGTACTGTTATATCTAGCGGTGTTTCCGGCTTTATTATAGAGATACTAGGTTTTATATTACCGGTAGCAACGGGAGGTCTAACACCACTTTCAAAATTACCGAAAGCTCTACAAGCGTTTGCACTACTAACACCATTTAGTTATCCAGCTGAAATGATAAGATATTCTATACTTGGGTGGAATCCAATTATGGGTATACAGCAACTCGTAGCTAGAGGCATACTTTCGGCTATAGTATTTCTACTAATATCATTAATATACTTTAGATATCAGTTAAAGAAAATTATGAAGGAAGGAGTACGCGCAACTGCTCTATGGTAGTATCCGCTATGCAGAATGGCTGATTATAGCTATTACTGCTCCCTTTTTAGGCATGCTAAGCCCTATGGAGTTAGTACTAATGTGTATTTCTACATCCCCTCCAATTTTCTTAACATCCTTAATAGGCTTTGCTGAATATATTTGAACCTTCTTCTCATACCCATGATTAACCGCAATAACAATATTGCTTTCTCCTCCATAGTACGTAATTACCTCAACCTCAGGGTTGTCGCATCTATAGGGCCTCTCGATGTTAGATTCAATAGCTATGGATTCATAGAGTCTATGGTAGCCTCTACCCCAATCAATAACCTCCTGCCTAGCTAATACCATATCTATTGGTATTAATGATAGATATGCCATTCCCATGCCTCTTCTAGCTCTAAATATAACTGGGTTTCCACTCCCATCAACAGCTATAGCATTAGCATCTACAGGTCTTGCAAGATATGTATATATAGGCTCAGGAATTTCTATCGTAATTCTGTCACCCTTTCTAAATACGCCAAAGTTTCTTACAAATTCTATTGTCACTACACCAAAGAGTTTATATCCTACAGAGCCTGCCTCAAGAATATTCTCTACACCAAATATTTCCGTCCAGAGATGTGTTGGCGCTTCATGAAGTGCTCTAAGATTTGCAATCCCTCTTATAACTGATGTATAGACGTTTCCGCCACCTTCTATATAATTATAAATCTTTCTCCAAGTAGATGATAGTGCTACTATTGTTGAAGGCATTATAAGAAGCTTTTTACTCTTTACAGCTCTCTCTATGTCAAGCTCAAATACCATGGATGTTTGAAGGCCAGCTGCTGAAGATAGAATATATGCTCCTAATAATGGTTGTAGCAAAAGTTGAAAGTCGACAACGTTTTTATATCTTACAAATTCATAGTCTCTAAATATATAGAATGGCACTATAATCGAGGCGTCTGTAACTCTCTTAAACCGTATATGGAGGCCTATATCCTCAATCTCTTTAAGTTCTTCGGAAAATCTCTTTACTATACTTGCTGCTGGCTTTAGCGAACCGTCTTTTCTAACTATACCAAATGCAAGTTCTAATGGTCTCCACTCATATGGAGGATCGCTTTCGTGTGGAAAATCTGAGAAACACCAAATAAATGCACCTGATGCTCCATGAGCTAAAGCCGTATATAATATCTCATTTATAAATCTTGCCTGGGACTCCTCTGAGAATTGATGGGTGCTAAAACCAAACTCTTCTAAAATGATAGGTACGTCACCGTCATTTGAAAACATTTCTAGTGCTGCACTATACATATATCCATGCCTTATAATGTTGCTGTCATAGAGATATAGATGTGGGCCTACATAGTCAATAATGTCTCTAACATTTGGTGTCTCCTGCATATACTCATTTGGGATGTCGCCAGACGATATTATATGATTTGGATCTATGCTCTTAACGGTCTTAGCAAAAGCCCTTAGAAGTGCTAGAGCCTCCTCTCTACACCCAGCTCTCTTAACAAGACTAATCTCATTACTTAAAATCCATCCACCGACGCCACCATGATCCTTAAATCTCTTTACAATAGCTTCAGCAAATCTACATGTTTTCTCAATACTAGATGGTGAATAGAGATCCTCGAACCTAGTCCATGGAATTCTCCAGTTTTTACCACTCATATGACCAACAATGAGACTTGCAAAACCTATAATGCCATTCATTTCTAAAATTTTCAGAAATTTATCAAGCTTTCCAAGAGAGGATTCACATACATTAGCATTTTCATCAGCAAAATCCTCATTCTTAATAAAAAATCTTACAGCTCTAATACCAAGTTCTCTCATAAGCTTAACATCATCAGCAATATCATTTTCATTCCAATCTCTCCACATTCTAATATTTGTTTTTCTCGGCCAGTAGTTTACACCAAGTAGAAATCTAAACTTGTTATCAACTAATATAATATTTTCTCTTCTCTCCGTTCTCAAACACATATCACCTATATGCTATACAGAGCTTCAAAATATAAATTTTTTTATTTGATGTTAAGCCAAAGAAAATCGCTTGATACATAACAGAGGTTAAAGATGGTAGTACGTATATTTGTTTTTTCTATAGTGCTAAAGCCGTTCACTTATCAATAAATATATTTATTCACTGACTATATAGTTGTTTTGGGATGCATATGTTGGACGAATATGTTATACTTGGATTTGACATTGGTGCTAGTAGCTGTAGAGCTATGGTTGGTTTTATTAATGAAAAGGAGAAGAGGGTTGTTATTGAAGAGCTGTATAGATTTCCTAACTATATGGTTAGAGTAGGGGATAGTCTTTATTGGGATGTTTTAAGGATTTGGCATGAAATGAAACAAGCTATAAAGCTTGCGTATAGAAGGTATAGAGATAGTCTTGTCTCTATAGGTGTTGACACATGGGGTATAGATTTTGCTCTTCTTGATGAACGGGGGGAGCTGCTAGGTAATCCACATACATATAGAGATCCAAGAACTGAGGGTATGATGGAAGAAGTTCTTAGGATTATACCTAGGGAGAGACTATATGAGAGAACAGGAATACAGTTCATAAGAATAAATACGCTTTTCCAAATATACTCTATGGTTAAAGTTGGGGATCCTAAGCTTAAGATAGCAAAAACCTTTCTCATGATACCTGACCTCTTTAACTACTGGCTATCCGGAGTTGCCGTAGCCGAATATACAGAGGCAACCACATCCCAATTCTTAGATCCAGGTGCTAAAAAGTGGTGTTTTGATATTTTAGAAATTCTTGGTATTCCCATACACATATTTCCAGAGGTTGTAGAGCCTGGTACAAAGCTTGGAAAGATTGAACCTAGACTTGCTTCAGAGCTAGGCGTCTCTAGGGAGATAGAGATAGTTGCACCAGCAACTCACGATACAGCATCAGCTATCGCAGCTGGGCCTATGATTGATGAAAATGCTGGTTACATAAGCTCTGGCACATGGTCTCTTGTAGGTGTTGAGCTTCCAGGACCGCTAATAAATAGAAAGGCCATGGTATATAATTTCACTAATGAGGGTGGTGCATTCAATACTATTACATTTCTCAGAAATATACAGGGCATGTGGATTATAGAAGAAATTAGAAGAGTATTAGCTGATAGAGGCCAAGACCTTTCATATGATGATATTCTTAGAATGGCTAGAGAAGCCAAAGCATTTAAAGCCTTCATAGACCCGGACAGCGAAAGCTTTGTAGCACCAGAAGATATGATTAGCGCTATTACTAGATACCTCGAAGAGAGTGGGCAAGAAAAACCATCTAATTTAGGAGAACTCTTTAGAATTATATTCGAAAGTCTAGCACTAAAGTATAGGCTTGTATTTGAGCAGGCTGAGGACTTACTTGGGAGAAAACTAACACATATAAACATCTTTGGTGGTGGATCAAGAAACTGGCTTTTAAATCAATTAACAGCTAACTTTACAAATAAGATTGTCTATGCTGGTCCTGAGGAGGCAACTTCTATAGGCAATATACTTATTCAAGCAGCTGGCTTAGGGATTATAGGTTCTTTAAAGGAGCTTAGAGAATATGTAAAGAATTCGTATCAAATAAAAGTATTTGAACCACAATACACGAGGGAGTATGAAGACGCCTATACAAGATTCTTAGACGTTATAAAGTATGGGTGGTAAAGCACTTGAACAACTCCATACTGTTAATTGGTATAGATGTTGGTAGTAGTGGTATTAGGATAGAAATCTATAGTCCCGACGGTTTGTTAATAGCTATTGGTAGGGAGTCTATAGCTAGTCAGGATGCTGGCGAGTGGTTAAGAGCTATAGAGGTTGCAATGCCTTCTATAGTTAAGGAGTGTCGAAACTGTGAAAAATATGTTTCGGTGGACAGTACATCTGGCACATACATACCTACCGACATGTATGGTAACCCCTTAACAAAACCCGTTATGTATTATGAAAAACTGCCAGAGACGTACAATAAAATCAAGTCTTTACCATCAATAGAAGCCCTCTCTAAAAAGGGTGTTATTGTAGATCCTGCTTCACCACTTGTAAAACTCTATCACATGAAGCTACATAGTCCTAATCTCTATAACAAAACCAGGTGGATAGTTCCAGCAGCAACGTGGATTCTCTATAAATTATGTTTAAAGGAAGGTGAAGTATGGAGCGACATAGAAACAGACTATACAAATGCTTTAAAATTTGGTCTAGATATACTATCAGAGTCGCCAAAATGGTTTATAGAAGTCTTTCAAGAGCTTGGCCTAGATGTAGCTAAAATGCCTAGACCTACGGCATGTGGAGAACATATATGTGAGGCTTCAGGTAAATATGCTGAGAGACTTGGTCTATTGCAAGCTAAAGTATTTCACGGTATGACAGATGGAAATGCTTCTGCACTAGCTGGAGGAGCGCTTAAGGTAGGCGACGTAAATATCTATAGCGGTACCACCACCGTACCTAAAATCGTCACGGACAAACTTATTCTACATCCAGCTATATACTACCATATACATCCCATAAAGGGTTATTTAGCAGGAGCTGCTACAGGTTTTACAGGAGCGTTTCTAACATGGTTTACCGAAAAAATTTTTGGAATACCTATAGAAGAGGCATTTAGGTATATGGAAAATATAGCGGCTGGAACAGAATACCTATTTCTTCCACCAGGCGACAGAAGCCCTTTCTATAATCCTCTAATGAATGCTGCATTAATAAATCTTAAGATTGTTGATGAACCAAGAACATCACTTATTGGAAGAATTTTAAGAAGTATAGTACTAGGGATTACACTTATGGAAAATAGCTATGTTGAGTTATTTGAAAATCTATTCAATGTTGAGATTGACCGCATAAGATTAACAGGTGGTGGAACAAAATCAAGACTATGGAATTTAATAAGGGCATCAATATATGGTAGAAGGGTTGAGATATATGGGGATTTAGTTGGTTTAGGAACGCTAATCCCTATGATGATTCGATCAAAACTCTATTCCAGCATAGAAGAGGTTGAGAAGAGATTTTTAAGACCTTTAGATATTGTAGAACCTGACGAATCTCTGGCTAACGCCTATAAAAACCTTAAGAACATATTTACACGTATCTGGGGAGATCTCCAGATAGTATACCAGCACTTAGGGTAGAGATAGCTATATATTGTAGGTAATTATCATGACAACCATTACGTTTCCCTATGGTAAAAAATATTTAGAGATTGATTTAGTAGGTGGTAAAATATTTACTGTATATTCAAGAGTTGTTAGAGGGGTGTCTGATACAGAGGCATTTAAACTAATTGATAATTCTCTAGATAAACCCATAGCATCTAAAAGAATTGAAGAAACTATAGATGTTAGTTCAAGGATTGCAATACTTATAACTGATAAAACTAGGGCTACACCAAATAAGATTCTATTAGAGAGAATATTATTTAGGCTTAGAGGAGTAGGCGTTCCAAGAGATAACATTAGAATCATTATTGCAACTGGTCTTCACAAATCCCATACATATAACGATATTGTAGAACTTATTGGTAGTGATATAGCAAGTGAATATAATGTTGAAAGCCATGACGCAGATAATGATAAAAATCTTGTATATCTTGGTATGACATCTTATGGAACAAAAGTCTATGTAAATAGGGTGGTTGTAGACTCTCACGTAGTTATTGGTATAGGTCTTCTAGAACCTCACTTTTTTGCTGGATATAGTGGTGGTAGAAAGCTTATTTTACCAGGTGTAGCTGGCGCCAATACTATTTACCAAAATCATGGGTATAAAATGCTTAGTAGTCCTAGGGCTGACTATGGATTTTTGGAGGGGAATCCTGTTCATGAGGATATGGTTGAAGCTTCAAAACTTGTTAAAAGCTATAGATACATACTACATGTTATTCTAGATAAAAATAAGAGAATAGTGAATGCATTTGCTGGTGATGTATATGAGGCGCATAGAGCTGGCGCTGAAGTTTTAGATAGATATGTAAGAATTGAAGTACCCTATGAAGGAGATGTAGTTATAGTATCGAATGGCGGTTATCCATTGGATAGAGATTTATATCAAGCCGTAAAGGGTATGGTAACTGCCTCCAGAGTTACAAAAAGAGGTGGCGTGATAGTGATGCTCTCTGAATGTATAGATGGTGTAGGGCATGAACATTTTAGAGAACTAGCATCAATCAGTAGTAATCCAATGGAGATTCTCAGACATATTGAGTTAAATGAGCCTTTAAGAGATCAGTGGCAGGTTCAAAAACTGATGCAAGTTCTTTTAAAGAATAAAGTTATAGTTGTAACAAAAAATATTAGTCATAGCGTTTTAGAAGAAATGAATTTTATTCCAGCATCAGATACTAGAGAGGCTATTGAATTAGCGTGTAGGGAAACATCATGTGATAAAATTATAGCAATACCTGAAGGCCCCTATGTAATTCCATCACTAAAATAGTGAATTAGCTACAAATAGTCTTTAGATACCAACTTTACCTATTGATATTCTCTATACCTATAAGCCTTAACCTCTACTAAAAATCCTCATTAATCTACGATGTTTCTTTAATAAAAATTGTAAAATGAGGTTAGAAAAGTTAACCTAATAAATCTATTATAATTTTCCTCTTTTTAGGTATCTATCTAGTACCTATATAGGTAGTTAATTTCTTTAAATATATCATTTAATGCTAAATAGCTTCTTCTAAATATGTCTAGCATTTTTCTATAGATGTTTACTTCAGTGGGTGTTGGGCGGTATAGCTGTTGAGGTGTATTAATATATTTAGATTCCCTTAGGCTGCTATATATTTTAATTGCATATGCTGCTGTTATGCATGCTCCTAAAGCTGCTACCTCCTCCCTATACTTTAATACTGCAATCTCTTTGTTATATACATTAGAGAACACCTCTGGCCATAGACTGCTTTTAGCACCTCCACCAGCTAGAGCTATTGGCTCCTTAATAACTATACCATTCTCTATAAAACTTAGCATAATTAGTCCTAGATTAAATGCTACGCCCTCTAGAATAGCTCTAGCTATATCGCTACGGCTATGACTAAGTGTAAGACCTATTAAAACTCCACGAGCATATGGAGACCACCAGGGCGATCTCTCGCCCATGAGGTAGGGTAGGAAGAGAAGCCCGTTTGCTCCTGGCGGTGATCTTCTAGCCTCACGATCAATTAATTCATACTCTGAGATGCCTAAGAGATTTGCTGTTAGTTTTTCTAAAAGAAATATATTATCACGAAACCACCTAAGAGCTGCACCAGCTGTCTGCATTGTTCCTGTAGGTGTATAGAGTGTTGGCTCTATATAGACCATGTTAAAGAATCTCATAGATTTATCTAGAATAGGTTCGCTGGTTAATGTTGAAAGCCATGAAGATGCTCCAAGGTAGATGTAAGTATCATATGGATCTGTAGCAGTTGCACCTACTGCTGTACATATTCCATCGCCACACCCTATAACTACAGGCAATCTATGGTGAAGCCCAAGACCGTGAGCAATATTACTGTCAATCTCACCAACGACTGCCGTTGAAGGTTTTATTATAGGAAGTTTATCTACATCAACGCCAATTTCTTGTAACATTTGTAATGCCCAGCCTTTCTTTCTAATATCAAGCATTCCTGTAAGTGAAGCATCAGAATAATCTGTTTGAAATGTACCTGTAAGTCTAGCTACTATATAGTCCTTAGGCTGTAGAAATAGGTATACCCCATTATAAAGGGCAGGTCTATTTCTCTTCAACCACAGGATTTTTGCCACAGGATATGTTGGGCTTAATCTATTGCCTGTTATACTATAGAAGTCATATTCGCCAAATTTATTTCTAATATATTCTACTTCTTCAGTACTCCTCTGATCCATCCAAATGATTGCATTATCTAAGGCATTACCATTTCTATCAATTGGTAAGCATGCCATCATCTGCCCACTAAAGCTTATAGCCTCAATATCATCTGGTTTTACCTTTTTCAATAACCTCTTTGTAGATTCTATAAAAGCATTCCACCAGTCATCAGGTTTCTGTTCAGCCCAAAGCAGTTTAGGATGATATGTTGGGTATTCAACTATAGTGGAATCCACTATACTCTGATTCTCTACATTGAATAGAACTGCCTTATCACCTGTAGTACCAATATCGTGCACAAGAATATATCTACCACACATAGTTATTCTACCGTAATATCTTTCCAAATTTCATTCATCTGATTAATTACCCTATTTGATACTACAGAGTCTACAATACTTTTAAGGAGGGAATATTTAACTGTAACACAGTCGGCGCCTACCATAAATGCATTAACAAGCTGTATAGGAGTTCTAATACTTGCTGCTAATACCAATGTTTTAACTTTATGAACTCTATATACCTCTACAATCGCCCTAACAACATCTATACCACTATAACCAGATTCATCAACTCTCGCTACAAATGGTGCTACATAATCAACGCCGAGTAGTGCTGCCACAATAGCTTGTTCAACGTTTGTTATAGCTGTAGCCGTTATTTTTACGCCCATCTCCTTCAATACCTTCATAGCCTTGACACCCTCACTATGCATTGGTATTTTAATTACAATTTTCTTAGGATCAATATCATAGATTATAGTAGCATTCTTTACATACTCATCACAGTTTCTTCCAGGAACTTGTACATGAAATTCATTACCTATATATGGAAGAAGCTCCGTAACAAGTTTCTTTAACGAAGTTTTCAAGCCATTACTAAATATAAACGGATTTGATGTAACACCATATACAAAACCACTTCCTATGGCTTCAATAATTTCGTTTTTTACGATACTATCTACATAAAGTCTCACAAATTACACCAATCATATTTCATATGATGCTGTTATTTAATAATTTATGAAAAGAAGCAAATTTAAGTTATGGGTTTAAAAAATATTTTTAATTTTAAGCTATTTAGCTAAGACATGCATAACCATAGTATCCTGGTGCATGGAATTGCGGGTTATCTGGTGTAAGCCGTTTTGCTATTGCCACAAGTTCTGTTGGCGGTATCTTAAAGTAGTCAACAGCAAGTGAATGTGTAGCATTACATGTAAAGACCTTATATGTTGGCGTATTTATTACAGCTTTTTCAGGTAATTTCACTATGCCTGTAACCATGTAATATCCCGCCCATACTGCCCAGTATCCCATTGTATATGGATGTTGTTGAATAGATAGAGCTACTTGACCCTTTGCAATCATATCAACCCATTCAGGTACCTGTGCATCGAATCCAAGGACATATATGTCTACACCAGGTATAATTTTATTGTCTTGAAGTGCTCTCACTATTGCCATAGCCTGAAGTAGATTTGTAGCGAAATAGGCTGTTACTGTTTTGCCGTATTTTGGCACAATTGCGCTTGCCTTAGCATAGCATTCAGGTAGTAGATCAGGATCCACCTGCACCTCTTCAAGAACCTTTGCATCACCACGATCTATATAGGGTCTTAGAGCCTCCATAAAACCTTCATATCTAAGATATGATGTGGGAATGCCTGGTAGTCCTCTAAATATAATTATACTCCATGGTTTTGGAACACCTTTACCCTCTAACCACTTTAGAAACGCTTCAGCCTCTATACGTGCTGCCCACTTATTATCAGTGCCCAAATAGAGGTCTCTTGCAGTCTGGTCTGGAAAGTCTCTATCAACTAGAATTACCTTGGCTCCTGCCTCTCTAATCTGTTTTGTAACATCCTGTACCGCATCTGAAACCGGTCCTACAACAGCTATGTCAGGTTTTAATGCAATTGCTTGCTGAAGCTGAGAAATCTGAACATCTAAAGTTGTTGCATCAAATCTCCTATAATCGACGTCCACGCCAAGCATTCTCAAGTCATTTACGGCATCCTCAACACCTTGAGCAAGTATATCCCACCATGGATTAGCTGGTGCAGGGTCGAAGAAGAATACCGTTAGCTTTCTACCTGGAGCACCAACACCAGCAACAGGAGCTGGTGCTGTTACCGACCTTATGGCAAAGTAGCCTGTCAGACCAGCTAGTATAATTATTATGACCACTAGTATAATCATCAACTGCTTCATTCTAGCTGGTGCTGACATGTATACTTACCCCTATATATACTGTTTTTTATACATTACTATATAAATTTTTATGCTCTGGTCTAAACATTCTAATAATTATGAGGGGAACTCCAGGTGATAAATAGAGAAGCAGTACTTGCTGAAAGAATTGTAAAAAAATTTCCAGGCGTTATTGCTGTAAATGATGTTACATTTGAGTTAAGATATGGTGAAATCCATGGCTTACTAGGTCAGAATGGCGCAGGTAAATCAACTCTTCTTAGGGTTATATATGGTGTCTACAAGCCCGACCAGGGCAGCATATACATTAATGGAAAGAGAGTATTTTTAAAAAATCCAAGGGATGCTCGTAGCCATGGTATAGCACTAGTACATCAAGAAATTACAGTAATACCGAGTTTAACTGTTTTGGAAAATATTGCCCTTTTGGGATTTTCATGGAACTCGCTAGCCTCAAAATTTGACTATGCTAGCTTTGGAGAATACATAGATAGAATTATGGCTAGATTTGGTATAGAGTTGAAGCTAAATGAAAAAGTGAGACATCTTAGTGCTGCCGAGAGGATGCTTCTTCAAGTCATAGCTGCATTAAGTGTTAATGCAAAAATATTGTTATTAGATGAACCTACAAGTCCGCTATCTCTACACGAAATTGAAAGACTATTTGATGTTTTGAATCAACTGAGAAAAGAAGGTTTTGCTATAGCTTTTGTAACCCATAGAGTAAATGAAGCTATTGATATATGTGATAGAATAACTATTCTTAGAAATGGTGAGAAAATAGACACTGTTGAAAGTAAATCTATAGATATTCATAGCTTAATAAAATTGATGTTAGGTAGAGAGCCTGAAGAGCTATATAAGGTTAGAGATGAAAAAAGTATTGATCTACTGCTAAATAAATATACAGCTGAAGAACCATTAATTGAATTAAGAGCCATATATACACAGCCTCAGATAGCCGCTGAAATTCCACTAAAAAATATCAATATTAAGGTATATCAAGGTGAGGTTGTTGCAGTATTTGGCTTTGTTGGTGCAGGTAAGACAGAAATAGGAAAGACCTTAATGGGATTAACAAAGATTGTTAGAGGGGACATCTTATATAGAGGTAGAAGTATTAAGATAAAAAGTCCTGTAGATGCAATAAACCATGGCATCTTTTACCTTCCTGAGGATAGAAAGATTGAGGGCCTAATACCCCATTTTACAGTTGCTTCAAATATGGATATATCATCATTGGACATCATAAAGAGATTTTCAATATTTATTGATGAAAAAAGAGAACTACAAATAACCTCTGATATGGTTAAAAAGCTAAGCATTGTAACACCGTCACCCTATGCTAAGATAATTCAATTAAGTGGTGGCAATCAACAAAAGGTTCTCGTTGCAAGAGCTATGCTTACAAATGCAAAACTCGTAATCTTTGATGAGCCAACCGTAGGTATAGATGTTGCTGCTAAGGCGGAGATTAGAAGACTTATATATAGATATTCTAGAGAGAGGGGAACCTCATCCCTTGTACTGACAAGTGATGTTGATGAAGCTATAGGTTTGGCCGATAGAATATATGTTATGAGGGATGGCGAAATTATTCGTGAGTACTATAACAAAAAATTAGATAGGGACGAAATACTTAAAAATCTGGCATAGCATGAAAAGGCATGGTGGAATATCATGGTATCAAGAGAACTTAATAACATGATCGTGCGATTTAAACACCTTTATTCATCCTATGAATTATCTAGAGCTCTCATACCATTAATTCTTCTACTTATAGCTTCTATATTTATGTCACCTCAGTATTTTCTAAACCCCATGAATATTAAGGTTGTATTAATGCAGATAACACCATTAGCTCTTATAGCAACAGGCGAAATGCTGATTATTTTAATGGGAAGTATTGATTTGAGCCCTGGCTCAACATAAGCTGCAACTGCAATGATTGCTGCCATAATAACGAGAACTACTGGTAATATCTTACTAGCAATATTAGTTGCAATTGCGCTTGGTACTACAATTGGTGCCATTAATGGTGTTCTAGTCGCCAAGCTAAAGATATACTCATTCGTTGCAACGCTTGCTGCATTAGTTATTTGGAGGTCATTTGTTATAGTAGTATCAGGAGGCAAGCTCATCTATGGTCTTACACAATATGCAGTATTTACTCAGGACTTTGGAATATATGTACCAGTAGGATTCCTCCTTGCAGTATTTATCATACTACTGATCTATGTATTATTGGTAAAGACAGTATTTGGTAGATATATCTATGGTTTAGGAAGCAATGAGGAGGCTGTAAGATTAGCAGGTGTAAGAGCTGATTTAGCAAAATTTTTCGCCTTTACAATAGCAGGTACACTCTATGGTTTGGGAGGCGTAATGCTTATAGCTATGGGAGGATTTGCCGTGGATCCATGGAGTGCAAGAGGAAATGAACTTAATGCTATAGCATCATGTGTCTTGGGAGGAATTATGTTAACTGGTGGAAGCGGTCATCCACTTGGAAGCTTACTTGGAGCATCTATGCTAACAATACTTACAAACATTCTAGTATTATTGGGTGTTACTGAGATTGCCGTTCAGCAAACTGTAGTAGGAATAGTGCTTATAGATGCTGCAACAGCATTAACAAGAGGTTTAAGATACGTCAAGTAATTAGTAATACTATTGCTATATCCTCTAAATTTTTTAGAGAAATGCGTAGGGTAGTAATATTTATCCTAACTTTCAAGAGTCTGCTATTTGTTTAATAAAGCTTATATTATTTGCTTAAGCTTAGCCATTCTATAAATCTATACTGGGTGTTGAAGGTACTTTGTCTTATAAAAATATTATTACTATTGTATTTGCAATTAATATACTACTTATGGCCATTAGTGGAATAACCTATCCTGTTATTCCACTGTATATTGTTGGTAGTGGTCTTGGTGTATTAATGGCTGGTATAGTAACGTCTATTGCAAGTATTGCTAGCTTTTGTTCCCAAATTATATGGGGTTATGTAAGTGATAGAATTAGAAGACGATCAAGGGTTATGCTCTATGGCTCTATTATAATGTTAATATTCTATACAGCTGCTATTTTCTTATCCAATAATATTATAGCTATACAGCTTTCATATATATTTTCTACAATTGGCATTGCTGGTGTAAATATAGCATCCTATGCCTTGGTAGCTGATGTTGATTCTCGTAACCTAGGTAGGAATATGAGTTTATATTGGGCTGGAGGTTCGCTTGGTTGGGCTACATCACTTCTATTTGCTGGATGGCTTCTTAAAATATATGGTATAGTTAGCATATTTGTAGTCTCCCTTCTACTTTCAATAACAATTCTAGTTCTCACAATAATATTGACATCCATCGATAGAGTTATTACTATGATAAGTACTAAAAAGAATATATGGTCCTTGAAACCTATTGTGAAATTGTTAAGAAATGGTGTATTTTTAATTCTATACATATCATCATTTATGTTTATGGTTGGCGACGTTATTAAAAACATCTATATACCACAATATCAGGCATATAAAATTGGTTTAGGGGAATCCCTAGCTACATATATATTAAGCCTTGCAAGCTGGTTCGAAATCCCGGCTATACTATTATTTGGCCATATGCTATATTCAATTGGCGTAACTACTATATACATCATAAGCTTAATATCAATGTCCTTTTACCTCTATCTCAATTCAATTGTTGGAAATCTTATCGTGGCATCTATTGTGATGGCTAGCTACAGTATTGTGTGGGCAAGCTATATTACATCAATTTCGGTTTTAGTACCACTATGTGTAGATGAAGAAAACAAAGGATTAGCACTAGGCTTAGTAAACTCTAATTTTGCATTAGCTAACATATCCTCTAACATTATACTAAGCTATATGGTGAGCATCTATGGATATAGCCAGACCTTTATATTTATAGCAATAATAATGCTACTACTCACAATAACTATAGCTATAACCATTCTATCCAAGAGATTCTCTAAAAATATTATGACTATCTCTTAACCATTTTCTGTAATTTGTGACCAAGAAAATTCTAACAGCTTTTATCCCCTTGATCTACCTAGGAGACACATATAGATTATTTTATAATAGCTACATCATGTTTCGTATATGTAAAGCCCAAATAATATTAGGTAATATACTCATAATTCTATTAATAGTTTAAAGAACTATACTACTATCTATAATGGTAGTCATCATAGCCATTCTCTTGCCAAAACAATTTTCTTTCAAGAGCAACCCTTCCTATAAATATTTATTATACAATGATATCTGGGTATGGTATAGCATAGTGGTATTTATTTGCATAAAGGAATATAGGTGGGAAAGTATAGCCTTAAATATTTATCCTAAGCTTTGCTATGTATTTCCCCAGCCCTAGTTCTTCTATAACCTCTTTTTTAGGAATACCATTTTCATCCCAGCCCATATATTCATAGTATTCTTTTAGCATAGGTTCTAGTTCAACTACTTGATTTTTTGACCCTCCTTCTTTAAGAAATTCTTTTAGAAATCTTTTTGGAAGTATATCGTCTGTCCTTGTTATTCCATTTGCTATATTGAATAGTCTCTTTAGTGTAAATATTCTTTTTCCAATTTTTAGTAGATCTGGCACTGTTTTCCTAATCCCTGTAACATAGGTGTATAGCCCTGCTATATGTGCTGGCGGTATGTCTATAAATTTACATGTAACCATAGACTCCTGTATTTCGCTCCACATCTCCATCGTTGCAACCATCCATCCCTTGCCTTTATACTCAAATCTATCGACCCTCTCATAGATTTTTAGATCATGTACCCTCTGACCCTGTTCCACCCTAAAGAAAAGTCCATAGAGATGATCAGCACCCCTATTAGAAGTTGCATACTGAAGACCCATACCCTTAAATGCCCTTGAGTCATGCATAGGCATTTCAGTCCCCTTTACATGCATACAAAACTCCTCCGTGCCTCTACCAATAATTCTCGATGCCTGTCTACAGCCTTCAGCAAGTATATTACCAAAGCCTACCCTCTTTCCAATCATTTCAATAAGTTTTACTACAACCTCCTTATCACCCCACTTAAGCTCCATGCCACCTGTATCTCTAGCTGTAATCAACCCCCTCTCAAAACATTCAATAGCCCATGCAATTGTAACACCTACAGAAATTGTATCAATACCATACCTATAACACAAATAATTAACCTTTGCAAGATAATTGGGGTCGTCTATCATGAGGAGAGTTCCAAGAGATGCTATTGTTTCATACTCTGGAGCCCTAATCCTCCTTCCATCTACTTCAACAACTTTCCAACACTTTACGGGGCATGCCCAACAGCCATATACATCAACAACTATTCCCTTCTCCCTGAAGCTCTGTCCTGTAATATTTCTATAGCCATCGAATTCCCCTAGTGTGAAATTTTTAATAGGCATATCCCCATATTCATAGAATTCCTCAACCTCACCTGCAGTACCAAATGATGCTAGAATTTGTGCTGTTGGCGATGACATTATAAGTGGAAGTAGTCTTGAAAGTATACTTGAAACTCTTGAGACATCCTTAATCTTTATTTTTCCGCTACCTTTAACGGCTATAGCCTTTAGATTCTTAGAACCCATGACAGCGCCCATTCCAGTTCTACCACCTGTTCTAGGGCCATTTGGCTGAATATCTGAGGCTATGCATGCAATTCTAGATAAATTCTCGCCTGCAGGACCTATAGCAGCAACCCTTATACTTTCATCACCAACATCCTTTTTAATTGCTTCATCAGTTTTAAATACATCTAGCCCCCAGAGCTTAGAGGCGTCTCTAAACTCTATAACCCCATCACGAATGAATAGATATACTGGTGTAGTTGCTTTACCTCGAATAACTATACCATCAAATCCAGCCTTTTTAAGTTCTGGTCCCCAATAGCCAGATATATGAGACTCTCCCCAAGCCATAGTTAGAGGAGACTTAGAGGCAACAACATATCTAGCTGCTCCATATACTGGTGAACCTGTGAGAGGTCCTGTCATAAATACAAGAATGTTGTCTGGACTAAATGGATCTATTCTAGGGTCGGGTATTTCTTCAACAATAATTTTCGTTGCTAGCCCTATACCGCCAAGAAAGTTATCTATATCATCGTATTCTAGCCTTCTTTGTTCAACCTTCTCTTTAGATAAATCAACATATAAAATACTACCGACATAACCATAGTACTCCTGCGCCATTACTTGCACCACTCAATCCATATTAGCCAAGCCTATAGAGCTTATAGTAGAGCTCAACTTCTCTTTCTGGTATAACTGGAGGCTCTTTACCAAGAGCCGTAGAAACAAATTGTGCTATGGCTACCTCCTCAAGTACTTCAGCAACTGCTTCAGCTTCATATAAATTAGCTCCCATAGCAATAATGCCATGGTTTTGAAGAATGAGAGCTCTCGTTCCAAGCGCAGCTTTTTCTGCTACAAGTTTTGCAAGTTGATCAGTTCCTGGAAATGCAAATGGAACAACTTCAACTCTTCTTAAAACCATAACAGCTTCTACCGTAATAGGCTTTAGACTAATACCTGCTAATGCAAGCCCTAGTGTAACAGGATTATGGGCATGTACTACAGCATTAACGTCTGGTCTAACTCTATATATTGCTGCATGAAAGGGCCATTCAATCGATGGTCTACCAAAACCATCAACTATATTACCATCTAGATCAAGCTTAATCAAGTCATCAGGTGTAAGTTCACCCTTAAATATTCCACTTGGTGTTATCCAAAAATCTTTTGAGTTAGGAATTCTAGCACTAACATTTCCACCTAGAGCAGAAACCAGCCCTCTATTAAATAGATTTCTCATAACCTTGCAGATGTCATTCTTTATCTGCTCCTCTGGAATCTCAAGACCTTCACTCACATTAAACACCTACATACAGCATATAATGAACGGTGTTTAAGTTTTTAAGGCTTGCTATTAAGACTATGTATAGGGTTGGTTATGGAGAGCATGATATCTATTACAATAAAGATACTACCACCATTTACACCCAACTCAAAGAGTATTGAAAAAGTATTTTATTTCGAGAAGAGTCCATCCATTATAGATCTCTTAATTGAAGCTTCTAACAATGGTATTCTTAAACTAGATAGTGTTATAGATTCTGGCGAAATTAAAAATGGTGTTGTGCTACTAGTTAATGGTAAGACGGTATTTGATGTAAAACAGAAACTTAATAAAGGTGATAGAGTAGTGGTAATGCCTCTAGTACCAGGGGGTTAATATCGTTACTTACTATAAATAGAAGCTAATATATACATTCAACTCTAAAATAATGTATTATATACACCTGCTATATGCAATGCATCTATGGTGTGCTATAAAATGCATCAAATAGAAATTGAAATTATTGATAGATTAGATAAAGTGTTACATAGGAGTAAGCCTCAAATGATTTTTATGGATATAGATGGTGTATTAACACTTTCTAGAGGTAGCTATATCCTAGACCTTGAGGTAGTTGATTTAATGAGAAGAATTGAGGGGCTAGGGATACCAATATGTCTTACCTCAGGTAATAGCTATCCAACAGTATTAACTCTTCAAAGATATTTAGGGTTATCACCTATATTTATAGCTGAAAATGGGTGTATAATTCAAATTGAAAAAAGGCTTATTAAGCTATGTAAAGAGTCTCTAAATGGTATAGTCAATAGTATTTCAGAGATATTTAAACTTCAACCATCTGACAGCAACTTATATAGATTGTGTGATCGAGCTTTTAGAATTCCACAGGAATTAAAGGCTGATATACTGAAGATTAGAGAGTTGGAAAAGAGTATTACTACTCTTTTTCCAGAGATTCACGCCCTATATACAGGCTATGTTTTACATATATATTCTAGGGAGTGTGGCAAGGGGAAAGCTATGGAGATACTTGCTAGGGAGATGGATATAGATCTCTTGAATTCTATAGCTATAGGTGATAGTGTTATAGATGTAGATATGCTAAAGTCTGCTGGTCTAGCTATAGTTGTTGGCGATGCTGATAATGAGGCTAAGGAGGCTGCAGATATAGTTCTACCATATAGCGCTTCAGAATCAACAAAAATCTTCTTAAAAACACTAATTAAATACATTAATAAAAATTGTATTAAAAAGAGTTGAACTTAAATTGGCTTAACATATCCCCATTTTTCAAGAGCTTTTCTAAGCTCTATATGTCTTTCAGCATATTCATCTAGTGGAATATTCTTTGCTATAGCCTCTAGTGCTTGTCTAACTGCTGCTGCACCTGCTCTAGGGCCATCTGGATGTCCAACAACCCCTCCACCAACCTGTATAACAATATCTTTACCCATAACTCTTACAACCTCTGGTAAAGTACCTGGGTGAAGACCTCCTGAAGATACAGGTACAGCTGGCTTTATGTGATAGAATGGCTGTTCAATGTGGAAGATGTCATTTTCATCTGGTTTAAACTTCTCCTCTCTAAGCACTTTACAATGCCTTATTACATCAATGGTTTTTGCCTCTAGTTTCCCAACCTCTGGTGTCCCTACATGAAGCTGGTCAACCCCTATTATTCTAAACAGTTTTGCTAGTGTAAACATGGAGATGCCATGGTAAGGATTTCTTGTTATGGCAGCATGCATAGCCCTATGTGCATGTATTGCTAGTTTATATTCTTCAGCAAGGTCTCTTATATATGTAAGAGCAGACCATCCACATATAACAACATCAACCATGATATATGGATTTCCATAGTCTGCCACAAGTTTTAGTCTTTTCTCCATTTCTCTAACATCAGCAGTTATATTTGCAAACCAGACCTTTCTCTCACCCGTCTCTTTTTCAACTCTATCAATAACCCTCATTATAGCCTTTGCCCTTGCCTCAAATCTACAGTAACTAGGGCTAGCAAGATTTTCATCATCCTTTATATAGTCTAGCCCCCCACTAAGAATATCATATGCAAGCTTCTCAACCTCATCAGGGCTATAGCCAACTTTTGGCTTAGGAACTGTTCCAACGATAGGTCTATCATATACTTTAAATATATCTTTAACACCTTGAAGTCCTCTATAGGGCCCCTTAAAATACTTTATAAAGCTATAAGGAAGATATATATCCTCAACTCTAAGCCACTTAGCTCTCCTCATACCAAATATATTTCCAGCAACACTAGCTAGAAAACCAGGTATATTATTTTCCTCAAATAGCTCTACTGGATAGCCAATCTTCACTAGATAAGACCCATCACCAAGATCTATAAACTGGTATGCCTTACCCATGAGTCTATTCAGTCTATTCTGATCATACCATATATATAGTGTTGTCCATGTACCAACACTACTTTCAGCAGCTACACCACCTGCAGTATCCTCAATAGTAAAGCCTTCTGCTGGCGTAACCCTAAACACCAAAATTACATCTAATTCTGGATCTGGTAAATAGTCCTTTTTAACAAATAGTGGATAAGGCTCAAACTCAACCTTTTTAGACATCCTCACACCAAACAATATCATCTTCAAAAATGGGAAAAAAACTTTCTGTAACTATCAAGTACTATCAGTCTTACTACACTACTCTTTAGTAGTTAGACTATTACTATCTTTATCCCTAGCAATCTACATGCATTAGCGATTGCCTCTACATAGTCACCGTGTATCATACTTGCATGGTGTATAAATCCTTCTTCAACCAGGGTTCTATACACTTTTTCAAGATCATCAACCTCTACCCATGTCCATGCACCTCTTACTCTAGGCTCTATATCAATAGCCCATCCTCTTGTTATAAACATCTTAAATTCACCATCATATTCTACAAGCCTTGAAATCGTTACTATACCTGGCTTTACCACACCCTCTATAGTGCCATAGCTTCTATCAACTCCTACATCCCTATACATTATACTATGGTATGATAGTGTACAGCCTGGTTGCATAAGTGTTGGAGGTGCATTTCCGCAATGCCATGCTAGAAATACATTGGGTTTTTCTGGATGTCTTATTGTCCAATCTATGAAATGTGGTGGAACTGTATATAGAGATGCAGCATACTGTATAAGCATTGTAAGTACTCCATATATATCGACTTCACATGAAGACATTATACCCGAGTCTGTTAGTCTTGCTAAGACATAACACGGGGATACCCCATAATATCTCTGGATTTCAGTCCAGCATCTAAAGCCTAAACCCGAAAGCTTTTCACGCTCTACTATATCCCTCAATACAGCTTCTAACTTAGCCTGTCTATATACTGCATCTTGAGAAACCCTAGATATATCTACCTGATGCTTCATCTCTTCAACAATTTTAATAACAGATGGATTATTATCGTCAAGCTTTCTAGCCTCCTCAATAACCTCTAGAAGTGTTATATGCACAACTCTCTGACTGAATTTCTCAGCCATTTTAGCCTCATTAAATGTTACAGTTTCAAAACGTGTTGGCCTTGGCCCAATAAGCCCTATCCTAGTACCTATAAAGTTTTTAACTATTGAAGCAGTTCTTACAAAACTATCAAATTGCTTCTTAAATTCACTATCCTCTGGATAGACTATGCCCCCAAATACAAATGGTATTTTTCTTCTATATAGTGCTGATGCTAATGATAATGTACCACAAAATGAATCTGATCTTCTAAAACCACCTGGAAGAATTTGAGGCTCTTTAGTAGCTACAATCATTATAGGAATTCTCCTAAAGTGTTCTGCAATAAGTGCACCAGCAAGCTCATCACCAAAGGTAAGAGTTGCCATAAATATAGCATCAACACCCCTACCCCTAAATAATTCAACAGCTTTATACCCATCCTCATCATCAGTTACAAGCCCTAGCTTTGTATCACCCTCACTTGGATAAACCAATTCAACCTGCGGAAATTCACTCTCAATAACATCTATAAATCTCTTCTTAAGCTCTTGAGCCCACTTCTCATCAAATGGGTATCTGTGTAGTGGAACAAACCCAATAACAATTTTATCTTTCAACACAGTCCCCTACTTAAAACTAATGAAAAAATATTTAAATTTATTTGGCAATTACATCAAGCACCCTAAGGAGAAAACCACTTTCTTCACATCATCAACGTTAAATAGTAAGATAACCCTACTTGAAATATGCTACATAACATTATTTATAATTGTTAACTTAGCAGAACTTAAAGTGAATCTAAGGTAGATACCATAT
Source organism: uncultured Ignisphaera sp. (assembly GCA_938074605.1). GTDB lineage: Archaea > Thermoproteota > Thermoprotei_A > Sulfolobales > Ignisphaeraceae > Ignisphaera. Next base: position 65,935 of record CALJEI010000002.1, read on the forward strand.
GTAGTGTTATTAAGAGTAAGTATACTATGACTTTAAGACCATAATGCTAAAATATGTAGAGAATAGCTATTGGATTTTCATTTTTAGTGTAAAATATTGGTATATTGTGATTGAGATATGACGGCATATCAACTTTTTAGCATTGTCACTATTTTAGCTATTTCCCAACACTATTTTTCACGAAGTAAAATACATGCTATAACTCACATTAATGAATTTATTACAAAACTATTGAAGTTTTGACAAAAATCTTATTTTTTCTGGATTCATAAGCGATAGAAATATTAGTGCTTTGTCAAAGTTTGTAGTAAGTTTTTCAGATAATTCAGCTAACATTTTTTGATATACTGTGTATTTTAAATTGTTTGATATATCTGATAATGCATCTGTATAATCTATTGGTGCAGGTATTCCTGTACCTGTACTTATTTTCATAACACTTGATATAAGGGTGTCTTCATCTAGGGAACTACTTGTTAGATACTCTATTTTTGTTGCCGTTGGATATATAGTTTTTTCAGCTCTATAGAAGGCTAGCTTTACTGTATGTCCAGCCATACTCTGGATAATTCCTTCGTACCACGGCATTCTAGATTTAAGCCATTCACTATCAACATCCATTCTATTCTTAAGTTTTAAAAGCTCATTTCTTACATCAAAATATGAGCCAAATATAATGTATTCACCTGGTTTTAGAACGAGGCTTAGAATCGCTCTATCACTCATTTTAAGATCTTTAAATCCAAGAATATTAACTATATCTCTAGAGTAGCTCCTCTTTAGAACACCAACAATAGCTGTATTTGTTCTATCTGCAAACTCCATTATATTCTCAGTTAAATCAGTAATAATTCGGTAGAACTTACCCTTTTTTGATTCCTTTGTTCTCCAGCTTGGAAGTATTCTTGGAATTATTTCACCATCAAGTAGAAGAACATCAAAATCAATTTCACCTCTCTCTTTAGCTTTCAAAAGTTCTATAGCAGTTTTACGCTCATAGTACTTGGCATAGATGTTTGTTAGATCCTCTACAAAATTTAGATCTACAAATGCTTTAGAGTCCACCCCGGACTTTCCACAAGTTTTACCATAGCCTATAGAACTAACAACTACAATACCAAGATAACCACCTATAAGCTCTATTGCAGGTGCAGTAAAACTAGAATCAACAGCATAGTAACAAAGATCAACAGGATTGCTAGTTTGTTTTATTGTAAAGTTACCCTTTGATTCAATAGCACTTCTAATTCTATCCCTTACCTCTATAACCTTAACAACCTCTCTATATAGTTTATTGATAGCTTGATTCAAAGCTTTATCAACGATTTCAGGTAGGACTCCTATAATTTCCTCTACTACTTCACTAGGGTGGTTCTCCAACAATTTTCACCTGTATAAGCATTGGATACTTTAGCGGATTTCCAAGTCCAGCAAAAAAGAATTCTCTAGTTTCTAAAAGAGAGAGAGTCTCAGTTCCTATACCAGCTAAATCTATAAAGTTTTGTAGCTGTTGAAAATCATATGGTGTTTGAAGTCTACTAAAGAATACTGTATTTATATTATTTCTAACATCTGGTGAAAAATCTACTACTCTCTGACTAGCTAATATAGTGCCTATACCCCACTTTCTACCCTCTCTAAGAGTTTTTTCTATCATAGTATTAGATGGGTAACACCCTCTATCACAGGCATAATTATGTGCTTCATCTATAACAACTAGAATGTTCTGAGGCTTTCTAGTCTTTTCTACAATTTCCCATATCTTTGATAAAACACCCTTAACAATAACTCTTCTAACTTCTGTTTCAACAATACTAAGATCTATAACAACAATTCTATTCCTATATACCATATCTATAATATCAGCTACTCTATATCTTGCTCTATTTAATCTATCAATATATCTTCTACCATAGATTTTTATATAGAGACTAAGCTTCTCAGGTGTGGCTCCTCGAGCACCAAGAGCAATTGAAACAAGTCGAGCTATATAAGCAATATTATCTGCATTCCATAGACTATTTTTAGATGTGTTTAATATAAGCTCCTCAACTCTATCAATATCTATAGTAGAGGAATTTAAAAAATTGAGTATCTGTTCATCATTTTGATTTAAACATCGTTTAAAATCCTTTTTTGCATCTATACACAACATGTAATAAAGAAGAGTAATTGGTAGATAGTTCTCTATAAGCTCCCTTATAGAACTCATGACATTAGCCAGACCCTGAGAAATAGTATCTATATCAATAGCTATCTCCTCAGCATCTACTATTTTTTCACTAGAATAATATCTAACATAATCCATACCAGTATGATCAAAAACCACAATTTTCCAATTAGTTTTATCTATAACTTCATCAATTAAAGCTTTTACAAGTCTTGATTTACCAGTACCAGTAGTTCCAACAACAGCTATATGATATCTTAATGCCTCTAGATTAAGAGGTATTGTTAAACCACTATATTTATGGACACCTATCTCAAGACCATACCCAAGATCAAGCTGAAGATCTTTAGAAGATTCAATAATACATACTTTTGATCTTGGTGTAGGTGGAGAAGTGGGGGGTTTTAATCTCCCATTAACTACTTCACCTAGTATTTTAATGAAAGAAGCCTCAAAAGGTAAATCAATACTTTCTTCAGCAAGTTCAGGTCTTTCAATAATAGCAGCTCTTTGGGTATGGGTTAAAAGAGGATCGTATTTACTAAGCCATCTTAGAACACCTAGGTAAGTTTTAATAAACTTTGCATCTTTTATAATAACAAGAGATTCCTCCTTAGCCAAATGCTCTGCATCTTTGTAAATAAGTATGGGTGCAGAAGATATTCGAGCATTAGATGTAACAACACCTATTTCCCGCATATATTAACTCCAATTTTATCCTTAACAACACTAGTAATTAATGTAGACAGCTAACCGAAAGTTTCATTCATCGTCACACTTATAATATAATAGAGGGGTAGATAAATGCTACTACAGCCTAGTACATCTATAGTTAATTATATTCCATTACTATATAGTTTTTAATCAAATATAAAGATTATTATCCCTTTATCTTTAAAAGATATTTATATGCTGCATCTGCTGCTATTGCACCTTCTGCTGCTGCTGTTATTATCTGTTCAAATCTATATTTATGTTTTCCACCAGCAACATCGCCACAAGCATATATTCCTGGAAGATTTGTACTCATATCATGATTTACAGCAACATATCCCATTTCATCAAGTTCTAGACCTATAGATTTTAGTAGCTCTTTTGGAGGTTCTGAACCTATCTCTATAAAAACTCCATCAACCTCCAGAATTTTCTCCTCACCCGAAATAACATTTCTTATCCTTACTCCAGTTACCTTATTCTCACCAAGAATTTCAACAACAATACTATTAATAATAGGTTCTATTTTTTGATTGCTCCTAATCTTCTCTACATAGTATGGGAATGCCCTAAAGCTATCTCTTCTATGTATAAGATAAACCTTTTTAGCAATTGTTGCAAGATATAGTGCACTTGTAAGAGCAGAGTTTCCTCCACCAACAACAGCAACAACCTTGTTTCTAAAGAAAGGCCCATCACAAATAGCACAATAGGATATACCACGCCCTATCAATCTATCTTCACCAGGAACATTAAGTCTTCTTTTAATACTTCCTATAGCTAGTATAACTATATAGCTACATAACCTCCTACCACCTTCTGTCTCAACACACCAAACATTATTTTCTCTAGTAATAGTTTTAACAGAATCTCCTACAATTATTGGTACTCCATATTTCTTCACATGCTCTTCAAACATTTCAGCTAATTTAACTCCAGGAACACTTGGAACCCCAGGATAGTCGTCAATAAGAGGTGCTAGAGCCATTTGTCCACCAATATCCTTACTTACTATAATTACATTTACATTAAATCTAGCAAGATATATTGCTGCTGTTAAACCAGCTGGTCCTGCACCAACTACAATACAGTCATATACCCCCCTAGATTCCCTAGGTACGTCAAGTCGAAATCTACTCAACAAAACCACCTACTCTTCAGTATAGCTATAGAAGTTAATATAAATACAAATTATAAATATAAGTATCATTACTGACTTTGAATTAAATAATGTTGTTTTTATAGTGGAAGCTTTATAGCTTTTTTCTCATTGTTACTAAGATATATTGCTTCTATTATTTCCTGTGCTTTTACAGCATCTTCAATACTTATAAGCGGTTTTCTACCCGTTTTTATAGCTTCTATCATATCCTCTAAAGCATTTCTAATAGTTGTTTGTGGTGGATTTGGTTTTATCCAAGCTCTTCTATCTCTTGAATAATATACTACACCTATTGGGGTTCTTTGAATTGTTCCTCTACCTCCATATACCTCTAGTGGTGTTAATGGTGGATTTTCTGCTACCTGTATCCACCCACTTTCAAGTATTGATAGTGTTCCTCTAGAGAATACAACTATACCTACACCAAAATCATCAACCTCATATGCCTTTGTAAGATTTACAGCAATACCTTGAACCTCTACAGCTTCATCCACTAATATATATCTAAGTAGATCTGCTGCATGTATACCTAGATCTAGCAATCCTCCACCTCCAGCCAATTCCTTTACACCAAACCACAGTGTCCATTCCTTAAACCATCTATCTATAGCTGCTGAGTGAGCTATTCTTACTCTAACCATGTAGATATCTCCAATTTCATTTGCAGCTATAATCTCTCTAATTTTTATTATATCTGGATTAAATCTAGAGTTAAAGCCTGTAGTAAATAGTATTCCATGCTTTTCAATAATACTTTTTATCTCTTTAGCCATCTTAATATTTACTCCAATGGGCTTTTCACAAAATACATTTATACCATTTTCGGCAAACATTCCTATATACTCTAAATGTTTCGACGTCTCACTATCTATAACCACAAAATCAGGTTTCCTTTCAATAAGCAATTCTATAGATGGCAAAAATTCTAGTCCATATCTATTGGCATAGTATAGACCTCTATCTCTATTATCATCAAATACCCCAATTATCTCTACATCATTTCTAGCCTTAAGTAGCTCTACATGGCCTGGTGCATGGACATGGGCAAAGCTTACTATACCTACTCTTAGCTTCATAGCTCATTACACCTTCTTCAACCCAATTACACTATTGTTTATTATAGGTTTAACTTCATCTGGTATATACACTTTAACCTCTTCTCCATCTCTGCTAGAAGACTGATAGAGAGCATCAAGAATCACCATCTCATATACGATTTCCCTAGGATCTATAGGGCTAGCAAGCCCCTTTGCTATAGCTTCAATAAACCTCCCTATCTTATCTACCCATACATCCTTTTGAGGTAATACAATTTTAGATGTTGTCATATATCCATTTTCATCTCTATAGATTTCAAGCGGGTAAAGTTTTAAACCACCCTTTAAACCAAGAAAGAATGGTCTGCCAAGATCATCGTTATGCATAGCCCATGCCACCTTAAGCCATAGAATAGCATTACCTCTAAGTACTATTTTTCCAATAGCAAAATCTTCAACGCTAAACCTATTGACATCCCATGAACCCCAGCTACCAACTACGGATGCAGCCTCTTTATCTTTTCCAAGCGTCGTATATATATGTCCGCTAACTCGTATCACCTCTGGATATCCAAGTATATACATTGCATTATCAATAGCATAGCAGCCAAGATCAAGTAGAACACCACCTCCTGACAACTCTCTGTCTATGAATGTTATTCTAGGTGGTATAGCCCTTCTTCTCTCTCGACCCTCAATAGTTTCACCATAGTAGAATCTTCCAAGAAGCCCAGACTCAACAAATCTTCTAGCTGCTACAATCTCAGCTGAAAATCTATTTTGAAAACCAACCATTAAAATTCTTTTGTATTGAGTAGCTGTACGCAACATCTCTAGAGCTTCTACAGCAGAAGTAGCCATAGGCTTTTCAACAAGTACATGAACACCTTTCTTAAGAGCATATATGGCTGGTGCTGTATGATATTTATGTGGAGTACAAATACTTACACCATCTAGTGGAATCCTATCAATCATCTCCTCATAGTCTCTAAATACATTCTCCTCAGGAATCCCATACATTTTAGCAAAACTCTTAGCTCTTTCAATATCTATATCAGCTACAGCCGTTAGCTCTACAAGTTTAAGCTGACTATAGTATTTAGCATGCACTTCAGCTATGCCTCCTGCTCCAATAAACCCAATTTTAACCCTTTCAACCATATCTAAATCCCTCACCCAATTACAGAACTATAGTTTAAAAGCATTACCGTGGTATATAAACGTTGAACTATTTGTATTGCTGAAACATATAGCAATTATCTAGAGATTAAAAGTCTTTAAATCTATTATATTTAGAAGCTCTATCTAATATAGCTAATATGGTTAGTGCTGCGCAGTACAGCAGAACAAAAGAATAGAGTTATTTGCAAAGAAATGCCCTCTAAGAATGATGTCATTGATATTTTAGTGATATGCTTAGGATAATGATTTTCAGCCATACAACTACTTCTTTGCCTTAATCTATGATATTTCTAACTACCCTTTATTCAATTGTTTTTAAAGTTAGATATTCCACTAATAGAAGGTTTACCAATTTAATGTTATACACACCTAAATATGGGTTTATGTTAAATTAAACACAATGTCACTACATTAAGAAACATTTTATGCATACTACCTACTCAAAGATAATGATATAAAAAAGCTATATTTGGCTTTCATGGTGTTAAATATTGATGGCTATGGATATATTGTTTAGGCCTATAGGATATATTAGTCATAATTTTAGCGATGAAGTTGTATCCAATAGTATAGATGGGGTAGAGGGTTATGTAGTGATATCTCCAGAGTATATTGATGGTTTAGAGGGTCTAGAGGGTTTCTCGCATATAATTCTTATAGCATATCTACATAAAATTAGTGATAAAGCTAAGGGTATACTAAAGGTGAGACCTAGAGGTTTTGCAAGAAAGCTCCACATAGATATTAGTGAAGTACCTCTAGTTGGAGTTTTTGCAACAGATTCACCATATAGACCAAATCCTATAGCAATCTCTATAGTTAGGGTTATTGATATAAGAGAGAATGTTCTTCATGTTAAGCATTTAGATCTATATAATGGAACTCCCATACTTGACATTAAGCCATATACTTATTCGAGAATAGTTAAGGATTTGACTCTTCCAAAGTGGTATCAGGAACTTTTGAATAAGGCTAGAAATATAAATCCTAAATGTATAGAATTATAGAGCTTTAACTATATAGAGAACGAAGTTTTTATCTTTAAACTTATGAACCGAAATTCGGTTCTGAAACCATATTTTATCCATATCTACGTAGATTGTATATACAGCCAGGATCAGGAGCTAGAAGATCTTCAAAGTATGCGTATGCTCTTGCTCTACATCCACCACAAACATTTCTATACAGACATTTTCTACAGAAACCCTTAAGCTGTTCTCTATTCCTTAAATATTTTAATATACTGCTTTCATACCATATTTCCCTAAATGTTCTCTGCCTAATATTTCCAATAGGTATCGGCATAAATACACATGGCGTTATTGTACCGTCTGGCTGTAGAGCTACATATATTCTTCCTGCGCCGCACCCACCTATAAATTCTGCAATTGATGCTGTAACTATATCCCCTCTAACTACAAAATGTGTTGGAGCTGCCTCCCCCCCATGGCTCATCTGCAGCGTTACTCTTCCATACTGTGGTGCTGTAGTATATATCTCCATTTTTCTTCTTTTCATCTCCTTATATATGTACCTCATAAAATATTCTCTCTCAATAGGATTTAAATCCATGTTAGCGATATCCATCCCTCTACCAACTGGTATAAAATTAAAGAATACAACTCTCTTTACACCAATACTTTCTGCAAGATCTAAAATATCATCAACTTCATCAATATTATGCTTTGTTATTGTAACAGCCATTGCATGGCTTAAATTAATCTTAACAGCATTTTCAAGTGTTTTTATAGCTCTAGCCCACGAACCATCAACACCTCTGAATCTATCATGTTTTTTCATATCTACAGAATCTACTGAAACTTCAACATATCTTAAGCCTGCATCAACAGCTTTCTTAAGCTCATCAAACTCTGCAAATTTCCACCCATTTGTTGCTGTTGCCACGTACATACCTCTTTTAGCCGCTGCTTTTACAACTACTAGATAGTCTGGATGAATTGTTGGTTCTCCACCACTTAATGCAATAGAGGCAACGCCAAGTTCATCTAATTCTTCAATAACTCTTAACTTTTCCCATAGTGAAAGCTCTGTTGGAAGTGGCTTATCTGCCTTTTGATAACAGTGAATACATCTTAGATTGCACATATTTGTGAAATTCCATACAACCATAAATGGTGTTAAGAACTTCTGAGGCTTGGTAACACCATGCACTGCGATACTCCTTAGTACACTCTCTACACCTCTTCTAATAGCTGGATCTCTAACCATTTCAATAACATCCCTATCATTACCATTAAGAATTGTTATACTGAACTTTATGATTATATCTATTAGATCAACCAGAAATTCCACTCCAATCGAACATTTCAAGTCTATACCGCTATATTTTGATAGTGCATGATATAGTATGCTATGTTCCCTACTATAATCTTGATACATACATCTAGCTTTCTTTGTGGCACATCTTAGAATTAAGCGTATGAATGGATTATTTAAAAATAGTTTTATTAATACTATAAGAGTTAACGCCTCCTCCCCCACTACAATCACCAGCTATATTGAAGTCATATACTATAAAGATAGAATTGATAGTAGTCTCTTCACAACTCCTTCAAACGAGTATTTCACCATAAGATAGAATTCAATGAAGGATGCTGTTAAATCTATATAAGCCATATAGTAAGTAATAGAATTTCTTAAGAAAATCAGTATTAACAATAAATTTGCTACAGTAGATTGAAGTTTATTACCAACATTGGTAAACGTACCATGTATTATTTTAAGAGTTGTAATATTTATAGCTCCTACAATATGATTAGATACACTAAGGATTATAACAATGTATGTTAGACAAAACAATGATACATTAATTACCACACCTCCATGTAAATAAAAGATGCCAACTTCTAAGGAAGGGACAAACAACATCCTCATAGTAGTAGCCCACTACTATCCTACTTTTTCTCTACCTAAAATAGAAATCCTTGATACAATGTATGGTGAATTTAAATGGACTACTCCATAGCATCAATATAGTGTCTCTATACTTTACACATGAGGTATAAACCATTGAAATGAAGATGAGACCTTACATTTACCCTAATATAAACGCTGTTCTGAAAATTCAATAATTATTAAATTATTGTTAACTAGTGTTTCTCAATAGATAGACAATACTCCAAACTTTTATACATTAACGTTTAGCTTAACCATCTACCTCCTAATGACTATCTTCTATCAATCATAAAGCTATAACTAGTAATATTAACTATAACTCTGCCATACCCTCATTAATAAAATAACTCTAATTAAGCTCACTAGACTTATTCTAAACAATATATGTATATCAGTCTTATGATAGAGAATATAAATAGAATTCAAAATAAATGTGATGTATGCATAAGTAATAATGTTGATTGATGGTAGTACACTAATATTAATTAGGTATAACAAAGCATTTTATAGATTGGCTCATCTATTTTATAGAACTACTTTTAAGTTTCTTTAGGATGTTAAAATAAAAAATGATTATTTTTATCTTAGGTAAAAGGTTTTAGATCTAGATTGTTAGTCCGAAGAATGTTGCTAGTGTTGCTAGTATTGCAAATGTTGACCAGAATATAACTCCTATTACAAGTATTATAGCACTCCACATTGGAGTCCTTGTCTCCTTTGGAAGATATTTTCTTCCTATGTATATAGTTGCTGCAGCTGTTAATGCAAGTACTATATTTGAAATGTTTGCCACCATTAATATCCATGCAAAGGGTACTATTCCAAATATGTAGTTTAGTGCAAATGCAAATATTATCCAGATTATTATGAATGTTAATACTGTATAGTACACCTTTTTAACTTCACCCTTAGCCCATCTTCTTACCCTTTCACTTGCCTGCCATATAAGGTCAACCAGCGTTCTTGTTATCATATCTGTTGAACCTAGCTGTGTTGAGAATAGTATCCATACTCCTACTAGAAGTGCTATCCCCCAGCCAACGGGTCCCCAAAGCCTAGAGAAGTACTCTCCTTGATATGCTGCAATTCCCCATGCAGGTAGTTTTGTACCTAGTGGTATAAGTGCTGCTGCTAGTGCTGTGGGTAGGTACATTCCTATAAATGCTCCAAGAGTAAATACACCAACTATATCTATCCATGCAATAGTTCTCCATATCTTCCATCTTCTAAGATTTTCTGGATCTACTTTAAATATTTTGCCTACAGGGCTAACAGTAATCTTCTTACCCTTCACTAGCGATGGTATTGCTCCAACCTTAGCCCCCATACCAATACCTTTATCACGATAGTAGTTAGATACAGTTGTATTGTTTAAACCACCTGCTCCAGCATATCCAGCAAGTGCACCTAATAGAACTATTGTTGCACCCCTTGGGAGATAGCCAAATGTAAATAATCCTTTAAATGTTTCAGCTGCAACAGAAGCAGGTACAGCAATTACACAAAGCACAATCAATGTTGCAATTACTAGAAATATCATTATCCATTGCACGATTTCAAGCGCTCTTTCTACAATACCACCAACAGATACAATACCAACTATAATAAGAGCTAGAATTACACCAGTAATCATAACATATATTGCTTCACCAGCTCCTGGAATCTTACCAAGTATAGCTGCCACAACACCTGTAGCTGCAGCAAATGCCCACGCCGGCCAGGCCCTCTCAAGAATTGAGAGAACAACCAGTAGTGGACCCCAAAACCTTGGGCCAGGCCATAGTCTTAACATACCATTGAATATAGGTTCACCAGTGTGCATGGTATAGCGAACCATTTCAAGATTAAGAATTGTCTGCAGTAGTATGGATACTGTTGCTATCCATAGTATATATGGCCCATAGAGAACAACGTTACTAGGCCCTATAAGCCACTCACCTGAGCCTATAGCCACACCTAAAACTATAGCACTAGGCCCTATGATCCTAATAACACTTGAAAATTTTAGTGGAGGTGGTGGTGGAAGTTCATCTATTTCAACTGGTGGTCCATGGCCTAGGGGGATTTTACTTGGCGTTCCATCCCCCATACTCACACCTGTGGAAATATTGTATCTTCACAAATTTATATATTTTTTTATAATGGGAGACAGTCACTGAATACAAGGTGGCAGCTAGCATATGTCAATCTAAACTGTATCCTATCCATTTATTAAACCACATTAAAACAAATTATTTATAGAAATTATAGGTGTTTAGACATGGCCTTTAAGGTTATTATTACAGCTCCTATTCATAGTGATGGTATTAGTATCGTAAAGGATATTGCAGAAGTAAATATTCTAGAAACTCCTCCATTATCAGAGGATATTCTAATTAGGTATATAGAAGATGCTGACGCCCTTATTGCTACCCTTGGCATAGAGCCTGTAACAAGACGCATTATAGAACATGCTACTAAGTTAAAGATAGTGGCTCGTCATGGTGTTGGTTATAACAATATTGATGTTGATGCAGCTACTGAATATGGAATATGGGTTACTGTAACACCTGTTGAAGAACTCTTTGAAGCTGTTGCTGATCATGCATTTGCGCTACTTTTATGTATTGCTAGAAATATATGTAGAGCTGACAGATTTGTTAAATCACGACAGTGGGGTGTAGATAGTACTAAATTATATAACTTTATTGGTGTAGGTCTAAAAGGTAGAGTTATTGGTATTATTGGGCTTGGGAGAATTGGTCAGAGAATAGCTGAAAGGGCTAAGGGCTTTAAAATGAAAATTGTATACTATGATATTGTTAGAAAGCCCGAGGCTGAAAAACAAGGAATAGTGTATAAAGAACTGGAAGATCTGTTTAAAGAATCAGATTTTATAGTTATAGCTGTACCTCTTACTAAAGAGACAAAGAATATGATAGGAGAAAGAGAGATTTCACTAATGAAGCCTACAGCCTATATAGTTAATATTGCTAGAGGTGGAGTAATAGATCAAAGAGCTCTATATAGAGCATTAAAAGAGGGTAGAATAGCTGGTGCAGCACTAGATGTCTTTCAACAAGAACCTATACCACCAAATGACCCAATTCTAGAACTCGAAAACACTATCTTAACACCACATATAGCTTGGCTTACAAATGAATGTAGAAGAGCTATGGCAGTTTCCGTAGCAGAAGAGGTTGTAAGAGTATTAAAAGGGGAAGAGCCTAGATACCCAGTAAACCCTATGGTTAAAGAGATTATAAGAATAAGAAAACGCTAAATACTATAAAAATATAGGTATAGACCCTTATATTATGCCAAGCTTCTACAACATCTACACCTATAGGCTGTTCCAATATGCTTTCCACATGTCTATGGGATAAAGATAAGATTCTTAAAATTATTGAAATTTTGAATAAGACCTACAGTATAAATTTTAATGAATTTATTGTAAAAAACATTCTAGATAGCAAGTATGATGTACATGTTAACTACTTTGAAATTCTAACTGCAATTATACTAAGTCAAAATACAAGTGATAGAAGTGCTATAAAGGCTTTCAATAATTTAAAGGCTTTATTGAAAGAAATAACGCCTATAAGTATTGCCACAGCTGATGACAATATATTGAAAAACGCTATAAGAGTAGCAGGTCTAGCTAATAGGAAGAGCAGAATTTTAAAAGAGTTAGCATTTGTTTTACAGCATAATCCACTATTTTTTAAAAGTTTAGAGCAAATGGATTTAGATGAAGCAAGAAGAAAACTTTTAGAATTGCCTGGTGTTGGTCTTAAGACAGCTGATGTATTTTTGTTAATAGTATTAAAGAAGCCTACCTTTCCCATTGATACGCACATTAATAGAATTGTAAAAAGATTGGGTGTAGCATCAGCTAGTGATAAGTATGAAGATATAAGGATGAAGATGATTGGTTATTTAGATGGTGATATTAATAAGCTTGTTTTACTCCATCTTCTATTGATAATCCATGGAAGAAAAATTTGTATAGCTAGAAAACCAAGATGTAGTCAGTGTAGTGTATCTAAGTTATGCTGCAAGAATCTATAAAAAGCTTTTCACCAACATGACTTTTATTGGTATAGCCCCTAGCCTCTATATTCTTAGCTTACACCCCTTTAGTATGTGAGACTAGCTTATAGTAGTTCGATTTTATAGAATGTATCTAACTTTAGCTAGTATCATTATGTATATACCTGTATAAAATATATAAATAGGTAAAGTTTATAAAGGGCACACTATACAAAACTTATTGGTGTACAAAATGGAATTTCAGTGGTGAAGGTAGATGCCTCTCCAATACTAAAAAATATTGGCGAAGAGCTGAATCAGATACAGAACATAGCTATAAATGCTAGAAAGAATCTAGTTCTAATGCATAGATGTGATAAACATATCCATATGGCTTCCTCTCTAAGCAGCATTGACATAATAGCTGCTCTTCTCACGAAGTATATTAAGAGGGATGCAAATCCCTTAAACAAGGACTGGTTTATATTAAGTAAAGGTCATGCAGCTCCAGCTTTATATGCTGTCTTGACAGAAATTGGTGTTATACCAAAGGATGAGCTTATCAAAATAAATAGTATTAACTCTATTCTACAGAATCACCCTGATGTAGATTCGCCAGGAGTAGATATGGCTACAGGTAGTCTTGGACAGGGTCTAAGTTTTGCTATAGGTATAGCTACCTGGATTAAGTATAGAAATGGTAGGGGGAGAGTATTTGTACTGATAGGCGATGGCGAACAGGATGAAGGTCAAATATGGGAGGCTATAACACATGCAGCCACACTTAAACTTAATAACCTTATAGTCATTGTTGACTGGAACTGTTCCCAACTTGATGATGTAACTGAGATAGTTAAACCTAAGTACTATCTACCATTTGTGTGGAGTGCTATTGGATGGAGGGTCCTATGGTGTGATGGACATGATGTAATAAGTATTGTAAGCACAATTAACGAAGCTCTAGAGTCAAATAGACCTACAGTAATCTTTGCAAAGACTATACACAATCATGGAGTAGATCTAAATAGTGATAGCCTTAGTCAAGCTGTAGAGGAGCCTATAGATGGAGGCAGTACAATTAACCGGAATGCGTGATGTGATTGGAGAGATTTTGATTGAACTTGGTAAAGAAATTAGTGATCTTGTAGTAATAACTGCTGATGTTGGAAAACCAACAAGAGTCTATAACTTTGGCCAAAAATTTCCAGATAGATACTATAACGTAGGGATAGCTGAACAGCATATGATAGACTTTGCAGCTGGTTTAGCATCTGCTGGAGCACTACCCATAGTTGCTGCATTTGCAATGTTTATTTTAAGAGCTTGGGAGCAGATAAGAAACACTGTAGCTAGAATGAATCTGAATGTAAAGATTGTGGCCACACATGCTGGATATAGCGATCATGCAGATGGATCAAGCCATCAAGCTCTTGAGGATATAGCGGTTATGCGTGTTATACCACATGTAAATGTTGTTGTTCCTGCAGACATAGCCGATATAAGGAGAAGCTTTAGAGCTATAGTAGCTGAAGTGAGGGGACCTGTATACTACAGAATTGGAAGAGATTATGCACCACCAATAACTGAGGATCACAACTATGAATTTACTCTTGGAAGAGCGTATACGCTAAGAGATGGCCATGATGTTACAATAATTGGTGCTGGCCCAATACTATACGAGGCTTTAATTGCAGCTGAAATGCTAAAAAAGATGGGTGTTAGTGCTTCAGTTATCAATCTTCTATCTATTAAACCAATTGATGTTGATACTATTGAAAAGACTGCAAGAGCTACAGGTAGAATTGTAACTATTGAAGAACATGTGATTTATGGAGGTATAGGGAGTGCTGTTGCAGAGGTTATTGCTGAAAGATACCCTGTTCCAATGAGATTTATAGGTGCTAAAACCTTTGGCAGATCTGCAAAAAGTGTAAGAGAACTTCTAGATTACTTTAACATAAATAGCAAGGCTATTGTGAAGACTTGTCTAGAGGTTATCAAATATGGTGATAGAAGAGCTTAGAAGAAATATAGATGAAATTGATAAAAAAATTATTCAATTGATAGGTAAGAGGCTAGAAATAGTACAGAAAATCGCTGAGGTAAAAAATATTGAGGGTAGAAGTATATCGGATAATGAGAGAGAGCTAACTGTTAAAATGAATTGGAAAAGATTAGCAGTAGAATACAATGTACCAATTGATATGGCTTCAGCATTAATAGAATTAATAATAAAATATTCAAAAAGTCTACAGATCCATTCAAGAATTAAAGAGAAGATACAAAGATCTATAACATTTATTGGATATGGGAATATGGCTAGAGTACTCGCTAGACAACTTATTAAAGCAGGTCATAGTGTGGTAATAACTGGAAGAAACCTAGATAAAGCTAAGAAATTGTCTAGCGATCTTGGATGCTCCTACATGGATGTAGAATCCGCTACTAGATTTGGAGAATATATAGTCCTAGCTCTACCATTTAACGCCTTTACAAGTGGGTACGTAGATGAAGTGACTGTATATTTTGAAAATAAAGTAGTTATGGACATTCTTTCATCTAAGTCATGGGTATTTAACTATCTTGAGCATAAATCACTATCTAAAAACTTTATGTATATATCTACACACCCACTATTTGGACCTCTTACACCACCTATTGGCGAAAAAATAGCTATAATACCATCTAAATCTAGTGTTGCTGTAATTCAAGATGTGGCTAACCTATGGCTTTCAGCTGGCTTAGAACCTATTATAGTGAGTTTCGAGGAACATGAAAAAGCAATGGCTATTGTGCAAGTTCTTACACACCTATATCTTATGGCTTTTTCAAGAGCTTCTGAAAAACTTTCACAGGAACTAGGTATTGGTAATGTAGATAAACTTTCAACTCCAACATATAGAGAAATTAAAGCTATCGTTGAAAAACTTAAACATTTAAAGGATGTTGTTCTTGAAATTCAGAAGGTAAATCCCTTTTCAACATTTGTAAGAAAAGAGGCTATTGAGATTTTAAAGAATGTAGTTGAAAGTCTAGGTGAATAAATATGCTATTTATTTTGAAGGAAGGCTCCCAATATTCATCACTGATAGAAAAGATAAGAGATTCCTCAGCATCATATAGGGTTGTAGATATATATGGATTAAAGCTTGTTGTTGCTTGGCCTGATAGCCTAGTTGAGAAAATTGAGGATCAGTCAATAAAGGTTAAAATAAAGGTTAAAAGACCCTACCAACTAGCATCAAATGAATGGAGAGATAAAACAATAGTTAATGTAGGTGGTATTGAAGTTGGTGGAAGAGGTATAGTTGTAGCTGCTGGCCCTTGTGCTGTTGAAGATGAGGAACAGATGATGGAGATAGCAAAGGCTGTTAAAGGAGCTGGTGCCCATATGCTAAGAGGTGGTGCATTTAAACCTAGAACTAACCCCTACTCCTTCCAAGGACTTGGTGAGGAGGGTTTAAAGATACTTAAAAGAGTATCAGATTCTGTAGGTCTACCTATAGTTACAGAGCTTATGGATGTAAGAAATGCTGGTCTTATAGCCAGATATGCTGATATGATTCAAATTGGTGCTAGAAATGCGCAAAACTATACCCTTCTTAGGGAGGCTGGTAAACTTAATAAGCCTATACTTTTTAAGCGTGGATTTGGTATGACTGTTGAGGAATGGATTTTGTCTGCTGAATATATACTTCTAGAAGGTAATGGTAATATAGTTCTATGTGAAAGAGGTATAAGAACATTTGAGAAAAGTACTAGGTTTACTCTAGATATAGCTGGATTTGCAGTAGCAAAAACACTTACACATCTACCTATAGCATTAGATCCAAGTCATCCTGCTGGTAGAAGGGATATAGTTGAACCACTTGCACTAGCAGGTATAGCAGCTGGAGCAGACATGCTTATAATTGAAGTTCATACAAACCCTGAAAAAGCTCTAAGTGATTCTGAACAGCAATTAAATATAGAGCAATTTGAAAATCTTATGAAGAAAGCTAAGGCTATTGCTAAAGCTATAGGGAGATATATATGAGAGTAGTAGAAGAATCTATATGTTGTTCAAATACAAAAGTATTTATAGGTAGAGGTATAGTTAGGGAGATTCTAGAGAAGGAGATTAATGGTAATGTCCTCATAGTTAGACAAGATGCTGTTGATCCAAAATATGTTATAAGTACCCTAAAGACTAAACCACATGAAATTGTTCTACCTGGAGGCGACCAAATAAAGGATATAAATATAGTTATGCAAATTATACAGCTTCTTTCTGAAAAAGGGTTCCAAAGAAGAGACTATATAATTGCCCTTGGAGGAGGAGCACTTACAGATGTCGCAGGATTTGCAGCCTCTATATATATGAGAGGTATTAGATTAATAAATATACCTACAACAATACTAGGTATGGTTGATGCTGCCCTTGGTGGTAAGAATGCTGTTAACTTTCATGGTATTAAGAATATTATAGGCTCATTCTACCAACCACACATTGTTATATCCGACTTAATATATTTAGATACTCTACCTAGAAAAGAATTCATAGGCGGTCTTGCCGAAGTTATTAAATATGGTGCTACACTAGACTATGAACTATTTAAATATCTATCTAGTAATAGCACTAGAATTTTAGATAGAGATTATGAAGCTATTGAATACATAGTATATAGGTCAACAATAAATAAACTATCTATAGTTAAACACGACCCATATGAGTTAAAAAACGTTAGAATTGTTTTAAACTATGGCCATACAGTTGGACATGCTATAGAGGCTGTCACAGGATTTGCTGTACCACATGGCATGGCTATAGCTGTTGGTATGGTGTGTGAGGCTATTATTGGAGAAGGTATTGGTATTACGGAGAAAGGTGTTGTTGATATTCTTGTAAATATTCTAAAAATGTATGGTCTTCCCACATCACTAAGAGAACTTAATATTAGAGTTGAACAAGAAGTTCTATTGAATGCTATGCTAAAGGATAAAAAGAGGCATGGTGACTATATATATCTCCCAATACCAACATCATTGGGTTCGTGGACCCCCTATAAAATTTCAATTAATGAAATGAGGTCTGCTATAGAAAAATGTCTTGGATAAATATAGATACAAAATTATTTGGATTAATAGGCCATAACATATCGTATACACTATCACCAGCAATACACAACTATGTATTTCAGGAGGTTGGATATAATGCCATATATCTAGCATTTGATGTAGCTAGAGAAAAATTTGATAAGATTATTCCTGCACTGCTAGAGTTGTGTGAAGGTCTTAATGTTACTATACCGTATAAAGAGGAGGTAATAAAGTTTTTAAATGGTATTGACCACAATGCTGAGAAAATAAACGCTGTAAACACTATCCATAGAGGATATGGGTATAATACAGATTATATAGCTATTAAGAGTCTTGTAATGGAGAGAATGGAGAATCTTGAAGATATGATATGTTATATCTATGGGGCAGGTGGGGCTGCAAAGGCTTCCGCCATAGCATTAGGGGATCTTGGATGCAAACTCTATATTGTGAATAGAAGTATTGAAAGAGCAATAACGTTTGTTAAAAGACTTAATAATCTAGGATACAAAGCGTATGTAGGGGATAGATGTCTGGATAAAGTTGATGTTGTTGTAAATGCAACTCCAAATCCATCATTTGTACACGATAACTGTCTTACAGCAAAGCTTGTTGTAGAACTTGTTTATAACCCTGTTGAAACTGTATTGATTAAAAAAGCTAGAAGTAAAGGTATAGAGGTTATTGATGGTATTAAGATACTTGTGAGACAGGCTTTAGAGGCACAGAAAATATGGAATGGTATAACATTTTCAGAGGATAGAGTTATTAGGTATCTCTATGCCAGGAAACTCATTCGGTAAACTATTTAAGATTACAACCTTTGGAGAAAGCCATGGACCTGCAGTTGGCGTTGTAGTAGATGGTGTTCCAGCTGGTTTACCCCTAGATAGTAGTGATATTGAGTATGAACTCTCCTTCCGTAGGCCTGGCTATAGAATGGTTTCTCCGAGGATGGAAGAAGATAGAGTAGAGATATTATCAGGTGTATTTAATGGTAGAACTACAGGAATGCCCATAACAATTATAGTAAGAAATACAGATATTGATTCCTCCTACTATGAAGAAATAAGGTTTTCACCAAGACCTGGACATGCAGATCTTCCATATATTACCAGATATGGGTTTGCGAATTGGGATTATAGGGGTGGTGGAAGAGCTAGTGGTAGAGAGACTGTTGCAAGAGTTGCCGCTGGTGCTATAGCGAAGAAGTTGCTAATGGCTTTAGACGTGTGGATTGCCGGATGTATAGTGTCTATAGGAGATGTTGAAATAGTTGATGAGATAGTGTTTGAAGAAGCTCTCAGCTCTAGGTGTAGTCCTGTTAAACCATGTCTAAAAAAGTATGAAAAGATATTCATCGATATGATTGAAAATATTATAAAGGTAGGTGATAGCTATGGAGCTATTGTACAAGTGTTTGTAAAGAATCCCCCTGCTGGATTAGGCGAACCTGTATTTGATAAAATTAAGGCTGATCTTGCTAAGGCTGTAATGTCTATCCCAGGCGTTGTAGGTTTTGAAGTAGGGCTTGGATTTAAGTATGCAAAAACTAAAGGTAGTAGTGTACTAGATGAAATTGTGGTTAAAGATTCTGGAATTGGTTGGCGTTATAACTATAGTGGTGGTATATTGGGCGGTATTACAACTGGTGAGCCCATAGTGTTTAGATGCGCATTTAAACCAACTAGCTCTATAAGGATGCCGCAAAAAACAATTGATTTAAGGACGCTAGAAGAAAAAACAATATCCATTAGGGGAAGACATGATCCATGTATAGGTATAAGGGGTGTTGCTGTTGTTGAAGCAATGACGGCACTTGTAATTGTTGACCATGCAATGAGATCTGGACTTATACCCTTAGTAAAAATACCTGATAGTATAGCAGATACCATCTCCAATAGATGGAAGCGGTATAGAGAGCTATGTATGCATATGGGGGAATCTCAATAGTAAATGCTATACCAGCATGGCTTGGCTCTGTAATAGCCATAAATCTTAAGGTTCATACCGAGGTTAGTTTATGTAAATCTATATGCAGATATCAATCACCACTTATAGAGACTATAGCAAACTATTTTATGAAAAAATATGCTTTACCTCCACTTAAGATAGACATACATTCAGAAATTCCACAGGCAAGTGGTCTTAAGAGTAGTAGTGCTGTTGCTGTAGCAACAATTAAAGCTATAATCCATAAGTTCAATATATATGAGCCATCAATACCAAGATTAGCTGCAGAATTATCGAAAATAGCTGGTGTGTCTATCACTGGTGCATTGGATGATGCTGCAGCAGCTTTCTATGGAGGTGTAGTATTTACAGATAATCTAAATATGCATATACTTAATGTTAGTGATTTTAGAGATGATCTCAATGTAGTTCTACTGTTTAAAGACAGTAGAAAGAATGTAGATGTCGAGAAAATGCGAAGACACTACCATGTATTTAAATATATATTTGAGGTAGCCTATTCAGGCAATATATTTAAGGCAATGACAATGAATGGTATTTATATTGCTAGAATATTGGGATATGACGAAAATATAATTTGGAGAGCCATTGAGTTAGGAGCTTTAGCAGCTGGTGTATCAGGTAATGGACCAACAATATTTGCTGTATGTAGAGAAGGTGATGGTGGTCCCATTATAGACTACTTCTCTACATATGGTACTGTAAAAGTAGCAAAACCCGTTAGAATTTCATTATAAAATGATTAGCTCCAAGTAATGGAGATAAAAATGAGAGCTATAATAAAAAAATCTATTATTAAAGGCTCTATAGCAGCACCTCAGTCAAAAAGTTGGGCAATAAGATTACTATTCTTATCTTTGTTAACAAACATTGAATTAAATAATTTAGTTTTATCAGAAGATATATTGGATGCTCTAGATGCTATAAAGGTGTTTAATGTTACTATTAATGGAAGTAGGTTCTATAAACCAATGTTACTTAAACTACATAGTACCTACACATTTTTTAGAGGATCTGCAACAGTTTTACGAATGTTTATACCAATAGCGGCGGTAATTGGTGGAAGAATTACTATTGATGGTAGTGAGAGTCTTAGAAGAAGACCCCTAAATGCTATAATTGAAGCATTGAGTGAAAAGGGGGTAATATTCTCTAGCACTAGTCTTCCAATTACTATGGAGGGAAGGATTAGAGATCCATATATTGAAATATATGGTGGTGAAAGTAGCCAGTATATCTCAGGCCTTATGATAGCATTAATGATAGCTGGAGGTGGAACTATAAAAATTAGGGGGAAAGCTGCTTCTAGAAGCTATATAAATTTAACAGCTGAGCTTATAAACAGTCTAGGTGGGACTGTCCATATATATAGCAATAGGATTGATGTTGAGCCTTGCAAAGATATAGCTCCATATATAGGCTCTATACCTGGTGACTATCTTTTAGCGTCATTCTATGCTGCAGCTGCTATACTATCAGATGGCTATATATCTATATATGGATTGCCAAGACCTTATAGCTTTTTTGGAGACCATAGTATAGTTGACATATATAGATCAATGAATGCAGTGAGTATGTATAGAGATGGTGTTTGGTATGTTGAGTCTAGCGGTAGCTATAGAGCAATAGAGATAAATATTGATGATTCACCTGATCTAGCACCCTCTATAGCACCTCTAGCTGCAGTGGCTAAGGGAACTACAATTATTAGAGATGTTGAAAGACTTGCAATTAAGGAAAGCAATAGAAGAAACACAATAGTTTTAGCACTAAAAAGCTTTGGTATTGAAGCTTATGATAGAGAAAACTATATTGAGATTATAGGGGGCAGCCCTAGAGAGGGTAGAATTATTTGCCCAAATGATCATAGAATTGCTATGATGATAGCATCAATAGCTGTTAGAAGCAGTGGAGTAATAGACAATGCTGAATGTATATCTAAAAGCAATCCCTATTTTTGGAGAGACCTAAAGTTAATTGGAGGAAGAATTTATCTAAGTTAATAAATCTCATAGGTATTAGGTGAATATATGTGGAAAGATTGAATAGACCATTTATAGTTGCATCAAAGCCTATTTTAAACATACAGGATTTGAGAATAGCATTAGCTATAAATGATGCAGATTTTATTGAGCTTAGAATAGACTATATGGATAACCCACTAGAGATAGACTATAGTTTACTAAAGGATAAAAAAGTTATTGTAACACTTAGAGAATTTAATGAGGGTGGTGCAAAGCTTCATGACCCTAATATCAAAATAGAGCTACTAAAAAGATTAAGAGATCTAGGAATACTATATGATGTTGAGGTATCCTTTATAGAGAGATTTAATGTTGAATACAATAATGCAATTGTATCTATGCACTTTATAGGTTTAAAACCTAATATAGATTATGTAATAGAGAAGGTGCTTAGATATAGGGATAGGGCATTCATTGTAAAAATAGTAGTAGAGCCATTCCCTGGATATAGAAACTTTTTAATTCAACTTCTTGAGCTTGGAGAGAATATAGCTGCCTTCCCAATGTCAATAGATCCTCTAGAAAGAATAGCATATGCATTACTAGGTTCTAAACTAATCTACGGCTATATAGATACACCAACTGCCAAGGGACAGCTACACTATAGACAATTAAAAGAGTTAATAAACCTGATACATAACATTATTAACAAAAATATCTAGAGTCTAAATAACCTTCTTTGCTGAGATACCCCACTCTTCTTCCAATCACTTACAAAATTTTTCACAATACCTCTCCTTCTATTAACATAATTTATAGCAGATAATGCAGCTATTACACCACTTGCCGCTGATACTACCGCCTGTTTATATGGCATATCTACTAGATCACCTGCTGCAAATAGACCTTCAGTTTTTGTAGTACCATATTTGTCTACCACCACCTCATTCCTCTCATTTATATCTACATACGGTTTTAGAAAATCTATTTGGGTTTCAAAACCCAGTTCAATAAATAGAGCATCAACATCAACAACTTCTCTATCTCCATTCCCATTCATAACTACAATCTTCTCAAGTTTCTCATCCCCATATAGTTCAACAACTCTATAGCCTGAGTACACAGATACATTACCGTACTTCACCGCCTCCTGTATACTTACATCAGTTTTTGTTGGCACTATATAGATTAGCTCTTTAGCTATTGGCGCTAGGAGATTTAGAGCTTCAATACCATTTTCACCAAAGCTATTTAGAGCTATCCTTCGACCCTTATACAGCGGCCCATCACATACTACACAATAGCTAAGTCCTTTACCAATAAAATTCTCCTCACCCCTAACCCTAAGTTTTTTAGGAGCTTTTCCACATGCTGCAATTACACTTAGTGATTCTAGTATGCTTCCCCTTCTCGTCTTTACAATAAATATTCCTTCACTTTTATTAAGCAGTATTACTTCATCTATAAATATTTCAGCACCAAATGCTATAGCCTGTTTCTGTACCTTTAATACTAGATCTAGTCCACCAATCAATTCTATACCAGGATAATTCTCAATAACATTAGCATACCTCAATTGTCCTCCAACATCCATTGTTATAATTGCTGTTCTAAGCCCCTGTCTTGCTGTGTATAAAGCTGCTGAAGATCCTGCTATTCCACCCCCTATAATAATAACATCATATAATTCTTTATGCATCTCAGATACACTAATTAAGTAAAACACTAGGTAACTAATAGGGATTTGCTATAAGAAAACGTTCTTACCCTCTATGAATACCTTTAAAGTCCTGATACTCTTTAATTCATGAAGATCTAGTTTAAGAGGATCTCTATCAACTACATTAATATCAGCTAAACAGCCAGGCTCTAAACATCCAATATCGTTTCGCAATAGCAATTGGCTAGAACCCTTAGTATAGAGATGTAATGCCTCTACAACATCTATTGCCTCATCATATGTGTATTTCGCTAGCTCTATACCCTCAAAAGCACCTCTGGTAATAGCTGCATATATTGTTCTCCAAGGATTTATATCCTCTACTGGAGCATCTGTTGAAAAGCCTAATACAATATTTCTATCTATTAAACTCTTAACTCTATATACATATCGAGCTCTTTCAACACCCACCCGATCTACAACCCAGAAATCAGACAATATAAAATGTGGCTGTACAGCAATACGAAGACCTTTTAATCCATCTAACTGATCATCTCTAACTATAGATGCATGCTCAATTCGTGTATAGTTATTTGATAAAGTATTTCTTATCGAGTATAAAGCAATATCAAGTGCTTTATCCCCTATGGCATGTAGAGCAACATCTATACTATTTTCTTTAGCCCAGTTAAGAATTTGTGCTAAAGTATTGGTGGATATTCTCTCAACACCATAATTACTAGGATCATCATTATATGGTAAAGTGAGAAGAGCTGTTCTAGCCCCAAGAGAACCATCAATAAAGATTTTTATTCCCATAAACTTCAAAAATTCATCTCCAAACCCTCTCTTTAAACCAATTGATTTAAAGATATTACTATAGATAGCATCTAGATAGAGGTGGGTTCTAATCCAAAGCCTATTTTCTAAATCCATTGAGATGAGGGTGGGTATAATATTTATAGGTGCAGAAAGAAATCCAATTGATGTAACTCCGTGTTCAATGATATATCTCTGAGCAGAATCTAAAATTCTTCTATAGCTATCTACATCAATATCTATTTTCCTCCATATATACTCCAATACATCCTCTTTAACAACACCATTTATAGCATCTACATTTGGATCACATCTAAATATATCAGTAAGCTTTAAGAGCTCCATAGCCTTAGTGTTAACAACACCAAGATGCCCACAGACTCTTAATAATAACACTGGCAATTCTCTAACTACAGCATCAATATCATGCCTTGTTATAATTCTTTTCTCTATAAATTTCTCCTGATCCCATCCACGACCAATAATCCATCCACTGATTACTCTCCCACTATATATTTTAATGAGTTTCTTAACTTCATCTATACTTTTTGCGTCTCTTAAATCAATTGCATGTAGATTAATTCCAAGTGCATCCATATGGATATGTGGATCAACAAAACCTGGAAGTGCAACACCATCAACCTTAATATGTTCACATGATGTATTTCTACATATATATTCACACACATTAGTAGAACCTGCATATATGACCCGTCCAAATGACGTAATTAAACACTCAACAGTTTTTACAGGCTTGAATTGAGTGTATATTCTACCTATAAAAACCTTTACATGCAATAAGTTCACCACATGTTTAAATTAAGGAGAACTCCATTTCCTCAACTTGAAGAAGATAATATCTATTTTTAATTAATTTGGTAATTAATTGCTTAGTCGTGCTTGAAATATCGCTTCTCTCAAGTGCCTCCTTTAATGAAATCCATGCTACATCTATAGCATCACCACCTGGTTTAGGTACACCTTTAATACTCTTTGAATCAAATAGAACATCTAGTATTAAATAATGGTATCTTATATTACCTTTAGCATCCCTAATAACATCATTTATTATATACACTATGCCTAGTGGATTAGCAGTAAGACCTGTTTCCTCATATAATTCTCTTTTAGCTGCATCAAATATCTTTTCACCTGCCTCAATAACACCCCCCGGTATCGACCATCTACCCTTTGCAGGTGGATATCCTCTTTTAACTAGAATAATACTATCATTTAATATAAGTACAGCTCCAACAGCTGCTATGGCATATTTTGGATACTCTCTCAACCAAACCCCCTGCTCTACCCCACTATTACCGTGTTTTCATCCATACAGTCATTTGCGTTGCTCCTCGATTATTCCATGCATAGTATGGTATTGCTACAAATCTAACCTTCTTAATCTTTGGAACATCTTCTATATATTCGTAATAAAGTTTGTTAATATGGCGTATAGTTTCATCAACATATCCTTCTCCCACTATTGTCATAACACCATTAAGGATATCACTTCTAAAAATTTCAGTAAGGTTAGCTGAGTGTAGATCTATAATTAAATCTCTTACATCAAATTCCTTATTATCTACCCCTTCTATACAGTAGACCATAGGTCCTCTCTTTATAGCTACCCTACCATAACTTGCTTCCACATATGGATGTGACTTTATAAACTTAGGTCTCATTTTGAATTCTATAGCTATTCTATCACCTCTATCCCATGCTTTAACAATTTTTATATATTTTCCAGGCTCTCCACTAAACTCTTTTTCATTGACTAGAATAGTGGGGTTTTCTGCCCATGAAGGTATTCTAACCATAATTGGTATTTCGTCGATTTTCTCTGGCTCAATTTTAATAATTGTCTTGCCATACCATGGATAGCTAGTCTCTATAGAAATTGTAAATCTATTCCCATCTACTTCAAACATAGCTTTACTTCCTATAAATAGATTCACCATTATGCTTCTATCAACTCTCGAAAAGGAGTATATCATTGATGGAAGATAGGCTAGAAGCCGTGCGATATTAGGTGGACAGCATGCACATTCAAACCAAGGTTGCCTCTGATGCTTTGCATGATAATCAGCAAGTGGATTAACATAGAAATACTTAGTACCATCAATAGAGATGCCGGCTAGTGCTGAATTAAATAGAATAGATTCTAATATTTCTACATATTCTGGTTTTCCAGATGCTAAAAACATTCTCCATGCCCACATAGCTGCTGCTACAGATGCACAAGTTTCGCTGTAGGCTCGTTCACACGGTAATTCATAGTCTTCACCAAATGCCTCCCCTTCATACCTTGAACCAAATCCATATGTAATATACATCTTTTTATCAATAATTTTTCTCCAAAGTCTCTCTAATGCAAGCCATAACCCCTTATCACCATTCTCTATATACAAATCAGTAGCTCCTGCCATATAGTATAGCACTCTCACAGCATGACTTCCAACAACATCGTCTAACTCTCTTATTGGCTTATGATCTACGACATATTCGGGTGAGGGTTTAGGTCTTGACATTACTGTATTGGTTATATACCCCCTACCCCTTACCTCTACGAAAAATTCCACTAAATCAAGATATTCTTTCTTACCACTCTCCCTATAGAGCTCTATAAGTGCTATTTCCACCTCCGGATGACCATCAGCTGTTTTCAGCTTCCCTTCATCCCACCCAAATGTATCTTTCAATAAATCAGCAAATTTTAAAGATGCTGCATACAGCTCGGCTCTCCCAAGACTTCTTTTTACTGCAATTGCTGCCTGAAACAAGTGTCCTGCACAGTAAAGTTCATGACTCCACGCTAGGTCTGCCCATCTCTTAAGATTATTTATTGTAATGTAGGTGTTTATGTAGCCATCTGGTTGCTGTGCTGCAATGACTTCTTCTATTGCAGTAGTAACCATTTTGTATAGTTCTTCATTCCAATTATATGCTAATATATATGCCGATGCCTCAATCCATTTATATACATCTGAATCATTAAACAACAAACCTTTATATGCTCCCTTAGCCCTTCCTGATGCTACTCTAAAATTTTCCAGTCTATTTGTTTCTACAATCTTTATAAATTGTAGTGGCAATGTGACACTTGCTAATGTCTCTAGCCTCGGCCTCCAGAAATCATCAGTAACTTTAACTCTATTAATTGGAAAAGGCTCTATAACAGCATATCTACTTCTAGATATATTAACAATATGAACATTTGTATTAGTCATAAGATTACCTCTGCTATAAAATTAGCCAAGGGATACAAAATTTAAATATATGTTAGTGATGTAAATAGATTAAGGATGATTTACAATTAAATAATTTTAATGATTTTCTCTTGACTATCCCAAAACTCCTTAAGCTCCCCTATATTTAAGTCATAGTATCGCCCTCCAATAAATGCCATCACCTTTGAGAGTTCAAGACCTAGTCTGTGGTTGAGTACTATTGGCATCCCTAGATCTACAACTAATCTTCTAATTCTATAATCTTTTTCAGGATTGTAGCCTGTTGTTATTACAAGCTCTATACCCCCCCTTATAATTTCATCTTCAATACTCCTTAGAACTACCCTTTCACTACTTTTAATCTCCATACCTTCAATAGTTACAACAGTATATCCAATACTATCTAGTATTCTGCTTGCTTCTGATAACATATCTATATATTCATTCTTTGGTTCAGGGGTATATATCAATATCTTCTTTCCATTCTTTTCTGGTAGCCTATTGCCTGCTACACTTAACCAACTTAGTATGAATGCCTCTTCATACACTCTACCCAAACATGCAACCTCTCCAACACTCCTCATCTCAGGCCCTAGAAATGGATAGGCACCCCTTAGCCTAGCCCACGAAAATTGGGGTGATTTTACACCAAACCACTTTGGTAACAGTAAATTAAATCTATTCTTTTCAACTACACTTGTCAAGACACCATTTAGAGAAGCTTCTATAGCTGCCCTCATAAGATTATAGCCTGTAACTTTGCTTGTAAAGGGCATAGATCTACTGCCCCTAAGATTAAGCTCAATAACATACACTTCGCCATCTTTATACAGAAGCTGTAAATTGTAGGGACCCTTTATATTCAGTGTACTATTTAGCTCCATAGCAATTTTTGACGCTCTTAAAATAGCATCCCACGGTAGATATTTTGGCGGTAGAACCATTGTAGCATCTCCACTATGGATTCCTGCAGGCTCAATGTGTTCTATTACAGCTCCTATCGCCGTTGATCCATCTCCAACAGCATCAATTTCAAACTCTATAGCACCATCGATAAACTTTGATACAACTGCAGGATATTTTGGTGATACTTTAGCAGCTCTCACAATAAATTCTATAAGCTCCTTCTTATTCCACGCTATTTTCATAGCTGAACCACTTAAAACATAACTTGGTCTAATGAGGACTGGATAGCCTACATCTTCTGCAAACTTAACAACCTCATTTACACTTGTTGCCGCTACCCATGGAGGTTGCTTTATACCTAAATGGTCGAGCAATTCACTAAAGAGAGCTCTATTCTCAGCTCTATGCACACTTGCCCCAGAGGTACCAAGGAGAACGACACCCCTCTTTTCAAGCTCCCATGCAATATTATTTGATATCTGACCACCTAAAAAGGCTACTACACCTAACGGTTTCTCAAGCTCATATATATCAAGAACTCTCTCAACTGTAATCTCATCAAAGTATAGCTTTTCATTCATATCCCAATCCGTTGATACAGTCTCAGGATTATAGTTAATTACTATAACCTCATAACCTAGCTTTCTAACTTCATCTGCAAACATAACTATACTCCAATCAAATTCAACGCTAACGCCTATTCTAAACCCTCCAGCACCAAGAATTATTATCTTTGGCTTTGAACTTGCATAGGATATATCATGTTCCCAACCATTGTATGTTAAATATAGATAGTTGGTTTTAGCAGGCCATTCAGCTGCAAGGGTATCTATCTGTTTTGTTACAGGCTTTATGCCATACTTCACTCTAATGCTCCTTATCTCATCCTGGTTCTTTCTAAGCATTTTACCAAGTTGTTCGTCACTAAATCCAAGCCTCTTACCCTCAGCAATTACTGTAGGCAAATCAGAGTCATCTGTAGAACTTTTTTTCAACTTTTCATAGAAATCAACAACATCCTTTATCTGTCTAAGAAAGTACTTATCAATACCAGTTAAATCATATATTCTATCGATATTCACACCATATTTAAATGCCTTTGCAATCCATATAGGCCAGTAAGGCTCTCTCTTTCTAATCTTATCCACCACATAGTTAAGCGATATTGTATCATCCTCATATATTGGACCTCCAACAAGACCTGGTTCACCTATATCAAGCATTCTTATGGCCTTTTGTAAAGCCTCCAAAAAACTTCTACCAATAGCCATAACCTCTCCTACACTCTTCATTTCAGTACCAAGACTTTTCTCAGCATATTCAAATTTATCTAGATCCCATCTAGGTATCTTTACAACGACATAGTCTAGACTTGGCTCAAAACATGCAGAAGTCTTTCCAGTAACCTTATTAATAACTTCATACAGCCTATATCCCAAGGCTAGCTTAGCTGCTATGTATGCAAGCGGGTAACCTGTTGCTTTGCTAGCTAGTGCGCTACTTCTAGACATCCTAGGATTGGTCTCTATAACATAGATCTCATCACTATTCCACGGATTTTGAGCAAGCTGTACATTACCCTCTCCAATAAGCATTATAGCTCTTTCAACAGCTATAGATAGATTTCTATTTAGCTGATATTCATAATCAGTAAGAGTTTGACATGGTGCAATAACTATTGATTCACCTGTATGTATACCCATAGGATCCAAATTTTCCAAACATGCTATAGCAGCAACATTATCATAAGCATCTCTTACAACCTCAAACTCTATCTCCTTCCAGTGATGTAGGTATTTCTCAATGAGAATCTCACCAATTTCAGACTGTGCAAACGCTGCTCTAAGTCTTCTTAAGAGATGCTTCTCACTCCAAGCAACAAAACTACCAGCACCCCCTAAATTAAAGCTCACCCTAACCATAACTGGATAACCTAATTTGTTAGCAGCATCTATAGCCTCATCAGTACTCCTAGCTGCTATACTTGGTGGAATGGGTATCTCATACTCCGTCATAGTCTTCCTAAATAACTCTCTTGATAGTGCTCTTCTAACCCCCTCTATAGGTGTACCCAAAACCTTAATGCTATATTTTGATAACACACCACTGTCATATAGTCTTACACCTATGCTTAGTGCTGTTTGTCCACCAAAACCAATCATTATACCATCAGGTCGCTCAATATCTATAACCTTAGCTACAAATTCGGGTTTTACCGGTAATAGGTACACCTTATCAGCAAATCTATGCCCTGTCTGTATGGTTGCAATGTTTGGATTTATAAGTATTGTTTCTATACCCTCCTCTTTAAGTGCTTTTAAAGCCTGACTACCGCTATAGTCAAATTCTGCTGCTTCTGCAATCTTTATAGCTCCAGATCCTATAACCAAAACTTTTTTAACAGCCTCCACCATTTTTCACCATCATCTTAAATTTGCTAAAGACCCATGTAGTGTCGTGGGGTCCTGGACCACCCTCTGGATGAAACTGAGTCGCTATTACTGGTAGTTCCTTATGTATTACACCCTCTAGACTACCATCATCAATATTCTTAAACCATGTAATTAGCCCTGCATCCTCTAAACTATTCTCATCTACTGCATATCCATGGTTCTGTGTTGTTATATAGCTCTTCTTAGTAAGAACATCCACAACACCTTTATTTGGTCCTCTATGACCATACCTAAGTTTATATACTTTAGCACCTAGTGCTAAAGAAATTAGCTGCATGCCTAGGCAGATACCTAGAACAGGTCTACCTGACTCTACAACCTCTCTTACAGTTTTTATTTGCTCTACTAAAACTGCTGGATTACCCGGTCCATTACTTAATAAAATCCCATCGCCATTATCAATTAAAGTTTTTGAGTCTGTCCAACATGGATATCTAATAACTCTAAACCCCTGTCTCAATAACCATCTCACTATACCATACTTTATACCACAGTCGAGTACAGATATTGTAGCTACAGCTTTATCCATAGGCTCATGTATAACTACATTTTTTGGCGAGACCATGTATGAAAAATTTATATTGTCATACTTTTCACTAACCTTTAGCCTACTTTCAAGTTCACTCCACGCAACCTCCTCTTTTTCATTAAATACTGCTAGTACACCCATCATGACTCCATACTCCCTTATCTTCCTAACTAAATACCTTGTATCAACTCTAAACATCCCAGGAATTCCATATCTTTCTAGCCATGCATTCAAATCTCCAATTGATAAATAGTGGTTAGGATGAGGTAATTCAGATACTATAAAGCCTTCAACCTGGATCCTATCAGATTCGTAATTTAGTGGTATGCCACAGTATTCATGTTCTCTTTCTGGAACGCCATAGCATCCAACCATTGGATGTGTCCATATAAGTATTTGTCCAGCATAGCTTGGATCAGTTAACGCTTCCGTATAGCCTGTCATTCCAGTTGAAAAAACAACTTCACCTACTCTAGTATCAGCTACCCCAAATCCACAGCCCTCTATAGCTGTACCATCTTTAAGTAGTAGTCTTGCCTTTAACCCCGTTTTGCAGTTTAACTTTGGCATTGCTATATATGTCAAAGACCCTCACCTACACTTGGTGGACTCCACTTATAAGCTCTGCTATACATCTCTCCACATTTTCTACACTGTCTTTAACAAACTTTCTATCCTCTTCAAGTGCTTTCCATGCTCCCTCAATCATCTTCTTAATATATGTTTCAATAGGCTTACTTCTTATAATACTCCATACACTATTAGGCTGAATACCTATATTTAGTAGAATTTTGGCTAGAGCCTCACCATTTTGCCTATAGTTTTTTAGCTGTTTAGCTATCTGGAAGTACACCTCTCTAACTGGTTTACCTTTCCTCATCGCTATATACTCTACAACATCGCTACTCCAACACGGTTTATCCTCAATGTATTTAAGAATTCTATCCTCATTTAATTTAATTCCCTGGATAAGATCTACAAATATATTAATAGTAGTAATAGTGCTAGAGACTATATCTATATATATTCTGTTTATCTCTTGTAGATCCAGGTTATAACCATAAGGTATAGATTTATATATCATCAACATTGAAGTAAAAAGCCCCATAATATTAGAAATTTTAGCTCTAGCAATCTCCAGCGTTACCAAATTTCTTTTATGTGGCATAATGCTGCTTGTTGCTATGTGTTCCACTGGAAACTCAATAGCAGATGGAATAACGCTATTTATAAATATTAAGTCTTCAGACATTCTACTCAATTCACTTAAAGCTAACACTATACCAGAGGCTATAGATAGGAGAAACTGTCTAGAGCCTGTGGCGTAGTATGGAGGCAAAATCTCTTGGTTAAGACATAGATATCTTGAAAGCAACCCCATATCTAAAGGAACCATTGTACCTGCTGCAGCACCTGAACCTAAAGGATTTTCAGAAAGCACATCCTGTAGCTGTAGTAAGTGTTTCCATACTATTGATAGTGAATGTTCGTATGATAAAAAATACAGTGCTGCACTACCACATTGTGCTAGTTGTTGATGTGTAAAAAATGGAAACATAATGTTTCTATACTCAGATGCTTTTTCTAACAGTACTTTCCTCAACTCTATTAAACTACTTAGAATGTCGTATAGAGTATCCCTTGCATATAATCTTAATGCTACAGCAACATGGTCATTTCTACTTCTACCTAAAGCTATATATCCTGCACCACCATCTACTACATCATATAGATAGGACTCTATAGCCTCAAATATATCCTCAAATTTCATTTTCTTCTCTTCAATCCACCTATATATCTTTTCACCATCAGTTTTTACAATATCTACCAACTCACCTACTATATTCTGTACATAGTCCTTAGGGATATAACCACTACTTCCTAACGCCTTTACATGGGCAAGTATAACCATAGCTACATACTTAGTTAACTCTCTATCAAATTTAAGGCTTGAGATATAATCTTCAATAAAATTTTTTGACTCTCCTAAAAACGCCCTATATCTTATTGCCAATTTCTACCCCTTATCCTATGTGCAGTCAACGCATAGAAGCTATGAGCAGTTATAAAACCTCTAGCCTCAGCATCTGAGGGATACCAGCCCTTATTATAGTCTATAAGTTCCTGTGAATATAGCGAATAGGGGCTTGTTCTACCAACAATACGTAGACTACCTTTATATACCTTGACTCTTACAATACCACTTACAAATCTATTTACAGAATTTATAATAGCGTTGAAGTGCTCCATCATAGGGTCTATCCACAGTCCTTGGTATACAAAATCACACCACATTTCATCAACTAACCTCTTAAATCTAAGCTCCTTAGGTGTTAAAACTATTCTCTCAAGATCCTGGTGTGCTTCTATCAATGCTAATGCTGCTGGTGCTTCATAGACCTCCCTACTTTTTAATCCTATGACTCTACTTTCTATCAAGTCAATTCTTCCATATCCATGTGACCCTATAACTATATTGAGGAATTTTATTAGTTTAGCGCCATACAACCTATCTCCGTTAACCTTTACAGGCACCCCATTATCAAACTCTATATCTAGGTATAGCGGTTTGTCAGGGGCTTTCTCTGGCGATACTGTCCATGAAAATACCTCCTCAGGAGGCTCTTTAAATGGATCGTCCAGCTCGCTACCCTCTATACTTCTACTCCAAAGATTCTCATCAATACTATACTTCTTATGACTTTCAGGTACTTTAAATCCATATTCAGATAGTATTCTAATGTTTTCATTTCTTGTTAGCCTTAACTCCCTAACAGGAGCGATTATCTTTATATCAGGCCCTAGATACGCCTTTAACGTTACATCAAATCTTATCTGATCATTACCTTTACCTGTACAGCCATGTGCAACAGCATCTGCCCCTTCACTAATGGCAATTTCAGCTACCTTCTTGGCAATTAATGGTCTTGCTAATGCTGTTCCAAGGGGATATTTGCCTTCATATAATGCATTTGCCTTTATAGCACTAAAGATATAGCCTTCAACAAAAACATCCTTGGCATCTACTGTATAATGCTTTGATGCTCCAAGCTGATACGCTCTCTCTTCAACATCCTTAAGTTCGTCCTCCTGACCAACATCTACTGTTACAGTTATTACCTCTGCATTGTATTTTTTTCTAAGGAGTACAAGGATTGTTGAAGTGTCTAAGCCTCCTGAATATGCCAGTACTACCTTCAATAATTACACCCTTAAGGCTTTAAGTACTCTAAACATATACTCATAACACCTTTTTCCATTTAGCGATACACATATTACTGACTGCTATTATTATTGTTACAGATGTAACTATGTCTTCAATATCACAGACTGTATATGAAATTGTTTCAGGTGATCCGATCCTTCAACAGTGTATGGCTAGAGAAATAGTTAATTTTACTAGACTTGCAAGAAAATTAAAACCAGTAGTATCACAAATTGTTGGTCGTGATGTCCCCATAGAATCTATAAAAATGGCTTTAATAAGATATGCATATAGACTTATTGAAGAAAGACATATCTTTGGTAAAGAGGTTCTAGCCATACTAGCAAAATCTTCAATTGAACTTAGAACAGGAATAACAATAATAACTATAAGAAGTAAAGCGCTTCATACAGTCATGCCACTACTTGCAAAGCTTACTATAAAATCAAGATTTACAGCCATTATGCAGAGTATTACTACTGCAACTATAGTGTTGGATAATGATACTGCTGATGAATTTCTAAAGAATATAGCTAATAATGATATTGTATATGTCCAGAAAGATCAAGCAGCTATAGTTGTTGTAAGTCCTGAGGATATAATGTATACTCCTGGTGTTATAGCATATGTATCAAATATTCTTGCACAAAATTCAATAAATATAATACATATAGAATCATGCTATACAGATACGATCATTATTGTATCTAAGGAGGATATCCAAAATGCATTTAATGTATTGATGAAGTATATAGATGCTGCAAAGAGATCATTAAAAGTTGAAGGATGAAAGATAAAGCTACTCACTACTTTTAACTCTTTCACTAATCTCTTCAATAACTCTTCTAGGTAGTGTAAATGCTGGTTTCTCAGGTAAGAGACCTTTTGGTCTAAACATTGTGACCATCACTATTACCAATCCAGTTAGGAGATACTCTAGCCAGACTGGATCAATGGGTATTACTGTAGATATCTCATATTTGTACATTACTATAAACATTCTTGCAGATGAAAATAGAAGGGCACCTAATACAACACCAATATTATTACCTACACCCCCAAGCATTATGTATGCCCATGGAAGAAATGTAAATTCATAGCGTGAAAACTGATATGCATAAATAGTCTGTGTAAAAAGGGCGTAGAGCGCTCCAGCCACAGATGCCATTGCTGAGCCTATTGTTAGTGCATATGCTCTTATAGTACCTATATCCTTCCCATATACTTCAGCAGCAATTTCAGAGTCTCTTACAGCCTTCATAGCTCTTCCAAGGGGAGATCTATTGATTCTTTCAGAAATAATTAACATAACTATTGTTATTAGAAGTATAAATGCTATAGCAGTCTGTGATCTAAAGCCCTGCGCAAATCTAAATACATCTGGTATACTAAGACCCTTTGTACCACCAATGAGAGGGGTATAGTTATAGAGTATACTTCTTAGTATTTCACCAAATGAAAGTAGTGTTATACCCAGATAGGCTTCCCGAAGTCGTAAAGCTGGAAAAGCAGCTGCATACCCTATTATGGCGCCTAGTGCAATAGCAAGAATTAATGTTATTATAAGTAGTGTTATAGCCATTAGTGGACTGGTTGCTAAAACAGTACTCATTGCTGAAGCATATCTTGCACTATTTTCAGCGTATTCCACCCCCCATGGAAGCCCAAGTAATACAGCTGCAATTCTACTCATTAGCCCACCTGCTGCAAGAGCACCAACAAGAACAGCCATCACTCTACCAAACTGTGGTATGCCGGTAAATCCAACCTCTATATTTAAACTCAGTGCGAGGATTGCCCCTATTCCAAAGTTTATAGCAAGATATTCAAGACTCATATCCTTCTCACCAATCCAGCTAACCCCTTCGGATATATAAGAAGAGTTACAACGAGCATCATCATCGGTATAGCAAATCTATATGCAATAATATCTGGTATCCAGTAAGATAATAAGAATGTTAAAAATCTTTCACTAACACCAACTAGAGCACCTCCAAGCAGACCACCATATATACTATAAAGCCCTCCAACTATAGAACCAGCAAAATAGTATACAACACTATCAAAACCTATGGTTGTGGTACCCTCCATAAACAACACCAAGAGCCCCCCTGATAAACCTGCAAGTAATCCCCCTATAAACCAGGAAAGTGCATACACTATATTGATATCTATTCCGAGAATAGAGGCTAGAGTTGGGTTTTCTATAGAGGCTCTCATAGCTATACCGAGATTAGTCCTAGTTAAAAATATATGTAGTAGTATCACTAAAACTATAGCTGTAACTATTGATACAATATGAATATATTTTATAGGTGCACCCCAAATCCTAGCTATAATGGGGTCTGATAACACAATATTTATTTTTGTTGCATCAACACCGAAATTTCTCTTTAGAATATCCACAACCATGTTGAGAATTGCAAAAAGTATTAGATCTATGCCTAGGGTAACCATCATAAGCGTTATTTCAGATGCTCCTAAATTCAACAATCTCCTTATTATAAGTAGATATATAAGGATAGCAAATACTGCTGTAACTACTGATGCTATGGGTATATAGATATATGGTGTATATCCAAAGAATCTATATAGTATGAAAACCACATAGAAGCCCCAGCTAACCATTGATGCATGAGCAAAATTAAAGGTTCTAGTAGATGCATAGAGTAAGGTTATAGATGCACATCCTATAGCTAGTATTGCAGCATATGTTATAGAGCTAAACAGTATTGCTAACATATCTTTAACACCTTTCTATTACCATAATACAGTTTAACACTTATATGGTATTCTCTAATAGTGTTGATAGATAATTTCAGACCTGGTTTAAATATCTTAATTAAAAATATTACACTAAGGATATGTTAATATTTTTAAAAGTAGCAAATAAATATTTATACCACTTAATAGGCTTTATACATAATATTTTAGAAATGTGGTGATATAACTCATGAAGACACCCATAGCAGTAGCCCTCATAATAGTAGCTCTTATAGTAGGAACAGTAATAGGCTATGTAATATCAGGCCCAACTATAGCAGCTCCCCCCACAACTATCACATCTACTATAACA
Organism: uncultured Ignisphaera sp.; assembly: GCA_938074605.1. Lineage (GTDB taxonomy): Archaea > Thermoproteota > Thermoprotei_A > Sulfolobales > Ignisphaeraceae > Ignisphaera. Next base: position 104,019 of record CALJEI010000002.1, read on the forward strand.
GTTACAGTAACTCCGACAATCCCTACTGCTGGACTCTCAGGAGACATCCCCATTGGCGCACTGCTACCTTTAACGGGAGTATTAGCAACCTATGGTAAAATGTGTCAAGAGGCATTTCTGATGGCTGTAGAAGATGTAAATTCATGGCTTGCTGCAATGGGCAAGCCATGGAGATTAAAACCGTTTGTAGAGGATACTGCGGTAGATGTTAAGCTTGCTGTTGATAAGTTCATGGCTCTCGCTGGACGTGGTGTAAAGGCCATTGTAGGGCCTATGGCAAGTAGTGAAGTAAAAGCGATTAGAGATTATGCTAATGAACGTAAAGTGGTTGTCATATCACAGAGCTCTACATCTATGGAGCTTGCCCTCCCCAACGACTTCATCCTTAGATTTACTGCTCCTGATAAGTATCAGGGTGTTGCAATAGCTTATGTTATGTGGGAGAGAGGAATAAGGTATGTTGTTCCGATATGGAGGGGTGATACATGGGGTGATGGTCTACTTAACTATACTAAGACTACATTCATGGATATCTGTAGAGCTAGTGGGGAAAGCTGTGGATTTGATGATGGTGTTAGATATGCTCCAGAGGCAAAGGAGTTCTCTGTAGAAGTTTCAAGATTGGCAAGTATCGTTAGGAATTATATAACTAGATACGGAAGTGAGAAGGTTGGTGTACTTGCTATAAGCTTTGAAGAAATTGCAAGTATATTTACAGAAGCTATAAACTATCCAGAGCTCTCACAAGTTAGGTGGCAGGGCTCTGATGGAACATATGGAACAGGTAAACTTGTTGAAGACCCCCAACTTGCTGAGTTTACAATTAAGACAGAATTCTGGAATACAATGACAGCAACTGGCGAATCGCCAATAAAGGAATCGTTCAGGAAACGCTTGATGGAGAGATTAGGAGGTATTGAGCCTATACCATATGCCTACTTTACATATGATGCTGTATGGGCAATAGCATTAGCAATAAATAACATTGGCTCATATGATGGCTTAGCGATTAGAGATGCTATGCCATCAATTCTAAAACAGTTCATTGGCGTCTCTGGCTACATTACCCTAGATGAAAATGGTGATAGAGTATCAACAGACTATACAATAGCAACTATAGTTAAAGAGGATGGAAGGTATCTGTGGAAAGATATAGGAGGGTATATAGGAGGTAAACTAGTACTCTATTAGCTTAATTGCCAAATTCAAAACAGTATCAACAATTAAAATAGACAATCAATATAAAAATCAATATATGAGTTTTTTATATTCTCTTTTCTTTTTGTACTGCATAAAACTTTTTAAATTTTCTGTAATTTAAACACATTAATACATATAATATGTAGTAGGTGTACAATAACAATGAGTATTCCAATACTTGCAGCAAAGAGTGTTACAAAGAGGTTTTATGGCCTTACTGCTCTTGATAATGTTTCTCTCACTGTAGTGAGAAATAGCTTAACGCTACTCATAGGCCCTAATGGAGCAGGAAAAACAACATTTGTCAATGTATGTACTGGGGTTCTAAAGCCGGATTATGGTAGGATAGAGTTTAATGGTATAGATATTACTGGGCTTCCGCCATATAAGATATATAGCTATGGATTAGTGAGATCCTTTCAAATACCGCAACCATTTAAAATGCTTACAGTTCTTGAAAATGTACTTGTTGCTATGAAGAATAATAATGAGTATCCACTTAAGTCGTTGTTTAAGAGATTCTGGATTAAGGAGGAGTATAAAAATATTGAAAAAGCATTTAGAATACTTAAAGTTGTTGGTCTAGATAAGTACTGGGATTGGGAAACATACAAGCTTGGTGCAGGCCAGCTTAAAATGTTAGAGGTTGCTAGAGCATTAGCTGCTGGTGCAAAGCTATTAGCATTAGATGAACCCATAGGTGGTACTGATCCTTCATATGCTAATAGAATATTTGATAATCTTAGATCAATAAAAGAGATGATGGAAGTATCATTTCTAGTAATAGAGCATAGAATTGATATAGCACTAAAGTATGCAGACTACGTATATGTTATGGATAGAGGCAGGGTTATAGCTGAGGGAAGTTCTAGTGATATTGTAAAGAATCCAAGAGTTGCTGAAGTATATCTAGGGTGAAATATTCTGACACATATTAAAACAGAGAATATATGTTCTGGTTACGGAAAAATAAAAGTTCTATTTAATGTAAACATAGAGGCTGAAAAAGGTAGAATAACAGCTATTATAGGTCCTAATGGAGCAGGAAAAACAACTTTACTAAATAGTGTATTTGGCATTGCTGACATATTTAGCGGTAGGATACTGTTAGATGGTAATGATATTACTGGTCTAAAGCCTCATGAAATAGCTAGAATGGGTATAGGCTATGTTACTCAAACGAATAACATATTTGCTGATCTAACTGTTGAAGAAAATCTTAGATTAGCTGCTCATGAGCTAAATAGAAGTGAGTATATTAGGAGGAGAGATGAGGTTCTAGAGCTATTCCCAAGACTTAGAGAATTTCTAGGTAGACGTGCTGGTACATTAAGTGGTGGTGAAAGAAGAATGCTAGCAATAGCAATAGCGATGATGAGAAGCCCTAGTGCTATACTACTTGATGAAATTACAACTGATCTTGCTCCAATTATGGTTAAAAAAGTTCTTGAGAAGGTGGTTGAGTTAAAAGAAAAATTTGGTATAACAATACTATTAGTGGAACAATATGCCCATAGAGCTCTCGAAATTGCTGATAAAGTATACCTGCTTGTGAGTGGTGAAATAAAGTTTGGTGGTGAACCTAAAGAACTTTTAAAACATGAAGATCTAATAAAGCTATATCTTGGTGAAGTTTAGTACATTCCCCTATTCAGGATTTTGCTAAACTCTATGGCTGTCTCCCTATATGTGTTAATACCGTGAATTAGATCTTCAACTGTTATCTCCTCTTTATCACTATGTGAGAATTCTGACTTACCTGGCCCATAGGCTGCTATGTTACGTGTTACATATGGATACAGTAAATTCATGTCACTTGTACCAAGCTTATAAAGCATTCTAGGCTTTTCACCCTGTTTTAGTATTGCTCTTGCTAAAGCTCTTACAGCTATATTATTTGGGGAAATTCTGATGGGTGGAGTATAATCTAGTGTGGTATATGTACACAATTTAAACTCTTTCATTATAGTATCAATGAATTTTAGTATGGATTCCAGTGATTCATTTATTGCAACTCTAATATCTATTAGCATCTCACCATATTTAGGATAGATATTGTATCTACTACCATCTCCACAGCAAAGGTGAAGAAGTGCTGAAGAATTTTCACTGTATTTAAATCCATGCATTTTTTCGCTGATACTATTCCAGATCCTGAGTAGTGAAATACATGCTGAACTCTCTAGCATTGGTGATGACGTGTGTCCGCCATAACCATTGCATTGAATTTTTAGCTTAATACTCCCCCTATACCCAATTACAATACCCGTATTGTTGCTAGGTTCAGCAATAATAGATCCCTTAGTTTTAAATCCTCTACTAATTAGATTTCTTGCTCCTCGACTATCCCCCTCTTCACCAACAACAGCTATAGAATATACTTTAATATTTTTATCTATATATGTTTGTGCCTGAGATACACCAATAAATAGTGCTGTTAGAGGACCCTTTGCATCTACTGCCCCCCTACCAGTAATTTTCTCACCATCAAATACTACTGGTAATTCTCCTGGTACTGTATCTATATGGCCTATAAAAGCTATAGATGTATCCCCATCTCCATAGCTAGCTATGAGATTTCCAATCTCATCTATATATACATCCTCATACCCAAGATCAATGGCATATTCTTTCAATATAGTTATAGCTCTATGTTCTTCTCCTGTAGGGCTATATGCCTTAAGTAGATCAGTAAGCATATCAACTGCTAAACTGTGAAGAGATACATCCTTCAATTCTACTCACTGTAAACATAATATCATCATCGTTAATAGTATATGGGGGTAGGAGTCGTAAAACAGTTAAACCAGCTTTTAATGCTAGAAGTCCATTATCCTGAAGACATCTTATTATTTTTGTAGGCTCCACCCTAAGATCAACACCTATCATAAGCCCCACTCCCCTAACCTCTTTTACGATTCTATACTTCTTTAAATTATCCCTAAGCTTTTCAATTAATTTGAATCCTTTTATACCTGCTTGCTGTGGTACAACCTCATTTATTAGAACCTCTACTGATGCTTTAACAGCAGCACATGCAACTGGATTTCCGCCATATGTTGAGCCATGGCTTCCAGGCTCAAGCTTAGATACAATATCGCCTGGTATAAACACTGCACTTACTGGAAAGCCTCCCCCAATTGACTTTCCAGCCAATAGTATATCTGGTATAATGCCATATTGTTCAAAGAGCCATGTTGTACCTGTTCTTCCAAAACCAGTCTGTATTTCATCTATTATTAGTAGAGCTCCTTTTTCAATAGTTTTTTCTCTAAGTGTTAATATAAATTCCCTTGAAGCTATATTTACCCCACCCTCACCCTGTATAAGCTCAACTATAATTGCTGCAACATCCTCATCTATAGCATTATCTAATTCAGAAAGATCATTATATCTCAATTGATGTGTTTCTGGAAGCAGTGGTTCAAACCCTTTTCTATACTTAGAATTAGATGTTACAGATAGAGCACCAAATGTTCTTCCATGAAAAGAGTTCGTAAAGTATATAATTTTCTTTCTATTTGTAGCCTTTCTGGCAACTTTAAGCGAAAACTCTACAGCCTCACTCCCACTATTCAGTAAATATATATATTCAAATTTATTTGGCACAATTTTAGAGACTACATCAAGCATCTCATCCCTTACCCTACACCTAAACGCTGTTGATAGTATTGATACGCTACTCAGCTGCTCAACAATGGATTTCACTACATGTGGATGTCTATGACCTAGAAATGCTACACCATGACCTGTGTGTTCATCTAGATATCTTCTGCCATTTGAATCCCATACATATTGCCCTTCTGCATACTGTATCTCAATACCCCTATCCTCATAGAACATAAGGTATTTTAACAATTTATTTCCTCACCTGATTCCTTACATACTCCATTATCTTTCTATGGAGTTGAACACCTGTTGCTACTACAGTATTCTTAAATTCTGGTACAGCATTTATCTCATTTACTATATATCCCCTTGCTGGATCCTCAAATATGTCGATACCTGCTATCTCAATTCCAATTAATCTAGCAGTCTTTAATGCTAGTTCATTAAGCTCAGCATCAATTTTTGCTGTTACTGCCTTTCCACCCCTAGCAGTATTTGTTATCCAATGATTGCTAACTCTATAGATAGCTGCAGGAGTTTCATCACCAACTATAAAAATCCTTATATCTCGCCCCGGCTTCTTTACATACTCCTGAAGCATATGAACCTTCATTGTAGGATTTGGTATATAGGTTCTATGCTCAAGTAGTGATCTAAGCTCCTCATCATCTCTAGCCATAGCTATTAATCGGCCCCAACTACCATCGATAGGCTTTACCACAACTGGATATCCTAAGAGTTGTGCTGATTTATAGCATGAGTCTTCACTAAAAGCTATAACAGTTCTAGGAATCTTTATACCTACTTTTGCTAATATTGATGCTGTCCAAAGCTTATTCATAGCTATTGCTGTAGCATTTGATGTATTGATGGTTCTTAGACCAATTGATTCAAGAGCTAGAGTAGCATTTAATGCAGTTGTGTGGCTTATAGCTCTCTGTAGGACTATATCTACATCTATGTTTGACAATCCAGATAGACTACTGTGTCCAACTATAAGTTGGAGAGAATGTATGTGGAGAAGATTAACGTCAAGCCCAAGCTCTTTTGCTGCATCAGTTAATGCTTTTTCCTCCCACCTCAAAACCTCATACGCTATACCAACTTTGGCAATAAACCCCACCTCTCTATTCTCCCCAGTCTTCACTAACCCCTTCAAAAGGCTTTACTTTTACTGTATTATTATCATCAACTATAACCTCGAGAGTTACTCCACAGTCATGTTCAACTATCTCTCCTGCTATAACATCATCTGGTAGCTGTACCTCTCCACCACAGACAGGACATTTAACTGATACCATCTATAGCCCACCATATATACTAAATCTAGATTTAACTAAACTTTGCAGTGTATACTGGGGATATATATAATACTGTAAATGGTATATGCGGATTAATGGCACATCTCCGTTCAAACACAGCACCAACTATAAATATTGCCTATTTGAAGCCGCACCAAAAAATATGCAGAGTATTAGTTAAGTTTGCACCCACCTAAATACTATGCTAAAGTGGATAGGTGACAATCAATGAGTAGGTTAAGTGTATGTGTAGTAGGTGCATCAGGATATACAGGAGGTGAGCTACTCAGGCTCTTAGCTACACATCCCTATGTAGAGGTTACTATGGCAACCTCTAGAGAATATGCAGGAAAGCCTATACACTACGTGCATTTTAATTTACGAGGTATGTATAGAAACCTTAAATTCTCTGAATTAAACATAGATCTCCTCCTAAAAAAGTGCGATACTGTTTTTCTGTCACTTCCACATGGTGTATCGCTAAACTATGTGCCAAAACTATATGAGGCTGGATTAACCATTGTCGATCTAAGTGCAGATTTTAGACTAAAGAATCCTGAGGCATATAGAGTTTGGTACGGCTATGAACACCCCTATCAGGATTTAATTAAGAAAGCCGTCTATGGCTTACCTGAACTTCATAGGGATGAACTAAAGAGTGCTAAACTTATAGCAGCACCCGGATGTAATGCAACAGCTGCTATACTATCACTGATACCCCTTATCAAGAATAAGCTTATCCATACAGATAGAATAGTTATAGATGTAAAGGTAGGTAGTAGTGAAGCTGGTTCAAAGCCCTCTATATCTGATCACCATCCTGAGAGGGAGGGTTGTATAAGGCCATATGATGCTGAGGGCCATAGACATGCCGCTGAAGTTGAACAAGAGTTAAGTATTATTGCAAGACATGAGATTAGGGTGTCTATGGTTCCACATGCTGTTGGAAGTATAAGGGGTGCTTTAGCTTCATCTCACACCTGGCTTATCAATAGCTTAGATGATACAGAGCTTTTAAGATACTATGTAAATACGTATAAGGGGGAGCCCTTCATAAGAATAGTATATAAGTTGCCACCGGGATACCCAGATCCAAAATATGTAATTGGAAGTAATTTTGCTGATATAGGTTTTGCTGTTGAAAGAAGATTGAATAGAATTACATCATTTGCAGCAATAGATAATTTAATGAAGGGTGCTGCAGGACAGGCTATACAGGCTTTTAACATTGCAAAGGGCTTTGACGAGAGCACAGGACTTATAATAGTACCTCCAAAACCTGTATAAGGTGTAGAAATAGTATGACTATTATTGTTAAAATTGGTGGTCGAGTCCTCAATAGAAATATTGATAGCATTATAAAGGATATTGCTGAACTCTCAAAAAATAGAAAGGTGGTTTTAGTTCATGGTGGTGGGGATATTGTTAGTGAATTCTGTAAAAGACTTGGAGTAGAGCCTAGATTTGTTGTATCTCCTGAAGGTATTAGAAGTAGATATACTGATGAGAGGGAGCTTGAGGTATATGTAATGGTTATGGCTGGGAAGATTAACAAGTTGATAGTATCTAAATTTAGATCTCTTGGCTGTAGAGCCGTGGGTATAACTGGAGCTGACGGCCCTACACTATTGGCTGAGAGGAAAAAGCGTATTGTAATAATAGATGAGAGGGGTAGAAAGAGAGTAATAGATGGCGGATACACAGGTAGGATAGTAAGCATTGACACCGAATTAATCAACACGCTACTCGAAAGGGGATACATAGTTGTTGTATCGCCAATAGCCATAGATAGTGAAGGTACACTACTAAATGTAGATGGAGATCAGGTAGCATATACAATAGCATCAGCCCTAAAGGTTGAAAGTTTAGTTATACTAACAGATGTAGATGGTGTTATAATTGATAACAATATTGTTAAAGAGATTAAAACTAGCGAAATCAATAAGATTATAGAAAAGGTCGGCGCAGGTATGAATAGAAAGATATTGATGGCTGAAAAAGCTCTAGAAAATGGTGTAGGTAAAATAGTAATAGCTTCAGGCAACATTGATAATCCTGTGACAAATGCGTTAAGAGGTGGTGGTACTAGTATCATTAAAGGGTGAGAAAATGCCTACATTAGACGATATTGATATAAAGCTATTAAAACTTCTCAAGGAAAATGCAAGAACCCCCTACTCAAGGCTTGCAAAAGAGCTTGGTATAAGTGAATCTGCAGTTAGAAAGCGTATATCTAAACTAATTAAAACTGGGGTTATAAAGAAAATGACCATAGAGTATGACCTTGGAAATGAGGTAAAGGCTATCATTCTTGTTAAGTCACAGCCACCTGTACCTGTGCCAGAAATCTCTAGAAATATTATGAAAATTACAGGTGTTGATTATGTATATGAGGTTACAGGAGAGTATGACATTATTGTAGTGGCTAGGGCAAGTGGTGTTGATATGGTTAATAGATTTATAGATGAAATAAGATCGATACCAGGAGTGGTAAGCACATATACTATGATTGTACTTAGAACCTGGGTCTAGATAGACCAAGAGGGAAAAACTTTTAAACACTGTACCTAACCTATTACTATAACTCAACTTTAAACATTTAAACGCTAGAGGTGAAGATGATGCGCCAAACACTATAGGTGGGGTGAGGGGTGATGCAGCTAAACATGTTACTGTTAAAGCTCCTGGTTCTATAGCAAATCTAGGTCCAGGGTTCGATATTCTAGCTATTGCTATCTCTGAATTCCAAGATATAGTTGAGGTTTCTCTCACCCCTGGTAATAGCAAAATACATGTTACTTCTAAAGGCTTCAATATACCATCAGGTGAACATAATGTTGCATATGCTGTTGCAAAAGGATTTATGGAGAAATATGGTATAGGAGATGTTGATTTACATATTAGAGTTGTTAAAGGTGTCCCTCCAGCCTCTGGTCTAGGGAGCTCAGGGGCAACGTCTGCTGCCACAGCTTTTGCGTTATCTAAACTCTTTAAACTAAATCTATCTGACGAAGAACTTATGTATCTAGCGGGGTTAGGTGAAGCCTTTGCTACGGGCTCCCCTCACTATGATAATGTTGCTGCAAGTCTTTTTGGTGGTTTTGTAATTATTGATGCTAATAGGGGTAGGGCCTATAGCTTTAAACCTAACGTGAAGCTTAGTATAGCCATAGTCATCCCAAAACTCTATGAGTTTATGAATAGGAGAAAGACTGAATACGCCAGATCTTTATTGCCAAGACAGATAGATTTAGATACACACATTAAACAGTCATCCTCATTAGCAAAACTAATCTACGCTTTATTTACTAACAACGTTGAGCTATTTGGTGAAGCAATATCAACAGATTTTATTGTTGAACCTCATAGGGCTAAGATGATACCATATTACTATGAGCTTAAGAAGCTTGCTCTTGAACATGGTGCTCTCGGATTTAATATAAGTGGCGCTGGACCCTCGGTATTCTCTATACACAGGACTTCTGAGGAAGCTAAATATGTAGGTGAAAAACTAAGTGAGTTTCTTATTAACAAGGGTGTGGAGTGTAGTTACATTGTTTCGCATGTATCTGAATCAGGTGTTAAAGTTGTTGAGGTGGGAGATATATGATTAAAAGAATAAAAATAGTAGTAATTGGTTTTGGATCTATTGGAAGGGCTCTAGCTAAGGTAATAGCATTAAAGAGAAAAACTATTAACAATAAATATGGTATTCTAATAGATGTAGTTGGAGTTGTTGATTCAAAGGGAATGGCCCTAAAAGCCGACGGTTTTGATGAGTATGAACTGCTAAAGCTTTGCGAAGTTCCAAGATCAGGGGTGAATTTATTTAAACCCTATGCTTACCAAGGTGTCGATTTAGATGTTCTTTATAATAGTACCCAACCCGATGTTCATATAGAGCTAACACCATCTGAATACAGTTCTGGTGAACCTGGTATCTCAAATATAATCTATGCTATTAATAGAGGTGTACATGTTGTTACTGCAAACAAGGCTCCACTTGTACTAAAATATAGAGAAATTATGTCTAGTGCTTTATCAAAAGGTGTAGAGATACGGTTTAGAGCTACAGTTCTTGGAGGAACACCATTTATTGATACATTAATGAGTTTGAGAAGCCATGATATTGAGAGAATTGAGGGTATATTAAATGCTACATCTAATTTTATACTAACTGAAATGCATGAAAAGCTTGTTGACTTTAATGAAGCCCTTAGAATGGCACAGGCATTAGGTGTAGCAGAAGCTAATCCTACGCTAGATGTAGATGGTGTAGATGCTGCTGCAAAGATGGTAATCATATCAAACATTTTAGAAAAACCATTAAAAATTGAGGAAATTTATAGGGAGAGTATATCTAGAGTTACACTAAGGGATATTATTGATGCTGTAAGACAGGGATATATTATAAAGTCAATAACGTTCTTCGATGTTCGTGGAGGGAAGGCCTCAATAAAAATTGTAAAGATTCCGAAGAGCGATTTATTTGCACAGATAAATGGTATAATGAATGGTGTTAGAATAAGAAGTGATGCAACAGAAATTGTGTTTATAGGTAGGGGTGGTGGTGGTATAGAGACTGCACATTCTATATTAGATGACGTTATTTCAATAGCCTTACATTATAGTTGAATGGGTGGGTATGTATTGGATAGTAGAAGACTTTGTGTAATAAAGATAGGGGGTTCACTACTAAGAGACTCTAAATCATATTTGGAATCAGCACAAAAAATTAGGGAGGTATTTATTGAAAATGGGTATAAGACGATAGTAGTGGTTTCCGCTGTCAAGGGTATAACTGATAAACTTATACAGGTTGCAAAAGGTTCGCAAGAAGCTTTAAGGTATGTAAGCGAAAAATACCTTGAAATAGCTAAGGAATTGAATAGTGTAAAGATTATTAGGAGGGTTGATGAGGAGCTTAAGAGACTTGAGATAGTAGCTAGCGCTATAAGTGGGGGTGGTATTGATTTATCTCTATATGACCTATTACTATCATTTGGAGAAAGAATAAGTAAAATACTGATGGTCGGCGCACTTGAAGCTGTTGGTGTTAGTGCCCTAGAACTCCATGCAAATGAGCTTATTGTAACTAATGAGACATTCAGTGACGCCTCAATTGACTATATCTCAACATCCGCTAATCTTGAGAAACTCTATTCATCTATTATTGATAATCCGGCCATCCCTGTGATAGAGGGCTTTATAGGATCAACAATAGATGGAAGAATAACAACACTTGGTAGAGGTGGTTCTGACTATACAGCAACAACAATAGCATCACTACTAAATATAGATGCAGTCTATCTGGTAACAGATGTAGATGGCATAATGACTACAGATCCAGATATAGTTGAAAATGCTAGGCTTGTTAGGGTTATGAGCTATAGAGAGTCGCTTGAGGCAGCATTACATGGTGCAAAGAAAATTAATCCAAAAGCATTTGAACCTTTAGAGAAATTCTATAGTTCTAAGTTAATTATAGGCTCATGGTCTAGGTTTGGCACTGAGATAGTTAGGGAAATTTCAAGAGATCTATGGGGGCCTAAGGTAATTATGAATAGAGAGTCGCAGGGTGTATCATACATAGCTATAGTTGGTGAAGGAACATCATCAATACCATTTATAAGGAGGGTACTTGAAATAATTGATAGAAATGGCATTGATATAGTTGGTATACAGTCATATGTATACAGGCCATCACTACTAGTATATGTCACTCCATCATATGAACTTAAAATTCTTCGTCTATTACACAAGGAATTGTTTGAGGGTGTTTGAAATGAAACGTCGTGTAGCTGTATTAGGTGCTACAGGAATTGTGGGTCAAAGATTTGTATCACTTTTAGGAGATCATCCATGGTTTGAATTAGCCATAGTAGCAGCTTCAGAAAAAAGTATAGGAAGGAAATACTGTGAAGCTGTTAGATGGGTTATTGAAAAGCCTATACCTAGCAGTATTGCTGATCTTGAGCTATCTCCAATATCAAATGATATAGCAAAAGAGGAAATCGATATTGTATTTACAGCACTTCCAGCTGAAGTTGCTAAAGATATAGAGATTGAACTAGCAAAAAAGGGGATAATTGTTATATCTAATGCCAGCCCTATGCGACTTGAACCAGATATACCGCTACTCAACCCTGAGGTTAATGCCGATCATGTAGAGGTTATAGAATATCAGCGTAGGGTTAGAAGATGGAGTGGAGCTATTGTAAAGGTTCCTAATTGTACAACAGCAATATTGACTCTTTCACTAAAGCCCATCATGGATGAATTTGGTATTAAAAGAGTTATTGTATCAACTATGCAAGCTCTTTCTGGCGCTGGTTTAACTGGAGTACCATCAATGTTAATATTAGATAATTTAATACCCTTCATAGAGGGTGAAGAAGAGAAGGTGGAAAGTGAATCCAGAAAGATTTTAGGATATCCAACATCTGATGGCATAACACTTAATAGCAACTTTGTTGTTTCTGCAAGCTGCCATAGGGTAATGGTGCTAGAGGGCCATACAGAATCTGTTTTTGTAGAAACTGTAAGAGATGTTGATGTTGAGGATTTGATTAAGTCTATGGAGGAGTTTAAATCTAATAAGATAAGGGGGCTAGGTCTTCCTACAGCTCCAGAAAAGCCTATCGTTGTTAGGAGAGAAATTGATAGACCTCAGCCAAGATTTGACAGAATGGAGGGGAGAGGCATGAGTGTTGTGATTGGAAGGATAAGAAAGGACTATGCATTAAATGGAGTCAAATATATTGTACTTGGCCACAATACATTAAGGGGTGCTGCAGGAACTGGTGTGCTTATAGCTGAACTTATGGTTAAAAAGGGTCTTGCGTAAAAACTATTAAGACGAATAACTATTTCAATTAAGATAATTGTATACTAGATTATTGTGTTTTGCTTATCTGCTTATGAATAGCATGAAGTAGTTGTGTTAATTGATCCAATTGTTGTTCAATAGATTTTAGTAGTTCATAGTATTTTGCTATATCATTCATAAATTTAAAGATATTTTGTTTTTGAATAAATAATTGGGCAATACGCTTTAGAGTTGTATATTTTTTGGCCCATCTAGGTATTATACCAGCACTTCTCATTTCATCTATTTTCTTCATAAGAACATGAATATCTATACCAAGTCTTTCAGCCGCTTCATCAATAGTTGTAGTTTCTGCTATGGCTTTTAAAACCTCAATATGGCTAGGGTTAATGTTGTGTGTCACTCCATAGAAAACCTCAAAGTAGTCAGCTATAGTATCTTCAACAACCTCGCGAAGTATGGTTTCAAGTTCTTCACTTTCAACTAAAAATACATCAGATAGTTGAATGACTTTTACCCCAAGCTTTTCAGCAAGTTCTTTAGCTGCATCATCAGCAAAACCCTTACATATAACAAGAGGCTTCATACCAAGAATAATTGAATTGACATAGGCTTGTCTTACTCCAGAGACATCTATCTTTCCAGCCTTTATTTCAACTGCAAACGTCTGTCCAGCACCATCATTAACAATAGCATCAACCTCTCCAACAATAGTCTCATTTATAATAATCTTCCTCCTTGTATCTACAATACTATAGCCAAGTTCTTCAAGAACTCTAATTGCTACCCTTTCACTACTAAGCCATTTCCTAGACGGACTAAGTGTATATCTCCTTTCAATATTCATGTATAATCATTCCCAGAACATTTACTATATTTTTACTTAAACCTCTATATCTCTTAAAGGTATACTATTATTTAAAAATTTAATTGCGGATATTCAACAACACTATAGTGTATTAAAAGCCTCTAAACATATAGGGGTATAGAGATTTAGCGTATAGTTCTGAAGTATTGTTCTACTTCTACTATATGTATTTATATTTTTTAAGTATAGAGCTTTTACCCTATTCAAATTGTGTGCACTGAGTTGTAGCTATAAATACACTTTATAATATTAAATAGAATAGATAAATTTATATAGAATTAAAAGTAGTGTCTAAAGATGTTAGTAAGAATATGTGGTTATCTACTGTTTTATAGATGGAGATTTTACGAAATAACAACAGGCTTACACTATAATTGATTAACGGAGTTTAGATAAAATGATTACAAGCCTATTTTAATTTTCTTCTAGATTACCAGCTTTTCATCTACTTATTTTTAAAATGCCAGCAGCGCACCATGCTACCATTAATATATATAGGTGGCGGCATTTCCTTACTACATATATCTTCCCTATACCTGCACACAGTATATAATGGGCATCCCGTAGTAGGATTGTATTTGAGTTCACCAATATCTTTTAATTTAAATGCCTCTACTATAATTTTTGTATATGGGTGGAATGGCTCATTTATTATCCTCTTAACATCCCCTTCTTCAATTAAATATCCCTTTAATAATACTCCAATTCTATTCGATATATATCTAGCAACATTGAGATCATGTGTAACTAGTATGTATGTAAAGCCCATCATATCTTTAAGATCTTTAAGAAGGTTTAGAATCTGTGCCTGTGTAATAACATCTAGGGCAGAGGTAGGCTCATCAAGTAAGACAAGTTTTGGATTTGATATAATTGATCTTGCAATCACAATTCTTTGAAGCATCCCACCACTTAATTCAAATGGATATCTATCCATAATTTTTATATCAAGTCCTATAAGCTTTAGTAGTGTTATTGTCTTCTCTAATGCTTTTTTTCGATCAACACCTAGTGCTATTAATGGCTCAGAAATTATATCCTTTACTTTCATCCTTGGGTCTACAGACGTTAAAGGATCTTGGGATACATAACCTATTCTCCTTACAATCTCCTTTCCCCTTTTATCATCCTTATAAATATCTATACCCTCTATATATATTGAACCTTTGTACGGTTTTACTAGTCTCATAAACGCCTTTAATATTGTTGTCTTACCACTTCCACTCTCACCAACAAACCCATAACATTCACCATAATTAATGGAAAAAGAGACTCCTTTAACAACATCTACATCTAGATAACCAAAGCGTAATGGTCTTGAAATTCTGTAGCTTATCCACAAATCTCTTACATTTATGAATTCTTTAAAGGATTCCAGCATGCAACACCATGAGATTTATTAATATAGGACAGTTTAGGCTTCTCACTACACCTATTAGAGTAGTATGTGCATCTAGAAGCATATGCACACTCATTTAAGTCTGCCTTCAGCTTATTATTGGCATATCTAATATTCTTAAAATCTAAATTTGCTGCATCTATAAGCTCTTTAGTATATGGATGGAGTGGCTTTGATAGTACCTCTTCTGTTTTTCCAATCTCCACCACATTACCCATAAACATTACTGCTATAAAGTTGCATAATACTGAGGCAAAGAGTATATCATGTGTTATTACAATTAGCGTCTTTCCACTTCTAACAATACCTCTTAAAAGATTTAGTGTAGTACCCTTTAGATAGGCGTCTAAATTACTTGTAGGCTCATCTGCTACAACAATTTCAGGGTTTATGGCTATAGTGAGTGCTATAGCTACTCTCTGACTCATTCCACCTGAAAGTTGATGTGGATATCTGTTAAGTATATCATCTGGAAGATCTACAGCCTTGATCGCATTTAGAGTAATTTCAAGTATTTTAGCTTTTGAATAAGCCCTAAATCGCTGACTTAATACATCAAAAAATATAGACCCTATTTTTAGGTATGGATTGAGGGTTGCTATAGGATTTTGTGGTATTCTAACAACAATATTGCCCCTTATACCACTGTAATTCATTCTACTACCATCAATGACAGTTATATTGTGTACCTCAAGACACCCTTTCGTCACTGCATATGGTGGTAGTAAACCTGCTACAGCATTTCCAAATGTTGTTTTACCTGATCCACTTTCGCCAACAATACAGAATGCCGTAGCCTTTGGTATATCAATATCTATTCCATTTAAAGCCCATAGAACCCTATCCTCCTCTTCATAGCCTATCCATAGATTTCTTGCTCTAACAACTATTTCATTTAAAACCATAGCCTCCACCTCCTCCTTAGCCATGGACTTAACGCTTCAGTTAAACCATCCCCTAGCAGTATTAATCCAAGTGCTGTTAATGCTATAAATAGTCCTGGAAAGAAGCTTATCCACCAAAATGTCCTGATGTATCTAATGCCATAGCCTACAATCATCCCCCAGTCGGGTAAATCGATAGAAGTAAGTGATGCTACGCCTATTAGAAAGTTTATAGAGGCTATCTCTATTAATACTGAACCCGAGTCAGTTATACCCTCAACAAATATTATAGGAGCTACATTTGGTATAATATGCCTAAATATTGTATATGTTTTTGTAAAGCCCATAGCCTCACAAATCTTTATAAAATCTAGTTCTCTAAGTTGTCTTACCAAAATGTATGTCAGCCTAGCATACCAGGGACTCCACGTAGCTATCAATGCTATTACTACTGATTGAATACCTCTACCAATGATTGTTACAAGAGCAGCTGCTAACACCATTGATGGGATTACGATGAGAAGCTCTATTAGATATGTACTTATCTTCTCTATAACCATATTAGAATAGCCTGCCGCTATCCCCATTATAATACCTAGAGCAATGCTGATAAAAACTATGGCTACTGTTTGTATCAATGCTAAATGTGCACCTACTAAAATCCTACTAAATAGATCTCTACCCATATCATCTGTTCCAAATACGTGATTGATATTTGGACAATTAAATGGGAGGCAAGGAGGTAGCCCCTGTCTTTTCATTGTTTCCTCAGTAACAATACCCCATCCTTCTAGATGGTAAGGCGTGTTAAAGAATCCTATAATACTTAAAATAGCCATTATTACCATTATTGTAAAGCCTATTGAAAACTTTCTACTGATTTTAAAAAGATTAAGAAATGCTGTCAGCCTACCCTCAACTATACGGCTATTCATATTCTCACCCTTGGATCAGAGACTATCTGAATTATATCAGATATAGTATTAACAACTATGAATAGTATTCCAGTAAGTGCTAGTAGCCCTATTATAAGGGGGTAATCGTTGTAGGGGATAGCTTTAACAATTGTACTACCTATACCATCTCTACCGAAAATATTTTCAACAGTTGCTACATCTACAATACTATATGCAAATGTTATTCCATGTAGTTGTGAGATTGCAGGCACCATTCCTCTTAATGCATATCTATATACAACTCTACTTCTTGGAAGACCAAATGATATTGCTTGTTTCACATATTCTTCATATAATTTTTCTGAGAGTGAGTATCTAAGTACCCTCACTGTAAGTGACATTGGATAAAGAGCAACTATTATTGCAGGAGGTAGAATCCTTATTAAAGCATCTATAAAGATTTCAGCCTTGCCACTAATTATGCTATCTATTATATAGGAGCCTGACACACTTTCTATTACTAACATATAGCTAGGTGCTATTCTTCCAAATAGATTTACTCCTAACATCTGTAGAAATACAGAAAGCAGAATTGCTATCCAAAATCTTGGAAATGAAATAAAAAGTGCTGATATTGTATATAATACCTTATCCACTAAATAGCCTCTATATAGAGCTGACATTACTCCTAAAAAAATACCGAGCGGAATTGCTATAAAGAAGGCTACTATTAGAAGTTCTAATGAAGCTACAAGATTTCTAGTGATGACCGAAATTACAGGTTGTTTAAATCGTAATGAAATCCCCCAATCACCTTTAAAAAATCTATTTATATGGATATAGATCTGTAGATAAAGTGGTTTATCTAAACCAAGCTCACTTTCTGCAGCTTTTATAGCCTCCTCAGCCCTTGGCCCTCTAGGCCTTCCCGCCCATGTATATGCCGGATTTCCAGGAGAAAAATATATGAGGATATATGTAAGCACTAATATCCCTAATACTACGATAAAGGCTGAAACCACTCTTTTAATGATATAGTTTAACGAAAACATCTTTCTCTTTATACCTCAGGATATTACTTCTATGTACTGGAAGAATATTACAAACATGTATATTGGATTTAGTGCATCATTTCTAAATACAATTTTTTCAGGATCGTAGATATATGGCTGTATGGAATCACATATACTAATTGCTACAGCATCTCTAAATATTATTTCTTGTGCCCTCCTATACATCTCTATTGATTGCTCATAATCTATACCTTCTAATTGAAAAGCATTATCTATTAGCTCGTCATATTCCGGATTTTCATAGCCACTCCAATTCCATTCAATATCATTGCTATGTAGAATATAAAGATAGTCGTAGGGCGTTGGATATGTAGGCCACCAATCATTTATTATCATATGGGGTGCTTTATCAGCCTCTCTCCACACAGCCACCCCTCGCTCTTTCACTTGCTCCCATGGAAGCGCAATTATATCTACATCTATATCTAACTGTTTAAGTGAAGATTTTAGAAGTGAGGCAAATCTCTCCTCCTCCTCATATCCAGATACTATAACTAATTCTAGCTTTATATTTGATATATTAAGTCCTTTTAGTATCTCCCTCGCTTTAGTTATATTGTATTCATATTTAAGATTCTCAACATAACCTGGATATCCAAATGGTATTATCCCACTAGCGCTTCTCCCAAATCCCTGAAATGCAAAATCCACTACACTATCCCATGGAATTGCATATAGAATTGCCTTTCTAACTTCTGTTATATTTGTAGGCCATCTCCTTACATTAAACATAAGTATATAATTGTGAAATGTTGTTTGATTTACAACATCATAACCATGTTTATACATTCTTGGAATATTTGCCTTAACTACATTTGTTGCTATA
Organism: uncultured Ignisphaera sp.; assembly: GCA_938074605.1. Taxonomy (GTDB): domain Archaea; phylum Thermoproteota; class Thermoprotei_A; order Sulfolobales; family Ignisphaeraceae; genus Ignisphaera. The sequence goes on from CALJEI010000002.1 coordinate 122,904, forward strand.
TGGATGCTTCCATCTAGTAACCCTAGTTCTTGGGCTGCAGGTTCTTCAACTATCTTTATAATTACGATATCAGGTGCTCTTGTATTGTTTACTATATCCCATCCCCACCACTCCTCAAATTTCTCTAGTATAACTTCAGATTCAGGTTTATATGACACTATTTTATAGGGGCCACTACCAACATCTCTACCAGATTCAAACCACAATCTAATTTTCTCGTCCATAATATCTGTAGTATTTACATAGTTAAGCACACTAGTGCTATATATGAAGGCTCCATAGGCTGAAGAAGCTATTAGCGGTATTGGTGCTGGATATCTTAATTTAAATAGTACAGCAGTTTCATTTATCACATATATATCCTCTAGACTATCCCATATCCACCCTGGTCCAATACCCTTTTCCTCATAAATAAGCTTGCTTCTCATTATACTAAATCTAACAGACTCACCTGTCAACAACGTACCATCATGAAACACTACACCTCTCCTTAAATTAAACACCCAGGCTGTTTCATTAACCTTACTCCAACTAATAGCCAATGCTGGCTTGAATTCATCTTTTATAGGATCATAGTATAGTAGAGGTTCATATACATTACCTAGTACTACAATACCAGTATCAAATTCTATACTAGGGTCTATACCAGTTATGGCATCTCTATAGGCATAGACAATAACTTTTCTACTTGGTTGAATGGGTGTAGGCTTAGTTTCTGTGGGCAATGTTATAGTTGGTGCAACCTCCCTTTTAGGTATGGTATACAGAACGCCCATTATTGCCACAATTATAATCACTACTAAAATTAGAGGTATGTATTTTAACTTCATTTCAGATCGTAAAACTAGATAGCTAGAGTCTTTTTAAGCTATGATCATACATCCCAATCAGCCTTAGGGGCACATCATTTTTTCAGTAACCGGATTAATCATCACAACCGTTAATAGGAATTGTCTACACAGGGGTTTAAAAATTAAATTAATATATTTTACTGTAATCCACACCAACTTATCTAATGAGATGAAGTATTACTACCTTAGCCTAGGAATCCCCTCATTTTCCCTAGTGAGAGTATGTGGGGTTCTATATAATTTAATTCTATAAGCTTTCTATATGGTTCAGCAGGCTCGTGTCTTACCCCCATTATATCCATCGCTTTATTAACCTTTAGTACTATCTCCTTATCTAACCTCCTTTCTGCTACTTGAGATACATAGAATTGAGCCTCGTACTCCCACTCCTTCTTTAAATATGGCATGTATTTAATTATCTCATCAAGGATATTCCTTTTATATGCCTCTATTATGAATTCTGCATCTAAAAATAGTGGTGGTACTCCAAGAATGTACCATGTTGCTGTATATACGATAGCTCTTGGTGTACTAAGCATTCTATCATCTAAGACAATATGTCTTCCATATTCCCTCCACGATACTCTATCTCTAGTTGTTGGAATAAGTAGTGCATATTTATTTACTATATCTATATATCTAGCTACTAGAGCTCTATACCTTTGTGTAGCATCCTCAATGATTTGAAGTATGCTTGGTTCAACTTTTCTTGGTATACCATCAATATTGTTAAGTAGTACTGACCGAACCCTCTGATATTCTGTATATGCAACATCATATCTTACTGCTGATTGTATTGTTATTGTTGAAAATCCCCTATATTGCTCCACTTCCATATCTACAAGTCTTGGGTTATTAATTCCTCCTCTAAATGGTGGAGATCCCATTCCTATAATTGGCTTTATATCAACATCGAGTTCTCTATCTATTTTGCTGAGTTCGTGTAGCGCATATATTAATGATAGTGCAGAGGCTATGTGTCCACTCTTAGTAGCAGTATCACTTTTACCTAAAAATACTCTTAAATCTCTTAAATCAGCATTGAATTCGTCTAAGACGCTGTATAGACTTGTAATATATTCATGTATCTGTATAAGCTTTGAAGAATCCTCAACTAGAGGTACTAGCTGCATTACTAGACATGGTATATTCATTTCCTCACATATAACTTTAGATTTTCTTATAATAAGCCTCTGAATCAATTTGACAATATCTACTGTTTCAACCATTGGTAGAATTATCCACTTTACTGCCTGTGTACATAGGTGTGTATATGAATAATAATTTGCTATAAGAGCTGCCTCTAGGGCTAAAGCAACTCTATCAAAGTCTTCCAATTTGGGATTGGGAATCCTTGGAGTAATGTATAGCTTCTCACCAACTGGTATATCTAGACTCTTAGCCTTCATAACTATATCCTTAGGCTGTGCATATGGTGTAAGCTTTCCCTCATAATCCACCATAATCTCATCACAGCCATATACAGTAAAACCTTGTATCGCCTCATCCACTTCTTCTTGCACACTCACCCTTATTGTTGAATCTGGGTGTTGAGTACACATAAGTTTAGGTATCATTGTTACTCTAACCCATTTTGTTTATGGTTAAATCCTTCCCGTTTCTTTCTATTTGACTATTAAATTATAGTGCTCTGCTCTTATAATAGCTTTGTTGACTATTGTATCTGGATCTTTTAGGGCATGCCCTGTCGCTATTAAAACTACAACTTCACTTCTATCTATGAAATTATCTTCAACTAATTTCTTAAAACCTGCAAACGTTGTAGCACTAGCTGGTTCAACACCTATACCCTCAAATACAGCCAATGCTCTCATTGCAGCTAGAATTTCATCATCAGTCACGGTTATAAAAGTGCCATTGGATTCCCTAACAGCCCTTAGTGCCTTTAGCCAGTTAACAGGTTTACCAATTTTTATAGCTGAGGCTATAGTCTGCGGATTCTCTATGGCATAAAGCTCATCTATTCCCAACTTCCACGTCATTGCAAGTGGTGCTGCTCCAGCTGCCTGTACACCTACCATCTTGGGGAGTTTATTTATTAAACCATAGCTGTAGAGCTCCTTAAACCCTTTCCAAATAGCTGATATATTACCTGCATTTCCAACAGGTACAATTACAGTATCTGGTACAAAACTAAGTTCATCAACTATCTCAAAGGCTACCGTCTTCTGCCCTTCTAATCTCCATGGATTATATGAATTTAATGGATATAGTCTTCGACCGCCGTTTATGACTACCTCCATAAATACTTCCTCTAATGCATCGTCAAATACACCATCAACTTCTTTAATCTCTGCACCATATAGTAATGCTTGAGCTATCTTGCCCCTAGCCACACCCCCTTTAGGTAAAACAACAACACACCTTAGACCAGCTCTAGCAGCGTAGGCTGCTGCAGATGCAGCTGTATTTCCTGTACTTGCAACAATAATCCCCTCAACACCAATATTCTTAGCTATTGTTACCCCTACAGTCATTCCTCTATCCTTAAAACTTCCAGTAGGGTTGCTACCCTCAAACTTTACATAAACATTAATAGCCTTATTAACAATATTTAATGATCTTGTTAATGATATTAGTGGAGTTCCTCCTTCACCAAGTGACACAGGTGTTATTCCATCATCTAGTGGTAAAAGTTCTCTATACCTCCATACACCAAATCTCCTAGTTCTAGCAGCCTCCATGCTAAAATTTATAGTAGTTGGCATTACTACCTCTAGTAGTCCTCTACATCTAGGACAAATAATCATGAATGGATCTGCATCATATATGTGTCCACATTGAATACATCTTAAGAGAACCCCTTCCTTAAATACTTTTTTAGCTATTACTTTACTTACATAATTTATGTTTCCAAGAGATTCACCACAATAATAACTAGTAAAGATACTGGTTAAAAAACATTTTCATGCATTATACTTAAGATACATCTAATAATTCTATAAGTACTTGTTTTATTGCATGTACAACATCGCTAGTCTTTCTTGTACCCCCTAAATCAGGAGTCCACACCCTCTTTTTTTCAATTACTATATGCACTGCTTCATCAATTTTTTCAGAAATTTTAATAAGCTTATTGTCACTATAGCGCTGTCCCAGATATTCAAGCATCATTTTAGCTGACAGTATTTCGCCGATAGGATTTGCAATACCTTTTCCGGCTATATCTAAGGCAACACCATGTACGGGTTCAAATACTGCAATATTTTCTCCTATTTGAGCTGATCCACATAGACCCAGACTTCCAACCATGGCTGCTAAGAGATCTGCTAGTATATCGCCATAGAGATTTGGTGTAAGGATTATCTGTAGTTTTCCAGGGTTTTTAACAATCGTATATGCGGCTGTATCAACTATAAGTTCATCTGCTATAACATTTGGATATTCTTCAGAGACTTTATAGAAGATTTCACGAAATAGCCCATCGGTTTCCTTCAATATATTAGCCTTATGTATTACCGTAACTTTATTGAATCCTCTCTGCAATGCATAATTAAATGCATACTTTGCTATTCTCCTAGAGCCCTCACTAGTTATTATTCTAAGCGATACTGCCTTATCCTTATATCTCCCCTCAATACCAACATATACATCCTCAATATTCTCCCTAATAAGTACAATATTGAAATTCTTAAGTGAAATACTTTCAAAGCTTTTAAATGGCCTTACATTAGCATAGAGATTAAGCTCTCGTCTAATTAAAATATTTACACTTTTAAATTCCCTAACATGAGGTGGTGTATAGAGGGGTCCTTTAAGTATGGCATCAAGTTCTCTAACCTTGCTAAAGAAATCCTCCTCTATAGATCTACCTATCCTTTGATAGTAGCTGTAGCCTGCCTCTAGCTCTATAAATGTGATCCCCAGATCTAGTGTACCAAATATATCTATTGCAGCTTCGACTATCTCTGGACCTACGCCGTCACCCTTTAATACACCTACCTTATATCTTTTTGCCATGGAGGTCCCCCATACCTCTTTATATACTCAACTATACCCCCTACTTCTATAAGCTGCTCAATGTATTTTGGATATGGCTGTATGAACTCTACTACATATCTTGTTAGATTCTTTACATAGCCTTCAACTAAATTAATTTCTATTATATCGCCAGTCTGTGTTACATCAGGTATTATCTTAGCTATTACGACCGGCAGTCCAATATTTATTGAATTTCTATAGAATATATGTGTAAAACTTTTTGCAATAACTGCGCTTATTCCAGCAATCTTTAGAAGTCTTGGCGCTTGCTCTCTACTAGATCCCTTTCCAAAATTCCTTCCCGCAACTACTATATCCCCTGGTTTGACCAATTTATAAAAGTCTGGTATAACTTCTTCAAATAGATGAATTAACATTTTATTAATATCATTTATAGCTTCAAATTTATACTTACCCGATATTATGTGATCTGTACTTATATTATCTCCTAGCTTCCAACATCTACCTCGTTTAATCATTTTCAACACCTAAGGAAGGTATTTTCTAGGATCTGCTATCCTACCCTCTATTGCAGATGCTGCTGCTGTAGCTGGTGAAGCTAAATACACCTTGCTCTCCCTATGTCCCATTCTTCCTGTGAAGTTTCTATTGGTTGTAGCAACAGCTACTTCACCCTCCGCTAGCAAACCCATATGAGCACCAACACAAGGTCCACATGTTGGGGGAGCTATAATACAGCCTGCCTCAATAAGTATATCAATATATCCCATTCTAAGGGCCTCTATGTATACTTTTCTTGAGGCTGGAGCTACAATACATCTAACTCCTTCACTAATCCTTCTATTCCTCAATATCTTAGCTGCTACCTCTATATCCTCTAATCTACCATTTGTACACGATCCTATAAATACTTGATCTATTTCTATGCCCTCAATCTCTCCAATACTCATAACATTATCTACATCTGGCGGTGTTGCAATCATAGGCTCTAGCCTTGAAACATCAATTGGTATTGTATCGATGTATTCTCCAAAATTCTCAATCTTTCTAGCTATTGTATATCCATGCTCGCTAAGCCATTTCAACGTAACTTCATCCACTGGAACTATGGCTGATTCCGCACCCATCTCCGTACACATATTTGTTAAAGTCATTCGTGAATCAATTGACAGCCTCCTAAGTACATCTCCATGGAATTCTACAGCTCTACCTATCATGCCATCTGTCTTGAATTCGCTTATTATAGCATGTATTATATCTTTACTGTAGACTCCTTTAGGGATGGTTCCTGTTAAAACCATTTTTATAGTTACTGGAATCCTTAGCCAGAGTTCTCCATATGCCATGGCAATAGCTGCATCAGTACTACCAACACCTGTTGCATAAGCTCCTATAGCTCCTACTGTAGGTGTATGGCTATCAGCTCCTATAACAATCATACCTGGTCTAACTATACCCTCCTCAACAACAACTTGATGGCTTATACCATACCCTGCATCAAAGAGCTTTAAGCCATATTTTTTAGCAAAACTTCTCATCTTTTTATGTATAGAAGCTGCTGCTACATGTGGTGCAGGTGCTAGATGGTCTATAAAGAAATAGCTTCTATCTGCTGCTACAAGCTTCCCTACATTCAACTCATTTTCAATTACATCTATGACAAGGGGTGCAGTACCATCTTGAGCATATACTATATCCACTTTAACTATAGCGATTTCCCCTGCTACAACATCCCTTCCTATTACCTGTGATGCAATTCTATCTATGAGTCCCATCTACACCCCCTATAGAATGGTAATAGAGGTAGGTTATATAGGGCAATAAGTTAAAAATAGCTATTTTAGCTATCTCCCTTCTTAATCCTATTTGCCTCAGGGAAATATTTGCTTACAATTGAGAACATCTCACTATCCGTTAGAGGTTCGACCTTACCACCTCTATTATAGAGCTCAATAATATCGTTATAGATATAATTTAATCGTGGATCATCCTTACTTAAATGATTTAACCCAAGATAGTTTCTAAGCCATAGTAATATTGCTGACCTACCTGAATACTGTGTTATTGCTACTGAGTATGGTATACCTAATACCAGCATAGGATTAAATGGTAAATAGACCTCGGGATTCTTAAGGAGACCATCAGCATGAATTCCAGCCTTAGTTCTAAATGCATTTCTACCAACAATTGGATAGTGTTCTATCAGTCTATGGCCCATGGCCTCAAACAGCTCTACTATCCTTGGTAAAGCCTTTAGATTAATGTTATTTTGTCCCCTTAAACCAGCGTAGTGTATAGCCATAACTTCAAGGGGGCAATTACCAGCTCTTTCACCAATACCTAGTAGTGTACAGTTTGCTGCAGCAGCTCCATACATCCATGCCGATAGGTGGTTAGCTACAACAAGCCCAAAGTCGTTATGCCCATGAAACTCTATATTTTCCTGGGCTATACCCGTAGCTCTCCTTATACTTTGTATTATTGCCGGTATACCTCTTGGTAAAGGTGATTCTGGAAATGGAAGACCAAGACCAAGTGTATCTGGTAGCTTTATCTTTATTGGCACTCTATATTTTTCACTAAGCGTAAGAAGTTTCCTAGTAAATGGTATCACTAGACCATCGATATCCGCCCTAGTTATATCCTCTAGAGAGCATCTAATGGTTATTCCATGGCTTAGAGCTCTTTCAGCAACCTCAAGATATTTTCTGATAACCTCCTCACGTGTTGCATTAAGTTTATATCTTATATGATAGTCTGAAATAGACATAAGTATAACAGCTTCATCTATCCTAGAGTCTATGACGAGCTGAAGATCTGAAAGTGTAGCTCTTATCCAGGCTATAACCTTGGGATATCTATATCTATAGCTTAGGAGTCTCTTGACGGCCTCTCTATCTTTCTCTGTATAAAGAAAGACTTCAGTACTGTCAATAGCCCCTCTACCACCTATATCAACTAAAAGCTCATATATTTTCTCACACTCTCCAATAGTAAACACCCTCCAGCCCTGTTGACCATCTCTAAGTGTGGTATCCGTTAGATACACCTTGTCTAGGTTTTCAGCCAAATCTCTAGAGCTTACTATAAATCGTGGAACATCTGTAAATGGATATATGTCCCTATAATACTGTCCTTCATTTAACTCCATGATACTACACCAGTATCGTTAAGTGTAATTATTTTTTACTATACTGTACAGACTTTAAATAAATATCTAATCGTTTAATGGTGCGAATCCTAGTAAGTTTACTGTTGTAGATACATAACATTTATTGTATAGAGAATGTGGAATCTGTACCTATATAAACTGTTTTACCTGTTTATACTAATTGCTACATATTTAAAGTGTATCCACCAGCTAAGTTTATATACTAAAAATATAATAGTTTGTTATTGCTGGTGGTAGATCTTTGTCGGAATGCAAAATGTACTTATAATCGACAGAGTTTCAGAGAAGTTTCTAAAAGAGCTTGTCAAGAGAGGCTTTAATGTAGAGTATAGAGCTGGTTTAGAGAGAAGAGATTTGTTAGAAATAATCAATAAGTATAATATTCTTATCTTTAGGGGTAGACTTAAAATTGATAGAGAGGTGATATCTGCTGGTGAAAAGCTTAGGGTACTAGCTAGATATGGTGTTGGTCTAGATAATGTTGATGTTGAGTATGCAATTAAAAGAGGTGTAGCAGTTGTTAATGCTCCAAATGCCTCTTGTGTAAGTGTAGCTGAACTAACGATAGGCTTTATGATAATTGTCCTTAGAAATCTCTATGAATATATCAGCCTAGTTAAGCTTGGTAAGTGGCCTAAGGGTTCTTTTATTGGAAGAGAACTCTATGGTAAAACTATAGGTATTGTGGGTTTTGGGAGGATTGGTAGTAGGGTTGCAAGGTATGCAAAAGCCTTTGGAATGAATATTTTAGTGCATGATGTAAGAAATGTTTCTAGAGATGTTGAAGAATTAGGGGGTAGGCAGGTAGACTTTGAAGAGCTTTTAAAACAAAGTGATGTAGTAACAATACATGTACCTCTAACACCACTTACATACCATATGATAGACTACTATGAGCTGTCGCTTATGAAGGATGGTGCTGTAATTATTAATACTAGCCGTGGTGAGGTGGTAAATGCAAGAGCCCTTATAAAGCATATAGATAGACTTGGCGGTGTTGCTCTTGATGTTTTAGAGCAGGAGCCTCCAAGAGATAATCTATATCATCAGCTTATATCTCACCCCAAGGTTATAGTAACACCTCATATAGGTGCTGAAACTATAGAGTCTATGGATAGAATAGCAGATGAGCTTCTACATAATATACTTGATGCAGTGAAATGGTTATGAAGTATCTAACCCCTGGACCAGTACAGCTTCCTAAGGCAGTTATACATGCCATTGCTAGACAGCCGCATTTCCATAGAATAGATGAGTTTAAGGAGATATTTAAAGATGTTATAGATAAGTTATCTAAGGTAGCATATGGTATACCAATTATAGCCCCTGGTACAGGAACTTTTGCTATTGATATGATGGTCTACAACTATGTTAATCCAAATGAAAATGCTGTTGTTCCAATATATGGTGAATTTAGTGAAAGACTAGCTGAATCTCTAGAGAGTAGAGGTGCTAAGGTATACAGAATTAAGTGGGGTATTGGAAGTATTCCACCACCTGATGTAATAGAGGATTTCTGTAGGAGAATCTCTAATGTAAAGGCTATAGCTATAGTTCATAATGAGACTAGCTGTGGTACAACAAATAGATATGTTGAGGAAATACAAAGTGTTGCTGATAGTGTAGGTGCTACACTACTTGTCGATAGCGTATCAGCATTTCCTGCTGAACCAATAAGAAGTAGAGTAGATGTTATTGCAACAGCATCTCAGAAGGCATTTCTAGCACCACCTGGTGCTGCCATATTGTTTATCTCTAAAGAGCCTAGTTCTAGCCATCCTGTACCACCATCAATGAATTTACAAAAATATCTTAAGATGCTCTCTAGAAATGAAACCCCATATACACCACCAATAAATGTAATATATGGTCTTAGTGTATCGCTTAATTATATTCTTAGTATAGGTATAGAGAAATATCATGAGATACATAGAGAAAGAGCTGAGATTCTCTATAGAGGTATAAAGCTTAAACCTGTCCCAATGGAGCACCATGTTAGAAGCTATACAGTTACAGCATTCTATACAGAGAAGCCAAAGGAGATAATATTTGAGCTAAAGAGTTTAGGCTATATAATAGCTGGTGGAATGGGTGAGATTAGAGATAGATCAATAAGGATAGGTGTTATGGGGGATATCACAGTAGATGATCTAAATAAAGTAGTTGAGGTTGTAAATAGAGTTGCTGATAGATAAAGACTTATGTAAACTATGCTTAGTATACTCAAGGTCAAGAGATTTAGTGGCACTTGGTGGAGGTAGTAAGCTACCAGAACTACTTAAATATATTGCAGAGCTACTTGATAAAGGATATAGTAGAACAGCCATATTCACAGAGTCGTTCAACTATATAAAAGAGCTTCTAAACTCATCTGATCCATATATCTACACCAAGAGAAAACTATCCGAAATAGGTAGAAGAGTTGCTAAAATAGTAAGAAAACACTTAGCCAATAGTAATTGGGGTCTACATGAAGCAATTAGAATCTCAGCTGCTGCAAACATTATAGATACATCTGTAATCGGCTATGAGCCTAAAGATTTAGATAAAGCTATATGGGATAAACCAGCCATAGACGAATACACTGGGATACCAAAGGATAAAAAGGTGGTAATTGTTTTAGATAATGCTGGTGAAGCTGAAATAGACCTTATTTTAGCGGAAACCTTTATAAGAAATGGATATAACACTTCTATAGCAGTTAGAAAAGAAGCATACGAAATAGATGTAACATATAGCGATATAATAGATCAAGCTACCAATTTAGGTATAGAAATTATAGCTACACCAAACAATACACCACCAATAGCTTACCTCACAGAAGGTTTTGCAATAGTTAAAGGGATAGCAAATCTAGAATCCTATATAGAGCTAGAAACAGTAAAATCACTCCACTTATTTAGAGCAAAATGTGAAGTCCTTGCAAAAATATTTGATGTACCAAAAAATAGCCCTTTAATTTTATTTGGTGATAAGTCAAGAAAATTGTTAAAAAATTTATTTAGTTTTTAGAGATTTTTTATCTTCTTTTTATTATCCATCCTATTGCTACTCCTATTATTAGTAGTATTATTGCTATTATTGTTGTTGTTGTCCAATCTGTTACTGTTTCTTTTAATGTAGTTGTTTCTAGTCTTGTTGTTGTAACTGTTGATGTAACTACCTTAGTTTCTGTAACAGTTTGTAGAACTGTTACAGTAACAGTAGTAGCTACAGGAGTAGGTGTAGGAGTCGGTGTAGGAGTAGGAGTAGGTGTAGGCGTGGGTTTTGGTATCTCTATTGGTAGTTTTGGTGGTGCTCCTGGTTCTGTAGCTTCCTTGGTGGGACATCTACCTGATGGCCTTACACGTAGTAGTATAAAGAGCATGTGGTTCCACCAGTTTACTGGATCCATGTAGTAGTTATCTGGATATGTTGGCCAATTCTCCCAACAGTAGGTGTTCTGTGGTGTATAGAATAGGTGTGCAAAGAATGGTACACCTGGTGTTATTTCAGTCCATAGCAATATGTATTCTTGTGCTAGTTTTATCATTTTTTCTGTTTCCCATGGTGGTGTATTCTCCATCTCCTCTATAATTCTATCTAGTCTTGCTCTCTGTTCTCTAGCTTTCTGATCTTGCTTTGCAAGTATGTATGGTCCAGTCCACTTAAACTCTAGCTCTGTTTCCTTACCTGTTCCATAGCATGGAAGGAAGCCGCTTCCACCCTGCCTCTCATGGCAGTATCTGCTGTGGTAACCCCATACATGTGGTGCTACGTCTGGGAATAGCATTGAGCAGAATGGCCATGTTGTTGCTATGTCGAAGTCGCCATATGTTACTCTAGTTGCCCATATTGCTGCTTCTGGTGTCTCAACCTCTACCTCAATTCCAAACTTCTTCCAGTAATCTGCTATTAGAAAGCCTTGAACCTGGGTCTCCCAGTGGAATGGGCCTGTGACAAGGAATCGTATGACCCATTTTTCTCCTGTTGGTAGATACCATTTACCATCAGGGCCTCTGTAGAATCCTACTTTCTTTAGTAGCTCTTCTGCCTTCTGTGGATTATACTCCCAGAAGGCTACATCAGCATCAAATCCTAGAAGCTTCAGGTGTTCTCTTACTTCAGCAGGCACTTTATCTGGTGGTGTAATAATTCCAAGCTCTACAAGCTTACCCTTTAATGCTGAGTAAATATGTTTATCAACTAGTGGTGTTCTTATAAAGTGGAGAACCATTGGTATAGGTTTAGAGCCATCGGGACCTGATAGAGCCCTCCATACAGCTACAGGATCAACAGCATATCTTAGTGCATACCTTACCTCCGTTATATTGTATGGATATCTAAATGTGTTATAAGTATAGCCCTTGTTACATGGGTCAAAGAGCCATGCAAGTGGCGGCTCTTTTCTCCACCCAATTACATATGGATTCTTTAATACAAGCTCCATCTGCTCTACAGCAAAGGTCTTCTTGGTATCCATTTCATTTCTAACAAACATTAGGGCAGCTTTTTCCTCAGGGCCTGGATAGAGTACAAGGTAGTATTTTGGTGCTGGTTTAAGTCCATATAGTTTTGTAGCCCACCAATTCTCATTTCTCTCCCACAGCCACCAATTACCACCCCTATCAAAGTCCTTCAATACATATGGCCCTAGACATAATGGTGGATAGTTTTTATAAGCAACAGGATCTTCAACTTTTTCCCATACATGCTTAGCTATACTTGTAACATAAACAGATGGACCCCAGATTATTGCTGTAAGGTAGTAGTGGAATCTTGGGTTAGACTTTAGAAGTTCATAAACAACTGTATAGTCATCTACCTTATAGACTTTATCAACCCATGAGGTAAGTAGAGCATAGGGCCCAAATCTTTTATCGCTCATAAGAAGATTAGTTGCATATACAATATCGTCAGCTGTAAATGGAACGCCATCGCTCCACGTAACACCCTTTCTCAGATATATTTTGACAGTCTTAAAGTCTGGTGAGTATTCTGGTGGACCAGCTGCAATCCAACTTATAAGTTCATTGTTAGTAGTATTTATATACCATAGATTCTGGTGGCATACATGGTGCCACCCATATGCAACAGGTCTTCCAGGTACGTGAACATTGAAATTATCTGGTTCTGCTAATGTTCCTCCTTCATAGTGATTTACTAATACGTCTCCTCTAGGTACACCTGGTGGAAGGGGTAGTTGTGCTTCTACTGGTCTTATATCTATTACCACAATACTGCTTAAAACCATTGTTATTATTAGTAATATGCTTAAGATATATCTACTAAAACTCATATTTACCACTCCACTATAGTTTTGCCTTATGCCAGCTTTTTAAGTTTTTTGCTCTCAATTCTATGTTTACCTACTGTCTTAATCTGGGGTTTACATACTCTGATATACCTTGTGATAGTAGGAAGAATGCTAGAAATACTAATATTACACCCATAATTGGTATGATATACCACCACCAGAGTCCCCTAAATAGAGCTGAGTAGTAGAGTGACCAGTAAATCATTGTACCGAGAGTATCTTTATCAAGTATCGATAGCCCTAGTATCGATAGCCCTGTCTCCATACCTATGGCGTAGAGCACAGTATTAGTAAGGTTTATGAGGTGCCATGCGAGTAGGTGTGGTATAATCTCTCTAAATATTATCCTTGCCATAGAGTTTCCAGATAGAGATGAAGTTAATATGAACTCCCTTTCCCTTAGTGATAACACCATTGCACGTACTTGTCTAGCAGGCCAGCACCATGCTGTAATTGAAAATATTAGCCCCATAAACGGTATTGGATCTCCTATTGCTGATATATGAGGCTTTAGTACCATTAATACAATGACATAAAGTGGCAATGCTGGTATTACTATAATTGTGTCTGTTATAAACATCAAAACCCTATCAACTATACCACCCCTTAGCCCTGCAATAATACCTATAAGTAACCCAACGTGTGGCGCTATTAGAGCTGTAACTATACCTATTAATAGCGAATTCCTTATAGCATTGACAAAGACCCAGAATACACTTCTACCATTAGCTGTTGTCCCAAATATAAGATCTATGCTTGTAGGCGTTGGCGGGAGACTTCTTGGATAGCTATACCAATGTATATACTGTGGTGGTGCTGAAAAAGAGAGGAAAGCCAGTATCACTACTACTATAATTATAGCAAAGCCTATTCGAAACTTTCTACTTGTCTTCATAAGTGCTAAAAATGAGTTTTTAATTGAGGTGAACAAGCCTATAGGTGTACCAGCCATATTCTCCACACCTCTCATCTATGTCTTACACGTGGATCTATAAATGGGTATATAATATCTAAAATATAGGTTGCTATTGCTACCCCTATTATTGTAAGTGAAAGCATGCCTAGCGCTGTTGGATAATCTCCTGACAGAACGGCTCTATAAACAAGCATACCAACTCCAGGATATGAAAACAGCATTTCTGTAAGTAATGCACCACCAAATATCCCTCCTAGAGATAGCCCTAGCGTTGTAACTTGTGGCAGTAATACATTTTTAAATATATAATTCTTTAATATGCGTGACTGTGCCAACCCCCTAAGCTCTGCATAATAAACATAGTCTTCTGTTTGTACATTTAATGTTAGTGAAAATGAGCTTAGGAACCACCAGCCAAACATACTAATCATTATTATTGATAGTGCAGGTAGAGCAGATCTATATAGCCATTCTCTAATCAATATAAATATATCTGTAAAGACTGCCTCTCCAAAACCGCCTACAAGTGGAAATATCGGTATTAAATAGGCTAATAGGAATATGAGTGTAAGTGCCATAATATAATATGGTATGGGGTATAGTGTTAGTGAAAGTGATACTAGAACTTTTGATATCTTCTTTTTTCTATTTATACTTGCAAAAACACCAAGCAAATTACCTAAAACCCATGATAATACTGTGGTAAATGCCAAGAGGCTTACAGTCCAAGGTAGTCTACGGATTATTAGCTCTCTAGCTGGAGTTGGATATGACATTATCGATGGTCCAAAGTCTAATGTTAAAAATCTTCTAAGGTAAGAGACATACTGATCAATAGGTGATCCTGTTAAACCGAATACCTCATACAAAGTCTTTCTAAGCTCTATAATTGCCTGGGGATCAATAACCTGTCCCTGAACTGTAAGTCCTGCTAAAACGTTTTCTACAGCTGAAACTGGCATAGCCCTTAGTAATAGGAATGTGAATGTAAATGCTGTAAATAGTGTTGCCACTAGTACAGCCGTTCTAATAGCTATAAAGCGTAGCAATAACTTTGAAGCCAGGATTTATCACCCATGCTATACTGTATTTGGTTTGAGGAGTTTTATAAATTTTCAACACAATTAATACCTTCACATTAATGAATAAGTTATTGAATAATCATATGAATTGAACTATTAAAATTGTATAGTGTTCACCTAAACTATACGGTATTTAGAAACATATTTATTACTTCCTCCTTTAATTCTTGGAGAAGCTGTTTATACATTGATATGCTTTTGGTTTGCAGTGGGTCTAACCCTCTTAACTGTGCTAGCCTAACACTTGTAATACCTATTATTAGTGAGCCATATAGAAATCTTTTGATTATATTTCCCCTTAGTCTTAATAGATATGTGTCTATACCTACTCTCTTTAGATACTCTGCATAGAATTCTATAAGTTTATTTTCATAGTCGATATCTGAATCTATAAGTATAGCTCTATCTCTAAATTCTGTAGCCTCCCACCCCACAATATCATTGTGGAAGAGTTCAGGTAGTAGCTCAATCTTTACAGGAATTTTTGAATTCTCATTAAGCTCATTTTTTATCCTTATAGCTAGAGCTGAATATCTTTGTGGTGCAACAACTAATGGCAGTTTAGAGTATTTTAAGAAGTTTAGTAGCTCACTACTAATTCTTTCAGCTTCACCTATATCTCTAAGTATCTCTATAGCATCTAATAACTCACTTCTTGAAATTAGTTTAACTCCACAAGTTGATAGTAGTTTGAATGCTGCAACTAACATTATTGGCAGGGCTAGTCGTGGAGCTAGCCCCCCTCTAACAACTATATATGGCAGGGCATTTTCCTCTGCAATTTTTATTAGTTCACCACCTGAAGCTATAACAGCAATAGATTTTGTGTATTGTAATGCTTTTTTAGTTGCTAGTATAGTCTCTAATGTATTGCCAGAGTAGCTTATTGAGAACATGAATGTTGTATCATCAATTATACTTTTTGGGATATAGAAATCCTTATGTACATATATGGGTAGAGGATTACTTGATGTAGCCACAATAGATGCTATCATATCGCCTACAATACCACTACCACCCATGCCTAAAACAACAACCCTTTTAATACCATCAAAAGCTCTAGCATTTACTACAGTATACCCCAATGCCTCTAAACTATATTCATACCACCTCATGTAGTGTTCAAGCATTGCCCTCCCCACCAACACAAATCTTAAGATTTTAGTGCATAGTGTTTAAATCTCTATTATTAAGCTTGATATACAGTTAGAGCACTAAGCTTTTAAACTAATTAGAAAAGGTAGCTGATTGAGTGGTGTTACACTATGCCCATATTTATTAGCAGTGAGGAAGAGTTTTTAGAAGCTGCAAAAAGAGCTTTAGAATGTAGAGTTAAAAGGATTGAGAAAAAGGGGGTCGCAAAAGTTAAAGCTAGAACAAAGAGATATCTATACACATATATAGTGGCTCTAGATAAACTTAATGAACTTCTAAATAAGCTAAAGAATATATGTAGCATAAAGGAACTATAATGCAGAATTAGACATACCTGTTTCGGGAATCTGGCTACATAATAGACAACTTAAAAGTAGTGTGGGAATACTATTTACTGTTTTCCAAAACCCATGATATCTCTAGATTTATCTTCTGAACACCTTTTACTTCTTATACATCCACCCTTTACAATCTCCTATTTCCTGTTAAGTGAATTAGCGTCTATCAAGAAATATAAGACCTCTAAAAATAGAGTAAAACATATACCGCCATTATTCAATGATGTATTACAAACCCCATCTGATAAGTCTTAATAGATATGATGAAGGCTGGCGCTTCTGATAATCTTTCTCAATACACCTTACTCTAACCTTCAGATGACATATTTATAATACTTAATATTAGCATAGGTGATTCATTTTATATCTCTATGATGTAATATACTGTCATTGTCTTTATCTAAAATGGTTGTAATCGAATCTGTTAACATTTAATAAAACTTATAAGCTATATATGCTACTAATACTATATATAGCTAAAAAGTAGTATTATTGGCTTACCTATGCATAGGTGTGATAATGATTAGCGAAGATGGCGTAGCATTAATGGTTTCTACAGCATATAGTATTCCATCACTAATTGATATAATAGATATACTACCAATAGTTGATAGAAACCATGTTATTAGAATGATTGATATGTTTATAGATGAAGCAATTATGTATATTAAAAACCTTGGTGTAAAGCCTCTATCTACAAAATATATAAAGGAGGATGCCTACATTCTATGTAATGATTTACTGAACTATATTGGGGAATTTGAAGGAGGCTTCATACCACAGCCCACCATCCTTAAATATATCTCTAGATGTGGTAAGGCTGCCATACTTCATAGCCACCCCATACCAATGCCTATACCAACAATAGAGGATTTGATGTCCTCTTATCAAATTGGCTACAATGTGGAATGTGTTATAAGTAAATCATCGGATTGCTTAGCTGTAATGATATGCTTGGAGCCTTTGGAATCTTGGAAAGATACGATATCAGCTCTTTATGGTATCGATAACTATATCCTAAAATCTATTAACTATATTGTTGTTGGAGATGATTCTCAAATCGAATTTCTACCCTTTCCAAATACAACTGAGCAAAATAATATTATTCAACTTTTCATAGAGACTATCACTAAATATGCAAAAATTTTATATGCTAGAATAGATTTGGTAAAACAAGTATATGATGTAGAGATATTTAATTGAGTTTAATTATTCCCCAGAGAACTATGCATTCTAGATAACTTAAAGGTATTGTAAAATGTTTATAGATATGAATAGATATAAGATTGTGAAGGATGCTGTACATGGCTATATAAAAATCTATCACCATGAACTATCTATAGTAGACTCATATATATTTCAAAGGCTTAGAAGAATTAAACAACTCTCTGTAGTAGATATAGTGTATCCAGGGGCTGTCCATACTAGATTTCAGCACTCATTAGGAACAGCACACATTGCTGAAACTATGATTAGAGAGCTACTAAGAAAGCTTCACTTAAAGCAGTATGATATAGATAGATATGTTGTTCTTATAAGGCTATTAGCTCTCCTCCACGATGTGGGCCACGGCCCCTTTAGCCATTTATTTGAGGACTATATTCTATTGCCAAAGGGGTTATCACATGAGGATATGGGAGCATCAATAGTTCTAGGTATAGATGATTTCTCCTCTAGTTTAGACTCAATACTAAATAGATATGGCTATAGCGTTAATCATATAGCTAAAGCATTGAAGAGTAAGAGTATTAATGAATGGCCTTTCACATCAAATATTACTCATGAGGTTAGTGAGAAAATTCTCTTCTATATTATTAAAGGTGTCTTTAGTGCTGATATTCTTGATTATCTTCTCCGCGACTCTTACTATACTGGTACTGGATATGGTGATAATATTGATTGGTATAGAATCTCATACTATCTATATGCATCCAACGATAAACTGGTAATAGACTATAGAGCTCTTGATGTTTTTGAGCAGATGATTATAGCTAGACTCCACATGTTTTCAACAGTATACTATCATAAGACTGTTAGAGCTGCTTATAGGTTTCTGGGCGATATTCTTAGAAAGATAGATGAATTAAAGCTTTTAGATTTTAATAGATATTTAGATACTGTAGAGAGCTATGTAGAGCTAGACGACTACTCTATACTATTAAATGATAGAGTTAAAAGCTTATCAGAGGTTCGTGAGTTTCTATCGAGGAGAATCCCCTATAAAGCTATAGCTGAACATAGAATCTCCCTTCCCGATAATGTAAAATCCATGGAATACCTACTAGAGGTAGGTAAAAAAGCTATTGAAGACTCTATAGAAGAGGCCATGAAGTCACGAGGTATTGAGATAATAAGAAATAGAGACTTCTTTGTTGATACTCCTAAATTATCGTTAAATCCAATGCTGAAGGTAGATGATATATACATTATGCTTGAGGGAGGGTATATACAGAGGAAAAGGATATTTGAGTTACCGTGGGTAAATATACCTAGAACTGCAGCTATAGTTAGAGTTTATATCAGGAGGAATCTCCTTAGTAAATCAGTTATTCTACGTGAAGTATTTAATAGAATAGTTGAAGGTGGAGGTCTGTGAGACAGCTTAAAATCCTTCTACAAGGATACTCCCTCTACATAACTACTATACAGTGTCATTAGTTTCTCAACATCCTGTGGGGATAGCTCATATACTTTACCACCATCTGTATCGAAAATAAGTATACTATTTATGTATGCTTTCATTAGATACTCTATATCATCGTTGTCTAGAGTGAGTATCTCCCTTATGGTAGAAGCAATGTTGAGTAACCTCTTTCTAGATCTACTATTTATTGGCTTTATTAACTCTATTGGTATTAGTGGTATATAGCCATAGGGATAGGCAAAAATTACTGCCTTAATCCCACTTTTTACTATCTGTAACACCTTCTTTATATGGCGGGCTAGTATATATTTCGTTCTATTCAATATAAAATTCTGTGGTATAGAGTAGAAGTCTATCTCAACACATACATCAAATCCCTCTTTCTCAGCATATACATCACACTTAGCCATTCCCACACTTTCCTCTATTGTTACATATCTATATCCACAGCCCAATAGATAGTAGTAGATAAGGAGTTCTGCTAAAACATGGTTTACCGGTATCCCCTTCTCATCAGCTAACCTAACTGCCCTACGAACAACACTATCTAGATACCCTACACCTATTCTACTTAACAGCTGAAGTATCTGTGTTAAGTATATTTCACTTCCTGGTGATATGGCTACCACACAGCATCAAGCCATATAAGATCTATTTCTGTGAGATACCTACTTAAATTAAAAGCGTTAATGGGTTCAACCTATGGATGTAGAGTATGTAATCGCATTTTCAGTAAATGATAAAGCTGGTAGAGGTATAGCTACAGCACTCATAGACTTGACCAAATGTAACGAGATTGTTGAACTTAAGAATCCTAGAGTCAAATCCCTATATCTATGTAGTAATTTAAAGTCTATAGTTGCAGGCTTTAATGAAGATACTATATTCCTTGATTTTATTGAAGAATTCAAAAACGTTAAGTACTTTATCATTCTATCAAGACATAGCTCTGAGACCGGCATGCCAACCTTAACAACACATGTACCCGGTAATCCATGGGGTAGGAATGATTTTGGTGGAAAGCCGTGGGAAATACCACCTGCAAATCCTGTGTTGATGTGGTATTTTTTAAAAGGGCTTCATATACACCAAACTAAGAATGAACTATCGAAGTTTAGAGTAAGCTATGAAGTTACACACCATGGCCCTACCTCAATTACAAGACCCATAACATTTATTGAGATTGGGAGTAGCGAAAGAGAATGGGGTTTGGTAGAGGCGCATAGGGCTGTAGCCTCAGTAGTTATTGAGGGAATTAAAAAGGCTTTATATGAACAAACTGAGCCTTGTACAATAAGTGTAGGTTTTGGGGGTTCACACTATGCTCCACTATTTACTAGAAGAGCTATAGAGTACAGTGAATGCTATGGACACATGATACCAAACTATGTAATTAGAGAACTTGATCTAGATAAAATAGTATTTGTTAGTACTAAAGCTATTGAGTCTACCCCTGGTGTAAAGCGTATTGTGATAGAGAAGGTTAAGAGCGAAATTAAAAGAGCTATAGCTTTAATCGCTAGAGAGAAAGGCATTGAAATTATAGCATACTAACGTTTTGTCTACAAGGCTACGAGTTTCTATAGAGCTAGCTTTTCACCATTTTTAGGCGCTATAAATTCAATACCAAGTTCCTCCTTTATATGGTACCCTAGACTATAGATAGAGTCTTCACCGCCGTGAACTAGCACAACCCTCTCTAGATTTCTTATACTTTTTATAAGGTTGAAAAGATCTGAAGCTCCTGCATGACTTGAGAAATCAAACCAGAATACCCTAGCCCTTACACGTGGACCTCCACTCTCTAGCGATCCCTCAATCAATAGTCTTCTTCCTGGTGTTGTTGGTGCCTGATAGCTTACTAATATAACTGCATTTCTTGGGTCGCTCCATAGCCTCTTTATATAGTATTGAACGGGTCCTCCCTTAAGCATACCTGCAGGTGTAACTATTATACTACCAGGCTCTTTACATATCCTCTTCCTCATCTCACTCCCTCTTACAGTTGCAAATATTTTGTACACCTTTTCAAGAAGGTCATACCTATAGATGAATTCCCGATACCTTAGGAAAAGCTCAAGAATATCCTTAGCCATTCCATCATAGTAGACATTAGAATGAGGCATTTTTTCAGCCAGTATAGCTAAAATTTCTTGGGATCTTGCTAGTGAGAATGCCGGTATCAATACTATACCACCATCCTCTACCACACCTCTAACTGTTTCAATAAATAGATCCTCAATCCTCCGTCTATCTGGATGGTCATACATTCCATATGTTGACTCCATGATGAGAGTATTAACCTCAATACCATTTATATTTAGACCTCTTGATAGCCTTGTATCTATAGTGTTTACATCCCCCGTATAGAGTATACTATGCTCGCCACTCACTAGCCTATACATAAAGGCACCTGGAATGTGCCCCGAATTAAGCGTCTCTATATATATGTTGCCCACCCAGAAGCTTTCCCCTAGACCTACAATCTTTGTATTTTCAAGCATTGTCATAAGCTCAGGATATTCAAATGGTAGATAGTAGCCTGAAAGCCTAAGCATATCTTTAACCATAAGTCTACCAAGCTCTGATGTAAGTCTATTCATTACTGCCATAGGTCTTGCTGATGTGTATAGAAATGGTGTAGCCCCAATGTGATCTAAGTGAGCATGTGTAATCAAAATAGCTGTAACTTTAGATGGAGGTACTGTTAAGGGTAGTAGAGGCCTATCATCCTCATCGAAAGAGACACCGTAATCCAATACAATATTAGTACCGCTACCCATATCACTAATTAGAATGGCTGCTCTACCTACCTCTCTACCTGCTCCCAATACTGTTAGTTCTATACCCATCTATCCTTCAACCACTATCACTTATATTCTACCTATACAGTATTATAATTCTGCTGTTAAAGGCTTATCTATAGTGAGAAAATATGTTTCCTATAAATCCTCGTGAACTACAGAAACAGTTAAAGCAGCTAAGAAAAATGGGTATGAAGATTGAACAGCTAGAGAATGTAGATGAAGTTGTAATACGAGTAGGAGGTAAAAAGCTTATCCTTGAACACCCCGATGTAATGACATTTGAGTTTGCCTCCCAAAAAATATTCTACATAGTACCCAAGATAATTAAAGAGGAGATAGAAAGTGGGGAAACTACACCACCGTCTATAGCAATTAAGGAGGAGGACATCTCATTCATTACCGAATTTACTGGAGTAAGCTATGATGTTGCTAAAGAGGCATTAATTAAAGCTGGAGGAGATATTGCTAAAGCTATTGAGATTCTGCAAAGTGAAAAGAAACAATAAATATCTGTCTCTATTATATCATAATCATAACTGTATATCTAATATTAGCTTACTAAAGTTTTAGAATTGCTTCTTTTATACAAGGGCATAGCATTTTTAAAATTGTGTATACCCTCTGGGTATCAGCATAGCTATATTTAGCATGCAGAAAGGCTTTACCCATGTCAATAAGTGTAGCAATGTCCTGGCATCTTTTACTAATTTCTGTAGTTAGATTTAGTGCTTCTATAAGTCTTGAAATCGCTATGGCTATGTAGCGTATTATATAGTAGAGGCTTCTATCAGTTGTATTGCTAGGAGTATTTTGCTCTAGATAATTTAAACAAAAGTTTACATAGTCAATCAGTCTCTCAAGCCCATCTTTGAAATTAACCTTCAGCCTCTCTACCACCCTCTCTTATTTAATTAAAGGTTTAAAGCTAGTTTAAATAGTGTTCTGTACATGATCTGGTGGATACAATGAGTAGTATTTTTAGCTCTTGGCTAAGACAGTTCATCGAAAGCCTTCCAGTAACATTAGCTGTTCTAATATCATCATTAGCTCTACTGATATCCATCGCAATATATGTAGAGCCTCCAGAAATTCTTAGAGATGCAATAGAGAATGAAATTAGAAATATATTAACATCCCTTGCAGACACCTCATTTATTGAAAAAATATACATTATATATACAAGAAATGCCCTTATCAATATCCTGCTCGCCATACCATTCTTTATAAATATAGTTATATACATATCTACAATGATTACAACCGCTTGGGCCCTCAATATCTCTGCACTTAATCTAGAAATAGCCACCGGAATCCCAAGGTACTTAAGTATAGTATCATTAATGCTTATGCCTCATACCTACCTTGAACTATTCTCATATTCTCTATCCATTATAGTATCACTTAGGGTAACACTAAGTTTCTTAAGAAGGAAAGTAGATAGAATACTTATATATAACTACATAATTACCATAATAGTATCACACATAGTGTTGCTAATTTCTACCATTATTGAAGCGACACTCATCAGCTCATAAAACATTGCATTTATTATACATCTCAATACTTCAGTGAGAGGAAACGGTCATCATAGCTTCAGAGCCTCTATTTCATCACTTGTTACATCCATGAAAAAAGTAATCTATAAAAAGACTAATTAATATTAATCACATAATAGTGGAATCCACCAAACTATGATGAATTCAAGACGGTATGATAGATGATTTAAACTCCCTGTCTGATAACTTAAACCAGCGGTATTATTTTGGGTTTTTATAAAAGTTTATGATTACTGTTTTCATACTCTTTTTCAATCCAAAAATTTTTATCCTGTAAGCTATAAATCAATTATGGTGTGTTTAGTAATGAGGAAACCATGCGGTATTATAGCTATGTTGACAGACTTTGGATATGATGACTACTATGTAGCTGCTATGAAGGGTGTCATACTGGATACTTGTAGAGATGTGAGAATCGTTGATATAACTCATTCTATAGAGAGTTTTAATCTACATCAAGCTGCCTTTACACTACATGCTGTCTATAGATACTTTCCAGAAGGAACTATATTTCTAGTTGTTGTTGATCCTAGTGTGGGTAGTGATAGAAAAGCCATTGTTATTGTTTCAAAAAGGTACTACTTTATAGGCCCTGATAATGGAGTGTTAACACCAGCTGCAAAACATGATGGTGTTGAGAAGATATATCTTATAGAGAATGACATCTACTTTAGAAAGCCTGTCTCAAAGTCATTCCATGGAAGAGATATATTTGCTCCAGTTGCAGCAAGAATTGTATGCGGTTTAGAGCCTTCCTATGTTGGAAGAGAGGCGAATTTCAGTGAACTAAGTAATATAGATATTGAACTCTTTATGGAAAAAAGAGAAAACTGTGTAGTGCTAAAGGTAATATATGTAGATAAGTTTGGCAATGTAATGCTCTCTCATAACTTTAAAAATGTTGTAGAAGCACTCAATGTGAATATAGGAGATGAAGTATACATATACACAAATAGTGCTGCCATAAAATCAAAGATTCTAGAAGTGTTCTCACATGGAGCTCCTAAAGATCTTGTGCTTTATGAAAATAGTCTACAACTTGCAGAACTAGCAGTAAATCTAGGCTCTGCACAAAGGCTACTAAATATAGATAGTGGTAATATGATTGAGATATGTAGTGAGGAAAAAGTGGTCCGGGGGTGACCCGCCCCGTGTACACATAGCCCCGGGACAACGGGGTTTATTTGCACGGGCAACCGGGCTATCTACAACTTTCCTCTATACGGGTATATAAATTAATACACTCTAATTTTGGTGTATGCCCCACTCAGCATGGGTTGGAGCACATCATCTATATGTTATCATACATTGGAGTCATTCATCACTATAACATATAGAAGATCTTGTAGAGTATAAATCTTTTATAGATTCTATCTATAGATGTACACTATTCTTTGATGTGACACATTTGTGTCAGAAGTTTATATCCATTGC
Organism: uncultured Ignisphaera sp.; assembly: GCA_938074605.1. Lineage (GTDB taxonomy): Archaea > Thermoproteota > Thermoprotei_A > Sulfolobales > Ignisphaeraceae > Ignisphaera. The sequence continues at coordinate 148,118 of CALJEI010000002.1, forward strand.
CTATAAAGATAGGCGTTTTAAATATAAACAAGTCATCATTTTTATAGATTACAACTCCAATTATATTGCTAATTTTCCTTAAAATCCATGGATAGAGCCTATACGGAACTACCACATATAGATAGTCAGCTAGCCCTAACCTCTTCTCAATTTGATCAACTATCTTAGGTTTAGCTCTAACCTTAACCTCAAATATATGTATAAGTGGTCTCCAGAACTCTTTAGAGGGCTCTAAAGCCATAACATCAAACTCCAATCCCATACATTTAAAATTGCTGTAGACATCATAGCCTAAAGCAATAAGTTTTTTAGTAAGCCGCTCAATAATTATAGACTCACTACACAGTATTCAACACCTTAATCTTCCTAAAGGGACTAGGAGAATATAATACACATAGTTAGATAATACTTAAACCAATTAAATGATTAATAAATATATTTAAAAACATATAACAGGTAATACCATCATAAAGTAAATGAATATAATACATTAAAATATTCATATAGATACAAATGAAAACTATGTGCCTCACCATATTTAAGGCCTCTCCTACCCCACTATAGATTCTGGGGGCCAAACCCACAGGATACGTAGAGAGTGGGTCGGTCAGCCCGATAAGCCAAGGGGTGTAAGGTCTAAGGGTGATAAAGCCCTTAGGCCAATACTCCAGAGGCTTATCGAGCTAACTGATCCGCCCTCTATGTATCCTGTGGGGGCCAAACCTTTCTCACTATCTAAATCTCTATAATAATATACTCTTGGCTAATCCTATAGCCTTGTCTCCCTAAAATTTTTGCACATTTCTGACAAAACTTCATACTCTTTCTATCAACTTCGGTAACACTATTACTAAAGCTCATAACACATTCTAACTTAGAACAGTGTTTTAATCCTAGTATATGGCCAAGTTCATGTATGACTTCCTTTTTAACCCTCTCTAGAAATAGTGTGCTCTGAATTGCTACTAATCTTGGTAGGAATACTGCTGCTGATTTTAGATGGGGTATTGCAAGACCAAAGACAAAGTTTAGCCCTTTTATATAGGCATCAAACTCTACTAATATGACTGCAATTGAAGTAAGGTTTTTATATCTATATACATGATAGACAACAGCGTCTGCTAGATACTGCATTCTCTTGCTATCGAATATACTGGTAGGAAGCTCTATATAATAATCTGTAATCTCGACCTCAGCTGCAAAAATGGTATGCAGACACGATGCTACTTCCTCTAATAATTTTTTATCAATATTTTTTGTTTTGAAGAGCTGTATCTGCATTGGTAATCACAATTATTTACCTAAAATTATTTACCTAATCAGTAATCTCTTTAGAAGTTATTTGTTTTATGAATTTTTCTATAGAGTATTTTCTAATTTAATTACTGTCTGTTTAGGCTAGGTGATTAAGGTAAGCCATCTATTTTGAGTATAGTCTATCCTTCAGTAATACCGTTATATTTCTATACTTTGCTTCCAATAAAACTTGGAACCGTGTGTCTTCTTTCTATGATTTTTGCTAGCTCTGTCAACAGTATAGAGATGATAATGTATATAAATGCTAGTATGATATATACCTCCATATAGAGAAATGTTTTACTGCCTATAGACTTACCTATATACATGAGTTCAGGAGCTGTTACAAAGTAAGCAATAGATGAATATTTAAATAGATATATAGCCTCATTGACTAAAGCTGGAATTGCTACTCTAATAGCTTGCGGCAGAATAACTATCCATACAATCTTAAACTTGGTTAGCCCTATTGATAAGGCTGATTCAAACTGAGAGTATGGTATGGCACTTATTGAGGCTCTTATGTATTCTGACTGATATACAGCTGAGTTAATTGCTATGGCTATAATTGAGGCTGTCACAGGATCTAGTAGTATACCCAGCTCAGGTAGTGCATAGTATACAAAAAATAGCTGTACCATCATTGGCGTACCTCGTATTATCTCAACAAATACCGTTAGTAGAGCCCTAGGCAATCTACTGCCATATACTCTCAATAAGGCTATAAAAAGACCTAGAGCTATACCAATAGAATATGATGTTACTGTAATTATAACTGTATATTTAAGCCCTAATGCTATAGCAGATCCATAGCCATACAGAATGTAAAGTATATTTTCTAGCATCTTTAAGCCACTTTAGATGACCTATTTAATGAATATAGATACCACATTCTATCCATAAATCTTTTGATTCTCTCACCCTTAGGGTTTAGCAGTATTTGATTAGGTGGCCCCCTCTCAATAATAGTACCTCCATCCATAAACATTACTTCATGGGCAACCTTTATAGCAAAGCCAAGCTCATGTGTAACAACAATCATAGTCATACCATTTCTTGAAAGTTTCTCCATCACATTTAGAACCTCCCATATGAGCTCAGGGTCTAGAGCTGATGTAGGTTCATCAAATAGTATTATTTTAGGATCCATTGCAATAGCTCTAGCTATTGCTACACGTTGCTGTTGACCTCCTGATAGCTGGGCTGGATATTTCCTCCATAGCTCCTCAGTAATACCAACTGATAGTAAGGCCTCCTTTGCTCTTCTCATTGCCTCTTCCCTTGGAAGTTTCTTCACCTTTATTAAACCAAGTAAGACATTATCTATAGCTGTAAGATGATTGAATAGATTGAAGTGTTGAAATACGAACCCTATTTGACTCCTAATGTTATGTACATCTCTTCTCTCTGTAATTACATCACCATCAAGAATAATTCTACCTCTATCAGGTCTTACCAAAAGATTTATACATCTAAGTAAAGTTGATTTACCGGCACCTGAAGGTCCTATGATAACTTTTGTCTCACCCCTTTTTACAGTAAAATTTATATTTTTTAGAATGACCTCTCGCCCATAGAACTTCCAGAGATTTTCAACCACTAAAATGTTGCTTTCCATTAATAATTCACCTAGCTTCCTATCATACCCATCTCTATAAGTCTTCTATGAAATCTGTTAGAAATGTACGACAATGGATAGCATATACATAGATATATTAGTGAAACCAATAGTAGAGGCTTTAGATAATCTGCAATTACCTGTGCAACATGTACAGCTTGTGTAAAGATTTCTGTAACGCCTATTGCATATGCTATTGAAGAATCTTTAAGAACTATCGAGAATTCATTAATCCACCCCGGGATAGCTATTCTAAATGCCTGTGGTAAAATAACGTGTCTGAACGCCTTCCACTTTGTTAAGCCTATTGCATAGGCAGCCTCAATCTGCTTCTCACTTACACCCTCTATAGCCCCCTTAAAAAGCTGCTCTTGATATGCTGAATCAACAAGTGTTATTCCTATTATAGCTGAATAGAGTGGTGGTAGTGGAAATCCAAATCTAGGTAAACCATAGTAAAAAATAAATAGAGCAAGGATTAGCGGTATTCCCCTTACAATCTTTACATACCACTCTACAGCTTTTACCAGTGGTCTAGGGCCGAAAACCTCTATGAACGAAAGTAGTAGTGCTACTATAGTGGCCAGTATAAAGCTTGCTATAGACAGAATGAATGTAGTAGTTATAGAGGAGAGTATTATATTTACATATGTAAAAAATTGTATATCCTTAATCCAGCTCATCACATTATTCAACCGATGTACTTATTGATAATCTCTTGCCACTCCTTAGATTTTAGAAACACCTCTAGTACCCTATTTAGATTGTTCAAAAGCTCTGTATCATCCTTTCTAACTGCAAGACCATATTTTTCACCTGTCTCTATAACACATGAAATGATGACATCATAGTTTTTTGTAAATGCCTCTGCTACAGGAGTATCTATAACAACAGCATCTAAACGTCCATTAACTAAATCCTTTACAGCAAGAACATAGCTATCATAGCTTCTTACATCTATATTCTTTCCAGTACTTTCTATAAAATCAGTTAATAGCCCCTCAGCAGTAGTACCACTTTGTACACCCACAACCTTTCCAACCAAATCATCTAGACTTTTCGGCATGAAGTTAGAGGTCTTTGCCACAATTACTGCCTGATTTGCATCCCAGTATGGAGTTGTGAATGCTACAACCTTTGCCCGCTCACTGGTTATAGTTAAACCAGATGCTATAACATCTATCTGATTATTTATTAAAGCTGGTATAAGACCATCAAAACTCATAGATATAATCTCGACCTCATAACCCAGTTTCTTTGCTAGTGCTTCAATAAGATCTATATCTATTCCAACTATTTTACCCTCTGGTGAAATGTATTCAAATGGTGGAAAGTCTGGTGAAGTTCCAACGCGTAGTATTTTCTTTGGTTTAGCATATTGGGGGTGGATGAGGAGCATATATGTTAATACTGCAGAAATTAGAACTACAAGTATTAGAATAGCTAATGCTATTCTATTCACTATATCTACCTCTTTATAGTTCTTAGATAAAACAGCGAGAGGTATAGTTTTAAAGTTTTATGAATGCTAATATATTCAATTGTTCCAAAAATTTATGTAAAGAGTATAGCTCCTGTATATGCAGATGTTACCAGTTTGGAGTATCTAGCTAAATATCCCCTATGTTTGGCTTCTCGAGGCTTATATCTACTTAACCTTTCATTGATCTCCTCTTGAGGTATAAGTAAATCTACTCTACCCAGCTTAAGATCTATTTTAATCCTATCACCATTCTTTACAATAGCTATTGGTCCACCCTCAGCTGCCTCAGGAGATACGTGGCCTATAGATAACCCTCTTGTAGCTCCAGAAAACCTTCCATCTGTAATGAGCGCTACATCTCTATCAAGACCCATTCCAGCTAGGATAGCAGTAGCAGTAAGCATCTCCCTCATACCAGGTCCACCCTTTGGCCCTTCATACCTTATCACAACTACATCACCCTTCATAACCTTTCCATTTAAGATTGCCTCAACAGCTTCCTCCTCACCGTCAAATACCTTTGCAATCCCTTCAAATATATATAGATCCTCAGAAACAGCTGAAATTTTAATTACAGCACCTAGTGGTGCTAATGATCCCTTAAGAATTTTTATACCACCCCGTAAATACCACGGATTGTCGATAGGTCTAATGACATCAGTTCTATAGTTTATAGCCTCATCAATTATTTCTCTAATACTCTTTAAAGCTACAGTTATCCTATCTCTATGAATTAGTCCTTTCTTAGAAAGCTCTTTCATTACTGTAGATATTCCACCAGCCTCGTGAAGATCCTGGATATGGTGTGGTCCTGCTGGGCTTAACTTACATAGTGTTGGTGTTCTACTTGATATTTCTTCAAAGTCGTCAAGCGTTAAATTCACATTAGCTTCAGCTGCTATAGCCATTAGGTGTAGAACAGTATTTGTTGAGCCACCTAAAGCCATATCTACAGCAATAGCATCTAAAAATGCTTCTCTCGTTAATATCTTTCTAGATGTTATGCCATGTTTAACCAGCTCAACTATCATCATGCCAGTCTTCTTAGCAAGTCTGATTCTCTCAGCTGAAACTGCTGGAGCTGTGCCATTGCCAGGAAGAGAAATCCCTAAGGCTTCAGTTAATGCATTTAATGTATTAGCTGTAAACATTCCTGCGCATGAACCTATACCAGGACATGCTGTTTCCTCTATAGCTTTAAGCTCATTATAACTAATTTTACCTGCCTTAAATGCCCCTACAGCTTCAAAAACATCATGGAGGTCTATATCTCTTCCTCTATACCTTCCAGCAAGCATAGGGCCTCCTGAAATAAATATAGCAGGGATATCCAGCCTTGCTGCAGCCATCAACATACCCGGTATTATTTTATCACAAGAACCTATCAGAACTATTCCATCAAACTGATAGGCGTTCACCATAATTTCTATAGAGTCTGCAATAACTTCCCTTGAGGGTAGGGAATACTTCATACCACTATGACCCATAGCAATACCATCACATAACCCAATCGTATTAAATTCAAGAGGTATTCCCCCAGCCAATCTAACACCTGCCTTTACAGCCTCTGCCACCTCTTTCAATTGCTTATGACCTGGAATAACCTCATTCCAAGAGTTGGCAATACCTATCATAGGTTTAGCTAGCTCTTCATCAGTTAGTCCAAGTGCCTTGAATAATGATCTGTGTGGTGCTCGTTCTATACCTTCTACCACAATTCTACTTCTCACAAATTCCACCTAAAACATCTTTGCCTAGGCTTATATTCAATACATTAATCTTTAATCTATAAAAATAGCTTTTAAAATTATAGTCAAACACCTACTACTGACTATGGAAATAACGCATCTCCACTAACTATGGCAGTATTGGCAATTTTAAGCATCTTAATAGCACTATAGTATTCAATGCCGTCGATTAACGCCTTACCAAATGCATCTATTATATTCATTGAGACCCCCTGTGTTGACCATGACTGAAAACCATCTGAAAACCTTACTGTAGCCCTGTATACACCATCTGGAAGTAGATTTATTGAAAATGAAACTACCTTTACCGTTTCGTATTCTGGTAGAAGTCTTTTAACAACACCCTCAAAGGCTTTCCTTAAAGCTGCTATAGCATCTATGTCCATAGCTCTATCATTAATCTCATTAAGATTAACTATAGCTATTGAAACCCCTGTAGAATCTGTAAATATTGTCCAACTATATCTACTAATTATATCCCTCTTTAAATCAAGCTCCCTCAGCACCACTAAGGCTGCTGAAGCTGGAGCAATATTAAATGCATACCCCTGTTTCTCAAGACTCTTAATTTTTGTTAATGCTTTTCTAATCCTCTCATCCCTCTTGCTAAAGTCTATCCCAAAATCCTTAAGTAGTGCAACTATGTTAGAGGCCCCTGAAAGCTCTGATACAACCACTATTCTGCTATTACCAACAATAGATGGATCTATATGCTCATATGCCCTAGGATTCTTTAAAATAGCATCTACATGTACACCAGCCTTATGTGCAAATGCATATTCACCAACATACGGTTGATATGGATTTGGCTCTAAACCAGTAAGTCTATAAACTAATTGCGAAACTTCCTTCAACTTTTTAAAGCTTTCAATACTCTTTAATACCTTAAAATTCATCTTAAATGCTAGCGTTGGTAGAATTTGTACTAAATCAGCATTACCTGTTCTTTCACCAATACCATTTATAGTACCTTGAATATGTCTAGCACCAGCTAGAACACCCATTAATGTATTTGCAACTGCACAACCAATATCGTTATGCATATGGAGACCTACCTTAACCTTTACAGTATCGACAACCTTTCTTGTAATACTGTAAACCTCCATAGGCATAGTACTACCAGTTGTATCTGCAAGAATAATTACAGAAGCACCTGCCTGTTCCGCAGTTTTAACGGCATTCAATGCATATTCAGGGTCTTCTTTATAGCCTTGATAAAAGTGTTCAGCATCAAATAGAACTTCTATGCCATGCGATTTTAAGTAGCTGATTGACTCATATATCATATCCAGATTAACATCCTTTGGAACCTCAAGTACATCATTGACATGCAAAGTCCATGTCTTTCCAAATAATACTGCTACATCTACATCTGCTCTTATAATAGCGTATAGATTTGGATCCTCATTCACACGTACGTTCTTCCTTCTAGTACTTCCAAAAGCTGCCACCCTTGAATAAGACAACTCATATCTCTTAATCTCCTTAAAAAATTCGTTATCCTTTGGATTTGAACCAGGCCATCCACCCTCTATATAGTCAATACCTAAATCATCTAGAGCTAAAGCAATTCTTATCTTATCCTCAATTGTAAGAGAGATTCCTGCTGCTTGTACACCATCTCTTAATGTTGTATCGAGAACTTCAACCTTGGATTTCTAGACCACCTGTCACCATTTACACCCTGGTGTTAAGGTTAGGAATAATAGTCTGTATAGATAGATTAAAAAGCTTTTATGATATAATAAAGGTTTAAATAAGATAAACTAATTTAAACAGTGTTACCTAAAACCCCTATGTATTAACTCCCTAATTTTTCTACCGATGCTCTCAAGGAGACTATTCTCCAACTCCTTCATTTCTCTATTAACTGTTGGCATACCCTTCTCATACTCGGATATCCACTCTTTTGCAAACTCTCCACCTCTAATTCTATCTAAGACTTTCTTCATTCTATCTCTTACACTACTGTCTATTACATACCGCCCTACTGTTAGCCCGCCATACTTTGCTGTATCTGAGACTGCTCTTAGCATTCCTATAAGCCCCCCCTCATATATTAGATCAACAATAAGTTTAAGCTCATTCAATACCTCAAAATATGCAACTTCTGGTTGATAGCCCTCCTCAACGAGAGTTTCAAATGACGCTTTGATAAGCTCCATAACACCACCAACGAGTATCACCTGCTCTCCAAATAGATCTGTCTCTGTCTCCTCTTTAAAGGTGGTTTCAATTACCCCTGCTCTACTACATCCAATCCCCTTAGAGATTGCTAAAGCTTTTTGAAGTGCGATACCAGAGACATTTTGGTAAACTGCTACAAGTGCAGGTACACCACCTCCTGCCATAAATGCCCTTCTAACCATGGGCCCAGGCGCTTTAGGTGCCACCATATATACATCTGAATCTGGAGGAGGCTCTATTACCTTATAGTGTATGTTAAAACCGTGTGCAAAAACCATATCGGTTCCTTGCCTCATGTACGGCTTAACACTGTTTAACCATAGTGACTTTTGCACCATATCAGGCACCATGAATATGATTATATCTGCTTTAGCTACAGCCTCCCTGGTATTGATGGGAGTAAACCCGTCTTCCAATGCTCTCCTCCAGCTTTCACCCTGCCTTTCAAGACCTACAATAACATTTAGCCTTGAATCCCTAAGATTCTGGGCCCAGGCTCTACCCTGGCTTCCATACCCAAGTATAGCTATTGTCTTGGATTTTATTGGTTCTAGCGATATATCTTCATCTCTATATATTTTCGCCATATTTTTCGCCCCACCTATAGCCTACTACTCGAGTGTAGATAGGTATATACACTATAAAGCGTTTAGAACCTCTATTTATTTCTTCATTACCAGGATTCTTTTCACCAATCTTTTGAAGCTCCCCATTGAAGTATGTGTATTTCTCTACTTTAGCATCTATGAGAAGCTCAACAAATTCAACACCAACTGTCTTACTTAAATTTAGTAGTGCAAGTTTTAAATTTGGATGATCATTTACACCAAGATATATTTCATAGTGGCTATCTACCCTTCTACCCCATATCCAATTAACATCTATTAAAAGCTTCCTAAAAGCCGCTACAACCCTTTCAATGCAACCAGCATCAGTATAGTATATAGCAAGCCTAACTACTCTTTCTTGGATCATGTAGTATCATCTCCCTTAGACTTCCACCTGGAGGAAGTGTTGGTAGGGACAACTCATCCCTTTTTATAGGAATTCTAATTACAGATGGTGTGTCTTCTCTTATACTCCTCTTTATAGCAACTGTAAGATCTTCATATGTCTGTACATCAAAGCCAAGTGCGCCCAGCCCTTCAGCAATCTTGATGTAATCTATTGTAGACCCAAAGTCTACACTTATAATTCTACCACCGAAAAATAGATCTTGAACCTGCCTTACAAGTCCTAGCGTCCTATTATCGAATATAGCCACTATGATAGGTATATCCTCATCGACAGCCGTTGACAGGTTATTCACAGTCATGAGAAACGAGCCATCGCCATCTAAGTCCATTACAACCCTATTAGGCTGCGCTACTTTAGCGCCAATTGCTGCTGGTAAACCAAAGCCCATTGTACCCATTCCACCAGAGGTTATGAATGTCCGTGGTTCAAGAGCCTCCCAAAAAACTCCACACCACATTTGATGCTGACCAACACCTGTTGTAACTATAGCATCTCTTGGTAGTACTCCTCTAATTGTTTTTAGAACCCTCCATGGTTTTAGCCCCACACTATCTTCATCAACATAGTAGAATTGTGAATAGTAGTCTCTAAACTCATATATTCTTCTAATCCAATTTGACCTTTCAAATTTAATTCCAATACACATCAGTGCGTCTATTAACTTCCTTAGAATAATCTTTGCATCACCTATTAGTGCTACATCAACATTTATTGGTAGCCTCTCTACATCTGTTGGATCAATATTTACTATAATAAACTTCTTTTTAGAGTTAGCGAGATCACTATATGATGTTATAGTTCTGTCACTAAGTCTTGCACCAATCACTAAAACAGCGTCAGATTCAAGAAATGCTATGTTGGCTTCAGCCCTCCCATAGTATCCCATCATCCCTATATAGAGGGGGTAGTCATTTGGTACAGCAGATTTCCCTAGAAGGGTTGACACTATAGGTGCTATAAGCATATCAGCTAATGTAACTATTTCATCTGCAGCCATTGATGTAACAGCTCCAGCGCCAACCAATATCAGTGGCTTTTCTGCATTAATTAGAATCTCTACTGCCTTCTTAATCTGTATAGAATTTATAGAGGTTGGAAATCGTCTAAATCCCCTAACATCTCCTCTGAAAAACCTTGTATCGCCATTCATAACTTTTTCATTAAAGATATCACGTGGTATATCTACTACTACAGGACCAGGGCGCCCTTCAGTAGCTATATAGAAGGCGTTGCTAAGCCATATAGGGATATCATTTACATTTCTTATCTGAATAACAAATTTCACAATATTTTGGACAACACCAGGAATGTCTGCTTCTTGAAATGACATCTTACCTATTGACGTTCTGGGAACCTGGCCTGTTATTGCAATTACCGGTGAATTATCCCAGTAAGCAGTAGCTAAGCCAGTAACTAGATTAAGTGCACCTGGACCAGAGGTGGCTGTACAGACACCGGGTTTACCTAGAGCTCTTGCATAGCCATCTGCTGCATGTGCTGCTCCTTGCTCATGCCTCATTAAGATGAGTCTCATTTCTCCATTTTTAACGTATTCAACCAATGCATCATATAGCGTCATATTCGATAGACCAGGTATTCCAAATATTACATCCACATTCAATTCCTTTAGAGTCTTAGCTGTAAGTTCTGCTCCCCTCAATAATAATCACCTAGAACACAATGATAACAATCATATTTGATGTGAATAATTGTATTAGTATATTTTTCTTTACCTTAAATTTATGGATGAATAATTTTATGTCACACCTCGGTACGGTTATTGAACTTGGAGTTCCATCTACCCCACCACATTGTTTAACCGCTAGTATAGTAATAGAGGTTCTTGTACAGGGTTTTTAAACTTTTTACAGGTATCCATAGTTTAAATAGGTATATATCTAATGAATTTCAATTTATATCTATCTATAATAATTATAATAGTTAGAGGGCCATAAATATTTAAATACCCCTTCTATAAAATTAAACTTATAACATATATTAATTTGAAGGAGGGATGTATATTGCTCCAACTCTGAATCCCATAAAAGATGAAAAAGAGAAATATATAAGGATATTCGATACTACATTACGTGACGGGGAACAAATGCCTGGTGTTTCTCTAAAGCCAAGTCAAAAACTTGAAATAGCATTAGCCCTAGAAGAGCTGGGGGTAGACTCTATAGAAGCTGGCTTTCCAATAACAAGCTTAGGGGAGTTTGAAGCTATTAAGATGATAGCTAGGGAAGTAAGTTCATCTGAGGTTATAGCGTTAGCAAGATCGGTTAAGGATGATATAGATAGAGTTATTGATAGTGATGCTGATGCTATACATCTATTTATAGCAACATCAGATATCCATATGAAATATAAACTTAAGCTATCGCCACAGCAAGTAATTGAAAGAGCTGTAACATCCGTTGAGTATGCTAGAACGCATGGACTTATAGTTGAGTTTAGCGCTGAAGATGCTACTAGATCAAATCCAGAGTTTTTAGCCCAAGTATTTCAAGCTGTAGTTAATGCTGGTGCATCTAGAATTGATATTGCTGATACTGTTGGTGTTGCCTATCCTAGCCTTATGGCAAGGCTTGTTAACTATATAAAGAATAATGTAAAAGGAGATTATATAATTAGTGTTCATTGTCACGATGACTTTGGTATGGCTGTAGCAAATAGTATTGCAGGAATTGAAGCGGGAGCTAGTCAAGTACATGCAACTATTCTAGGTGTTGGTGAAAGAGCTGGCAATGCAGCTCTAGAGGAGGTTACTGCAGCCATAAAGTTTATACTGGGCTACAACACTAGAGTAAGGTTTGAAAACATTAACAGAGTTGCACAGCTTGTTGCTGAGAAATATAGCTTAGTAATACCACCTAATAAGGCTATTGTTGGCCATAATGCATTTTCACATGAATCCGGCATACATGTACACGGCATTTTAAGCCATCCACTAACCTATGAACCTATAGATCCATCTATTGTAGGTGCTGAAAGGAGAATTGTTATAGGTAAGCATAGCGGTAGACATGCAATAATATTCATACTGAAGCAGCTTGGCTATGAACCAAGTAATGATATTGTAGATTTTGTTCTTAGAAAAGTAAAGGAACTAGCTGATCAAGGTATAAAAATAGATTACAGAACCATAGAGGATATCATTAGAGAAGTAGCTGGTGATAAGTAGATGTCCACACCATATCTTATTACAGTCATAGAAGGTGATGGTATAGGTCCAGAGGTTATGTCAGCAGCATTAAATGTGCTAGAGAGGGTTAAGAAGAGTTATAGCCTTAATGTTGACATAGTCAAGATTGAAGCAGGTGACAAGGCTTTAGCAAAATTTGGTTTAGCTATACCCGAAGAGTCTTGGCGGATAATAAAGTCGTCTGATGCAATCTTAAAAGGCCCTGTTGGTGAATCAGCTGGTGATGTTGTTGTTAAAATACGAAGGGGGCTAGACCTTTATGCAAATATTAGACCTGCTAAAGTTTATCCAGGTGTGAAAGCTTTGAAGGATAATGTGGATTTAGTTATTGTTAGGGAGAATACAGAGGATGTATATATAAGGGCTGAATACCTACTACCAGAAGATGTAGCTATTGCCTTGAGGGTTATAAGTAAAAGAGCATGTAGAAGAATTGCAAAGATTGCCTTCGATACTGCATTTAAAAGACGGAAACATGTAACGGTAGTCCACAAAGCCAATGTTCTATCGCTATCCGACGGCCTCTTTAAAAACACAGTATTTGAATTGGGTAAAGCTATGTATCCAGACATTACAGTTGATGAAATGTATATAGATGCAGCTGTTATGGATCTTGTAAGAAGACCAGAGCGATTTGATGTTATAGTAACAACCAATTTATATGGCGATATATTAAGCGATTTAGCTGCTTATGTCACAGGTAGTATAGGACTGGCGGCCTCTGCAAATATCGGCGATGATAAGGCTATGTTTGAACCTATACATGGTGCAGCATTTGATATTGCTGGTAAGGGAGTGGCTAACCCAACAGCAATGATACTGTCGCTCTCATGGCTACTTAAATGGCTTGGTGAAAAAAAGAATGATGTAAATATGTCGGCAGCTGGAAGAGAGATTGAGAATGCTGTTATTGATACACTTGCAAGAGGTGAAAAACTAACTCCCGATCTTGGAGGAGGTGCTTCAACACAGGAATTTACTGAAGCAATAATATCAAGAATTATTTAATGACTATTGAATACACTTAAACCTCTATAGAAGCATGTATAGTTACCTGTATGGCATATAGGACCCTGTGACTTAACAAAAACTAATACAGCATCACCATCGCAGTCAACCCTAAGATCAAAAACAATTTGATAGTTACCACTTGTTTCTCCCTTTAGCCATAACCTCCCTCTAGTTAGTGACCATAGATGTAGATACCCTGTTGTTAATGTCTTTATAAGAGCCTCCCTATTCATATGTCCAACCATTAAAACCTCTCTACTCTCTACATCTTGTATAACTGCTATCACGGTTCCTTGTTCATGTCTAAAGCGCAACTCATTTGCGATCTTCTCAGCTACCTCTATTGATACCCTCAGCATCTTATCCACCTATATAGTGTATTAAGAAAAGCTAACCCTACTCTACCACTCTTCTCAGGATGGAATTGTGTGCCAATAATATTCCCCCTAGCAATTAATGCTGGAAATGTAGTGCCATAGTGGCTAACCATATATATGATGGTGTTATCAGCTGGGTAAGCCACATAGCTATGAATAAAATAGACATAACTACCATTAATATCATTAAAAGTTATACAGCTATTACCCATATCTTTAGCTAAATAGATTCTATCCCAACCTATATGTGGTAGCTTTAAACTTGTTTTAAGTCTATCTACATATCCCTTAAGCCAGCTAAGTCCTGTACGTCGTCCCCCCTCAAGCCCATATTCAAACATTATCTGCATTCCTACACAAATACCTAAGAAGTACGTTCCTGCCTCTCTGATATCCTCAAGTATATCTATTCTCTCCCTAAGGTATCTAGCTACAGCCTTAAATGTACCTACACCAGGAAACACTATTAAATCATATTTTCCCCAAGTTGTGATAGGATGAGCCTCTATATCTACATCAAATCCCACTTTTCTTAAAGATGATGCTACACTAAAGAGGTTGCCGACACCGTAATTTACTACTATAGCCTTCATCTTCTCCTCCTTTCAAGCTCTTTACATATATCATCTAATGTTATATTGTTTACAGCCATTAGCACCATGGTGTGATATATAAGATCAGCTATCTCACTCACAATCCTCTCTCGTGATTCTGTTAAAGATGCTATGACAACCTCTATAGCCTCTTCCCCAATTTTTCTAGCTATATACTCCTTGCCCCTCTCTACAAGCTGAACCGTATAGCTACCTGAAGTCTTCTTATCTATTCTATCAAGGATAATGTTATAGAGTTCACCCAATATACTACACAACATTTACACCTATACTCTCTCTATGGAGTAGAAACCCTTCGTACTCCGCTAGAATTTTAGCCGCATTTATAATCTCAGTAGCTGCATCCTTAGAGCTGTAAAGTATGGCTATAGGCTTTAGAAAGTCGTGCACTGTTAGTGCACCTCTAGTTTTAGCCCACCCATTAGTTGGCAATATATGATTTGGCCCAAGGTAATCTATTAATGCTGGTGGTTCAGAACCTAAGCTTATAGCACCTACATTTCTAATCTTATCTAGGTAGCTAAGGGGGTCTCTAACGTAGAGGAGTAGATGTTCTGGAGCTAAGCTATTTACAATCTCAATCGCTTCATCTATACTCGTAACTTTAGCTAAATAGTAGGTATGTTCTTTATCGCTAGCCAACTCCTGCTCAACCCTCCCTATAATCTCAGGCGAAGGTGTTAGAAGCACAATAAATGTGTCTTTACTGTGTTCAGCCTGAGCCCTCATATTAAGTATTATCTTTTTGTAATCAGCATATTCATCTGCAACTACAACTAGTTCTGTTGGACCCTCTATACCATCTATATCAACAACCTCTTTTACAAGATATTTAGCAATCTGTACATATATGCTCCCAGGCCCCACAATCTTGTTAACACTTACTACAGACTCAGTACCATATGCCATAGCAGCTATAGCATGTGGTCCTCCAACCCTATACACACCCTTAACGCCAAGTTTCAGCGCTCCATATGCTATAGCTGGATTAATACAACTGTCTCCCATGGGCGGTGATGAGATGTATATCTCCTTAACACCTGCTACAACAGCTGGTACGCCAGCCATGAGAAGTGTTGAAGGATATGACTTACGTCCACCCGGTACATATATCCCCACCTTATCTATACTTCTCCAGCTAATACCTAAAGATACACCATTTAAATTAATCTTTATATCTTTTGGTAGTGTGAAGCAGTGAAAGTTGTAGAGATGAGTATAGATAATATCAATTGACTTTCTAACGCTGATTGGTGTTTTTTCTGCACATCTCTCTAGCTCTTCACCATCTAATTTAATGCTACTAATTTCTACCTTATCATATTTTTTTGTGAGCTCTATAAGTGCTCTATCACCATATATCTTAACGTAATCTATAATATTTTTAACATGGTCTATAATGTTACTAAAGTCCGTTACTCCTCTACCTGGAATACCTTTGACTATCACTATATCCTCACCTCAATACCGCGGTTCATGAGGTACCTCTTTAATTCACCAATCCTTATAATGCCATTGTGAAAAACTCCTGCTGCTAATGCTGCATCAGCTTTACCTAGAGTTAGAATAGTATAGAAGTGTTCAGGAGAACCAGCACCACCACTTGCTATAATAGGAATGTTGACAGCTTCAGCTACAAGCCTTGTAAGCTCAACATCATAACCAAGTCTAGTGCCATCTCTATCTATACTTGTTAGCAATATTTCTCCTGCTCCAAGGTCAGCAACTTTTCTAGCCCACTCAACAGCATCTAGACCAGTATTAACTGTCCCTGAATAGATGTAGACTATATACTTATCCTCTACACTTTTTGCATCTATTGCGACAACTATTGACTGTGAACCAAACTCGCTAGCCGCTAGAGATACTATATCTGGATTTTCAACTGCTGCTGTATTTATACTCACCTTATCAGCTCCACTTGATAGTATTTTAGATATATCATCTAAGTCTTTTACACCACCACCAACAGTTAATGGTATCGTTAAAACACTGGCTGTATTTCTTACAACACTTAATGTTGTTTTTCTACCCTCAATAGATGCAGAGATGTCTAAAAACACTATTTCATCTGCCCCCTCCTCTTCATACCTTGCTGCTAATTCCACTGGATCACCTTTATCCCTTAGATTAGCGAATTTCACCCCCTTAACAACCCTCCCATTTCTTACATCAAGACAGGGGATTATCCTCTTTACAGTCATAATACCCCCTTTGTACTTCTGGTACGTGTACTAACAATTCTAGATGCTTCATATAAAGTTATGCCAAGTCCTTTAAATGTAGCTTCTGCAATGTGATGTGAGTTAAATCCCTTTAGTTGATAAACATGAATGGTTATAGCTGATCTATAGGCAAGTGTTTCAATAAAATGATAGATATTCTCTACTGACATATCGCCTAGTAACTCCCTACCAATATTTAGATCTATATATGCTCTACCTCTACCAGATATATCAATGGATACCATCACAAGAGCATCATCCATAGGGATTATAGTATTTGCGAACCTCCTTATACCAACCCTATCCCCTAGACACTCATTAAATGTCTCACCTAAAGCTATTGCACAATCCTCTACAATGTGATGATCGTCAAAAGGCTTTTTATCAATGGCATTAATAGTTGCCGTAGAATTCATATAGCTTAGCATTGTCTCTAGTAAGTGATTGAAAAATCTAATTGGTGTTGAAACCCTTACCTCACCAGCTTCATCTATATTAAGTTCAACTTCAATTTTTGTTTCTAGTGTTTCTCTAACTCTCCTACACACCCTACTATCCCTAGACATTCTTCACCCCCCTTAGACAACCTCTATATAGAGCCATACCCACAATCACATAATCAAATCCTGAATTCCTTAAAAATAGCAGATCATCATATGTAGCAACACCCCCAGCATATTCCTTCAGTCCGTTAATCACTGAAATATATCTCCCAATACCCCTATCAACACCCATACAAGTTCCCTCAGTCGGTATATATGTAAATACAGCCCCCAGCACACCTGCATCCTTAACCAACTCAACTGCTGTATCGAGATCAATAACTGTGGTACTCCATCCTCTAATCATAACATTACGGCTATCGTTATAGTCAATTGAAATGAGAATCTTTTCCCATCCAATGCCTCTATACACCTCATCAAATTTTCTACGATCTGTAAAAAATATTGTTGATATAACAATAGCTGATGCGCCATAGGATATGAGTTTAGACGCCCTATTAAAGTCTCTAATACCACCACCAACTTGAATCCATTTAAAGCCAATGCCCGCTATATCCTTTATAATATAATCGTTTAAACCCCTATCCTCTGCAGCATCTAGATCCACAATATGTATATGGCTATACCCAAGTGAATATAGTTCACTAGCTATTTTTATAGGGTCTCCCACTACTATCCCACTACCTCTTACGCCTCTAACCCTCTTTACCACTCTCCCTTCACTTAAATCTATGCTAGGCATTACTATCATTTTACCACCTTTTCAATATCTATTACAACAATATCCCTTGCTCCACTCGTTTTAGCCCTTAGAATTATCTCGGGTAAATTATCTTCATCCACCACAGTTATTACTTCCCACGCATCAGATCTACTTAATCTTGTAATTGCTGGTGCTAGCATTGCTGGTAGGTTTGAAAGAACATTGTTTAGTGCTTTATTGGGTACATTCATAAATAACATTTTTTTACCCTTAGCATTAAGCACCCCCTTCACCATAGTAACTATAAGCTCAATTTTATCTAGATCGCTGCTCTCCCTCCACTCTTTAGATGCTATCAACACTGCATATGTATCTATGATTGTATCTATGGGCTCTAATCCATGTATTTTAAGAGTAGTACCTGTACTCATTACGTCAATAACGGCATCTGCTGCACCCAAATATGGCATGACTTCTGCAGCTCCACTTATTTTCACTATCTTAGCCCTAATACCTTTCATGGATACATAGTTTTTTGCTATATTGTAGTACTTTGTAGCTATTCTAATTTCTCTACCTAACTTCGCTAAACTCTCTACACCATTTATATTCCAAGTTCTAGGAATGGCAAAGACTATACTTGCTCTTCCAAAGTTTAGTGGGAGAAGCTCTTCAACTTCAGCCCCACTCTCAATAACATAGTCGTGCCCCGTTATCCCAAGATCTGCACCACCACTTTCAATAATATATGGTATATCCTCTGGACGAACCATAACAATCTCTACTCCATTCCAGTTAGTTGGAAGGATAAGAGCCTTTTCATCTACTGCCATAAGCTTTATACCAGCCATTTGTAAAAGGTCTATTACCGGCTGCTGGAGTCTACCTTTGTTGGGTATGGCTATTCTCACTGTAGGTCACCCAATATCCTTACAACCTCTCGACACATATCTTCATCGCCTATGGTAATTCTATAGAGATTTTTACCAATATCTTTAATCAGTATACCGCGTTTTAGCATATAGTTTTTTAAATCCCTTGAATCCTTTACAAGTAGGAAATTTGTTAGGCTCCTATATACATTGAATTTAAGTTTCCTAAGCTCTTTATACATCCACTCTCTTAGCTCTACTATCCTAGATACAACCTCATTAACATATCTATGATTCTCTAGAGCAGCTATTCCCGCAGCAATAGTTGGTGTTGGAATGTCGAAGATGGTATATGGCTTTGATAAAATGTTTATCAACTCCCTATGTGCTATTATATAGCCAAGCCTAAAACCAGCTAAACAAAACGCTTTACTAAGACTTCTAACAATAATTAGATTTGGATATTCTTCCACCATATCGGCTAACGTATAGCCGCTAAACTCATAATAGGTTTCATCAATGACTATAAAACCATTTGTTTTCTTAGCAAGAGTTAGAAAAAGATCTTTATTGCCCTTAAGGATGGGTGACCCAGTTGGATTATTAGGATCAACAAGTACCGTAATATCTACCCTACTAGCCTCATCCACTAATCTCTCAAAATCTATACACCACCACTCTCCACACTCAAAGGAGCTAATCGTAATGCCATTTAAGCCCCTCAGAAACGTTAGAATTGGTATCATGCTAAAAGTTGGTTCAATAAACATTGCAGTATTTCCTTGCTCTACTAAGTTGTAGAATATAGCTCTCAGAGCGTTATCAGCTCCTGCAAATGGATATACATTCTCTGCACTAATACCGTTATACTCCCCTAAAAGCTCCCTCAATCTATTAAACATATCAGCACTTGGGTAGAAGTTGGTCTTATAAAGCATTTGGAGAACTGCATCAATAACATGGGGTGGTGGTGGCCATGGACACTCATTTAGGTGAAGCCTTATGCCAGCCTCCTCAACATATTTATAACTCTCATATCTTAATAGCCATGGCTTTATCTTCTTTTTAAAAATATCTAGTGATGCAATTCACGATCCCTTTTTGTGTTAGTCAACTAAAGTAAGTTTTTGAATAGCCTTAAATTTAAATATATATGAAAATCAGTACCATACACACTATCTATACAATTTGTTTGACTTTGAATATTCGTCTCTTGTACTTAATCGCTTTTAGCTTCATTAAAGGACTTCCACCCTATTAACAAAAGTTTCACCACTTCCATGGGGTTATGGGTTAGCTATTAAAGCAAATAGAATTTCCATCTATAGTACTTATCAATCTGTTTAGAGTCAAATCCCTATTATCATCCAAGACCTTTCGCTAACATCTAGCCTTACAGTCAATGCTTACAAAGCTTACAGACCCCTTCCCAAAACATTGGGGATAAAATGACTCTGAAGTAGCAATTATAATCGGAAGTTTTATATCTACCCTACAACTATATAGTAATATGAGGTTAGCACTGTATGTCTCCTAACCCTTCACATAGTGAACTCATAGATATTATAATATACAATAATATGGTTGAGGAGTTTGTGGCATGGCTTAAGAATATTAAAGGAATTAGTGCAGACCCCATATCTCTAAGGGATATCGATTATAATCTGCTACTAGAGTTTGTCCATTCAAGGGGTCTCCTTAATTCTGAAATACCAAAAGAATTTATTGACTCAGACAAACATCTAGAACTTCATGATATGGATGTAAAAAGACCTACAAAGACTAAGAAGATTAGAAGAAAGACTTAACAATAGATACTAAAGACGTCTATTATATCTCTACAATTATAGAATTTATAGAGTGATGTTGCCTCTTTATTTTTAACCTTTACTATAGTTTTTTGAATGGTATTGGCGATATCCTTACATTATACATGTGTATGTAGCCTAGCTTAAACTGTTGTAGACCCTGTTCTACTTCATCTAAACCCATGCTATGTAGTATTCCACTAACCGTTACTGGCATAACTGGATAGAGAAGTAGCGATGCTATTCTTATAGCTTCTAGCACTGTATATATTGTCTGGTTTGGTGTACTTGATTTCCACGGCTCCTTCCTATTTATATATGCATTTGTTTCATGAAGTATATCTAGAGCATATTTTACTGCACTACTTACCTCAAGGTTATTGTATAGATCAATTGCCTGCTCTTTTAACTTATCTATTACTCTAGCAAACTCTTCATCAAGATCATGTACAACACTTCCATTAAGAGTTTTTATGGCGAGCATTGTTGCTCTTCTTACAAGATTGCCATAGTTATTAAGTAAATCTCCTGTATATATGGAGTCATATATATCCCATGAAACTTCAACATCTTTATCGTAATTCGCTATCCTAGCTATTATGAATCTAACTACCTCTGGATTTCCATATCTTTTAACCATATCATCTATAGACACAACATTGCCAAGACTCTTACCCATTTTTTGTCCTTTTACAGTTAAGTATGAATGAACCAATAGTTTCTTGGGCGGTGGTAGATCTAGCATTGCTAGTAGTGTAAACCATATTGCTGTATGGAACCATAGTATGTCTTTTCCTATTAGCTGTATAGAATTTCTCCAATATTGCTCAACTCTATCCATGTTTTTTGGATAACCTAGCCCAGTTAGATAGTTTAAAAGTGCATCTATCCATACATAGACGACATACTTATTATCAAATGGTAGTTCAATACCCCAGCTCACTCTAGTTTTTGGTCTAGCTATAGAGAGATCTTGAAGCCCCTCAATTTCAATTTTTGATGTTACTTCATCGCTGAAATGTTTTGGGTATATGATACTGCCCTCTCTTAACAGCTTAAGTATATAGTCTTTAAATAGAGATAGCTTGAGGAAGTATGTATCTTCTTCAATATACTCAAGAGGTCTTCTGTGAATAGAGCATATCGGTGTGTCGTTTTCAGTTATATATTCACCTTCACTATAGAATTTCTCACAGGCTGTACAGTACCACCCCCTATACTTCCCACTATAAATATATCCCTTCTCCCACAGCTTACTAACAACATATCTTACAACCTCTTCATGATCATAATCAGTAGTTCTTATAAATCTGCTATATCCTATTCCTAGCAACTTCCAGTACTCCTTAAATATCTCTGACATTTGGTCAACAAATTCCTTTGGATTTATCCCCCTTCTCTCAGCTTCTCTTTGAAGTTTTGCACCATGTTCATCTGTACCAGTTAAAAAATAAGTGTTGTAACCAAGTAGGGAAAACCATCTATGGATTATATCAGCTAAAATAGTGGTATATGCATGGCCTAGATGAGGTTTATCATTTGGATAATAAATAGGGGTAGTTATATACATATGGCATCTTTTGGTATTCTGATACTCTATACCTGCCATAGCTAAATCACACAACCTTTCTTCAGCAATAATGTATTAGTACTACATGTACTTATATATTTCTAAGATGACATGAATGTAGATTAATGTATATGCAAAGTAATTAGGTTTGCTACACAATGAATTATGTGGTGCTATCCTTGAAACCATATGTACTTCGCTTTGTTTCACTTGAATCCAGTAAGGGTAAGACATTAATAGCAGCCTCTGTAGTATCTAGGCTAAAGTCTAAAGGTTATCTTGTTGCTGCTGTTAAGCATGCTGCTCATGGTATAGATGTTGGCGAAAAGGACACAGAAAAATACATTGGTGCAGGAGCAGACATTGTTATTGCCTCATCTAGTAGTCTAGCTGCTATATACTACAGTAGATGGACTGATTCTCTAGATTACATCCTAAGATACATCGATATACCAATAATTATTGTTGAAGGTTTTAAGAGAAGTAGCGTTGGAGAGGTAATAGCTATTATTGATACAATTGATGAATTCAACATTCTATCAAAGAATGTAGTAGATAACATTATAGCCATTGTATATAGTAAGCCATTTAATGAAGTTCAAGTACCGAGACTTAAGGTATTTAGTAGAGACGATATAGATGGTATAGCCTCATTTATAGAGTTAAAGGCTCTAAAGTTTTTAGAGAACCAACTTCCACAAACAAATTGTGGCTTTTGTGGATATGAGACATGTGAAATATTTGCAAGGCTATATGCTATGGGGAAGGTGCATCGATGTCCAGTGTTATCGGATGTTAAGCTAGTTGTAGACTCTAAGGAAATACCACTAAATCCATTTGTGAAAAATATCCTCAGATCAACAATAGAGGGTTTTATCACAGCCCTTAAAGGCGTTCCCCAACAGAAGAAGAGAATATCGATAGAAATTGAGCTATAGAAACCATAAGATAGAAGTGTTCTACTGCTAAAAAGGCGGCTCAATACTATAGAGTTTTATAACCATATCAATATTTATTTTATAGAGATATTCCTCATCTACCAAATCTTCAGCTAGAAGTTTTCTCTGATTTTCAATAATATCCCATGGATATGATGAAACACCAGGTCTTTTTGGATCATCTATAAAGTCGCTTTCAATCATATACATGGGTTTGAGGGACTTAATACATTCTTTAAGAATAGGGTATTTACCAGCTATGGTGAAAATAAATCCTCTATTCTGTGAAGCTTTTGCTGTTACTACATCAAGATGGTGAAGAATAATTCTATTTTTTTCAATATCTATTGACCTAGCAATTTTGTCAATATCTATTGCTGTTACCTCCCCTCCCTGCTCGAGGTGTAGATGTACTGGCGCACTAAGATCTTTAGCTAAAGTGAGTGTGTACATCATAACTATGTTGTTGACTACAAATGCTTCTGGAATAGCCTTATAGTGTGGTCTGCCAATTTCGCCAAATCCATCAACAATACCTTCCCGAATAAGTTTAGCAATATGGTCTACAACACCTAAGGCTTTCTCTAAAACCTTTCCACCATGTTTAGAATCTCTTGAAATCTCATTTTCTATAGCTGATGGATGAATGCCAGCAAAGCACATTACCTTTAGTCCAAGCTCTTTAGCAATCTTACACTCATTAATAAGTACCTCAAAAGTCTTTAAATAGTCATCAAAGGTATTATTAAAACCAAGACTATGAGGTGGTAAAGACACTAATGCCATAAACCAGCCGCCAGCATCTCGAAACTTCTTACCTATAGTAGCTATGCCCATACCCTTAATTGGGTTGCTGTGTACATGACCATCAGCAAAAATAAGTCCCACCATAGCAGATCACTAACAATTCCTAACATACCATACCTTAAAAACCACTATCCCAAAAACGCTGGATCTTGCAATCACCCTCTAAACAGCCATATAAACTATTTCTAATTACAATCTAATACAAGTTTATGGTATTGTATGTAGTCTTTAATCCATTAATAGATTACAGTATAACGCCTAATGCTATTGTTTTGTGTTTCATAGAGTTTATAAGCTAGTAATGTGTATTTTGATGAAATAGACCCAAAGGGTATGTAAAGTCACAATTAATACTACACTATATCAATTGCTACGAAACTAATCCTCTGCAACTACCTTCTTCCTTTAGAATTAAGAAGATAAACATTTACTATTTAAGTAGTAAAGCTTATTCTATCAGCCTTGAGTGTTACCTATGGCCTAAATATAAGGATAGCTGATAGTTACTGTAATTGATAAAGAGATATAGCCAATTTTTGTGGTCTAAGATAAAGAGATTTGTCAGAGGGATTCGCTACTCATCATAATTCAGTAAGGATGCGTTTCTTCACTAAAAGATGGTAAACAACTATGAAGTTTATATCTTTTTACAATATCATAAACTTGTTAACTCACGCATTTTTAATTTAATGTAATGCTATATTGTTTTCTATAGTCACTTCCGTTCTATATATTTTTCCCAGAGAAGTCTTCGTGGCGTATGGGGGGCAACCTCTATACCAAGTCTCCTAAGTGCTGTACTTTGTTTTTCTGACACTAGATACCGTTTATAGTATTGTAGTGCCTCTCTACTGTATTTCTCCATAAACTCTACATATGCTTTATAGGATAGCCTATCAGCCTCTCTATTCATCTCTCTTGGAATCCAAATTAACTTAACATTCTGTAGAATGTTTAAAAGCTCTAGAACTCTCTCATAGAGAGGCTTTATTTTAGTAGACTTTACTCTATACACCCCATTTATCTGGTTAATAACCAGCAGGCTATCACCATAAATTTCAATATCTCTTTTTATACCTAGCTCTATTAATTTTTCAAGTAGTTTTATAAGAGCATAATACTCTGCTATATTGTTGGAAGTATCATCACCCAGCATACCTGCACCTATAATACCATAGCCACTCACTATCTCTATACCCCCTCTATATATCACATAACCATATGTAGCAACACCCCCTGGATTTACTGGCTCACATAAGCCGTCAAAGTATCCCTTTATCATACCTCCTCAACACTGTATATAACCATCTCCCTTAAAATACCTACTGCCTACTAAAACTTTTAGTTAGATTTCTAACCACCTCTACTCAAGAATAGAATATCTAAAGCTATCTTAAACCTCCATAATGGTAATATAGATCTAAGACCAAATAAATAGAAATAAGGTAATGGAACTAAACATTATAAACCTATACAAGAGCTAAACCCTTACCGTAAATACCCTAGCTATAGAGATCTTTATAGACTTATCAACTATTATATGGTGAGGCAACCTTCATCTAAAGGGATTTGAAGTATTGTTGCTACTGTTTTATCTGGGTAAAGATAATTGTATAAAAATTTAAGGCAGCAGAATATATTCAGCTTGATTTGGAAGAAGGAGCTACTACAATAGGGGCTGTGATGTAGTTTGAACCCGGGACTGAAATCTTGATGAGCGGTGCAAACACTGAGCTATCTTTTCCATTTAAAGGGCAAGACTTTCAGTTACTACACTAATTAATAAACTGAGGTAAAACAAAATAATTTAAGGATTTCGAAAAATTATCTCTCTTTTCTTAGATGGCTATAGGCTAGCAGACTATAGAGTGCTGTTCCTTTCCAAAGCACATCTTCATCAACATTAAATTTTGGATGGTGATGTGGATATATTATACCCTTTTCCTCATTTCTAACTCCTAATAGTATGAACACCCCTGGTATTTTCTGAAGGTAGTATGCAAAGTCTTCTGCTCCCATTGTCATTGGCGCTTCCCTAGCTTCACCCAACTTTTTAGCTATGTTCATGGTGAATTCTGTTAGTGATGGAGTGTTGATTACCGGCGGATATTGAACTTCGGCTATCTCTAAAACACCTTCGCAGTCCCAGGCGAGAGAATAATATTTTACTATAGCCTCTAGTCTTTTTAGTACTCTATCCCTTAGCTCTAAATCAAATACTCTTAAAGTTCCATAAATCCTAACCTCATCTGGAATTACATTACTTGCATTACTACCTTCAAATTTAGGTGTTGAGATTACTATGGGAATGAATGGATCTATAGTTCTAGAGACCACTTTCTGGATGGCATTATATATATCTGCAGCTGGTATAGTTGGATCTCTTGTAAGCTCTGGGTGTGCAGCATGACCTCCAGATCCTTTAATCCTAATTATAAATGATGTTGCAGATGCTGTCATGGGCCCCTTTCTAGTGGCTATAACTCCCGATGGTAGTTCAGACCAAACATGAATCCCATATATCGCCTTAACATCGTTAAGTACACCCTCCTCTATAATCCTCTTAGCACCAGCACCACCTTCTTCAGCAGGTTGAAAAACTAACTTTACATAGCCTTTAAGATAATCTCTAAACTTACTTAATACTTTGGCGGCACCAAGTAGCATTGCTACATGGGCATCATGACCACAAGCATGCATTTTACCAGGAACTCTAGACTTGTAAGAAACTTCATTCTCCTCATTAATGGGTAGAGCATCCATATCAGCCCTTAAAGCAATTACATCACCACTTTCAACACCATCTATTATACCAATAACACCTGTACCAGCAACTCTAATCGATTTAACACCAATAGCATTAAGTTCATCTAAAATGAGTTGAGAGGTTCTATACTCCTCAAACCTTAGCTCAGGATACATATGAATCTCTCTCCTAATTCCAATAACATAATTGTTCAAGGACCTTGAATAATTGATAATCCTACTCTCAACATCATTAATACACATTACAAAACCACCTACTAGGCTACTTCAAACTATTTAATAAAATACCAATTTAAATTCAACTACAATATGAATAGCTGATAGAGAATTCTATAGAGACGTTAATATATGTATAGATTTTTTCATAGCACTAAATAGTGATTACCCTAAGACGAATAGAGGTTAGCAACACAGTAGTATATCTGCAAAAGATGTTTTTACCTAAAGTTTGTAAAGCTAAGGGTAGAGCATTAGTATCAGCTAATGGTAGCTTCAATAAAAATATGAGTCCTATAAACCATAGTATTGACTGGTTAACTAATACCTATAGAAGTATTTATCCAACCCCTATACCTCTTTATACTCGATATAATTTTATGTACATTAGTTTTTACACAAATTGCAAAAGTTTTTGGTGTAGAGACAAAGATCTTTCTATGTTGCCTTGGCTATTTTATTTAATAATATTTTGAAGCTGTCATTAGAGTAAAGCTTTTAAAGATCTGCTGTAGATAGCAGAGGATGGTGGTAACCATCTGTATCTTTTAACCGTAGAAAATTTATATTGTGAAGAAGATATCAGCATCGAAGACTTTATTAGTTTAGCCAAAGAGATATTAAGTAAAGGAGGCATAGATAAAACAATAATTGTTGATGGAAATAAAGTTGTAGAGAATTGTAAACTTTTTCAAACACTTAAAAAACTTGGGGTTAGAAGAATACCGGTATCAGATAGTGTAGAAAAGGTGTTTATACCTCTTGATGTTCTAGGCTTTTTTGAAGATATTCAGCCTAGCATGTATAGAGTTTTTAGAGATTCTGAGGAGCTTCTATACAAGAATTGGCCTACACCGCTGGTAAAACTTGATAGAGCCTCTATAAGGAATAGAATAGTGTGGGCTAAGCTAGAGGGGTTTAATCCATGGAGTATGAGTGTAAAAGATAGAATTGGATGGTCTATGTATAGAAAAAGTGTTGAAGCTTACGGTAGGAGTAAGCTAAAACTTTTAGTAGAATCAACATCAACAAATACGGGACTGGCAATAGCAGCTATGGCAAATATTTATGGCTCAAAACTTAGAGCATACATACCATCTACAGTCTCAGAAACGGGAGAGCTTCTACTAAAGATCTTTGGTGCTGAAGTTATAAGATCCTCTAAGCCACTAACGGTAGAACTTATAGATGAAGTTGAGGAAGTTGCTAAAAGGGAGGGTGCTATACATCTCAATCAGTTCTATAATGATGCTAACTTTGAGGTGCATCTTAGATATACAGCAAAAGAGTTAGAGCTTCAGATTAGAGAAGCTGGTATAGTCCCCAAGGCTATAATAGGTGGTTTAGGGACCTCTGGACATATTTCAGCTATCGCCCTATATTTTAAGAGTAGATTTAAGGGGATTAAAGTCTATGGTATAGTACCTAGAGCAGGAACAGCCATACAGGGTATAAGGCGAATTGAATCTGGTATGAAGTGGATACACCACATCGAAATAGATGGTGTATTAGATATTTCACCTGAGGAAGCAATACAGTCTGTTCTACATATAGTTAGAAGAGAGGGTATATTCATAGGATTAAGTAGTGGTGCCATCTATACGGGCTATAAAAAACTTGTGGAGAATGGTGTGCTTGACGAAGGTCATTACGTATTGATTTTTCCAGACCATGGTTATAAATACGTTGAACAGATTCAGAAATATTTAAATGCTAATAATACTAATACATAAAAAGCTTTAAATGCGGCTATGACTATGGTCCATGAAGTAAATGTATTAAATTTCCTGATAGCTACCCTAGGGCATGATAGACTCTATAAATCTTTAGAGCCTTCAAAACTTCATCTAAAAATAGGTTTAGTAGAGTTAAATCTTCTTAAGCCCCATGAAGATGTAATGGCAAGTGTAATTAGAGTTGTGGAACATGATATAAATTCATGTGACTGCATTAGATTCCCTATAGTTGTTGATATTAGAACATTAGCTATTTTAGATGGCCATCATAGAGTTTATGTATTAAAAGAACTTGGAGTACGATACGTACCAGCATTTTTGGTTGATTATGCAGAAGATAGCATAACTGTATCACCAATTAGAAGAGAAATCCCAGTAGATAAAGTCATAGTACTAAAGAAGATATTAATAGAGAAGAACATATTTCCACCAAAAACAACTAGACACTCCTATCATGGCTACACAATACCTTCACTACACATAGGTTTAGAGGAACTTAGCAATATAGATAAGAATAGGAGATTTACCATAAACTCTTCATCTATATAAAAATAAACCATGCTTCATACCACCATAAATTTCCAAACAAATTTTTAGTAACATCTTAATAGAATAATCTTCGTAACTGGATAAATAGTTATGAGAGGTCTATTCCTAATTCTATATACAAAGTCTTTTACGAGGCAGTATTGTTTGATTTATTTTCTATTTAGTCTCATTTAATCTACATAAAAGAATTTTATGCTATTTATTTTTAGAGAATAGTTCTTAAAAATAATAAGTATATATAATGAAATTATAGAGTGATAAATCTTAAGTCAGGAATCTGTATTAATTAGCATGATGTTCTGCGGTGATAAAATAGCTGAATAATCTATTCTTCTATATTTTAGAACCCATTGCAACTATGTGTATCTTCTATTTGATTATTTTGTGGCGGGCCCGAGGGGATTTGAACCCCTGACCACCGGCTTAGGAGGCCGGCGCTCTATCCTAGCTGAGCTACGGGCCCAGCTAGTCTATTGTCGTCTAGTTTAATTTAAGTGTTTTTGGAGTATTTCACTGTTTTTACTATATTGTTTGGTAGTGTTTTTTAAAGAGTAGAGCATCGTCTTCTAGATTGGGTGACTCACTAATTATAACCCCATCTATGTTGAATTCCTTTATTGCTTTTGCTAAATCTATGTAATTTAGATCTGATTCAAGTAGATTTAGGTGCTTTACTTCACCTCTTGGCCCATACTCAATACCACTTATATGTATATGCATATTTGATAGTGCTTCTCTACCTAAGCTTCTTTCAATAATTTCTAGCACCTCTCTAAATTCTCTATAGCTATTATACTTCCCTAGGCTTCTTGCATGAAGATGTGCAAAGTCTATACAGGGTAGAACATATTCACCGATATCCTGGCTAAGCCTAATAACCTCCTCTAAAGAACCTATCTCACTAATGCCGCCCATAACCTCAGGCCTCACCCATATATCAATACCTCTATCTCTTAACTCATTAATAACACTCTTTAAGGAATTTTTAACATTATTATATGCCATACCTGTGTCAAAGTCTCCATAGTAACCTGGATGAAAGACTACACTCCATGCACCAGCCTCAAAACCTATATAAGCACTATCAACTATACGCCTAATGCTTGCCTCTACCTTTTGGCTGTCAACTGAATTAAGATTTATGTAATATGGTGCATGAACGGTTAGAACAACACCTAGCTCCTTAGCTACATTTTTAATCTCATGCGCCATATCAATACCCATTCTAATACCCCTTACAAACTCTATCTCCATAGCATTTAGCCCAAGCTCCCAAACCCTTCTTACACCATTAACGGTGGTCTTCTTTGAAGTTGAATTAGGTATTCCAGCCGTCCCAAAGTAGAGACTACTTAGCCTTTTTGGCATAGAAGTTACCTAGTATCTATTAATAATTCTAGAAACTGAAAAAGTTTTGAGGACAAATGGATCTACCATATAATGACGGTATATATCTGTTGATACTACATGGAGAAGAGTATATGTAGATGGGCCATATATTCCTGAAAAGGATGGTATATATCTACTAGTAAATGTCCTGGGTGCAAGGCATTTGATAAAACTTGAACTAAATTTGTAGAACAGATGAAAGGATGTATATAGATTTGTATTTGTAGTAATACAATGTACCGAGTTCTTCAATAGCTGTAGCGACAATAGTACAGCAGATACATTTATCCACCTCAAGTGATAATTGCTATTGTTAGGAATAATACTGTTAGTTATTTAGAAAGAGAAGTAGGTTTTTATAACATATGAGAAGCTTACAAATCTTGTTGAAAATATTGAGAAGAAGATAGATAGTTATTCTAAGGATGAAGAAGGTCTTTACATCGACTTTAGTAAAGGGAACTGGAAGGAGGTTATGAGAAAAATTAAGGCTTTACTAATCACAGGAGATATATAATCAAGATGGCTGTAGGCTTACCATAGGCTAGAAGTTATATTAAAAAGATCTTAAAGTTATATATAGGTAGACACCTTACATACACGAAGGTGTATGTTATTTGAAGCCTTTAGTCTTAATACCATTTGCTTCAGAGGTGCATGGAAGAGAGTACTATGCTGGTGTACTTGATGTATTTAAATCATATTTTAAAAAGTATGGTATAGAATTCCACAGCAACATAGTGACACAATATGATGAGGTAAAGGATATCTCAAAGAAGTACAGCAACTTTATTCCAATGGCACTTATACTTACAGGTGGCACAAGCAGATTAGTGTATGAATTTATAGTAGAATCGCAGACAGATAAAGTATTTATAATTTCCCATAGTGAGCATAATAGCCTTGCGTCAGCTATTTCAGCTAGAAGTAAACTAGAATATGAAGGTGTATCTGTAGGTATCTACTACTGTACCAATCCCTATAGTAGAGAGTGTGAGTTTGTAGTTGATAAAGCCATGAGTATAGCGAGAACTGTAGCTAGCATAATAGGTGCTAATATAGGGGTGGTAGCTGATAGAGGACGAGAGGAGATGGATGAAATATTTGAGTCTAAATTTAGCGCTACGGTAAATCTAATCCCATTTACTGAAGTTGAGAAAGAGGCTGAAGAAGTTAGGAGTGATATTGTAGACAATGTGGTTAGTGAGGTTAGGAGTAGAATAGGGCTTAGCAGTATAGATGATAGCTTAAGGGAAATAACCAAATTGTATATCACATTAAAAAATATTGTAAGAAAGAAAAAACTTGATGCAATTACAATCGACTGTTTTCCATATATACTAAAGTATGGTATAACACCCTGTATACCACTAGCACTACTAAACTCTGAAGGTATTGTAGCTGGATGTGAAGCTGATCTCACTGCTCTTTTAGGCTTAATGATAGCTAAATGTATAACTGAAAGAAGTGGTTGGATCGCAAATTCAGTACTCTTTAATTCAAGGCGTGCAGTATTTGCCCACTGTACAGTTGCACTCGATATTGTGGACACACCATCCATAGTATCACACTTTGAAACAGGCAAACCCTATGCAGTTACTGGAAAGATGCTTACAAATACTGCAACACTGCTATCCATAGACCGAGAGTTTAGTATAGCAGCAATTGCAAGAGGTAGAATAATAAGGTCTGGCCCACTTGGATATACTGCTTGCCGAAATCAAGTTGTGATAGAACTCGATCATAGTACAGAGGAAATTCCACGGTACGCACCGTCAAATCACCATGTAATTATGATGGGAGACTACACATCTAGCCTTATAGATGTAGGCTACATGCTTGGTATAGATGTAGTTGAATATAGAGAGTTAATAAGGTGAAGGTAGATGGGCTTAGATGAAATAAAGCCTAAGAAATTCTATTACCTCCTTCATCCACGTCCAGTAGTAGTTATAGTTACAAAATGCGCTAATGGAAAGATTAATGCAATGTCTGCATCATGGATTACACCAATATCTGAAGATCCTCCAACTATTGCAGTAGCTATTGATAGAGCATCATTTACACATGAATGTCTTGAATACAGTGGCGAAGCAACAATAAATATACCGTCATCTAGCCACATAAACCTTGTATATGAAATTGGCACTACATCTGGCAGAGAGATTGATAAGATTAGTAAATTCAGAATAGAGTTGACTACAAGTAAAAGAATTACAACACCACGATGGTCTGAAGCACTGGGATGGCTTGAGGTAAAGGTGGATAGGTATATTGATGTAGGTGAGGTACGACTCTATATATTTAATGTAATAGAATATTATATGCGAAAAGATGTAGCCAGTGAGTGGGGATGGGACACACGTAGAGCTAGCATACTACATCATGGTGTTGGCAGAGGCTTTTACACCATAGGAAAACTGCTACTTGCAGGAGGCTCAATCCCTACATAGAATTTATATTGGGCTATTTTCTTTTTGATGTTTCTAGGGAAGATTATAAGCTTGCAAATTTTTAGGTTTCTATTTAAATTCTATGGCCATAGCTACC
Organism: uncultured Ignisphaera sp.; assembly: GCA_938074605.1. Classification (GTDB taxonomy): domain Archaea; phylum Thermoproteota; class Thermoprotei_A; order Sulfolobales; family Ignisphaeraceae; genus Ignisphaera. Next base: position 181,306 of record CALJEI010000002.1, read on the forward strand.
CTTAGGAAAGAATCCTTACCTCTTCTCTACTAAAATGATCTATTGAAGAACTTGGAGTAAAAACAAAATTGTTAGAATCTATAAATTGATTTATATACTACATTTCCTTCTTTAGTAGCTGTCTTACGGTTTTCCTTACAGCTGTATAGGAGTTCATTGAAGGTTTCCATCCTTTTGACTTTAGCTTGCTTATATCAAGTAGCATGAATTTTACATCCCCTAGCCATCCCCTGCCATCTGTGGTAGCCAATCTAAATATGTAGTTGACGTTACTGAGTCCCATCTCCTCAACAACAATATTGGCTATTTCTCTTACTGTAATCCAATCATCATTTCCAACATTATATATATCGTAGTCTATAGCTGTTGGCAAAACCTTTAGCGCTAGAAATAGCGTTGCATTTACAGCATCATAGACGTGGAGATAGCTCTTCTTTTGAGTCCCATCTCCCAAAATCTCTAGCTCCCTTGGATTCTGCTTCAACTTATTTATAAAATCCACTATAACTCCATGGGTACTACGAGGTCCAATTATATTGGCGTATCTTATAATGAGGGATTTTATGCCATATAGTTTAGAGTAGGTTATACAGAGGTATTCTGCTGCAAGCTTTACTGCACCATATATTGATATGGGTTCTAAAGGCTGATAGTTTTCAGGTGTTGGTATTATTTTCGCATCACCATATACTGTTGAGCTACTGGCAAACACTAGAGCCTTTGCACCACCCCTTCTACACGCCTCAAGAATATTGAATGTAGTTACTAGATTTTCGTTAAAGTGAATATATGGATTTACTACAGAGACTCTTACTTCTGGGTTTGCAGCCATATGTATAACCATATCCGCATTCTTGATGTGTTCTAACCACTGCTCATCAACATACTTTAGATCGGCTTTTACAAATGTAAGGTATTTTTTATTTATATGCACTGCTATATTATCTATACTTCCAGAGCTAAGATTATCTATAACAATAACCTCCTTCGCCAATCTATTCTCTACTAAATAGTCTAGTATGTGGCTACCTATAAACCCAGCTCCACCAGTAATAACAACCCTATTTAGATATTGGATCGTCATTTCGTGATCCCCTCATCATAAATATTCAGTATGGCTAGATTAAATCACCACATTAACAGTATATTGTGTACCCTTTATAAATATTTTAATATTGCTGATAGCTAACGTTAAACTAATAGTATATGTGATTCTATATTGGAGAACCAGCTACTGCTATCGTGTGGCACCTTTAGTGCAGCTGCAAACTCATTACCGTAGTAGCCCTTCATAGAAAAGAGTGTTATAACTAACCCCCTATGATTTATCTTAAAGCCATTGCACGGCTCATGCCCTCGAATCATTACTTTCACACCTAGCCTCTCTATAATTCTCTCTGAAATTCGCCAGCCCCACACCTTACCCGCCCCTCTATACACATTATAAGCAATCCCCTCAATATCCTCAGTGGGGTCACTCCATAGTATATCCTCGAAATCCTCCCTATATCTAACATTTAGTATGTCATCAGGCTCTGTATAACGTTCAATCCTCGAAAGTGGTGGACCTCCATGAAAGGCTAAAATACTTCCAGGTATATATAGGAGTAGAGGTATTGCTTCAAACATTTCTAAAAAACTGTAGTAAAGCTCCATCCCACTATGGACACTAAATCTCTCCACCAGTTCCTGTGGAAAGTCATGTGGATAGGGTTCTAAACCCCTAATAGGCTCGTGATTGCCCCTCAGTAGTAGTATGCTATTTCTCCACTCACATTTCAATATAGATAGAAATACTAGTGTTAATAATTGATGTGGTCCCCTATCTATGTAGTCACCTAGAAATACCATCTTTAGTGAACTTCCATTTAACTGTTCTACTACATTAAGTTTTGTCATAAGCTCTATGAGTGTATATATATCACCATGAATATCTCCAAAGAATATCATTGGGGTAGAGATATGTTCCTTCACTAAATGTTTTCTACCCCGGGTAGCAAACTCAAATTCAAGTTCATGTTTAGTATCGTTAATTAACATCTGAAGTTTATAGAAATCCTTTGCTACATCCTTAGCTTTGCGCATTAAATCCTCTATACTTTTCATTATAGATACCTAGCATAGATATAGCTATTGCTTTTTATAGTACAGAATATCTTAAATACTAATATGATAGTAATAATAGTCTATACACCTAATGAGGTGTCTTATAGCTAATGGCATTAATTAGGGCTTTTGCCCTCCACATACCGGTCACTGAGCCGAAACCCAATAAAATTATAGAGATGTCAATTAGGCTACTAGATGGTGCTACAAGATGTTGTAAAGCTGTCGGATGTTCTCCCTGGACTTGGAGGATAGTATTTCCCCCTCTACCAGATGATATTGAGTATCAGGATGTTAAGAGGATAGCAATGGAGATTTATAGCAGTTTTAGCAACATAGATGTGTTAATGGCAATACCATTTAAGATAGACAGCCCCCATATAGATAAAATTGTTAATTTAATTTATGAAAATAGCTACATCTATAGCAGTACCGTTTGTAACAATGAAACTTGTGTACAGAAAATTGCTAGTAGCATCTACAGTAAATTTAAGGATATAGGCATAGATGTCTACACAAACTTTGCAGTAGCCTTTGGATCATGGGTAGAGTCACCATACTTTCCAGCAACAGCCAATACAAGTAATAATGTGGGCTTTAGTTGCTCCCTAAGATATGTAGATCTAGTTAAGAAAAGTTTAGTAGATGGAAATGAAAATGATGTTTCTAAGTTTATCATTAGTATTGACAGCCTTCTCAAATCTATATCTAGCTGTATGATGGTTCCATATCTCGGCATCGATGCCTCCCTCTCACCATGGCTTAATGAAAGTGTAGCTGAAATTGTTGAAATATTGATTGGTGATAGATTGGGGTCTCTAGGTAGCTTCAATGCTATATACATATTAAATAGATATATAAGGGAATTGATAGATAAACTCAAGATAAAATCTATAGGATACAATGAAGTTATGTTGTCTGTTGCTGAAGATCTACTACTAAATGAATACGTTAGTGACGGTAGAATAAGACTGAAAGATCTAATGAGCTTCTCCCTCTTCTGTGTACCTGGTGTTGATATGATAGCAATGCCACACCAAGTTGACTATAGAAGATTTTTACTAGACATGCTAACAATCTATAGAGTAAAGAAAATCAGTACTGCATTAAGAGTAATTCCAACTGAGTTAGAGAGTGGAACAAAGATTATTTTGCGACGTTTTGGAGAAACATATGTTATTCACATATAGTGAGGTGACTAATAGTGGTAGCTACACTATTTCCAGAACTGGAGGGTATTATATTTAGATTACTAGAGATGATAAGCCATAAGATTAAAAGTGAAAGAACCAACATTATAGAGATATTAAAGAACATAGAATGGAGTACTAAATTTAGAGATGATATTGATAGATGTACAGCTATAGGTGTAGACTCTAGTTTTACTGTAGTAGAGTCTAGAATAGGTATGATATATGTTATTCAAGGTGTGGCTATAAGGCAGTCATTTAATAGATCAACAATAAAAATTGAAGAAGATAGCAGATTCTACGACATAGGTCTAATTTCCGTCAAACCCAGCTATTCAAATAGAGTTATTAGAAGATCTGTCTACAAAAGAGCACTTTCTGTGTATGCATACCTACTTGAGCTGCAGTCAGCATATAACCTATTAGCAGGTAGTTCTGCTGATATAGTGTTATTAGATGGTTCACTGTTATCATTTTTAATTCAGAAAGAATTTAAAAATCTCAATATAACTATAAATAGTGTTGGCCACGCTAAGGATATTGAAATCAAGTATATTTTAGAGAGAAAAATGGAATTAATAAAAGAGTTAGACAAGACTACCCATACAGTCTTTATAGCTAAATCAAGTGGTGCAAGCTTTTACATAAATAATGGTATATATCCTGATATCTATATATTTGAGTTGGCTAAGCTATTTAGAGTAGAGCCATACTATAAAGCTGGATACTCTATACCTATGGTTATAGAAATCGATAAAACTTTGAGAAGATTTCTTGGAATTGATGAAAGTTGTGAAATTACATTCATTACCGTAGCATATTCAAGATTTATAGACAATGCTCCAATCTTTCAGCTTACGTTTCCCAATAAAGTAGAGGCTGATACTGTAGGTAGCATATTTTCATACATTAAAACTCTGTCACCATCTGGATATCCAATGCCTCTAGAATATCCACATAGAATTAGTAAACTAGCTAGAGGTACCATAATAGATGTCTTTATGAAGCTTGGCATTCCAGTAATAAGTGGTCGAGAACTTATAGAGCTATAGGTAATGTGACTAACTCTGAACACACTTAATATTGCTCAGTAAACCATCAACATACTCTCTAAAGTATCTGGCAGGCACATATCCTAGAATTCCATCAGCTACTTTACCATCAATTAAAACTATTGTTGTAGGAGTAGAATATACATTGAACATCATAGCTATCTCAGGAATATAATCTGCATTAACCTCAATAAATGCAGCTCTACTACTATATTGTTCTGCAATGCTATAAAAGATGGGCTTAAACAGTCTGCAGTATGGACAGTAATTCGTTGTTATTAGTACAAAGGCAACTCTACAGCTTTCTAACACAGCCATAAACTCCTTATATGATTTAACATACACTACACCATTCAGTGGAATACTACAACAAATATTTCTCTGCAGATTAGCCCCCCTACTATATTCATAAGCTATCCTATCAAGTATCTCAGAGATATCTGAGTTACTTCTAGCATCTTCATATCTACTATTAATCACCAAAGCACACCAAACTAATATAGCTGTCAGCCTAAATAAAAAGCTAACTACTGTAACACTATCATAATACTTAGTGATACAATACTCCCTAACTTCTCACTTAAAGTCTTTCTACCTCTTTTTAAGAATACTTCACGAATTTAGTAAACTAAAGCTGTACTCCCCCCTTGAATGATCTAGTTCTATATTGAAGATAATTTAGCCAAAGGGTTAGAGCTTTATACTTTTGATGTTGTTTAATAATGATGCTCAACTTCATTAACTTCAGAACTCCTTGTACTAAAGCTCTTACCATTAGTATTCGTACATTTAAAGCAGTCTAAGGCTCCATTGAAACGCTTTCTTCAATTCATATCTGTAGCAAAGCCCTCACCCTAATATATCTCAAGCTCTCAATAATAGGCTCTCTTACAACCAATATTTAATCAACTCCTATAAACCAATACAAAACAGCCTTACGAGATTATAGTATATCTGTAAAGAACATATAGTCACAACAATGCCTTATACACACTTAAGAATGGTTCCTGTAGCCATCAAATGCAGTAAAGGGATAGAAACTCTATAAAACTTCAACTTACTTAGGGAGGCAATTTTTTGTTGTAAGCATTATAAGCTTATTTAAGATTTAACTAAAGTGTATAGCAGGGTCTTAATCAGTGGGATTAAAAAGACCTGAGGGCTTTATTGAAAGACTAGATACTCTTTCCTCTATCATAGCTTCCTTTGGTACACATCTAAGCTACATTGATATAACTTCACTGGCAAGTAGATATTATATCTCTATACATGATGTTATAATCCCAATAGCTATAGAAGATGAAAAAAGCCTTATCTCTAAGGCTTTTTTTGAACCTACTTTTAATATATACCTGCACGAAAATAAGGTATACGCTATTTTAAAGAATACAAAGGATTTCTATCCACAGAATAGTAGCCAATGGAGCAAAATATCTGCAGTTGATTTAACGCAAAATGAAGATTTTCTAGCTATAGCTGCTGCCTCTATTGCTGAAAAAATACATATCTCACCATCTGAGAAAAGTATAGTAAAGATACTTCCAAGTAATTTAAAAATATATGTAGATACAGCATATAGTATTATTAGGAAGATTGGAGATGTAGATGTAACATCATTTCTAGAAAGACAAAAAATACCTTTAGCTAAAAAGCCTCTTGAAATAATTCTATGGCTAAGAAAGTCTGCTGCTGACACCATTAATGAGATAGCCTACCTCAAAGGTGTTAGTATAAGGTCTGTTAAGGTGGTCTTTACAGATTATGAAGTAGAGGTGAAGATATATAGAAGTGGTGAAGTATCATTTGAATTGCTAAAGCTTTTAGAGAAGATAATTACAGCAGCTACTCTGTCATCTATATATAAAAATATTGAAAGGGTATCAAGAATATTATTCACAGCAACCAATATTATTGGCTAGCACGATTCTACAATAAAAGTTTCAATAGCCGTAGGTTCACCATCAGAACCTAAAATCCATGCTCTATATACATCCCTACTATTTAGAATTAGCCATGGTATACCCCATATCAGCATATTGGATATATCTTTAGCACTAGGTTCTACACCACCATCTACATGAGAGTGAATTATAGTAACTATATCTTCATTTGTTTTAGTGATAATTTTATATATGTTATGAAAACATAGAGGATCTGCTAAAAATTCATGTTGAGGATCTCTTGCAATATTTTTGCACAACTCAACATGCCTAACCTGTACATAATCTTTATTGATTATCCCTATTCCTATTCCTACAATCTCAGTCAATCTATTTTGCTCTAGATAACTCAATACTTTCATTAATTGTGAATTACATATAAGTAATTTCTTAAACACTTTGTAAAACCCTATCCCTTTAAGTCTCCCACCTCCAGCATTATAGCTCCATAGTCCAGCAACTCATTTATTGTTTTCTCAGATTTCATTCTATTAATACCTTTTATAGCATCAATCAAAATATAGGTTTGAAATCCCAGTCTTATAGCATCTATTGCTGTAGCTCTTACACAATACTCTGTAGCTACACCACATATAAATACACGCTTCACACCTCTATCACTCAATATAGATGCTAATTCAGTTGAGTCAAAACCGCTATATGCCTCCTTATCCTCATCAACAGCCTTAGAAACCACTACAGTATTACTGGGCAGTTGTAGTAAGGGGTGGAATTCAGCACCCTTTGTATTTTGAATACAGTGGGGAGGCCATGGTCCACCACGGATATTAAAAGAAATGTGATTTGGCGGGTGCCAGTCACGTGTTGCTACAATAACTGCATTGCTATCCTCAAATACTTTTATGTACCTATTTATAGTTGGAATTATAGTGGTTGCATTTTCTACAGGGAGAGCACCACCTGGCATAAAATCATTCTGCATATCAACAATTATTAGTGCATCGATAGGTCTAATTTTTACTATAGCCAAATGATTCACCTGAAAGCTCTACTCAATATAACGATAAAGTATATAAAAGAGTTTTTATAAGTTATTAGAATATCGTAGGGCATCTTAAATATGGAGTACACTATGAAGGGATTTGAATTCTTACCACATACTGCTGATATAATGATAAAATCGTGGGGAAGAAGTTTAGAGGAGGCATTTAGTGAAGTTGCTAGAGCACTATTTGAAGTAATTACAGATACAGAGAGTGTAACCCCCTCTACGGAAGTAAAGGTAGAGGTATGCGGCTATGATTTAGAAAATCTACTCTATAGATGGCTTGAAGAGCTACTCTATCACCATGATGTACATAATATGGTGTTTAGTAAATTCTACATAGAATACATAAGTGAGGGTAGTGGTGAAAGGCAATACTGTTTGCATGGCAAAGCATTAGGAGAGGAATTTAATAGAGATAAACATGAATCTAGAACAGTTGTGAAGGCCATAACCTACCATCAGATGAGAATCTGGAGAGAAAATAATTTATACTATTTAACCGTTGTAGTAGATATATAATTTATGTATTAAGAAACTTTAGCACTATGGAGGAAGCCTGTAAAAAAGTTCTTCTATTAAACGTTTGATGATCTCCTCCCCTAACTTAAAAATCAGCTGACGATTAATAGCATTAAATATAGTGCTTTTTGTAGATAAGCTATAGCTGTATCTCCCCAAATACCATAGTACAGAATCTATATGCAGAGGTGGAATAGATGTTAATAGAGAGACTTTTTGCCACACATCTCTAATTATATTAGAGAATCTTAACAATTTTAATGGATATACATTAACCTCATCCAAGACATCCACCAATCCAGATAGATATGTAATTAATGCAACTCTTCTATCTACAGGAATAGGAATTGTACTAGGTAATACTACTTCATACCCCTTAGCCTTTAATACATAGTATAGCATCTTTATACTAAACACTATGGTTTTTGAATCTATTCCACTATGTAGACATTTTGCTGTAGATACAGTGAGTGGTTCAAATTCATAACCATCAACATATCCCACAATTTCACTACATCTATTAATTCTCTTTAGTCTATCGATTTTCTGTCTAGCCATAATCTTATTGTGTTTTAGGGTAAAGTCTATAACTAAATTTACTACACCACTAAATTCATTTATATCAGAACATCTATTTAAAACATATTGTTCAAATAACATCCAGAACTCCTCCCCATAGTACATGAGTCTATAACTTACAAGAGAATTTAGATAGAGAAGATAATGCGCTATTTTGGGGCATTGCTTTACAATTTGTTTAGCAACAGAGAACTGTATATCGTATTCTTCAAATATCTTTACTCCATTGAGGCCTAAGATTCTAAATACTTTTGATACATCTTCAACTCTATCACTATTTACTCTACACTTCATATTAATCCTTTACAGCTTTATATACAAATATTTGTCTGCATTAACACTTTTAAAAATACTACATTACTTAAATTAAATAGCCTTGATCTCCCCCTACTATGAGTTTTGCTTAATGTTTAGTTATAAATGGCTATAAAAGCATAAAATTTTTAGAGTAATTGGTTGAACTATATCGTGCTAGAGTTTAACTATATAGCTTATAATGGTACCTGGTTATGGCTGTACCAAGAATTATACCTGTGTTAGACTATAATTATGTTGTAGAGAGAATTACCAAATTTCTAGAGGAAATGCTTAGAAGAAGCAATGCAAATGGTTATGTTGCTGGTCTTAGTGGTGGTATTGATTCAACTACTGTTACATATCTAGTGGCTAAAATGCTGGGTAAAGAAAAGATAAAGGTGCTAATAATGCCTGACTTGGATGTCACCCCTAAGGAGGATACTGAAGATGCTATGGATGTTGCAAAGACGTTAGGTGTTGAATACTATCTATTTGATATTTCCGAAGTAGTTAAATCCTTTTCAAGAGTTTTGCCATTCTTTGATACAAACCATAATCTTTCTGTGGGAAACCTAAGAGCTAGAATAAGAATGTCATCACTATACTATTTCGCAAATAGATTTAATATGCTAGTCATAGGCACAAGTAATAAATCAGAGTTATTGCTAGGATACTTTACCAAGTATGGAGATGGTGGAGCCGATGTTCTACCACTAGGTGACCTTTATAAAACTCAGGTAAGAGATTTAGCTAAATTTCTTGGAATTCCTGAGAAAATAATATCTAAGCCAAGTAGCCCAAGGCTATGGAAAGACCAATTAACAGAGGATGAGCTAGGGCTAAAATATGAAATTATAGACTCCATACTGTATCTCTACATCGATAAAAGGATGAATATTAATGATGTTGCCTCAATTTTAGGTATACCCATAGATGTCGTAAATAGTGTAGTAAGAAGGGTGTATAGAAGTAGGCATAAGAGAAGCCTTCCTGCAATACCTAAATTAACCAGTATAGACATAGTTTACAACATGAAGCTACCTACATATGCAGAAGATCAGATGCCATGATGTGATGTAGCAAATCTGAAAAGTGATGAAGGGCTCAAAACTGATATTTAGATAGATAACCTCTTAATTTCCTCCACGTCTCTCTAAGATCCTCTGGAATAACTTTTGTCCCTGCCAAAACAGGCATGAAATTTGTATCTCCATTCCATCTAGGGACTATATGTATATGTATATGTCCCTCAATTCCAGCACCTGCTGCCCTCCCTATGTTAGCACCAATATTGAAGCCATGTGGATTATAGCATTCCCTAACGGCACTTAAAACTTTATTGAGGGTATACATTAAATCCCTAAGCTCATCATCACTTAGAAGCTCCGTTGAGGGCACATGTCGTTTTGGTGCAATCATTACGTGGGCATTGTTGTATGGGTATCGGTTAAGTATAGCAATAGTATATGGCGATCGATAAACGATATAGTTTTCATCATCAGAGCCGTTAATAGCTTTACAAAATATACATTCATTTGCATGTAGCATTTGCACTACATATGATTGTCTCCATGGAGCCCAAATCACATCTATATACATATGGTCTTCACCATTTCTTTGTCAGCCCTCTTAGATTATCTGTAAAAAGACTGGAGCTTATATTATTTAAATAAAATAACGCCCTCTATATAGTGTATGATGCTATTAAGTAGAGCATCAAGTATATAAATATAGATATAGAAAAGAATGTGACCATCGGTATACCCCATGACACTACAATCACTGTTCCTCTTGGCATATCCTTTAGCTTCTCCCTCCACATTAAATCATCCTCATATACATCGAAACTCCTCCTTTCAATTCTTCCTGGAATAAATATTGGGTAATAGAATCTCTCCTTAAATAATACATCAATATCTATAATTCTATGGAATAAGATAAAGTATAGCTTTCTATGTAGGGGAGCTTTAAAACTATTTAGGAAATTCATGTATTTCATATTATGTACTATATTATATATGAGGAAAAACATCATAACTATGGTATAAACTAGAAGTACTGATAAGATAGGAGGTAGAATTATTATAATATTAAGTAGGTCTGTGATAATTAAAGAATTTGTGCCATATATTGAGAATCTAAATGGAATAGATGGTGTATAAGGATACACTGTAATAAAAGATGTTATAGCGAGAAAATCTGCTCCACCCATAAGTTTGAATACAAAAACCAGTATTGCTACACTACATACTATTACTAATGAAATAACTAATGATATTATTTGATATATCGTCAATCCATTTAATGCTTTGAAAATACCTAAAAATAGCCCTATGGCTAGTGATGGTATCCATATGTAGGGATTTACTTCACGTGTTCTCCAATCATTTATTGCTGCAATGGAGAATGTTATAATTGTGATACCTAATCTTATTAACTCTTCTATCATAGCCTCTCATTCCAAATCCAGAAATATGTCTACTCTATCCCAATAAACATTAAATATACTGGCACTACACCTCTATACTTCTATATTATTGTTTTATTCAGGATCTCTAATCCCAGCTTCAGTTATTGCAAAAACAGCCTCACTTTCTGGGAGATGAGGTGCATCAACAATTCTAGCAATCCTTCTATTTCCTCTACTCTTCTTTAGCTGTACACGAATTCCAGGTGCATGATAAAGAACATGGCCCCCTATAGCCACTGTTGGATCACCGTAGAAGACATCAGGTCGCGCCATAACCTGATTAGTAACAATGATTGCGACATCATATAGTTCAGCCAAAGACATAAGTTGGTGTAGATGTCTATTTAACTTCTGTTGTCTAAGTGTTAGATTTTCTCTCCCTGGATACTCTGCCCTAAAGTGGCCTGTAATTGAATCTACTATTATGAGCCCTATATTCTCCTTTGGTATGAGATCTTTAAGCTCTTCTACTACAGCCATCTGATGGTCGCTATTAACAACCCTATTATAGTAAATATTTTCCATTACCTGATCAGGGTCTAATCCAAGTGCTCTAGCCATTGACTCAATTCTCTCCCATCTAAACGTCCCCTCACTATCCATATAAACAGCCTTTTTACTCAATCCACCTTTTTCTGGAGGAAGCTGTACATTTACTGCAAGCTGGTGACAAAGCTGCGTTTTTCCACTACCAAACTCACCAAATAACTCTGTAATTGTCTTGACCTCTATACCCCCACCAAGGAGGGCATCTAGATTTTTACTGCTAGTAGTTATCTTGGGAAGGTTCAGCCGCTCCTTCTTTATTTCAAGTGCTGTTCTAAAGCCGAGGCCTAGAACACTTCTTGCTTGGCTGATGATTTTCTGGACTGTTGGTAGTGGTACAGCTAAATTTTGGCTTAACTCTTGTGCATTAGCAGCTGCTAAGGCTTCAACTGTAGTTATCCCTAGCTCTTGCAACTTCTTAAGTATGGTACTAGAGATACCCAGCTCTTCTAAGCTACGAACCTTACGTTCAGCCATCTATACCCCCAATAACTACTCTCGCTAAGTTTCCTAATATATCCTTTTGCACCTAACCGAAACTTCTAATAACAGCTTTAGCCCTAATTATCCTATAAAATAAAAATACTAAGTCTGTATAACAGTATTTCCAGAAGGTTAGACACAGATATGGCTATAGAATATGTGGTGAGTTGAAATGAAAATTTTGCTAATACACGCAAAAACCTTCTCATATAAAGCTAAAGAAAAAGCTATAGAAGAAGGAGAGGACATTGTACAGGAGAACATGGAAGGAGTTTTTGAGAATGCACTTGTAGTTTTTACAACAGTTGAAGAAGATGATGGCAGAAATCCAAATCCTGTTATTAGTAAAGCCGTTGAAGAAATACTGGAGGTAGTTAAGAATGTAGGTGCCTCAATTATTGTAATATATCCTTACGCCCACCTCTCATCTTCCCTAGCACCGCCAAAAACTGCGATTAGCATACTAGATTCATTAAAGATAGTTCTATCAGAACGTGGAGTTAAGGTGGTAAGAGCACCCTTTGGGTGGTATAAGGAATTTATACTCCATTGTTATGGCCATCCACTAAGCGAGCTTTCTCGCCAAATATCGGCTACTGAAGAGGGTAGTAGGAGAGTTATTGAAAAGAAATACTACATACTTACACCAGATGGAAGGCTAATAAAACCTGAGGAATATAGATTTAGTGAAGAGGAATTAGAACTAAAAATTTTAGTGGATAAAGAGGTGTTTAGAAAAGAATCTGAAGGAGGTCAAGGTAGAGTACAGTATTATTTAAGGAAGTTTGGCTTTGAATGGGAGGAGTATTCTGATAGGGGGCATCTTAGATATGAGCCTCATGCAACCTTAATTCTAGAGGCTGTTTCAGCATATTCATGGCGGGTAGCAAATTCTTTAGGCATACCTGTTTTTAGAGTTCGTGGCACTAACATGTTTAACCTTGTTGCTGAGCCTATTAAACAGCATGCTGACCTTTTTGGCGAACGAATGTATGAAGTAAAGATAGATGCAGATAAATTTGTACTTAGATTTGCTGCCTGTCATCAGCAGTTTTCAATACTTAAGGATTGGGTGTTGAGCTATAAGGATCTACCTATCGGAATGTTTGAAATAGCAGATAGCTATAGATATGAGCAGAGAGGTGAACTAGTACTAGGCTTTAGATTAAGAAGATTCCATATGCCGGATCTACATATATTAACACATAACTTAGAAGAGGCTAAAAAAATAGCATTAATAGTTAGAGATAAAATTGTAGAAGAGGCTAAAAAAATAGAGAGGGATTATCAAGCAATATACAATGTAACTGAAGATTATTTAAATACACATTTTGACTATATTGTAGAGCTCGTAAGGAGGGAGGGAAAGCCCGTTCTTCTAGTGGTATATCCAGCTGGTATATACTATTGGGTTATAAATGTTGAATATTTAATCATAGATGAACTTAGTAGGCCTAGAGAAATAGCTACATGGCAAATTGATATAGGAAATGCCAAGAGGTTTGGTATAAAATATGTTGATGAAAGTAATATGTATCAATACCCCGTCATAATCCATACAGCTATTATTGGCTCCATTGAGAGATACATATATATGGTATTCGATAAGATAGCACTCGATGAAGCAAAGGGTATACCCCCCACATTACCCCTTTGGATGTCGCCAATACAGGTAAGATTAATACCTATATCTAAAGAGTATCTAGAGTACACTACTAAGATAGCATCTATGCTCATAAATAGTGGAATACGAGTTGATATTGATGATAGGGATGAGAGTCTAGGTAAAAAAATTCGTGATGCTGGAATAGAGTGGATACCCTATATTGTTGTTATAGGTGAACGTGAGGCTAAGACAAATACTATTAATATTCGTATCAGAAGAAATGGAATTCAGAAAACATTTACATCCGAAGAGTTCATAAAGATTCTCGAAGAAGAATTGGATGGATATCCAAAAATTGAAGGTACACTACCGCTATATCTAAGTAAGAGACCAAAACTATATTATCTCCAACCACTAACAACATAATCTATAGAGCATGTAATGATTAATGATGATCTGTTGCCCTCTCTGACACAATGTTAATGATGACATGAACCTCCTCTGAGGTATGGAAATGGGAGTAGTTAGTATCAGACTTCCAGTAAAAGTCACATTATTTGGGGAACATGCCGTTGTATATAATAAACCCGCTATAGCCTCTACAATACCAGTCTTTATAGATATTGCTGGAAGGAGGTTAGATAGTAAAAGAATTATAATTAATCTAGGTAGCGCTAATGCATTAATAAAAGAAGTTATATTTAACAGAGTTACCAGTGAATATACTACAACTCCAGACGAGAACTATTTGTCACGTTTTGCTAGCTACATTATAGCAGGGATAGAGATCTGCGAAGATGAGTTAAAAATTGGTAGCAGGAGTGGATATGAGATAAATATAGTGAGTAGCCTACCAATAGGAGCTGGACTAGGCACTTCTGCAGCTATCTCTGTTGGAACAATAGCTCTATGTTTAACGCTCAACAATAGCCATAACCTTGAAGATCCCCATATCAGAAAAACAGTTGCTCTATTAGCATGGAAAACAGAACAGAGAGTTCAAGGCATGGCAAGTCCCATGGACACATTCACCATTACATATGGTGGTATTAGGTATATCAGGCCATGGATACCAGATACTGAAGTCCTAGCTCCTATAGAGCAACTCAATATCATTGTTGGCTACACCTCTAAAAGACATACAACCGCTGAGTTGGTAAAGAATGTAAAGAGTCTAAAAATGAGAGAGGAGTCAATACTAAATATGTTATTAGATGTAGTAGAGAAGATAGTTGAGGAGGCTAGAAATGCCTTTATTCATAGAGATGTTGAAAGACTTGGAACTCTAATGAATATTAACCATGGTGTACTAGAGTCATTAGGCGTGGTATCTCTAGAACACAGCAATATAGTAAAGACTTTGCTTGCTGCTGGGGCACTTGGTGCAAAAACTAGTGGTGCAGGCGGTGGTGGTGCATTTATAGCTCTAGCTAAGGATAAAAAACATGCAGTTCTATTAAAAAATATCGCAGAGGCATTAGGTGCAAAAATTGTAGCCATAGAACTATATGATAAAGGCTTTATAGCTAGCTATAGAGAATAACTTTTTGAGGCATTTTCATACATGGGTACATATATAGTTCTTCACGATATTCTTGAGCATTTACTTAAGTTTGGTAATATTGAGAAGAGTGTGTTGAGATATGTTAGAGTTGGTGAAAAACCATTAATTAAGAATATAATTGAAAATGGAATTGAAAGGAATATTCTTAGAGAGGATGAGGATAAACTTTATCTATTGAATCCATTTGAGTTTATACTTCTACTTGAAGAAAACGGTATAGATACTTCAAGGTTGTGTGACTACATTTCGTGGAATGAATTTGAAAATTTTATTGCAAAGAGGTTCTATGAATTTGGCTGGGAGTATGTTTTGGGGTATTCACATAGCAGAATTTCGAGATTTCAAATTGATGTTATTGCCATGGACTCTATACTAAAGAAAGCACTTATAATTGAATGTAAGCATTGGAGGAAAAACCTAGGGGTAAGCTCTCTGAGAAGGGTTGTGTTGGATCATCTACTAAGAGTAAATAAATTAATAAAATATTGTGAGTGGGTTGTAGTAGACATTCCTAAGTTGCGTAGCATAGAAAGTATAATTCCCATTGTAGTGACGCTAAAGAAAGGCGGTGTGGAAGTAGTAGAGGGCGTCCCCATAGTATCGCTACGTCATTTAAATGATTTTCTAATTAATATTAGTAGCTATTCAGAGATACTCAATATAAAGGTATTTAAAAATAGATGCTATATAGCTTAACTTACCTGATGCTTAAAAATACATTATCGGTGTATCTATATATAGAATTCTATTGCTGCATATCCAACAATTATGTCCTCCTCACCTGTAACATCTCCTGAGTGATAATATTTGAGGAGTTTCGCCTTAGAGTTAAACATCTTTGCATACTCCATAACAATTGCTATAGCACCATAACCACACACTGTTGAACTATATTTATCAATAAGTGATAGAAATCTTTCTGTATCAAACTTTAGTATAGCCTCTATGAATCTATAGTCAAGCTCCCTCACATTATCCATAACATTTGTTGTAAAGAGTACATAGCCATAGATGTTTCCATGGTGTGTAAAGTCGGATGAGGCTATTATAACAGCTTTCTTATTTAATAACTCTATAGCTTTTTTCAATGCTATTGCAAACTGTTGTGCCTCTTCAAATACAATGTCTTTTATAACTATAGGTACTAATTTAAAGTTATTTCCATATATGTATTGAAGAAATGGTAACTGAACTTCTATTGAATGTTCCCTTGTATGGGCTAGTGCATCGTCATTCAGCAGCGGGTATAGCCTTATCAATTCATTTATAAAATCTATATCAACATCAACAACACCTAGTGGTGTAGCCCACTTAAGATAATAACTTGCTGTGGTTATCTTATCTCCAAAACCTGTATGGTTTGTACCTAAGATTATAGCTAAATCAATTTTCTGAACCTGCTCTGCCAATTCTTTATAGTACCACGCTGCACATGCCGCCGAAAAGTAGTAGCCTGCATGTGGAACAATTCCTCCCACTATTTGTCTCTCACTCACATATCCCCTCCTCGGCAATGAACCTGGTCCTTTTTTGGAATCCATAAACGCTTTCTCTATTTCACTTATCAACTGCTTTTTATTTAGTGGATAAAAATTCCATGCACCTGCCTGAGGCTCTCTAATTGCCATGTGTTACTACCTAGTATACTATAGTTTAAATCAAGTCATAAATTTTTGTGAACCAGAATTCTATGGCCTAAAGAGATTCTAAAAATTCTATATCACTTATATCGAGCCTCCACCCCATAGCCCCTCTAATCTCTACAACATGGCTTTTCTGCTCCGTTTTAGTAATTGCCATAACATATGGTCTTGATATTAGAAAGTTTAAGGCTATCTGAATGGGTGTTTTATTATATTTATTTGCTATTTTAATTAATAGCGGATGTCTTGCTACAGACCCTCTATCAAGTGGGCTACACGCTTGTATCAGTATATTGTTTTTAATTGCAAATTGAAGTAAATCTTTTTCAATCCTTTTGTTAAAGACGTTATAGACCATCTGATCTACAACAATATTATACTTTCTTACACTTTCAATTGCCTCTTTCAACTCTTTTATTCTAAAATTGCCCACACCAATATATCTCGTATAGCCCTTCTCAGCAAGCATCTCTAGTACCCTAATCTGATGACCAATAGGTAAAACTTCATCCACACCATAAACCAATACCAAATCAACATAACTTGTCCTCAGGCGTCTTAACGATAATTGTATCGCCTTAATCGCACTATCCTCATTAGCTAAATTATGTGGCTGAAGCTTTGTTACTATAAATACTCTTTCCCTACCAACCTTAGCTACCACTCTACCAATAAGCTCCTCTGCCAATCCATCAGCATAGAATCCTGCTGTTTCAAACACGTTTATATTCATCTCAACAGCACTAGTCAGTGCTTCTTCAGCACCTCTATAGTTGTATATATTCCGAGTACCAATGCCTATAGCATTTATACACTCATTTGCATTTCCTAAAGGTTTACAGTCCTTTACATCTATATTGTAGCGAGGAACCCTACTCACCCTTTAGCCTCCAAATGCTAATGGAAAGAGTTCTAGCTCACTACAATTATTGGGTAGAACATCATCTAGGTAAACCTGCACTCCATTACATAAAACCATAACTTCATCATAATCAACCTCTAAATCTAGCATTTTAATAATATTGGCTACAACATCTCTAACAGCTACATTGCTATGCACCACTACCTCCACTACCATCCTATTTTTACCACCAAAACCAAACAGCTTAACCCTAATCAGTGTATCCTTCCCCACACTACTCATTTCGTTACAGCCCTCATACACTTTATACATGATCAAAAAATATATCTTTTACTATAATAAGTGTGATAGACAGCCCATAACTAAATATCATTAAGTGGTTTCTACTATGGTGAATGTGATTATGCAGATGATGTATGTGTATAATGTATATGTAAACCTTTTCTCATATACTCAAGGTATTTTGCTACTGTTTTAGTTTTCATAAAGATTTATATGGGTTGATGTTATAGAAAAAGTATTTCTCTGCTAATATACTGCATAAAAGCCGTCCATGGAAGATTATAAGCCTGTTGGAATCCTAGGACGACTGCCTTTCCTTTAAGAACAACTATAATCTTAACTCAATTGTGGTATGTTTAAAACAATCATTAAACATCCTAAGGGTGATGTAGACCTAAGATTGCTGCTAAAGAATATAGATGAGGTAGTGAAATCAACTTATATAAACCGGCATAAAAAACTAAACCTCTACTGAATTTCCCCCAACCTAAACCATATGCATCGACACTCTCTTAAGAAGAATCTCAAAACTCTTTAACTAGAGTAGCCCACTATAATAACTAAAATAACTAAGAATGCGATGCATTAAATAAATAGCCTTTGTATTGTAGGCATATCTATCGCTAATCGTTATATTTTATATGCGTTATTTATTAAGATATATGAATTATATAGCCTAGCTGAGAGCCTCTTCTAATTACTACAGGTATATATCCACCCATAACTACTATTTTTGGAATATTGTTAAAAGGTCCTATGATAATGTTGTTTAAGAATTCTATACCAAATAGTGCTAAATGCGATGTTGGTTTTATTGCTATGGCTTGATTCTCGCCAACCTCTATAACTTCATTAGGTATGGCTATATATGCCTCTCTAGGATTAATAACATAAGTCTCTTGTATAGGTAGGGGTGTAGATAGCTGTAATAACTTATCCATAGCTTCATCGATAGTGCCTTCCTGTAGTAGCAGTCCACCATACTGCGCTAGCTCTCTACCGATGTCTGTAAGAAATACCGTTTTATGTTCATCACCAGTGGATTGTCTATCCCCTGCTAAAAAATGTCTACCAATTCTTATAAGGCCTAGCTGTTCAAGTTTTTGAATTTTAGATAGCAATTCCTTTTCAGCAATGCTAGAGCTAAGAGCCCTTAGTAAACCATTTGGCACCATATCCTTTATAAATGGTATCGAGATAGATTCTTGCCATTTGGGGGCAAGTACCATCATTACTGTAGCTACATTTAATTCATTGAGTGGTGCCTCACCATTAAACTTTTCATATATAAACCTCATTATAGCAATATCCATAGCGTCAATTAGAGATAGATTTGGCAACTTATAATCAATTCTATTAAATGTTAATACTTTAACCATGTTTTACCACCTTGAATTCTAGTTATAAATACTATCTTAAGGTTATCAGCATAGCAGTATATTAACTCAATAACTTAAAAACTTTTAGAATTGTGATGAAGACTCCCATCTGAAAGGTGATGATTTCGAACCTCACTGACTAAATGCTAAGTAATTAAATTTATTTTAGTGATGCTGCTTTTATATAGTATCTGCTCAACTATAATGCTAATCCACACCCTAGAGTTACTAATACTCCCTGTCTCTGAGAACAGATTGAGAGGAGATATTATAGAGATTTTATTTAAGGAGATAGGCAAGCTGCTATTGGCTATTATCTTTACCAGCCGTTTAACACTGTCTCTATCTATATAAGGCATCCATAAATAGTAGTATTCTCTACTTTTCTTCTCTCTGAAAACTGCATAAGAACTCCAAAATTCAATATATAGATGATTGCCTCTCCCCATTTCTAGAAGATAACTTATGAAATCTTCTAAGTTATGGAATCTATATACATTGTTAATAGTCTCAATATTGCTAAGACACAATAGGGGGTTACACACCCTATATTCACGGTAATCTTTAATAAATGACCCGGTATCGCTATTGATACTACTGTTATTAGTATTATGTATAGTCCCAGTTTCTCTATCCAATACAAGAATACCGTATTCATCGTCTCTTCTTAAAACTGTAAAGTTTTTGAATTCAATGTTGAAAACGCTAATCTCTCTATTTTGAAATATTTTTAAAAACCTATCTAGATTAATAACAATAATTATTGGGATATAGAGCATCATAACTTCATTAAAGGCTATAGGCCCATATATAAACATTATATCATGTTTTAACTCATCAAGCGAAGTTCTCTTAAATACTTTCTTCAAATTCTCCATACAGATCTCTACATCTTCAAGAAAAAGCTTAAAATTAAATGGATTAGAGTATCCAACTCTCTTTGCAAATACAAAAATAGTGCTTGGAAGTATTTGAGAGAAGTTCAAGACTGCTACATAAGGTGTTATACTAATTAGTGGTGTAACAATAATTTTATTTCCCTTACCCTCCAAAAATTTGATATAGCTATGATACACTTTTATAACACGTTGTATTTCACTACAGTTTTTAATAAATAGCAGTTTTCCAAAGTCTTTACCCTGTATAGTAGAGACATAATCTAGTAGTGGTAGTGTTGAAGCTGTAATTAAAGCTCGTAAACTGCTTAACACTCCTCTATACCTCCACATATATACCATAACTTTATAAATGGTTCAATTAGCTCAGACCAAATACCTCAATTTTTTATGAACGTTAACTTGAAACACATTGAGATAATACTGTTTATATCATTTAAGATTAGTAATAAGATTAATAAGAGGTATTTCTCCTTAACAATACTATGTGAGAATCTATGAAAAGAATTCACAGGGGAGACGATGGCTACACTGACATACTTGGATTGAGATTACCTAAGGATTCACCAATAATTGAATTCATTGGCGATGTAGACGAACTAGCATCAATGATAGGTGTAGTAAAATCTATATTGAGGGAAAATAATCTACACCATATTGTTAACAGTTTAACAGAAATACAGAAGACTCTTTTGCACATAGCTAGCTATGTAGCTAGAGGTGGTGTTGGTAAAGCTATTTCCCCTATAACCCAAGACGATATATCTATTCTTGAAAAAACCATTAATAACTTATGGAGTGTATTAGATATAAACAAATTAGTTATCCCTGGTAGCTCTAAAGAATCAGCATTACTACATCTACTAAGAGCAGTTTGTAGACGTACTGAAAGAAGGGCTGCAACGTTATTAAGAAGTGGTATAATAGATTCACTAACATATGTATATTTAAATAGGCTATCAGATTGGCTATATGTCACCGCACTATATGTAAATAAAATGAAAAAAATAGAAGAAGACTATTTATAGTAAGCTAGACACGGCATACAATTATCATTCCATTTATGCCAAGGGCCATCTATATTTCGATTAGTTGTAGATACAGAATCAATATTATGGCTCTTTAGGCTGGAGTGTATTATAGTTTCATAATAATATTGTTACACCAATTCCATCCAATTTTAACAAGAAGTTTTATAGTAATCTCTACAGCCTTTTTAACTAAATCTCCATCAACGCCATTTACGCCTGCAGCTATAATGATAATTCTACTTGTTTTATTGCGAATCATCGTATCAATACTATCTCTATGTGGATATATATGCATTACAGTACCCTTGGCATCAATTAGTATTGGTATGCCCTCTCTAAGTCTTTCCTCTATACCCCCTATAGGTCTGAATACCTCACCCCCACTGCTTAATCTAAGAGTGAGAGGCAACTCGCAGTAATCTAGATCATACATACCTATGGGTACCATGGTGTATGCCGATGCTATATTACCAGCATCAACAATAGGGTTTAGTCTTGGAAAAACATTTCGAAGAATTCTTCTAACAAGAGCTTCACTTGATGGTCTAACCTTTGTTGGATCTATACCAATTCTCCAAAAGAAGTCTCTATAAGCCCTTATAGTTCTATTATTTTTTAATGAATCAAGAGAGTATGTACTCTTTATATAGCTTATTAGCTCTTGTATCTCTGTTTCAAATGGATAGCCCCTACTGTTAAATCTATCATTAATTTTCCATGAAACTGTGTAAGCTATAAAGATACCCATGTTTTTAGCATCTTCACTGAGAATCACAAGAGTTTCAAGTGTGTCACAGAGTTCCATGGTACTTCAACCAAATTCTACAACTAAATTTAATATCGGCTACAATTAAAATATTTTAAAGAGTGTGCAGAGGTATCATTATGTATTGGTATGAGTATAAGGGCTATTCTTATTTTAGAGAATTATTAGATTTCATACTATCTATCATAGTACTGAGTTTTGCCTTCTCATATGGTTACATAATTCGTGGTAGCCTTAATTTAATACCGGCTATTATAATAGCAATAACATCCTCTTTTGCTCTACATGAACTTGCACATAGAAGTATAGCTAGAGCTAATGGTGTTTATGCTAAGTATAAAGCCTGGTATGTAGGGTTATTGCTGGCACTAGTGCTTACTATAGCTACCCAGGGTAGGTTTATATTTGCTGCACCTGGAGCCGTTGTAATATATACTGCCTGGTATTCTCCTGCAATTGAAGCATCTATAGCAATAGCAGGCCCCCTAATAAATATCGTCATAGGCTTCATCTGCTTAATTCTCTCATTCCCAATACATGGTATAATTAACCAGTACTTACAGATCATAGGAGGTATCAATACCTTTATAGCACTATTTAACCTGCTTCCAATACCTCCTCTTGACGGCTACAAGGTTTTTAGGGCTAGCATTATTAAATGGGTTATTCTATTCATATTCTCCATAACTCTCTGGATAATTTATCAGTTCTCATGAAGCTTTTTAAATGTAGTAAAATTAACCTTTAGTGGTTTTATTGAAATGTCTAGGGAGATAGTATCCGTTAGTAATCTTATTAAAATCTACCCTGGTGGCGTAAAGGGCGCTGATGGTGTTACTTTTACTGTTAGAACAGGGGAAATATTTGGTTTAATAGGCCCTAATGGAGCTGGCAAGACAACTGTACTTAGAATTATAGCTACAGTTCTTCAGCCATCAAGTGGCAAGGTTATCGTTGCTGGCTATGATGCTGTTAGTGAAGCTAACATGGTGAGAAAGGTTATTAGCTATCTTCCAGAGGATGCTGGAGCATATAAGTATCTAACTGGATTAGAATTTCTAAGGTTTATAGCTAAACTCTATAGCCATAGAGAATCCGACGTCGAGAAGATGGTTGAGGAGGGTATACAGATTAGTGGTCTTGGAGAGAGACTTAATGATAAAATTAAATCATATAGTAAAGGCATGCTAAGAAGGTTGTTAGTTGCTAGAACGCTTATGGTCAATCCCATACTTGCCATTTTAGATGAACCGACATCAGGATTGGATGTGGTTAACGCTATAGAGGTTAGAAATACAATAAAAAGCTACGCAAAAAAGAAAGGTGTAACAATACTTATGAGTAGCCATAATATGCTAGAGGTTGAGTATCTCTGTGATAGAGTAGGCATTATATATAGGGGAAAGATACTTGCAGAAGGCGAGCCAAAATCCTTAATGGAGCTATATGATGCTCAAAATCTTGAAGAGGTTTTTATAAAGTTAGTAAGAGGTATAACACAATAACATGGTGTCTAGCATGTTCTGGATTTTTGTTGGCAAGGAATTAAAAAGTGTTGTAAGAGATCCTAAAATCATTATTGCAATGTTTATATTACCACTAATAGTAATTATAATACTATATGCTGTCATAGGATATGGTATACAGCAGCAAATAATTCAAGCTGTTAGGGAAAGTGGAACTGTAGCAATTATAAATCTTGATGACAATACATACTCCCATAGACTTATATCATTTCTTAGAGAGGTAGGTATTGAGACAAAGCTTGTAGATAGTACACTATATACAAATATAAGTAAGGCCCTAGAAATATCTGGTACCAAAATTCTCTATATTATACCTAGAGACTTTAGTGAAAACATAACAAATTTTCGTACTGCCTCAATTAAAATTTATGTTAAGCTAGGATCACTCACAATAGGCGAAACCGGCATTATAGATCTTGCCACAAGACTTATTGAAAGATTTAGTGAAAATATAACGGCAGCTATAGCTGTAGAAAGAGGTATACCTGCTGAATTCATCAAAAATGCTGTTATTAGGAGGTCCTATGCAGTAATACATAATAGAGTTATTGAAAATCCATATATGTTATCTACACTTCTATCACTCTCTAGCTTCTTTATACCCCTTATGATATTAATGCTTATAATGATGGCATCACAGTTAATTGTAACAAGCATTGCTGTTGAGAAAGAGGAGAAGATGTTTGAAACACTACTCTCACTACCAATAAACAGAATGAGTATTATAGGTGCAAAACTCTTTGTATCAGTAGTGATAAGCATAGTGTATATGGTTATATATGGTCTTGCTCTATTCAGCTACATATTTCAAGTCATTGGAATAGGGACGGGTACGAATACCATAGAAATGCCACTAACCTTCTCACCCTTTATTTTACAGAGAGACCTTGTACTAACACTTATAGTAAATTGCATAGGTTTGGTCATATTCATGTTGATGGTTTCTTTAATACTTGGTATATTTGCCGAAGATGTAAGAACTGCTCAGGCTTTAATAGGCAATATATTGGGACCTCTAGTAATTTTAGTATATATGCCAATGTTTATAGATATAAGTGGTGCTAGTCAAACAATGAGAATACTATTATCGCTTATACCAATAGCCAATACAGTATTTATACCAAAGCTAGCCATAATAAATGACTTTGCATCCATGTATATAGCGGCTCTCTCAAACATTGTATATGGTGTAATACTACTTTTATTAATCTGGCGAATAGTAAATTCCGAAACAATATTTACAATGAAGCTAAGGAGATTTAAAAGACAAAAACTGTAGAGACTTACACTCAATACACCAAGTATTTCAGTTTTCCTACCAGCTCCTCTAACATTATAACATCCATAGATTCGTTACAGATTTACTTATTTTAGGATACAATGATTTGAACAGAAAAGTCTTAAACTTAAGAGTCTTAGAAAAGTCGTTCATTAATGTAGCTAAAGAAGTTAATAAAGTTCCACAAGGAAATAAAAATTATTTTTGAAGCTTAATGCTTACTAAAATCTCTAGCCTTAATTAATTAAACTTCAGATATTGTGTTAAGAATTGAATGAGAAACTTAGCCATAGCGAAACTATTTCAAAGAAGAGGTATGGCTTCATTATATAGTTTCAACCATAGGTATTGGAATGAGTATAGGATTAAGCACAAAGTAGCTAATTTATTAAAAAATTGGAGAAACCACGTTCTACGATAGTAAGGTTTTGAGGAGACAACACTAAGTCCTATATTTGTTAGCAAATTCAAAGGAGTGAAGACAATATAGTATAGCCGTGCTAAATATGGAGAAAGGGCTTAGGTATTCCATTAATAGTACTTAATTTCTTTAATTTCCATTTTTAGCTACAACACTCTTAATGCTACTCTTTTCAATTGTATAGGGAATCCATTTAACATAGTGTGGTACTCCTTTCATCTTTCTAACTAAAAGTTGTCTTAGTATGGTGTGTTCGGTTGACGATATAGAAGGTTTTACAATAGTTTTTGTTAGGATAATACCATCAGCAATATGTTCTATTAGTGTTAGAAAACTCTTTGCATTTTTTGATGAAGTGTGGAGTGATGTTAAAACAATTACATTTCTAGCCTTTGAGATATTAGCCCTGAGATTTTTTATTAGCTCTATAGCTTTATTTACCTCATAGATCATTAAGAATTCGTTTATAGAATCTATAATGAGTAGCCCTTTATTTACAATATTTAGGTCATCTAAAACCTTTATACAAGTATTTATTACTTGACTTAGATTTTGGGGGTCTACCTCCTCTATGACGCTAATATGCATTTTTTCTTTCTTTCCTCTAATTCTAAAACTATATCCATCTATGATATAAAAAAGCTCCTTTTTTATATATTCATTAACATTAATGTCAAATAACTGAAACTGTTTTACAATAGTTATAGGATCATCGTCTAGCGCAAAATATATTACTGGTTCTCCATTCATTAGCAATCCTCTTGCAATACCTATTAAAAGTAGACTCTTACCAGTTCCACTTTTACCAGCGAAAACTATAAATGAATTCCTAAGAACTCCATCAGGAAGAATAGAGTCGAGAGGCTCAACACCAAATTTAATCTTCCCTGATTCACTCAAACCCATAACCTCATTAAAACTGTATTATATGTACAAAAGTTTTTATATTTAACAGTATATTGTATTTATATAATATATTAATATTATGTTGAATCGTAGAATTTTAATGATGCACAGTATTGAATTTACTACAATAGATGCAACTATTTGAAATTAGATAAAATTATATTCTCTTCTACATACTACTAACTACGACATACCATCCTCTAGAAGGTGTACTGGTAATGCCATTAATTAATGAGTTAAAGATGGAGGAGGTTTCAATACTTATTAAGAAAACTTCTGTCAAGCCGTTAAATGTTTTTGATACAACATTTTATCCGAGCGCAGATGAACCTATAGATAGAGTGCTAGCCTATTTTCTTGTAATGGTTGCTATGGATCATAGACTTAGCAGACCTGGAAGACCATATGAGGCTCTTATTAATGGAAAATTGTATAGAGGAGCAGACCTCCTCTATTATCTTGGGACTAAAAAATTTAAAGAAGACCCTGAATTTTTTACACCAGAAAGACTAGTATTTATAACACAAAGTGATGTTACTGAATGGCTTTCAGTAGGAGACGTTTCACCACCAGATGCTGTATTACGAGCACATCTTCTTAATGATATTGGTGTAAAGAGTATTAAGCTATTTAATGGTGATTTCATTAAGCTACTAGAAATCTCTGATGATTTTCTAAGAAAGAAGGATGGTTATGGACTTCTAGATCTTTTAAAGATCTTTAAAGCTTATCAAGATCCTGTTGAGAAGAAGTCCTATCTCTTAACGAAGTTCTTGACCTATAGAGGCATATTTAAGCCTATAGATAATGAAAATCGAAATGTTGCTGTTGATAATCATCTAGCTAGAATAGCAGTAAGATTGGGTTTAGTTGAATTAGAGGAAGAATTTGTTAAAAAAATAGTTAAAAAGATAGAGTTCTCTCATGATGAGGATGTAATCCTCAGATTGTGTGTTAGAGAGGCATATAAGATACTATCTAAGTTAAGTAATATAGACGTCTTTGTACTAGATGACGTATTCTGGGTATTTGGAAGAACAGTATGTACATATGATAGTCCTAAATGCCAAGAATGTGTATTCAGAGATGTGTGTAAAGCATACAAAAATAGTATATTTCTAACTGAACATGTTTATATGGACACTTGGTACTATTAACTTGTAATCCATCTACGATTAATCCAACCTCCTCCCCACTTTAAAGGGTGAGACCCCAAGTTATAGAAAATAGTTAGTCATATTTAAGGTAAGCTTTACAACTTAAAGTAATACCTTAGAAGTCCTTCTCCGTTCAGCCAAGGCTGAGATCCTCATCCCCTTTTAGGTTGGGTGCCGCCTGAGTTCATCATTTTAAGTAGTGTGATGAAGTTTTTCATGACATGGTTTTTCTAAACTTTTCCATGAATTATACAGCCTTGGAGATTAGGGTTGCTAAATAATTTTAAGAGATCTGAGTTTATAAAAACATATACTACGGTAATTAACTTTAGAAGTTCTATTATGTACAATGATTAACTGTTTGTATAGCTTTAAACTGCTCTCTCTTCCTTAAAGTATATTTCCCCCAATGCTCTTGGAATGGCTAATTTCTTTTTTATAGGTGTTATCTGTATTAAAATTACTATGGCTATCGATACTATAAATGGTAGCATGTTTATTACTGCTGCAGATACTCCATAGGCTAACTGAAGAATATACATCGATGTATAGAAGTAGACAAAGAGTATTGTTATTATTGAAGCTAGTAAAGGATGCCATGAAGATGCCATTGCTAGTGCTAAAGCTAGAAAACCACTACCCATTCCAGAATATGGTAGCCATGCACCTCTATACATAGTGGTATATATATATGAGCCAATAGCTATCAATGTATATCCAATTGATAATGCCATTGTTCTTACCCTCCACACTCTCACCCCTAGGGTTTCAGCAGCCCTAGGGTTAAATCCACATGCCCTTATTATAGCACCTACTTTTGTCCTATATAGCAGGTACCAAACCATAAATGTAATTACAACTGTATATACAACTACATAAATTGATGGTAGC
The DNA here is from genome assembly GCA_938074605.1 of uncultured Ignisphaera sp. Taxonomy (GTDB): domain Archaea; phylum Thermoproteota; class Thermoprotei_A; order Sulfolobales; family Ignisphaeraceae; genus Ignisphaera. Next base: position 209,706 of record CALJEI010000002.1, read on the forward strand.
GTTGTCTGCCTTATAGCCTTTCCACCACCTAATGCAATACCTATAGTTACACTTACTCCATAGAGGGCTATATTCATAGAAAGCCCTGTAAGGATATGTGATGCATGTAAAATATTGATAAAGAATGAGACTATTAGAGCTATAGTTACAGCCACCACTAAAGTTACGACTAGTGCCTGTATAAACCCAAATCTTAATATAGATATGTAGCTAATAGCTATTGCTAAAGTTACCATACCATCGATAGCTAGATTTACAATACCACTCCTCTCTACGATAATATCTCCTAGCACTATAAATATCATCGATAGCGTAAAAACATTTAAAATACTCTCAATCATCCCCTAAACCTCAAGATAATTCTGTATCTAGCTATAAATTCAGAAACTATAGTAAGAAGAAATATTGTTCCAATAACTGCTCTAGCAATAGCATCACCAACATTAATACTACCAATTTGAATAGCTAGACTAAATATGTAGAGACTAGAAACATAGTAAGCCGATAGTGGAACCGCTACAGGATTCAGTGAAGAGAGCCATGCGACCATAATTGATGTATAACCCATTCCTGCACCAATTTTAGCACCTGGAACTAGCTTTCTATGGTAAACAAGAACCTCTGTGCCACCTGCGAAACCCGCTAAAGCACCTGAAAGCATGAATGCAAGAATGGCTAATTTAGTACTAGAGATGCCGCTTAACTCAACTGCGCGAAAGCTTGACGATAAAGCTCTTATAGAAATTCCAATTCTAGTTCTATATAGAAATAGAAAAACCAATATGGTAAGCAGTAATGAAGTAAATAGTGGATATAGAGAAAAACTATATCCTGCTACTCTTTGTAATCGACATTGAATAGGAATCATATCAGTTTCAGGATATCCATAAACACCCCTACCTCTCCAAGGACCATAAACAAGATAGTCTACCAAATAATATGCTATATAGTTCATCATAAGTGTTGTTAATGCTTCATTTATGCCAAAATAAACTTTTAATACAATTGCTGCAATAGCCCATATAGCCCCCATAGCAAAAGCAAATAGTAGTGACGCTATTACACCTACATATTCAATGGTTCCAAGGGGGGTAAATAAAGCTATAAAGGTAGCCCCCATGGCCCCAACAACAATTTGCCCCTCTGCTCCCAGATTCCATAATCCTGCACTATATGCTATGCTTAAACCTAGTGCTGTTGGCAGAAATACAGAGATGTATCTAAAGATATTTAAGTCTAAGAATGAGTTAACTAGAAATGTTATTGTGGTACCCGGATCTTGATTAAAGATTAAGGAGGCTGTTACAATAGATATTAGTAGGCCTATTACTGCTATTGTTATTCTTAATGGTATTATTATGTGTAGAGGGAGCTCTCTTTTAATAATAGAAATTTTAAGCATATGCAACCATCACCTTCTCTAACTCAGATCTATTTATAGCTGTATAGTTGTATATGCCAATAACTTTACCTCTACTCATGACAGCTATTCTATTCCCCATAGCAAGTGCTTCATCTAAATCCTCTGAAAATAGAAGTACTGATCCACCAAGAGAAGCAAACTTAGTTAGAGTTGAAGCAACAAGTCTACTACTATACTCATCAAGCATTCTGGTAGGGTTATATGCTACTATAACTTTTGGTATATTTATGAAAATTCTAGAAAGTACCACCTTCTGTACGTTTCCACCAGATAATTTATGAACCTTCACCCCTGGATTTGCCGGTATTATATTAAGCTTGCTAATAATGTCTTGGAATGCTTTCCTTTCAATTTTTCGTTGTGAAAAAATCTTAATATTCTCAGCTACTGTAAGGTTTAGAAATACTCCATCTCTAAATGGATCCTCAGGAATATAATAAAGTCCTATAGCAATCCGCTTATTGGGCGGTATGTGAGTTATGTCTCTACCTTCAAATAAAATCTGGCCCTTCTTAACCTTTCTAAGCCCAATGATTGTCTCACAAAGTTCTCTCTGACCATTACCAGCAATCCCTACTACCCCTACAATCTCACCCTGTTTAACATCTAATGAAACGTTCTCTACTGCTTTTTTGCCATACTCATCCTCCACTAAAACATTATTAATCTTTAGTATGGCGTCCTTTATTATAGGTATGTCCTGGGCCTGTTTAGTTGTTTGGATGATAGCTGTCTCTCCAAACATAACTCTCCTTAATTCATCTAGTGAAATATTATTACTATCGAACTCCCCTACAATCCTCCCCCTACGAAGAACAATAATACGTGTTGAAAATTCTAATGCTTCTGGAATTTTATGTGTTATAAATATAATGCTACCATTAGTTGCTACTATTCTCTTCATCATCTCAAAGAATTTAATCTTCATTGACTGGGGTAAATATGTTGTTGCTTCATCTACTATTAATAACCTTGGTCTAGCCAATAGTGCCTTAGCCATTTCTATATACTGTCTCTCTGTATAACTTAGTGTATGGATAGGACTCGCAATATTGATTCTAATATTGAACTCCTGCAAAAATATGTTAATATCATTATAGATTTTATTCAATGGTTTATTAAGAAATAGAGATATGTTTTCAAGAACTGTTAATTCATCAATTAGCTGAGGTCTTTGACTAACCATCACAATACCGTATTTTTTTGCATCTGCAGGTGATAGGAATACTTGCTGCTTTCCATTAACTTCTATATAGCCCCTATCTGGTGTGTAGAGACCATAGAGAATTTTAGCTAATGTTGATTTGCCTGAACCATTCTCACCTAGGACTGCAACTATTTCCCCACTACTAATATTAAGCGAAATGTTGTCAAGCGCAATAATGTCTCCAAAACGTTTAGATATTTCTACAACCCTAATAACATTACTCATTTTTTCTCATCTTCTTTTAAAAATGTATATTTAAAAACATAAAAATATCATGAATTCAGATAGTTACCACCACTTTTCACATCTTACCTCGATAGACTACACCTTTAACAAACCAATCCATTTTCCATAAATCGTCATGTGTAAGTCTCTCACCCTCTGCTACACTAATCAAGGCACCCACTGCCTTACCTGAACAGAATCTTGATCCATAGTCAGCTATACAGTAGCCTGTTAAGGGTCCTGTGAATGGATCAAATATTGCTGCTATTATTTGGGCCTCAATATGTTTTGTTCCTATGGCTACCTTTATCATAGATTCATAGACATGTGTCAATGCTGTATTCTGTAATGGTTGGAGAAGTGGTGCTTCCTTCATAAGTTGGTATCTCCTCATTACAAGATCGTATACCGTTACTGTCTCCCCCGTTATAGTATCTTTAACTGTTATCGTCTTTAAGATGTCTTCAAATTTTGGATTGATATGCATAACAGTTCCATTTGGATAAACATGTGCACCTAGATCGACAGCACCTGTATTTAAAAGATACCAGTAGTCCACATTCCCTAGGTTACTAGGGGTGTAAATTCCTGCTTTAACCTTTGTCAATATATCTGTATATATAACCTCCCACCTAACAAGCTGTCCACTTACAACAGTATTTGGCCCATATTCATACATTGGGCTATAGTGGCTGAATACATAGACTTCTTTGCCCTGCCTAAACATAGTCTCTGCAAATTCTACTGTAGCTGTAGAATCCTCTGTAAATGCTATAACATCTACACCCATATCTATAAGTGTTTGTGCTGCTGCTCGAGCTTTATCAGGATTGTACCATTCGCCTATCTCTATCACGTAAACTGTAATGTTTTTATTTAATAGCCTACCTGTTTCCATAGCACCTATTGCAAAAGCATTTATATGTCTTATTACTTCTGGTATTGTTATTGCTGCTATATAGCCTATCCTCCCAGTTTTGGTAAGCGCGCCAGCCATTAATCCATTTAGATAGTATACTTGATAGAGATCTGCAAAATATGTAGCCATATTAGGTGCCCTTTTGTACCCTGAACAGTGGAAAAACATAATATTGGGATTCTCCAGCGCCTTATCATATGTTGGATCCATGTGATCAAAGCTTGTAGTAAATATCACAGTATATCCTAACTTAATTAGCTGGTCTATAGCTGCTGCTGTCTTCTCCTTCGATATAGATTCTATATATGTTGTATCTAACCAATCTTTAAATAGATTAGCTACAACCCTTCTTCCAACATCATGCATGTATGTCCATCCAAAATCTTCAACAGGCCCTACATAAATCCATGCTGCACGGACCTTCTCTGACGGTATATATGGCGTAGGAGATGTAGTTACTGTTGTAGTTATTGTGGTGGTTACTGTTATAGCTGGAGTTACTGGTACAATATAGTAGGGTATTGTTATATAGCCTATAATGAAGCCTACTAGAAGACCCACTAAAAGCATTATATATTGTGATTTCACCATTTCCTAACACCATATTTACACTTGTTGTAAATATTAATTAAGTTTTCTGTAATCATCTATTTAAATTTTTACATAGGCATGTAAATAGCTCTAGTCGTCTTACTAATAGAAGTTGACCATCATCAAGCGCCTATATGCTAAATAACATCAATACTAATAATCATATTAAATTTGCCTGTATAATTAAAATTTATAAAGATTTAATTATGAACAACAACTGTAGATGGTGATAAGTTAAATTTGAGTGTGGATAAAAATAGAGATGTTACTGCAATAGTCAAACCATATAATAAAACAATTGTTACAGCATCTAATAGAGTTTTATTAGATGTCCTAAGAGAGCTGGAGATCCCAATACGATCAGAATGTGGTGGTGTAGGTGAGTGTGGTAAGTGCAAGATACTTTTAACTGGGGGAATTTCAACACCACCCACTTACGCTGAAAAAAGGTTTTTTTCTTATGAAGAATTATCTAGAGGGTATAGATTAGCATGTCGAGTTAGATTGCTTGAAGGTGTCTTTGAAGTCTCTATACCACCAGAATCTATACTTCAACGCTATAAATCTGCAGATATAGGTTTCGAAAAGCCTACTGAATTGTTGCCTGCCCTTAGAAAAATTTTTATAGTATTACCTAGGGCTACTCTTGAAGATGTTAGAGCTGATTTTGAACGTATTATAGATAAAATTAAAGATTACATTAATCCAAATACTATTGATATTGATGTTATTCAAAAGCTTCCTGAAACTATAAGGCTCAACGATTGGAGTGTGACTGTTACCACTTGGTATGATAGAAAAATCATTGATGTTGAAGCAGGGGATACGAGGGATAAGTTATATGGACTGGCTATTGATATTGGCACATCTAAAATAGTTCTTCACTTAGTTGAACTAACAAATGGTAATACATTAGCCATTGAGTCTATACCTAATCCTCAAGCTAGTTACGGAGCTGATATAATTTCAAGGTTAACCTATGCTTTACAGAGTGAAGATAATCTGAAGAGGCTTCAAGAAACTGTGATTAAGGCTATAAATATAGCTATCGATCGTATGTTATCGAGAACTAATATACCAAAGAACCATGTATATGAAGCTGTTGTAGTTGGAAATACTGTTATGCATCATCTCTTTCTAGGTATACAGCCCAAATATCTTGGTTATGCACCCTATGTACCTGCTATAGCGAAATCTTTAGCTATCATAGCTAAAGATCTTAGAATGTCAATCCATAGAAATGGCATCATCTATATGTTGCCCGTTATAGCCGGTTATGTTGGATCTGATGCTCTTGCTGATGCCATAGCTATTGATATAGAGAATTGTGAGACACCTTGCATGCTTATAGACATAGGCACTAATAGTGAAATCCTTTTAAATACTGGTAAGGAAATATATGCATGTTCAACACCAGCAGGTCCTGCTTTTGAGGGAGCGACAACATCATTTGGAACTAGGGCAGTAGCTGGTGCAATTGATCAAGTATTTATATATTTTGATAGTTCTATACAGGATTTTGCTGTACAATATCACACCATAGGGAAGAGGAAGCCTATAGGTCTATGCGGTTCTGCAATGATAGATGTAATTGCACACCTATATAGACTAAATATAATTGATAGTAGAGGCAGATTTTCAAAGGAGATTAAATCAAGAAGGATTATAAAGAATAATAATACATATTCATTTATTTTAGTATGGGGTAACGAAACTGAAATCAAAAGGGACATATCAATTAATACAAAAGATATAAATGAAATTTTGTTGGCTAAAGCTGCTATAGCATCTGGTATTCGAATATTGATTGAACATACCAGGTTGGATTATACTGATATACAAAAGATATATGTGGCAGGCTCCTTTGGAACATATATGAATGTTGAAAATGCTATTACAATAGGATTGCTACCAAAAATAGATCCTAAAAAAGTTGAATTTGTTGGAAATACTGCTATAAGTGGTGCTAAAATGTGTCTAAAGAATATTGAAATTAGAAGAAAAGCTGAAGAACTTGCTAGAAAAATAAAATATGTAGAGCTATCGGCTTATCAATTATTTAATAAAATATTTATAGAATCCATACCACTGCCAGCCTTCTAGCAATTAAAGATTTCTCATAGCTAATAAATAATATAATTCTTAGCTAGACAAATAATTAATTTCGCTTTTCCATATAATCTTATACTCTAATCCTATAGTAGAGCTAAACAATTGAAAAAGTTAAAGAAACCCATCCCAAACTATGCATACCAGCCATGGAAGGGATTAAAGATTAGTCTAGGATTTAGCTTCGAATTATTAGGTGAAAGTCTATTGTATATGATGCTTTAAAGATTGTGAGAGATAACTACCAAAGCTGCCAAAAATTATTAATAAATTAGTAACTAATGCTAGCCATCATATTAATCACTTTCTTTATGTATGAAACGAATTGAGAGCTTGTATATCTGTAGAATAGACGAGGTAAGAAATTAAAGGGTTGTATAGAAGTGTTTAAAAGTATCCTATATGGCTTTCCATTTATTGTATAGATGGTTGTGTATTATCTCTCTTAATCCTCTTAGATTCCCCAACAATCCAATACTCACCATCATTTCTTCTCTCGAGTTTAAATATTGGTACTTCATGTTTCACTCGCTCTAAAATATGTGAAAGTGCGTCTATAGCCTCTTTTCTTCCCTTTGCAGTTACTGCTATATAAAGTGTTTTTTCACCTGGTTTAGCAGAACCAACTCTATGCATAATCTCAATAGCACCAATATTATCATTACCAGCTATTTCCTCATTAGCTATTTTTTCAAGAGCCTTAGTAGTATAAGGTTCATAGGCTTCATAAATAAGTTCATCGACTTTATAACCATCGATATAACCTTTAACAATACCTACAAATATCGCTATAGCACCATAGCCTTCTTTACCATATTCGCTAGCTAATCTATCAATTCTATCAACTATATCTAGTTCATTATTCTTAAATAATGAAATGTACACGTGTTTATATCCCCCAGATAGAGGTGGCACAATAGCTACTTCATCACCATCTCTAACATTTTCCACACCACTAGTTATAACACCATTAATTAAGATTATTGGCTCAATTTCATTAAAGAGCTGCACTAATTGAGGATACCTAATTGAAATATCCTCCATAATTCTTTTTAGAGGTATTTCACTATATAGCGGGTATTCTAAGACAACTTCATTAGATTTTACTATATCTCTAAATATTGAGAAGAATTTAACTATAACTTTCATTATCCTTCAGCCATATTTATTTTTTATTTCACCTTCTTTATAGCTATATTGTTTAGAGTTTTTAAGATTTTACTGTATTTGTTAATTAATACCTAGCAGCAATATAATGTAGCATAATTATGACATCGAGGTGGAGCTGTGATTGGCTATATCAAAGGATATATTAAGAGCTCTTGAAAGTTATATAGCTATTATAGTGCTGATTATTATAAGTATGACAATATTTTCATTACGTAAGTCAATTATTAGAGTACTTCTGGGATTCAATGGTTTTGTAGCAGTCTTTCTACTCTCCTTAATAGGCTCTCTGTCTATACTTCCAATTCCCTACACATATATTATATTTTTAATGGCTACCGTATATGAACTAAATCCAATCACAATATCGTTAGGAGGGGCTTTTGGCTCTACATTGGGAGAAGGTATAGCGTGGGTTCTTGGATGGATGGGTTCTTCAGTACTTCAAAATACTAAATATTTTCAAAGAATTGAAATAATACTCAAATATGCACGATCACGTAGCTCTTTAGTATTGCCATTCTTAGCATTTATCTTTGCCTTAACCCCTCTTCCAGACAAAATCCTATTCCTACCACTTGGTATGTTGAGATATAGTCTATTAAGGGTTTTACCAGCAACCTTTATGGGTAAAATGATAATGAATACAATAATTATATTTATAGGACAACTATGGGGTGTAATAGGCGAGGAGATTTTAGGTTTAGATGAATTGATAATGTTTATAGTTACTACCATTATTCTTATTGCAATTATGTGTGCTATGATGTTTATTAAATGGGAGAAAATACTTAAGATCTAGAATCCCTACCATATTAATATTGTTCCTAGAATGCTATCCTCTTAAAGATCATAACTTTAGGATAAGATAGTACAGTATTAGCAATGCTAATTACAAATAAAGCTATTACATCAGTTTTAGGAATATCCTCTTAAACTTTCGATTATGGTATCTTCTATGCTTTAGAGGTTATGTAATTTATTATGTTGATAATCAGAATTCAAATTCCTATGAATTCATTAACCATAAAACATAATTATGTATTACACTGAATACTGTTATTCTAATTATGATGATCATATATGTGGATGTGGTCTTTAAGTTTTATAGCTGATTTCCCATATATTCTTTCAAGTATATTTATATTGAAAGTCTCCTTATGTTTTCCAATATAGTAAATACCTTTACCAAATAACACTACGTTATCACTGATAGGTAGAAATATCTCTGGATCATGACACGTAATTATAATTATTTTATCTTTTTTGAGGTTAGAAACTATATTAGTTATATCCATTCTTCCCTCTGGATCTATAGATGAAAGAGGTTCATCCAGTAAAATTATGGGTTGGTTATTAACCAATGCTCTTGCTATAAACAATCGTTGTTTCTCCCCTCCAGATAACCTCCAAATACTTTTATGCCATAAACTCTTATCTATACCTACAATATTTAATGCCTCCCTAATAGTTTTCTGCATTTCGCTCTTATCCATCTTTAGCTTCATTTTCTTTAAATGCATCACTAGACTAAACTCAATGAATTCCCAAACAGTTATTGGGAAACCTGTAGTTGAGGTAAATCCTGTAAGCTGTGGTACATAGTCCATAAACACACCTGCTAATTCACTATTACCTGTAACATCAATTTTATTAACATATATGCTACCTGTATGAGGTTTTATGAACCCTATTAATGTTTTTAAGAATGTTGTCTTACCAGCTCCGTTAGGCCCCATCACCAAGAGTATATATGGACTTTCAAGTTCGATATTTATGTTATATATAAGTGGCTTCTCATAGCCTATCGTTAAATCTTTAATTCTTAGGACAACTATTTCTACTCACCAATTGTGCATAGCTACCATAAGCTTATAAATTTTAGTGTGCACAAGAGATGTCCAAAGGTAGACAACCATGTGGTGTACAGTAGGTAGGGTTTCCATTGTAATTATAATCATTATTATACTTTCCATCCACAGTATTTTAACAGCTTTACTACCATCTAATACTCTATATATTGTTGTCACTCTTCCATATATTTATGATGATGTAAAAAGTCTTGTGTGTCCAGAAGATGTAGTCATAAGTTTAATTAAGCCTGGTGTAGATCCTCATGAATATCAGCTTACACCAGATGATGTGAATATAGTTAAAAGGGCCAGTATTATAATCTCTACCGCTCATACACATTTTGAATTAAAAATTAGGGAATTAATAGAAATAGGCGAGTTAAACGCTACATTAATAGAGATTCCATATCTTGATAACATAAAAATACTTAAAAACCCTTCTACAAATATGGAGAATTATCATGAAATACTATTTTATCCTGAGAACTATATAGCCTTTATAGATTATCTAAAAAATATTATGGCTTCATTAAATCCTCAATGTAGTAAAAATTATGAAGAAAATGCTCACCAGCTTATCTTAAGACTTAAAAAAATATCGAATATAAGCTTTAAGCCAAATAAGATGGCTGTTTTAGATTTACCAATAATACAATACATTGCTACATGGCTTGGTTTCAACATTTCACATATACTCATAAGTGAAGAAGAAGTACCTGTAACACCAGAAGATGTAGAAAAGGCTGAAAAAATATTAGAAAGATATAATAATAGCATTGTTATTGTAACTAACGGTTCTAAAGCCTCCTACTATCTAATAGAATTAGCTAATAAGTATGGAAGAGAAAGTATAATACTGCCAAATCCATTGCTTTCATCATCTATTGTCTCTACATTAGAAGATGTTATTAGTTATTTAAATACCTCTAGAATTGAAAGACGTGATACTAACACTTATATTCAATTGCAATCAGACATATATGTAGTGACATCCATTATAGCTGTAATTACAGCTACAGTAATTCTACTATTATCGTTTAAACTAAAGAGGAGGTAGCAATGAAACATATAACCTTACTACTGTTGATATTGGATTTCATATCTATAGTATATGTCCTTCTTTCAGTTCCATACACATGGTCTTTAACAATATTCTTTTCATCTATTTTATATGGTGCTTTAAGCCCTTTGATTTCTGCACGAAGAATCTATTTTTTAGCTGCTGAAGCACCCCACATCTCTCTCCTATCAATTACACTAGGGATTATTCTTTCTAACATTTTTTCAACACTCAATGAATTTTCTTGGGCACTACTTTTATCAGTAACTCTGCTATACCTAATTGGATTTGCAATTAGACGTGGACTTGACCCTGATATTGCAACATCTGCAGCTATAGCCTTTACGGCATCAGGTAGTGTTATAACTACATCTTATGTTCTATCGAAATATGGTGTTAGATATAATCTATGGAGTATAGTATTGGGCGACCCACTACTCACTACTGCAAGGGACCTCTATATACTTGCATGTCTTTCACTAATAATGCTTTGTGCTATACTCTACATCTTTAGGATAAGTATATATATTGGCATAGACATGAGTTATGTAAAGCTGCATGGAGTTAGACTACTGTTCTATGACCTAATACTATTTACAGTTATTGGTATAGCCTCTGTTGCACTCTTAAAAATTGTTGGCTTTATTTTAGAGCATATACTCCTTCTACTACCATCGATAATAGCAATGAATTTTGCTGAAGGTTCTAATAAGGTATTTGCTATAAGCATACTACTCTCAATATTCATGGGTATGATGGGGCTAGCCCTCTCTATACACTTAAATATAGCCCCTGCAGGAAGTATTGGACTTACAGCATTTTTACTCTATATCACTACTTACATCATATGGGTGAAGAAGAGTGGGTAAGAAGAGATTTGGAATATCAATTGATTCAAAAATTTCAGCAGAACTAAACAATATAGCTAGTAGTCTAAATATAAACAGATCAAAAATTGTGGAAATGGCACTACAAAACTATATAACTGAATACAAACACTTGTTATCAAGACATAGCTGTAGGGGTATAATCATTATAAAAAATGTCAATAACATTTCTTTTGATAAAATTCTTGAGAATTACAGAAATATTATTGTAAACTATATACATAGCCATATGGAAGATGAGTGTGTATGTATAATGTTTGTTTCTGGCGATTCTGAACATATTAATAATCTAAATAAGCATTTAATAACATGTGGATGCCTTACACGCTACATACCAACACACCAAAATCAATCCTCAACATAAATCAAAGTTCTTCTACAATCATCAAAGACCGTCACATGTTTAATAGTCAATCTATCACATTCATAATAGTAAAGCCATCATGATAACACTTTATAGCTCTTTAGAAAACATTATCTTTAGTCTACTAACCATTTAAGTATAAGAAGCTAAATTATAGAGTGCCACACAATTCTGTTTGACGTTTATTTTAGTGAGTGTCCGATTTTAACTATCAAAATGCATATGGTAAGAGGCTAGGAGCTTTTACTATAGCCCTCAAGATACTTAAGGCGTATACACTACGGTTTGTCTAAACATCCCTAAGCTTAATGAAAAACTAAAGGAATGTGGAGAAAGGAAGACAGTGATATTAATCAATATGAACTTGTATGAAAGTAAACCTCTTAATTACACCACTTAATACACTCTCTTATTATCCTGAAATTAACTTTAATATAGGTTTAAAAGGTATTCCTAATAATTTACTCCAGTACCTGGTATATGAGATGTATGAGATTATTGTCCTATTATGTTTTGCTATACTTATCGCACTACTTATTTTAGGGAAAATTGAAAGGCATTGGTTAAGCTTAGCTATACTATTTGTACTGATTGTAACACATACTGTTAACATAAATGATGTTGTATTATTTGTTGACTGGGATGTTCTAGGCCTTATACTAGCTATGTCAATACTCACGATATATCTTGAGGAATGCGGTTTAATGGATATGGCTTCACAGTTTATTTTAAAGCATACATCTAAATCAGTATTTCGAACCATTTTCATTTCGTCATTTATAGCAGGTCTGGTAAGCATATTTCTAGAAAATGTATCTGTAGTGCTTCTCTTTGCCCCCATAGTATTTAGACTTTGTAGAGCTATTGGCATAAACCCTGTGGAGCCACTAATTCTCATGACATTATCAGCGAATATCGCTGGATCAGCAACAATGATAGGTGACCCCCCTGCTATAATAACGGCTTCCGCATTCAAGCTCACTTTTATAGATTTCATAATTTATGATGGTAAACCGTCTATGTTTTTCTTTACGCTAATTTCAATGATTTTAGCCATAGCAATTTCGTCTTGGAATGTACTGAAGAGTATTAAAAATACAAAGATGGGTATTGTAGAGGGGTTCAACAATTACAATCAAGTAAATGTTATGAAGGGTAGTAATAGAAGTTTTGTTATTGAGACTACAATCTTTTTATTGATAAAAATAGTTTTACTAAGTATTAGAAATGTAATACACATACCTCTCACTATAATAGCATTAATAGCTGTGGGTGGAATAAGCATTGCAAGACTTTTACACCATGACCTCCAATCTATTAAAAATGCAGTTAAACACGGCTTTGAATGGAAGTTAATAATATTCTTAGTTGGTGTATTTACTTTATCATATGCTTTTCAAAAACATGGAATAGCAGAGAGGGTAGGAAAAACAATGTATTCGCTTGGCATGAGTAGTACCCTAATTGTAACATCAATTATTATATGGATTTCAGTAGCGCTTTCAGCTGTTATAGATAATGTCCCCTATGTAGTAACCATGATACCTGTTATAAAAACTCTTTCAAATATGATGTCTATAGACCCTGTAGTACTAATGTGGTCTCTCCTTCTAGGCACGACCCTAGGTGGCAATCTCACATATATTGGTGCATCTGCAAATGTAACTGCTGTTAGAATTCTTGAAAAACAAGGATATAGAGTATCTTTTCAAAAATTCATAACCATAAGCCTAATCTACAATACAATAGCTGTAGTAAGTGCATGGATACTATTTGAGTTCATTTATATCATATCTTGATATTCTTTCTGCTATAAGATGTCGATACCTTTCTTTATAAAACTCATTACTATATCGTATCTTAAGCATGCCATCAAATATAGTGCTACAACCTATAAAATACATTGAAGAATATTATAAACCTAATCCTGGGGTGAAGCTTTTAGCATAACATAACTCAATTCTTCAGCTTTCATACTTATACTTTAAAGACTATCCTTATATGATTTTATCTAACATTCATCATATATTTAACAGCGTTATCTTGAGGGCAGGTCTAAATTAGAAAAACTAATTAAAGTTATTTTAGTAAAATAAAAATGTATATTTTCTGATGTTCTTTGCTTAGAAGGATGTATTTAAGTAAATAATTTTAATTGTTAAATTATGTTTTTATCTGAGTCAGTCTTATTTAAATCCTGGTGGTCTTACTCTTAGTACTTCTTTATTTACAAGTGTTGGTGGTTCTCTACCCTCATAAAATGCTATTAGGTTTTCAGCTACAAGTTCTGCCATTGCATGTCGCGACTCATATGTGGCTGAACCTATGTGTGGTACTAAGACAACATTCTTAAATGCTGTTAGTGGATGATTCATTGGTAGTGGTTCTTGTTCAAATACATCTAGACCTGCGCCTGCTATCCAGCCCTCTTTAAGAGCTTTTACTAGAGCATTAGTATCTATTACAGCACCTCTAGCAGTATTTATAAGAATGGCTCTTTTCTTCATCTTCTTAAGTCTATCTTCATTTATTAAATGGAATGTTTCTTTAGTTAATGGCACATTTATCGATATTATGTCTGCTTCACTTAAAAGTGTATCCAAGTCTCTATATTCTACCCCTAATTCTTTCTCCATCTTTTCATTTCTAGAGGGGTCATAGTATACTACCTTCATACCAAATCCCTTTGCACCTATTTCAGCAACTCTACTCCCTATCCTCCCAAGCCCTATAATGCCTAGCACTTTACCTTTAAGTTCAATTCCCAGCATCATATGTGGATGCCATCCAGTTCTAAGTCTATCCCACTCACCCCATCTCACAAAGTGATCAGACTCAACAATCCTTCGAGCAACTGCTAATATAAGTGCCCATGTAAGTTCTGCTGTAGCCTCTGTTAAAACACCAGGGGTGTTAGTTATATAAACTCCTAATTGTGTTGCACACTGAACATCAATATTGTCATACCCTACTGCATACTGTGCAATAATTCTAAGTTTTTTAGCTTGCTGAAGCAAATTACAGTCTATCCTATCACTTAATAGAGAGGCAAGCGCATCAATATCTCTAACTTTTTCAAGAAGTACTTCGTATGGCGGTGGCTGATATTTGTCCCACACTTCAACCTCGTAGTATTTTCCAAGCCTGTCAATTACATCTGGAAAAAGCTCCCTAGTCACGAATAGTTTTGGCTTCATATCATATCACCTAATATATTTGTACTTCTTTGCACCCCCTTTAAAAGACTATCTGATTTTTAGAATATAGTTAATAGTAGATAATTATAGGTAGAACCTTAACCTATTTACCTCAAACTATTTTTAAATTTTAGATAATTATCTTCTGTCTTATCTAGGCTACCAATTTAGGTATTTAACTCCATAGCAAATTAGAATTAATGGACCTAAAATCATAAAAAGTTTTCTTTAATAGAAAATAGAAATTTAGAAGACACAAGAATAAGACAGTGAAAATGACAACAAAATAGACCTACATTAAAGCTTAATGACATTTCTTGATACTAGAACCATTATTGTATTTATATACATATTTATATGCAATATAGTGTCTTTAAATAGATGATTTGTATTAAAATACTACAAATTAATTTAAAGCTATAGCAAAACATAATTTAGCTACTGTAGTCTATTTTATAATCTAGATATTTCCAGCATCTTACACTTACACCATCCACGTCTACATATGGTGGTAATGTGTGCCAGCAGATCTCTTTAGCACGTGGACATCTATTAGCATATCTACATCCCATTATTAGAAATTCTTTTAATTCTAGTGATGATGGTTTTATTGCTGGATATTTTTCACGTAGTGAGGGATCTGGTTCAAGTATTGAGTTTAGTAGCGCATTAGTGTATGGATGTCTAGGTTCTTGATACACCTTTGATATAGGTCCATGTTCAACAAGGGTTCCTCTATATATAATGGATATATCATCACCTATATAGTAGGCTGTTGATAAATCATGGGTTACATAGATGATAATCATATTTAGTTTTTCTTTTAAATCCTTTAATATATTTAGTATTCCTACTCTTAGTGTAGCATCAAGCATTGAAACAGGTTCATCTGCTAAGAGTATTCTGGGGCTAGTTAAAAGAGCTCTTGCAATGGAGATTCGCTGAAGTTCTCCTCCTGAAAACTCATGGGGATATTTACCGGAAATTCTATCTAAACTTAATCCAACAAATCGTAAAGCTTCATCAATTCTATAGATTGCCTCATTTCTATTCTTAATACCACAAATGTTTCTTGTAGTATCATAGAAGTAGGTATCAATTCTTCTAAGAGGATTGAATGCCTCATACGGATCCTGAAATATTGGTTGTACCTCCTTTCTATACCATTTACTGGCCGACCCCTTCAATTTATGAATATCATAGCCTTTATATAGAACTTTTCCAATATCAGGTTTCACCACCCCCATAATTATACGAAGTAATGTTGTTTTGCCACTACCCGTTTCTCCAGCTATTACTGCAATCCTTGGCTTCCCAAGATCTATATTAAGTGATATGTTATCTAATGCTTTAAACTTCTTTAGCCCTAGAAGTCCATAGCCATATAACTTTGTAACATTTTCTATTTTTAACCAATTTTTATCTTCTATCATATTTATCACCTTGGATTTGCATAGAGCCAACATCTTACATATCTATCTTTATCTAAGGATGTTGTTGGCGGTTCTTTAGCTCTACAAATATTTATTGCATAAGGACATCTAGGATGAAACCTACAGCCAGGAGGAGGATTAATGAGATCTGGTGGTTGACCGGCTAAACCTTTCCTAATTGATTTATCTCCCTTTCTAATTAGCGACTCTATCAATGCTTTTGTATATGGGTGTAAAGGTTCCCTGAAGACGTCAAATGTATTACCTAGCTCCACTATATTTCCAGCATACATTATCGCAATTCTATTATCCATATACGCATGGACAGACATATCATGTGAGATTAATATAAATGAGCTCTTATTGTTTTCACGCCACTCTTTAAGTAACGATAGAATTACCCTTTGCGTAACAACATCTACAGCCGTTGTGGGTTCATCTGCTAGGACTATCCTTGGATTAAATAGGAGACTTAATGCTATAACTACCCTCTGCCTCATGCCACCAGAAAGCTGGTGGGGATAAGCATTTATAACTTCTGGAGGGAGACTTAATGTTGTTAGAGTATCTTTTAAGTATTTTATTATTTCATTCTTATCCATCTCAATATTATGATACTTAAATACGCCTATAAATTGATCTTTTATTCGTTTTAAAGGATTTAGCACATTCATAGAATTTTGTGGTATATATGATATTTCTATCCACCAAATCTTTCTTCTAATTGTATCAATATCAAGTTTATTCATCTCTAAAACTTCACCACCTCTAGTAACAAGAGAAATACTGCCACTTCGCACTACAAGAGGTGGTATTATACCACCATAGACCATTTTAGCCAATGTAGATTTTCCACATCCAGATTCACCTGCAACACCTAAGACTTCATTATCGTGCAGCGTAAGGGATACATCATCTACTGCATGTACAAACACCCTCCTATTTCCAATAAATACTTCATAACCTCCATCTAAGTTATTTACCGTAAGGATATCCAATGACATCTTTATCCCCACGTCACCCTAGCTCTTGCAAATATGTATTTATCAACCTCAATCATAAGTATGTATAGTGATAGTACAAATAGTACTACGAAGGCTACTGGTATAGCCAGCCACCACCAAACACCTAAGAGTATTGCCTGATAATACATAGCCCAGTGTATTGCTGTACCTATTGTCGCCTCCTCCATTTTCATGGCACCAAATATCGATACCGTTACTTCATTTCCTATTGCCCACGTCATTGTACCTACAAGGTTAATCATTAGATATCTGAGGAGATATGGTATAAAGTCCTTAATAACAATTTTATACATTGCTAATCCAGAGAAATATGATGTATATACAAATGTTCTCTGCCGTAGACTAGATAACATTGCATAAATAGCTCTTGCTGGAAAGCCCCAGCCTATCAGCCCCATTATTATACCTATGATAGGTATTGTTAAGTAATCACGCCATGTGTAGAATATCACCATAAGCAGTGGTAAACCTGGTAATACACATATTATATCAGTTAACGTTAGTAATGCTGATCTCGCTATGGTTGATGAAAGTGCTGCTATGGAGCCTATGCTCCATGCTATCAATACTGAGATTACAGCTGCTACAAAGCTTATGATTATAGTGTTTCTAAGGGCTGTAGGCACTAGTAGGAATAGATCTTGTCCCATAGAGGTTGTGCCGAAGGGGTATGATGGGCTTGGTGGTTGTGCTGGTGGTACATAGAACCACCTTCCAGGATTTATAGGTATTGTAGCAGTGTATACAAATGCATATATTAGTAAACTTATGAATATGATTAGCGGCACTAGGAACCTTGGTTTTAGTGCAAGCTCTTTGAATCTATAGACATAGGCCATTGTATATCACCCTTGTCCAGGATATCTAATTCTAGGATCTATCAATGGATAGACTAGGTCTAAAATGAATGTAGCTACAGCAGTAGCAACTGTTGCAAAGAATAATACCCCCAGCATTAGATTGTAGTCAGCGTTTGCTATGGCTCCCTGGAGTATATAGCCTATACCTGGATAGTTAAATATATACTCTACAAGAAGTGAGCCTATGAAAACCCTTGAAAGCCCTAAAACAAGTCCGGTGAATTGCGGTAGTATTGAATTTCTAAATATCATGTATCTAATAGAATTTGTTGGTGCACCTTGAAGAAATGAATATACTATGAAATCCTCTTCCCGCATTTTAAGAGCTATAGCCTTCATGCTAACAAAGCCTCCAAACCATCCAAATAATACTAAAACCATTAGTGGAAATGCTGCTCTTCTCAACATATATATCAACATTTCGATAGCCGAACCTGTTGTAACATAACCAGGAGCTGGTATGGGTAGCTTAAGTATGAGTGCATAAAATACCAAGAAGGATATCGCTAATACTGCAAATGGTATAGGCTGAAAAGCTACTGCAATAGTCTCTAACACATTTGAGACTCTCCTATGCTTAGTTAAAGCCGCCAGAATCCCTATACCGTTTCCAACTAGCCAGCTAACCACAGAAGTCATTATTAATAGTAGTAGTGACCATGGAAGAGCCTTTGCAATAACATCCTTTACACTCGTTGGAAAGTAGGCAAAGGAAGGTCCCATTTCACCTGTCACCATATAATTCCTTAAAAATATTAGGTACTGTTCAATGATAGACTTCTCAAGACCGTAGAGCTCTAAAAGCTGACGCCTCATGGCCTCTATCTGCTCACCTGTTAGAGTCCCACCCTGTGCAACTAGCCTAGATATAAATAGGTCAGCCGCATTAAAAGGCATCAACCTAGACAATACAAATGTTATTGTTATCCCCGTCCACACCACCAAAAGTGCCAATGCTGCCCTTTGTAAGACATACCTTATAAGTGGATGCATAGATATAGTTCACCAGTACTATTCAACCTATCCTAGCTATTTAAATATTTTTGAAATAAACATAAAATACTTAAGAGAACGGATATAACATTTGCCATAAATATTTAAAAAATATTTAAAAATTTGTTTTTAGATTTAGGGATTTTATTTTCTTTTTACATCCATTTTCTTTTTATTATCCATCCTATTGCTATTCCTGCTATTAGTAGTATTATTGCTATTATTGTTGTTGTTGTCCATTCTGTTACTGTTTCTGTTAGTGTAGTTGTTGCTATTTTTGTTGATGTTATTGATGTTGTTGATGTTGTTGTTAGTGTAGTTGTTGCTGTAATAGTAATAGTTACAACACCAGGTATTGGTGTTGGTGTGGGGGTAGGAGTAGGTGTAGGCGTTGGAGTTGGTGTTGGGGTAGGTGTTGGAGTTGGAGTAGGGGTTGGTGTGGGGGTGGGTGTGACACCGGTTATTACAAATGGTTGTCTTACTATTGTTGGAATGCCTACAAGTTTTGAAACAATAATTACTGTTAGTTCTGCTGAACCTGGAATCAACTCCTTTGTTTCCTCTGCTGAAAGCCTTATGACCCATCTACCATCTCTTACTGGTGTAGCCATACCTATCTTTGTTTTGTCCCCATGTCTAATGATATACTTTATGTACATGATGTCCTCAACTTTGTATGGAGCTCCATGGAATGTTACATCTATTTCAAATTCAACTGGCTGGCCTTGTGCTACAATTAGTGGTAGTGTTATTGCTGCTTCTGGAACCATGGGTTCTGCAAACATAAGCCACTTATCGGCGGTATCAGGAAATTCTCTAAATGCTTTAATAACAAGTATTTTTGCTATTACATCCACTTTATCTAGATAGAATGGCCCATTTCCGACCCAGAAATGTCCCTTAGACTCAACCCATTTCTTCAGATTTCCATATCTTGTCGATGCTTCGTCAGAAGTTATATATCTACCTAGAAATTCTTTATATGGTATAAAGTTCTCCCTTATTGCCTTATCCAACATTCCTTTTAATATTTCTAATGATGGTCCAGCTATAAGATTTGTCCACTCAATCTTTAGCTTATCAGCCTTACCAGATGAGAATGCTAGTTTCTGCTCAGCTTCAGCAAGCCATGCAACTGCAATTGTATGCCACGGTCCTGGACCCTGGCTGTACTCTGGCCATATAACGGCACTAGCTGCAATCCACTCAGCATCAAGATATACTGTATCCGTATAATATTCGATGATAAGGGGATCTGTTCTTAATATCCTTAATCCTTTAAATATTTCTCTAAACGCTTTAAAGCTTGGCACATATGCTTCATCATAAATTGGGCTTGCTGGATCAGCTCTATCAAATGTTAGTATGAATTGCAACAGTATATCGCCTATAGTTAGCGGACTACCATCATGCCACTTAACCTTCTTAAACAGGTCATCTTCATAGTATAGCACAACCTTTGCATTTGCAGTTGTTCCTGGGGGTGGACCTGTCATTTGCTTTGTAGAAGCATTCCAGCTATACCATGCATCAGATGGAACCTCTATTCTATCAACAAACTTTAAATCAATCCAATCTAGGGTTTTTGTAACAGGAAGTCCCTCAAGGACATACACCTCTGCTTTTTTAACTCTATTTGGCCAAAACAGCCCTGTATAAGGATCTGGCATAACGGCAGGATCGCTGGTAGCTCTAATCACAGCCATATCAAATATCCAATTGGTGCCTGCTATAGGATTCCATGGCTCTACAAGTGTATTGGGAAGAGCTATCTTCATCGTACCTCCAACTCTATCTGTATATCTTATTGTATATGGCCATAGTCTAGAGCCTGAGAATCCGCCTGCTAAATCATATGAGAGTACAACCTCTGGCCTTGAGGCCCATACTGATGTTAGGTGTACTAGCCACACCCTTACAGAATCTTTCATAGATAACACTATAGCTTTTCTCATAAGCCCATCTCTTTCCTCAATAGTTGTAAATGCTCTATTCCAAAGCTTTTCTGCCACGGTGAAGAATTCTGGATCTGGTTTGTATGCCTGCCATAGCGGCTCTGGCCTTCCTAGTGGTGTATAGAAGTAGCCAAAGTTATCAGCCTCATCTCTAGACACAAGTGTTGTTATCCATCCACCTGTATATAGATGCCATTCACCCTTAGCTGGATCCCCTCTTATCCATATTGGTGAGGCTTCTCTAGCAGTCTTATACATTCTCTCTACTACAAATCCAAGTTTCTCTAGCTGAGTAGATACATAATCTCCTATAGCCTTTCTAGCATCCTCAATTCTTATTAGGAACTTTATTACAATAGGACTTCCTTTATAGTACCATTTACCATCCCTATACTCTGCCCCAAGCTTTTTCATCTCCTCAAATATTATCTCCTTACCCTTCTCAAAATTATATCTATACTCACTCTCAATCTCAAACATAACATCTGCATATCTAGCATAGTCTGGAAAGCTAGGCGCTATTGCCGTATATCTAGGTACAGCTAGTCCACCCATAATCTCATTAACTATATAGTCCCTATCAACTATATAGTTCATAGCCTCCCTAATTCTAGCTACACTAAATGGATTTAGTTCACCCGTTGTAAACTCAGGTCCATATGGGTTAAATGTAAGCTCATAGTAAAGACCGTACGACATTACATATCTTAATCCAGCTGCCTTAATGTCCCTAAAGAGTTCTGGATCCCCAAAGTCATCGAAATATACTTGAATTTCACCCTTCTTAAGCATATCAAGCGCCTTGGCAGCATCACCCTCCATTATAAATGTAATTTCATCTATCCAAGGACCTCTAGGTACAGCCTGTGCTGAAACTTCTGCCGAAAATACACATCCTACTATGCCTATTAGAATTAAAGCTATGGCTATTAGTGCTATAAAACCATATTTTTTCATTGCAATTCACCTAGACTTAGGTAACTTAATTATAAATCAAGTTTATAAACCTTAATCCTCTTTATATTTAGCCAAGTTAATGAAATGACTTAGAATATGTTATACCATGCTGAAGAATTTAATTCATTACAGGCTCCAATAATACATGTCCACTATTCTAGCACCCCATAGTCCTTTAATATTCTTTTTATTTTCTTTAGCTCTTCACTGAGCTTATATCCCTGTGAAGTTAATATATAGATTTTTGACCTTCCCTGCTCCTCGTATCTAATTATTCCCTTGTCCACTAGCTCATCCAATAACCTCTTAAGTCTATCATACGGCATATTTACTAGCATTGACAATTTTGTAGGATTTATGGGTTCCCTAGCCAGTATTTCAATAACATCAAATATTATTTCTAATTTACTTCTCTTTTTTACCATAGATTAATACCTGAGCTGTATGATGTAGTGATAGAGCCACGGCAGCTATAGCTCTTATGGTTTCCGAAACCAGTAGCAGTAGGGGTGGTCCTTGAGCTGCTGTTAATAATGTGCTTACTCCTCTAATATAGTAAGAGAGGGATAGTAAGGCCATAAAGTATCTCGTCTTACCCGTTACATGTTTGGATATGATTAAAGTTGATAATATTCCTGCCAATATATCTGGTGAAGAGACAAGAATAGGCATAATGATATAGGTATTACCAGTATGGCTAGAGGTAAGTAGGAGTATAAAGCCTGCTATGGCTAGCGACGATGTTGCTACATATAGGGCAGCCGCCACTCTACTATCAGATATAATGATAGAGAGCATACCACAGAGTTGGCTTAAGAGGAGAAAGAGAATAAACATTATATAGACTAAAATGTCCTCTACTTTAAACACATTATATACCCTAACAAATAGTACTGCTAGATATGTAAATGCAGCAATACTAACTAGCTCCACTACTAAAAGTGATACTATATATAGGTCCATATACCTTCACCAGTGTAGTGTAGCTCCCCACACCCCATATGATCTTGTCAGGCAATGCCTATACACCTAAATTGTATTATATGGTTCTTATTACGGTATATTAACATTAACGCCATTGTAGAGCCTCCATATAGTATTAAATATGCAGTAAAGCTTCTTCAAATTTTGCTCCTTTTTATTATCGGTAGGGTGGTACTGCAATAAATGTATTATTTCCTACTACAATTTCAATTGGTATAAGTACTACACCCCTCTGGGTCAAAAATATATAGCCCTTCAATACGGTATCGCCAGTAATAAGTTTAGCTATGTCATTGCCGCTAAGCTCATACTCTCTACCAATACATTTATATCTAGGCATAAATACAACAATAATTATTTCATCTGTTTCGGTCTTGAAGAATGTTGTATGTCGATGAATTAATACAGGTATCCCCCTAGTTCTAAAGCCTGTACCCCTAAATGCTACGAGCCATCTAACACCAATTAAAAATCTGGGTATTTTTTCAGACACAAAACTATCACCACTAATGTTAATTAGTTGTTCGATGCTCTCTGGTGGAACTGGATATACAAAGTAGACTGCTATAGGCCAGGAGATAGCTATGGCAAGGCCTATAGCTAGTGCTATAACCATGTTTCTATGCATAGATGTCACCACGGCGACGTTTCTGCTACATTAATATCTATTCATACCGCAAAGCTTTAACGGGATCCATTTTAGCGGCCCTCCAGGCAGGGTAAAGGCTTGAGATAACACTAACCAGTATTGCTAGTACTAGTGATATAAATACTATAACTGGATTTATATAGGGTTCGTAGGAAATACTTGCAGTAAGTGTCATTGGGTTAAAAGTTCTTACTTGTTGTGATCTTGCTGGTGTAGCTGTTGATATAGCTGTGCCCCTTGCTATTAAACCTGGTAGCATATATGATGTCGCTATACCCAGCACTATACCAACTATACCTCCAAATACACCAATTAAAAGACCTTCAATTATTATCTGAGCTAGTATATGCTTGTTCTTAAAGCCAAGGGCCTTCATAGTCCCTATTTCTCTAGTCCTTTCCGTAACTGTAACTAGCATCATATTAAATATACCTAGAGCTGCTGCAATTAATGATATTGCTGCAATACCTCCTAGGAGTAGCGATGTCTGTGTAATCATATTTTGCATTGTTTGAGCTATTTGAGTTGGCGATATAATGTTTACAGCACCTCCATAGATACTTCTCAAACTTTCTTCAACTATGTCTATGGAACTTACATTGTTAGTCTTAATCACCACCATATCATACCACATTTTGTTAAATATCTGTTGAGCAGCTTGAAGAGGTATGAATATGCTTGTATCCGGCGATATGAGATTTGCAGCACCATACCGATCAAGTATACCTGCCACTACTATTACTAGGGATATGGATTGTGCCTGTGCTCCAAAACTGCCTCTAGTATATACCATAATAGCTTGGCCTGGAAGAACTATAGGTTGGCTTGTCGTATTTTGAAATGCTATTTGGCTCCCTATAATGGCTAGAGGAACTGCTGTATCCTGGTATATAGTGCCGTCAATTAGCTTTATATCTCCTAAAATTTCATTTAATTCGTATGAGGCTATACCATATACTACTGTATTTAATTGGGTATCGCCAAGCGTTATTGCGGCTACTTCCCTTATAATGGGTATAGCCTTTCTAACACCATCTAGTGAAGCTATTATAGATATATCCAGGTCTGTTAATCTTTTACTCATTACATTTACAATTACTGTATCAGGACCCAGACTCTTAAATATGGAAATAATGTTTCTTCCAATACCTTCAGTTTGAGAGGTTAGGGCGATTATGGCAGCAACTCCAACTGTAACACTGAGTATTAGGAGAGCTGTTCTAATCTTATGAGTCCATAGCGCTCTAAATGCAAGAAGGAATATGTCGTAGAGCCTCATCTACCTCCTCCTTAACCTAATTATAGGATATATCAGGGTTACCCCTACTAGAAGCGCTATTATTAGAAGAGCTATATTGTTGGTAGAACTTTGTGTAGGCATATGGGTTGCAAGAGTTGTAGTCCCTGCTACTATTGTTAGAGGGATTGAAAGTGTTGTGTTATACTGCCTACCCACATTATCCATATATGTAATCATTATGTTGACACTTGGTAGTGAGATATTTTGGAGGGGCGGCACTGGTGCCTCAATCCTAGTTGCTGTACCTGGGGGTGGTGCAGCAGTTCTAGTTCTTGTAATGTTAACTGGTCTTACTGCTGTAACATTTACTGTAGTAGATAGCCGAAAGCTAAATGTAACGGTTGTTGATGCACCCTTAGCTATCTCACCAATAAAAGTTTCAACGCCTAAAAGGGGAATATATATGTGGCTTGGTAAAGCTCTTACTGTAACATTATATGCTGAACCAAGACCTGTATTGACTAGTGTAAGTGATATTGAGAATGTCTGTCCTGGCGATATTGTCTGTGGTAGAACTGCATAATTTGACACCTTAAGTGTTGGGAGTAGGACTATGAAGAGTGCGAGGTTCTTTGATAATGTAGCTATAGTGGTGCCATCGAAATAACTTATAGTTAGTGGTAGAGAGAGTGTTACTGCCCCACTGGTCGGCTGTACATAGATGGATACCTCAACAGACCTCTCATTACCTGATTCAATTAGGTCTATAAAGTATATATCTGAGGATAGTAGGACTACTCCTGTTGAAGGTGCTATACTTAATGTTACTGGACCTATTTCAAATTTATTTGGATTTCTAATAGATATAGTTAAATTGCTACTCCGCCCTGCTACTATTATCTGTGGGATTACGCTAACCTCTAATGGTTTCTTTTCAATTTCTGGCATAACTATTATAGTAAGCGGCATAGACTCAGAGGTAAGGCTTCCTGTAACATCAATATATGTAAAAGTTACTGTCATCACCATACTCTGCATCGACTGGACAGGGTTTGTATAGACTGTTAAGCTTATAATTTTAGCTTTATTAGGCTCTAAAGAACCTAGATACCATCTACCATTAGAGCCTATTAACGCTATACTTCCTGACGATATTGTTAATGATATGTTGTCCAGCCTTCTATTGGCTATATTCACTACAGTTAGATTTAGCATAGAATACCTTCCACCAAATATAGTATGAGGTTCTATAAAAGCTCTAAAATTAATTACCGTAGGCTGTCCACTCACCCTAAAGCTAACAATTCTGTTCTCAGTCCTATATATGTTAGCTGAATCTATGTAGCTTATGGCTACAGGAACTTGTAGTATTGTAGCTCCAGTGGCTACAACCATAAGCTTTAATGTATATACTCTTGTTTCTCCAGGTACAAGTTTATCAATATATATCCTTTCCCCAGACCCTATAAATATTATCTGTTGTGAAGGGGTAAACGATAGAAGCATGTCATGAGTAGAGATTTCACCATCATTTCTAACATATACAGTAATACTATTTTCGCCTATTAAAAGATTCTGAGGCTCTGTCCATATGGCTATATTGGTGAGTGACTGTCTAACTACTAGTCCCAGTGATCTACTCTCACTTTTTGTAGCTCCACCTACATCAGTATAGCTAAGGGTTATACCAATCTGAATGCTATTCACTGTAGAGGGGACTATAAGGGGTAGCGTTACAACTCTTACTTCACCCGGATATAAATCGCCTATAAACCATCTATCACTAAGCCCTTTGAGTACTGCCTGCTGTGTTACAATTGTTACTAACAGATTGTATGCAGGTTTATTACCATCATTCCTAATATATATTGTTACATTATTTTCCCCAGGAATAATTTGTTCACGATCAGCCATAACAGTAAGTAGTGTTGCTACAGGCTTTACCATCAAACTATAGACAATGTTTTCTGAAATTAATGTACCTGTAACATCCCTATACTCTATACCCAGTGTAACTTGGGTGACCGAGCCTATGGATGACGGTACAAATACTGGTAGCCTTAAGCTTTTCTGTTCACCCGGCTCTAAATCCCCTACATACCACTTGTTACCTTGCTCCTTAATGATGAGTTGTGGCGATGTGATAGTTATGTAGATGCTACCTATCCTCATCTCACCACTATTAGTTATCACAATATCTATAGTGTTTTCGCCATAGTCTAGTTCCCGAGGTGTAATCTGTACTGCTATGGGTTTCTCTATAGGTGTTACTGAAAACACTATACTTCTTGCCTCTGTTCTAAGAGTAAGTGACAAATCAGTGTAGGTAAGCGACATACTTATTTGAATCGATCCAGCAACTGTTATTGGAATAGCGATGTAGAGTTCCAGCGATTTTCTTTCACCGGGCTTTAAATCACCTATATGCCACTTACCATCAAATCCTCTAACGATTATAGATTGTTGTGGGACTATGGATGCTTCAACACCATATACTGGATATTCTCCTGTATTCTCTATAGAAATAGATACACTATTAACTTTCCCTGCAGTAAGAGACTCTGGTTGTACATCTATGGTTAGAAAAGTCTGTGGTCGGATTATCGTAAATGGTATGATTATCCTATCACTTCTATCTATATCGTACTGATCTCTATAGCTTAATGTTGTAGAAACCTGTATTGCTGTTCTATCGTTTGTAGTTCCCACTGGCATTAAGATTAATGCTACATCTAATGACGATTCTGGTCTCAACTCATCTAACATTATCTTTGCAGTTCCGTTAATTACTACTATCTGCTGTGGGAATTCAAAGGATATAGCCAACTTTCTAGCAGTTACAGTTCCATTATTTGATATAGTGACTTTTACTATATTTTCTACACCTGTTATAAGTGTTGTTGGAGTTGCTTTGACTATGATTTGCGGCCCTTTTGGTGGTTGTTCAATAGATAGGTATAGTACTGTATTGAATGTTCTACTAAAGCTACAGGCATCTATGTAGCTTATCCTTAAGTATATTGGTACCAAAGCGCCAACCAGTGATGGAGATATATAGATTGGGATATCTATGCCTACAGTAGTATTTGGTGAAATGTCGCCCCCAGGAATACTTGACTTGATTATCGATACTTGCTGTATCGATAAAACATCTACTGATACATTATAAGCATAGCCTCTTCCAGAATTCTCTATATAGATACTTAAATTTGAGAAACCTGGATATACTTTAGTGAGTGATGGAGTCTTAATGGAGATATTAGCTGTATATGTAATGGGAATATTAATGGTTAGCCTATTGATTTCCTCCCACAATCCATTCCTATAACTATATAGTATTAAGTCAGCCATATACTCTCCAGCAGAGGCTATCTTCCCTATATCTATCCAGAATCTTAATTCGATTATTTGGTTTCTTGATATTACTTGTGTATATTTCGATTCTGCTGTGCTTGTTTTACTTAAGGCATCTCTAAAGATCCATGGTAAATATAACTCTGCTTTAAGTCCTGCAAGTGCGTCATTTCCATTATATTTTAGCATAACTGTGAGCATTTGTGTTTGCATCCCTGGACCAACACATAGTGGAGTACTTGGCGAACCCCATATTACTGCCACTAACTCAAAGTATCCCTCGGACTGAGCCTTCAACATACCTAATGGTATAGCTATAGGTAGCATTAATAGTATTACTATAAATATAGCCAGTGTACTTCTATTCATGTTATTCATCTCACCTCTTAATAATCTCTACAATCTGTCCATCCCTAAGCTTTGCTATTCTATCGGCATAATCTGTTAGTTCTATATTATGTGTCACCATAACTATGGTTTTTCCTTCATCCCTAAGCTCTTTAAATATCTTTGCTATTAAATGGGCATTATATGAGTCAAGATTTCCTGTAGGCTCATCAGCCAGTATTACATCTGGGTCGTTCGCCAATGCCCTTGCAATAGCGACCCGCTGTTGCTCTCCTCCACTAAGTTCTAATGGTCTCTTGTAAATGACTGTGTGAGATAGAAACTTACTGAGTATCTCTATAGCTCTTTCTCTACGTTTCTTAGGCGGTATACCGAGAGCTATCATGGGCAACTCAACATTCTCAACAACTGTTAAATGATTAAGCAAATTAAATGTTTGAAATACAAATCCTATCCTTCTATTCCTTAGCTCTGCAAGCTTATCACTAGATAACCTACTTAACGGAATATTTTCAAAGAAAACTTCACCCTTTGTAGGTCTATCTAGGGCTCCCATCACATTTAATAGCGTTGATTTTCCAGAACCAGAAGCGCCAGTTATACAAAGAAATTCACCCCTCTCAACCTCCATTGACACACCCTTAAGTGCAGGATACTCAACTTTACCCACCAGATATACCTTCCATACATCGCTAAGCTTAACTATAGGGCCTTCAGCCAATTAATAACACCAACAGCTACAGAAATAGAAAGAATTATAAAAGCTGAACTCACATAATGTGAGTAATTAATAGAAGTAAATAGCATAGTTAGAGATAGTAGCAATAGCTTAACATTAACAGTTTGAGACAAAGACTTTGGTATACTAAGGAGAGAAGATGGTTAAAGAGTCTATCTTAAAGTTGTAAGTATATCAAGCATATCAGCAATAGCTCTACAATACATAATAAATGCTTCGTACTATCTATAAAAACTACATTCTCTATAACTGTTTCTTCTCAATACTTTGAGAGATCTGTTTTATTATTAAGTTTTTAGATATAGGCCTTGAGTAAGTGGAGATTTTTGCTCTGGACCGTCTAGAGATGGTATGGTGAAAGACCTATTGTTACTAAGTTCAATAACCATCTATGGACCTGTGAAGCATAGATGAAGTGAGATTTCTGAATATGGAATGGATAGGATTATTAAAACAATTAGTTACTAAATGGTGGACCCCTGGGAACGAATAGTGTTGAGATAGAGTGGTTAGATTTTATCTTCTTTACCTTAAGGTGTTATATTTTTTCTTACAAAGTTCTTCATTCTAAGCTACATCTCCTATCCTACAGCTTTAAACCATCTAGCTCAAAACATACCATTAAGTCTAATGTACATCAATTGTATTCTATATCTAAAAATAATCTCCGTAGTCACATTAAGAATGTGCTGAAGAATGTTAGTAACCGTTATTAAGATGCCTCAAAGAATATATGAGTTGTAAGGTCGTCTCTAGCTAAAACGAAGTGGCTAGAGTCATGATAATGAGGTATAGACTTTAAAACTTTCAACGGGTATAGATATAATGGTAATGCTTTGCATTGCTAATACGTGTTAGTATATTCATCAATTAAAGAATGGTATAGTAGCTATGCTATAGCTATTCGATAAATATAATACTTTTAAATACATCAGATTTATAGCAATTGAGTAACTTGCACCAGCAATGGTGAAAGCCAATAACTATTTAAAGAAAAGACCGATTGAAATCCTAGCCTATCTAGGAGTAGAATTCACAAAAAGAAGATACCATACAAAGACTTAACGTTAATGGGCTGTTAAATATTGTAGAAGAACATATATTAATTGCTAAAGAGTGTTACTTCTAAAAATGGAATGAATTATGAAAAGCGTTACACTATATAATATGGCTTAACATTCCTTTAAGGTGAAATAAAACATTCTATGTTCTACCTTGCAAATATATCATGGCAATATGGAAGGAAGCTGGGGATTAACTCAGCAACTTAAGCTCTTAGAATTAAGATAAATAAATTTAAAAAATAGTTTATCTTAATTGTAGTTATACCTAGGTATTTAGCTGCATTCTGGGTAGTCGTCTGGTACCTTAGCTCTGAAGTATCTTCCAGTTTCAGGATCAGCAAATAGTCCTATTTTAACGCCCTTTCTGCCTCTTGGTGCTAGGCTCCAGACCTTCTTTGGTACTAAATCTTTCTCTGCTCCACTTGGTGTCTTAACTTTTACTGCTTTTGTACAGGCCATATTTCCAACCCATACTTCTACTCTCTGTTATCTGGTTTAAAAACATGGCGTAAGAATATAATTAAATCTGTTGACTATGTATAATACCACTTCATATCTTTAGATATTTGTTATATCATCACGATACTAATTAGATGAAATATGAAATATTAGTATTTCTATTTAACCATGCTCTACACCAGCCATATTAATCATCTTATAGTTCCATTCATTATATATTTGTAGAACTATTGAAATTATGTATAAGATTTTTAAATCTTTTTTAGCTAAGCTTTAAGCTAAGGAATTCGTTGAAACAGTACATCACATATATTCCACTAAAATACAAAACAATAGAACCATGCAGCATCACAACTAAGTACACAATACCGAGTCATTATGGGTGGAGACA
This sequence comes from uncultured Ignisphaera sp., assembly GCA_938074605.1. GTDB lineage: Archaea > Thermoproteota > Thermoprotei_A > Sulfolobales > Ignisphaeraceae > Ignisphaera. Next base: position 241,159 of record CALJEI010000002.1, read on the forward strand.
TTGCCTGTAGCAGTAATAGTTGGAGGATTTTTTGGCGATGAAGGGAAAGGAAAGATAGCATCATACTTAGCAGTAGCAGATAATCCATCTATTGCTGTAAGATGTGGTTCAATAAATGCAGGTCATACTGTATCACATATGGGTAAAACTTGGAAAGTTAGATTGGTACCTTCCTTCTTTATCAATCCAAGAACAAGACTTATGATAGCTGCTGGTGCACTTATAAGACTTGATATTCTATTTAAAGAACTGAATGAAACTGGTGTAAAAGGAAGACTCTTCATAGACTTTAATGCTGGGGTTATTGAAGAGAAGCATGTTGAAGCTGAAAGAAATGACGTTTTCCTAATAGGGGAAGTTGGTTCAACGCTACAGGGTGTAGGTTTTGCAATGGCTGATAGAGTTTTAAGAAGATTAAAACTTGCTAGAGATTTTGAAATTTTAAAAGATATTACTACAGATGTATCACTTGAGGTAAATAGAGCTTTAGATAATGGTGAACTAGTCTATATAGAAGGTGTTCAAGGCACCTTCCTTAGTCTATATCATGGGACCTACCCTTATGTAACTAGTAGAGATACTACTGCCTCAGCATTTGCTTCTGAAGTAGGTATAGGACCTAAAAGAATTGATGAAGTTATAGTAGTGTTTAAGTCTTATGTAACAAGAGTTGGTGGAGGTCCATTAGATAATGAACTTCCCTATGAAGAGGCAAAAAGGTTAGGTCTAGTTGAAATTGCTACTGTTACTGGTAGAATGCGCAGGGCTGCTCCATTCAATATTGATTTAGCTAAAAGAGCTATAATGTTTAACTCAGCTACACAGATAGCTATTACAAGACTAGATACACTGTATCCTGATGCCAAATGTATTAGAGAGTGGAGTAAACTACCCCAGGATGCTAAGATGTGGCTTGAAAGGTTAGAGTCAACATTAAGAATTCCAATAACGATAATCAGCACGGGGGAGGATACTATTTGTACAATTGATAGGAGAATTGAATTAGGTTTAAAGAGGTGAGAAAATCCTTTGGCGAAGAAGTATGATGTTGTTATAGTTGGTGGTGGTGTAGCAGGACTTTTTGCTGCTTATGAGCTTGCTACATACAGCTCCAATAAAATAAAGATAGCTATAGTTGAACAAGGGAGTGGAAACCCATTTAGAAGATGCCCCATGTTCAACTCAAAAAGACTGGTAAGAGATAAGGAATGCTTACTATGCAAACCATGTAGCATTCTTACAGGTATTGGTGGTGCTATAACATTTAGTAGCGGAACTATGAATCTTAGACCAGATGTAGGCGGTGACTTAAATAAAATAGTTGGTAGTTGGGAAGAAGCTGAAAAGATTATAGGATATGTTGATAATGTTCTTGTTAAATTTGGGGCTCCTGACAACCTATATAGCTTAAATGTAGAGCAGACTGCAGAACTTGAGAGACTTGCTGCTAAGGCTGGTGCAAAGTTTATACCCACCCCCCAGAGACATATAGGATCAGAGAACATGCCCAAGGTCATAAACAATATTACAGAGTTTTTAAAACAAAAGGGTGTTGATGTATACGAGTTTACAGAGGCTACAGATATTATACCAGGCAGCAGCCATATCATAAAGACAAACAATGGTGATTTGATAGGAAGATACGTGATACTAGCCCCCGGAAGAGTAGGTGCCGAATGGTTTGCTGAAATTTCTAAAAAAAGAGGAGTGGATACAGAGCCAGGTCCTTTAGATATTGGAGTACGTGTTGAGGCACCAGCATATATAACAGAGCCTATAACAAGAATAGTTAGAGATCCAAAGATAATAATGTATACTAAGAGCTATGATGATAAAGTAAGGACATTCTGTACAAATCCATATGGGTTTGTTGTTGAAGAGAGATATCCTGATAACTCAGTAGGGGTAAATGGCGAAAGCTTCATAACACTTCGTTCTAAAAATATCAACTTTGCCCTACTTGTAACTTTAAGGCTTACCGATCCATTTGAAGATACGATAGCATATGGAAAGAGTATATCGAGACTTGCTACAAAACTTGGTGGTGGAAAACCGATCATCCAAAGATTTGGTGACTTAGAGGCTGGTAGAAGAAGTACATGGAATAGAATAGATAGAAGTGTTGTGGAGCCTACTCTAAAAAGTGTTACACCTGGCGACATAGCTATGGCGTACCCCTACAGAGTTGTTATAAATATTGTAGAAGCACTGAGAAAATTAGATATAATAATGCCTGGAATAGCATCTACACAAACACTTCTATACGCACCAGAAATAAAGTTTTATAGCATTAAAGCAAAAGTTAATAGAGAGTTGGAAACCTCTATCACAAATATATTTGCAGCTGGAGATGGCGCTGGGTTATCAAGAGGAATGAATGTTGCAGCTGCTACAGGTGTTATAGCAGCTAGAACCATCTTAAAAAGAGAAGGTATTGATATAGAGTTTTAGTACTAGATCAAATTCAATATAATTTCCACTACACTCTTTATTCATATTTCCACATACACTGAAGTAACCATACATATCATATACATATATTCAATGCTTTATTGACATGATTTCTATCCACTATAAGACGACGTTTTAAAGTTGATATAGACCCTTTCTCGATATTTCATGGCGTTACTACGGCTAAAGGGGCTTAGCTCTAATAAAGGTTTATAGCGATTAACATAGTCTTCATGGCATTATTTATTTCTCTACATTTCATTTAACTTTACATCTTTAAGATATTCTACTATATAGATGTTGAACGCTAATCTTAAAACTTCTATGAAACATAAGATGGTTCAAAAGTAGACGATATAAGTTAATCAACTTTTTAACTACTATATTATTTTGGGATTAGCTTGTGAATGTATTTAAATCTGTAAAGAGGATGCTTATAGATAAATATATAATAAGAAGAAATAGTGTAGATGAACTGCTTAGCAAAATCGAATGCGCTTCTCAACATTATAGAAAAGTAATAGAAAACTGTATAAATTATCTTATAGTATTTTCAAACACTATAAAACCGTACAAATGTATGAAATGTGGTAAAATTTTCTTTATAGTTAATAGTGAAAAGGGGTGTCCATTCTGCAATTCTCTTCATACTGTAGGTATAGATATGATGGACTTCAAGCTATATGTACATAGCTACTGTACCTCCATATATGGTAAAAATCTTACTTACATGGAGTTCCTCAAAGAGATTGTCAAAAATTTATGTTTAAATAAAATTTGCTACTTTTTAGAATCTACATCATCACTTGAAATTTTTACTGAAAAAGGTACTCTAAAGATGATAGCTAAAAACGGGGAAATAATTGAGGTTGAGCTGCCGTGGATTGATATATCAATATTTACGTATATAGATGAAATTACAACCATAGCATCTCAATATAGGGAAAAATTGTTAAAAAATGGAATAAAATATATTATCTACAAAGCATACTATGGTAATATAGATGTCAACCATATAACACTAATTAAGGAAGGATTTATAGATGTACAGTTTTTCAAACATCTTATAGATAAGTTGGGGTTAAACAAATATATCTTTAATAAAGGTGTATTAGCAAAAATTTTCGATATAGAATATAGTGAATACGTAAATCCCCAGAAAATGCTTATTAGCACAAGAGTTACAAAAACAGTCTATTGATTAACTCAACTACAAATAGTTACTACAATTAATTTAGATTAATGAATTAGAATAAAAATAGCAAATTAGTTTAGCATTAGCTGAAGTGTTTTGCCATTTCCTCATTTCCAGGGATTTTCAGTATTGCATCAATTGTTTCCTCCACTTGCTTTGTAGACTTAGTTCTAGGGTCTACTATAAGCCAATTGAATAGCGTATCCCTACCACCCTTTAGAAATGCCTCTAAAGCCCACTCCATTCTCATGAGTCTATAGATAATCACATATTTATGCACCTTACTATGCAACGGTATTAATGGTTTTCTATGTATACCCTTTCCATCCACCTTGGCAGGAATTTCAACAGCCACATTATCTGGTATTCCTGGTAATACTCCATTGTTCAATACGTTAACTTGTATCGGAACGGGTATTGGTGGTGTCCCTGGATATGGTAAAGATATGTAGTAATATTCTTTAGGATTATCGTTAACTATAGCATCTATTATTTCCACAAGTTGCTCTCCACTTGGTTTTGGAGGAAACATCTGAACTAGTGATGTAGAGATATCATATACCGCTTTTGCAAGTTCATTCAATCTCATTTTGAGTGCTGCTAGATACATAGCCCATCCAATTTCTGAATCTGGACCTCCATACGGTCCATACCAATATTGTTTTGTTTTTAAATCCCAGTGATACTTCCACGTACCACCTCTAACGCTATCGCCAATAGGCAATAATCCATAGGTTTTATACATATCTATAGCTGCTGGAGAAAGATCTACATCAAATGGGCTTATAACATACTCCCTCCACACCCTCCAATACTCTTCAACATCTTTTTTAATCCACTCATCAATATACTTATATGCATCCTCATCCTTATACCTAAATTTAGTCAACCATATTACATGGTTAAATCCAGACATTTCTATCTCAATATCCTTTGGGTCTAGCAGCGAAAGTATTGTTGTATAGCATTCAGCATCATGTGCACCACACTTACTAACGATTCTTTTACTAAGTTTTTCTTCAGCTAACCTCATACCAAGAACCTCAACAGCCTTTAGAAATCCCATATGCCCATGACATAGCCCTATATGTTTCACCTTTGTAACTCTATTTATTAACGTAGTTAACTCAAAAACAGGGTTTGCAACATTTATGAACCAGGCCTCTGGAGCAAGCTCCTCAATATCTCTAGCAATATCTAAAGTAAGTTTAAATTGGTAATAACCCCAAATGGTATGGTAATCTGAAACGTAATTCCATTCAACACTATTGATACCTCTATAATATCCATATTTTTCTGAAACCTCCCTCAGTATCTCATAATAATTATGGCCGCCTGCCATGGCAGAATTTATAACAAAATCTGCATCTCTTATAGCCTCTCTTCTATCCTTAGTAGCATAAACCTTTACTGGAATCTTAAGCTCCTCAATATACCTTTTAGCAAATGTTGTAATTAGATTAAGTCTCCAATCACTTATGTCCATAAGCCATATCTCTAGATTCTTATCCCTGAGATTTTTATTTATAAGTAAATCTATTACTACTCTACTAGACCAAATAGCACTACCTGCACCAATAAATGCTATCTTTAGCTTATCCATATTTCTATACCCCTACTGCCTGTTAGCAAAGTTTAGTTTAAAATAGTTTTCGCTAGCTCGAAAGGTTTTTCTTATTGCCTCAAGCTTAAGCCAAATTTTAATAGACTATGGCAACTATTGTTAGTAAGAATATAAGAGCTGTAATTGATGGTATTGTCATTGTGATCCTCAATTCTTTTTCGGCTATATTTTAGTATCCCTAATTCTATTATATTAAACTGAAGTTGTTATGCCTGGAATAGTATATAAATAATCTTTTTCTTTGAATCTAGTTAAGGGAAATATTAAAGTAAATGGCAGAGCTATTACGGCTATGAGTTATGGATCTATGTCAGAATTTTTCTAATTGCTGAAGTATTAATTGCAAGCTTAATTTCTCTAGCTATTCTCCTACCCATACTCATGGGTTCACTCCAATATAAATATGAGTATGGGCTTCCCCATATATATATATTTGTCCCTGCCACTATTCTTCCAGAAAATTCAAATACTTTAATATTCATATCTTTATCAATTATACTCTCTAGGCAGAAGGGGCCTATAACTCCGGGTGGTAATGTTCTCTTGCTCTCCTCTACAAATTTGATTCCATATTCTAGAATTTTTGGAAGTAAACTCTCTCTTAATACTAGCGGAATGTTTCCAACTACTGTAAAGGTGGGCTTTATATCCATTTCAACTAGAATTTTATGTGGAATTCTCTTAATTCCATCTATATCAGATTCATATCTAATATCTGCTCCTAGGATTTCTACTCTATTAAAGATGGGGCTGTAGAAATAGTGATAGTATGCTGTTACACCTATAAGATATTCCTGAATAATCACCTCATTAATCCCCCTTATAACACCCTCTTTAATCATATGTCTTACATAATCCATAATTTCATCCTTTGATTTTGTAACATAATAGCCTCTACCACCTTTAGCACCATGGAATTTCACTATTACTGGCGTATCAATATTGTCATTAATCCTATAGATTTTAGGCACTGGAATTCCTGCTCTTTTTAGTAACTCCATCTTCATCCATTGATCATATTCTATTCTAAATAAACTTCTTAAACCAAACACTGGTATCTGCAAATTTTCAGCACAATCAATACCTAGATATTCAATATAGCTTCCATGTGGTACCATAATACCATTGAGTGTATGAATTTCATGAACTATATTAGAGTTACATACATCCCTCCAATTATTTACAATAATAAACCTGTCTATTAAATGACTAAATTGCCTATAGAACCATAATCTATCTTCCTTAATTATAGCAATAGTTTTAAAACCCTCTAATTTAGCTCCATGAAAAATTTGTAGCGATGAATGACTAGCTAGTGTAGCTATTGCTATCCTATCAAAGTCGTACATTTTAAGCAAGGACTCTATATCTATCTGCGGTCTAATATTCAACTGTAAGACACCCTTAAACATCATATAGACCCAAAGGATAAAAGTTTTTGGTAATGATAATTGAAAATATTGATTACCCTATAGATTTTTCTATGGTATTCATAGGAATATTTAAAAACCCATAAAATATAAATATAATAAAAAATATAAGTGTGTATGCAGGTAACCCCCAAAGGGGTAGGAAGAAAAGGAGTAGAAAGAATGGAGTAAAGAGAATGCTTAGAGTAGAAATTGATAAAACTTCAAAAAGGGAGTTGTAAGATGTTTGTTAAAACTATTGTTTCGATAGGTCCATCAAGCGGTGATGAGAAAACCATAAATGACATGATTAAAGTAGGTGTAAATGGGTTTAGAATTAACTTTTCACATGGTTCTCCAGAAGAGTGGAAAAGATATGTAGAGCTTATTAGAAGTGGTGAAAGTAGATATGGAAGATTTGTAGCTTTAATAGGTGATTTACAGGGGCCGTCACTTAGAGTCGGTATTATTAAAACGCCGATCACTGTAAAGAAGAGTGATGTTATTAAGATATTTCTGGGAAGAGAAAGCGATGGCGGATCACAATTTGCTGTACCTATGCCAATACCTAGATTTTTTGAATACATAGATGTTGGCGATATTCTTGCAATGGATGATGGAAGGACGAGACTTCGTGTAATTGATAAGGGTAGCGACTATGTAGAGGCTGTTGTCCTTACAGACTCAACTATAACATCTAGAAAAACTATTGTTATCCAGGGAAAGGATGTCGACCTACCGCCTATTAATGAGAATGATATGGCTAATATCAAATTTGCACTTGAAAATGATTTTGATTATATAGGTCTTAGCTATGTTAGAACAGCTGAAGATGTAGCATTATTAAAAGATGTATTGAGAAGATTTAACGGTGATGATATAAGTGTAATTAGTAAAATAGAGACTCGAAGTGCAATAAACAATCTAGATGCCATAGTTCAAGAAAGTGATGTAATTCTTGTAGCGAGAGGAGACCTAGGGACAAATTTTGGTTTAGAGGAAATACATATGCTTCAGAAACGCATTATAGAGAAATGTCTAAAACATAGAAAGCCAGTTATAGTTGCTACACAGCTGCTTGAATCCATGACCGAAAGACCTATTCCAACAAGAGCTGAGGTAGTAGATGTTAGTATTGCTGTTGAGGCTGGTGTAGATGCTTTAATGCTTACTGGAGAAACATCTATTGGTAAGCATCCCCTGGATGCAGTTCTCTGGCTCAAAAAAATAATTGAATTTGTTGAAAAGAATGTTTTGTTAGAAAATCTCAATGTGATTGCAATGTATGCTAGAAAGAATCTAGATGCAATACAATTAAAATTTGTAAAGGGAGTAGTTGAGCTTACTGAGGATATAAATGGTAAATTGATTGTATTTAGTATGCATGGTAATACAGCAAAAAGAATTTCCTCACTTAGACCTATGATACCAGTTTATGTAGGTTCACAAAATATAAAGGTACTTAGAAAACTTTCAATATTATGGGGACTTCATCTATCATATGTAGAGTCTCAAGACTATGAAGAAGGTCTAAGAAAAACTTTAGCAAAAGCTATTGAACGGGGTTTTGTAGGTTATGGTGATTATGTTGTATTAACATATGGGTTAAGGGAACCTAGGCAAAGAGTTGAAATACAGCGTATAACTGTCTAGGCCTTTACAACAGATAGAATTTCTTTTTCACTCAACTTCACGACCTTGAAATAATCACTACTTATATTTCTTAAATCTTCATTCTCACCCATAATCATTACAGTTATAAGTCTTGTCTTTGTATGCTGTAAAGCTTTTTTAACCAAGCTTCTAGCAATTCTATCTTCACCATCTGTAATTAATATAACTTCATTTAGTTCCCTTGATCTAAGTTTAGCTATATCATTACATGCTGTTATTAGGGCTTTGGAAATATCTGTTCCTCCACCGTTTTTAACCATAGCAATGTATTCTACTAACTTCATTACTTCTGAAGGTCTTGCACTAGGACCTACTTTAAATAATTCGTATGGTTCTGAGTCAAAGAATCTAATGTAAAAGAATCTACGTTCCGCTCTACTCTTCATAAATAATGCTAATGCAGTAGCTTTAGCCCATAGGATTTTATTACCGTCCATACTACCAGACTTATCAACTAGTAGATATATGGGGCCTATATTCATGTATATAGCCTTTTCAAAGAGAAGAAGATTATCATCAGCAAGTTTTATATAAAGATATAGCTGTGGGTATGCAAACTCTGTATATACTATTCTTTCTATATCCGATCCCCTAGTATATCCCTCAATCTCTCCCCTTTGATATGGAATTTTCCTCTTTTTCGTTACAGCTGTAACATCTGGAACCTTAGCTAGTATCGCTAGTATATTTCTGATATCAGTATTTTTAACCAACTTAATGACGCTCACTACATCATCCTCAAGATTAAGAACATGGCCTACCCCAGCCTTGTACCCATAAACAAAATGCTCTACATCCTTTATGGTTTCAGCACTCTCTAATGTTTTCTTAATAGCTCTTTTAACTAAACTTTCTACATTTCTACCTTCATTTTTGTCACCTTCCCCGGTATCCTTATTTTGATCTTTACCACTACTTTTATTTCTTCCCCTATCTTGCAAAAACATTCTATCTCCATTATTTTCAAATTCCTCTACAATATTCATTAGAAATAGTGTTCCTAAGGTAATAGATGTAAAACTATCTGCTACAGTATAGAGCCTTAGTTTTCTAGCATCCTCATCAGTCAACATTGTTTTGATCATTCTATAGTGTTTTTCAGCACCCATAGAGACTTGAGACATGTCATTTAAACTTGGAAATGGGAGGTATAGTGAGTAGTAAACATCAATTGCTAAATCTAGTGAAATATCTCCACGGTTTTTCAATTTCTTTATATTATCAAGAATCTTTTGACCCTTATAACGCGTAAATGGATCTTGATAATCTATATGTTTTAATACCCCTGGCATATTACCTCCCTTCCATTTTCTTCTTTATCTTTTCTAGAACTTCATTAATGTTCTCCACAATCTCAGCTCCCTTTTTATGCACCTTCTCATCATTCGTCTCCCTGATCATTGATAATACTCTATCCCTTGTAGATTCAAGATCTCTATATATCTCAAGTAGCCTGTACTCTATAAATCTTGAGTTTATATTCGGAAAAGATATAATGTAATTATTAACCTCCCTTATGCTGACAGCTATCTCCTCAAGCTCTCTTAGGTATCTATAGGATGTCTTCAATTCTTCAGAAAGAATTATATTGACTCTTTCAAAATCATCTATATCGTGAGGCACTATGAATTTTAATGCCGCTAAGTCCTCCTCATTGGCTATCAATCTATTATTAAGTATGGCATGTGCTGCTATGACTTTTAATGCTTTTCCTTTCCTTCTATCTGTAATATGAAGATTTTTTGATTCAAGTATTGAAAATATTTTCAGTAGTTTGGTTTCAATAGCATTAAGATTAACCGTGTATATCAATTTATTTATATTTTCTATAGTGGCTCTATCCAATGTTATTTCAGGCTGTGGGTAACCATATCTCTCAATATCCCATGAATACTTTAGAAGATCCCTCCACATATCCTCTGACAGTGGCTTAACATAGTGTCTTAGTAGAAATCTGTCATAGAGGGCTTCAAGCTCAGGATCTTGAGGTACTTCATTGCTTGCACCAAAGAGGCTCCAAAGCATAACTTTAATCTCCGTATAACCATCGTAAAACAGTCTTTCATTCATAATGGTAAGTAGTGTATTTAGAATGGCTGAATTAGCTTTAAATATTTCATCTAGAAATACCACCTCAGCTTCTGGTAGCTTGCGAACCGTAATTCTTACATATCTTCCTTCTTTTAATGCATTTATATCTAAAGGTCCAAATAGTTCAGCAGGCTCTGTATATTTTGTTAATAGGTAGGTGAAGCATCTCATATTAAGAAGCTGTGCAGCCCTTCTAATTAATGCACTTTTGGCTGTACCTGGCTCACCAATAAGCACGGCATGTTCTCTTGTAAGTAAAGCTAATAATATAACCTTGGACTCCTCCTCTCTACCAACAAATGGTTTAGAGAGCTCGCTATGTATTTGTGGGACCAATTTTAAATAATTTAGATAACTTTCCTCCATATTAGTCATCATGTTGTCTGTCTATATACTATTTTAGCAATACTGCTTAAAGAGTATATATGCTAACAGTTCTAAATTAAAATCAGTATTTCTATAACATTCACTGCGATTTTTGAATTCAATGTCTGTAGGAATATATACCAAATTCTCATCACATCTAATAAACTCTATACCCTCCCGTATGCCAAGCTTCCTACCTATATCTTTACTTACATAAGCTGTACTCACTATTCTATTAAATAGATTTATAAAATATGTATACTTATGCCTTTCCATACATCTTTTAGATTCATTAAATATTTTGCATATCCTATATAGGTTTAACAGTAGCTCAGACGAAAGAGTCCTTTGTATAATACCTTGGATATCTTCGTTCACTATGCTGCACACATTAATATGCTCATTGCTCTTACTGATAGCAGTGTACCTATCGATTAACATGTATACGTTCCTAATTGTGTTTAATATAATCTCTATGTTAATATTATTGACATAATCTCTATCACTATGATAAATGCCTTCATTTAATACCCTTTTAAAGGTATTGAAGGTTATTGAAGGTATACCAGCTAATGTAAATGGAAAAGAGTCAAAAACAATACTATCATGCTCTAATACAATATCTTTAGAGTACAACCTAATTGTATTCCTTATAATAGTATTTGATGTTGAAGCTGTTAATGGTTCCCTATATATAACGTCGATGTTAATAGTCAATATTGTATTGTTTACAATTTTGTCCGCATGATTATTGATATGATGTTTTGAACCTACAAGCCAATAAAATGATGTTATATCATCTGGAAATCCTTCTTCTGCAGTAAAGGAAGCTAGTACAATATTATTATTTGTATTGCTATCCCTAAGAATTTTTGGGAGAACCGTAAGAATTGAAACACCTATAATATTATCACTGCCTCCACTTAACCAATGATCGTGATGGGCTGTTATATAGATGCGTCTATCGTCATATCTCCTATTCAGCTCTGCAACAACATTATATCCGTACGATTTAAATGTTTCTGTTTTAGCATATACCCTACCCCCAACTAATTTATTAATATCGCCTATGTCCCTTCCTACGTGTATAACTGGGATATGTAACTGACTGGCTCTCCTATATAGGGCTACGACATTATTTAATACTACAATTCTTCTAAGGCTCATCCCTTTATCTTTAATAATTATTAGCCGAGGTCTATGTTGGGCAAGAATATATGCAACTGTAGCTATATCGTCAGGATCGCTTGGCATATCAATTAAAACAATTTTATCAAATACATTATCTGTTACCTCTTTGTATACTAATTCATTTAAATCTATGTCGACGATTTTACTATGGTTTATTTCTTCATCTATAATCCCTTGATAAGGAGGATGTACAGTACATGGATAACTATGACTCCCTTTTTCTACTACACATATTTCTTCATACCATGATGTAACAGGAACATGTTCTATCCGGAGCTCATCTGTATAATTCTCCAGATGTCCTCTGATAATTTCTATGACTTGTTTTTCTCTATTTGTCCCTGCAATTATTTCACCAATTCTTTCTATTTCACTAGCAGTACTTAAAATATTATTGATGATTGTATTAGCTATCAAATAATTTCACCTAAAATTAATTACCTTATTACTCTATTCATATCTTAATGCAACTGCTGGTGGTATTTTAGATGCTCTATATGCTGGAAAAATTCCACCTACTATTCCTATTAGTATAGTTAATCCCATGGTTCTCATTATCAATTCAATAGTTATTTTAGGATTGGCTCTTATTACTAGTGATGCTTCTGGAGAAGCTCTTAATTCAAAGCCTACTGTTGCTAATGAGTAACCTCCTACCACACCAAGTGTAATACCTATAGCTCCACCAATTAAGCTCATAATAATGCTTTCCATTAAGATCATAACCAATACATATTCACTTGTAAAGCCCAGTGCTTTAAGTACACCTATTTCTCTTGTTCTCTCAATAACCGATGTTATCATAGTAGCTGCAACACCTGCTACAGCAACTGCAAATGCCGATAGGCTTGCCGCAAAGGATATAAAGCTCATTGCACTTGTAACGGAATTTACAATATTTGCTATTCCTTGAAATGATATTATTTCAGCTGAATTTCTATATATGTCCCTTAGATCACCAACAATTTTTGCTACATCATCACTACTTCTAGCCAATACAAATATCCCACTCCACTGATTTAAACCAAAGAGTCTATGTCCAGCCTCTAATGGAAGAAAGATTGTTGTATCTGGGCTTAAAATAAATGCTCCACCAAATTCTTTAAGAATTGCTGAAATCATTACCGTTGCTCTTCTAATAGTGTTTCTACCACCCTCACTCCTCATAAAGGTAATGGCCACTGTATCACCAATACCACACATTTTTATACCATCTTTAAAGGCGATTTGATATCCTATAACAGCCTTTACATACTCCGAAGCTACAGGTATACTTCCTTCATATATCTCAATACCCTTTACTGCTTCAAATACAATATCTATTGGTATGGCGTATATAAAGACAATTCTATTCTCTCCCCCTACTCTAACCTGAGCCTGTATAGAATAGAATGGCTCAGCTCTAACTACATTATCAATTGACCGTATGACATTTAGATCGCTTTCTGTAAACTTATATCCTGATGATGGAAACAATACTATTGCATTCTGACCTAGTCCTTGAATCTGCTCTATAACGTAATCAGCATACCCATCAACGACACTAGATATCATTACTAATGCCAAGGGCCCTATAGCTATACCTATAATTGTTAGTGCTGCTCTAATTTTTCGCTCAGTTAATGCCCTAAATGCAAGAATAGCTATATCTATAAAAAAGTGAATCATTACTTCATCCCTTATATGCAAGCTGCTGTAAGGCGACTCTCTTCATATATTTATAGAATACAAAAGCCATTGCTAATAAAAATAGTGATACAGCTATTATAACAAATATATGGGCTGATTGTAAGGATTGTGTTTGCGGTTGTGTATATGTAGCTGTGGGTGCTTCTATTGCAACATATAATTTACGTTCCAATACATTTTCAACATAATATTCATCTCTATAAACTATATATAACATTATAGTATCCGGCACTTCCTTCACTCTAGCTTCAATTCTAAATACAGATTGTGAAGCAGGATCTATATCCCCAATTAAAGTTGTGGTCAAGTTGCCATCTATATTAATCTTAGCTTCTACACTTCTAGCTGTAGCAATACCATAGTTGACTACAACACCTGAAACCCTCAGTATATCTCCAGAAATAACTGCTCTTACATCCTCTAACCTTAAATCAATAAATGGTTCAAGCAATACTGAAATAGATGTATTGAGATACTGCATAAACCCTGAAACATCACGATATACTATAGTTACTCCAAATGGCACCGACATATATCTCATATATGTTTGCGCTGCTCCCATAGTTACAGCTATAGGATTGTAGATGAGGGTATATGAGATATAAACCACGTCATTTGATGGTAGGACATCGATATACTTAACATTACCATCAGGCAGTAGCATGGAGGTATGTGGTATTAAGTATATATATACATTGTATAGCGGTGATGAGCCTATATTTTTAATCCCCATGTTAAGTAGTGATGTACCATTAGATACCTTTATCTTTATAGGCGTATATATATCGATTATCTTTGTTGAACCAATGACCACTATGTCTATCTCTAAGGGTATTCTTCGGATACAACTCCAATGATCAATAAAATTAAGGTATGCTGTTGCAGAATATGTCCCCGGCCTGTCTACTAATACATTAAGTTTTATATAGAAATAAAACAGATCACCGTGCCTAAAACTCTGCTCCATACCACCTTGTTGAAACATTTGTGAAACATAGTTCATAATCAGCTGCTGATAGCTTGCCGGTGATATTCTTGAATATTCAATTAGGTTTATGGTTGTGGCAGGCACTTTTGCATATGATTGATTTGTTGCAGAATATGTGAATCCCTTTGGAAGATACAACTCGAGTACTGCCCCCTTAACTAAAGGATTGTAGTTATTCCTAATAGTCACTGCTAACACAGTTCCATAAGTACCTGGTTCAGGCATAGCTCCAATCCACTGCACCGATACGATAGTAACACTATTATTAAGATCATTTACCAAAATATTGACTGGATGTCTTTCAGTAACAGCTGTATTGGGAGTTCCACTCTCAACTACATATTCTATTACTAGTGTAGCATTATATCTACCAGGCTTAATGCCATCCACACTTATTTGGAAAGTTGCAGTAAATTGTTGAAGACTGCCTATAGGGCCTGGTATATATGATATCGCCTTATCTTCCCCCTTTGATGAAAAGCCTTTTGGTAAATTCAATATTAGTTTGACTCCAGATACCCTATATGGCCACCTATTTACAACTGTTATAAAATATGTAGCATTCTCTGTATGGGGGTATGTTGGCCAGTTATTCGTCCATCCCCAATCTATTACCTCTAGCCCTTTACCACTAGCACTACCATCTATCTGTAAATCAATATCATATCCTATACTATCGTTAATATTAGCTCCATATAGTGTAAATATATAGTTTATATTTACATGAAATCCTACAATACCTATTGAAACATTTAATAAATCTGCATATAATGTTGCTGAACAACTTCCACCTACATTTAATATTGGTGTACATACCGCCCTTCTATTGATTAGGGTAATACCGTTATTTCTAGGCTCTATCTCTATCTCTACACCACTAACGGGATAAGGCCCATTGTTTATAACAACTAGAGTTAGTGGTACATTACGCTGGCCCTCTAAAGCTCTTATGGGCGTCTGAATACCCCAATACCATGTCGTCAGCCTTACGATTGGTCTATAGTATTTATACGATGCTACGGCTATGGGGATTTCTAGTGTGTCACTATATATGGCAATAGCATCTCCACTCCAAATCCCATATTCAATCTCCATTATAATGCTATAGTTATAGGGTTGTGATAATGGTTCAACATCAATATTTAGTGTAAGTGTACAAGTGCCTGCAGCTGTAACACCATATGGACATGTGCCTGTAACGTCATTAACTTTAACAGTATGTGGAGTATAATACGCTTTAGGCCTTATCCATGCAATAGAATAAGGCTTGGTATTAATTAAATCAACATTTATAAGAATGTTGCGTGCTGATGGTAGAAGAGGTGCATATGTGCCACTATACTGAGTATGGACTGCCCCAATAACGAATACCTTTAATTCAGGGAGAAGGTCTAGTTCCAATACATAGCTTTCTCTAGCTATATAACGCATTCCACTACTTTGAATTATGCTGGTAATCAATACATTAGCAATTATTTTGCTATCGGTTTTATTTACTTCAATATCGGTAAAAGTTACTGTGAATGTATTACCATAGTTTATATAACTTGTAATTGTTGCTATAGATCTATTCCTTCCATCTATGAACTTAGCATTTACTCCATCGAATTCCAGCTGAATTACTAATGTTTCTATTGTATCTATATTAAAAGATTGAAGCGTTAAATATGCTGTAGCACCACTTGTTTTCGGCGATACTATACCGTACCTCCATCCTTTGTCAATTAGCGTCATATTCAATTTAGGATTATGTATTGGTAGTAAGAGGGTATATGTTCTATCATACCAAAAACTCTGTGAACCTATACACAATGCTTTTAATCTTAATACTACTGGATAAACACCCTCACTATATGCTATGATATCTATGTCTGGTACCTCAACATATATAGCCTGTCCATATCTGAAGACTCCACTTACAACAGTAGTAAGACTTCTATTAAGTGATTGAAATATCATTTGCTTTGGTAGATATACTGTAAGCGTGGGATTATGTATTGTATACCCTGGTTCAATCACCATAAAGTATATGTACAGCCTTGAGCCTATTGAATTTATGTATACCCTCCTCGATAGCCACCCATATTCAATAACATTTAGTATAGTTTTATTGGGCGGTGTAGCCACTGTTATTATTAATATATAGCTGTTTTGAAACCTATAAAATGTATTAACATCTGCCACCGAAATACCACTAACATTTAGCTTCACCTTATATACACCAGGTTCTACCTCATTACCTATTGAAATGGGTGAAAAGACCACTGTATTTCTACTACCCCTTGCTATGTTGATACCTGTTAATTTTATTGTTCTTGGATAGAAGTTTATGGGAAGCTCTAGTGTTGCCACAAGATCTCTTACATCAACTACATCATAGTTTTCAAGCACTATTGCAAGTCTGGTATTCTCAGAACCTGGATACACTTCTCCATCAATCCAGTAGACGTCTGCCACCATTAGATTGACATGTGGCTTATCTATTGAAACAGTAAAATAGTATTTATTTTCATACCAGAACTCTGCGCCATTATCATCACCAAAAATTATAAGCCTTAATTCAATGTTAACTCTATCTATGGCACCTATAATTAATGGAGGTGAATAAAGTGTTGCTATATCGCCATAGTTTAGTATTCGATTATATGTATTGACAGCATTTTTTGTTTTATTAATGAAGCTAGCTTCTGGTGTTAGTATCGTGAAGTAGGCTATCATACTTCTTATTGTTTTAAAATCCTTATTTATTACCGTAACATAGAATCTTGTTTGAATAGTTTCTTCAACGACCCTTACACTCTCAAATCCGTAATCGAGAATCTCAAGATTAACCGGTGGTGCAGATGATAGTGTAATACCAATGGTTTTTGTTGTACTAGAATTATATACTATATTATCATCAGTACTCATTGTGGCATATAGCGTTAGTCTGGCGGTATACAAGATATCTGGAATAGCATTAGGGTTTATTGATATAGGTCCTAGAGACACTGTAGCTGTTGCATGCTTATTTAAAGTAGGTACCCTAAATCTTATGTTGTTAGGTGTAAATATATTGTATTGTAAATTTGTAATACCATCAGCCTGTAATATTATTGCATTTCCACTATTTCTTAAAACAATATATAGATAAACATTTTGTGAACCTGGGTATGCCTCTGGAGACCAGTACCAATCAACAACATCTATACTAAGCTCTGGATATGGCTCAACTAAAATGTTAATTCCCTCCACAGTTTCTGTAAGAGTCAATCCATTATCAATCTTATGATAGTATATTATCATTGTAATAGAATGGCTGCCGAGAGTAACATCTAACCCAATATCCAGCCTATATCTAAAGACAATTACATCATATTGTTTCACGATATTGATTATAGTATTATCTAATGAGTATGGCGGAGAACACTGTGAAGCCCCTCTAGACGGGGTAATTCCACTTGGAAGCTGCAGACATGCTGCAGAAATAGATATATCGTCGCTAGATATATATTTTATATTAACATTTAGTTCAACATTTCTACTTCCAGGATAGATACTATCTGTTCCAGCTGATGATTTATAGGTATATGAAATTAATTCGAAATTAACACCTTGTGCTACTGTATAATGTAAATAAATTTCAATAATTGAAATGCCTAGTATAGCTATTAATAGCAATGATATTATGCTTTTTGCCAAAGCTTGCAACATAGTTATCACGCTAGCTATCGTCTTTCCATATCGCTTAAAAAACCTTTAAGTTAATAAGTACATGCTATTGTTTGATGTTATTCTATAGAGGTGTTAAAAAATTTTATATAACCTAATATATCTATCTAAATATAGCATAATACAAACTTCATTGCAGCAATAATGTGTGTTATGAATGGGGGCAGAAGATGAGTAGTAGAGGTAGTGAGGAGCTTGTTGTAATAAGTGTTACTGGTGCTGATAAACCAGGTATTGTTGCTGGAATTACTGCTATTCTTGCTAAACATAATGTAAATATCGTTGATATAGCACAGACTGTAGTGAGAGGCATATTTAGTATGATTATGATTGTAGATCTCTCAACAGGAAATATAACTTTACCTAAGCTTAGGGAGGAGCTCTATATAAAGGGTAAAGAATTAGGTGTTGAAGTTAGTGTTCATCATATAGATGTATTTAAGGCTATGCAGAGGGTGTAGTATATGCCTAGAATCATCAGCCCTGAAGAAATAAGTGAAGTTCTTGAAATGCTACTGTTTCACGACCTTGATATAAGATCAGCAACTTTAAGTTTAAATCTCCAGGACTGTATCTCAAGAATTGAGGATGAGATTCTTTCATGTATAGAGGAAAAGGTAAGTCTATATTCAAAAAAACTTGTTAAAGCTGTTGATAATGTGTCTAAAAAATATGGTGTAAAGATTGTAACCAAAAGAATTGCCGTAACTCCAATATCAATTATTATTGAGCCATTAGCTAGAAAAAGCTTTGAAGAAGCTAGCAATGCTGCTATAAATATTGCTAAATCTTTAGATAGAATTGCTATATTAAACGGCATTGACTATATTGGTGGTTATGCCGCATTTGTTCATAAGGGTTTTACACAAGGCGATAAAGTTGTAGTAGAAACACTACCTAAAGCTTTAGCTTTAACACAAACTATTGCCGCTATGATTAATGCTGCTTCTACTGCTACAGGTATCAATGTTGATGCTATAAAAGATGTAAGTAGAAAAATTCTTGAAATTGCACATAGTACGCCAAAGGGTATTGGATGTACGCGATTTACAATTATGGCTAATGCACCTGAAGACAATCCGTTCATGCCAGGTGCATATCATGGTCTTGGAGAACCAGAGGCTGCTATAAATATTGCTGTAAGTGGTCCTGGGGTTATAGAGGCTGCTATAAACAGACTAGATGAAAAAATAGACATGAGAACACTACATGATACAATAAAGAGAGCAGCTTTTAAAATAACACGTCTTGGTGAATTGGTTGGAAGAGAAATTGCAAAAGAATTAGGAATACCATTTGGTATTGTTGATCTTTCCCTTGCGCCATCGCCAAAGATAGGCGATAGCGTTGCAAGGATTTTGGAGGCTATGGGTCTTGAGTATGCAGGTGCACCTGGTAGTATTGCTGCACTGTATATTCTTACAGATGCTGTTAAGAAGGGCGGCACTATGGCAACATCAAGTATAGGTGGCTTAAGTGGAGCATTTATCCCTGTAAGTGAGGACTGGGGTATGTTGCGAGCAGTTGAAGTAGGAGCTATAACCATAGATCGTCTGGAGGCAATGATGATGGTATGTAATACAGGTATAGATATGGTTGCTATACCAGGTGACACACCCATAGAGACTATAGCCGCAATAATTATAGATGTTATGGCAGCAGCTATAATGCTTGATAAAACCCTTGGAGTTAGACTAATACCTGTACCAGGGGCAAAAGCAGGCGATAGAGTTGATTTTGGTGGATTATTGGGCTCAACAATTGTTATGGATGTTCCTAAATTTAACTGCAAGAAATTTATAGAACGTGGAGGCCTTATACCTCCATCGATAAAGAGGCTAGATAAAGGTTAAGATTAACAACTATTTAAATTATTTGTCTTTAATAGTAGTATTAACTCATTTATGTAGACTATATAATATGTCTACTGGTTAGTCCACAATATTAAAGCTTCCTAAACATATTTTTACCCAACATAGATATGCCGCATCATTCATTTGACGTCTTACTACATTTTACTTTCTATTAAATTCCTCCAAATCTATTCTTTTCTGTTATCTTCCACATCAATACTTTTACTTCAATGTTATCACAAAATTTTTATTAAAGCTTTACCTTATCAATATATTAAAACTTGAAGATGTCTAGTCTATTATCTGTAGAAAGATGTTATAGTTTTTCAATACACTTGGCAAATGCTATATGGTAGGGTGGCTAAGAGGTGAAGAAGGAAATTATAAGGATTGAGAATGTATCGAAGATATATAGGACAGGGGATATTATAACCTATGGCTTAAGAAGAATTGACATGACAATATATAAAGGAGACTTTATAGCTATTATGGGTCCATCAGGTTCAGGAAAAACAACTCTTTTAAATATTATTGGTCTTCTTGACAGACCATCATCTGGAAGTGTATTCATCGATGGTATAAATGTAGTTACATTTAGTGATAGACAGCTAGCATGGATTAGGAATATAAAGCTTGGGTTTGTCTTTCAACACTTTAACTTAATAAATAGACTTACTGTATTGGAAAATATTGAAATGCCGCTAATAGCTAGGGGTATACCAAGAAGTAGAAGAGTTGAATTAGTTAAAGATGCTCTATTAAAAGTTGGTGGAGAATTAAGTTGGCTTCCAAAGAAGCCATTACAGCTATCAGGTGGACAGCAGCAAAGAGTCGCCATTGCCAGGGCGATAGTAGGTTCACCTGAAATTATACTAGCTGATGAACCTACAGGCAATCTTGATAGAGCAAGCGCAAAAACCATTATAAACACATTTTCAGAATTAAATAAATACGGTCATACAATTATTATGGTCACCCATGATCCTGAAATGGCAAATTGTACCCAAAAAATATTTATGATTAGAGATGGTGTGATAGTGGATTTAAAGAATCCTGAAATTGATAAATGTATTCTAAGAACTGTAATATGATGGAGTTCTACACCTTAGCATAATGCCATGGATTATGAAAAATATTTATAATACTATTTAACTCTAACTCTGTTTCTAGAACCATTAACTTAATTAATTGATATTTTACCCATCTAATCTAGAGGTAATAATTGATCATTATTAAATTCCCCTCATCTTTATTTAAACTATGTATGGTTAAAATAATGGAGGAGCATAAAAGAGTATCCTAGGTCTATTAATTGGCGCCGGGGGCGGGATTTGAACCCGCGTGGGGTGTTCCCCCACCGGCTCTCCAGGCCGGCCCCTTAGACCACTCGGGCACCCCGGCTCTATGGGTGGAAGCTCAGATGAACTCTGTTTAACATCTAGAATAATTTATTGAAATTAAAAATTTTATCTTCTTTTAATTTCAATTTCTATATATACGTTTTCAGGTACTCTTACCCTCATTATCTGCCTAATTACATGTTCGTTTGCCTCAATATCGATAATTCTTTTATGTATTCTCATTTCCCATCTATCCCATACCTTTGAACCTTCACCATGTGGAAGTCTTGGAAGTGGTATTAACAGTTTTTTAACTGGTAGCGGTACAGGTCCCTTTACCTTCACACCTGCTTTTTTGGCTATATCTATTATTTGTGTTACTACATAGTTTAAATTATCTATGTCTACGCTCCAAAGTCTTATTCTTACTATGGCTGACATGCTTCACTTCCATCTCTCATTTTTAGTAAAAAGTTTTACTATTTTCTCTATCTTGTTGTTCTGCTACTTTCCTCCTACCTTTGTTGGCTTTAAATCCATTACAACTCCTATTCCAACAGTCTTACCCATATCTCTCATCGCAAATCTTCCAAGTGGTGGAAAGTCGCTATATTTCTCAACAACCATAGGCTTTAATGGTTTAAATCTAACTATCGCTATATCTCCTTGTTTTAAGAATGGCGGATTCTTTTCGGCTATCTGACCTGTTCTTGGATCTACTCTTGCAACTATTTCAACTATTCTACATGGTATACTGGCTGTATGGGCATGTATTACAGGTGTGTAGCCAGGTGCTATGGCTGTCGGGTGCCATACGATCATAACTCTAGCTGTGAACTCATCTATAACTGTTGGTGGATTTGTTGGATGTCCTGCAACATCTCCTCTACGTACCTGCTCTTTTGAAATACCCCTGACATTAAAGCCTATGTTGTCTCCAGGTAGTGCCTCCTCTAGCCTCTGATGATGCATCTCTATACTTCTAACTTCGCCTGCCACATTAGGTGGCATAAATATTACTGTATCGCCAACTCTTAGCTTTCCTGTTTCAACTCTACCAACAGGTACCGTACCTACACCGGAAATAACAAATACCTCTGATATTGGTATCCTCAGCGGCTTATCTATAGGCTTTGGTGGTATTTTAACGTTGTTTAAAGCCTCTATAAGGGTTCTTGCACCATTCACTCCATACTTCTTCTTGATCTCTTCAATCTTTTGATTATTCCACCACGGCATGTTATCGCTATATTTAATAACATTGTCTCCAACCCATCCAGATGCTGGAAGAACTGTTACGGTATCTAGTCTGTATCCTGAAATTCTTAAAAACTTTATTAGCGTCTCTAGAACTTCAGTAAATCTCTTCTCAGAATATGGAGGTTCTGTTGTATCCATCTTAGTAATGGCAATTATTAGCTGGTCTATCCCCATAGTTCTAGCCAGCAATATATGTTCTCTTGTCTGACCCTCTGGACTCATCCCCGCCTCAAAATCACCCTTCTTTGCTGAAACAACAAGTAGTGCGATATCAGCCTGACTAGCACCTGTTATCATATTCTTTACAAAGTCTCTATGCCCAGGGGCATCAATTATTGTATAGTAGTAGTTATCTGTTTCAAATTTTCTATAAGCTAAAGTTATTGTAAGTCCTCTTTCTCGCTCCTCCTTCAATCTATCCATTAGCCATGCATACTTTTCACTTTCCTTACCAGCTTTTATAGCAGCTTCTAAAGTCTCCTTCCATGTTTTTTCATCGATAGCACCAATCTCTACTAGCAGTCTACCTACTAGCGTACTTTTTCCATGATCTACATGTCCTATTATGACAAGATTCAGATGTGGTTTTGCACTCATGACTGTTCCCTATGCAACTGTTTAGACACATTTAAACAATTGTTAGTCTAGACTTATAAGTGTATTGTTGCACCATCTCAATTTCTAAGATGTTAACTGTGTATCATACTAAATTAAAAATTTCCTGGAGGATACTTTACCTTGAACTTAGTGCTATACGTTCTATTTCCTCCTTCCTTTGAATGGCATAGCTTTTACTATCATAATTAGCTGCAGCTATTATCTCATCAGCTAGACACTCCTCAATAGGTTTTGCTGATCTGAATGAACAGAGATACGAACCCTCAGAAATATGTCTTATTGCAAGATCTACTCTTCTCATTGGCGAAATATCTACTGCTACATGATATACTATACCACCATACATTATTCTAGTTGTTTCCTCTCTAGGAGCTGCATTCTCTATTGCTCTCACGAATATCTGTAGAGGATTTTCTTTTGTTTTTATATATATTAAATCAAATGCTGTCTTTACAATATTGTATGCCAGATGTTTCTTTCCTAAATTCTTCGCTTTCCTCATCATCCTATTAATTAGCCTCTCAACAATTGGTACCTCAGCTTTTCCAAATCTTCTATGTGCATGTCTACCTGCTGTATGAGGTATGACGACAGGTTTCAATGATATATATTTTTTTAAACTTGGATCAAGAACAACCAAATCCCTATAACTCCATTTACCAAAAAGTTTTAATTCATTTAAGCTAACCATGATTTCAGACAGCGGTACAGTTTCTTGAATTGACTCCATAATACCTACCTCAAAGGCTTCTGCTTCTTACCCTTAAGAAGCTCTGTTAAAGCTACACCATTTACTGCTATAACTTTAAACTTGACGCCTGGTATATCACCCATCGACTTACCCCTACTCCCCCCTATGCCAACCACTAAAACCTCATCATGTTCATCTATAAAATTTAGACCACCATCATATGGTACAAATGCTGTTATAACCTTACCATTCTTAACAAGCTGTACCCTTACACATTTTCTTACACCTGCATTTGGCTGTCTTGCCTCAACACCTACTTTTTCCAAAACTATTCCTCTAGCCATTGGCGCCCCTTCTAATGGATTAAACTTCTCCCTCAGTTTAAGCTGTCTTATCCTATAATCTCTCTGACTCCATCTGAATTTCAGCCTCTTAGTTATGAGTTTACGTGCTGCAAATAGTCCTGAGGGTGCCTTTTTACCAGGCATTGTTCTCCTCCTCCATCAGTTGTAATACCTCTTTATCTAGTTTTACATTAAAGTATATTATAGCTACATTTTAAGCTTTTTATTAGAATTAGACTATAACTACATTGTCTATAAAATAGTATCTTCTTAGGAGGAGTCTTGCCTTTGCAACGTTACGTCCATTCTTTCCTATAGCAATACCCTTGTCCTTTGGATCTACATAGACATACACAGTATTTTTCTCACTACCTTCAACAAGATGTACTCTATATACCCTTGTTGGCATAAAGATACTTTTTATAAAACTCTCAAGATTGTCAGCCCATCCCACAATCTCAATCTCTCTATTTATCAACTTACTTAAGTACTTTGTATTGACACCCCTCCTACCTATTGCTTGACCTATTTTATCACTATCAACTATAAACACCACTATACCAAGATCGTCCATTATTACACAGTCCTTAGGCGTAACCCCCGTAATATCCTGGAATAGTGACATGTACCTCATTTCCTCCATGGTAAACTTTACATTTAGCTGTGGTTTTATTTCAGTAGCTCTTGCAGCCATTTGAATATCACCTCAATATGTTTTAGCATACTTAATTAGTATGTCAGCTGGTACTTGCCCTAGGTCTAAGATACCCATTAAGGTTACTAAAAATGGTTTACCGATTAATGTTCCTAAATCTTTGTTACTCCCTGGAAACTCTATAACTGGTATGCCAGACAACTTTGCATAGTATGCTATATCCTTTTTAATATTCTCAGGTGTGTTAGACGCTATTACAATGAATTTTAGCTGACCAAGCTTGGCTTTTTTTATAGTTTTATTTGATCCTACCACTATTCTTCCTGATCTTGCTACATGCCTCAATATTGTATCTAATGATTGAGTTGATATACTATATCACCTTCTACACTTTATTAACCCATATATGGATTATAAACAAGTTTTACCTTAGCTGTACCAACAGGTATATAGTTCCCAATTATAACGTTTTCTGCTATACCTCTTAATAGATCCATATCACCATGTACAGCTGCGTCAACAAGCTGTTTAACTGTTACTTCAAAAGCTGCCTTAGCTAAAACGCTATCCTTTGATCCTGCAACACCATGCCTTCCTATAGGTTTTACTGTACCTGTTCTAGTCATTATATCAGCAACTAGCATAACGTGCCTTATATTGACATCTAGTCCCTGCTCCTCTAGTACATTTATCATCTCCTCTATTAATAAGGATCTTGCTGCTTCTATTCCAAGAATCTCTTCAACCTCCTTTATATTATTTGTTCTTATACGTCTATAGTCTATACCCTCAACATCCATTAATTCTCTTAAGTTGCTTCCTTCACATACAAGCACATATTCGTCACCTCTCTTCTGAATAACAACTTTATTAATCCCCTTGATCCCCTTAATCTTAATATTGAGTATCTTATCCCTGATACTCTCAACTTTAATTGGATCTATAGGCTCTTCGAATTGTATTATAATTTCATTTGGATTCTCCTCACTTATGGTAATATTTGTCTTTTTTAGGTGCTTTTGCAAAGATTTAACTACATCATCCACAGAAACACCTTTATCGATAAGCATAGATGGATCTAGGGTTAATACTATGACATTGTTAAAGAGATCTACATCAACCTTTAGGGCAACATTGATTATTCTCGTAAGTTCTATTTTTCTGGCAATTTCAATAGCCTTTTCCCTATTGTTATACTCAGGTAGTAAATATATGTATGTTAGTGGTGTTGATGGTGTTTTCTTGGCATCTACAAGCTCTATAAGTCTAGGCAAACCTAATGTTACATTTAACTCTCTTACACCAGCATAGTGGAATGTCCTTAATGTCATTTGGGTACTTGGCTCTCCTATACTCTGTGCAGCAACAATACCTACAGCTTCTCCAGGATCTATGGTATTGTTTTCTATTTCATCTTTAATAATTTTTAGCATGTGTTTAGCCTTCTCATAGCTGATACCATATTTTGTAAATGCCATTTTAATATCTTCAACGATTCTCGGCATTAATCCTGATAGCTCTGACTCTACAAGCTTCTCGATACTATTTCTAGCTCCACCTATCTCCCCCATCCAATCACCTTACCTACAATTCTATCAACATTAATTATAGTGGTATATGGAGTTTTAGAGGGATCTGCACCATCTTCACCATAGATGAATTGTATTATTGAACCCGTAGAATCTCTAACAGTATAGTCATATTCTACATAGAGATCTTGAAGTGCATTTATAAGCCTACGCTGCATATAGCCACTCTGCGATGTTCTGACGGCGGTATCCACCAAACCCTCCCTACCACCTGCAGCATGCATAAACATTTCTGTAACAGATAATCCATTGAAGAAGCTATTCACAACAAAGCCTCTAGCTATTGGGCCAAGATCATTCTTTTTAAAGTGTGGAAGTGTTCTACCCATGTAGCCACGCCATATTCGTTCCCCTCGAACTGTCATCTGTCCAAGTGTTGCCGCCATTTGTGTTAAATTTAGTACATTTCCTCTGGCGCCAGTACGCGCCATTATAAAAGCGTGATTGAATGGATTTAGATTGCTTACCGCTTCTTCACCTGCTCTATCTCTAGCCTCCGCCAACACTTCTAGAATCTTTATCTCAAGACTTTCTTCAAGTGATCTTCCAGGAACAACCTCTAGAGTCCCTTCAACATATTTCTGAACAAGTTCTTCAACTCTTTTGAAGGATTCATTTAAAAGGCTGTACATATTTGATTTAGTGGCCATATCTATAGCTACATCATCTAGTTTTAATGTAAATCCCCTTTTTTCTAATATTTTTATAAACATTCTAAAGATATGGTCTATGAATTTAGTTGTGAATTCAATACCGTATTCTTTAGCTAACCAGTAAAGTAGACTCTCCTGTTGCTCTGCCCCAATAATCTTCTTATCAATTACACCTAGAAGCAATTTACCCTTTCTCACTAAAACAAAGGAGTCCCAAAAGCATTCAATATCTTCACACTTTAGGGGTCCTGATGATATATTTGCCCTACCCTGGTAATCGAAATCCTCTGGTAAAAACATGCTTACTATCTGTTTTCCAATCCATAGCCTCTTAGGCGATAATAT
Source organism: uncultured Ignisphaera sp. (assembly GCA_938074605.1). Classification (GTDB taxonomy): domain Archaea; phylum Thermoproteota; class Thermoprotei_A; order Sulfolobales; family Ignisphaeraceae; genus Ignisphaera. Next base: position 268,896 of record CALJEI010000002.1, read on the forward strand.
GGCTGGTTCTAGAGGTTCTTTAACTATGCCACTGCTTGCGAGAAGCTCCATTACCTCCTCCCTTGTAAGAAGTGTTGATTTTATGGTGAGCATGTATGCTCCACTAATATAGTCCTGTATCCCACCAATTATTATACCACCATATCTAGGTGTAAGTATGTTGTATTGAACCTTTAGAAGATACCTTGCCTCGGCTCTAGCCTCTTCTGTTTGTGGAACATGAAGATTCATTTCATCTCCATCAAAGTCTGCATTATATGGAGGGCATACTGCTAAATGAAGCCTAAATGTTCTGCCAGGTAAGACCTTAACTACATGACCCATCATAGACATTCTGTGGAGTGATGGTTGTCTATTAAATATCACTATGTCGCCATCCTTTAAATGTCTTTCAACTATGTATCCAGGGGCTAGCGATTCTGCAATACTTTTTCTATCCTTAACATATCTCAAATCAATCCTTCTGCCATCTTGTGTAACAATATAGTTTGCACCAGGCCATTTCTCAGGACCATTAAGTATATGCCTCCTAAGCTCATCTATATTCAAATCAGTAACTCTTTCAGGAACTGTAAGAGTTTTTGCTACATCTATAGGTATCCCAACTTCATTTATACTAAGATAGGGGTCAGGACTTATCACAGTTCTAGCTGAATAATCAACCCTCTTCCCAGATAGATTTCCTCTAAATCTCCCCTCTTTACCCTTAAGCCTCTGTACTAGTGTTTTTAGGGGTCTTCCTGATCTATGCTTAGCTGGTGGAAGTCCTGGGACTTCATTATCAAGATATGTAGTTACATGGTACTGCAAAAGCTCCCAAAGATCATCAATTATTATCTGTGGAGCACCACTAACTATATGTTCTCTTAACCTCTCATTTGTTCTAATTATATCAACAAGCTTATGTGTCAAATCATCCTCAGATCTTATACCAGTTTCTATCAGGATTGATGGTCTTATAGAAGTTGGTGGAACTGGAAGGACTGTAAAAACCATCCACTCTGGTCGAGAATCCTTTGAATCGTACCCCAGTATCTCTAGATCCTCATTGGGTATTCTCTCTAAGCGGCTTCGTATAATCAATGGATTTAATCTTATCATTGCTTTTCTCTCTTCATAGTACTCTACGAATGTTGTTGGCTTTTCTAGCTTTATCTTTGGCTGCTCAGCTCCACAATGGGGGCATTTAGATGCCTTTATAGCCTGCTTCTTAACATACTCTGAAAATCTTCTTGCAAGATATGGGTATCTATCCTTAAGTCTTTTTAGATACCTTATGTATCGCTCTGCATCCTGGGGGGCTATTTTAATGCGTCCACATTTATTGCATGTCGCCCTTAATAACTCATATATATTCTTAACAAAAAGAACATTCACTACTGGTAGGGCTAATTCTATATGCCCAAAGTGGCCTGGACAAGCCCTTATTGAATTACCGCATATAGGACATGTTTGACCTGGCTCTATAGCCCCGAGTTTTGGATCCATAACAGAGCCACTTATTGGTGTACCATCCTCATCATAGGTCTCTGGCGATGTTATTTGGACAACTGAAATTTTTCTTATCTCATCTGGTGAAAGAATACCGAATTTTATTGTTGAAATAATTTTTTCTTCTACGCTTATTGTACATCCCCCATACTATCCAATAAAATATCTATATTTATCCGATAAAACTAATCTTGGTTTTATACCCATACTCATTAGCTCCTGAATCAGTAGCTTAAATGCATAGGGTACTGTAATTGAATTGAGTGTGCCCTTATCGCCATGAATTGGACATTCATATGTCTCCTTCTTCTTATTATACCAGCCAACAAATCCGCATAATTCACATACATGTATCACAGTCTTATCAGAACTTTCAAGCATTCTCTCCTTAAGTAGAGCTGAGGCACCATGCCCTATGATGGCATCCCTCTCCATTTCACCAAATCTTAGTCCTCCTTCTCTAGCTCTACCTTCTGTAGGCTGTCTAGTAAGTAGCTGTACTGGTCCCTTTGATCTTGCATGAATCTTATCAGCAACCATATGATGGAGCTTCTGGTAATATACTATCCCTATAAATATTGGCTGTCCTATTAGCTCCCCTGTCCTACCATCGTACATAGGCTCTGTACCGTCAATAGGATATCCTAGTACTAGGAGCTGTTTTTTCAACTCATCTATATTCTCTTCAAAAAATGGGGTTCCATCAACCAACTTACCACGTAGTGCTGCAACCTTTCCTGCTATACTTTCCATGAGCTGTCCTAGTGTCATTCTAGATGGTAGTGCATGTGGATTTATTATGATGTCAGGCGTGATGCCGTCAACAGTATAGGGCATATCGTACTGGGGTATCAATGCTCCTATAACACCCTTTTGCCCATGTCTAGAAGCAAACTTATCTCCTATCTCTGGAATTCTTAAATCTCTAGTTCTAACCTTTATAAGCTTATGACCTTCAATTGTAGTTGTTATAAGTACTGAATCAACCCAACCAATTTCGCCATGTCTGACTGTTATAGATGAGTCCTTTCTTCTTTGTGCCAATATGCCATAGCCTTTGTATTCTTCAATAAATCGTGGAGGACTTGTCTTACCTATCAATACCTCACCACCCTTAACAATAATTTCTGTTTTTACAATACCATCTTCGTCTAGCTTCATATATGCTTCTCTTCCTCTATAGCCAAGTACCTTGGGATCTGGGATCTCTATTCTATCCTCTTGTCCTCCCGCATACTTTAGCTCCTCTGTTGAGTAGAGTCTAAAGAAGTTAGATCTAGCGAGCCCCCTATCAACTGACGATCTATTCATTATTAGTGCATCCTCCATATTGTACCCTGTATAGCTCATGACAGCTACAACCATGTTTTGACCAGATGGTCTATTGTTATACCCTATTACTGATAGTGATCTTGTTTGAACTAAGGGTATCTGGGGATAGTGTAGTAGATGTGCTCTTGTATCAACTCTTAGCAATAGATTAGCCATATAGAAGCCCAGCGCCTGTTTAGCCATGGCAGACTGATAGGCGTTTCTCGGTGATTGGTTATGTTCGGCATATGGTATTGTTGAGGCAGCTACCCCCATTATTGTTGGAGGCCATATCTCAACATGTGTTGTTTCATCTGTTGCTTCTTCAGGATGTACTGCTATTAATGCATTTTCTTCCTCTTCTGCATCTAAAAGTTCTATAACTCCCTGCTTAAGCAGTTCCTCAAAGGATAGACTTCCTTCTTTAAGCCTAGCTATATGCTCCTTGGAAATCTTTAGTTTGCCCTTCTCACATACTAGCAATGGACGAAGTATCCTACCTTGATCACAATTGATATTAACCTCATTAATGTACTGTGTTTTGTAGTGAGCTACATTAACCTCATAGTGTAACTTACCATTTCTTCTCATGCTTCTTAACTCATATACAAGCTTCTCTGGCTCTGGATGATAGCCTATTAGTGTACCATTTAGATACACCTTTCCCCAACTCTTTATAGATTCGTAGCTCAGCTTGCCTTCCCTAAGCTTATTGAACACCTCTACCACTCCTACTACCCCCATACTGTATAGCAAGATCTCAACAGCTTTCTCATCCACGCCTACAGATATTGTAGACATTAGAGCAAGATTCTTTACTAAACCACAGTTTGGCCCTTCAGGTGTTTCAAATGGGCAGAGCCTACCAAACTGAGTTCCATGTAGATCTCTTGCTTCAAAATGTGGCTGGCTCCTACTTAATGGAGATATTACACGCCTCATATGACTTATTGATGAGAGCCAGTTTGTACGATCTAGTATCTGTGAAACTCCTGTTCTCCCACCTACCCATGTTCCTGTGGCCATCGCATGCTTTATCCTCTCTGTTATTATATCACTTCTAACATATAGAGCTATATTGAATCTTCTTTCCCTTAGCTTTATACGCTCCAATTGATACCTTAAATCTCTTATGAATACCTTAAATGTAACCCTAAATAACAATGCTAGCATGTCTCCCGCCAATTTAATTCTTTTGTTTGCATAGTGATCCTTATCATCTACAGGTCTACGCCCAAGCACAAACTCTATGAGTTTGCATGCCATTTGACCTAAGAATAATGCCTTTCTAATTCTATCCTCAGACCTAGTACCTATATGTGGCAAAAGGTATCTATCCAACACAAATTTAGCTCTCTCAATTCTACTCTCCCTCGATTGCCCAATAGCTATTCTCGAACCTATATAATCGAGTGCATCATCTACAGTAGCAATATCGCTAGATTGGATAAATGATGCAAAGAGCTCCCTCTGTATCTCAGGGTCTGGGGATACAGCCAACGCTATATCGATATCCCTCTCAAGGCCAAGCGCCCTCATAAGAATTACAAACGGTATTTTTCCAGGTATTGCTGGAAACGATATATGTAATGTTCCATCCTTATGTTTATCTAGCATTATTGGAACTCTATACCCTATTGTTGATGAAACTACTTTTGCAGTATGGGTGACGTTAAGCCCCTCCTGACCATAATCAACAATGACTTTATTTGGCGCTAGATCTTCTTGTGCCACTATTATTCTCTCAGTTCCATCTATAATAAAATAGCCTCCTGGATCCTTTGGATCTTCACCTATTTTTATAAGCTCCTCTTCACTCATGTTAGAGAGTGGATCCTTATTTGATTTAACCATAAGTGGTATCTCTCCAATATAGACTTCTATAGGAGTTCCTGGTATCTCATTTTCATATGGCACTAACGTTATATATATTGGTATAGAGTATGTGAGATCTCTATGTCTACACTCCATAGGTGTTATATATCTATTTATACTTCCATCCACTTCTCTAACTTGGGGTTCGCCAATTCTATAACCCTTTATAACAACCTTAAAGCCAGGTATAGATGTTTCTATAACTGGCTCTTCTAGTATTATATCGCCTAATATCTTTGAAATAAAGTTGTTATATGACTCTATATGGTGTTTTGTTATTCCCTTTTCTTTAATAAATAGCTCAATTATAGCCCATCTCTCATCTTGGGGGATAATCTTTGATTCAAAATGTGGTGTAGGTATAGGTCCTAGGGATGAATGTACCTGCGTTCTATCTGATATTGAAATACTGCTCATAACACTCACCCTGGGACAACATATCTATATACTATAACCTCCCCTCCCGTTGGACTCTTTCTAACTATCTTCACTATATCACCTGGTTTAGCACCAATAGCTCTAGCCACTGGATCACTAGCTCTTAGCCACGGAAGCTGCTCTGGTTTAATCCCATACTGCTTAAGAATCTTTATGCCCTCATCAATGTCCACTATAACATGTTTAGGTACAAGTTCATGCTCCAATATCTTTACGTCAATAGAGGAACTTTTCTTCTTTGATACCATTAACTACACCAATCACTTTCTAAAGGGTATAGGCAACTTTAACAACTTTCTAAGTAGAGCTTAATGAAGTAAAGTATTTATAAGCTCATTTTCTCAACATCAATAGATGTAGCTTCATAAAACCTTTTAAATAGGTAATGGATATCAAAAGCAAGAGTGGGCCCGTAGCTCAGCCAGGTAGAGCGGCGGGCTCTTAACCCGTAGACCAGAAAGCTGGGCGGAGGTCCCGGGTTCAAATCCCGGCGGGCCCGCCACAAAACAATAAAACCTTCCTATAATAGTATTATAGATAGAGGCCGCCGTAGCTCAGCCCGGTGGAGCGCCGGCCTCGTAAGCCGGTGGTCGCGGGTTCAAATCCCGCCGGCGGCTCTAAATAGTTAAATTACAATCAAATCATACATTGTTTAAACATTAGATCCATTATTAAGGTGAATTAAATTATACTCACAGTCTTCTTAGAAAATAGTTAATACTTCCATAATGATAGTACTATCCCCATCCTAAATGAAGAGTTGCTGGTTTTCATCGCTAAAGAGTGGTGATAGTACGAAAAATATAGCGGTCATTGGCTTGAGTAATAGCTCTAACTATAGTTTTTGGAGAACCCCATATAGGTTCCTCATAACGTTAATTCATTAAATTCTTATGAAAGACAAAAGTAACAGCAGAAGGCGAAAGCTCATCACATGGTTTTCTAAGGAGGTCATTAACAAACACTATGAAGAATGTACTGACTAAAGTAGTACTAAACACGAAGGTTTATTTCAGAAAGGATATGCTAAGCACAATTGATTATAGCCATAGAGGCTATGTATAGGTATGTTCGTTAATTCAGAGAGTTATATCAACGAAGTATTCCCAGAATTTGTCATATAAATGTGGTAAAGAGGGAGTATGTATAAAAATTTGCCTTTAGAAACAAGATTTGTTTAAAGTGTTGTAGAGCATGTCTTAGTTAGCTAGGTTGATTACACTAAATTAAAGGATTAATATTGATGACGAGAACCCTTAATATAGTATAGCTATCACCACTAAGTCTTCTCGAGGTCGAAAGCACTATAATCAACAAGAATTCTTTAATTTTTAGTTTTTAAAATTATTCAAGTGTTGTAGAAAGAACTTCATTCTTTAAATCTTCAGCGAATTTCTTCAATTTCTCTGCTATCTCAGGATATTTAATGCCCAAAATTCTTAAAGCAAGAAGAGCTGCATTCTTGGCATTGCCTATAGCTACTGTGGCCACAGGTACACCGTAGGGCATTTGAACTATTGAGAGAAGAGAGTCTAGGCCATTTAGATGTTTTGAAGGTATGGGAACGCCTATGACTGGTAAATGTGTTAGTGCTGCAACTACCCCAGGTAAGTGTGCTGCTCCACCAGCACCTGCAATAATAACTTCAAAGCCTCTATCAGCTGCTGATTTAGCGAATTTAAATGTGTGTTCAGGTGTTCTATGAGCAGAGATAACTTTAGCTTCAACTTCTATACCAAATTGTTTAAGAAGCTCAACAGCTTCCTTCATATACTCCCAATCACTTTTACTACCCATGATAACAGCTACTCTAGGCATTTTAATTACCAAAGTAACAAAGTTATGTAATAGATTTTATAAAGCTTACATTTATTTAAACGATTTAAAATATATACAACTATGTAAATAAAGAGCGATGTTGGGGAGGATTCAAGTGATAGCCATTGCAAACCATGAATCATAATTTACATATTTATGTATATTACATTTCAACTATGTAAATTTATAGCTTATATACCAGTTACACATATGATGAAAATGTGGGCTAAGATGAAAAATCTTCAGCTTATCTATGAAGGTAAAAGCAAATATGTCTATACTCTAGATGAAGATACTCTCGTGATGGAATTCAAAGACGATGTTACAGCTCTTGATGGAGCAGTTAAAGCTGTTGCCATAGGGAAGGGCATTATTGCTGCACAACTTTCTGCATACTTCTTTAAATTTCTCAAAGATAGTAATATTAAATCACATTTCCTAAGCTACGACGGTTGTAGAAGAATCATTGTTAGAAAACTCGATATAATACCGATTGAGGTTATCATTAGAAATTATGCCTATGGGTCATTGTTAAAGAGAATGCCCTTGTACGAACCGTTGCAGAAGCTAGATCCCCCGCTTATAGAGTTTCATTATAAGGATGATACTCTCCACGACCCTTTAGTATTAGAAGAAGATCTAATACATGCAAAAATCTTAGATAAATCTACAATCGATGAAATTAAGGAGATGGGCCTAAGGGTAAATGAGTTGTTAACAAGGTTCTTCGAATATAAGAATCTAAGGTTTTTAGATATTAAACTAGAGTTTGGTAGATCTAAGTCAGGCGAAATCCTTTTAGCTGACGAAATCTCTGGAGATACCTTTAGAGTTCTTGACCAGAACAACAATCATTTAGATAAAGAGATTTTTAGGAAAACAAAAGATGTTGGGCTTCTCCTTAAAGCATACTTAAGGCTAGCCGAGGTAGTTGGGCTAGATGTCGGAAACATCCTTACATTTTGTGGAAGTAGTCATAACCAATAAGAAAGGTGTTAAAGACCCAGAGGGAGATACTATCCATAAGCATCTCATACTGAGGAAAGGGTACGCCGAGGTCCTTGGGGTTAGAACAGGGAAATACATACTATTTTCAGTAAATGCCAGAAGCGCTGAAGAAGCTGTAAAGAAGGTTAAGGAGATTTGTGAAAAACTTCGGATATACAATCCTATTATTCATGATATCGAGGTGAGAATCTCTGCCTAAAATAGCTGTACTAAAGTTTCCTGGAACTAACTGTGATGAAGATGTACACCACGTTCTAAGAAATATTATAGGTCTATATTCAGAGATTGTATTGTACAAAGATTTTTCCCTAAATGATTGGGATGCTTTAATTATCCCTGGAGGTTTTAGCTACGGTGATTGGCTTAGGGCTGGCGCTATAGCAGCTAGAACCCAAGCTATAGAAAAATTAAAGGATGCAAAAGATATGCACATACCCATCCTGGGGATATGCAATGGGTTTCAGATACTCGTAGAGGGAGAACTTCTACCTGGAGCTCTTCTACCAAATGAGAATAGCAAGTTTGTATGTAGATGGATAAAAACATATGTTGAGAAGCCAAGAGGTCCTTGGCTCTCCCTCGTTGAGGAGAAACAGGAAATAGACATGCCTGTAGCACATGCAGAGGGAAGGTACTATGTAGATGAAGAAACCTATAGAAGTAGTTTACTGAAATCCCCCATAGTAAGATATGCCCCAGGACACAATCCTAATGGAAGTATATATGATATAGCAGGTGTTGGTTCAGAAGATGGATTAATACTCGGACTTATGCCCCATCCTGAAAGATCCTCTGAGGATATCTTAGCCCCCCGAGGGTTTAGAGCAAATGGTAAGATTCTATTCGAGAGCCTTGCACATTCCCTAAAGAAGGGGTGGTGAAATGCCTCTAACATCTGAAGAAGTTAAAGAAATAAGGAAGATTCTTGGCAGAGAGCCGACCACTGAAGAATTAGCTATGTTTGAAGCACAGTGGAGTGAACACTGCTCCTATAAAAGTAGTAAACTATTGCTAAAGTTTTTGCCAACCAAAGGTAAACATGTTATCATTGGCCCAGGTAGGGATGCTCCTGCCGTTAAGGTTTTCAAAGATTGGATAGTGGTATTTAAGATTGAAAGCCATAATCATCCATCGGCTGTCGATCCATATAATGGAGCAGCCACAGGGATTGGAGGCATAGTTAGGGATATTCTATCTCTAGGTGCAAAACCAGTAGCACTCCTAGATATGTTATACATGGGTAACACAAGAAACCCACATGCAAACTGGCTAATAAGGGGTATAGTGAAGGGTATAAGCGACTATGGTAATAGGATAGGGATTCCAACAGTAGCTGGCGATACATGGTTTGATGAAGTATTTAATGTCCAACCTCTTGTAAACGTTGCCTGCGTAGGCATCGCTAAGTCTAATGACATTATTCTTTCATCACCACAACCAGGAGACCTTATCATATTAATGGGGAATGCCACTGGTAGAGATGGCCTACTAGGTAGTAGCTTTGCCTCTAAACCTCTCTCAGAAGATGTTGATAAAGATATTGGGGCAGTACAGGTAGGGGATCCACTAACTGAGAAACTGTTGATAGATGCTATACAAATTCTTGTTGCTAAAAAAGCTGTTAGATACATAAAGGATTTAGGGGGAGGTGGATTAACAACAGCTTTATGCGAAACAGCGGCAGACCATGGGCTAGGAGCTGTAATAAACCTCGAGAAATTGCATACAAGGCAGCATCTGACACCCCTTGAAATACTTGTGTCTGAGAGTCAGGAGAGGATGCTTATAGTTGTTGATGAGAGTAAGCTTGAATTGGTCGACGAAGTTTTATCTAAGCTAGATGTTCAATATAGTGTTATAGGCTATTTCACAAATGATGGATTGATAAAAATTTTCTACAATGGGGCTAAAGTAGCAGAAGTACCTTCAAAAGAGCTTGCGAAACCAAGGCCTATTAGAAGAGCCTCTATACCACCACTAGAGGCTTTGAAGGGTTTAAAACCTTTCTATCAACTACCTCCTGAACCTGACTATAGAGAAGCAATCATTAAGTTAATTTCATCTCCTAACATAGCATCTAAGAGATGGATATATGAGCAGTATGACCATGAGGTAGGTGTTAGAACCGTAGTTAAGCCAGGTTTTGGGGATGCAGCTGTTCTGAGGTTCTTAGACAATAGCTTAAGGGGTATAGCTGTTAAAGGGGATGCCAACCCTAGGTACACAGCTCTAGATCCATTCAATGGTGCAGCAAATGCTGTTGGAGAATGCTTTAGAAACCTCGTAGCTGTGGGGTCAAAACCTATAGCTATTGTTGACGAGCTTAATGCTGGGAATCCAGAAAAACCTGATCATTTCTGGTACTTCGAGATGATGCTCAAAGGAGTTGCCTGGATGGCTGAGGAGCTTAGAGTACCCGTCGTAGGGGGGAAGGTAAGTTTTTATAACGAGGATCACATGGGGAGACAGATAAAACCTACGACAACCATTGTTGGTGTTGGTAGGGTAGAGGATGTATCGAGGGTTATGACGATGGAATTTAAGGAACACTCCTCCTTAGTAGCTATTGTAGGTGTTACCTATCCTGAGCTTGGAGGAAGCGAATATCTATATAGAGTCTTCGGCCTTGAGGAAGGTGAGATACCTAAACCTAGACCAGCATCAGAACTTAGAAATGCTAAGTTCATTCGTAGAGTTATTCGCTTGGGCTATGCTAAAGCTGTTCACGATATTAGCCTAGGAGGCTTAGCCATTGCATTAATTGAGATGGCTGTAGCAGGAAGAATAGGTGTTGAAGTAGATATCTCAAAGGTGTATACGAGAGGGGTTCAGAGATTAGATGAGGTTATTTTCTCAGAAACCCAGGCGAGGTATGTTGTAGAAATCGATAGTAGGTATGTTGATGATTTTAAACATTTAGCCGAGAGAATGGGTGTAAACATAAGCATAATTGGTAGAGTAGCTGATTCAAATCAAATTGTATTCTCTTTTGGGCCAAATAATTTAGTTAATCTAGATCTCTTCACAGTAGTTGATATATACAATAGTATTCTAGAGAAAGAGGTAGAGGGTGAAGTATAGATGTGTGGAATAGCGGGGTACATAGGTTCTAGCGATGCTGTGTCAATGATAATCTCTCTCCTCCTAGAGTTACAACATAGAGGGCAGGAGGCTAGTGGTTTAGCTATAGCATTGAACAGAGGATCCATAAGTGTAATCCATAGCAAAGGACTCATATCCGATGTATTCAACGGTAAGCTAAATGATGAACCATCTAGGGATAACAATGTATTTGGTGGTATTGGACATGTTAGATATTCTACATCGGGTGGATACATGAACTCAGAGGTTCAACCCATTGTTTTAGGAGACAACAATTTTAAAATAGCTATAGCTTTTAATGGCACTATAGCTAACTATGATAGCTTAGCAAAAGAATTTGATATAAAGAGGGTGAGCTGTGATACTATAGTTCTTGCTGAGTTAATATATAGGCTTGCTAGAGAAGCAGGCAACGACGTAGTTGAAGCTTTAAAGATCTTACCAAACTATGTTGTTGGAGGTTATAGCATAGCCATTCTAACATCTGAACCAAGGGTTGCTATCGCTCGTGACCCCTACGGGTTTAGGCCATTAGCAATAAGTTATATAGGTGAGGAATTTCTTTTCTCCTCCGAGACCGCAGCTCTTGAAACTCTAGGCTTTAGCTCATGGAAAGAAGTTTTACCTGGAGAAATAATTTCTTTCAATGGATCATCACTAGAGTCAACAAAAACATCGGTATCCGTTCCTATATCTCCATGTGTCTTTGAGTATGTATATTTTTCGCGTCCAGACTCTGTATTCAATGGTGTTAGTGTTTATATAGCTAGAGTTAAAATGGGTGAAGAACTTGCCTCTAAAGCTCCAGCCAACTGTGATATAGTCATACCTGTACCTGATAGCGGTAGAGCTGCTGCAATAGGATTTAGTAGAGCATCTGGTAAACCAATTGATGAAGGTATCTATGCCAATAAATACGTTGGAAGAGGCTTTATTGCCCCTCCTATGATAAGGGATACTATTTCTAAGCTTAAGTATGGTTTTGTTAAAAGCATTATAAGTGGAAGGAAAATTGCCTTAGTAGATGATTCCATTGTACGTGGAACGACTTTGAAAAGTATTATAAAAAGACTTAAGCATGCTGGGGCTAAAGAAGTTCATGTAAGGGTTGCTAGCCCACCATTCAAATACCCTTGCTTCATGGGTGTAGATGTTACATCAAGAGAAGAGCTCCTTGCATGGAGAATGGCAAGCATAGATGATATTGCTAGATCTCTAGAGGCTGATAGCATTGGATATAATACAGTTGAGGGTCTTCGAAAAGCAGTTGGTATACCATCAATATGTAGTGCATGTTTTACAGGTTTATACCCATTTCAAGGTATTGACATAGAAGATCTTGAAAATATGTTTATTAGGTGGTAAACTATGAGTGGATTACTTACTGTATATGCATTTGATGAACTTTGGAGTCTACCAAATATCGTTAGATATGGGTTAATAGCTTTACAGCATAGAGGGTCACAAAAATATGTTATTTGTTTACCTAGCAATGGTGTTAAGTGTATAGAGGGAGAAGATATAGAGATATCAAATTATGCTATAGATCATTTAGCAGTGTTAGCTAGTTATAGTGATAAAGAAGATAACATATTCTATGTAGAGTCAGATAATGATAAGAGTATTGCTGTTATTGCTGAAAGATCTTGGAGTAAAATATATGAATTCACACATGAACTTTTAAATGAGATGAAAAAAGGTGAAAGTAGTTTAGAAGCATTTAAAACTACGATACTAGCCTTCAATAAAGAATTTGATGAAGCCATCCCGTCACTTCAGATAATTACAAACTTTAGAGAGGTTATCGCTTGGCGGAATTTCCACGGGCTTACACCACTTGTTCTAGGTAGCTATGGCTTTGATATGGCTATAGTATCCTCTGAGTCAATAGCTGTAGATATTCTTGGGGGGGATGTAAAGAAGTTTTTAGGCCCTGGCGAAGGACTCTACATGTCGAGGTACTTAACTAAGTCTTTTTTAATAGATAAATATATTGATTGTGGTCTATGTCTCTTTGAGATGCTGTATTTAGCGAGACACGATGCTATTATCAATGGTGTAAGTGTTTATGAGTTTAGAAAAGCCATCGGTAAGGAGCTGGCTCAGTATCTTGATAAGGAGGTAGACATAGTAGTTGGTGTACCTGAAACGGCTTTACCATATGCTATTGGGTTTGCACAAAAAATTGGTAAACCCTTTGAATTAGCCTTTGTAGCAACAGGTGGTAGAAGAAGATCTATGTTGCTTGGAGATCCTTTTGAAAAAATGGTAGCTATACATCTTAAGATGAATCCCATTAAATCAATTTTAGAGGGTAAAAGGATTGCTCTGATAGATGACAGCATGGTTACTGGAGCGACGCTAAAAACAGTTTCACAAATCCTAAGGTTTAGAATTGGTGTTAGGGAGCTACATTTATTTATAGCTTCACCACCCCTTGCATCGATTTGTCCATTCATGGTAATGAAGCTCGATGTCCAAAATCTATTAGCTGCTAATCTATCAAATGATTTAGCTAAAAGCTATCTAGAAGTAGATTCCCTTCACTGGCTCTCTAAAGATAATGTAAATCAAGTTGCTAAGAGGTTTAGTTTAAAATTCTGTGGTAAATGCTTTGGGGTAGATTTCTTTGGTGGGTGAGGTAACTTGAAGGTTCTCTTGATTGGCTCAGGTGGAAGGGAACATGCTTTAGCTAAACTTATTAAGAGGAGTTTGCTTGAGCCTAGACTGTTCATTGCCATGGATTATAGAAACCCAGGGTTGGAGAGAGAAGCTATAGAGAGAAATGGAATGGCATATATAGTTAACTTAATAGATCCTATGGCTATTGCTAAAGTAGTTGAAGAAGTTTCACCAGATCTAATCATCATTGGTCCAGAGGAGCCTCAGTTCCATGGTGTAGTAGATGCTCTTAGGGAGAAAGGCTTTACAGTCTTTGGAGCCTCTAGGAGATGTGCTGAAATAGAGAAAAGCAAGGTCTATGCACGAACCCTTATGTGGAGGCATAGCATCGATGGAAGACTCTACTTTAAAGCTTTTAGAAGTATCGAGGAGGCAAAGAAATTCATTGAGTTTGCAGGCGATATCGTCATAAAGCCTGCTAGGCAAGCAGGCGGTAAAGGTGTTAAGGTTCTTAAGGATGCCCAGGCCTATTTAGCGAAGGATAGGCTAGAGGTTAAGAAGAACTATGTGGAGAAACTATTTGCGGAAATGGATAGTTATAAAGATATAGACTATAAGATACTCGTTGAGCAAAGAGTTGAAGGAGTAGAATATACTGCTATGGTTGTAACAGACGGCGAGACAGTGTTACCGCTACCACTTGTACAGGATCATCCACATGCTTTTGAATTTGACATAGGGCCTGAAACAGGTGGTATGGGGAGCATACAGGGGCCAGGCTGGTTACTACCCTTTGTAACCTTTGATGAATATAGAAAGACATTTGAAATAATCTCCAACGTATTAAAAGTTCTACAAACAGAAGTTAGAGAACCATATGTAGGCGCATTTGCTGGGCAGATGATGTTAACAGGGTTCTGGGGTCCTACGGTAATAGAGTTCTACAGTAGGTTTGGAGACCCTGAGTTATCCAATATTATCCCGGTAGTTGAAAGCGATTTCCTTGAAATACTCGATAGAGCTGCCAATAGAAGGCTGTCTAGCGTTAAGCTAATGATAGATGAGAGTATTGTGACAATAGTTAAAGCTATTGCACCAGCTGGTTATCCAGACAACAGGAAGCTTGCTTCTGGACATCCCGTGTATATCGATGAGGCTAGGATTAGGGAGATAGGGTGTGAAACGCTATATGCAAGTGTTGAACGTAGAGCTGATGGAAAGCTTTACACCAAAGGTTCGAGAGCTATAGAGATAGTCTGTAAGGGTGATAGTTACGAGGAGGTATACAAGAAGAGTGAGTTAGCTGTTAATTTTGTCTATTCCCTCGATGGACATCCATTATTCTATAGGAGAGACATAGGGTCTGAGGAGCTGTTAAGCAATAGAATGAGAATAGCGGAGAAGGTTAGAACTGTCTATAGATCTAGAGTAGCAAATGGTTTACTAGGTAAGATGCTGGTGTGGATCCCTGGAGAAGGAGTTTTTGACAACCCCTTAATAAGCTTCGTGAGGTGAAAGAACTTGATGTTTAAGAAGAGGGAGTTCTTAACAACACCTATGTTCGGTAGCTCAGTAAAAGTAATGCTCCTAGGCGGTGGCGAGTTAGGTAAAGAGGTAGCTATAGAGGCCCAGAGGCTAGGGGTGGAAGTTGTTGTAGTTGATAGATATGATTGGGCTCCAGCGATGCACGTAGCCCACAGAAGGTATATTATAGATATGCTCAACCCTAATGCTGTTAAAGCCTTAGTAGAAAGGGAGAAACCCGATGTTATAATACCTGAGGTAGAAGCTATATCATATGAAGCTTTAGAAGAACTAGAGTCCAAAGGCTTCTTTGTAGTTCCTAACGCTAGAGCTGTTAAGATAGCTATGAATAGAATAGAGCTTAGGATGTTTGCAGCAGAACAGGTAGGCTTACCAACAACAAAGTACGCTTTTGCATTAAACTCGGATGAAGCTGTTGAAGCATGCGATAAGGTTGGATACCCATGCTTAATAAAGCCAGAGATGAGCAGTAGTGGACATGGGCATGTGAAGATCTTAGAGTCCAATCCAAATAACATTAAGAAGGCATATGAATATGCAGTTAGTCATGCAAGGGGTAAGAGTAGAAGGGTTATTATTGAAGAATTTGTGGATTTAGAAACAGAGTTCACAGTACTCACCTATCGCTATGTAAGTGACAAAGGGGTTGAGACAGAGTCTTGCGAACCTGTTGAGCACTGGAGGTATGGAAGGTATCACTACATAGAATCGTGGCAACCCTCAACAAAGTCTAGTGCTATACTAGAGAAAGCTAGGGAGATAGGTATTAGGATTGTTAATGCTTTAGGGGGTCTGGGGATATTTGGGGTTGAGGTGTTCTTAACCAAAGATGGAAGGGTGTTGTTCAGTGAAGTAGCTCCAAGACCTCACGATACAGGTATGGTTACTATGGCTAGCCAAGAGTTAAGCGAATTTGCTATACATGTTAGAGCCGTCCTTGGTCTACCAATACCAAAGCCTCGACTGTTATCATCAGCGGCTTCTATAGCTATTTATACTGATAAAGAGAATCTATGGGCTCCGAGGATCAAAGGAGTTTATGAAGCTATGAATATAGAGGGGGTTGACCTTAGGGTATTTGGCAAACCGTATACCTATAGAGATAGGAGAATGGCTGTAATTTTAGCGAGAGGTGGAACAGTTGAAGAAGCATTAAATAAAGCTAGAAGGGCAGCGTCATATATAGTCATTGAGTGATGCTTATGGATAACTGGAGCTATAGTAGAGCAGGTGTTGATTTATTTAAGCATAGGTCTATGCATAAGCATGCTCTTAAGCTGATTGAGGATCTAAATAAGGAGCTAGGCTACGACATAAATGGGTTGGGAGGCTATGCAGCATCGATTAAGTTAAACAATAGATCTATTGTTCTTCATGTGGATGGTGTTGGCACTAAAACTATAGTGTTACAAAAGCTAGGCAGGCTAAGAGTAGCTGGATGGGATTGTATAGCTATGAATGTAAACGACGTTGTGTGTGATAATGCAAAACCTATTGTTGTTGTTGATTACATAGCTATGCCCTATTCCAATGAAGAGATATTTAGGGAGGTTATCGAAGGTATTACTGATGCTGCTAAGGTAGCTAAAGTAGCTATTCTAGGTGGTGAAACAGCTATTCTACCAGATCTTGTAAGCGGTGTTGATGTTGTATGTACTGTGCTAGCAATAAAGGAGAAAGAGAAAATTAATAGAGTTGAAATAGGAGATATAGTTGTAGGCATATCTAGCTGGGGTCTCCATGCAAATGGCTACAGCTTAGTAAGAAAAATCCTTGAAAGCAAAGGGTTGAGCTACGAGGCTACAGTAGAAGGTATAAATTTAGCTGAAGAACTAGCGAAACCTGTAGCTATATACTCTAATCTAATGCTTGAACTTCAAGAGAAAGAATTAGTTAAGGCTGCTGCTCATATAACTGGGGGTGCTTTCTTGAAGCTAAAGAGGATAATTCGCCATGATATAGATCTAGTGCTGGAAATACCAGAACCTCCAAAGATATTCAATGTAATTATGAAGTTAGGTAATGTACCCCTAAATGAAATGTACAAAGTTTTCAACATGGGAGTGGGAATGGTCTTAATAATCAATGAAAATAATCTAGACATAGTTAAGAAAATAATTGAGAAATATGGCTTCACATTCTATAAGCTAGGTAAAGTTGTAGAAGGGAATGGTAAAATAATTCTAAACATAAACAATAGGGCAGTAGCTACACTATAGTTTCTCTGACTCCTCTAGGTAGATCTATTAATTTCTTCAATGAATATTCCATTAGAAAGTTTATTGATAATAGATCAGTAAAAGAACTAATCAAGCCACTAATGGATAGAATGAAGTCATTTAAACTAGCTAAATTTAGTACATAACATTATCTTTCCTAACATGAACTTCCTAGCAACATGAGGTATATCAAAATATGTTAACAGATATATAATTTACATCTCTTCCGACTCGAACTGGCGGTTTTACTCCATGGCAGATGATAAAACATGTTTTAAGTTATTACCATGTGCATGGTAAATCAACGGTTTTCATTGTAAAATGGGTCTTGAAGAAGGTAGTGTATGTAATAAACATCATTATTATATGAAAGCATCTTTTTATGATAAGCTTGAACACTTTATTAAGAAAGCCTCTAACACACTTAATGCGAATTCAAATAAAAAAGAATTGATTGATATAAAAATGTGTATGATGTGGTTTTATACCTTTGGTAAACCAAACATCATTAAACCTCCAATGAGTTCTATGACTGCTGCTATAAGGATTGTTGTCCCAAGACCAACTGCTGCTATTAGTGCTCCTGCTGCAAATCCGCCTACAATGGACGCTATAGAGATGGCAAAGAATATAGCTGTAATTGCTACTGATACTAGCTCTGGGCGAACACTTCTAGATGCAACGTAGCTTGTTCCTGGCATGCCTACAACACCAAAGAGTGTTACTATCCAGAAGAGTACTGTATAGGCCCACATACTTCCTAAGGCAGGATACATTATGAAAGTAACTATAGCTGAAGCGAGTATGGCCATTATAAGACTTCTTCTGCCACCTAGCTTATCTACAACTGGACCCCATATGTACGTACCAACACCAAGCATTATTGATGCTACACCCATTGCAAGTGAGTATATCTCTGGAGGTGCCCCATATATAACGCTAAGTACTATTGATAGTGATGGATACATTAAGTTCCAGCCAATTAAATAGATACATATTGCTATAGCCGTCCAATATACACCTCTAGCACTCCATGCAGCAGCGACATCAGAAGCCTTCATAGCAGGTAGCTGAACCCTAGGAACTCTAACAGGTAGTAGAAGGAGGAGTGAAATCAGTGTTAATATAGCTGCAAGGAAGTAGACAGGTTGATAACCTCCAAGAGCGGCTGCAATCATACCTGCAAATAACTGTGACACACCCATACCCAACATCATAGACCCTCCGAGAAAGGCAATAATCGTACCCCTTCTCTCTGGAGGTGCTATTAATACCCCCATCGCCAAATACAGAGATGTGAAGGCAAATACTATACCAGCAATGGTTCTATAGATAGCTAGTTCAGTCCAACTACGTGCAATACCAAGTAATGCATTAAATATTATTCCAAGAACCAAACCTATAGCCACAATCTCCTTCCTTCTGCCTGTTTTATCAGCTACTATACCTATAGGTAAGAGAAGAATTAATGCTGAAATCGATGGAAGAGCCAAAATCATTGCCGTAGCTATAGCTTCGGAGGCCCCCATTTCTAAAGCATGTACTGCCAAAAGTGGCGCATATATACCAAAACCTGCACCAGCTATAAGGGCTGAAACTGCAAGCAATACTGCAGGTAATAGTGTTGGCTTAGGTTGAATTGTAGTACTCGACATTTTTCCACCTCCACTGGCCGTTATATTAACAGTTATTTATAAATATTTATGAAAATTAAGGGATAGTTTACTCCTAAAATGAATTGTATAAAAAAACAGTTTTATATATGAATGTAACTAGCATACAGCTACACCATACTATTCTTAAGGATTGGAATAGCATTCTTTAATTCCGTTGAAATTATTAAACAATGCTAGAACTTCTTTTAACGCCATTATTATGGTTACCAATTTTCAATGTAAATAAATTGTGGTTAATCATTATATGACATGTTTACGCTCTAGGATACATAATGATTATTTAAAAAAGAAATTATGGTGATTATATTATTTTAGTTTTAATAGACACCATATTTTAGTGCAGCATTAATGTATGCTCTTACATTAGCTATAGGTGTACCCTTAGGCAATTCGTTTACGCCAGGCGATAATATGAATCCTCCCTCAGGCTTTATCTTATTTAGGAGGTTCTTTATATACTCATCGATTTTCTCAGGGGTTCCTCCAACAATTAGCGATGTTGATACTCCACCCATTACTGTTGTATGTCCTTTAAGCTTTTCCCAAACCTTCATAAAGTCTCTTGGTCTTTCAAACCAGGCTACGCCCCAGCCCTTAGGAAGCTCTAGAATTGTGTCAACATGTGGTAGATGGTCTCCTTCAAAGAATACAAAACCCTTATAGCCTTTTCCAACAAGTGTTTCAATAATTTTCTTTAGATATGGCCAGTAGAATTCATTGTAGAGTTTTGGTGGCAACATTTCATTTAGGTGTAGAGGTATAAAGAATTGTGTAAGTGGTGGTATTGGCGGTATAGCAGTAGCAATCTTAAGTATGGGTTCTATAAGTGATTCACATGCAGCTTTAAAATCATCTGGATGCCTCCTCATATCAAGCATGGCCCCAGTTGGATGTCGGAGGAAGTCACCTATAACATCTGCTGGTACGTATGCGTTTGTTATTGGAAATACCGTGCTTCCCCTCTTACCAATTTCTGTAAATAGTTGCATTTGAAATGATGTTATTCTTTGCATAGTCATACCAACTCTTATCCATGCACCATTCCATTGTGGAGATCCCGGAACCCCTAGACCTGGGCATACTCTCGGTAGAATAGTACTGTGTATAAATTCTATGGGATTTTCTATAAGCTTTTTATATTCTTTAGGCTCCATAAATTCTCCTCCCCTAAATTGTGGGTGCATATCCTCCTTAATCTCCCTACCTGGCCACTGACTCCATTTATCCTTTATTATATCATGTACAGGTCCTGTCAAGAATCTAATAATATTTGAGAAGTCCGGAAAGTCGGCGAAAGCAAGAGCGAGTATAAATCCTTCAAGCATCATTGGCGCAAATACTATACCCCAATCGCTTGGAAAGTCGTGCACAAATTTATAGATTGCTGGAGGTATCTTTTCTAAGTTATATGATAAATCATACCATGAGATCCCAGTATATTGGCAGAGAAAGTCTCCACCAACACCAGCCACAGGAACTCTATCAGGAACCTTTAACTCAACAGCTTTTAAGAATCTCTCAGCTTTTTCCTTGGCAACCACATCAGGCTCTTTTTCATGTCTTTCAATCCAGAAATCTATTGGCTGTTTTTCTACTGCCATTCTATATCACCCAATTTTTCTTTTTTCTTCTATCCATTTAAGCATTATTCTTATTCCTGTTGCTGCATCATTTGTCCATGCATCTGCTTCTATATATTCTTTAGCATATTCATCAACTCTACCACCACCAATAATAATTTTTACTTTATCTCTTAATTTAGCCTCTTTTATAGCTTCAACAGTTTTCTTCATAGATTCTATTCCAACTGTTATTAAACATGACATTCCAACTATATCTGGGTTGTACTGTTTTATTGCTTCTACAAACCTTCCTGGCGCTACATCTACGCCTAGATCTATAACTTCAAAACCTGCTGCTTCAGCCATAGTAACAACAATGTTCTTACCAATATCATGAATATCCCCTTCAACAGTACCTATAACAAATTTTCCTATAACCTCTCTAGCCCTCCCCATAGCTCTAAGTTTTTCTCTAGCCATATCAGATATTGTTTTAAGTATTTCTCCAGCCATAACTAGATCGGCTATAAAGTATTCCCCCTTCTCATATTTTTCACCAATAACCTCAGCAGCCCTCTTAAGATCGTTAAGGATGGCCATAGGATCTTCAACTTCTAAACGTTTTTTAGCTAAATCAATAGCCTTTGCTTCATTAAGATCAATAATAGCTTTAACAAACTCTTCAATAACAGACATACATAACCTCCAAAATAAGGAGAGGCAAAACAGGATATATAAGGCTTCTTCCATAGATATGGATAGCCTAGCCATATATTAGGTCAATATTTTGATTATATTTTTAATTAATCTATGAATTGATTTTCTATAAAGCTTTTCTTTAATTTATTTGTAATACATCTAACAATTAACCTATCATTATAATCTTTGCAATTCTTTTAGATCATATTATGTCAATCCTTTTAGCTAGCCCACTATAATTCATTCTATTTTGTTTTTACTCTAACTATTGCCTTATATTTTCCGCTTATACCTCAAGATGCCATTTATCTTGCTAAATGATGAATATATTTGCTTGTCATAGAGAGCTTTACATTTTATTGCTTCACAGAAATTGGTTATGGGTTTCTAAAACACATTTTCACAATAATGCTATTTTAACAAATACGATGTTTTATATGCCACCTCTCTTACGTATAGAGACAACATTGTGTATTATTGAACAATTCTAATGCGATAAACCATAGCTCTTCTAACATAATAGTATTAACCAATTCACATGTCTTCTTAACTTAAGAAGGCTATAAAGCATTCCATAGTTTCCTCTATAAGTTTTTGCAATTTTCACTAAACACAATCTATACAACTATGTTTAAATTTTTGAATTTTACTGCTAACACGGATAACTCACTCTATATTAGTCTATATTTATATGCCATCAATATTGGCTTTCCAAAGACGACTTAAATCTTTCCTACGCTCCATTGAATAGATCTACATACAATGGCGGATATAGTAGTGCATAAAATAATATTTAATATTTGTTTAATAGGAAGGCTATTTTTTAATTAAAGCCACTACTGCTCCAATTATAAAGCCTATAGATATAGGTCCTATGGTGAGAAGCCCTAACATTATAGCAAAGCTTTTTGCAACCTCAATAACGTTGCTGATGGTCCTAAATACCTCAGCTGTAGAGGTTCCTAGGCTCCACACAGATAAAAATGTACCTAAAATTAATATTGCTATAAATGCTAGTATGTATTTTATTGCCTTTATAGATATATAGCCTAGGGCTAGCCCTAGGAAAAACTGTATTGCTATTACAATAGCTGTTTGTGGATCTGAAAGAGCGCTAGCTAGCATCTCGTTTATGCTAGGTGGAGTTATAGTTACACTCATGCCCATACATCCCCTACAACTTTTGCTTATAAAGGTATATATGTTTATTATATTTGTTACACTATAACAGCTATACCATGGTATTATTTATGAAGTTTAACGATATATTAAATGTATCTGGTTTTAAATTTAGAATACTCTTTTACAAACCTGGATATACGCCACATTACGCAGAACATATTATTGATCCTAAAGACAATAGAGAGAAGCTTGTTATGGCTGATCCACACAATAGATTTAGTGTTATAATTTACGATATTGCTAAGGAGTTTATTGAGGAAGAGATAAAGGTACCCGGAGGCTTTATTCCAAATCCTCATACCGCCCATATAGCTATAGAGGAAATTCCTGCAATTAATGTAGAACCAGGCGATATACTGTGTTCTGATAGAGCTGGTAGATGGATATTGATAGATAGAGATTCACATGAAGTTAAATGGAGTTTAGCTTTAGACGATTCTGAATGGCCTCAGGACATACTACCATCATCTGATGGCAAGGGTGTTATAGTTACAGATTATGGTGCTAGTGGCTATGGTGGTTTTGTAAGAAAGGTGTTTTTCAATGGTGTAACTGTGTGGAGTATTCCAATTTTTGGAGCGGCAAAGATTTCTAGGGTATTTGGTTCAACAACTAGTGGTATTCATAGTAATTCATTTGGCGGTAACTATATAGTTGTACAAAATGGTGTTTTCTCAGGTATATATGAATTGGATGAAGAGGGCTCTATTGTATGGCAGTGTCCTAAAGGGGTTGGAAGCACAAATAATTTTTGGCTCTTTAAACCCCATAGTGCATTTAGGATTGGCCTTGCTGAATCTGGTGGAAATCTAACTGTTGTTGGCCTTGAAGCAGGTGGAGGTATAGTTGCTATAGATTATTTTTGTAGACCTAGATGGGGAGTAATGTCGACATACACCATCTATCCTATCCATTACTATAGACCAAGTAGATATGGCTTAATGGAGACCTCACATGTATTTCCAACACTTAGGGGGACTGTAGCTGCTGTAGATTGGAGGGGATATGCGGGCTCCATAGTTATTGAATTGCTTGAAATCCCCAAGGCACCACTATCATGGTTACTGGCATGGGATTTAGATCCCGGTCCTAGGGGTATCTGGCTAGATCCACCATTAGAGGTACTGGATTTTGATTTTATTACTATAACGCTAGTCAATATAGGCGAGAATTCTGTAAAATGGAGGCTATATGCATCTGCTCAACCCATTCTCATGGAGGAGTATTTTGATAGCATATGGCGCAATATATCATCAGGAATATTAAATGGTGGTGACACAATATCGATTGAGGTAGATAATAGGGTGAAACGCTATGCCTTTCTAAGGCTTAGAGTTGAGAGAGGTATAGAGGATGTACCATCGAAAGTTAGAGCTATTGTAACTTGGTACTAGCTCCTTGCATTAAATCTTATCTCAGTATATCCACACCCCATACATATATTTAGCTCTATGGCTGAATATCTCTTTAGCAATTTTTCTATCTCACTTCTAACACCCTTTGATATCGCTATAAGCAAGGGCATAGGTAACTCAGATGGCAATTGAAATCTGTATGTATCCATACCTTCAAAACCACACCTTGGACATGTGGCCATGGTTTTCACCAATTCAATTCATTACTACAAAATCCTTATAAACTTTAATAATAATTTTTCAATAACCACAAAACTTCTTAAAAAGGTATAGTATGTTACTCCAAAGATGATACCTATCACAAATCTCTATCATAGTGTAGCTTATGGAATACCACACTAAATATGTATTTATGTAAAAGTAAAATCTGTACTACGATCCTAAAAACAGTAATCTACCACTAATAAGTCGCATCATATAGATAAAGACAAAGTAATTTTATAAATGCTTCTTATACCATGTTATAACATAGGTAAAACCATCTGTTTAACACATAGTATAAGTTTAAGAAAATTAGAGCTTATGCTCTTATAGCTATTGCAAGATTTACTTAAAACATTTACTATACACTGTATAGGAATAGACTTATTACTGATCTTAAATGGCAATTAAATGTCTACTCTCCTTACAGATTCTATCAATTCTCTGCTATACATCTCTAGAAGTTCTCTGTTAAACCACTCTTTGTATGCATTTTCTGTTTTTAATGCAGCTGCTACAACGCCTCTAGCAACAGACTCAAGTGTGTTCATGTCCATAGCCTTAAAATAGCCAGTAACAGCAAGTAATATATCACCTGCCCCAACATCATCGATACTTTTTACTGAAAGTGATGGAATATATAGAGCTTCACCATTGCTCACTAGATAGAGTCCTCTATAGTCTAGGCTTACTAAAAACACTGTTTTACTAGCTGAGCTGAGATCCTTAACATGTTTGATAATGTCTGCCTCTCTATCGGTAAAGCAGAATTCCTTTATATTACCATGAACAATATCTACATTAAGTAGTACCTCTTCTGAACCCCACTTCCATACGCATTTTATGGCGTCATCATAACGCTCTCTTACAAATCCTTGAATGTCGATTGCTGTAACCTTTGAATTGAATTCTTTGACGTAGGCTATCTGGTGCTCAAGAATTTCATTCATTATTGGTGTTATATATACTATGTCAAATCTATACATTTTTGTATACATTTTAACTGCCTCTATATCTATTGTTGGACTTGCCCCTCTAAAGCCTACTGCCTTACCATTACTTATAATAAATATGGGTGTATTATCTGCCCCTAGCTCAATAACCTTTATTCCATAGAGATCTAAAATGCCTCTAATTAAACCCCTAACAGTGTCTGCTATATGGGTAGCAATATATACTTCCACATTGAGGTATTCAGCTAGCGCCCTACCACCATAGTATCCAGAGCCTCCAACCCTATATCGACCATCTATATCATCAATCGTTATATTGCCTATAAAAACTGCTTTCACTAAATTACACCAGATAGAGAGCCTTTAGATATACATCTCTAATAATCTCTCTAGTTACATCTATGGGTGCCAGTTTTAATGCGTATGACAATGCCTTTTCAATAGTTTCAGTAATTCTATCAATATCATCAATGGTAAATCCGTAGCTACTTAACCTCTCACTAAATCCAACTAATTGCTGAAATCTTCTTACAGCTTCACCCACCTTTACATTATCACTAGGGTCTGGCTGAATCGATGGGTCTAAATGTCTTAAAACTCTATACAGATTTTCATACTCACTAGCATATAGGTATGTTAGGGCCGCTGGACCTAGCATAGCGAGACCTGCACCATGTGGTAAATTAGTATTTAAGCCACTAAGCACATTCTCTATAGCATGTATTAGATGTGCCCTGCTATTATCTATAGCTATACCTGCTAGCATAGAGGCGTAAAGTAGCCATGATCTACCATCTATATCATTTAGATTCTTCACTACTTTAGGAAGCCATTCACTAATTATCTTAACAACTTCTTCAGCTATAGCCACTATATATGGTGAGGAGTTTCTACTACAGGCAGCTTCAACAGCATGGTAGAAAGCATCAAGTGTTGTATAGATTGTCTGATTAAGTGGTAGTGAAAGTAGATACCTTGGATCGTCAACACTTATAATAGGATACATAAATTCAGAGGCTAAACCTATCTTTGTCCTAGGCTGATCTATGGTTACAACAGCATATCTATTAACCTCAGAACCTGTACCGTGAGTTAGATTAACAGCTACTAGTGGTAGAGAACCGCAAAAGCTCTGTGAATCAGCTATATAGTTTTCTACAACACCACCACACTCAGCAATAACACTAACAATTTTTGCTACATCAATAACACTACCACCACCAATAGCTATAATAGCGTCAGCTCTAAACCTCCATACATCTACCGAAACCTCGTTAACAGTATTTGTAGAGGGGTTAGGCAAAACCCTATCATATATCCTATAGGATATCTTATACCTATTCAATATCGCCACTACATCATCTAAGGCTCCACTAATCTTTGCCGCACTACGACTCGTGATAATATATACCCTCTTTACATTTGATACAAAACTCTCTATATTACCTATAGAATTAATGCCGAAGTAGTCCACAGTTTTCCCACTTCTAACACTACAACTCTTAAGCTTCATGCCATTTTCACCCATAGATCTATAAGATAGTCAAATACCCTATTTTAAGTTTACTACGAAATCGTTAACCAGTAACATAACGTAGATGTAATTCGTAGGATGCCATACTATTTATCTGAATTAAACTATCGTTTTATAGGAGGCTTCAACTAAATGACATAGACTATATATTGAATCCGTTAAGCTTCTACACCAAATTTAAGTAATTTACTGCTCTTTGAATATAAATCCAATCTATGTATTGTATTAGAGATTCCCCTGTCTTATATTCGTCTAATACTCGGTATAATTGGGTATAGCAATCTCTAAATCTATGTAGCTTATTACACATTGTTTTATTTATATACTACTCATGATAAGAGTAATGAATAGGCATGTATTTGGATTTTTCATAAAGAGTGTAAATGGTTGTAGATGATGGAGGAACTATAGCAGCTTAATGGTCTATCCCTGGAGTTTTTATGGTATCTATTGAAAGGTAAGCTTAATTAAACTGATTAGGATATTTCCTGTTAGGCTATAGTTGAATATTTGTGGTGAAGTTAGAGTGGAAAGATTTGGTCGTGAGGTTAGAACTCTTATGCGTATACTTCTAGAAAATATTACGCTAAATTTTGATAAAAATTTAGTCTTGAATTCTGATGGTAGAAGGCTTCTATCGCAGTTACTCAGATACCTATTATATGAACACCATGAATATATGTATATTGCCAATGAGGTTAGAAGAAATCCAACAATAGAAAATATCATTAAGCTTGCAAGAATTATTCTGCCATCCAGTGAAGTTAGTGAGATTCTAGATCTATACTTTAAAGGCCCATATAAATATACCATAGATAAATAAAAATAGGAATGCCATAGCAGTTATTAACATTATGAAGTATAAAGGAGGAACGTAAATCTCTCTAAATCAAAATCGATATACCAATAAACTTACAGTATATTAACAATCCTTTCCACAAGTCTTTTCAATATGTCTCACTAAAATGTTGATAATGGTATCTACAGCGTTTGAAGAATACACCTTAGACACAACATCCCTAATACCACCATACTTAACAAGCTCTACAAAACTTTTACCAGAGAGTATTTCTATAAGCTGCACAAAGCCGGGTATAATATTGTTAGAAATCCTCCTTATACACATCTCATAACTCTCTACACCTACCACCTGCGCACACCCCACAGGTGGTAGGTAGAGCTAGGGAGAGTTATACATTTTCACAAAAATAAGATGGTTATTAACATAATAAAAAAGTTTAAAAACTCTTTAGCAAAACTCAGTAGGCACTCCTACTTGGAGGTAGAACGTCTCCACTAGTAAGGGTAATGGTCTTAGCGGTAGCTATAGTTATTGCAACAGCAGCCACCTTAATGACAGGCATGTATCTAGCTAATTTAGAGTACCTCATATTAACACCAGAAAAAATGTAGGATCCACCTCACTTTTAAAAAGACTATAATGAAGCTTCTCAACACCCCTTATGGGGGTAGAGAATAAAAAGAAGATATATAACTTCTCTTTTAACATATTTAAGAGTTAGGAGTTATATACTAGCTATACCGTTGATAACAATGGGTAATGATTTTATTGTGAGGGCACGTATCCTTGAGAAAATATATATTGAAAGGACTGTTACGTCTACGAGACTTTCTAAAGTTATTGGAATAGATTATAAGAAAATTATGTCTATGTTTAATATTCTTAGGGATCGCTATGGAATATACGTATGGACTGATGTTCTACAAAGCAAACTAGGTTTAGGTTTAGTGACAGTACTTCTAAAGGGTCTTAAGCTTAGACCCCCCAGAGATCCTAGTATTTGGAGCGAAATTGCCATTAGACTTCCATATCTACGTTCTATTACTTGGACGCCTACTGGTGAGTTACATATAGTTTTTCAGAGTCCTTTAAGGACGGATATTATAGGTGTTGAGGATGTTAAAGAGAATATAGCATTTATACAGAAGTTTGATTTTGTTTTAAGATCTAAACCATTAATAGAGCTTCTTAATATGTTTGTCGATTTAGAGTTCAAAGAACTTGTAGAAAAAGGACTGGATATAGCTATGGAGCATAGCTATAGGATAGATAGAGAGTATGTTTTATCTCCTAGAAAATTTGATGGTCTTGACCTTGCTATTCTAAATATTCTAGAGCCCCATCCTGGGATAACTTTAAGGGGACTAGCACAAGAGGTCAATAAGGCTCTAAATAAAGCTTATTCTGTAGCAAGTATAGAATATCATTTAAATAAACATGTTGAAAATATGGTTCTCGGCTATAGGATTTCAAATTACGCTCAAAGCTATAGACTATCCGAAACAGTATCTTCTATAGTTCTTAGCTGTAGAGATCCCCTAGAATTTTGTTCTAGGACCATATCACACCCCTTTATAGTATCTTGTGTTGGTAATAGTTACAATAATGTTGCTGCAGTCAATATCTGTGCCCCATCTGAGTACCAGGGATCTTTTACACTTAGATTTATAGAAAAAAGCACGTCATATGGATGTAGTGAAGCTCTAGCAAATATTCAATATCTAGCTGTACCACCATATATAACCATATTTGCCGTCCCTAGACCCCGACCTAAGGAGTATACCCAAGATTTGGATGAGGCTAGGATAGAATATGATCCTCATGCAAGAGCCTGGAGTGTAGTCATAGACCTTAGACAAGTTGTTAACACTCTTACCAATTATCTAGGTTCTTAGCAATAGATTATAAAGCTATTCAATTGCTGCATTGTATTACGTTTTACAATACATAGTAAATTATAGCTATTCTCATAATATATCCTATATCATCTTTCATCCTCTATGTTAAACTGGTTAAAATGTGGTGCTACTATACTTCTAACTGCTGTCATATCTATAACCTCTTCTGCTATATCTATACTCCTAGCTAGAATTCTTGCAATAGCATCTAAAATTCTTGTAACTACTGGTTGTTTTGCCATATCTTCACCGTGTATCTTTCTTAACTCTTCCTCTATAACCCTTAGCCTCTCAACCTCCCTAATGACATTTACAGCATTCTCTTTATCACCAGCTATAAATGCTTCAGCAACTTTCTTAAATACATTTAGAGCACTTCTATATACTTCAAGTATGTATTTCGGTATGTCAGATAAGCTTAGTAGTGTTAGTGAAATGTTTACAGCATGATCTGCAAATCTCTCAATGCTTTTAATGAACAATGATATGTATATAGAATCTATATAGTTTAGCCCTCTTCTACCCATTTCATATGGATCCATTAACATGCTTATGAGTTGGCGCAGTGCTAAGAGGTAAAGTTTATCAACAAGATTATCCCTAGCTATAACAGCCTCAAGTAAACTTTTATCACCTAGTTTTTCAATATATGTAGCTATATCTTCATGCATTGATGTAGCTATTCTAATCATCCTCTTCATAACACTAGTAATATCACTTAGATTAGGATCTACAACTATCTGTAAAGTAATTGACGAAATATCTTCATCAACAATCTCTAAACCCATTAATCTCTCCCTTGAAAGAGCTATAGCTTCATCAACGACTTCCCTTCTAATCCCTTTGTACACTATCTTTATATTTATTGCACCTGCTATATATCCACCTATAATCTCCCTTACTATATCATGAACACCATAATTTACATTAACTGTAACCACATATTCCTTTGAAAAGGTAGTTATGTGTTTAGAAGGTATATAGAGTCTTATGGAGAGATCTGGAAGTATTTCTAATGCTGCCTCCATTTTAGGTTCTAGACCAATTTCCTTAGCCCATTGTGTAGGAAGGGATATTATATACGTTGAGCTACCTATGCGTTGAACTCTTCGTTTATATACACGCAATATATCACCTACGCCTTTAGTATACTACTCAAAATTTATTTCAATATGCGGTATATATCTTTATACTACATGTGTATAATATGGTTATGGATGTGTATACATCATATAGAGAATGTTTTCAAGTTAAGGCAACATATCATCATTAACTTGGTGTAGAATGTGGACACATTAATTATAGTAGGCCTAGGAATCTCTGCCCTTGTAGCACTTGCAATTGGGGCAAATGATCTTGCAAATTCTATTGCTCCAGTAGTTGGTTCAAAGATTCTAAGCTATAAATATGCTCTACTTCTATTCTTTATCTCTCTATCTTTAGGTGCTCTTCTACAAGGGTAGAGGTGTTGTAAGTAATATAGAGATTCTAGGAGCTATTTCAGCATCGATAGCTGCATTTATATGGATAATGATGGCATCCATAAAGGGTATACCTATATTAACAACTCATAGCATTGTTGGTGGTGTAATTGGTGTTGGAATAACATATATGTTTATTGAAGGAAAAACATATTGTATGAATCTTAATGTTATTGGTAAGATATTATTGAGCTGGATAACATCACCTCTCTCCGCCATGGTCTTAGCAATATCTCTTTACCTCCTAACAGAGAAAATATTTAATCGCTACGGCAATAGATGTATAACCACGTTAGCCCTTGCTATAGCTGCATTAGCTGCATATAGTTTTGGCGCTAATGATGTTGCTAATGCTATAGGCGTCTATATCTCAATAACCTCAGATACTCTTGGCATACCAGATCTTATGGCAATGAGATTTCTAGCAATATTCTCTGTGTTATTCATTGGTTTAGGTGGTGCTGTACTTGGTAGAAAAGTTGTTGAAACTTTAGCATACAAAGTAACGAGACTGGATATAACAACTGCTATATCAGCTAATGCTGATGCTATTGCTGTATGGCTTTATACAACAATACCCTATCTTCTCTTTGGCTATGGAATACCCATATCAACAACCTACGTTGCTGCTAGAGCCATTATTGGTGCTGGTATAGCTAAATACAGAAGTTTAAAGGCAATAAATATAAAGACGATATTGT
This sequence comes from uncultured Ignisphaera sp., assembly GCA_938074605.1. Lineage (GTDB taxonomy): Archaea > Thermoproteota > Thermoprotei_A > Sulfolobales > Ignisphaeraceae > Ignisphaera. The sequence continues at coordinate 300,429 of CALJEI010000002.1, forward strand.
TTATAATGTTTGCATGGATTATAACACTTCCATTAACATCATCACTTGCAATAGCTATTTATTTCCTCCTAAAATATTTACTGCTATAGGTAAAGCTATATAACGTTTTGGCTATGGATATCAAAAGAAAGAAGAAGAGAAGTAATTAAAATGTGTATAGACCACATTTCTAAGATTGTTACTGTTGTAGACTATGGTGTAAAGGTTCTAGAAAGCTACTCTACCAATAACATTAATGAGCTAATGAATTAGTGGAAAGAGGTATTTAAGGGTGAGAGAGGCTGATGATATTAAAAAATTAATATTTGAGCTATCAAGTGAGGTGTTTCACCCAATAGATAGAGAAACCATACTGCGATTAATATTGGGATCAGACGATATAGCTGCTTATACAAAGGCCTGGAGTAGAAGGATTATAATATTATCTTCCATGCACGCACAAATCCCTGACACCATAATTAGAAAAATGATAGAAATGAGTAAAAAGGTCTTAGAGGCTACAAAAATGGTAAGAAAAGCAATTGAAAAGCTTGTAGAAGAACCAAAGGTTGTTCTAGAAATTGCAGATAGAATAGAACGTATTGAGGAGGAAGTTGATGATATAAGAATTGAGGTTTTTAATAAAATAGTAGCCTCTTGCGATTCACTAAAGACCTCGGCTTGCATGCTCTGTAAAGAGCTTATGGATTCTATAGAGAATGCTGCAGATAAATGTGAGGATGTTGCAGATACTCTTAGAAGCTTAGCATTACTAGCAATATAACTCACTCATCCAAATTCAACAACACTAAGTATTTTTAATCTGTAGTCCAAGGCTAAAATGTTATAGCATATTTCCTACTGATGGTAATTAATATAAAAAATGTTTTATTATGATTAAGTAAATGTTATGGAGTGATATCTATATAGTTTTGACACTTATGCTTCTATAGGACTCCCAATAAGTGTCTTTAGAAACGATATTCTTTTATATATTGGTGGATGAGTTGATAATATCTCTTCTAAGCCTATGAATGGTTCTGATAATGCGTATATAAATAGTGTTTTTATTTTACTATCTTCAATCCATCTCTTTACTCCATAACTTCTATAAAATCTGTCTAGGGATTCTAGTGCGCTTATCATGGCATACGGTGATGATACTTTAGCCCCATGTGCATCTGCATAGTATTCTCGTAACCTAGATAATGCTAAAACTGCAAGCTGAAGTAGTATACTTACTACTATTAGTGCTATACCGACTATAAATAAAATGACTCCCCCTGTCCCTTCCCTCCGCCTACTACCACCGTCACGATAACTCGATAGCATTCCCATAAACATCATAAATCTTCCAAGGAAGTATATAACTGATGGAAATAACCCAAAGATCATAATTACGGCATTATCCCTATGCTTATGGTGTCCAAGCTCATGTCCTATTATTGCCTCCAGCTCATCTTTACTTTTAATACTTTTCAATAAACCACTTGTTATTGCAACATATTTTCCCATGATGGGGGATGAGTATGCAAATGCATTTGGAATAGGTATTTCAGAAATCATGGCCTTTGGAGACTCCATGCCCGCCCTTCTAGCAATAGAGTCTACAATTTTTTGAAGTTCTGGATCATATCTACATCTATATGATAGATTTATTATAGCTGGTGATATAAGCCATGATATAGCTGACGGTATCGCTGCAAAAAGTAAGGCAAGAATCCCCATGTACAATAGTATAGTTGGTGATATAATATAGCTGATCATAGCTACTATGAATATTGTTGCTGCTATAATTGCCGTTGCTGTTGAGAACATAGATGACTTTAAGTGGTCAAGGCTAATTGGAATTCTGTGTCTAATAATTTTTTCAAAGCTTATACCTGCAGCTATCAATGTTATCATTGCAAGAGTGTATGCAGCTATATCAATAAGCCACCAGCTCCAGAAAAATGGAAAGAGACCTACCTCTCTACCTAATGCAGGTAGCAATATAGATAACAGTAGCTGAATTATGGTGAGAGTCACTAATGCTATAGCAATAAGACTTAATATAACTAGTATTTTACTACGCATTTCGTCTCCCCCATGGCAAAGATACTTATTATTTAACACCTAATAAATTTTAATAGACTTACCACTCTATATTAGATATAGGTCTCTAGCCTTAAATAGCAATAAGATCAAACCATGAACTTACTGGAGATTCATATGAACTTAAGATGTCTTCAAGATTATATAAAAGATAAATATCTAGGTAAGGATAGCTCTAGGGGGTTGTATGCAACCTTTACATGGTTAGTTGAAGAAGTTGGTGAACTTGCAAATGCAATCCTAAGTAATGATAGAGATAACATTGAGGAGGAAATAGCTGATGTTATTGCATGGACTCTTAGTGTTGCAAATTTACTTAATGTAGATGTTATAAAGGCTTTTACTAAGAAGTATAGAGGGTCGGAAGTCTGTATAGAAGAATAAAAATAAAAGAATATATCTTCATTACCGTCTATCTCTCTTAGTCTTCCTTAGTTTTCTCAATAATTCTTTATGTGTTTTAGGTGAGGAGTCAGGTCTTTTAGGCTCTATCACAAGGTATTGCACCCCTTCTACAAATCTTCTTATATCACTTTTAACATCATCTATTACCTGCTCTATTTCTGCTAAACTTAATTCTGGATCTACTTCAACTTCCATAAAAACTGCATATTTTTGTGGTTCTATAGTCAATGTCTTTATGGTATTAACATCCCTTATAGCTGGATTTGACAGCGTTATCTTTACAATTCTTGCTATAGTCTCTGGAGATGCTGCTCTATTGACTAATACATCAATATTCTCTTTAGCTAACTTAACCATATAGATAGTCAACATTGTATTTAAAATCATTGATGATATTCCATCAACCATATTACTCCATTTTGATAAAAAGAGTGTTGTTAATGCTACACTTTCTCCTACAACATCATATATATTCTCTACAAGTACTGCCTTAAGCAATGGATTTGAATATCCAGCTGCATCCAAGTAAACTTTTATATCCTTAAATGCAAGTATTGCTGATGTAAAGTCGAATATCATTGCTATAGATATTAATAGTATTCCAAATGAAATATTTTCTATAATTTTTGGCCTTAAAAAAGCTTGTAGCCCTTCAATAAAGCCTATAGTTACAATTGAGCCTAAAGCAATTATGGAGAGAGCAAATCCGAAAACATAAAGATACATTTTTCTACTAAATACATAGTACTCCTCCCCACTAAGAGCTACACGATTCCCAATATAGGCTAAGCCACTATTTAAAATATCGCTAAGGCTTCTGAGAGCTTCAATAAATAATGCTGTCGACTTAGTTACTATAGATGCTACTATCTTTAGAATAAAGAGTATTATATTGAGTAGAAATGAGATAAATACACTTTTAAGATTTAAATCAATTATAGACCCCTAAAATTTTTTACTAACTATGCTTATAAGCCTAAATAATATCATCTTAATTTAATAAATTATAAATTTATTTAAGAGAAAAGCAAATAACCCAAGAAAGACTGCTATTTTTAGAAGTCTTGTAGCTCTAAGGGCATTACTTGGAGATAAATCTCTTGCTACATATAGTGAAAGTAGCACCGTTACATCTACTCCTACTGCAAGTGTTAAATATACAATTGAATAGTTGAAGAATAAATATGGAATGAAACTTACTACAATTAATAGTAAAAAGACTATAAAAGCAAATACATAGGCTTTAGATACACCATATACTGTAGCTAGAGTCTTTACATTCATCATCTTATCACCCTCAATATCTTCTATTCCCTTTAAAAATTCTCTACCAATATTAAGAAGAAATGCAAATAGCGATGCGATTAGGACATCTATATTTAGCGTTGATGCAACTCCTCCAAATATTATCGATAAACCAACAAGAAATGCTACTACTATGTTACCCAATAACATAATGTGTTTAAACTTATATGAATATAGATAAACTAGAAGGGCCGCAATAAGTGCTATGAAGCCATTAGCATAAGATAGATAGAAAGCTATTAAAGTACCAATAGCTAGCAGTAATATAGATACTCTATACGCCATTGTTGCTGAAACTAATCTTGATGGAATTGGCCTCCAGGGCTTATTTATAGCATCTACATATCTATCAAAATAATCATTTACTATATTACCACCTGCACCAAGAACTATACCTACCATGAATGTTATAATCATATCTAAAAGACGTGTTCCTCCACCTAAAACATATCCTACTATGGTAGCTATACCCAATGCAATATCATTTCCAATTCTTGCTATATTAAGCCATGCTCTAACTTTATTAGTAATTGAAGTCATTGTTTATTTAACACCATTAATCTCTTAAAAATTTTGGTCAATCCATTTTCTAACCTCTGAAAATAGTTCTCTTTCCTTGTTTCTCCATTTTTCATAATTTTGGACGCTGATAGGAAAGTTTATATATAGTTGATATGCTTTATCCATATACTGTTTAAGTTTATAGAGCTTGCCTATAAATGATGGTACTCTTACTAGAGATATTAATGCTGCAACTCTAGCAATTATAGAGTGTGATAACCATCCCTTATAACCCATGTTATATACATCATCTCCAGAGATTAATTTAGATTTAAATACATAATTGAGATCACTATCGCTCATTCTCTGTAGAAATATTCGTAAAACGTCAAGAGAGGCTTGTTTAGCTCCATAAATTTTATGATACTCTATATGATAGGGCCATAGATTTTCAATTGAGGGTTCATCCTTTGAAAGTACTTCAACTATTGTTTTAGCAGCAGCCATGCTACTAATTAACGCTGATCCTATACCCCCTCCATGTATGGGATTAGCAGTTGCAGCTGCATCTCCTACTACTACAAATCCGTTCCATACCATACATGGTATGGGTCTTCTTGTTGGAACCATTCCTCCCCCACTATGCAAAACCTTATATATTTTGTTGTAGAATCTCCTTCTTATGAACTTCTCATAATTTATGCTTGGATTTACTATACTTTCTCTCCACTGAATTCCCAATCCAATATTATATATATTATCACTTTTTGGAAATAACCACCAATACCCTCCAGGAGCTATTTCAGTATTTAGAAATATGTATGCATATTCTTTTTCTACATCAAATTCCCCTAAGACTATCTCTCTATAGGTAACATTATAGTCTTCTTTAGGAATTGGTTCAGAAACCCACCACTCTTTAGGGAGACTTCTTCTAACAACTGCTGATACACCACTAGCATCTATGACAACTTTAGAGAAGAACGTCACATTTCTATTATTTTTATCTTTAGCAACTATCCCTCTTACCCAAGAGCCATCAATTATAGGTTTTATAAAAACATGTTCAAGAAATGCTTCTGCACCGCTATTTACAGCCATTCTATACAATCTTACACCAAAATTTTTTCTATTTAACGCAACACCCCTACCATTAACAGTAATAGTATTGCTTTCATCAGGTGAAACTATCTTTACTCCTTTATAAAACCCCTCTGCATCGAATCCTATCACAGGCATCTCAAGGCCTAACTCTATAAAGTGATGTTCGCCAATGGCATCACCACATGTTTTTTCACCTATCTTTTCCTCATTCTTCATTTCAATAAATGCCGTTTTAAATCCTGCCTTTGCAATAATGTATGATGCATACAGCCCTGCAACTCCTCCACCAACAATAGTAACATCATAGTGGCCCATATTTCATCCTCCTGTTTAGTAAGTAAATGCCGCTAGAATTTAACTTTTATCAGACCTCACGAGGCTCCTCATACAGCTCACCTTAAACTTCACTATTTAAAATTCAATACAATTATATTCTCTGTCAATATGAATAGTTTAGTGCTTCTTTAAGAGACATACAAAGTATCCTTCCATATTATGTATATGTGGCCATATTCTTATACATCTACTTACTGCAGTATTGAACTTTAATTCTCTAAATTTTACTAAACCTTTTGACCATAAATTTAATTGAGGTTCAATTATTTCTATATCATCTACATACTCTAAAACTTTTGATACAACATATTCATTTTCTTCAGGGGCTATACTACATGTAGTATATACAATAGTACCACCAGGTTTTACAAGTTTTATTGCAGAATAAAGTAATTCTATTTCTTTTTTAACAAGTTTTGCTAAAATTTGTTGAGGAGTCTTTATCTTTCTGCTACGATCAAACATTATAGCCCCCTCTGCACTACATGGAGCATCTAGCAATATATAATCAAATTTTATACTTATTTTCCTTGGTAACTCTATTGCATTTTCAGCCAATACTATATGTGATTTTAAGCCCATTCTATACAAATTAGATAATAGAGCTGCCCCTCTTTTAAGCGATATGTCATTTGCTACTACTACACCCATGTCGTTTATTAAAAGTAAAATGTGTATAGTCTTACCACCGGGGGCTGCACACATATCTAAAATATACGTATTTTGTATTGGGTTTAAGACTAGAGGTGGTACTAGCGATGAAGCATCTCTATACACATAGTATAGACCTTTTAAAAATTCATGTATAGAGCCTAATGATGGTGATTGTGGTTGGAAGACTACCTTATAGCAGTATTTACACCAAGGAATTCTTTTTAATGTAAATCCTAGCTCTTCAAGTCTGTGGATCAGCCATTCACAACTTATGTATATGTGATTACATAAAATTGTTGGTTCAAAATTAAAGTGTTCAAATGTATTTAGCAATTTCTCTGTCTCTGCTACCCCCAACATATCAATATATCTCTGAATCATATATGGAAGATAGCCATAATTTCTAGCCAGTATAAGAGCTTCATTTGATACACTATCTATTCGTATTTCATTAAATATATCAGTATAAGAAATTCTTATATCCATTATAGTTCAGCCGCGGGTTCCTCGTTCACATTCCTCTACTTCACACCTTGTAAGCTTCATCATCACTTATTTACTCCCTAATGGTATAAGGTAAATAAATCTTGTTGATCTAACTAGAGTTTAAGGCACACTTTAAGAAATATGTATATATCGGCGATGGTTGTAGAGGTCTACTCTTAAATTCTGGATGTGCTTGTGTCCCAACATAAAACCTATGTTGCTTTAATTCCATGTACTCAACCACGGAATCTTCAACATTTATACCGCTAGTTATGAGTCCCGCAGCTTCAAGAAGATCTAGATACTTATTGTTAACACCATACCTATGTCTATGTCTTTCCATAACATACTCAACGCCATAGGCACTATATACTACTGTTCCTTTGATTAACTTAATAGGCCTTGAACCAAGCCTCATCGTCCCTCCCATAATGTTTACTCCTTGTTGAGATGGCAGTAAATCTATGACGGGATGTTGTGTATCGCTATCTAGCTCACTGCTATTTGCCTCCTTTAACCCTACGATATTTCGAGCTACTTCAATTACTATTAATTCGAATCCAAAACATATACCAAGGGTAGGTATATTATGTTCACGCAAGTATTTTAGCGCTATGACCTTACCTTCACTCCCTCTCTTTCCAAAACCTGGTAATATTAAAGCGCCTTGAATTCCATTCAATTCATCATCAATTTTTATCTTACCATCCTCTATGTCCGTTGATTCAATCCATTTAAAAATTGGTTTAACACCTAGATATGCTGAGGAGTGTTTTATTGCCTCTACTATGCTTATGTAGCTATCTCTGAGCCTTGTATACTTTCCTATCATTGCTATTTTTAGTGGCTGTGAACTTCTATTTAATCTCTCTACAAAATCAATCCAATGATCTATTTTAGGATTGTGTACTGGTAACTTTAATCTATCTGCAAGTATTAAGTGTATTCCTTGTTCGTATAGAATTAGTGGAACCTCATAAATATTATTAACATCGTAATTTGATATCACAGCCTCAGGTGGAATGTTACTAAATAATGCTATCTTTGCTCGAGCTTCAGGTGTTAGCGGTTTTTCACATCTAGCTACAATAATATCTGGTTGTATACCGATTCTCCTTAATTCTTGAACACTATGTTGTACAGGCTTTGTCTTTTGCTCACCTGTTACTCTAAGACTTGGTACAAGAGCTACATGTATAAAAGCGGTATTACTAAATCCTTCTTCTAAACGCATCTGTCTAGCTGCTTCAAGGAATGGCAATCCCTCTATGTCTCCTACAGTACCACCTATCTCTATGAATACTATGTCAACCTTATCTTCTTCAACCACTTCCTTAATTCTACTCTTAATCTCATTTGTGATGTGTGGAATTATCTGAACTGTAGCTCCTAAAAATTCGCCTTTGCGTTCCTTCATTATAACAGAGTAATATATCTGTCCTGTTGTAATATTGTTCTTTTTACTCAAATTTTTATTTAAAAACCGCTCATAATGCCCTATATCTAAGTCGGTTTCTCCTCCATCTTCAGTAACAAAGACTTCGCCATGTGCATAGGGATTCATAGTTCCAGCATCAACATTGATATAGGGATCTATTTTAATAATCGTTACTGAATAACCCATAGACTGAAAAAGTAGTGCTACAGAAGCTGTAGTGACTCCTTTTCCAACACTACTTAATACCCCACCTGTTATAAATACATATTTTACCACTGAATCTCACTCTGACTCTAATCATTCTTTTACAGTACTGATTTACATAACATTTACTTATTTAAATTTCTATTTACTTACCTCTATAGATAGTAGAGGAAATTTAGCTTTTTATAACACTAAGGGGTAGGCGAAAGTATTATTGTTGCAGTAGATGCAGAGGAAGAGGCATAGATTCAGTAGAAGTAGTAACACCAATGATTATATTGAATTACTTAATATATATAGTAGATTCTAAACGAATTTATTTTAATCACAACACTATTGCTGTAATCCTATAGGAATACTGTATTATTGAGTTTACCCCCTTATTTTTATAAAATTTTCAAAGCATTATTGTGGTGTCAAATTAATGGATTTTATCACTCTATTAATATTAACTACATCAATGCTTAGCATAGCCGTACTAGCAACATTGAGTAGTATAAAAAAAGAATCTAAACAATTAAAGAATTCCACGATAACAACAAATGAAGTTAATACGATTAAGAGTGGATATGCATATACAGTTGACATGGGGGACTCGCTGCTAATTGTTGCTGTAATAGATAAGAATAGTAGTAGTGGAATTATGTTTGCATATAAAAATCCGCTAGAGGTAAAAAATGTTGCAGATAGAATCTAGATCTAGTAACTTGAATACACTTTATTTTGATACACTTATCATATTCTTCTTTTCCTTAAATATATTACTTCATTTATTAAATAAATTCACAATAGAGGAATGCAGCATAAGCTTTTTAATTCAAGGAGTACTAGTTTCGATAACAATGCTTTTATATCAATATTACCGCTTGACCATTACTAGCAAAATGATGACTATCTTAAATGTACTTACAATATTGAATCTCTCATTAATAAACATGCTACTCTCATACATGCTATATACAGATAGCATTTTTATAGCGTTTATATTTAATATTGGTTTTGTACTCCTACTACAGAGCTTTATTGTAAAATTTGATAATGTCAATGAATATATTGTGTACTGTCTTGGCATTGCATCTATGGCCATTAATTTATTCAGTAATCGAATTGAATCTATTCTTGTTGCATCAATAGCTATAGTCATACTATATCTAAATAATAGATTATCAGAGTATTGTACACATACAGTTAAAGTTCTAATGCTATATAGCATACTGTCAACATTTTATAGTCTACCTTACATCACCTTTATTACATCTTCAATCTTGCTATCAAAATCATATGGTTATTTAGAACCCCCACTCGATATCTCTGTAAATTGCACACCGTCGTATGGATTAAAATCATTTATATACACCATTACATCCTTTACTCTAGTTTCAATACTCACTAAACTTGGAATTATAGTATCCTTTATTTAAAATTATGAACATCAAATGAAGATGTTCACAATATTAGAAGCTGTCTTTAGAATCCTCCCCACGACTCCAGATCACTTCTCCTCTTACATCTTCTATCATTACAACTCTGTGTATAGGTATAGCTATTATAACTGTTCCATTATTGACATATACATAATGATTATCTACAGAGTGAATATATTTGAATGGAATTCTTTTAAACCCACTTACGTCTAGTCTATCAACTATAACTAAATAATAGTTCTCAAGCGCTTCACGATATTTCCACAAAATTCTGTTTATAGCATCTCTTATTCTCATTTTATCACATTATTCAAAATTTAATTAGCAAGTCCTTTATAGACATAAATAGTATAAGAACTTTACTTACTTTTAATCATTCATCCTTGTAACCATCCATAAACCTTAGAACTGAATATTTTCTATTTATTTAAATGTATTATTAAGGTTTCTATATCTCTATTCCAGTTATCCTATCTACATTGCTTAACAGACGTGCAGAAGGTTCTAAACTTTGTTTTCGTTACGATTCTATTGATAGAAATAGAATAGTTCTCCATTACATTAAAATGATGCTTAAGGATGTATCATAGACATTAGGGTTAAACTCTATGTTTAAAATAGGTATCTAGAAGTTATTAAATAATATGCTTTTTAATTCAAAACATTTAAATTGTGGCACCTACATGGCAGCATAATGCATTTGTTTTTGAGTAATAGGAGTAGTAAGGTTAATATTGATAATTCTAGCAACATATTAAAGCCTATACTAAAATTGTATTCCCTAGGTAGAGGTGCCTAAAAATGTTGGATTATAAAGTGCTACGTATAGATGTTAATACAGGAAATTGGACTATTGAGTTATATAAGACACCTGAAGTGTTAGGGCCTATAGATGCTGGTATTGTCATACATGAGAAGTTGCAATCATGGAATAAAGATGTGTTTGATCCCTCTAATGCGGTAGTTATTGGTGCAGGTATTTTTGCTGGCAGTAAGCTCTTTGGTACTCATAGGCTTGTTGCTATTTTTAGAAGTCCTGAAAGTAAGGGATTACACATATCTGCAATGGGTGGTGCTGCCTATAGATTTATTGGTTGTGGAGTTCACGCTATATCAATTGAAGGTCGAAGCGAAAAACCTGCAATAATTATCGTTAAAGGTGGTAGCCAAGGAGTAGAAGGTGTAGAGCTAAAATATATGGAGTATGAAGAGTTAGAAAAGGTGTACAATGGTTATAAAGGTAAGATAGGTGCATATGCATTAATAGAGCATATATTGGATGTTTATCGAGATGTTATAGCAACTTTAAAAGCTAGACCTATAGTTGTAGGACCTGCATCTTGGAAGACAATCTATGGTGCATTGATTTCCATAGACGTAAACTTTAATAAAATGAGTATTGCCGAAGGTAGTGAAGATTTTGCTGCAAGAGGAGGTATTGGCTCTGTCCTCGCACAAGCACACAATGTAGTTGCCATTATTGCTGGGGGAGGTTATAAGCCACAATTGCCAATAGAATTTACAGATGCAGTAAAATTGTTCAATCTTTTAGCTCCACTGCTTGGGAAAAACTATGTATCATCTGTAAATGAGGCTACCATAAAATACCGTTTTGATTCAAAGATTGGCGCTGGAGGTACCTTTGGTGTAAACTATCCTCACTATAGAGAATTTCTACCCATATTCAATTATAATAGTATTTACATATCGAGATTACTCAGAAAAAGAATTATAGACATACTGCTAGAGAATTTCTGGAAACCATTCAAGGTTGGGATATCTAATCCAAAAACATGGACAACATGTGGCGAGCCTTGTCCTGCTGCATGTAAGAAGGTATGGCTAGGTAAGAAAACAGACTATGAGCCATTCAATGGATTAGGTCCTATGATAGGTGTAATGAAGATAGAGCTTACTGCGAGACTTGTTGATCTAGCTGATCAATTAGGCTTTGATGCTATAACTATAGGGCATGTAGTTGCATGGCTTCTTGAAGCTGTATATAGAGGTTTACTCATGCCTGAAGAACTTGGATTGAACCATAAACCAGCTCTAGACCCCATGCTTATGAATGTTGATGAATGGGCTAAAAATGCAGAATTAGCTGAAAAAATATTATACAATCTCATACACGGACCATCTAATGTACTAAAAATTGTAGCAACCAGAGGTGTGCGAGCCGCTTCTAAATATTTAGATGAAGTTTATGCTGAAAGAGTTAGAAAAACCGGTATGAAATTTGAAGACTTAATAGTATATCAACCATATGGAGACGAAGGCTATATGACACCAAACTATTACTGGACCCCTGGACTACTATTACCCATACCAGTAACAGGAAAATATTGGACAAATTATACATCAACCTTCACCGAACCTGAGGAATTTGCCAAAACAGTCGTAGTTAGGATTATAAAAGAGTATGCTATTGAAAATGCCGGACTATGTAGATTCCATAGAGGATGGGCTGAAAAAATCTTGAATAAACTATACGGTTTAATGGGAATTGAAGTAGATATAGATCATCATTCAAAAGAAATGTATAGAAAAATTGCAGAATACAACATTAAAGCTGGTGCTAAACCGAGATTATTAGAAAGTACAAGAGCAAAAGATGTGATAGTATCTCTAGCCTACGAATTCAATATAGCTGAATGGAGTAAGAAATTTTCAGAAAGTTATGATGAGGCATTAAAAGAGTGGATAAATAGAGCAACAAAAGTAGTCGTAGAGCAGTTTGACTTACCACCAGATTGGTTCAAAGAAAAAGAATAAACTCTTAAAAATCGAATATTAAGTCTATTCCATTCTTTTTCTCAATAATAAATTACTAGCAAATTTCAATCAATTCATTCAAGTTAATGGCAATTGATAAAACACTACTCTAAACTAAAATAGAAAATATCAGCTATATGTTGTTAAGTAAGTATTCAATGGATCGATCATAGAATTTTACCTCTATTCAATATAACTAACTATGGGAATTGTAACCTATAGTAAATCTGTTATTGGGGAGACGATATCTGAACCTTTAAGGTATTTCATTATATAACTATATGTAGCTGCTTCACTTTGTAAATCATTAAATTCATTAAATTCTATTGATGATAGGATAAAGCGTATGGTGGTTGGCTGTATTAAAAATATCTTTAATGTATAGTGTTTCACCATCAATTCTTTTAATATCTTCTTTATATTCTCAATATCTAAATCATCAATAATATCCATAAAGATTATAACTAAACATGATTCTGAACAAAATTTGTTTATAAGTTCATTTGTAAACCATCGTAATATTCTATTTGCACTAGAATAACTTTTTCTTTCAATAACCAACGGCCATGTGACTAGCGATAAAATTTCATAGATATGCTTTAAATTATACTTGGTTATTCTATTTGAAACTATAATCTCACCCTCTGTTGCGATACCTATTCCAAGATTAACTCCAATATTAACAATTCTGATTAAGAGATTCAATATAATTCGTAGTAAATATACTATAGCAGGAGGATTGCCTGTAAAGAACCCATCATGTATCGATGCAATGAATAGCACGTCTCTACATAAGTGTTTTTCAAATTCTTTAACCATAAGTTTCAAAGTTCGTGCTGTAGCCTTCCAATCTATCCTTCTATAATCATCACCTGGAAGATATTCGCGTATTCCTAAAATATTTACACCTATTCCTTTACGTTTAGAGAATTGGGCTTCATAACTAATGTAGGGTATATTTCGTTCTACATTTAATTCTATATAGGTTTGTTTAGGAACTATATGAATTAACACCGGTTTTACTAGAATAATTTCGATTCTGTAATTGATATATAGAAGTGGATCTGAGAAGAAAATTGTCAGACCTCTGATCAGATGTTTTCCACAATAACCTTGTATGAAGATCTTCGCTGAAAACCCTCCTTTATTTTTTCTAAAATAAATTTCTGAAACCTTTATTCCCTTATCAGAAATTATTGTAAGCTTTTTTATTTTTAATAATTCAAATAGTTGATATTCAAAACTAACTGTTATACCGATCTGTTCATCCTCTATAGCACTCAAGGAGGTGATATCCATGGTAATGCTTTTAATATCACTAACATTCTTTAAAATCCTATGTATAGATATAGGTAGTGATATAGTCCCTAATATTAATATTGTAAATAGAATACAAATATTGTTACGTGACGCTATAGATATGGATAGAAGTAATGAGACTATAAATGTTATAGGGTAGAACCCTAAACCTTTACTGCTATAAACATTCATTTCATAATCATTGCTTGTAAGAATCATCTTCACATACCTCGTCTTCCTATTTTAGGGTTTAGGTACTTCCACATGTAAAATTATTTCATTAACAACCCTTATGCCGCTATAGCCTTCTGCTATGTATTCAGGCTTTAAAAATATTCTATGAGAAAGCGCTGGTACTGCAGCCATTTTAACATCATCTGGTATAACATATTTTCTATTTTCAGCTAATGCAAATTCTTTTGATAATGTAAGTAGCATTAGTGCTCCTCTGGGGGATACACCAAGCTTAGATGCAGGGTGCCTATGACTATATTCGACTATTCTAGAGATATACTTTAGAATATCATCATCAACATAAATGCTATCTATTTCTTCAGAGGCTCTAAGTACTTCATCTCCTGTGACTACAGGTTTAAGTGATTCATATTCTTTCTCCAAGAGCTTATAACCCTTTTTCAATAGCTGTAGCAATGCCTCTCTATCAAGTGGATTCATATGTATTTTTATGTAAAATCTATCCAACTGGGCTTCAGGTAGCGGAAATGTTCCTTCTAACTCTATAGGATTTTGTGTAGCTAGTACTGAGAAAGGCCTAGGTAATTTTATCGTTTCACCTTCGATTGTTATTTGTCTCTCCTGCATAGCTTCAAGTAAAGCCGCTTGAGCTCTAGGTGTCGCTCTATTAATTTCATCAACAAGAACAATATTTGCATATATGGGTCCTACTCTAGTCTCGAATTCACCTGTTTTCTGATTATATATCTTTGTACCTACTACATCAGAAGGTAGTAAATCTAGAGTGCACTGTATTCTAGAGAATTTAAGATTCAATAGCTTAGCTACAACCTTAGCTGTTAGTGTTTTAGCTATACCTGGAACCCCTTCAATTAGGGCATGCCCATTGGCCACTATAGTAAATAATATTAACTTTACATACTCCTCCCTATTCACTAAAACTCTTGCAGACTCCTCAATAACCCTTATCAATATCTTATAAAATGTTGACATGTCCCATCCACATAAAATGTTATAAGATTATAGAAATATTAACCTATTTTCAAAATAGTAATCTTACCATTATCATCTCAATCTCTAAATAGAGATATATTATTTATGAAAACTGCTTATCTATGATTCAAGCAAGTATTTTACATCCGAATAACTTATTAAAATAAGAATCATTATTTTAATTATTTTCATTATAAAATTAAAAACCTATTAAAATATTCTTATAGGTGAGTATTAAGTCACTTTGTGGATATACAATGAGGATCGCATCCATATACACTATCTTATTTCTAATCATTGTCATTACTAATTCTACTATGCTTCCTTCTATTGAAGCTTTAGAAATAGAAAGACATTCAAAACTTCTTGGAGATATCATATATAGTGAAATATATTCCTACAAATCCCTTATTGAGTGGCTTAATGAGATAATGTTTCTAAATATAGATATTGTTGAGAATCCTTTAGAGAACAGTATATTATTAGATAGGGAAACAGCTAACAATATACTTAATAGTGTATATAGTGATGATAGAGTTGCAGTATTAATAGGGGGAATACAACTAAGAATGCTAAAGAAATATGCTGGATTAAAGCCCTTTATCAATGAGTCAGACGTAGTAAATTTAGTTATAGCCATAATAAAAGATAACAACATAACGTTAAATAGTATTCGTTGTGACAACATTTTAGATAAATTTATTGTCTACATAGTTCGCCCCTTTAACGATGAGCTAAGAAAATCTTTATGTCAATGGAAGATTAATGACTTGGAACTCTATGCTAAATACATCTTAAGCCTACAGAATCCCAGCTCAAATTCGACAATGATAATAAATATAATTAGATACCTATATGTTCTTAGAATTGCTGCAAACAATGGCATTATAGATAGTGATATGCTAAATAAAATGCTAGAAGATGTATCTACTAAATACTCAATTATAACAGCCCTGTTTATGAAAACATTCATATATAACTACAATATAAGAATTGTAGATCGTAGACCGTATGATAGAAGAGGAGAAATTCGCATTTCGCTTACCCATACCACCTATAATATAAATGATGTAAATAGAGATATAGACCTAACAGAAGCTCTAATAAAAGCTTTACTAATTATTGAAAAATTGAAGGAAAAGAATATAGACATTGAGGATATTAATGTGTTTAAGCTTATCGACACTCTAATGAATATCGACATAAAAGAGTACCATATTGACATGAATAATATAGATGATATTATAAGCGGTATTAGTGAGGATATTGAGGAGCCAGCCCCCCATACTCAAGTAGGTATCTCGTATAACTACTCTAATGGAATTCGTATTAACAGCCAGATATATTATTACCTAGAACCTTGGTATGATTACGAAAATGACATAATATTGGTACAGCATGGTAATCTTAAAGAGATATCTGCAAGCAATATACTGAATTTAAACGAAGACCTTACCGTAGATAGTCAATCATTGATGGAACTACTTGAACGAGATCTTGTAAAAGAAATAATTGAATATTCTAATAAACCTAATGTTGAAATAGCAAATACAAAAATTGTACACATCTCTTTTACTGTAGATACACAATCTGGTGCCAATAAAATAGCTCTAAGTAGAGAGTCACATACGTTACTACTCATTATTATATTAATAGCAGTAGGTGTATTCCTCTCAACAATATTCATAGGTAAGAAAATTAAGCCCTTCCTAAAACAGTTTATCTACATATCAAAAGGTTTTTCTACTAGAAGTAAAATGATACAAACAATGTCTGATAACATTAAAACAAGAGTGTTTGTAGAATTTTGGAACACTATGTATAAATTTGCAAAAGAACATAACTTAAAAGTTGAGGATTCCCATACACATAGAGAAATTAAACAACTAATTACTTCTATCTTAAACATAGATAGCTTGAAGATATTATTAGAGCGTATAACATATCTCTATGAGGTACTGAGATATAGCAATGAAGAGAATAATAGATTGCTAGAAGAATTGACAGAAACACTATCCATCATTAAAAACTTACTTAAAGAATAGCTAAATAATGAAAGATGTGGATAAATAGTGATCCATAGAACAATGCTTTACATAGTTCTAATCTCTCTCTTATTTTCTTCCTCAATATTAGTATTGTACCGAGAACCAATTGAATTGATATTTCTTTATATAATTTGGTTTACAGCGTTATACATGTTATTCTCTATATGGATTAGCATTAAATGCAACACTTCATTAAATCTACCGCTTACAAAGCACCTTATGGTAAAAATCAAGTTTAATAGTGATTTTTATACGAATGTCGTGGAATTCTTTATATGGAGTATATTATTTAGTGCCATAGTAGAAATGTTCAATGTCACACTATGGCAATACCTTCTATCAATTTTATTACTTTTTATAATATATAGAGTACTGCTAAATATTCCAATAAAGAGGGTGTATAGATATATAGCAATATCAATCCTATTTATAATCCTCTATTTTCTAGGATACTTTACCTCCGATACATTTAATAAACTAGATGGATACTTCAAATTTATAGAGGATATCATATATGGTACTGAATGAAAAAATCCTTAATGTAATAATCTTAGTTGCGATATTTCTGTTTATTAGCTCAATTATATTAGCTGCATTACAGAGATATATAGCTGCCATTTTTGCAATACTCTCTGGTCTTATACTAGTATCATTCATAAGCGAGATGCGTAGTGGAGGAAAATGAAGTTAAAGCTTCTTATCCTTCTATTAATTACAATCATAATTTTATTTCAAGCCCTTGAAAAAGAGTGCCGTGGTGTAATCCATGTAGGAGCCTCTCCCTATAACAGCAACTGGGATGGCACTGCATTGTTGATAAAAATGTATGATGAATTCTATGGAAGCACTATAATTGTCAGTAGCTGGTTTTCCCTATACCTAAGAACCCATGATGAGGATTCCTGTAAAGTTTTATTAATAGTGTCACCAGAGAAAGAATATACCCCTCTAGAAAAGTTCATCATATATAGACTGGTGTACGACAAAGGCTATAATATTGTTATACTTGATGAGGGGCCATATTCAAATGAATTGCTATCATACTTAAATGTTCCTATAGCCATTAAAGGTTATAACTATGTTAAAGATGGTAGTGGCTCCCCTATTGTTCAGGGTAAGATATTATTAAATAACATATCAATTCAGCTACTCTTCGCTTATGTTTCACCAATAATTATCTTTAATGAAAATGTTTGTAAACCTATAGCATTTATTAATACTACAACTGTTGGTGCTATGTGTAGCAAGGATAATAGAACATTTCTAGTAATAGGTGATGGTTCAATTGTAACCAACTCAGTAATTGCATATGAATCTATTCTAAACCCCTATACTATTCTTTCAAAATACATCATATCATCTACATGCAATTCTGATAAAAAAGTTGTTATATATGTTGACTCTACAAAATATAGAGTGAGATTGGCTACAATAGAAGAATTGATAGAACAGGGTTATGACTATAGAAACATTCTTAGCATATTACTAAATCCATCAAGATATATCTTTGTTTTTTTAACATATATTAATGAGAATATCAATGAAAACCTTGCTCTGTATCTAATACCACCTATATTTATTTTAACTGCTATACTATTTAATAAACTATTTCTTAAAGAAGGTAGTAAACAATACAATCAATTAAAACCACTAGAGGAAAATACATATAATAGAAGAAATATAGATAATGTAATTAATATTATATGTAGCTTAGAAGAATTCAAAGTAGGCAAAAAGCATGAAGCTATATGCAAATGCCTGTCTAGGAGCTTCAAAAAAAGTAAGTGCCTAACAGAATTAAAGAATATAATTAATAAAGATAAAGAATTGAAAAAACATATATTACGCACACTATCAATGACACATTGACCATTTAACTCGCCACCAAAATACTTATAATATCTCTATTACATAGATAGTGTATAGTGAATGGAAATGGTCTTTAGAAGCGATAAGGAGGAATCCATACCAAGTAAGCTAAGGAGAGGCATATGGATAGAAGGTGACACAATGTATGTGGCCGGCGAAGAATTCATAGAAAAAGTTGCAAGTGCATTAGCATCCATAACTCGTTTAAGAATCCTTGGATTAGCATATAAAGAAGATATGGGCATTGAAGATCTCGCTTCTAAATTAAATCAAAGCAAAGCCAATATAAGTACACATGTAAAACGTCTTGAAGAGGCTAATATAGTTAGACCTGTTTATCTGCCCGGTCAACGTGGCGTAAAGAAGATAACAAAGCCTACTATTAAAGAGATAAGAATACTCCTATCAGCCTTAGCTGAAGAAGTAGAGGAGCGTATGAAGGAAGCACCTCTACCCCCAGAGGAATTAACTGAAGATAGTATTTGAAATGAATATTTTCCCAACTATATACCATGAAATACAATATATTACTTATTCAATTGGTTTAAATATATCATTGTTGTTTTGTATTATTGACATGGATAGTTAGATGGCAGTATAGCTCTAAACTTCCGCCCTGTTTTTGTATTTACAAAAAGCCCTATCTTAATTGATTTACCTAAGTGGTTCCTTATCACATATACTTTTTCAGGTACTAGAGCAACAACTATATGCTGTATAGCATCTTTAACATTTACAGCATTTTTACATGCCATGCAGCCTCACCTGTTTCTTCTTATGCTCTTTATCTTCTACCTCAATTAATCCATACCATAGTTAGGGTAAATAAAGTTAGCGTTATATTTATTATTTCAATTTAAAATAAAGTTTTCTGGCAAAAACAGTTTTATATACACGATAGGGATTGCCTATGAGTGTACGAGCATTTATAGCAGTAGAAATAGAGGACAGAACTACACTAACTAATATCATAAAAGTTAGAGATACTTTAACAAGTTTGGGATTAGATGTAAAGCCTGTTGAAGATGAAAATCTCCATATTACTATAAGATTCCTAGGGGAGATCTCTACCCATACAATAGAAGGAATTAAGAAAATATTATCATCAATTCCTTCAATTATGAAGAGTTTTTCAGTGACAATAAAAGGCATTGGCGCATTTCCTAGCGTAGTGAGACCTAGAGTGATATGGGTAGGCATAACTGATGGTGCAGATGAATTGACGTTAATAAGAAATACCATTGACAAGGAAATAAATAGAGTGAGACTAAATGAGGTTCATAGAGATCAGCACGGATTTTCACCTCATATAACATTAGCGCGTGTAAGAAGTTTTAAAAATATCGAAAGATTTCAAAAACTCTATAATGAATATCAAGACTATCTCTTTGGAATATCACCAGTAACTTCAATTAAACTCAAACAAAGTATATTGACACCACAGGGGCCAATATACAGAGATATATTCTCTATAAAAATATAATGTAGATTGAAGAATCAGTATATTGGCAAAGGTTAAAATAATGGATGTAGAGATAGAGAGTATACTTAAAAATGTTCTTCAAAGAATAAAACCTACTGAAAGTGAATTTAGATATCTTTATAGCCTATTTGATAGAATTAAGAGAGATCTTGAAATGTGTTTCTACACTATTGATAAGGGTTTTAATATAACATTACAAGGTTCATTGGCAAAGAATACTTTCATTAGAGGACGTGCTGATATAGATATCTTTGTATTGTTTCGACCTTCTGAGGTAAATAGTGAATGGATTGATAGAATATTTATACCGTTGGTTTTAGAATGTCTTCAAGCCAACTATAGATTAATGATTAAATATGCCTCACATCCATATATAACAGCATATATAGACAATATTGAGATTAACATTGTTCCTGCTTATAACGTAGATTCACCAAGTAACATTATATCAGCTGTTGATAGAACCCCTTTTCATACTATGTACATCGTTTCAAAGCTGAGTAATGCCCTAAAGGATGAAGTAAGAATTCTAAAACACTTCTTAGCAACATGGAATTTATATGGTGCTGAAATAAATATCCGAGGTTTTTCCGGCTATCTAACAGAGCTCCTTATATTAGCATATGGTACATTCCTAAATCTTCTAAGAGAATCACAGCAATGGAAAGCTTATAAAACTTGTGTAGATATTGAAAAACAATACAGAGATGAAAATGAATGCATAAAGGTATTTAAGAATGATGTATTAGTAGTTGTAGACCCTATTGATCCTCGAAGAAATGCTGCTGCAGCCGTCTCACTAAAGACTTTTTCCATCTTTAAACTACTAGCTCAACTCTTTCTTAGAAATCCGTCATATAAATTCTTTGACAGGGAACAAGAGCCATCCATAGATGAAAATAGTCTCAGTAAGTATGTAAAGGAAAGAATAGAGTCCATCAATAGTTGTTTAATTGGAATAGAATTTGAAGTTATCAAACCAATACCTGATATTGTTTGGGGTCAGCTGAATAGAGTAGAGCGTATTGTTAAGAATACCCTTAAATCCCATGAAATTAAACATATTTACATAGATACTTGGATTGATGGTGAGTTTAAAAAAGCAATAGTAATGGTTGAGATACTTAACTGTAGCACCAGCTATGAACTTAAAAAGGGCCCACCTAGCTATATTACTGATGAAGCAATTAATTTCATTGTTAAAAATATAGATGCATTTATAGGACCATGGATTGATAAAGATGGAAGGCTCTATTGTATTAAAAGGCGAAAATTTAAGCCATCAGAAATAATTGTCTTAGCCATTAGAGATCTTACTCTATCTTCACTAAAATTTATAAGATGTATAGAGTCAGTAGATGCTTTGCCTCTATACAATGAAGAGTTTAGGAGATGGTTAAAACAGTATCTAGATAGAAAAATGTTTAGTGATATTATTGCTTTATTTAGACAAAGTGATTAGAATATTACTTAGATCTATCTTCAATTCAATATTTTTACCACAATTCGGACAAATACCGCCAATCCTTACCGTTAGTTCTGAAGGTGATGGAACTCCGTAGTAATCTTGCCCAGCCCTAATGAATGCATAGACTACGTTATTACATTTATTACATCTATAGATTATAGGCATTTAAGACACTCCTCAGCGAAAATATTACCTTAGGATTCACTAGTAGAGATATCCGTAAGTAATACTTTGTATCACACTATTTACTGTTCAATAAAGAACTGGTTATATTAGAAGTGAAAAAGTTTATATAAATCTGCTTCAGTATTACCTTACAAAAACTTTATAAAGCATTTATAAAACATGTTATGAAATTAACGGTATATCTATCATTATAATCTTGTACTGTAAGTCAGAAAGATATAGTTAGTGGGGCCGCCGGGATTTGAACCCGGGACCACCAGCGATCCGGGTAGGGTACACCCCAGGCTGGCATCCTAGCCAGGCTAGACGACGGCCCCATACCACTTTAATATTAAATATTATTCCTAATGTTATTCTTCATTTAGTTAAAGGGTGCCCTTGGCAAACATACTGTTTTTGGCATGGGTTGTCACATATTATATTTTAATCACTTTAACCTCTTTAGCTGTACTGCATCGTTCAAGCTCTCTTCTCCAAATTAGTGAAGGTGTCCACATAATCCAAGCTGGTATTTTTTTCACAAATTCGTATGCCTCCATCCAGTCACTAAGTTTAAGTTCCTCTGCCAGCTTCTCTAAGCTTATTTCTGTTTTTGCATAAACATTTAGTATTTTTACAATTCTATCATCTATTTCTATTTCTCTATCACCTACTTTTATAACGTACTTGTAACATAGCGACATTATCGGTACCTCATCCCTACCTAACATTTACTTGATACGAATTTACCTTATTTAGAGGTATAAAAGTTATTATTATTTATGTCACTAGAGCATAACACCCTTCTCTAACTTGATAAATTAAGCCCTCTCTTCTCATTTTATTTAAAGCCTCTTCAACAAATCTATCATCTATATTCTGTTCACGGGTCTTACTTATAATACTTTTTATCTTAGCGCAGCCTTCTGTGGTTGAGAGGCTACGCACTATCTCCTCTATTATAAGCATTTTTTCACGTTGTGATTTAGGTTTTCCTGTCATAATGGTATCTATATCAATTTCACCACTTTCAACATCTATACCAACACTTTCAAGCATACTCTTCATAAGCCTTATAGCCTCAGCTGCATCTTCCTCTGTTACTTCATTTTTTAATGCCATTTTACTATGGGCTTCAGCAAGTCGTATTAGTGCCTCATATTGCCGTGCAGTTATAGTAATTGGAGATTCTGGTGTCTCAAGGCTTTTCTTTCTCATTTCAATAAAGAAATTCTCTAGCATTTTCCTTGCTTCTTCACTCAGTGTTGGCTTAACATACTTTCTTGCATATGCAATATATTTTCGTAGGGTTTCAACATCTATGAACGGTTTAACCACTTCACTATAGCTATGAACCGTTGAGATATGGCGTGCCAATCTAGCATCTCTTTCAGGATTTGGAATATCCTTTATTACAAATATTAAATCAAACCTCGATAGTATTGTAGGTGGCAGATTCACATTTTCAGTTATAGATCTACTAGGAAGATATCTTCCATACCTTGGATTACCGGCAGCCAAAACCGATGTCCTAGCATTTAATCTTGCCACAATTCCTGCTTTAGCTATAGATACTGTCTGTTGCTCCATAGCCTCATGTATAGCAACCCTATCCTCTTCTCTCATCTTATCTATTTCATCAATGCATGCAACTCCGCCATCAGCTAAAACAAGTGCACCTGCCTCAAGGTAATATTCTCCAGATTGCTTCTCCCTTATTACAGCAGCTGTAAGCCCTGCTGCAGTGGCACCCTTACCAGTTGTGTAAATAGCTCTAGGCGCTATACGTGAAACATATTGCAGAAGCTGTGATTTTGCAGTCCCTGGATCACCTATAATAAGAACATGTATATCGCCACGTATTTTAGTACCATCCTGCATCACCTTTTGATTGCCTCCAAATAAGAGTAGTGCTATAGCCTCCTTTAAATCCCACAAACCGTGTATGGCAGGAGCTATGGAGGATATAATTTTTCTCCTTATTAAAGGATCCTTAGCGAGTTCTAGAATCCTTTCTTCATCTTCCTTAGTAATCTCTATTTCTTCTAACATTCGCTGAGATACAATAACATTGTTTGCTTCAAGAAATGTGTCATATAAACTCTTAACTCTTTTAGTACCACCCCCTCTAAGTTTAAGTATACCAATTACAATAACTCTATCACCAGGTCTTGCAATATCAACAAGTATGTCATAGACGTCAACCTCTAGTGATCTTGGCATTCTACCTGCAGGCATCTCCTCGGGCTTTTCTTGAATAACAATTCTTTGAAAATCACGGTATCGAGACCTTTCCTCAATAAGTCTCCAATTACCACCAGATCTTTGACATATAGGGCATATCATAGGTTTATCTATAATATCACCAGTTACTGGGACGTACACCTCCCCCCCACATTCATGTGTAAATAGAGCTTCAGTCATTTTCTGTTTTGGTGGTGTAGCTCTTACTACTATACCCTCCACCGCTATCAGTTTACCTATCAATGAACTCCTTATATCTCTTATTTTATAGAGTAAAGGTAGGTCTCTAAAGCGCGGTATTATTTTAGGAACTCTATCTAAATACTCAGGATACTCTATTTCTATTATACTTCTTATCGCTTCAGCAAATTTTGCTATAGCTGTTTCTGGATCCTTAACTATATATTCTTCAGCTAGCTTTGGATTATAGTTAATAACATCTATGAAACTAATTTCAATATCATATCTATCCTCTAATATCATTCTTCTTATAAGTTCCCTATATTTAGGTTTTCCAGAGTTATCTCTATAATTTAATAGAAAGTCCTCTACTTCGGCAAGATAGTCGTGTACCAGTACTATATCAGCATTGCCGCTAGACATGTTAGTCTACCTTAATTCAATAAATTTTTGTAACCAGCAGTATAGTATCTTCCTAAATTTATTTATAAGTACTTTCTCTTCTATTGATAACTCTTTTTCTATTGTATCAATTCCTTTCAGCTGTATAGCTTTAAAGATTGTGTATAGCCTTATGCTGGTAATTTCAGTAAAATCTTCTTTCATTCTCTCAACTGACTTTAGTAGGGCTATATCACCAGCCTTTTTTGCCTCTGCCTCTAGTGCCTCTATGGCAATCCTCGCCCTAATAAAGAAATATTCATCAAGTTTTGATAAACGACCTCTTTGCTGAGTGTGCATGAAACGTAATTTAGCTAAGTCTTGAGGTGTAAGGATACCATTTAGAATTTCAATATAGTTTTTCTTTTCAAGAATTTCAGCCAGCCATCTAGACAACACAATTTCAGAACCCTTATAGATTGAAGGAATTAGTAAGGGTATCTCTTCCATGGGTCTTAACACCATAGCCCTCACAGGTGCTACGGCATACAGGAGCTTAAGCAATTCTATATCGATTAGCGACATATACTCACCCAGTTAACACTCTACAGATACAACATTTTACTTAGGTAATAAGAGTTTAAAATAGCTATAGCACAAAACTTGTTACCTTTAACATATATAAATTAAATTGTAGTGAAAGGCTCTTAGTCTTTTATAAAATAGGTAAAGATAGAAAAATATAGGTGATACTTTGAGTGAGAAATTTATAGAGTTGCTATGGGCTGAAAAATATAGGCCAAGATCATTAAAAGATATTGTAAATCAGGAAGAGATAGTTAAAAGGCTACTAAAATTCGTAGAAGAGAAGAATATGCCTCATCTTCTCTTCGCCGGACCTCCAGGCACTGGAAAAACTACTGCAGCCTTAGCTCTAGCTTATGACCTCTATGGCAATGAATGGAGAAGATATGTGTTAGAGCTTAATGCCAGTGATGAGAGAGGCATTACCGTAATAAGGAATAAGGTTAAGGAATTTGCACGAAGTAAACTACCTGGTGATACACCATTTAAAATAGTAATACTAGATGAAGCAGATAATATGACTGCCGATGCTCAACAGGCACTAAGAAGAATAATGGAGATGTATGTCGAAACTACTAGATTTATATTAATAGCAAATTATCCAAGCAAAATCATAGACCCCATACAATCTAGATGTGCCTCCTTTAGATTTACTCCACTGAAGAAAGAAGATGTTATAGGGAGACTGCACTGGATATGTCGTCAAGAGAACATTAAATGTTTA
Source organism: uncultured Ignisphaera sp. (assembly GCA_938074605.1). Taxonomy (GTDB): domain Archaea; phylum Thermoproteota; class Thermoprotei_A; order Sulfolobales; family Ignisphaeraceae; genus Ignisphaera. The sequence continues at coordinate 326,768 of CALJEI010000002.1, forward strand.
GATGACGGTTTAGAAGTAATATATGAAATTAGTGGAGGTGATATGAGGAAGGCAATAAATATTCTTCAATCAACTGCAGCATTGGGTGAAGTAAGTGTTGGTAATGTCTATAAGGTTATAGGGCTAGCTCATCCGAGAGAGATTAGAGAGATACTAAATCTTGCCCTATTAGGTAAATTTATTGAAGCTAGGGATAAGTTAAGAGATTTAATGGTTGTATATGGTTTAAGTGGTGTAGATGTTGTCAAGCAAATGCATCGTGAAATATTTTCAGCTGATATAAAGATTCCTGAAGAAATCAGGGTAATTTTAGCTGAATACATCGGTGAAATTCATTTTAGAATCATAGAAGGTGCAGATGATGAGATACAGCTTACAGCTTTATTAGCTAGAATTGCTCTACTTGGTAGAAAAGTAAGTTAATTAAAAAAATCCACTGATGCAGGGCTAAACTATGAGTCATGAACGAGGAATTCCATGGACTCTAAAGTATAGACCTAAAACCTTAATAGAGGTAATAGATCAGGAAGAGGCTAAGTCTAAGGTAATAGAATGGCTTAATAAATGGCCCAATGTGTCAAAGAAAGCTCTTTTGCTATATGGACCACCAGGCTGTGGCAAAACATCACTTGTAGAGGCTATAGCTAATGAATATGGTTATGAACTTATAGAAATGAATGCAAGTGATTTTAGGAGAAAAACAGATATAGAGAGAATAGCATTAAGAGCATCTACATCACATAGCCTTTTTGGATTTAATAAAAAGATGATACTTCTTGATGAAATTGATGGTATCTCGGCAAGAGAGGATGAAGGGGCTTTAGAGGCCATCCAAGAATTAATAGAAAAATCTAATGCACCAATAATAATGACAGCCAATAATCCATGGAATCAAAATTTGAGGATTCTAAGGGATTTAGCAGAATTTGTTCAGCTGAAAAAATTAACAAAAACAGACATGAGAAGCATGCTTATGAGGATATGTAAAGCTGAAAAGATAATATGTAATGAAGATGCAATAAACTATATAATAGAAAGATCTGAAGGAGATTTAAGAGCAGCCATAAATGATCTACAATCAGTAGGTGAAGGATTTTCAGAAGTAACATTGGAGAGAACTAAATTACTACTAAGACCCCGCGACAAAGAAAAGGACCCCTTCGAAACTTTACGAAGTATATTTTCAGCAAATTATTCATGGCAAGCCAAGGCTGTTATAAATCAGTCGCAGTTAGACTATGAGCAATTGAAAATGTGGTTGGAGGAAAATATACCACTACAATATACCAATTTAGAGGATTTGGAAAGAGCTTTTGAAGCTTTAAGTAAAGCAGATCTATATATTGGAAGAATAGCAAAAACTGGCGACTGGGACTTACTCTCATATGCAATAGACTTAATGACTGCAGGAATAGCATTATCAGCAAAAAATAGTAGCAAAGATAAATATAGGTGGATTAAATATAGCTTTCCACAAAGAATTTTATTGGCAAGTAAATTAAAAGAAATCAGAAGCATTAGGGACGATATTGCACAAATATTAGCATATCATCTCCATGTATCCACATCTGTAGCTAAAAATGAAATCATACCACTTCTAAAAACAATCTTTACTACAGACCCTTTAAAGGCAGCAAAGATTGCTTTAGGTTTAGGATTTACCGAAAAGATGATAGAATATCTTGCAGGTACTAATAAGAATACTATTCTAGAACATTATAGGGAGCTAAAGAAAAGAGTGGTATCGCATCATCGATCTAAACCTTCTAAATCCATAGAGAGCAATAATGAAATGTATAAAGAGAGTGTAGGTTTAAATAAAAATTCTAAAAAAGAAGAAAGAAATTTATTTGCATTCTCAAAAAAGAAATAGTAATTAAAGTAGCTAAATTGCGCCAACATTATTTAGAATATTTAGCATTGCTCTAACAACTTCATTGTTGCAATTGAGTTGTATTAATCTAATCCTCCCCAATCTTATTTCACGAATCATATTAAGTGACCTCATATATTCAATGCATCGTATTACAGTTGAATAATTGCTATTTAGGTTTGATACTATTGAGGTTATATTAAGGGTTTTGTCTTTTGTAGAGTTGAGCAATGCTGTTATAGCCCACATACAAGGTTTTCCAATGATGTATGCTCTATTCTTTATTTCTATTAATTCACTAACCTCATAAATACTTTGAAAACCGCTAGTGTTTCTACACAACACTACTCCCTATACTACTTAACCAGTTTAAATGGTGTTTCTATTGGTGCTCAATTTCTTGTCAATTAGCTCATCTATACGTTTCTCAAGAGCATCTAGAGGTGCAATTATTGAGAGTAGTGTTGTACGTCCTCTAAGACCTTTTCCAGAAAGTTTAGCATTTATTATATTCATGTGTTTAAGATTATTAACGTATTCATATATTTGTGTATGTTTTCTAGGCTTAATATTATGTAATTGACATATATATTTATATTCTTCCTCTACATCACCTATTTTCACAAAGGAGGTAGCCTTAGCTCTAAGTGTTCTTATCAATGCTTTTACTAATAGAAGCTCGTGGAGCTGTAAAAAGTTAAGTTCGTCGGATACTTTTATCATATCAGGATGTGTTACACTTAGTGCTCTTCTTACATGTTCTAATAAAACTTTGTGCGAACCTTCATGTTCTGCTGCCTCTCCAGCAAGTAATAGTACCTCAATAGCAGATCTAGCATTTCCTTCACCTCCTTTATCAATGCCTTCATTATCTGCTATAAACTTTATAATTTCATCGTCTACAGTACCCTCATAAAATGCCAAATCTCTTCTCTGAATAAGGATGTCATATAGCTCTTTAGATTTATATTGTTCAAATTTAATCAGATGTTTAAGAATATAGCTCTCTGTTGTAGGATCTAGTGTACTTAGTGCCGTAATATCTCTAGCTATAAATATAAAGTTTAACCTCTTTTTAGCATCAGGATATTCATCATACAATCGTACTAGAAAGTAAACAGCATCATTTCCAGCTGTATGGACAAAGTAGTCAAATTCATCTAATGTGATGATAGTGTATATGTTGTGTTTTTCTATATAGCTTAATAATGCAATCATCATTTCACGAGGTGACAGCCCCCTTAATGGTATTGGAATAGCTAGTTGTCTTATAATTTCAGAAATTAACTCATATAAAGTTCTATCCCTGTGACAATTAATGTGTACATATCTTAAATCAATACCTTGTTCTTTTGCTAGATGCTTAATCTCGTTTCCAAAGACTCTTGCCGTAACAGTTTTTCCTACACCTACACCTCCAATAAGCATTGCTCTTAGTGATACAGAACCTGGTGATGTAATTAGTGTTTTAAAAATTTCGGCTAATTGCTTAATATGTGTCTCCCTATGAGGAAGGATAGGTGGGATAAATTCAGGATACAATGTATCTTTGTTTTTAAATACAGTTATACGCTTAATAACACTTTCAAGCACGTCACGAACACTCATAATTATATTCACCTAACCTAAGTAAATTTTGGGTTAGAAGGATAATTAAACTTCATGTTTAGTATACTTCGAACCTGACCAAAAGTTTATAACCACTAACTAATACCCAGTATTTCATTTACTATAAAATCAAAATCTGTAATTCTAATACTTCATAGCGGCTATTATAGCATAAACTATATAATGAGCTTCTACATATTTAAAAATCATTTTAGGCTCAAGATAAATTGATTCTAAAATAATCCTTAGAAATCTAAGTTTACTGAGAGTTTTAAGTGAAATAATAAAAGGGATACATCATATATCTAAACTTAATTCTGTTATAGTTAGGACCTCTGATGGCAATAAAGCTACATATTTCTAATATTACTTAAGTGGTTGGTTGATTAAAAGTAAATTTGAATAATGAATCCCTCGGTGAAATACGAAGAAATACTAGACTGATGATTAATTTTCTGGACTACCCCCTGAACTAAAGGTATGACAAGATAAAAACTATTTTGAAAATTGCTTTTTAATGCGATTCTGCACTCTACCTAAATATAGGTTAGGTGGTTAAACTATGTCATTCATGCCTGCCGCAATGGGCTATGACAGAGCATTAACAATATTTTCGCCTGATGGAAAATTGTACCAAGTAGAATATGCTGCAGAAGCTGTTAGAAGAGGATGGACATCACTAGGATTAAAATCAGAGCAAGGTATTGTACTTATTGCCGAAAGGAGGAAGGTTGCCCCCTTACACGATGTATCCAATCTAGAGAAGGTCTTTATAGTAGATTCCCACATTGGAGCAACATTTTCAGGTCTTGGCCACGATGGTAGAGTGCTCATAGATTATGCAAGATTGATAGCTGTAAGGCATAAACTGACATTCGATGAACCAATAGATGTTGAATTTCTGGCTAGAACCATATGTGATATAAAACAGGCATATACACAGCAGGGAGGTGTAAGGCCATTTGGCGTTTCACTAATATTTGGAGGTATTGATAGGAGAGGTATAGAGCTTGTAAAAACTGAACCAAGTGGACTATACTTTAGATATTATGGTGTAGCTGCTGGAGCTGGTGAACAGGCTGTTCTAAGCTACCTTGAAAAACATTATAGTAGCAATCTAACTGTTGAAGAAATGGTAATATTGGGATTACGAGCACTTAGGGCTGCACTGGAGGAGCCATTAAAGCCTGAAAGAGTAGAAATAGGCTTTGCAGATGTAAGCACAAAGGTATTTAGAAAGGCATCATCTGAAGAGATCTTGACTTTCCTAGAGAAAGCAGGTGTCACTACGTGAGTAAAAAGGAGCATGTTATTGCTAGAATAAATGTCAAGGGAAAAAAATTTGAAATTCTTGTAGAACCTGAGAAAGCCTATAGATTTAAGGAAGGAGAGAGCCTCCCATTGGAAGATATAATTGTCAGTGACTACATATATAAGGACATAAGAAAGGGATTGAAAGCGTCGCCCAACGAACTTATTGATGCTTTTGGAACTAATGATGTATATAAAGTTGCTATTGAAATAATTAAGAATGGCGAGCTTCAATTAACCGCCGAACAGAGAAAGGAACTTCTTGAAATGAAGAAAAAACAAATAGTATACTATATTTCAAGATCCGCTATAGACCCTAAAACTAAAGCCCCTATACCTCCGACACGTATTGAAAAAGCAATTGAAGAAATTAAAATTGGTATAGATCTCTATAAATCAGTTGAAGAACAAGTGCCTAATATAGTTAAAGCAATATCAAAAGTACTACCTATTAAAATTGCTAAAGCTTTAATGCAGATAGTGATACCCCCTGAATTTGCACACAAAATTGCCAATCAAGTGCTAAGGTTAGGTGAGATTAAGAAAAATCTATGGCTTGCAGATGGTTCATTCTTAGTTGAACTCGAAATTCCCGCAGGCTTACAAAATGAATTAATAGAACGAGTAAATGCATTAGCAAGGGGTAAAGCAAATATTAAGGTGTTAAATATTGTATGAATCTTCTGAAATAAAAGAGAGAAAATTAGTGATTCCTGGAGATTCTATTACTTTAGATCAGAATACCACAGTAGAGGGACTAACCTATCTATATAAACTAAATGAAAGTACATATATGGCTACAGTTACAGCTTTAATTGATGTTGAAACTATGGAGAATAAAAGGAGGCTACGGGTAATACCGCTTAAGGGAAGATACATACCTAAAGAAGGAGATGTTGTTATAGGAACCGTGGTGGACGTTTCACTCTCTTCATGGACTATAGATATAAACTCCCCATACTCCGCAGTACTATATGCATACGATTATATTGGGAAAAACTTTAATCCTACAGTTGAAAATATTAGAAAGTATCTTGATGTAGGGGATGTCCTTCTTGCTAAGATAGCACAATTCGAAAGATCTAGAGGAGTTGTGTTAACAGTTCAAGATAAAGGTCTTGGAAAGATAACCAGTGGATCGCTAGTAGAAATTGAACCTTGTAAAATTGCTAGAGTTATAGGCAAAAAGAGATCCATGCTAAATATGTTGATGGAACAAACAAGGTGTGAGATATTTGTTGGTAATAATGGCAGAATACTTCTTAGATGTCCTAGTCTTGAACTAGAGTACATCACCATTTTAGCAATTAAAAAAATTGAGAGTGAGGCCCATACTATAGGGCTCACCGAAAAAATTAAAGATTTTATTATTGAAGAAAAGGTAAAACGAGGTTTAATAAGATATGAAATTAAATAAGATTAAACTTATTGCTGAAGATGGAAGAAGAATTGATGGAAGGTTGCCAGAAGAGTTAAGACCAATAAAAATTGATATAGGGATACTTAAAAATGCAGATGGCTCAGCAATAGTTGAATATGGTGCTACAAAAGTACTTGCTGCAGTATACGGTCCTCGAGAGGTTGTACCTAGACATGAAGAGCTTGCTGATAGAGCCATTATTAGATGTAGATATAGAATGTTATCATTTTCAACACAAGGTGAAAGAAAAAGCCCTGCGCCAAGCCGACGTGAAATAGAGCTTTCTAAAGTTATACGTGAAGCTTTGGAACCTGCAATCCTAAGTAATCAATATCCACGTACTGCTATAGACATATTTGTAGAAGTAATTAATGCAGATGGTGGAACAAGAACTGCAGGCATAACTGCTGCCGCAGTAGCATTAGCAGATGCTGGAATTCCCATGTTAGATCTTGTTGTTGCAGTAGCAGTTGGGAAATTAAATGGTGTGCTAGTTGTTGATCTAAATGGACTAGAGGATATGAATAGTGAAGCAGATATGCCTATAGCCATAATGCCGTCCTTAGGGAAAATAACGATGTTACAATTAAATGGAGTACTAACCCCTGAGGACTTTAGAAAGGCATTGTTGCTAGCTATAAATAGTATAAATAAAATTTATGAACTACAGAAGGAAGCCCTTAGAAGAAAGTATCTTACAGTCGAGGAATAGCCATGGTGATACTAAATGTCATCAACACCTGAGACATTCTTAATACCTAAAATAAAATACAGCGCCATTCTAAACGTTATATCTAAAGGGTTCCATGTAGATAGAAGAGCTATAATGGAATACAGGCAAATAAATATAACCTATAATGTTGCTCCCAATGCCGATTCATCTGTATTACTTAGATTAGGGAATACCCAAATATTAGCTGGTATAAAATTAGAGATCGGACAGCCATTTCCAGACAGCCCCGACGAGGGAATACTGATAGTGAATGCTGAATACATACCTGCTGCATCCCCTGTATATGAGCCTGGCCCACCTGATGAAAATGCTATAGAACTAGCAAGAATTATAGATAGATCTCTTAGAGAATCTAAAGCTATAGCTCTCGATAAACTATCTATAGTATCTGGTAAAAAGGTATGGTCACTATGGCTAGACATATATGTATTGGACTATGATGGAAATCTCATTGACGCATCTATGCTGGCTTCAATGGCCGCTCTTGCAACCACCTACATACCATACTACGAAGTTGACCAGACAACTGGCATTGTAAAGGTTGATAGAAGTAGAAAGTCTATGCCTTTACCAATTAATAGATATGTCGTTACCGTTACTATAAGTAAAATAGGGGACTATATGGTGGTAGACCCAATAGGTGAAGAGGAGGCTGTAGCATCAGGTAGTATAACATTCTCTATAAGTGAGGATAATTGTATAGTGGGCATTCAAAAAAGAGGAATGGGAGTCTTTAGTATAGATGAGATTGAAAAAGTAATGGAAATTGCTTTAAATAAAGGTAAAGAAATAATAGAATTACTTAAGAAATTAACGATGAACATAAAATAAGGATAAAACTTTTTAAGGAATATCCATATTAGTTTTAATTATTCAAAAATACAAAGATACAAAATGCACTAGTATAGGGTGTATATCTTGGGTAAAACTAAAGTTGTAGGTATAGCTGGTAGATTTAAAGCTAGATACGGCGCAAGCACTAGAAAGAAATGGAAAGAAGTTATGGAGAGAAAATATGCTAAGTATCAATGCCCCTATTGTGGAAGTATTACTAGAATGTATAGAGTGGCATTTGGGGTGTGGGAATGTCCGAAATGTCACTCTAAGTGGGCTGGTGCTGCATATACTCCGTGGACTATTGAAAAATAGAACATATATGATTGTTCCACTAATATTAGGTGATAATCTTAAATTATCTACCCCGGGTTAATTCTAAAGTTGTTAAGAACACTCATAACAACATCTCATAGACCCACTAAAGCTACGAGAAGATTTGTAAAGACACTTTCTCTAGTAATACCTAATTCGATAAGGCTATCCCGAGGTAAATATACAATGAATGCCTTGGCGCTTCAAGCAGTTGATCTAAATGTAGAGAATGTTATTATAATTAGGAATAGAAAGGGCAATCCAGGTTATATTGATGTATATTCTATCGATGTTGCCGGTCCTTCGCTTACTAAAGTTTGCAGTATTAGAATTTGTGGATATAAAATAGTAGAAAAGCATAGATGTAAGACAGCCTATGATGAAATAATACTTTTGATGAGTAATTTAGTTAAAGTCAACATTAATGAATACACCCTTACGTGTATACTTAAATGTTTTAATATTAATATAGTTTCATCTAAAGCTGTGTGCCGAAGTAAAAATGTCTTAGAAGCCTATATAAGGGTATTTAGAGATAGAGATAACGTATATGAATTGTCCTTTAGTAATTGCAAAGGAGAGCTAAAAGGTCTGGTGCTTAAGATTTGCCCAACCAAAATCGTCAATTAGAAATAGTGTTATGCTGTGAAACAAACTATGAAGAATTCCTGTTAGATATTATTGAAAAAAGTCTTAAGGCTGAAGTTTTAAATCCTGTAGAGAGTTCTGGTGTAACGAAAATCAAATTAATTAATAGTAAAAAATGCCTAAAAATACATGTGAATGCCAATAGTCTAAGTCGTATCAGAGCTATTATGAATTCCTACCTCTATTTAATATATTCCATTAAAAAAACCATTGATGTAATTAATAGTTTAAGGAGCATTGATGCTTAATAACATTGTCACTAAAATTCAGAACTGGGATATAAATATGGCTGAATCCCTACCTCCTGAACTTCAACAACAAGTAATTAAATATCAACAATTACAAGCCCAACTCAACCAAGTTTTAGCTGAAAGAAGTGTACTTGAACAAGAACTTCGAGAAGTCAATAGAGCATTAGAAATACTAAAGAATGTGTCAGAGAATATTGATATATATAGAAGTGCTGGCCATTTATTAATTAAGGTAAATAAAAATGATGCTGAGAGAGAGCTATCTGAACGTAAAGAACTTCTAGAACTTAGATTAAAAACATTAAGTAGACAAGAGTCTCTAATCAGACAACAGTTAGCTGATGTCCAATCAAAAATTAGTCAATACATGTCGTCAGTATATAAAAAGACATAGTGGTTCAACTCAATTTTAATAACAGGGTTTTAAATGGGTAGAATAAGAAGATCTAAAGAGTTAATAGGTCTGGATCTAGAGTTTTTTAGTAGTGAAGAAAATATTGTTGAACTTATAAAAGTTGTTGAAGAGAGTATAAGGAACGGCCTAAATGAAATACTTGGTCTTAGAACTAATGAATATGTTATTACAGTAGGTGTTGAAGTAGATAAAGAAGTTCGAATAACAATAGATTTAGATGTAAAAGCATATTTGTGTAGTAAGATAAATCTCTATAACATTATAGACAAAGTGATTGATAATGCATTCAATAGAGCAAGGATGTATCTTAAACAGCTTGCGGGAAAAAATACGAATATCAATCCTTACGTCTAAGAACGTGACCATCTTACCACATAGCAATGCAGACCCTGACGCTTTAGGTTCCGCATGCGTTTTAGCATACCTTATAAATAAGATGAACCCTGTAGCTAATGTAAGAATTGTAGTATCTGATGGTATAGGTAGTGAATGTAAAGATATAACTAATCTATGTATTGAGAGAAACATAAAGATAGAGACTGTAAAAAGAGTTCAGCAAGTAAAGACTCGTATAGAAGACTTATGTATATTAGTTGATGTAGCTTCTACTGAACAACTAAAGCATACAAAGCCAATACTTACAACCTGTAAAATGATTATGGTAATAGACCATCATGACATACATGACTATGAAGCAGATTTATTAAGTGACAAGGAAGTGGTTTATCTCCTAGATCCAGTTGCTTCTTCTACGGCCGAAATGGTGTATAAGCTTATAAATGAATTAAATGTTATGATTGAAGCTGATCTCCTTAAAATTCTTTTGGCAGGCATTGTATGGGATACTAAGAGGTTCTTAAGGGTATCACCAAATACCTTTAAGTATATTAGTGAAATGATTGAAAGAGGAGTACAATATGTTGAAGCATTGAAAATAATTGAGAATGTAAGGCCCATTTATAGTAGAATAGCAAGAATTAAGTGTTTACTTAGGCATAGGGGATTTAGAGCTACTATAAACAATAGAGAGGTTTATATTGCAATTTCTGAAGTAGGGGCTTATGAATCAGACTGTGCCACTGCACTACTTACAATGGGTTATGATGTTGCATTTATAATTAATATGGATGAATCATTAAAAATGATAAGATTCATATACAGAGCTCGTGAGAATATCATAGAGGATTTACAATTAAATGTTTATGAAAATATCATTAAAAAATTGATTGATTTATTTGGAGGTAGTGGAGGTGGTCATAAAGGAGCAGGAGGTGCAATTTTAAGAATATTTAACATGGAAGTAGTTGTTACTGAAATTATAAAAATTTTGAATACAATATCAAATAATAATCTCACTGAATTTGTAGAAAATAAAGTAGGGTGAAGATGTATAGTTATAGTTTATGTTGATGAACGCGAAAAAAAGTCTTCTGTTCCAGATTTTCTCAAATCAAAGGGTATTACAGTACTTTTTAAACAACTTAGTGTTGGTGACTATGTGATCTCTAGCGTAATAGGCATAGAGCGAAAGACAACCATTGATTTTGCAAAATCGTTAGTTGATGGAAGATTATTTGATCAAGCTAAAAGAATGAGTGAAACATTTGAAAAACCAGTAATAATAATAGAAGGAAAATTTGAAGATGCTCAAAAATTTGTTAAAGTACATAGAAGTTCTATACTTGGTGCTTACATAACTTTAGGTATTGAAATGAATATAACACTTATTCAATCTAGAAATGAGGAAGAAACAGCTGAAATCATAAAAAGAATTGCCCTATATCAACAAAGGATATATAGATCATCCATAATACCAAAACCTACTCTAAAAGATGATAAGGGTAGTATAGCTGAGTGGCAATTATCTATTCTTCAATGCTTTCCATATATAGGGCCAAAAATAGCCAAAAGAATTATTGAAAGATTTCAGACCCTCCGTAATTTTTGTAATGCCTCCATAACAGAATTATCGAGAATTGAAGGCCTTAGTGAAAGAAAGGCTACCGAAATATACCAGATCATAAATTCGCCCTCCGCAGAGACTTATAAAATTAGTAAAAATAAGCATATAATAGACTATATAAAAAGGAAGGAGGACAGTGACAATAATGACAAACAATAAAATTAATAAGCTAGCAAATTACAATAACTTCTACCAAGGTTTGTGAATAATGAGGTATGTAAAAACTGTAGATCAAGTATTAAAGATTATGAATAACATAGAGCAGATTAGAAATGTTGGAATTATCGCCCATGTAGACCATGGAAAAACTACTACAACAGATAGTCTACTAGCTGCTGCTGGTATTATTTCCCCACGATTGGCAGGACAGGTGCTTGCCATGGATTTTCTAGATGTGGAGCAAAGACGTCAAATGACAGTAAAAGCTGCCAACATTAGTCTATACCATGAATATGAAGGTAAACCCTATGTAATAAACCTTGTAGATACCCCAGGTCATGTAGACTTTACAGGTAAGGTTACAAGAAGCCTTAGAATGATAGATGGTGCTATAGTTGTCGTCGATGCTGTAGAAGGTGTTATGACCCAAACAGAAACTGTACTGAGACAAGCTTTAGAAGAAAGAATTAGGCCACTACTCTTCATAAATAAAGTAGATAGGTTAATTAAAGAACTGAGAATGGGTTCTGATGAAATAAAACAACGATTTATAGAGATAATAAAGGAGATAAACAGCTTGATTGAAACTTATGCTGAACCTGAGTTTAAGAAGAAATGGCTACTAGACCCAGTCCAGGGTATGGTAGCATTCGGTAGTGCAAGAGATGCTATAGGACTGACAGTACCTATGAGTCGTAGAAAGGGCGTTAAGATAGATGATCTTATTGAAGCTTATTCTAGAGGTGATAAAGATGTTATTGAGGATCTAAGGAAGAAAATACCATTGCATGAAGCATTACTAGATATGGTTGTAAAATTTGTTCCGAACCCCAAAGAAGCACAACATTATAGAATTCCTAGGTTATGGAGGGGGGAAATAAATAGCGAAATAGGTAAAGCAATGATGGAGACCGATCCTGATGGCCCATTAATATTCTTTGTATGTGATATGCGCTGGGATCCTCATGCAGGTTTTGTTGCAACAGGAAGACTATTTTCAGGCAGTGTCTATAGTGGTCAAGAGGTCTACTTAATAAACGCTAAATCGATTCAAAAAGTGCTACAAGTAGGGCTATATATGGGCCCATATCGAGAAGTAGTAGATAGAATACCTGCCGGTAATGTAGCAGCAGTACTAGGCCCTGATCTAGCAAGAGCGGGAGAAACAATTGTAGATGTAAAGATAAAGGATGTTATGATACCCTTTGAAAGACTGAAATATGTATCAGAACCTGTAGTAACAATGGCAATAGAGCCTAAGAAGACAACTGATTTAACAAAATTAATGGACGCTCTTAAGAAGATGAGCATTGAGGATCCTAACCTCATTGTAAAAATAAATGAAGAAACTGGTGAGTACTTAATCTCTGGTATGGGTCATCTACACTTAGAGATTGTATTAACATTGCTTAGAGAAAGGTTTGGCCTAGATGTTGATACAACACAGCCAACTGTTGTTTATAGAGAAACTATAAGGGATAGAAGCACAGTATTTGAAGGAAAGTCGCCCAATAGACACAATAGATTCTATATAAGTGTTGAGCCTCTCAATGAAGAAACTATTAAACTAATTCAGCAAGGTATAATAACAGAGGATATGGATGCACATAAGAGAGCTAAAATATTAAGAGATGAAGCTGCTTGGGATCATGATGAAGCTAGAAGGATATGGGCTATCGATGAAAATATAAATGTTTTCATTGATAGGACTTCTGGTATCCAGTATCTAAGAGAAGTTCGGGATACAATAATACAAGGGTTTAGGCTTGCTATGAGGGAAGGCCCCCTGGCTCTAGAACCTGTTAGAGGATTAAAGGTAGTACTACATGATGCAGTAATACATGAGGATCCTGCACATAGAGGACCTGCACAAATATATCCAGCAGTCAGAAATCCAATATATGCTGCAATGCTCTCTTCAAGACCTACACTCCTTGAACCAATACAGAAGCTGGAGATAAAGTTTCCAATAGATTATCTAGGACCTATTTCAGCCATAATAACTAAAAGAAGAGGTAGAATAATAAATGTAGTACATATGATTGGTAATCTTGTCAAAATGTTGGCAGAAGTACCTATAGCTGAGTCACTAGATTTAGCAAATGAACTAAGAAGTGCTAGTGCAGGAAAGGCATTTTGGGGTACTGAATTTAGTAGATGGGCTACAGTACCAGATTCACTGCTAATTGACATTGTCAAAAAATTAAGACAAAGAAAAGGTGTAAAGCCAGAGCCGCCAAAAGTTGAAGACTTTCTATCACCATAAACGAGTATTTAATCTTTACATTTTATAAAATACAGTTTATTTCATATTAATTCCAATTTATATATAAGTAAGTATCTATATTCTATTCTATATTGTACTATGTAAGGGATAAACAGACAACAATTTAATTCTCTAGAACATTATATCAAAAGCTTATATTGTTGACTAAAGTTAAACTATCAATAAGATGTGTAAGAGTGGGCCCGTAGCTCAGCCAGGTAGAGCGGCGGGCTTTTAACCCGTAGACCAGAAAGCTGGGCGGAGGTCCCGGGTTCAAATCCCGGCGGGCCCGCCACATCGGAGGATGATGTTAATGAAGAGATATAGATACTATAGAATTGTATTAGAAATAACATCATTTCCTTTAGCCATACTATGGTATATCTACATTCTAACAGGCTACTGTATGATTAATACAAAAATTGTTGAAGCCTTAACCTTTGGCTTACTTACCTACAGCCGTTGTTTGTTACTTCATACTTCAATTGAATTGAGGTGGCTATTGATAGTATTTACATTGCTACACTTCTTTACGGGATTCAATATACTTATACTAAAAATTAGGAATAAAACCTTGCGTCAGTTTATGGAGAAAATACTAATTTTAGTAACATTAATCTTATTATTCCAATTCTTATTACTAGAATTACTGTAGATATAACAATTAATTCTATATATAGATGATATCTTAATTATATAAATTATGAGGTGCATAGATTTTGATAATCGTTTCATGGTAATTGCTTATCTCAATAAGTTAATTGTCATTATTACTTAATAGGTGACTATTTCCACAATATAACAATGTATCCTTTAAAAATTTGGTATATATGTCTAATAGTAAAAGGTGAAATAGAAATTAGGTAGACGTTTTTTCGTATCTTTCTAAAAGCTGCTTAGCGTAATCAAAGCTTATTTTTCCATCCTTAATCATCTGTTCAGCTATGATATCCACTAATTCCTCCTTCGCTCCTGCAAGTATGGCTAGATTTCTTGCATGGAGCTTCATATGGCCGCTCTGTATGCCTGTAGTTACTAGAGCTCGTAGGGCAGCAAAATTCTGCGCTAATCCTACTGCTACCATAATCTCTGCTAATTCCTTAGCTGTTTTTATACCCATGATTTTCAATGCTACTTGTGCTATTGGATGTGTTTTAACAGCTCCTCCTACAACGCCAATTTGTAGCGGCATTTCTAAAAATCCTATCAAATAGCCATCTGAATCTAGTTCCCACATACTAAGAGGTTTATAGACACCATTACGGGCTGCATACGCATGGGCTCCTGCTTCTATGGCCCGATGATCTTGAGCGGTTGCTAAAGCTATCGCTATTACACCATTTAATATTCCTTTATTATGTGTTACAGCTCTAAATGGATCTGCTTCAGCTATTGCACTTGCATCAACAATTTTTTCAGCAACATCCCTTCCACCAATATTTTCAGGTGCAATCCTTACCCAGGCTCTTGCAATTCTATATATAGCATAGTTTGAGACTATGCGTAATCTAGCTTCACCGCCAGTCAGCTTTTCAAGGTAAGGTGCTATGGCCTCAGCCATAGTATTTACGGTATTAGCGCCCATAGCATCAACAACATCAACAATTAGATTGACAGCGATGGCAGGTCCACGTCTTGTCTCTATTACCTTTACCTCAATATCCTTCGCACCACCTCCTATACTTAAAAGCGTCCTGTTGGTTGAATTAGCAATATCAAGTAACTCATTCTTGTGTCTTAGAATCTCCATAGAGGCATAATATGGTGAGGATGCCTTCATCAAATATACTTGTCCTATCATTAACTGTTTAGCAGCTTCTGCCCTTATACCATCACCTTCTCTGAGCATTCTTGCTGCATTACTTGCTGCTGCAACAACGCTAGGCTCCTCTATAACCATAGGAATTAAATAGTCTCTACCATTAATTCTAAAATTAACAGCTACTGCAAAGGGATACGACATAGCCCCTATAACGTTCTCAATCATGGTCTCAGCGATTTTCCTACTTAAATTACCAAAATTTAATAGCATGTTGATTTCGTTGTCTGAAAGTTGTGCCCACTCCTTAACAATTTTTAGACGCTCCTCCAGCGACATACTATAAAATCCTGGAATTCTAGAACATCTATTTTCTATATTGCTTGTATTCATGGTATATCATTTTAGAAAGCATTCTCAGGGTTTTATAAGAGTTGCTGAATAGCATATTTCTAAATTAAATACTAATATTTTGTAAAACTATATTGACTAATCCGCTATAGAGAGAAGATTCAGCAACAACATCATTATCTGAATATGAAATTAGAATTACATCGCTATATGACGCCTCCATATAATTAGCTATAGTGGTCAGTATTGGATAAACTCTCTCATTTAATTTATCATCTGGCGGTATAAATATGTGATATTTATCAACAAATATGATTAAAGCTGCCTTTGCTCCATAGGATATCAGAATATCTCTAACATTTGATATACCTATGGAGAGAATGTTGGCTTTATAATTACTTAATAAAGCTGCATAGGCATAATTAGCGAGCTTAAGCGTTTCTCTAACAAGATCTGAAATATTGTATATTCTTTTTATAATACTAGTTATGCTATCTACCAGTAATCTCCCTTTTTGTGTAAGTATACAACCCCCGACAGGATCTATGCTGACCAAACCATATACTTTTAATCTCCTTACTAGTGTCTTAGTTGATGAAACCCCTAATGAAAGTTGCTTTGATAGTATATGCCTACCTAATGGTTCATTTTCCTTTAAAATCATTAAAGCTTTTAATACATGATGAAGTTCAAACGATGGCTTTACTCCTCTATGTGGTGCTACAATACTTTTTAACAATTCACTAGCCTGCACTACGTATCTCCATATTTATTGCATTGCACTCCAGCTAAATAATTTTTTATCATCTTGTTAATTATTATGATATTTCTGTATGGATGATATATGAAATTCTTGGAATATACTCTTCATTATGATATACGTCTATTTTGTTTATTTAGAATAAAAATTGTTGAACTGTATTTTTGGCAATACAAAGCTTATAAATAACAGTAGATATATAGGATTTATGGATGAAGAATCCCGCGCTCTAGACGCCCAAGGATGAAGAGAATCGCGGCCGCCACGGAATATATAATTCACAAGGTTAATCATACTACAAATAACATACTATTAACTTTCAACAGTATGACTACTACAATGGTGATTTCGTGATCAAGTTAGGAGAACTATATAGAAGGTTAACTGAATCAGATATAACACTTCTAGAATACATGGTTGATAATATTAAAAAGTATGAATATTTACCAATTGAAAATTTTATGAAGAGATTTAGAAAAGTATGGAGTCAAAAGGAAATTATTGCGAGAATTAGAAAATTAAATGAATTGAGATTGATTGAGAGACACATAACTTTGGAGGCATACAAGTTAAATACTATAGGGCTTGATTGTATTGCCATTTATAGACTTGTGAGTAATAATGTTATTAAAGCTATAGGTGTCCCTATTGGAGTAGGTAAGGAGAGTATAATTTTTAACGGTATAGCATCTAATGGTGATATCATTGCAATAAAGTTTTATAGAATAGGTAGAAGAAGTTTTAGACATGTAAGTAAGGTAAGACAATATATTATAAAAGAGGATAGATTGTGGTTAATTAGAAGCATTATTACAGGTGAACGTGAAAAAGAGGCCTTAACGATATTGAATAGACATAACATTATAGGTGTGCCAAGATTATATGGCCATGCCCTTCATGCTGTTGTCATAGAATTTATAGATGGAATCAACCTATATAGAATAAATAGAGTTGACGACCCATTGGAAATATTTAATCAGATTTTGAATATCATTAAAAGCGCATATAGATATGCTAAAATAATTCATGGCGATCTAAGTGAATATAATATAATGGTGCAATTCGATGAAACCCTAAGATCATATATAATTGATTGGCCACAATATGTATCAGTTGACGAACCACGGGCATTGGATGTACTAAAAAAGGATGTTATGCAGTTAACTAAATTCTTTAATAGAAAGTTCAGACTTAACATAGACCCTAATAAAATTCTTGAGAATATCTTTGCATCAGATGCTAATTAGTGTAGTGTCATGAACTGTTATATAACCTAGTTATAAAAGTAATTGTAGTAGAGGATCTTATAGTTGGTTTAAAATCATGAAAGTTATGGGAATAGACATAGTTAAAGGTAGTCCCCTCTCTCGAACGATACCGCCGTTCTATTCAGTTGTAATAATTGATGATAAGGGAAAAATATTATATGAATTCATAGAATCTCCTCTTAAAACTATAGTAAGACTTGTATGGGAGTATGAAGTTTCTAAAATTGGTATTGACAATATCTATGAATTGGCTTCGACAAAGCGAGATATAGCTAAAATATTATCTCTCCTACCCAATAATGTAAATATATATCAAGTTACATTAGAAGAAAATAAATTTGTAGATATATATAAACAGGCAATGAAAATTGGAATAGAACTTAATTCAAAACCTAAACCACTTCAAACAGCATACATATGTGCGCTACTTGCTCTAAATGATGTTGGGACACCTATAAAGGGTGTTGAAAAGAGAACTAAAATAGTAATTTCACGTAATAGATCTATAGGCCCTGGCGGTAGTAGTGCCAATAGATTTGCTAGAGGAATCCGAACAGCAATTCTTTGTGCAGTTAGAGAAATAAGGAGATTACTAGATGAGGCTGCACTACCTTATGACATTGTCTTTAGACGGGGAAACGGTGGCCTTGACAGTGCTGTCTTCATAGTATATACTAGTAGTGATATTGTTAAGAAAATCATTAAACCATTTAGCGGTAGGAATCTCAAAATTGTCATAAAATCAGAATATTCAACGATAAATTTTTTTGAAAAAGAATCCAATAGAAAACCCATTATTGTAGGTATTGATCCTGGTACTGAAACTGGTGTTGCTATACTTGATCTTTCACTTAAAAACGTATTCCTAATGTCATCTCGTGATTTAGATAAAGTTAATGTTATAAATAAAGTCTATGGTATGGGTACACCAGTTATTATAGCAACTGATAAAAATCCACCTCCAGATACCGTTAAGAAAATATCATCTCTAATCGGTATTCCACTCTATATACCTCCACAATCACTCACAATTGAAGAAAAAGAACGCTTAATTGAATGGCTAAGAAAGAAAGGGATTGAAGTAAACTTACGGACATCACATGAACGTGACGCACTTGCAGCCGCTATAAAATTCTATAAATCATTCGAAAGAAAATTTATTGAATTAGAAAGGAAAATAGATGAGCTAGGGCTGGAGGTCGATGTAGACGAGCTTAAACTACTTCTATTAAGGGGTAGAACAATTAATGATGTAATAGAATATGCAATTGAAGAACATTTAGAAAACGAAGTATATCATCTAGAAAACACGCAAATACAATTAATTCCAGCACATTCTAGTAATGTTAGCCCATGCAATGAGAAAGTGAAAAGCTTAGAAGATAAAATTAAAGATTTAATAAAAGAACGTGAAATCCTAAAAGCTCGTATAAATGAATTAGAAACTAAAATAAAAGAACTTGAATTTGAACTAAAATTCCATAAAAATGAAGATAATGTAGACAAAGAGATCATTAAAGATAGAATAGTGAATGAATTAAAAGAAAATATGAGGATTATGCAAAATAGAGTCTCCCTCCTTATATCAGAACTTGAACAGGAAAGAACTAAATCTAAAACATTCTACGAAATTCTAAGAGGATTTACGACAAATGAATATTTAGCTATCCCTAAAATAAAATCATTAACCGTAGGAGAAGTGCGTGACATAAATAAAACAACCACATCACCTAAGGCATTCTTAATTGAATCTTTTAATTTAGATACCGAAGCGTTAAATATAATTAAAGATTCAAATATAGCCATAGTGATTAATTCTTGTAGTAATGAAATTAAGCAACTATTTCTTGAAATGGGTATACCATTAATATGTAATTTACCTATATATACTACATATGAAGACATAGTGATAGTTAATACAAAAGAATTTGAGAACCGTCTAAAAGACACCTTAAGAGAAATAGAATCTTATAAAAAGGATAAGGAAAGTAAGAACTACATTGATGTTACAAAGCTGTTGAATATTATAAACGAATACCGTAAAATTATGTTGAGTACTTAAGAAAATCTAGAGTTAAATGTCATGCAATGCTTTATCCAAGTTAGAATTGTAGACGATTCTTTACCTTAGTTACACTGCTATTTAGTTACATTAGCCTATTAGGGCTAAATAAAACATGCTTTTATAACTAATAAAAATACTTTTGATTAAGTGTATTACACATGTAGCTATTAGAATAACATAATATTCCCATTTATAATCATCTCTGTTATTCTGCTTATATTATTAAACACTTCGTCTACAATATTATGTACTTCGCTAGCCATGTTTTGTGTAAGCTTATCTTCAGGCATAATCTTTACATCTACTATAAGTGGTTCATCCAGTGGTCTTCCTATCTGGCCTAAGATAGATACATATATTTCTTTTATACCTTTTACTTCTTTATAACTTTTTTCAGCTATAAATCTAGCCATTACATTATATATTTTACCAACATGGCTAACAGGATTCTTACCGGCTGTTGCTTCTAGACTCATTAGGCGCATAGGTGTTATTAATCCATTTACTCTATTACCTCTGCCTGTAGCACCATCATCTCCATGCTCAGCTGAGGTGCCTGTAACGGTAATATAGTATATTCCTTCAGAAGGTTTATCAGCAACATTGATATATACATCTACATCATAATTTGGGGCAATTTTTACTGCTTGATTAAGCACAGCCTCCTTAATTTCTTCTTTTACATTAAGATATTCATCGCGATCTCTTACATGTTTTGACACTATTGCAGAAGCTATGGTCAATTTTATTTTATTATTAGTTCTTAATCCCATTACCTTTATGTCTTCTCCTACTGCTGGTAGCTTTGCTTTAAACTCTTTTGAATTTAAAAACCTTTCTATATTCAATACCATATCCTCTAAATTAGATAGTGGAGCAAATCCTACACCAAAGCTAGTATCGTTAGCTAAAGGAGTACTCTTTAAACCTAACTTAAACAGTGTAACTAGATCTATACTCCCTTGCCCTATCTTATAGTCAATAATTGTATGTTCATCTGGATTAAGATATCTAAAATGATCTTTAATCCATTCCCTTGCTGCCTTGAGAGTGATAGTTCCTATAGGTATGAAGTCTAGCCCTTCGGATGTTTGTACATAGGCCGTGGCCCTACCTGAAACAATGATATATATTGGATGTAGAACTTTGCCACCACCAAATACAGGTCTGGACTGTCCTCCTACCACCAGAACTTTATCTACATTATGATGAAGTATTACATTATAGTACTTTAAATAGTATCTACTAAGTTCTCTACTTACAGCCTCTGCAATACCATCTGCTATGTAGTCAGGATGCCCTACACCTTTTCTTTCAACTATTTCTACATTAATATTTTCAATACCTTGCCAACGATACTCACTTATCATTATGTTTCTCAATTTCTTCACCATTATTCAATAAATCTTTGTTATGGTAATCCTACAGTTTCTAAAGTTTCAAGATTCTGTCCTTAATAGTTTTCATGAAATCTACGCTAACAATGCATTATCAATTGTATTGCTGTGTTTTTATTATACTAAGATCAGAGCCCTTTAGCTAATTTTTCTGCTCTAATGAAAATTCTTAAACATCTATCAAAATACTCACAAGTCTTACACTCTATACGTATCGATGAAAAGTCGAAATTTATTGGACAAGTTGTTGGTACTGTCGTTCTACTCTTTCTATTCTTATATGCTCTACCTCTATCATTAACTTTTCCACTATACATCTGACACTCACATCACTGTTGTTTGTCGTAGCCTTGCTTCAGTATAGTCAACACATACATACAGTATTTGACTACCTCTTATGAATATTCTTCCATATTTTGCTATAGCCTCTCTACCACCATCACCATACTCTGTAGCATCCTCTAGAACTACATTCATCGTAGGGTCTGTCATTACGAGTTTTCCAATAAATTCTGAACCCTCTTTAACTTTAACCATTATTGTCTTATTTAACGAGCTTCTTAACATACGCATTGGTGTTGTATTTGGTTTCCGTAACTGTTGTGATGCCATACACTTTAAACCCTATCTTAAGCTTTGAAAAGAAGCACTAATAAGGTTTTTGGGCCGAGCTGTACCTATACACTGATCAAGTGATACTATGATTATAGTGGTAATCGAACATTTAGAACCTTGTATCAATAGATGGTTGTTAACAGAATATGAATTTGTATCAGAGATTTTTAAAAATAGGGTTATCTTCACTAATGTAACAAAAGAGCATGAGAGATTACTGCTTGAACCTCTAGGGGTTATACATAAAGTTTCCGTAGCTGAACTTCTTCAGAATGAGGATAATGTAATTGTTTTAGACCCTAGTGCTGAAGAGAAATTAAATGTAAATGACTTAAAAATGAATAAATATGTAGTGATTGGCGGTATAATGGGCGATAACCCACCTAAGGGAAGAACAAAATTGCTAATTACTTCACGACTAAAAAACGCTTCTTCACGGAATATAGGTAAAAAACAATTCACTATAGCTGGGGCAGCATATATTTTGAGGCAGGTAGAATTGGGTAAAGATATTAATGATATAAAGTATGTTTTCGGACTTAAAATCAAAAAGAGGTTGTCTAAGAGTATAGAAATTGAGGTAGAGTTGCCATATGCATTTCCGATAGATGAAAGAGGAAATATTGTTCTTCCGAGAAATTATGAAAATGTTGTTCTAGACTATGCACCAATATATGAAAGTAGACTTTTAACTAGTAAGTATGATATGTGTTAGTATTGCCAGTGAGAAATACACTGTTATACCACGTAGATAAAGATCAGTTTTAGTTTCAGCTCCAATAACTTTTGCCATTACAATGCTTGGTACATAGAGTATAAACAGAATTACCCATATTAAGTAGATAGATACATTGAAAAGTAGCTGTTGTAATAACATATTAAATAATGTATGTAGAGAAGTTATATGTATAACTATACTGCATAAAATTCCATAAGCACCTCTAGCAAAAATAATCCTTAGGCGGATATTTAATGCGTCCCTCAAATGCGACACAGTACTATCGCCAGAAAAATTCGATGAGCTGGCTCGATATAAAAGTTTGGCTGCAAGAAGTAACAAAGAAGTTGGTAGGTTCGTACATAGATGATGTCTATATACTTGATCAACTTTTAATATTTAAACTTAAAAGTGTTAGCCATTCTGAAGAGTTTCTACTTATAATAGAACCAGGAAGGAGAATATCTATCTCACAATTAAAGTTGCGACTTAAGGAGGGGTATGTAAAGAGTAGCAGTGTATGGAGGGGAAGTTTAAAGAACTGCAATATTATTAGCATTGAACAGTTTAATTATGAGAGAATAATATTCATTAATTTAAAATGTCGTGGAGAGACCAAGAAAATAGTAATTGAGCTTCTGCCTCGTGGTGTTGTAGCTGTTCTAAGTAGTGATGACACAATACTGTTAGCGAGTTCATATAAGAGAATGAGGGATAGAGAGATAATGCCTAAGTCTAAATACAAATTACCGCCTAAGAATAGAGCTTTAAACTATTACACTATGGATGTTAATATTCTTAAAAATATTCTATTGAATGAATATAATGTAGTGCCAAGTCTTATCAAAAGCTTAGATATCCCCCCAGAAATAGCGGATACAATAAACATTCTGTGTAATTTAAACAATAAGAAAATTAGTGATTTAAGTGAAGTTGAATATGAGTGTATCATTGGCAAATTAAAAGAGTTATTATCAACATCAATAGAGAGGCCAACACCATGTATTGTCTATAAAGATAACTCTATGGTAGGTTTCTATCCATTTATTCCTGCACGATTCTATGAAAGTGATTACCATATAGAGCACACCCCCTCATTTAATGATGCTATAGAAAAATATTTTAGCGAATCATTTAAATCGCTATTGATTTCAAAGAAGTTACAGATAGCTACTAGCGAACTTGAAAAGTTAAAGAAAAGTCTAGAGGCAATAGATAGAAATTTAGTTGAGCTAAAAAATAAGAAAGAATACACTGAAAAATTATTGAAGATGTTAAGCGGGTTCTACATTAATTTAGAGAATATTCATGAATGTGTAAGAAATACAGTTAAAAACTTTAGCTGGAAAGATATTAGAAAGTGTAGTGATCTTATTACTAATCTAGAGCCCGATAAAGGACTATATAAAATTAACATTAATAGCCTTGAATTAGAATTGGATGTTAGAAAAACCTTTGCAGAAAATTATTTTGTATTACAAAAACTATTATCAGACATTGATAAATCTATTAAAAGAGCGTTAAAAGAAAGAGATAATATCGAGATGAAAATAAGTGAATTAAATAATATTGTAAAAGATGAGGTAAAGAAAGTAGAGTTAAAACTAAGTAAAAAAATTGAGTGGTATGAAAAATTTCATTGGATGATATCATCAGAAGGTTTTCTAATTATTGGTGGTAGAGATGCAAGCCAAAATATCAAATTGATAAAGAAGTATTTGGAGCAAAATGATATAGTACTCCATGCTGATATTCATGGAGCTAGCGTCATTATTATAAAAACTGATGGTAATGAGGTAGGCGAAAAAACTTTAAAGGAAGCCGCTGTACTTGCAGCTAGTTACAGTAAAGCGTGGAAAATAGGCTTAGCATCTACTGATGTTTTCTGGATCTACGGTTCACAAGTTTCATTAAAACCGCCATCGGGGGAGTATCTACCTAAGGGTGCTTTTATGGTGTATGGTAAGAAAAATTATATAAATAACGTAGAGCTAAGACTTGCAATAGGTGTTGAATCAATGAGTATTGATAATGGTAGTAAAGCAGTTATAAGAGTTATTGCAGGACCTGAAGAAATTGTCAAAGAAAAGGCACTTGCTCATATGGTGCTAGTACCTGGTAATGAAACACCGGAAAGTATAGCAAAAATGTTTTTGGAGAATATTAAGAAAGCTTTGAAGGACATTATTATAGCTATTGATGTTAAAGATATTGAACTTAGAATCCCAGGTCGAAGTAAAGTAATTAAACTAGTTATACCTAAATAATACATCGGTGTCAAAAATGTTAAAAGCATTTGATGTAATGGTACCTAATCCTATACGAGTAAAGGCTGATATCACTGTATTTGAAGCAATTAAGACTATGGAAAGACATAATATAGCGTCACTAATAGTGGTTAATGAGGATGATATAGTATTAGGTGTTGTCACGGCAAAGGATTTAATTTTAAGAGTATTTGCAAAAGGGCTTGACCCTAAGAATACTAGAATTATAGACATAGTCTCAAGACCTGTTACCATTGTCGAGCCAGATACATTACTAAAAGATGTTATTAACTTAATGATAGGCACTGGACATGGTCATATTCCTGTTGTTAATAAATCAGGAAAAGCAATAGGCATCGTAACAATAGATGATATACTAAAATTCGTACCTGAACTTCTAGAAATAATTGAAATGAGAAAGTAAAGTTTGGTAACTTCTTCTAAAATAATTCAAAAAGAACCAAAATTCTTGGCCCACTCTTCGTAGAGCTTAATTATGGAGCTTGATATAGTAGGCTTCCTCTTATTCAACACCTCCATAAAATCATTCATAGCAACAGGTCTTGGATTATCTAATAAAGCATTGGATTTAAACAGTTCTCTAATAGTTTTCAGATATGCTTCTAAAACAATATCTCTTATATCACTAGCTGAATACCCCTCAGTTTTTTCAGCAAGAACATCTATATTGACATCTCCGGCTATTTTTATAAACCTTAGGTAGTATTCAAATAGTGCCTTGCGTGCTTCTTTGCCTGGAGGTGGAATGTATACTCTCTTTTGGAATCTACGTAAAAACCCTAGATCCAACTTCCATGGCTTATTGGTAGCCGCTATAACGTATATGAAGTGTTTCTTTCCTTTTTCATTTAATCCATCCAATTCTTTCAAGAGCTGATTACGTACTCTAGCCTCGCCACCAATCTCATTTTCATAAACCCCCAATAAAGCATCTGCTTCATCAATAAATATAATAACGGGCTTTGAAGTACCAACATTTCTGGCATAGTTAAATATTGTTGCAACCTTCTTTTCTGCTTCACCGAGCCATTTCGACATGATGTTTGCTGCATCTATTTGCATGAAAACACCGTCTATTTCATTAGCTGTTGCAGCTGCTATCATAGTTTTGCCACAGCCAGGGGGACCATATAGTAGTATTCCTCTAGGCCATCCAAGTGGAAATAGATCTGGTCTTTTAGTTGGATATATAATTGAATCAAGTATAGATTGTTTAGCATCATCAAGCCCTATTATGTCTTCAAAACGAATTGAGGGTTTTTCGATAACTATAAACTCCTGTAATGCCTTCTCTATATTTTCATTATCACCTTGCATACTTCCATTATTGTCTCCCGAGACGGATATACTTATCTTAGATTCTTCCTCAAGTTCTTTTGCTTTCTTTATATATCCCTCTGCAACAGATTTATAGATACTTATCATAGGATCGCTTCTATAATTATTTAGTATTGTAATTAATATTTCAGCAGCCTTTCTATAGTTTTTAGCAGCATCAATTTTATTTCCAACTCTTTCATTAATCATAGCTTCATTAACATATTTTCTTGCCAGTGCTTCTAAATATTCACGTCCCCCGCTCAAGAGAGATCCCAAGAAATTAATGTAATTGTATGTAAAAATCTTCTAAGTTAGTTTTATAAATCCTTTTTGTTCAAGCCGCTTCAGTATTGCAATGATTATTTCACTTGATACCCCAAATTTCTCTGCACATTCCTCTACCCTTATGATGCCTTTATTGCTAACAATATAGTTATATACTTGAAGTTCTAAGCCACTATCAACATATCTTGACTGTGGTTGTAGTACAATAAATTTCTGTGGTGTAAAGGATGTAGGGATGGCAGCATCTATGGAGCTTCTGCTATCGACATAAGAGGTAGGGGTAGATATGGCAGGTGATGAAGTAAGTCTGTTATTTACTACATCTTCGAGCTGAACAGGTATAGGGGGCAACGATGCCTTTAGCCTCTCCTCTGCTTGTGCCTCAACTTCTTTCAATATATCCTCTACTTCCTTTGTCTTACTGGCTACATTTAAAACTACATCTGGAGCTTGTGTTGATGTAATTAAGGAATTCACATTGTTAACAATGTTATCAAGAGTTATTGCTAATTCCGGCATTGTGTTTGTAAACATGGATTTTAATTCACTTAATATTCCCATGGTTGTTGATAGAACCCTAATATCGTTAACTATATTCATGGTTTTCATTCTCTCTAAGAGTCTTTCAATTGCCAGCAAAGCTATATGTATATACTTCATAAGTCTTCTAACTTCAGCAATTTCTGCAGCATATATTGTTGCTCTTTCCCTATCACTAGAACTTAGTGACTTAACTGCATTAGTAAGAAGCTCATCATCTCTATCCTTTAATCTCTTTCTAATTTCTTCTAATTTTACCTTTAAATCATTCAATGAGGTAACTATATAGATTAAGGCACTTTTTTGTGGATCGCGTCTAGAGGTTATATTTAGAATTTTTATAAATGAATCAAAAATTCCTGCTGAAGTAGACATGTAGTACCCCCGTTTATAGAAATGCTCAAAGCTACCCTGTAACTACCTTGACAGCTATTGGTTGTTGTACAGTTGTTGGTGGAGCAACTTGAATCTCCTCTTGCTGTGTTACTACTGCAGTTAACTCTTGTTCAAGTTTATCTATGAGGATTGTATGTTTTTCTACATCCTTTTTCTCCTCCAATGCTGCTTGTCTCGCAAACCTCATAAAATCAGCTGATATCTTAAAACCATTCTCAGGTAATTCACCAGATGTATAGCTTATCATTAAGTGTGTCAAGGCCTTCTCAATATGTATTACAAAGTTCTCTAGTTCATACGTTCTTTTCCTTAGAATATCTTTTAGATTCTTTATCTCAATCCTTAGTTTATCTAACTCCTTTGAATATCTCTCCTTTAATTCTCTATATGCGTGTTGTGGTATCTGATTCTTTTTAAACAACTCCTCCATAGATTTAAATCGCTTTTTCAATACATCAAGCTTTCGTTCAAGTTTTTTAGCTTCAACAAGCCACTCAGGTAAAAGCTTAAGACCATCAACATTATGTTCAAACCTCTCTACTGTAATGGTTTCATAAGAAGCATCGTTTGTCATGACTTCAAATGATGTGGCCTTTCCATCTACATCACTATAGACTCCAACTAGTACACCTACTTTCCTCCCATATATGTCAGTTATTGTTTGACCTAAATATGGAGCTATACTCTCTATCACTATATCCATTTTTATCAACCCTATTTCTTAGATTGTGTATCAGATATCTATAAAAGGTGTGACATTTTTTCCCAATCAATTAGAATCAATCAATATAGTATGTTTTAGAATTCAAAGTAAATTTAATAACAGTATCGCAATAGGAAATATTATATGGATTGAAATTAGAATTAATTTAAGATACCTAACTACAAAGCCTCCTATCTGTTTTGCTAGCTCTAATAGTTCAAATATTTTTAGGCCAACTACATTTACCTTAGTATTATATACTATCAGAGATACCTTTGTATCCAAAAGATTGCTGATCGATGCCTTAATAGCTCTTTCAACTGCCCTTACGATATTTTCATTAATTTCAACTGCATAGTATGGTGAGTCAAAGGCTGTTCCAGCACAGCTATGGTCATCTAAAGTTATTATCTCTGCATCTCTAATTCCATTATTTATTGCAATTCTTCTTAGCGAATCCCTTACACCTATCTTCGCATTATTTCCATATAGATATATCAACGAGTATCTTACATCATCACACTCCATAGTTAGAACTTTTACCTTATTTATACAAAGCCCTCTAACATTACCATATACTAAAGACTCACCATAACCAGTTTTAAAGCTGTTACATACTTTTCTACGAATTGAAATTGATGCTGTTATTATTGAATTGAACTTGTTTGGATCAGTTTCACGTAATCCTTCAATGTTATGACAATCGATAATAACAGCATGTTTGAAACCATATATAGGTGCAATCTCTTCAGCATACTTCTGAACTTCATATGGTATATCATCACCACCTACTATAGGTGATGATAAAGCTATGAGCGCTAGGTAATTAGTTTGAAAAACAAATGCTTCGTAGAGTTCATCATAAACCTTAAAAGGTTCATATACAATTTCATATCTATCATTTAAGCTGGAATTACTAAGTATTTTGTTTGCCATCTCGCTAGAAAGTCTTTCTGCTTCGTTTCTATTTATAAGATCTAATTCGTGTGAACCTGCACCATGTAAAATAAATGTTTTAATTCCTTTGGAATTTAACATTTCATCTAGGTAGTGGGGAAGAAGGGTGCTTCCTAAGGTTTTAAATGGCCCAAAGTGTACACCTGGCATTATCATTGCTATAACACCATCTTGTCTATGAAATAGTATTGAATATATTTTGATTTCTCTTCCCTCCCTAAGTTTACTTATCTGGAATTCAATATCATCGTCTACGCCAGTTAATACATATTTAGCCCATGCACTAGATAACTCAAATAGATTAACACCCCTTTTATGTGAACTAAGAATATTATTAAGATGTATCAATGGTATTGTTATAAATATCAACATAGACATTCGGATAGAAATATTCACAGTATTAAACCTATCAACAAATATTATGAATAGAATTTCTAACAATATAAAGACTAAAAATACCATTATGCTCTTCTTTCTTGAGTTTACTAAGCCTTGTAGAATTAATAGAGCAAACAAGGGGGGCACTATATATAGCATCCCATATATACTGGCAAGCGAACCTAAAAACTCCAATAAAATTCCTGGTGCTGTTAAAAATATTATCATGTTCAATATTTGTCTGCTCTTCATATATGGTACTAGAGTCTTTATCACTAGTGGCATAAGAGAAAAATAAAGCATATGAATCATTACTGCAGTAAATGCTACTATACTACAGTGATAATTTTTAACAATACACGGCAACAAATCTATAAAGAGAATAATTAGTATATATAGTGGATATAAAAGAGATATATATTTAGCTATTTTTGAAGGTATACGCAAGAACCTATAATATTTTAATGCTATGGTATCTAACATAGCATTATCACTCTAAGTTACCACTATACCATGCATACCAACTTTTATTCAAATTGAATACAGTAGTCAGATACTTTTATTCATGAATTACTGAATAAAAATTTTTATAAGATATGGTATGGGTAGATTAAATTGTAATTGTATCTGAAGAATGGCTAGTAATAGTGAAATGAACTAAAAACCCTATGCTCCTTTAACATAGTATTATTAGAAATAAGATATTTACTATTTACATCTATTCCCCACTCCATTCATATTTCAAAATCTTTACTATTGGTAAATCACTAGAAAATTGTCTTCTTCATATTTTCCCAATGTTTACGGACTTTGTAAATAATTCAATGTATTGCTTAAAGCTTTGAATGACAATGGAAGTAATGCGTCAAACTACTAGAGCTTAACACAGATGGAGGCCCGGTTTGCTAGTCTCAATAGCTGTCCATGAACTTAACAAATAGGTCCCTAGAATACGAATACAAAAGAACATAAATAAAAATGCAGAGTGCAAGTAATAAGTAAAATAATTAAATTGTTTTTAATTTATGAGTAGGCTTAGAGGTTAGAAAAATATGATAGAGGTTGAAAAATTTCGGAAAATGTTAATCAGTGCTGGATTTGAAAAGACATACTTAATTGAAGAACAACCCAACTGTATAGTTTATATGGGGATTTATAGAAATAAAGAGGTTATAATAGCTCTTTTCAAGGGAATATCATCATTTTATGCAAAAATAGTTCCAGTAACTCTAATTCTACCATCTCACTGGCATTGCCATTATATAAAATATTTACCAGTAGGATGGTATGTGTTTTCCAATAGTATCGATGACCTTGTTAAGCGTTTAAGTGAGAAAGTGTCAAAGATTATTGAATTAAAAGTGTTCTACTAATTCATTAATTCATTAACTAACTAGTTAATGGATGTAGTACAAAACCTTTATTAGGCTCTATTTCTACTTTAAAAGCTGTTCTAGTGTGGTTTGTCATTCTCATCTTCTTTATTATCATATATCTTTTGATCTCCTTATTTTTCTCTACATCCTCCATCCAGAGATGGAATACGCCATCTGCAATATGCTCTAATCCAAATCCAAATGTGCTATTATGTACTAAAATCCAGCCTATACCAGCAATGAAATTCTCATTTAAATCTACAGAAAGGTCGTATACATAGGGTGTGCTTGGTCTTTCTATCTCAATTCTTTTCACTTTTGCAAAATCGACTTCAAAATCAGCATTAGGTTTTTCAATATTCTCACGTACTAGTACAGGAATACTATGATTATTTTCTACTCTACTTCCTTTAATAGGTTTGATACTATCTCCATCTAAAATATAGATGCTATGATCTTGACTTATTGTTATACTACGGCCTTCCTCCAATTCTATTCTTAGTAAATTCCTAGTTTCTCTATGCCTAGCTATAGCCCTTATAGGTTTCCATTCAACTTTAAGAGTTGTTGGACTTATAGAAAGAGTGTATATTGGAGTTTTAATAGGTTTGAGTCCTTCCTCATTGTCTCTAAAGAATTGATCTACAAACTTACCTATCTCACAAATTTCTATTGTATCGTTGTATTTAATTATAATTGGCGTAGTGTAATCCACACTCTTAGTAGTCATAGCATATTGACTTACAAGATACGCTGTTACGTTCTCCCTATGTGTCGATATTTTTAAATCGTAGCTATATTTTCTAGCCATAGCAGGTTTATCTGCCCAAAAGGCACTTAGCGAATCTATAATTAATCTAACATGTTTATATGGGGCTCTTACACCCTCCCTCAAAACCCCTAATATTTTATAGGCTTCATGAACTGCTGAAACAAGTGTTTGAATATCTAATGCCGCAAATCTTTTTCTAACACCCTCAGATTCTGTAGATATAGACTCACTTATCTGTCTAGCAATTTTTAAAAGACCAAAAATATCTACTACAACGATTTGAGGTGTTCCACTAACTTCCTTAGAGCTTGAAATATCATATATCCTATAATTTTCAAAGTCCATATTAAATTGTTTTGCCTGTCTAATTACATCTCTAAATTCAGCTTCTGTAGTTACATACACAACTGGGTCGCCTATAGACAATCCTGCCCAGGCGAAGTGCATACAAAGAATAGACTTGCCTGTACCAGGCTCACCAGTTATGGCAACCCATGAACCTTTCGGAATGCCGCCATCTAATGCTCTATCGAGCTCAGGAATACCTGTGGAGACTCTAATAACACTAAAATCCTTTTTACTAATCTTGTCTTCACCCTTAACTTCTTTAAGGAATGTTTTATCTCTACCTTTATCAATATTTAGTAATTCTAGCTCTTTCTCTAACTCATTAAGATATCTATCGTTAGCCGCTAAATTACTACTCTCTTCAGTCATAGAAGTTGCCCTGCAAATTTAGGTATAGTACATACTTTAGTGTTATCTACTTAAAAAATAATAAGGAAAAAGAAGTTGCTAATTATAAAGCATAGTTATTGTAAATAGTGATGCCCACTATTTTATGTTGACAATGATCTATTTTGCTAATAAGTTTTATTTTTCAAGACGTTTTATAATTATTAAAATTAAATCTAAATAATTTAAAAGATGTCTACCTATTAACCCACAGAACTTTATGAAAATAAGGTATGATCAAGGTTGGAAAATTTTAATACTATAGTTGATGCTGATATTAATGTTATAGATGCTGCATATGATTATAGATTCCTTTTATCTAGAGGTTATAGTCAAAGATATGCCCTAGATGTAGTGGCCTTGAAATATTCTCTCGATAAAGTGAAGAGGTTATTGCTCTATAGATGTGTGCATTCAATGCAGTATATGATAAATGTTATAACAAAAATTATATGTGTACCTGAAACACAAAATGTACTTGTTATTGATTTTTATAACATCTTACTAACGGTATTATGCATGTTAGAGAACTGCAATGTTTACCTATGTGATGATTGTATCCCTAGAGATTTAAGGGGTTCTAGGTTAAAGCCTCAAGATCGTATATATCTATCAAGAGCCTATGAACTAATCTTGGATGCTGTTTCTCTATTAAAACCATTAAAGATAATTGTTATAGCTGATAAAAATGTTAGCCATAGTGCTATCCAGATAGAGCAGTTTAACAAATATATTATAGGGAGAGGGTTTATAGGCTATACTATTCTATCACCAACACCTGATAGAGATTCCATAGAAATTTCGAAAAGGGAAAAAGCTATTGTTGCATCATCTGATAGTGTAGTCATTGAGAATTCTTATAAGGTGTTCCCTTTAACGACAATAATACTTAATAGATTAAATATACGTTCTGCAATTAATTTTGCGGAGCTACTTGGAACTCCTTGTAGTAACTGTTATGAATATACCATGTAGACTATATATGAGAAGTATAAATGCTACTGTTAGCGGTATGCTAATTGAAATTGATGCAAAATCATTACAATTTATGGCTATATCACACCTACTGTATATAAATGATGGTGGTATGATTATGAAGTATCCAGGAACCAGCTGTGAAACCTCTCTTAAAGCAACAGTAAAAGAGTACATAGCAGATATGAGTATGAGTAGTATAATGATGTAATGCCCTTCTTTACGATACTGTGAGAAAATCTCTTTTAAAATTAATAAAAATAACATTGAGTAAAAGAGGATCCTAATGAGATTAAGCGGTACTACTCTGTCTAAATATGTTGGAAATGCATAGAACATTGCTATGATATACAGCGTTATAATGATTATGGCACTTAGCAATGCGGTTATATGGCTGAATTTTAGTGTTAGTCTATCTCTAACCAATGTAGCTAACCTATTTATAAAGGTAATTGGATGGGCCCGCGGGGATTTGAACCCCGGACCACCCGGTTATGAGCCGGGCGCTCTACCTGGCTGAGCTACGGGCCCTAATTACTTTTATTTGTGCTGGGAATTTATGTGTTACGCATACTTAGCCTCTTTATGTACTTATTTTCTTCTTCGATATTTGTTACTATATATCTTCCCTTTAAATAATTGCATTTCCCCTTCAATTCCTATAAGGATATGTGTTATGTAGCTTCTCCAGCTTTTAAACGTTCTATTACATCTAATACATCTAAACACCAATATGTATCCTGGAGATATATGGAGTATATAAAATGCTACATAGCTATAATATCCTTATTAAGTTAGTTTACAGTTTTAGTATATCTGTGTGAAAAATGTGGAAAACAATCATACATAAAAATATTGATGTAGAAAAGGCTATTGCAATAGTAGGTTTTCCTGGAATGGGGTTAGTAGGAAAAACTGTTGCAACATATCTCATTAATATTTTTGATGCACAACATATCATGAGTATTTATGGTACAAAATTCCCGGCACATCTACTTGTTGATTCAAATGGTTTGGCTGATATAGATAAGGTTAGTATATATTATGCGAAAAATAATAGTATGGACATCTTTATTATAACAAGTGATGCACAACCTACAAGCGATAGTGACCAGCATGAGTTAAGCAAATTCATAGTTAAGAAGCTTATAAAGTATAATGTAATTGAATTGATAGCAGCAGCAGCATTTGTCTCAGACGTTGTTGTATCCTCTAGAAGAGTGTTTATAGTTGGAAATAATAATAGCGCCTTACAAAAATATATTGAAAAGGGTGCAACACCACTAAACGAAGGAGTAATTAGTGGTATGAATGGCATTATTATTGGATGGGCCAAAGCATACAAAGTAGATGGCACATGTATCCTTGGTGAAACTTGGAGAAGTATTGTTGAGATGAACTATACAGACTATACAGCATCAAAAATAATAATCGATCTTCTAAGTAGAGTATGGGGATTTAACATAGATACTGAGGAACTTAGAATACGGGGCAAAGCTATTGAGAGTGAAATTGAGAGTGTCCTAAGGCAATATATACAAAGGGAAGTTTCAAAAGAAGAAAAAGAAAAGCGGCCATATTACATAACATAAAACTATATGATTCACTGTTCCTTTTATAACTAATTACACTTAGCATCATCTATAATATAAAACAGTTATTAAATTATTTAACAATAGCCTACACATCCTTATCGTATAGACTATATCCTACCTCATTACCATATTTTATCCTTTGAATTACTAAATCTGTTTCCTTCTTTAGTTACTGTGTAGAACCCTCCTTAGATCTACTAATTTTTATGCATTCCAATAGTCTATTTCAATATGAAGAGAGTTGTAGTCTGGTTTACAAAAAATTACTGCCTTTACTATCAATTAAATTATTTTTAAATTCATTACTGCGGGGCCTCATCATTGCATTCAGTATCGGAGATCTAATTCACCCTACGACTCTTGTATGGTTACAAACTTATATATATTTATAGAAGTTTGTGCCATTCCATTATCCTTATCCACAAACACCACATAAAGTCTACAAACTATGTCCCATACAGTAAGTAGTACCCCTTTAAGTGATGAATGTATTAAAGCCTCTAGCAACAAAAAAGACTACTCATAGCTGTTTAAAGAAAATTGTTGAGAAGTAGATTATGTAAATGCTATAAGTAGTGAGGAGATATTGAACATTATCTGCCTAGGAGTAGTTTTAGAGCTATAAATTTCATATTGATACTTAAATATTTAAGAGTGCTGGACAGTAGTAATTCCCTGGTATAATTCTATGTCTCATTTTGAACTTGATGAACTTGATAAACAGATAATCAATCTAGTTATTGAAAATTGTAATAGAAGTATTAGGGAGCTTTCTAAAACTTTAAGTAAATCACCTACATTGATTTCTAAAAGATTGCAGAAATTGAAGAAGCTTGGTATTATAACTAAATGTGAAGCTATACTAAACTATAAAATGATGGGCTATTCTATACTTGCTCTTATACTGCTTAAGGTTGATGGAGCTCATATAGAGGAGGTCGAAAAAATACTTTCATATGAACCGAATGTAAGAGCTGTATATGACATTACTGGCGAATTTGATGTTGCTTTAATTACTCTCTTTAAAAATGTTGATGAGCTTGATAAATTTGTAAAGAAAATTTTAAGAAATCCATATATTAAAAGTAGCACTACAAGCGTAGTGTTTAAAGCTGTTAAAGATGATATTAACATCAAAATTTTTTAGCTGATAACTTAATATGCACATCTAGGAATTTGTTTAAATGATGACTGTGGTGGGCTCTGAAGTAAGCACCATGATGACATGAATCCTCACTGAGTAAAGGAGAGTTTCCATTAATGTATAGTAGTCATGGTCTAGACTAACCTTATTTTAATGATGTATTTCAAGATAGAATACTTTCTACCTCTATCTATTTACTATTTACTATAAAAAGTATAACTATAACACTGTCGTTAATATGTTGTTCTTATTATTTTACTATATTAATCTCCTTTCCCATCCTAGAGGACAGTACTTTGTAAAATATATATTAAGTATAATACTAGGTTATCAGCCTTATACATCCTTTTCTTATTAAATTATTTGTTAGTCTCCAAAACCTACTCTCATTTAGAATTGAAATATCAAATCCTTTCTCCTCCAGATACCTCCTAACACTATCATAAAGTTCGTCAATTATATATCTATTTATTGAACCACCTGTAAGTTCCTTGATCGCATTTACTATATCTTCATTGCTTGGATACCTTTTCTTTATACCTTTATGCTGTTTACTGTATTCTCTCTTTTCATATTCTTCTACTTCTCTAAGTAAATCAGTAGATACATTAAGTAGTATTTCTTCGTATTCTTCTGACATATTCCCAAGATCTCTATCTAAGATTCTTAGATATTTAAGGTTAATAAGTTCTACATATAATAAAAGATATATGTATATACCTTTTACTGGTAATAAAAATGCTTGAAGATAAAGATGTTACAAATTTTCAAGCCTATATACTTTACAGTAAAAATATTAGTGACATTCTAAAGAGAATAGTTAATTATCTTGGAGACTGCAACAAAATAATTGCAGATATAGAACTAGGTAACTTATTAAAGGAAATATGTATAGAGTCTAAGCCTCGACTCACTGAGTTTAGAAGTTATGATGTAGTTAGAGATTTAATAAATAATGAATTGGTTGGCAAGGGGATAGTGTTCAAAATTACATCACCTAAGGATGACATATATGCAATTGCATTCATACCAATAAATGAATTCAATAAATCTATAGTTTCTAAGAGGTAGTCTTATGCCTAATTTAAGCTTTAGAATAGATAGTGTTAGAGCTGAAAGGTATTATTTTGAAACCGTACACCAACTAAATATAAATATGAATATAATGTTTGGTAAGCCTGAAAAGAAGGATAAGAATTTTCTAATTGGATTTGTCATAAAAATAGATTGTATACCCCCTACAGCTTCCATTGATATTAAAGGCCTTGTTATAGTTACTCCTATCAATCAAGATGAATACACAAGGCTTGGAGAAGAGTTTGGAAAAGGTATGGTGCCCTATCCGCTTACAGTTGCCATATACAGCTATACATTGCCAATTATAGCTCTTCTATCAAGAGAACTTGGGATTCCTCCTCCCATACAGCTTCCAATACAACAGTCTCGCCATGAAAAAAGTACTGATTACCATCTATAATAAAGACATAGATATAGCCAGCTTAATGCAACTAAAAGTTGTATAGTTGTTGATAAAAACGCAATTTTTAACCATTCCCTCCAACTAATTTTGATGTTTCTTTTCTCTGCAATTGAAATTGCAATAATGTTTGCTGTAGAACCTATAGGGGTATAATTACCGCTAAAAACTCCCCCATATAGTAAAGCAAAATAGATTAATGATGATGCTAAGCCTAAATTATTTAAAAGAATAGCTATAGGTGTAAACGCTACAATAACAGATAGATTATCAAGTACAGCACCTAGTACTGCCGCACTTAATAATACTAATGGTAGCAATAGGGCTGCTGATGTAGTTAGCGTTGTTAAGACATATACTAGCTTAGCTATTACACCTGTATATTGTAAGGAATAACTAAGCATGAAAAGACATATGAAGAAGAGTAGAGATGGCCATTCCACCGCTCTTTCAATATATTTTGATATTTCCTCAGGATGTATTTTTGCAAAGCATAAAGCAATAAATATATATGGTATAAATGCAAGAAACGAATGTGGGTCTATACTCTGTTGAGTGATATATGAAATAAGCTGTACTATACGATCATTCAATACTACAGCTACGGTAAATATGATTATTACCAGAAAACCAAAATTTAGATAACTTTTCTTTGTGTCATTAAATGAGGTATAGTATTGAGTGATATAAGCCTGTAAATACATTCTTCTCTCTTTTAAAATGTTTTTCAACATATACATATATTTTCTGCATGTTATGAATATTACTAGTAACAATGTTACAATATTTATTAATGCTAATGGAAGTGAATACTTAATGAATGTACTCATACTCATATTAGTTGAAAAAAGTATGTAAACACCTATGGGATTTCCTATAGGAAGTGCTACACTTCCAGTATTTGTGGCTAGTACTGCTATGATAAGTAATGGAGTAATATCTATCTTAAGTATTGAATAAAGCTCTATTATTAAAGTGGTAATATATATGATGCTTGTAACTTCACCTAATACTGCTGACATTATAAATGCTAGAATTGATAACATAGCGATAAGTATATATGCATTGTTCTTACTGATTTTAACGATACTTATTGCTAATTGTTTAAATACACCAAATTCTCTTAGAAGACCTGCTAACGTCATTGAACCTATTAAGAATAATATTAAATTCCATTCTATAGATTTAAAAACTAAATTATATGGTGGTACTATTCCTAAGAAGATTATAATTGATATCGCTAATATTGCTACGGCTACTCTCAATTCCATTTTTATAATTGTAGCTGTTATAACAAATAGAAATAGTGTTAATGATAGTGACTGTTCTAGAACGAGTTGTATGGAATTTATGTCTAGTGCATTCAATGAAGTTGAACTATTCCTTCTTTCATTTAGCCACATCTCAACAATTTTCAGACCTACAATATCATTACCTATCCTTATATAATTCATAATTAAAATGGATATTGTTAATAATACCAAAAATAATAACAGCATCTTCTTTATCATGCTACATCTCCTCTATGCTAATAATTGTCTACATGTTAGTAGCACAGTTACTGGTGGCTAGCTAATGAATATTTTTATAGTAACAACTTATAGCAATATTAATCGTTAGTATAAGCTCAATTCTTCAAATACATGTTTAATGTTGATGATATGTTGTAAAATATGGTAGAATAGAATAAGTAGCTAGACTCACGATTATGATAGATAAAATAATAGGGTCTTGAAAGAATTTTATTAACTATAATACCTCATAGGACGTTCTGTGCTATGGTGAATTAAGGAAACATAGCTTTAAGGCACATTAGCTAAGCAGGTATATGTGTCGTTAAAATAATAAATAATTGAGAATCATGATGAATAGATATAACATATTTAGATCTCGTGAGCACTACATTATTACCTACTATACAAAAATAAGGAGATTAAATTAAGAGTTCTAACACTAAGAATAATAATAAGTAGTGATTGAAGTGACTATGAGTTGACAGTAGAAATGAAAGAGAAAGCTATTGTTCTAGTTTACTTCAAGAAGATCGTTAAATTGAAAGTTTAAAGCCATTTACAACCATTAATCTTAAACTTTAACAATATTACATAATTGTTTCTTGCTACTGGGTAATAAATATTAGATTAAAGAGATTTAAACATCTCTATGGAAAAACTTTAATCCACAGAATGAGAAACATTACTTTTTAAATTGTTGAGATTTACCAAGGTATATTAGAAGAACCGTTAAGAGACGTGGCGAAAGTATAAGAAGCTTATCACATGAAGTTATGTACAGTTAGAGATGATGACTGGTATAGCTAATGATCGTTCATCTATTATAATATCTGGGGCTTAAACCATCTGAGAAATAAAACTAATAAAATAATATTAATAATTTCTTCAACAAAATTATCACTATAGCTCTATCGGCTTCAATTCACGGTAGAACATAACATTAGAAAAAGGACTAAGAATCGAGCTTGGTTAACCCTAGGGGCATGTCCTCAATATGCCCTAGATAAATATAATATAAAAACTGAGAAACAATAGTAGCAAGAATGTTATATCATAGTGTAGCTGCATGCGTAAATTTATACATAGGATACTTAAGATGTAATATTAATTGTATCTCCAATAGCTATGTAATTCCAAAATCGATATAAAGAAAAAAGATGAGGTAATGAAGCCGGTAACCATAAACCAATACAAGAGCTGGGCCTTATTATTATAAGCTAGCTAAAATGTTACTAATTTTGTCTTTAAAATTTTCAATATTTTAACAATATTTAACGAGATGGTAATATTTTGTAATAGTTATTGACTATTGATGTAAAGACGTTTAAAACATGTTTTACCAATAATGGGTAACAATAGTAATGTCTTCAACTCTAGATCAATAACCATGTTTTCAAAACTATATATTCTTTCACAGGTTTTTAGAAAGCTGTCAATAGCTTTGTAAAGCTTGGAATCCCTTAATTTTTATTTTAGGAATGCAACCTGCAGCATTTAAAAACAAAAACACTTACATACTCTGTATTCTTAAGCTTCCTGGTTTTAATATTATGTAAAGATAAAATAGAGATAGGTAAGTGTGTAGTATGGTAGATCATGCTGATATAAAACTGCCTGACATTATTATTAAAGGACTTAAAGATAAGGGTGTAGTAAGCTTTACACCTCCTCAGCTGGAGGCTTTACGAAGTGGCCTTCTAGATTGCTATAATATTGTTGTTTCAGCTCCAACAGCTAGTGGAAAGACCTTAATAGGTGAAATAGCCCTTATAAATGCTGTCCTAAGAGGTTTTAAGGGCATCTATACTAGTCCGTTGAAAGCGCTTGCATATGAGAAATTTAATGAGTTTAGGATGTGGGAGAAATACGGAATTAAAATAGCTATTTCTATGGGGGACTATGAAGTTACTGATGAGGAATTAGCTAGATTAGAGAACTATGATATTATTGTATCGACTTATGAGAGGCTGGATTCAATAATGCGTAGAAAACCCGTATGGCTGAAAAAAGTAGGTGTTTTAGTTATTGATGAACTTCATATGATTAGTGATGAAAATCGAGGACATATAGTTGAGATGATCACTATAAGAGCTAAGATGATGGGTATACAGATTGTGGGTCTCTCAGCAACTATTGGAAATCCTGAGGAACTAGCAGAATGGCTTGGAGCAAGACTTGTTAGATCTGAATGGAGACCTGTTAAATTATATGAGTACATAACCTATTATTTAGGTAGCAATAAAGGATGGATTATACATGCACCTAGTAACTTCACAGATATGAGTGTTCCAAAGCTTGTTAATGATGTCACGGAATACTGGGTTTTAAGGGCTATTAAAGAAGGGTTTAATGTACTTGAATTTAAATATTCTAGAAAGGCTGTCGAAGAATTAGCTACCATATATTCACATATATTATGTAATAATCTATCTAATAGTGATAGAGAGCAATTGAATATTCTTTTGACAAAGCTTAGAGATAGTGTTACTGATTTTGAATATGAAAAGTTGGCTCCCCTAATTAGATGTGGTACCTCATATCACCATGCAGGTCTCACCCCTGAAGCAAGAAAATTTATTGAAGATGCTTTTCGTGAAAGAGTAATAAAATATGTTGCTGCAACACCAACGCTCGCTATGGGTGTAAATCTTCCTGCAAGAGTTGTTATTATAAATACAAAGTTCTTCAATGGTAGAACAATATCAAGGATTTCGGTTCTTGAATATAAACAGCTTGCTGGAAGAG
The DNA here is from genome assembly GCA_938074605.1 of uncultured Ignisphaera sp. Lineage (GTDB taxonomy): Archaea > Thermoproteota > Thermoprotei_A > Sulfolobales > Ignisphaeraceae > Ignisphaera. Next base: position 368,697 of record CALJEI010000002.1, read on the forward strand.
CGGGTAGACCACAATATGATCCATATGGAATAGTAATTGTTGCAAAGGATTCTAGAACAGAGAATGAAGCACTTTACTATGTAAGGGGTAATCCAGAACCACTACGATCAGTTCTATTAAGCGATGAGGCATTGAGAAGACATGTGTTGGCTGTAATAGCTTCTGATGAGAATAACACGCTACACAAGTTAATATCATTCTTTTCCAACTCATTTGCATCATTAAAAATAAGTATGAATGTTATCAAGCCAAAGATAGAAAGAACATTAATCCTTCTTAAAGAGCTAGGCATGATTTCTTCAGAAGAAATAGGAGGAGAAACAATCTTTATGCCATCAAAACTTGGCATAGCTACTTCAAGACTTTACGTAGATCCCATAACCAGCTATATCATAGTTAAAGGTCTTATGCACGCTAAGAAAGTCTCGGAACTCTACTATTTAACATTAATTGGTATGACCCCTGATTTCTCTGAAGCTAATATAGGTAGAGGTGTATATGAATACTATCTAAATCTTATTGACAGCTATAAATCAGGTAAAGAAATTCCCTCTGAAGATCTCGAATCTAATATAAATGATCCTAAGGTTGACTGGATCCGAGGCTTTATAATAGGCTTAATTTTACGGGACTGGATAAATGAAATTCCTGAGCGGGAAATTATACAGAGATATGGTATTGAAGCAGGAGATCTAAGAGTTATAAAGGAGAATGGTGAATGGCTATTATATGCAGCATCTATAATAGCTAGAACTATTAATATGCCTAGCCATAGTAGATACCTCATGATACTAAATGAAAGGATAAAACATGGGATTAAGGAAGATGCCCTTGATTTAGTAAGACTAAGATATGTTGGAAGGGTCAGGGCACGTATTTTACTAAATCATGGTATAAGAAGTATAAGAGATGTAGTTAATAGAGAAGATGATGTAATTAGACTTTTAGGTGAAAATTGGGGGAAGAAGATAGCGGAGGAAGCCAGATTTTTAATCTATAACACTATACGATAATAAAGTAGCTATATTTTAAGATTTAAACTTAGTAGATCATACAGTCTCTTTGCTGCTATTTAGGTAAAGAAGCTCTTCAGCTGTTATGAAACAAAACTTTATAAACTACACATATTATTACAGCCTATACATCTGTATCTCATTTAAGGCTCCTTAGGTGAACTAGATGTCAAAAGTACTATTTGCAGACGCAAGATTAGAAAGACTTGAAAAAGAGTATAGTCTTCCATATAAATTCATTAAATTACTAGATATAAGTCCTTTAAAAAATATTATTGCAGAAGGTAATATAGTGGCTATAAAGATTCATGTTGGAGATATGCATCATGGTGGATATAGGGCAATAAGGCCAATATTTGTTAAAATACTTGTTGATTATGTTAGAAAACTTGGGGGATTACCATTCTTAACAGATACATGGGGGCTAAGACATGCAATAGTAGGTATTGAAAATGGGTATAGTTATGGTGTAGTCAATGCACCTATAATCCCTGTATCAGGTATAAAGGAAACTGATCTTATTAAGCTACATGTACCTAATCCACTTAGGATAAGTGAAGTTGAGGTTGGAACAAGTGTGTTTTATGCTGATGTCCTTATAAACTTCGCCCATAGTAAAGGCCATCCATCATCAGGATATGGAGGCGCCATAAAGAACATATCTATGGGATGCGTAGGTCCAAATACACGTTCAGCAATACACAACCTTGAAAGGGATGATCCCATAGGTAAAGCTTTTCAGGAGGGATTAGCCGATGCATTTCATGCAGTTGTTCTCAATAAGCAGGGTAGGGTATTCCATATAAACTATGTTATGGATATTACACCTACATGTGATTGTGCCCCCTGGTCCGATATACCAATAGTTCCAGATATAGGTATAATGGCCTCTGACGATGTTGTTGCATTAGAAAAGGCCACCATCGATATAATAAATCAATCCCCCATAATGCCAAACTCCATTGCTGAAAAAGCAGGCATAAAACCAGGTGAAAATAAGTTTCTCATAATTCATGGAAAGGATCCATATACGCAAGTCGATGCCCTATATAGAAAAGGTCTTGGAAAAATGGAGTATGAAATTGTCAGGGTTTAGCAGATGAAGTACAAGGTTTATGTAGATCAAATGAAGTGCATAGGATGCGCACAGTGCTATGCTGTATGTCCAAATAAAGTATTTATGATAATCAACAAAAAATCAATTCCCCAATACATGGATAATTGCGTTGGATGTAGAGCTTGCATAGTTAGATGTCCTACAGCTGCCATAACTATTATGCCAAGAGATTTAGAAGCACCTTATGCAAAGTTCTACGCTACTTAGTTCACCATAAACAGTATTTAACGCAAAACAGTAAAAGCTGTCCATTTCTGTTTTATAGTAGTTCTATTCAGAATTTTTAAGGCTAAATTTTCAGGTATTAGAAGTATATGTAGAATATAAATGATATAATTAATACGAATACATTAAATAAGTAGAGAATAATGACCATAATCATAGATATTGATATCATTTAGCCGTACTACAATACGACAAATACTTTATTTGGATAATTATTATAATGTTTAAACTTTTTTATAGAGTAGAAGCTATAGGGATATCTGGTATTCTTGAGACTTAAAGTCTATACAATTAACTAACTGATCTTTTTGATGATACGACAATCTAAATGTAAAAAGACATTGTTGAAACAGTAATTTTTATTATAAGGTGGTTTAATATATTATAGAGACTAATGTATTGTTTGATGGGGCCGCGGGGATTTGAACCCCGGACCACGGGGGCCCAAGCCCCGCATTCTACCAAGCTAAACTACGGCCCCATTGTAAGACTCTTAACATAATATGTTTTCTAGTGCGCCCTTTAAACTGTTATGGTTTCTATAAGAGTTTGAGGCATTGAGATTATAAGAGTTTCTTGAAGCTGTATTGCATCTTTCCTAAAATCGTTTAGAGTTGAAAGAAACATTGCATAGAATATTGTTAATAATAGTTCTAATGCATCCTTTGAATGTACACCTATATTTATCTCTTTACCTATAGCTATTTTTAATATTTTCTGTAGAGAAACCTTACTTAGATTCTCTATATCTCTATTATTTACTAATTCTCTCAACAATATAATCAATTCCTCCACATCAAGTTCTTCTATTTCATCTAAGCCTCTTACATAGTTAAGAATCATATTGATGGTTGAATATCTTATTTTAACTCCTAATATTAATGATAGTTTATATATTGAATTGAGTGCCTCAGGTATGCAATCTGTAAACTCTGCATACCCACTTTTATCATTCATTAAGAGGGCGCATATCATTATATCGTCAAATAACTCATTTAAACTTCTCAAATCCATCTATAAATACACCTTAGATTAACTTTTATAATAACAAATTTATTTTAGTTAAAAATCTAATTAGGTAATTGAATGCCGCCGGCGGGACTTGAACCCGCGACCACCGGATCTCCCAAATCTATTCTGTTTATGAGTCCGGCGCTCCACCGGGCTGAGCTACGGCGGCGTACTATTTTAAGTTAAGGATGCTAAGCTTATAAATCTTTCAAAATAACAAGTTTATGAAGAATTAGATTTATATAGAATGCAGAAGTGGGTTATATGTTCAATAACAATGTTACTACGTTGGAGAATCTTGCTCCAAATACAAAATTTAGGATAATGGATATAGTTGCTGGATATGGTTTAAAACAGAGGCTGTTACAGATGGGCTTTGTACCAGGCACTGAGGGGTTTGTGGTTAATAATATTGGGGGTCATGTTGTTGTATATATAAGAAACTCACATGTTGGTATCAGTAAAGGTGTGGCAAAGAAAATCTATGTTGAAGTTTTGTAGTGTCAGCCCTTCTAAGCTACATCACTCTTCAGAGCACTTCTTACATCATCTATGGGATGAGCTAGAGTCTAAGTATTTAATACCCTAGATACCTAAAAAATAACATGCCACTCTAAAGATACATTAATGTATAGGAAGGTCGCAATGAAGGAATGTATAGGGAGATATGTAGAATTGGTTAAACAAACTGGTGCTCCATTTACTATAGAGATTATAAAATCCATTGCCACTCTATGTAATGAAGATCCGTATGAATTATGGTACAATATAGCTACATCGTTTCTAAGACCCCAAGAAACAATAGAGGATATGAAAAAATCACAACTACAAACAACTCCACAATATACAGTTAGTTGCTGGCGATGTACTGCATGCAACAGAACATTCAATGACGTTAAGCATTTGGTTAATCATATAACATACTTTGTAAGACAAAAAGATAAGGCCCATATAGAGCTCTATCAAAAAATAAAAAAGATTAGTGATGAACAGAAAAAAAGCTTTACAGAGATTGCTACTAACACGCTAAGGTGTTAAATTAAAGAATACCATAGAGCATTTTACAAACTATTCTAAATTTCATACAAATATAGAATTAGTTGCTGCAATATTGAGTAATATTTCTTAGAGAGCTTCAGCAGAATTCTCAAACCCCCATTGAATAGCCTTCCACACCTACAGCTAAGAAACATTTTAAATTAACACCTACTAGAAGGCATAATACAGCTAGCTCAGTAAAATAAAGTAACTATTAATACCAATCAATAATTATAGTAACACAGAGCGTAATATTATGGAGTTTAATAAATGGAATTGGTATTGATGGGGTTAAGGATAGAACAGATACTACAATATCATATGTTATAAAGTTTAAGTCCTAAACATAACCACTTATTATTAAGGCTCATTGACAAAGTACAGTACTTAAAAATAAAATGTTTTAATCTAGCTATAAATCATCAGTAGTCTAATAGCTTATTAGATGCAAGATGATTATCATAATTTTTTAAGTAGAAATAATAGTTTAATGGGGAAATGCACTTTCTACGGTTAATTATTTAAATTCTGCTCTACTGTGGAGCTATTCAAGCCTGTATAGAAATACTGTTAATGGAAATACTTGCCATTCTCATATTTGTGGCTAAATAAGATTGTTAAATAGAATAGTGATATGATTGTGAGAAATACTTGCGATACAATGATTATTATAATTAATAGGATCTTTCTTAGGCTATTCAACTCTAAAAAAATATATGAAAGTAGCCTTAACATCTCTACTGGGGTTAAGAAATTTGTAAATGGTGTAGTGATATATACTTGTAGTAATGATAATACATATATAATGTAATAATTTATAGACTGCGTAATGAGTGCCCTTGCATCCCAATAACTTAAATCTTCTACAATAAATACTGGAGTATTAGCCGAGGCTGGTATAAGCAATAACACAATAGCATAAGGTAGAGACCCTAGTAAGACTAATAATGATGTTAATATATAGAACTTCTTAACATATTTAGAGTTGAGAACCAGAAGGGAGGTTGGTACAATCCATACAAGATAATTGAGGTTGCCAATCTTATTAAGCATTATAAAGAGAAGTAATGGAAGGGCAGACATGACAATTCCATATAGTGTAGGCTCGTCTACATACAAATTTTGATTTTTAGATACTTTATAGATAACCATAAACAACATTGCATAGCATATAAGGAAGTATATCAGCCACAGATTATTGACATACTTTAACTCGCTGACAGTACCATTCTCTCCAAGTACTGTTATCACTGCCCAGAGAGAAAGATCCTGTGGGGCCCGGGAACCATGAAATAGAATTGTATTTTCTATGAATTTATTGGGTGAAGTTATAAAGAATGGTACTATAAAGATTGTTAGTGTTAGTGTTAGTGTAATTAGATACATAAGACACTTCCTATACTCCCTTCTAATAAACATCAGAAATACATGGAGCGGTATTACAATAGCGGCTACCGGTTTTATTAATGTTGCTAAAGCAATAAAGAAAGCTGAGTAATGACTTCTATTAAGTATAAAATAAAGTGTTGACATCATTATAAACATTGCTATTAAAACATCAAATTGAAGTACAAGAATTATTTGAAGGAATGGAAAACTTAATAGCCATAGTATAGCAATATCAATTCCACGATATTTTTTAAGAATGTGGAAAACAATTATAGAAGGTATAATAACTAGTACTAGCTTTAGTACTACATATCTGATTGTATAAGGAATTATTGTAGTGAGGGCATAGCTAGCTATAAATATTAATATAGCTAGGGGTAGATATGGTGCTTTACATATAGGTGCTTCACATAATGCATATATCGACATAAGTGAAGAAATTCCATGTTGCTGTATTATTTTGAACCAGGATATCCACCACATTATATCATAATAGTTCATACCTATGTTTAAAGAAGCCAAAATTGCTATAAGTGATATTATTAATAAGACTTTACGTTGCTTATGAGTGAATATAGTAGCATTACTACTATGATGCAACGTTTGCAATACTATCATCCATATCTATGAATTAATAGGGATCCCCACTGCCACATCCTTATTAACAAGGAAAATATGGGTCTAATAAATAAACTTTTATGAATATCTTTAGAAACGTTCCTTCACAACAATTTTTGAAATCCTAATACACTCTTATGGAGAAGACTATTTATATTGAAGATGTCCTCTCTATACGACTTTTTAATTGACTATGACTTCTAGCGAATTAACCTTAATTCCACATCTAATTATTTAGATACACTAAATTTTATACTATAAAAACTCTTAATTATTGTTTCACTATCTTAATAGAGATCTTTATTCGCTATTCTACTTCAGTCCATGTATAGCCGCAACTAGTACATTTGAATATCTTTTCAATAATATCAGAGCTTTCTGCAGCTGAAGCATGTCTTCTCCAATAGTATATATTCTTTGAGCTACATTTTGGACATACTAAGTTGTTAGCATATATAGCTGTTGGAGGTATATCAAATGCTGTAAGTTCTTTTCTTTCAATTATTTTATGTAGAGTTAAACTCTTCTTAAATGAAGCTATTTCTGCATGTGTTACTGTTGATTTATAGCCACACCTAGGGCACACTAAAACCTGTACCCCATTTTCATATCTAGGACCCATAACCATTCCACAGCGAGGACAAAACTTCGTCTCTCCCAGCCCCACTACTCCTAGCTTAAGTTTAGGTTCCATAGATTTAATATTCTCATCCAGGATAAAACTTTATATGCTTCATATTAATAGTTATAGCGTAAATATATCGCTATATTTGTTTTAGCTATGTTTTAGCCATATCTATTTCCAAAATGCTGCGGCATTGAATTTTAATTGAAACATTCCTAAGATATTTAAGAATGATCAATTATATAATTGATCAGCACTCAAGACCTCTATCATAGATATTTAATCAATACCACCGAGTTCATCATCTACTTAAAGCTAGATAATGCTTTGACAAGTATAAAAGGTGTTTTAGTGTATTAGATTAATTAAACTCACTATCTATAGTGGTGCTGATATATTGCTAGGGGGGTTGAAATGCTACTACTGTCATGGGACAATCTAAAAAGACTTATTAGTAGAGCTGATGTGGTTCTAGAGATTATAGAAGCTAGAAATCCTACTATAACCAGATGTACTAGAGTTGAGAGACTTATAGAGAGACTTGGTAAATCATTTATAATTATAATTAATAAGTGTGATCTGGTCCCCCTATGGGTGTGTAAAGAGTGGCAACAGTATTTTGAATCTCAAAATATTAAAGCATTCTACGTTTCATCTCTAGCGCTAACTGGCATTAAAAAACTTAAACATTTTCTAAATGACACTATCATACATAGACCAGCTACTATACTTCTTGTAGGTTATCCTAAGGTTGGAAAATCTTCCTTGATCAATGCATTGAAGGGTTCTAAGTCTGCTTCAACCAGTCCATATCCTGGATCGCCAGGCTATACAAAGAGTTCAACACTCTATAAGATTCTGCCGGGGATTTACATGATCGATACACCAGGTATAATACCGCCTGAAGGTAACGATATAGAGATGGTCATTAGAAGGATGCCTGTTGATAAAATTCCAAATCCTGTTAAAATAGCTCAGAGAATTATTGAAATGATACAGAAATTCGATAGTAATATGATTAATCGTATATACCATATCTCCTCGATAGAACCTCTAAAAGTATTAGAAGAGCTGGCCATTAAGAGAGGGTGGATAAATAAAAGAGGTGGAGAACCAAATATTGATGAAGCTGCTAGAACTATCATTAGAGATTATCTGAAGGGTAAGCTTATTTACTATGTTCTACCCAATAGTGGGCTGCCCTTCTGATTCTCTTACATATTTTCTTAAGCTGAGCTTCATTAACATTATATAATGCAAATAATTTTCTAATATAGTGTTCATCAATAGTTTTTCTCTCTAATACTTGTCTCTCAATATCATATACTATCCTCCTAATCTTGTCATCAATACTCATATTATCTATTATTGCATTCTCTAGCGGTAAACCATTTAGTCTAACATCAAGAATTATATCAATAATTTTGTTTATCTCTTTGGGAATTCCTACTGTAGAGTTGTATAGTTTTATTGCCTTTCTTTTAAAATTTATTCCACGTAGGAGTTTCAACATATATGTAGCATAGGGTCTGGAAAATTTATTGTCTATTAGAAACCCGATAACAAAGTATTGATTTTTCATTATATCATATACATTAAGTTCTTCGTGTGCATATGGATCTAGTACTACAGCTTTAGATGGATCTATAGTATCATATATAGAGCCATCATCAACCTCTATAGTACTACCTAGCTTCTTTATAAAGTCCATAAGCTCCGCTGGAGGTGAGATAAGTATAATGTTAAGATCTGTTAATCTTTTCCTTAAAGTACTGATTAAAATTATGAGTTGTTTTATAGCCTTTTTCTTTTCTTCCTCATGGTGTAATTCCCATAAGATAGCATCAATCAGTATTATTGGGTTTCTTGGATACATCCTTAGGAATAGTGAAATAATGTCATTTGTTATCTCTGTAGTACACCCTTCATGTATATCTACTACATAGGCTCCTGCTTCTATATACTTCTTTACATCATATAGAAGCAGTATATTTTTGTAAAAGCCTACAGGAGTACCATACACCTTCTCTCTACATATTCTTATTCTTCCAAGCAACATGCTATTAGCAATAACATTTAGCATCTCTATAGTGCTTTTTTTATTTGGATATAGATGCTTTTTTACAACCCTACGACTAATTGCTACACTATTAACACCTAGAATCCGTAGTGTATCTGCAAATATTGAGGCTACATAATCATCTTTAAATAAGTTTTGCAATTTTACTCATTAAATATATGTTTTTAAAGCTTTAATTTTTATGCTGTTGAAGCTATAGTTTGACCTTCATTAGCCTCCATATTTATACTACTGTCTCCTTCTGTATACTGTATAATTATGTCAAAATTCTTATTGTTACTTAGAGCGTTAAGTAACTTTAATCCTAAATCTGAAAGTCTATATAGTTTGTAATTGCCTCGTACATAAACAACAGTAATTATATTCAATGCCTCCAGTACGTGGAAGGCTGCCAACACCTCATATCTTGGCAGCCCCGTAGAGGCAATTATATCGCTTGGTGATGCAATTCTATCTTTTAATGCTGATAAGATTATGGATAGTTTTTCTCTTGGTGACAATCTAAAATTCACCTAAATTAAAAATTAAATTTAGACACGATATAAGTAGCTAGCCTCATAGTGTATGAATACACTATATATTGTGTTAAATTATTTGGGGGTAAAAATAGCTAAAAAAGACTTTGTACGGCTTTTAGAACTACGGAAGGACATAATAAATCCTTATGAGATATATATACGCAGCTACTTAACACATAAGACTGCTCTCCTAAGGTTAATTGGTACATATCTAATTTCACATCCACAACTTACGTATAGTTATGACGGTTTTCCATTTATCTCTTCAGCTCCCTTTATCTATAGACATAGGGAATCAACATATGCTTATAATACAATTATGGATCAGTACATGCTAGATCCATTAAGACTTAACTACAGTGATTGTATAGCGTATCCACTTAATACCTCTTCATCAATTATTATTAACTCCATGAATATTCCTCTATGCATGGCTTTAAGTTCTATAGATGAAGGTCTAGAATTTAAAGCAGTAGATGGTGTTGAAATGCCTATAGATGTATATTCTATTGGATTTGATAATTATGTGGTGTTTCTAGATAATGGATATAGAGTGTTTAAGGCAATACTGAATAGTAGCAGTATTGAGTTTATAGACCATCGCAATTGTAAGTATTTATCGCTTCTTAAATACAGCCACTATAAAGCCTTAATATGCCACAATAACACAGATACCTCTATCACAATATCTGATGGGGTATATGGTATTGAATTTCTTTTAGACAAGAATGTGTTAGTACCACCCGATACCCTCTTCTACCTCCATATAAATATTGCTTACATAAAGCTGTATGATGGCGGTATAATAGCTTATTGTAATAATAATCTAAACAAATGTGAAACTATAGAATTGAATAAGCATTTTAGACCACTAGCACTACTATCTAATGATAATATACTTGGTTTCATGAAGAATTCTCTGACTCTCTATCCCATAGATGAAAAGAAAGAATGGCACTTAATTAGTATTAAGCCGGAGAATGTATATAGTATATCAATAGACCCCTATAAAAACTTTGCAGTACTGTCTACTACTAATAATCTCTACCTTCTTGACTTAAATGAACAGTCTCTTATATCAATTCCCTCTAAGAAGAAAGCTTTAGGCTATGTATCGGGTAACTATATGGTGTTATTAAAGGGAAGTATCATAGAAGTCTTCTTTATTGAATCCAGTGACAATATTCATATAGAGAGAATAATTTCTAGCCACTCATATTTAGTTAGATGCTCATCTATTGGAAGAGGCATCATAGCCTGTATCGATAGAGCTGGTAGAATAGCCTTTATAGATTTGAAGTATATTGATCATTATGTTAATCAGCATTATTATCTGCTACGCAACAACTCTGGAAACATCAGTATTGCTGTTCCAGACATAGCTCCTTATACCCCATTAAAATTTGAAGGCTATAGAGAACTTCCATATAATATTTATAGAATTGATTCATTAAGGAGCATTATTAATATAACTATGGACAATAGATTTACCGAAACACATACAGTTCCACTATATGCCCAAGGTCTATTAAGAGAACATAGAGTTTTTATCAGTTCTGGTAGGGGGATTAAAATTCACAGCAAAAAACCACCTAAAGTTCTGCCACCTAAAATGTATATAATTAATATGGCATCATCTAGCAAAATTGTTATTCCACTTAACTCCTTAAATGAAGCTATGGAGGGAAAATCTATTCTACTGATTAAAGATGATGAGGTGGCTAGAGGCATTTTTAGAGATGGCACCATAAAATTTGATAGAGATTTTACGATATCAATGAATGATTTAATGTATATAACTGATAAGTTTGATGATATTATCCTTGGACAGGCAATAAAGCCTCTATCTATAAGCACCATTAATGTTAATAACACCGTCAGAATCATTAGCAATTTAGAAAGTAATGGTATAAGGATATGTATAGATGCTATTTCTCAAGGAGATGTTGATATAGGGATCTCTGGTATTGAGGCTATATGTAGTGATAGAGTAATTAGATCTAGTAGTAGTTGTATAGATGTTGGTACATGCAATGATATTCTAATGATTTTAGTAAAGATTGCTTTAGATAAATTAGGAAAAGATGTTATCACTATACCACTTCAATATGATAGAAAAGTCTACATTAAGTCTATAGATGGGGTTAATATACACTTCAATAAGTTTCTTTATCCTAAGATAGAAATACCCCATAAATGTACACATCTTGACAACACTTATCTATCCTACGATAATGGTTTAAAAACATATATCAATATCATCAATAAGTGTAGCGATCTACCTGTATACCTTATTTCACCAAATTTCTCTTACAGTATAGAGCCAACTAAGACATTTAAGCTAGTATTACCCTTCGGGCTAGACGAAATTATAAGAGGCTATATAAATTTTGTGACTATTGAACCTAGTGGCATAAAGTCAGTATATATCGATATTCCACTAAAGAACATTATTGCTTATACACATCGTATCGCTTTAAAAATAGCTGCACTCTTGGGGATTAGAAGCAATGCTCAGAAATATTACTATGGGTCTTCATCAGCTTAAGTATATCATGTATAAATATATAGTAGGAGACACACCTACCAGTAGATGTAGTGCTATAAAGCCCGGAATATTTAAATGTAAATCTAATAATGTAAATAGCATTGTTGCACTCTATACAATATCAGGCAGTAATATTCCCATCAACGACTTGGAGTATATCGACATTGTATACCATATGAAACGCTTTCTGAATCTATTTTCAATACCAGGATGTAGAACTGTAGCCTATTTTTCTCTACAGTCTGTGAATATGGATAACTATATTTCACAAATTAACCATAAATTACAGATGAAGCTTGTAGAACTCGAACTCGATAAATCTAATACCAAGTTACGTAATTATATAGAGAAGTTAATTGATATAAGACGTAGAATTCTAAAGGGTGTTACCCCTATAGATGTATCTAATATCATTGCATTTATATGTAGTGATGATATATCTAATGTGGAAAGACTCTCCAATATTGAATACAGTGCTAAGAATTCAATGAATATTGTACTAAAACCAGTAATGGACCCCCTAAAAGCACAACATATAGTCAATTTTTGAAGTGGTGAAACCTAGAGGTAGTAGAATTTTAGTGGATTTACTAGCATATATAAATCCACTGCTATTTCTATGTATTCAAACTCATGATATGGAGGGCATATATATTGGAATGAATCTAGATTTTGGCTCTAAGGTGTATTGGAGCCCCAGCTCTGCAATAACATCTCACATATTTATTGTTGGTCCAAGTGGGTCTGGAAAAAGTGTTGCATTATCAACACTATCATACAGAGTTGTTGAAAAATTTAAACCAGTACTTACAGTGTTTGATGCAAAGGCTGAGTACCACAATTTATTTAAAGCTAGTGATTTAAAATTAAATGAATTTAATCCATTGAGAACTCCACTGCCTCTGTGCTTCTGTGACGATAGTAAGACAAGCTTTGAACAAAATGTCACAACATTTCTTAAAGTTTTCTCCAAAATATATGGTATTTCTCCATCGCTATATAGAGCAATGTATGAGGGTATTATGTATATCTGTAGGAGGTGTGAATCCGTTGAACGTTTATATGATATTGCTGAAGGTCTTGAGGCATTGAATGATATTGCAGAGATTTTTGAGGTATACCCCACTAAGGACTTAAACCATATGAAGAGCATACTAAATGGTAATACTGTCATTAATTTAAGGGATGTGTTTCTCAGGAGTACTGCCTTAAGTAGCTTCATAATATACTACATAGTAGATAACATATTGAGGAATAGCAGTCTATCTTTTTCAAGTATTCCACAGAGGGTCATAGTATTGGATGAATTATGGCATGTCACTCCATATATAATTGATGAACTTACCCAGATTTTGGCACGTTATTCAAGAGGATATGGTATTTCATTTTTTATGGCTACACAGAACATAGATGATGTTGGAGTGCATGCCGATGTTGTTACTAGTAGCTCTGCTCTTTTATTAGCTATGGCCTCCCCAGTTCATGGATATTGGAATAAGATGGCGAAGTATTTAAATCTATCAAGAAGAGGGATTGATAGAGCAGTAAAATTGGATAGACAGGGTGAATGTGTTGTAAGGATGTACCCATATGAAAATCCAATGTTTATCTATGTAGATCCTCTAGATAGTTAACTCTATTTTTCTAATCTTCTCTACCAAGTTCTTCATATACCGTCTTTGGCGCTATTAATCTAGAGCCGCGGCTCGCTTCATGTCTCTTTCTATACATCCTTTCCTTTGCTTTCTTCTTCCACTTATATTTATGTGTGCCCCTTAGACCTCTAGTTGCAAGTAGACCCCTAGCCTTTTTACCTGCGCCAGTCTTTCCTCTAAAGACTCTGCCACGCTGACTTGAATTGGCAATCCAGTTTATGTCAGGGTCATTGATTATTGATGGGTGTGTAGGATCGACCATTATGACTTCATAGTACTTGTATAGACCGTCTTCCCCAACATAGTAACTATTCAATACCTCTAAATTTCTGTATTTTCTAGCAGCCCTCTCTTCAGCAATAAGTCTAAGACTCTTTCTTGGTGCATGTCCATATACGCCCATTCTCTTTGGTCTTCTACCTGATGAAGGCCTTGGTTTTCTTAGACCACCTTTTCTAATCCTAACCCTAACAACTATAAAGCCTATCTTAGCTTTATAGCCAAGCCTTCTAGCTTTATCTAATCTTGTTGGTTTCTCCACTCTAACTATAGATGGCTGTCTACGCCACTCCATTAGCCTCTGTTTCATGAGCTTTCCATGTTCACCCTCATAGGGCCTCTTCCACTGCTCAGAGATGTAGCTATATATAGAGCTTACCAAATAGAGCACCTGTTTGTATTAGCTTATAGATTCCACTATACAGAGAGCAATATAAGTGCTAATAGGTTTTAAGCTGTGATGAAATTTTTTAGCGGTGAGGTGAAAAAGGCTATCGCCCCACCAAAGATCTATATAGGCTTACTTGGCAAGACAAATGTAGGTAAATCAACATTTTTCTCTGCTGCTACTCTAATTTCTGTAAAAATTGAGAATAGACCATTTGTAACACTAGAGCCTAATACAGGTATAGCCTATATACGTAAGACATGTGTTCATAAGGAGCTCAGTCTTAACAGATGTAACCCTGTTACATCTATATGTATAAATGGGGAGCGCTTTATTCCAATAGTATTAGTTGATCTGCCTGGCTTAGTTAAAGATGCCCATAAAGGTAGAGGTCTTGGCAATAAGTTTCTAGACTCTATTAGACAGGCTGATGCATTAATACATATTGTAGATGCCTCAGGTTCTACAGATGAAGATGGTAGGCCAGTAAAGCCTGGTTTTAGAAATCCTGTTGATGATGTTCTAGCTATTGAATATGAATATGAGGAGTGGATGTATGGTATAATTTCACGTGATTGGCCTAGATTCTCTAGAGGCCTTGATCATATGAACCCTGGGCAAATCATAGATTCTCTTACTCAAAGACTCTCTGGGCTTTCGATAACGAGGGAGCATGTTGTTAAAGCTCTTATCTCATCAAAGTTAGAGGGTGTAAAGCCATCTAGTTGGAGGGAAGAGGAACTTAGGATATTTATACATAATTTAAGAGTTATAGCAAAACCTATTGTGATTGCCGCTAATAAGATTGATGTTCCTGAGGCTATGGATATTTTAAAAGAGATGAGGAAGAGACTTCCCAACAGAATTATAGTTCCGGTTTCGGCTTTGGGTGAACTTATACTTAGAAAAGCCGCTGAAAAGAACTTAATAGAGTATCTACCAGGTGATCCATCATTTAGGGTAAGAGACTCTAATAGCCTTACACAGCAGCAACTAAAGGTGTTAGAGAGTATCAATAAAGTATTAGAGGAATTTAGGGGTACAGGTGTTCAGCAGACACTAAACAGTGTTGTATTCAATGCATTGAATAGAATTGTTGTATACCCTGTTGAAAATTCGAATTCATATACAGATAGCAAAGGTAACATACTACCTGATTCATATCTAGTTCCACAGGGCACTAAGGTAATAGAGCTCGCATATATGGTTCATACTGATCTCGGTAAAAGGTTTCTATATGCAATAGATGCTAAGACTAAACAGAGAGTAGGAAAAGACTATACCCTTAAGGATGGAGATGTAATAGAGGTGGTTGCTGCAGTATAGGTGTATTGAAATGACTAGAAAAATAGAGCTTTCAGAGGTGGTTATATCGACACACTGTCATGCTACAGAGGATTTAGAGAAGGTTAAGAAGGCGCTAATGAATGTTATTTCCCCAGAGCTGAGATCCATAGCTAAGCTTCATAGCGAGGTTCTCCATGGTTACTATGGCAATCCCATAGTAAAGCTTGAAGTTAGATTCAAGAGTGACAATGCATATACCGTGGTCAAATACATCATGTCACTGATTAGCGATGTTGACCAGCGGTATCTTATGGCTTCACTAGACATGAGATATAGTGTTAAGGATAACAAGCTATATCTTAGATTAGATAAGCAGGAGGCGTATCTAGGTGGTATTGCTCTATATGAGGGTGATGATTCGATAAAAGTCTCTATATCATTTTCAATGATTAGATCTGCAGATGCTGTAAGGGAGTTCCTGGAGAAGATGTTGGCAGAGGTTGGGGAATGAAGGCGAACATGTTTTTAGCACTTAATAGATGTAATGATATACTTTTTTATATCAAATTCGTAGATGGCGATCTACATGTTGTAGGTCTTGATAGCAGTATATTGACAGAATGCCTCATAGATGAGGTAAATAAATTGGATAGAGATATTCTATTTGTTCCAAGGAGAATTGTTAAAGCCGATGAACAATCTCTTGGGAAGTGTTTTGAGTTTAGCGAGTCTGTGCTTATAGGGTGTATCCCTCTTGACACTGGAGGTGCTAGAAGACTTGCAAAGATACATAAGCTTTCGGTAGTCGTTGTTATACCCACCTCTATCAGAATTGTTAATGAGAGTCAAATCAATTTTATGCATCAGTCTGGTGGAAGAAATAAGTATATTGAGATTCATATGCAGCCCTTCCTCAAAACGTTTACAGCACCTAATTTAAATGTCTTAATTGAAAAGAGTTTCTATTTACTCGGTAATATAATTGAAAGAGCTCTAAAATTAGATGTAGGTATCATAGTGTCTACAGCTTCTAGTGAAAGAAGTGAGTTACTTTCACTTACACATTTAGATATCATTCTATTTTATATGGGTTTTTCAAAAAGGGAGAGAAGACTTGTTATGGAGGTTTACCCAACTGAACTTCTCCTAACCTGGCTCAGCTATAGGTGATCATATTGCTGATATATATAGCGCTTGCCTCACTCGTCCTCTCACTAACGTCTATAGTAATTGTAGTTTTGCTATATAGAGATATCTATCGCTCTATTAGTAGTCTTATCGATGAATTTGGCTTGACCCTTACAACTAGAAGAAGGTATAGGAAAGTGAAGAGATATATTTTAGCCAAGGTGATATGTAGTGACAATATCGATGTTAAAAAACTGGGCGAAGATATTAAGAGACATGTTAATAGCTTTTTAGGTCAGGTAGTAAGAATGGAGTGTAATCTTACCATACTTTCACTTAGACCCGATGTCAATAGAGCTATATTTAGGGTTGTAGGTAGTAGCATTTGTATAAAGTATAGTCTAGTTGCATTATCTCTACAGCATCTTGTGGCAGGGAGCTGTATTGTAATTCCATTGAGGACCTCAGGTCTTCTTTCAAGAATTAAAAAGTTTATAAACTATAAGAGGTAGTTGCTATAGCTTACTACTCTCTAAGCATATCTACCATGGATTCAATTAGTTTTAGAGCTTTTTTAAGTTCCTCTAACCCCTTTTCAGATAGCTTATACAGACTTTCACCACCTATATTAATTCTCTCAAGAAGACCCTCTCTATACATTCTATAGACAACACTATATACAGTTATCGTTGAAGTTTTCAATCCGTATAATTCTCTTAACCTCTTTCTAATTTCATATGCTCTAAGAGGTTGTGAATCTTTTAGTGTCTTTGCTATATAGATCCAAAGCACCTCAATTGTAATTTTTCTTCTTAATCTTTTTAGAGCTTTAGACTCTTCTATATGTCTGCACCTATCTACTTGTTTTACTTTCTTTTATCGATGACAAGCTTTATATATCTCACTCTAACAATATTTACAATAAAAAATATATCTGGGTGTGAATATGGTTAGAGTTGGAATTGTTGGTATAGGGAATATTGCTGCAATGTTTATTCAAGCAATAGAGTATTACAGACGTTTAGATAGTGATGTAGGTCTTATACATAGTGTTATTGATGGCTACAGAGTTAGCGATATTAATATTGTATATGCCATTGATATATCTAAAGATAAAGTTAATAGAGATATAGCTGAAGCAATATTTGCTAAACCAAATATTGTGCCAAAACTTGTAGATGTTGAAAAGTTAGGGGTTACAGTTAGAATGGGAAGGATTTTAGATGGTGTTGCTAGTCATATGGTTAACGACTTTCAGCCTACATCTCTAAGAGAACCAACACTTGATGAAATTGTTGAGGAGTTGAAGAGTTACAATGTTGATGTACTGGTTAATCTACTACCAGTTGGAAGTGCTGAGGCATCGAGATTTTATGCTAAGGCTGCAGCAAGAGCTGGTACAGTATTTGTTAACTGTATACCAGAGTTTATAGCAAGTGATGGATATTACTGTGAGTTATTTGAAAGAAGCTCTACTCTTATTCTAGGCGATGATATTAAGGGTCAGCTAGGCTCTACAGTAGTACATAGAGCTCTTGCAAGTTTGATATCTATGAGGGGGGCTGAAATTGTTGAATCCTATCAGCTTAATGTGGGAGGCAATACAGATTTCAAGAATATGCTTGATCAAACGAGACTTGCAAGTAAAAAGAAGAGTAAAACTGTAGCTGTTGCTTCAACACAATCAAAACCTGAGGAGATTTTGCAAAATATATTTGCAGGTCCTAGCGGATATATACCATTTCTTGGAAATACTAAGGTTTCATACATTTACATTAAGGCTAAGGGATTCTTAGGACTACCAGTTACAATGGATCTTAAGCTTGTAGTTGATGATAAAGCAATGGCCTCTGCTATACTTATTGATGTTGTTAGACTTGCGGCAGCTCTAAAGAGGAGGGGTATTAAAGGATGTCCATACTGGGCATCAGCACCATATTTTAAATATCCACCAAAACAAGCAAGGAGTGATGAGGAAGCATTATTAGACCTGTACATACATTTAGATAAACTAGATATTGATATAGAGCCAAAAAGATTGTATATGTGGGACATATACAAAAGCCTTTCAAAAACTGATTAGCGTAGTACTATGATTTTTAATATTTATATCTAGGTTAAGCAATTATAGATTTTAAATGCTGTGCTATAGCAGATGATGATGTCGCCCCAGACAGTTAACGGAGTACATGAAGATCCTGCGACGAGCTGATGTCACGTCTAGAAATCAATTATATATACATAGGATTGAAGTGTTCCATGTATAACTCTAACTCTATTTATAGCTACATCTGAAAATTTTGATAGCACACCTTCAGCAATTCTTATAGCTGAGGTTATGAAAACCGCCCTCTTAAAACTGTGATCCTTTAGTGTATTTAGGATTCCTCTATACAGCTCGCCGAGCTTCCCTAACTTCATTCTATAGCCATATGGAGGATTGAATACAGCTATGGTAAGGCTGGCTCCAAATTCATGTTCTATCTGTTTAATCTTTGGAATAAGCTTCAGTGAATTACCTGTAAGAAATATAGTTGCATCATCTACGCCTGCATTCTTAGCATTTATAGTAGATCCCTCAACAAATCTGGGATTGATGTCTATCCCTATATGGGCCCTATGATGTTCTCTTTCTATATCTTTTTGACATAGTTTCTCTAGCTCTTTATCTATTTCACTTGACACTTTTTTCGATATGTCCATGTTTATGTAGTGCCTATTAATGCATGTAATTTCAATGCCCTTGCTTATCAGAGCTGCCTCAATTACTATTGTGCCACTACCACACATGGGATCTACAATTCCCTCTGTAGGTCTCCATCTAGCTAATCTAAGCATTGATGCTGCTATTGTTGGTTTTAATGCTGCAGGGTGGTTAAACAATCTATATCTCCTTATATGCATTGAGTTTTTGACTAGTGCAAAACCTACTATAAGTCTATCTTTATTTAGCTCAACATATATTTCAACGTCAGGCTTCTCTAAATTTACCCTTAATCTTATATTTCTAGACGCTACATAGCTGTCTATTACAGCTTGTCCTGCTACTCTATTTATATCAATGCTTGTAAAACTATGTTCACCAATTCTCTCAGATCTAATTGCAAAACTCTGCATAGGGTCAATAAATTCTGTAAACTCTAATCCTCTAACAATGCTGTATATATCATCAAGTTTTGCGATACCGCTGTAAATTCCAATAAGCATATAGATGTTGTTAGCTATTCTGGATCTAAAGATGTCTATAAGTTTGTTGTTTGGAACTTCGATAAATACCCTACCGCTAGAAATGTATTTTATAGAACCATTGGTTAGCTCTATAAGCTCCTCGGCTAAAATATTTTCAAATCCTGTATCACATGTCACTAAAAATATCAATAGAGTCACCTGAACTATATTGTGTCAGACAGCCACCGCAACCTCATCGAATTCGGGAGCGGTCGGGATTAACATCATCCACAAGCTTAAACTAACATCTTACACTTCTAGAAAGGACTATAAGCATACTTTACCATCTATAATCTATAGTTTAGCAGGGCTTGACCTTAGTACCTATGGCACCCTCTAGTGCTCTATAAACATTATGTGGATTTATACCATCAAATACTATAACATCTATACAGCTCCGTCTAATAATTGATATTGCTAGTGGGTCTATAAGTTCATAGCCTCCAGCTTCAAATCTCTGACTTAATATTTTTGATAGCTCATCTACTGAAACTATATCAAGCTTTTTAGCATCTCTATATATCTTAGGATCTCTATCGTATATGCCTTCAACATCTGTTGCATATAGTATTTTCTTAATCCCCAAAATCTCTGCCACTATAGCAGCAACAGCTGCTGTTGACTGTCCTGGTTGTAGACCCCCTAAAACAATAATTTTGCTTGTGCTCCACGCATTTTCAACCTCCTCTATATTTCTAGGTATTGGTAGATAGACATCTTTACCTATGGTGTATGTAAGTAGAAGTGCATTTAGCCTAGATACCTCAATACCAAGCATATCGGATTGAGCTTGGTTTAACCCAATACTCCTTGAACAGGATATATAGCTTCTTGCATAGGGCCCCCCACCAACCACTACAACAACTCTATATCCTCTTGACACAATATTTTTAATAGTCTCTGCATAACCTTTTATAGCATCTGGCTTATCAGGATTTATAATCTTACCTGAAATCTTTAGCACTACTCCTTCACTCATAAAAACACCATAAGGATATGTAGTAGTAAGACAAATAAAAATCTAGATTGAGAATTTACAACACAGCTCTTTGCTTTAGTAGGTACATTGATAGATCTACCAGTTGATGTACAGCTCATCCTATAGATGCTATACAGTCAATTAACTCTATAATTTTGTATAGCGATATAGCGTATTACTGAAACCTCTATACATAAGTGCTATATCTTAAAGCAAAACTCTAAAGGTATATAAAGTATACAGCTAAATTCACCAGTGCATACACTATAGCATAAAATAATAATATGAATAATAGATAACATTTTTAATACAATGGGCTATAGAGGGTAGATCTATATACAGGACAATTGATGGTCTCTACATAGATAATTAGGTGTACAGCAAATAAGCTTCCCACACACAAGTAGGGTAACTAGAGATTAAAGGACTCCTCATTACTTAAATCAGTGTCTTCAGGCTAAAATAACTAATGGGTGGTACATTGTGCTATACAGTGTTTCCTTGAAATATATATGGGGTGTTGGTGAAGTTAAGTGGTGCTTAACTATACATTAGTAGATTTAAGTAAATCCAGTAGGGTCTATAGTCCTTCATCAGAGTGATTCTGCTATATGGTTCTAAAGCCTCTCTAGTCTACTAAAATCTCTCCATATAGAATATTGTATTCTATGTACTTATGAGTCTGGTAATAGATATATTCATAGCTCTTAATGTATATTGTATAGCTCATTTTAATAGAGTCTAATACGATTATTTTTCCAAACTTAACCTACTGATGCATTAGTTGCTCTACCTACCAGTACATCCTTGTAGAAGATTTTCCCTAACTTCATTATCTTACTATGTTATAGCAATATCTATATACAACTTTCATTATAAGCTTAGCTAGCAACTATTTGATGGCTACTTCCGAGAATCTTAGAAGACAATTATGCTTGTTCCATCATACTAGTTATTCTGCTGCTAACCGTTGGAACAACTACATATACTATAGAAACTTGTGGGGATATTATTAATTTAATTGTAGCTCTTATGTAGAGTTGGATTATTGGAATATGTGGTTTATACTGGGGATTAATTATGTAGGGCTATTGTGTGTTTGAGTTACTGTGTTATCTACTAAATTGGGTTATTGTTTTGCTTTAGACATCTACTCTACATTATTTTATCTAACTCTATGCTGTATCTAAGTATTGCTATGGCTCCTCCTAACACCTTTATCCTCTGCCCTGGTGGAGTATCTGAGGGTACTATAACTATTTTGGCGTTTTTCTCAGCAGCTATTTTTAAAATTTTCTCAACTCTATCTTTTGTATTATCAAAACTACTAAGCATTTCATCAATTATAGCAAGTTTCTCTATAGCACCTATGTTTACTGCAAGCTCTATGCTATTCAAATCATAGGCAACTCTATTTATGTCCTTAGCTAAAAGATAGTCAAATTCAGAGAGTATCTTCCCCGCTTCTGAGATGGAAACATCCCTAAGTATCCTCCTCAAAACATCTCTATTGAGAAGTTCTTGCAGACCTGCATATCCACCATTTGCAATAGTATCAATGTATATAGCTAAATTCTGATGTATTTCCTCTAAATATTTCTTAAGCTCATTCTTTATAGTGCCAGGAGATGCTATCACAATTGTGTTTACCTCAAATCTTTTAGCAACTTCAACAATTTTCTTAGCCAGCTCCCTCAGCTCTCTCTCTTTAGCCTCTTCAAAACCTTCACCACTAATAGGTAACGATATACTTTTCTCATCAACAATCTTCATACCCTGGCTCTGCACTAAAGCAATACCATATTCATCAAAGTCTACCGCCACCAGAATAAGCTTTATAGGTCTAACAAGCTTTAGAAACTCCTCCAACAATTTAGGGCTCCATGAATTCTTATACAATGTAATTTCATCACCAACACCAACTGAAATAGTATGGTGAGAACCCTTAACACCAAACCTCTCAGGACCATCAACAACAATACCGTGGATTCTAAGTCTATTAGTAAAGGCTTGAAATTCTAGCTTTACAACACTAATAGTCAAGACCATTGGTATTCTTCTCTTCTCTTCACCTAGACTAACATCTCTAGAGGTAACAGACTTAACTAAATCCCCCTTAGACACCAATAGACTCAATAGCCATAAATCATCCTCATAATCAATTCTAACTTTAATTACACCATGTTTATCGTCAACGACCTCTATACGCATTACTGCAAACACCTAATACCACAAATACTTAATAGTTATAGGAGCAATAAACTCGATAGTTAGATGGAGGTGGTGTGCAGCCCCCTATCAATGGATGTATAGAGTCATAGACGGAGGGATCCGGCACCAGGCCTCACTTCGTTGACCTGTGAACGCTGGCACCAGGGGTTAGGTTGCTCCCTTCCGGGCCTGGCCGCTTTCCCCCTGTAAAGGTGGTAGCCACCTCCCTCCAGAGGTGGCTCCACCATCACCAGCCCCACAGGGCGAAGTTCATAGTGGTGCCGGTTTCCGTCTATGACTCTATACATCCATTGATAGGGTTACTGACCTCCGCATTACGCCCGTTTCGGATGTAGGGGGAGGGCGGGCCCCCCAGTCCTACCTGCACACCAGTATATTCTACTTGTAGTAAGCCTAATAAGCTGTATCGATAGTAACCTTGGCGTTGATCCAATATTCTAGTCCAGCAACATAGTGCTAGCATATCGCTTTACATATTTAATTTCCAATTTATGAACCATTGTAAGGGAGCCGGAAATTGGTGCGGGGGGTGGGATTTGAACCCACGCAGGCCTACGCCAGCAGGTCTTGAGCCTGCCCCCTTTGGCCTAGCTCGGGCACCCCCGCTTATTTTAGATTTTACACCCATCTGTTCCAATGTTTAATAGGGGTTATAAGGTTTAAAAAGAAGCCGTATTATGACTAGAATTGATTGTTCTCTTAAACTTCTATATATGTCAGAATTTCAGGTAATGTGATGCTGTATTACTGCCCAGACCATTATTGCTTGTCTTTAGACACCTATTTTTGTTGTGTTCTTTTGTATTCAGGAACCTTTACCTTGTCCTCAATAGGGGTTCTCACTTAGAAAACTTGTAGAAATCTTAAGCATCTCTAGAGAGAATTGAGGAGAAAACAGCTCTAGAAGTGGGCCCGGGGGGATTTGAACCCCCGACCTCCCGGTTATCAGCCGGGCGCTCTGCCAGACTGAGCTACGGGCCCCCTGTACAACCTTTTGCACCTCGTAATTAAAAGTTTTATTGTGTTTCCACGGCCCTTTAACTCTACAATGGTTCATCATTTTCTCAGACCGCCCATCGATTTGCATCGGACCTTTGTGGTATCTTTAGCGCCGGGGGCGGGATTTGAACCCGCGCGGGGGTGGGACCCCCAGTGGGTCTCGAGCCCACCGCCTTAGACCGCTCGGCCACCCCGGCATTTCTAACTGTTTTAAGTTTCATCAAGTCTATAATATGTTTTTAGAAGTTTTATTAGTCTTATTGAGTTATAGTGGTTGTGGGCTATGTTGCTAGACTATGATGCTAGTGTTATAGAGGCTGTTAAGAGGGTGTATGGAGATCTATATAAAGCTTTTCTGGATGCTCTCTCTAGACCAGGTAGTAGGATGTATGCCAGGGTAAATACTCTTAGGGTTACCGTAGGGGAGGTTATAGATAGTCTTAGAGCTAGAGGTATATCAGCTTTTCAAGATGAGGAACTTAGTGAAGCAATATATTTTCCAGTAGAAGGGCCTTTCAATATAGAGCTTCACAATTATGATAAGGTTGTTGTAGCTGATAAGTATGCAGCAGAATCTGTCTATCTTGGATCAAATCTATACATACCTGGTGTAATTAGATGTCCTAATACTGTTAGAAGTGGGGATGAAGTCACCATTGTTACAGTGCAAGGGCTACCCATAGCAAAAGGTATATCCATGATCAACTGTAGAGATGTTAAACATTTGAGGAAAGGCATAGCTGTAGAAGTAGTGAGATCCATATATAGAGCTCCAAAAATTATAGAATTACCAGAGTATAGAGCTGGGCTAATATATCCCCAAAGCCTTGCTGCAATGTATGCTGTAAGAGTCCTTGATCCTAGACCTAAGGAACTCGTTGTAGATACCTGTGCTGCACCAGGTGGTAAAACAGGGCATATAATTGAATATAGCATGGGTGAGGCTTTTGTAATAGCATTTGATTATTCAAAGAGGCGTTTAGAAGAGATGAAGAGCGAAATTGAAAGACTTAAACATACTCCATTTATAGAGATATGGAGGGCTGATTCAAGATATCTACATATAGACTTTAGCTGGATTAGGGCTGACAAAATTATTGTAGATCCACCCTGTACCTCCCTTGGGGTTAGACCAAAGCTATATGATATGAAGAGATATAGCGATATTGTAGCAGCATCTAAATATCAAATACAGTTTCTAAGGTCTGCCTCAAAAATACTTAAGGTAGGTGGTATAATAGTGTATTCGACTTGTACCATAACTATAGAGGAGAATGAAGAGATTATTGAAAGTATTATAAAGGAGGATAGATGTCTAAAACTTGTAGATATAGAGTTTAAGAGAGGATCTAGAGGAATACTGACACCACATAGCTATGCTTATATGCGATTCCATCCACATATACATGATACTACAGGTTACTTTATTGCTAAACTTATGAAGACGTGTTGAAATATAGAGCTATACTGTACCCTACCCCCTTATACCCGTAGTCTTCACAGTTCTAAAGTCAATTCCTATAGATACAAGGATTTTTTGAATGACATAGTCATCTGTTATAACAATGGGCTTTAGACCCCTATCTATAAGCTCTAGAGATAGTGCTAGAACCTCTAGATCCGCTGTAGACAGTTTTTCTAAAACCTTAAGCCTTCTGGCTATCTCTACAGCCTCCTTAATGTATTTCTCCTCAGGTGTTTTAACATGAAATCTCTCTGCCATAGATGCAAGCTCTAATCTAATTCTACTTTCATAGTCTTTAACTTCATTAATGACGGCTGGAACAGTATAGAGGGTAATGTTGTAAAGCTGAAGTGGGAGTGCAGCTAGAAAGGCAGCTGTATCTAGGACTAGGACCTTTGAGCTATGGTCTTTAAATTTCACGAAGTCTTGCATATGTATCTACCTTATGGAATCTCACCACCTTAGCTTTGTTCATAGATCTTCTAATAGTTATACTACTACCTGGTTTGACAATCTCTGTACTCTGTCCATCAACTATACATGCTATAGGGTCGCTATCACCCGATGTTCTAATCTCTACTACTTTGCTAGGCGGTATAACAATAGGTTTTGCATTAAATTGTATAGGGGCTAGAGGAACTATAACTATACTCTCTAAATCCACATCAATGATAGGGCCTCCGGCGGAAAGTGAATAGGCTGATGAACCGAGTGGTGTAGCAACTATTACACCATCTCCATCAATACTATATATGTATTCACCATCTATATACATAGAGAGGCTAATCGCTCTAGCCCGCATATAACTCCATCTAGCTATAACAACCTCATTTAGTGCTAATGGTATTGACATCTTCAGCGTATTGAGGAGAGTTTCTAGCCTCATATATTCAACTAATTTATATTTACCTTCAATAGCATCTCTTAGCCTATCTAGAGCCTCATCAGGCTTAACATCTAAAAGAAATCCTCTACGCCCAATTCTAATACCCATTACAGGGATATCTAGTGACCCAATTCTATGGAAGGTTCTCAAGAAAGTTCCATCGCCACCTATAACTATTATTAGATCAACTGGATCTACACCTACCCTAAATACTTTATCCCATTTAACATCAGATAGAACTTCTTCATCTATATATACATCCAGGCCTAGCGTACTATCAATGTATAGAAGTAGTCTCTGTGCTATCTCATAGCCTTGACTACTTCCTTTTTTAACAACAATACCTATACGCTTTATGTTCAATACTAATCACACTACACATGTTTAGTACTACTCATATCTTTCATAACTAGATTTAGATAGTGCTCTTTAATCTTTATATGCTTTATTATTGATGGTTATTTGTTGAAAAGAAGTGTTGATGGTAGAGTAATTCCACTAAATATTGATGTAGTACTATTTGGATTTTTCACTCAATTAATTCCCTATTCTATCTATACTGTGGATAGTCTTTAGATAGAGAGAATCTCCTTGATATCAAGCACATATATTGTGACGTGCAGTCGTGTGTCAGGGTCTTGAAGTCTTCTAATAATATCCCTATTTAAATTCTTTGAAGCTTTATTAGATTCAATAGCTAGTGTTTCAGGTCCAATAAATCTACTCCTTCTTACAACAATTCTTTTATCATCTTCTAAGATGAGTCTATTACTACCTCTAGCTAAAACCATATCCTTAAGATCATCAACTTGCAACACTATAATGACTAGTGATGAATCTTTCTTTAACACCTTCTTAAACTCGTCATCAAGATCCTTCAACCCTTTATCTAGTTTTACACCTATTATACAATCTCCTTTTTCACTTATATCAGAATCTTTCGT
This sequence comes from uncultured Ignisphaera sp., assembly GCA_938074605.1. Classification (GTDB taxonomy): domain Archaea; phylum Thermoproteota; class Thermoprotei_A; order Sulfolobales; family Ignisphaeraceae; genus Ignisphaera. The sequence goes on from CALJEI010000002.1 coordinate 396,349, forward strand.
TAACTCAAATGTTGTTGGATGTAATGCTCTAATTGATCTATGTCCTTTAGCCTCTAGTTTTTCAACAAATACTGCTGTGGTACTCATATGCATCATATTCGGATAATACCCTCTTTAGATTGGTACTAATATTGGGAAACTCTACAGTGACTAATAGGGGTTATGCCACTTGTCTTTAAACATGTCTAAAGAGAGAAGAATGCTTGTAGAAACACTAAAAATTGAAGGCATAATTAGAAGTGATCTTGTTGAAGAGTCGTTTCTAAGCATTCCAAGAGAGTATTTTGTCCCTGAACATCTTAGGGTATATGCATATAGCGATACACCTTTGCCAATAGGATATGGACAGACAATAAGTGCCCCCCATATGGTAGCCATAATGACAGAGGAGCTTCGTGTAAAGCCTGGTAATATAGTTCTTGAAATTGGTACTGGTTCAGGTTATCAAGCTGCTATACTAGCCCACATAGTGTCTAAAAAATCTGGTGGGCATGTCTATACAGTTGAGCGTATTCCACAACTAGCTAAAAGAGCGGTGATAAATATTGCTAACGCTAGACCAGATCTTCTAGATTTTATCACAGTAGTAGTTGGAGATGGTTCAAAAGGTATAGAATTGTTCCAGCCATATGATAGAATAATTGTGACAGCTGCTGCACCACAGATACCTGAACCGTTAATACAACAGCTAAAACCTGGTGGTATAATGGTTATACCTGTTGGTAATAAATGGGAGCAAATCCTTCAAGTGGTTATAAAGAATGAAAGGGGTTATATAAGCATCAAGGACTCTATTGCTTGTGTATTTGTACCCCTCATAGGCCAGTATGGGTGGCGTAATGAATATGACTACACATAGAGATAACACTACCGTATAATCTAATTTCTACTTTTTGCCTAGATCGTAATAATATAAACTACTACAATTACTACTCGGCTCCATCTTCATATGAGAATATTGAAATGGTTTGTATAAAGGTTGATACTTAATTAAATTATGTAGACTAAAGTAGCTATAGAGACTTCTTTTTAGCTATGAAGTAGAAGTAGAAGTTAGTAGTACAAGGTTATTTTTTAATGCACATATCTAGAAGTTGTTTAAAGCTTTTTCCAAGCCCTACACGAATTCCAAATCGTGTATCAGTATATAGGTAAACTAGCTTTTTGCTTTGAAGTCTTCTTAATATTGTAAGCAGTTCATTATTTGGATAGTGTAGTTCTTCAGCTATCTGGTCTAAATACATATATGTACTGTTCCACTCTATATAGTGTTTTATCATAAAATTTAGTATCTGGCTTTCTTCTTCAACTAGATCCTTAGAAGCAAGAATCTTTGTTACACACTCTACTGCCTTTATGAGGCTACCCTTCTGTACGTCCGTCATGGTATACTGTTTACCCACTTTAGAATAGGTTCGTTTTTCAGTAAATTGCTGTATTTCTGTCTTTTTTTGAGGAGAATCTTGTTGAATCCAGCTGTTTACTGTACTAAAATCTGGTTCACTTATTAGTTTCTGGGCTAACTGGACCACATTAGCAGGCGTTAAAACTGGGATGCCTAGAGACTCTATAAATGTTCTGATATACTCTTCACCAACCTTTGTCAAGAACCAGTAACCTGATCTATATTCTACATAGCCTCTACTCTTCCAATAACTAAGGTAGCTACTAACAAGCTTCGAAGTTTTACCAATTATAATAGCAATTTCACTACTCCTCATTGGTCTAAGGTAAAGCACAAGAAGAATTGCATCCACAATTTTTGATCTAGGACCCTTTTCTAAAGGTCTACTACTAGAAGCATCTCTATAGCTATATTGAATCTGGTTAGACCTAGCTAGAATTTCATTAAATTCAAAGTCTTGTATATTGGTAATAGAACTGTTTGGCATATAGGGTTACCCAGTGGTTTGAATATCTGATTTTAAAGCTTATTTATTTCTACAGCAGAGTGCATATATTTAATCTATGGAAGTAGGGTGCAATAAATTTTTAAGATAACAAACCATCTATATCTTCAACCAAAGGTGTTGAGGTATGTCTATTTAGTGAGTTGGAGGAGAAGTTAAGTATAGATAGAAGAACGCTAAAGAATATAATAAAGGAGCTTAAGAAATGGCATGCACATGCAACAACTTTACTTAGCCTATACATACCCCAAGGCAGGCCCATCAGTGAAGTCGTTAGTATGCTTCGTCAAGAGCTTGCTATAACAGAGAATATAAAGCTAAAAAGAACTAGAGACGCAGTGCAATGGGCTTTAACTGCAGCTATTGAGAGGCTATCTAAATTAAGAGAAGCGCCTAGGAATGGTCTTGTGGTGTTTAGTGGCGTAAATGAGGATACTAATGACAGTATTGTACTATTGTTCTCTCCACCTGATCCAGTCCCAATATACTTTTATAGAACTGATAAAGAGTTCCATACAGAGTTTTTAGAGCCGATGGTTGAAGAATCCAATATATATGGTGTTGTAATTATAGAGAGAGATGAAGCTACGATAGCTCTACTTAAACCCTCAGGTATACAGATTCTAGATGAAATAGAGTGGTTTATACCAGGGAAGCATCATAAGGGTGGTCAGAGCCAAAGAAGATTTGATAGAATTATTGAGCAAATGGTTGAAGAATTCTATAAACATGTTGCTGAAAAAGTTAACAACTATTTTGTTCCACTGATAGAGGAGGGTAAGATGAAGGGTATTATAGTGGCAGGTCCTGGGTATGCTAAACATGATTTTCTTAAGGAGGCAGACAACCTTGATTATAGGGTGAAGAAGCTTATTATTGGGGAGCCTATAGATGTTGCATACCAAGGTATTGTGGGAGTTAGAGAGGCTGTTATGAAGGCTAGGGATATACTAGTTAAACAGAGGTTTATTGAGGTGCTTAGTGCTATAGAGGAATTTAAATACCACATAGCTAAAGATGATGGCTATATAGTCTATGGTTTAAAGGATGTTGAGGCAGCTCTAGATAGTGGTGCTGTTGATAAGATATTGGTGTGTGAAGAGGATACAACAGTAGAAAGGCTTGAGAAAATTGCCTCTGAAAAGGGTGCAAAACTTATACTGCTACCTAATAGTGTAGATGAGTATAGCTGGTTCAAAGATACATTTGGATGCGTTGTAGCAATAACAAGATATCCAATTACTCTCTGAAGACTACCCAGTTGGTGTAGCTAATCTATAGGGGCAGTACTGCCAATCTTTATTACATACAGAAATCTCATATCTGGTGAGAGGTCTGTCGAGAATCTTGCAGTACCCAATTTTTACACCATTTCCTAGGTTAATAAGTTCGGCATCAGGACACTCAATTACACTACTCTGTGGTAATGCATGTATAGGGGGGTATATCTTTATCATACGCTCTCTTCTTATATGCTGATGCTTTTGATTAAATGTAGAAAGCTCTACATAGTATGAACAATTTCTATAGATATTTTCAGAAGTGCATCTCTCTATAGACACTATAGCATCTGTTGGTTCAGCCAACTTTGATGATGTGCACATACCATGTTGATACCATGGACAGGGCATGCATCTATACACCTATAGGAAATCTTTTTGGGTTTTACTGTTAATAAAAGGTGGAACACTTTATCTATGTAAAGCCTTTAAATACTTTTAGGAAAAGCTATAGTGTATTGAATATATACCAATGAGCTAAAAGATTGTATCTCTAGGCTAGGTGTATATATCATGAGTAGAAGAGAGTCCATAGGAAAAACCATCCAATATAAAGAGCAAATCCAAGAAACAGATCTAGGTTTAAGGGTTATATATGAAGATCCAGAAATAGTTGTTATAACTGCCCCTAATGAAGATGAGCTAAGGGATATTGTACTAGATATGTTAAGGGAAAGTCCAAAAACTTTAAAAGAGATGCATAATAAGCTTGCTGGGATAGCTAGTGAAGATAAGATTAGAAGGTGCATTATAAGGCTAATTGATGAGGGTATCGTTATATCTAATGAGGATGGCCGATATAAATTGCTGGGTTCAGATGACTTTGATGGAGAGCTAGATCCAGAAGAGGGTTAGAGATCTTAACATAACATACTAATATACTACTACCTATAGGTTTGAGGCCACCCATATCTAAAGGTACTTAGAATTAGAACTGCTACCTACAGGTTAGAATTAGAATAGATAATACTGTTGTACTAGTAGAGTCTTATTCCACAGTATGGACAGAATTTTGCATTTGGAGGTACTACTGAGTGACAGTATGGACATTGATTGTAGGTGGTATGTAATGGTTGCTGTATTGGTGTGTACTGCTGTGTTGCTGGGGTTATTATACCTCTAAATGTCTTTAGATAATGTTCTTTTATATCCTCATGTAGTAAATGTAGATATACTTCTGTTGTCTTTAAATCTCTATGTCCTAGAATCTGCTGAAGAGATACTATGTTTAATCCTTTTTTAAGTGCTTCTGTAGCAAAGGTGTGTCTCATTATATGTGGTCTTACTTTTCCCACATCTATTTCTGCTCTTTTAGCTAGACTCTTTAGCCTCTTATATAAACCACTGTAGCTTATGGGTAGAACTCTAGCTTCAGGTGGAGGAGTTTTTAGAGTGGCTATCTGCATAAGTATCTGTGCTGTGATATCACCTATGAATACCACTCTTTCCTCATTAAATTTTGCATTTCTTACTCGAATCTCCCTATTTTTAAGATCAATATCGCTATACCTGAGACTCAAAGCTTCTTCAGCTCTAAGACCTGTTTCAAGTAGTAGTGCTAGTATCAATAGATCTAGATGGTCTCTAGCAGCAGCAAACAATCTCTGTATTTCTTCAGGTTTAAGTGTCTGTATTTCTCTCTTCCTAGGTCTTCTAATGCTTGGAAATCTTATATCTAGATTTAGCCATTCAAAAAATCTTCTAAGAAATAGTGTGTAGTAGTATAGTGTATTCTCTCTAGATCTTCTATCGCTATACTTAGAGCCCGGAAATCCTTTTCTAAGTCTCTCAAGCCTCCACATATATATATCGTCATATGTGATTAACCTAAAAGGCTTCCAACACACAAAATTAAAAAAATCGTTAAGGGCAGCCCTATAGCTCTTAACAGTCTTTTCATCAGCACCAGAAGCCTCTAAAACAGCTAGAAACTTTTCAATAACAACCTTAGGATTGTTATCCATATACTCTAGAGGAGCCTTGCCAACATCTACCCTAGGCACTAAAAACCCTAGAAAAACCTAAAAATGGATAAAAGCATATGAACAGTGAGGCAAAGTAATACAGATAAGTCATTAAACCTTATAAAACTAATTCCAACAAAATAAAGTAGCACACAAAAACACCCATAATATGCCGGGGTCGCCTAGCCTGGTAGGGCGCCGGCCTGCTAAGCCGGTGGGGGATAACCCCGCGCGGGTTCAAATCCCGCCCCCGGCGCTTTCTCATCTGCTAACCAAATGGGAAAGTTCTAGTGGATGTTGCTTGAGATGTTTTACTAAATACTTGTATTGCGTATATCTTTTGTAATTGAGGATCAATATGGGCCACCTATATTGTGGACCATGAACCTAGAATCCCAGCGATATATTATAACACTAGTTGTTGAGAGGATGAGCGTTTTGTGTTGTGTATACCGTTAATCATTGTAAGGAAAATGTGGTGTGAGTATACCTATGGTTTAGAATGGTTTGTATTTACTATGGAAAGCGTTCTTAAGTCCTTGGATGAATCTAAACTGGAAAACAGTAGGATGCTATATTGTGTTTGTCAGGAGAAAGAATTTTGCTAAGATAGTTGAGAAATGCCTTATATATTTAGTGAAGCCTCGTTAAAGAATCTTGGTGCTATACTTAATGATATATTGGATAAAAAGAATTGTATTAGCTATATAGTTTTAGTAGAAGTTGAAGTAATTCTTCATGCCACTTTTCATCATCAATTATTTTGCTAAGAATAATTTCGATGGTGTCAGTGTACTCTTTATCTATACAGCTTATTTCTATACCTTTCCTAATTAAGGGCAGTATAATTCTGTGATATGTCTCTTCACCTATAGCTTTTTCAAGCCACATTTGTCTTTCAATAAATTCCTTTAAATCTATTCCCCTTCCGCTAGACAGTTCCTCAAGAAGTTTTTGAATTATCGTCCACGGCATGCCTACAAGCTGACTACAGTCAGTTTCTTCAAAGAGATTATTTTGTTTAGCTACAAACTCTATATATAGGGCATGGTTTTTACTCTCTATAGCTAGTACATTGAGGATAGTTTTAATAGTAGTAAGTTTGGTATTGGAGGTGTGAAGCTTATCCATATATAGTGTAATAAGATTTGCGGCCATTTGTTCAAGCATATAGCTACAGTAAAGATTTCTACGTATAATGCTACATATATCCATTATATACACCCTAGCTGATTAAAGATGAATGTACTAGATGTATAAGTTTAACTGAATATATAAATTTATTCTCATTTTAGATTCGGTATCTATAGTAATGGAGATGGAAAGTCTATAGAATTTATTGCCAGTTACAGTATAGCTAGGCTAGATATATTCAACTTATCATGTTATCATGGATTCAGTTACTTTCTACATGAAGAATATCAAAATCTACTCCTTAGTGGTGTTCTCAAAGCCTATCTTGATATTACTAAGAGTTCTAATATCCATGCTCTTTAAGAACTTCTATGAACTTATAGTAATCTCAGTTCTACTAATTTCATAGCTATATTTAGAGAGCATTGAATACAGTTGTTATAGTTATTTAATCATATAATTATTAATTTAAATTAAGCTTATTACCTCCAAATATGGACTACACTTCCTTAGTGGTTTCAATGCTTATTAAGAAACCCTATTCACGTTCTATTGTAAGGGGGGACTCTAAGTTTTTTACAGGTAGTGTATGGATTAGCAGCTGATATGGGCTGAAGAGGGATCTCATATAACTGCCGCAATTGTTACCTTTGAGCCTAAATCTAGAACAGCCTGGCATATTCATCCATTAGGCCAGCTCTTGATTGTAATTGGAGGGTGTGGTTTAGTGCAGAAGTGGGGAGAACCAGCAGAGATTATCCAATCTGGCGATATTGTATGGATACCTCCAAGTGTTAAACATTGGCATGGCGCCACAGACACAACAATAATGAGCCATATAGCAATCCAAGAAATGTTTAATAGTAAAACAGCTGAGTGGCTTGAATATGTAAGTGATGAACAGTATGAAAATGCCTTAAAGTTTGTTAGGGAAGCTAAGTTAAAAGTATAGGAAAATATTTAAACTTAATACAAAGATGGAGAAGCCTTTAGTGATATTACATGAATAGCTAGAGATGTAAGAGGGTGTAGTATTCACTAAAAATTGGTATCTAAGATTCAGCACACTACCCTCTACTAACTTCATTATAAGCTATAAACCTCATATTAGAGAAATGATTGCTATTTATATTGTAGATGTTTAGAACTGTGAGGCAATTAAAGAATAAAAATATTTGATATTCTATCAACTAATCTCCTAGCTATAGTGATTCATTTAGGTGGAGAGTCATGGAGGTAGAATAGGGATTGTGTAAAGGGTATCTACTAGGCAGTTAAAGTATAGTTTTAAGCAATGGGCTGTTTTTCTATATGTTTAAAATAGGCATCTATAGTTTATACGTTTAAAGTATTTTAGGTATAAACACTAGATAGAAATAAACCTCCAGAATAAACAGTGCATCAAGGAGTGTGATACAAATCTATTGTTAAATATTGAAATAAAAACTTTTAATGGAGGTTAACCATATATTACATCAAGAGTGTAAAGCCTATTAAGGGTTAGGGTAATGGAGGGAGGCAATTCTGTAAAGGGTTGGGTTTTAAAATGCAGTATATGTGGCAGTATTTGGATTTTAGAGGTCAGTTTTGATGTTCGTAATGTTAAAATGCTTTATCATTTTTGTAATAAATGTGGTAGAAATACGTTTCATGAAATTCTTGGTAGAGCTGAAGAAGTGTATAATGTGGTCAAGGACAAATAATATTTTTAACCCGATGCAGAATACTTTTAAAAAGGTGTATTGGGCCGGTAGCTCAGCCTGGAAGAGCGCTCGGTTTGCACCCGAGAGGTCCCGGGTTCAAATCCCGGCCGGTCCACCAAAACAATCTAAATTTACATCACACATGATATTTTGTGCTAAATATATATACATAAATTATGTAGATATTGCTACTCTAAAACTATAGTAAGTATCGAAATAAGGCATCCAGTATATAGCTTAGGCCTTTTATATGAAAGCTTTTAACCTCACTTAATACAAAAAGAATTACCGCACACTGTTCCCGCGGCCGGCGGCAAAGCAGGACGCGGAGCAATAGCTCCGAGAATGAAGAGCTTTAACTCCAACCGCGGGAACATAGGTTATTAAAAGATGAAATGAGGTGGGGATCCGATCCAACCTAGGGACCTAACCTAGGGAGGTCGGATCTCACATGGTGTCTACAGCCCATGCCACGTATTAGCCTACCCTGGGATACCCCGCGGCCTTGTGGCCGTGATACCGGTTGATCCTGCCGGACCCGACCGCTATCGGGGTGGGGCTAAGCCATGGGAGTCGCACGCCCACTAAGTAGTGGGCGTGGCGGACGGCTGAGTAACACGTGGCTAACCTACCCTCAGGACGGGGATAGTCCCGGGAAACT
>CALJEI010000003.1 GCA_938074605.1 uncultured Ignisphaera sp.
CTCTATTAATAAAAGAATATGGTGTATATATAGATAGATTTCTTAAGACTAAGGATCTACCTGATAATTTCATTAAAAACACACCCCTATGCCTATATTATGTCTTAGGCACATATTTATAATGTATCGTGGTAGGTATACGGCTTTCAGTAGTAAATAGTCTATATATTTGTAGATGATATTAAGGATAGTGATGCTACACCATTTTCATTTGGAGTGGTTTGAATTTTTAAAGACTTATTCTAGAGGAAAAACTTAAGGTGTAGTAGAGATGCTGATGCTAATAGTATTTATATTTTCAATTGTAGCCGCCTTTACATTGATTGCTAGAAAACTCAATATTGCAATAGCACTAGGATTAGCACTACTCATTTACACAATACCTTTTTTAAGACTAGATATCATAAGAATTTTGGTTGAAGTTCTTTTTAGTAAAACTCTTTTACAAACCATAACATCTCTTGTGCTAGCTATGTTTTTAGCAGATCTATATAGGCTAACACATGTAGCAGATAAGGTGGTTAGCTCTCTAGAATCTCTAAATCCTAGGGTAGCTGCCATCTCCATACCAGCGATTATAGGGCTTCTACCAATGCCTGCAGGGGCCTATATTTCAGCATCAGTTATAAATCCACTTTATACAAAGTGTCGACTAGATCCCCATGAAAAAACATTTCTAAACTACTGGTTTAGACATATATGGGTTACTATATGGCCGCTATATCAATCAGTAATACTAGCTTCAGCTATACTTAATACAAGCTTTAATACAATTATTTTCCATAACTGGCCAATATTTGTAGCAGCTATAGTGGGAGGTGCTATTACATCGAGGTCAATACTATATAGAATTAATAGTAACTGTATAGGGTATAGAGATAAATGTCTTAGAGATTTAATGCATCTATGGCCATTCATAGCTATAGTGGTAATGGTTATGGTGTTGAAACTACCTCTACCACTTACATTAGCTATAACCATTATACTATTTATAGCTGTGTATAGACCTTCAATAAATATAATCAGAGATAGTGTTAGATATTCTTTTGATATAACAATAATAGTTCTTGTAATTGAATCACTAATTTTTAGTAGGGTTATAATAGATACAGGGTTATCCTATCAATTAGCAGAGTACTTAGTGTCATATGTAGATATCTCCGTATTTATGATACCGCTTCTAATGGTTATTACAACAGGGTTTGAATTTACATTTGTTGCTATTGCATTTCCATCACTGCAACCTCTTCTCAATAGCTATAGAGTAACATTAGCGTTTATGGGGGGCTACATAGGGGCAATGCTATCACCAGTACATGCATGTCTAATACTTTCAGCAAAATTCTTTAAATCAAATCTAAAGGATGTGTATAGTAGATACCTTATTTTAACGGCTATTCTAACAATACTAATAGTTATTGCTATACTAATAGCTAACAATATAGTGTACAGCTAATATAGCTGTATTGGTGTGTAGATGAATATTTATAAAAAATATTGATTGTATTATTACCTATATTTGAATTGCTTCTGACGATATTTTACTTTCTATACTTTTGGTTTCTATAAATGCTAGTATCCATGCTATAAATTGTGATATAGTTATGAATATTCCTAGTATTAGGAGTATTGCAGCTACTAGAAATATTGTTGAGTTAAATGCATCTCTAAGTTTAAAAAAGTATATTATGTTTCCTATATAGCCTATTAGAAAGAGTATTCCACCTATAACAGCAATAGCTATACCACCAAATACTACACCGATATTCATTGAAACTCCACCAGCAATAATGATTAGTAAAGCTAGAATGAGTATAGTAATCCCCCAGATATAACCTATTCTCAAAAGCTTTGATGCAGTTGAAAATTCTGTAGATTTCCATTCGGCAAAGCGCTTTGCAGATGGTAGTAGAAAGGCATATACTGCTACAATAATAAGTATTAAGCTAATTAGGATAGCTATAAGAAGCCCTATTGCTGTAACAAGTATGTTCAATATATTAAATGTAAACATAGTGATTGATAGCGATAGGGATGAGATGGCGATAATTAGGGTGGCTATTATTAGGAGTAGTGAGGCCATTCTTAATTTACCTAAGGCAGTTAATACATTTTCTCTTTGTTTAGAAGTCGATGCTACTTCTGGTGATGACAAAATACACCCCCACACTTTACATATAGAGTGCCCTCCATATATAACCCTTTCTCTTTTTTAGAAATTGCAATAGTTTTAGCTGATTGGAGGAAGAGATAACATATATTTAAAGGAGGGTTCTTACTAAGATGTTAAGCATGTTTATAGCTAATTGTGGGGTAAAGCCTGTTATGTTAAACTACAGAAATTATGTAGGTATCATGATGGCTATGCTTATAGCTACTACAGTAGGTTCTCTTTCTGTATTTGTTATAGGGACTGTAGCTAAACTTGTTATGGATGATCTTAAGCTGCCCTATGGTGTAATGGGTGTAGTAATATCTATGCAGAGAGTAGCATCAACATTATCAGCACTTTTTATGGGTTATGTGATAGATTATATGGGGCCTTTTAAAATACTTGTTATAGCTATGTCTTTTTCAACTCTTTCACTATTTCTAACGCCTTTATCAAGAGATCTATGGATGCTTTTATTAACAAGAATAATAGCTGGTATGGTGTTTTCTGCGTATTGGCCTTCGTGTACAAAGATATCCTCACTCTACATACCAAGGAGCAGACTAGGGCTTGCAACAGCAATATTTGAGTCAGGGTCTATAGTTGGAGTTTTACTAACGTATATACTAATACCATATACAAATGCATGGAAACAGTTATTCTTTATAGTAGCAGTAATATCCATATTTTCACTTCTTACAATAATAGCATTACTGCCAAGAGGTATAGAGACTGGATATAGACAACTAGAAAAGAGACAGAGTAGCATGGGTGGTGCTATTGTATATAAAGGAGTGCTGAGAAATATTATAATAATATTCTTTGCATTTCTATTTGCTTTACAGCCCTGGGCATTTTATACATCATGGCTTTCAACATTTTTAGTAGAGAAGTTTATGGTTGAGCTAAAGGATATATGGATTCCTATATCACTATTCCTGCTAACTGGAATGGCCTTTGGAATACTATCATCAATATTATCTGATAAAATAGGTGGTTTGATGGGAAGGAAAATAGTTCTTGTAGTTACACTAGCAACTACATCTATAACTCTATTTATGCTCGCTATAGAAAAAGGTATATATACATGGGTCTTGCTAGCACTAGCAATTATCTCACATAGAGCATTTCTACCCCTTGCATGGACAATTATAAATGATATAACACCGGCAAATTTTGTAGGTATAGTTAGTGGTGTAAATGCTTTAGCAGGGCAAATTGCAATGATGATAGCACCAATAATTATAGCATATACTAGGGAGGTTCTAGGAACCTTTGACATCTCCATAGTACTACTATCAATATTTACAGTAATACCAATACCTCTATATCTATGGCTAAAACCATTTAAATTAAAGGAGTTTAAAAGCCATAGAAATTTAATTTTAAATACTGACAAGATTACTTAAATGTATGGGCAACATCTCTATTTAAGTGAAGGTAGAGATAAGGTGAAGAAGTTGCTATTGAATTGTATAACTAAAGGTGATGTTGAGGGATAAATCTAATTATAACTATATTTAATTTGTTAACCTTAATGTATTATGTGGTTGGTGAAGTTCTATGGGCTTGTCTTTGGCAATGAAAAAACTTGTTGTTGAGATTAGTAAAATTATTTTCTATATATATGCTTTTCTATGGCTTGTAAAACCGAGGAAGGCAAAATCTATAGATGAAGTCTATTGGCTTTTCTATATAGATTTTCTAAGACTTAATCCAAAGGATGTTGAAATTATTAAAATGAATAGCCATGAGCTTATTACAAGGTGTAGAAATCCATGTCCAATTCTAGCTTTAGCACAGCATTTAAATCTTGATACAAGATATGTCTGTAGAATTGTTTCAGAATCTGTTTGTAGATATGTATTAAAGAGATTGAATGTAGATATAGTTTTTGAGAGAAATTATAGCTATATAAGACCTTATGCAAATGGTTGTGAGGAACGTATTATATTAAAATCTCAAAAAGAATAATGTGGTCTTCAAATTTATTTATAAATCCTTTACTAAATATGGTGAAATATTGGTAGTGGCTCAAAACGACATAGAATATATGGTGTATGTTGGGTTGGAGTTAGAGAAACTGGGATTTATACTTATAGTGATAGGGATAATCATGGTGTTTATAGCTGCTATAGCCCCTCTATTCACCATTATAACTACTAATATAGCTAATGTTGAGATATCTGGTGCTGGTTGTATAGTGCTATTCTTTATACCAATATGTTTTGGCTATGGAGAATTTGCATTACAGCTAATAATAATAGCTATAATTTTAGCTATAGTGTTAGCTGTTACATATTTTATTATCTATAGAATGGCTGTAGGTATTTTAAAATCAGAGAAAGCTACATATATATAGATAGTTGATTTGCATAGTTTTAGCATCGTAGATATTTTTAGATGGTACTGTTATGTAGAGGTGTATAGCGTGAGTAATAGATGTGTCTATCTAAGAGGTAAAGTTTTTTCAGGTGTTGGTGAGGGTAGAATATATGTGGGGCTGTATAGAGATTTGATAAAAAGAGTTCTTGGTATAGAGCCCTATCCAGGTACTCTAAATATAGCTCTTGACAATGCCTATATTACTGTAGCTGCAAAACTATTTAAATCAAAACCGCATTTCATTATAGAACCTCCAGCACCATCTCTTGCAAAGGGTTTTGTTTGGAAGGCATACATATGGGATACACCATGTTTTATTGTTAGACCATCTATAACTATATATAGTTTTGATGTTATTGAGGTTATTTCTGATAAAATGCTGAGGGGGTATCTAGGGCTTGACGATGGCTCTATTGTTGAGATTAGAGTACCATTTAATGTAAATGATAGCTGTAGAAATCTGTAGCAGTATTTTACCCTCTGGAAACCACTATATTTGATTCTGGATAGGGGTATGATAAATGAAGAGTATTATAGATCTTATTGGCAATACCCCAATTATAAAGCTTCAGAGAATTAAGCCTCGTGAAGAAGTTGATATTTTTGTTAAACTAGAGTTTTTTAATCCTACAGGTAGCCATAAAGATAGAATAGCACTTTATATGATTAGAGATGCTATTCAGAAATTTAATCTAAAGTTTGGCGATGTTGTAGTTGAGGCTTCTAGTGGTAATACAGCTATATCTGTTGCTTTTATTGCTCGAATGTTTGGCTTAAAACCAGTAATAGTTATTCCTAGGGGTACTAGTAGAAATAAGGTTGTTGTATTAAAGATGCTAGGAGCAGAAATTATTGAGGGTGGCGATGATCCTTCTTCAGATGATTACTATATAGAGCTTGCAGAAAGAATTGCAGGGGAGCATGGCTGGGTGTTTTTAAATCAATATGCAAATTCTGCAAATATTCTTGCCCACTATGAAACTACGGCCGTTGAAATTTGGGATGCTTTAAATGGAGCTATTAATGCATTTGTAATGGGTATAGGAACTAGTGGAACTATAATGGGTGTTGGGAAATTTTTAAAGGAGAGAAAGAAGGATGTAATTATAGCTGCTGTAACACCTAGAGGTTCACCACTTGCTGGAGGATCTATAGGTGATAGGATAGAGGGTCTTCTCTATATGGATATACCACCACTACTAGATAGAAGTATTATAGATAAAGTCATTGAAGTATCATATAAAGAAGCCATAGAAATGTGTATAAAACTTGCAAAAGAGGAAGGTATATTAGCAGGTATATCATCAGGAGCAAATATCGTTGGGGCACTAAGAATTGCAGAAGAAGTCAAAAAAGGGAATATAGTTACATTGATAGTAGATTCAACATTTAGATATATAGATGAAGTTGCAAAACAAATGTAGATAGAAAAGGTATGGAGAAGCCATAGATTAACCCATACATAGATTTATATTTAATCACTTCAGTATCTCAATCACTTTCTTTGTATTGATCTTGAATTTTCATTAGCTTTACAAAACAAATATAGGATAGCATAAATTAATACAAAGCTGAAACAGTTATGTAAAAATATATTTTATTCTTCCCATACTATATTGTTAGGACTACAATATGTATGGCCTTGAATTTAAAGAGCTATGGGGTTTGGTTGTTGAGAGATTTAATATGTGGTGGAAGGGGGAGCTCAAAAATCCATTGATACAGATAATAGTTCCTAGAAAAGGTTTTGAGGATAGAACAGCGGTTATATATAATAGGTGGCATTGGGGATTTGCGAGAAATCCTAATAACCCTAGTGAAACAATTGAATTATTTGTTGAGTGGTGTAAAAATACTGTGTTTCTTGTAGATTCTTACCCAAATCTATGGATTAATTTAGGGCCTGGTATTGTAGCTGGTTATTTTGGTGCTAAAGTAGTTTTTAAGAATGATACTGTTTGGTTTGGAGCTTCTGCGGATCCAAATGAGTCAAAGGATTGGAGTGAAATAGATCATATGGTGGAATTCAGTGAGGGAAATTTTTGGTGGAGAAAAACTTTAGATATAACTATATATGCTTTAAGGCATGGTGGAGGGAGATATGTTGTTGGTATTACCGATTTAGGTGGAGTACACGATATTCTAGCCTCTTTAAGAGGGACACAAAATCTTATTAAAGATATGTACTATAATCCTCAAAAAGTTGAAGAGATTTCATGGAAAATTCTAGGGCTTTGGCATATCTATTACGATAAACTCTACGAAGTTATTACACAGTGGCAGCATGGTATTTCTGCTTGGATGGGGTTGTGGAGCCCAAGGAAGTGGTATCCTATACAATGTGATTTATCTGCATTACTTTCACCAAAACTCTTTCAAAAATTTATCTTCCCAATACTAGAGGAACAGTGTAATAAATTAAATCATACAATATATCATTTAGATGGACCTGGGGAGTTACCCCATATAGACTACATACTAGGAATAGATAGACTTAATGGTATACAGTGGGTTCCAGGTGCAGCAATGGAGGCATTGAATAGAGACTGTGGTTCAGAATATTGGCTACCACTATATAGAAAAATTTTAGAACATAAAAAGAATCTAGTGCTATATACGCCATATAATAGAGTTATAGAGCTTCTAGAAAAACTTCCAACAACTAGAGGGGTAGCAATACAAACATTTTGCCCCGATTCTAAAGTAGCAAAAACATTAATAGATAAACTTATAGATAAAGGGATTATAGATTGGGAATTCTATAGAGAAACACTGCTTTTAAACTAAATTATTTTTTACAGCTTCTCTCTACTAGTAGTTTCTATTAAATAGATTAGTGTGATATGTTATTAGCTTCAAGTTTTAAATACTCTATTAATAGAGTGATGGGGTGTTTTAGCCTATGGAGTTTGAAGTAGATATAGATAGTAATGAGGTTGAGGAATACGATGTATTGAATAGTATAGTGGGCGATAGACTGTATATGGCTATTTTACTAATTCTTTTAAAGAATGAAATATTTAATGAACAGCATGCAATATCAACTTCTGATATCTATAGAATTGTAAGAAGAGAATTTGATAAAAATGCTAGATATCTACAGATTTGGAAGAGACTCTATAGACTGCTAGAATATGGTGTAGTAGAACGAGTTGGAGATAACCCAGTGAAGTGGTATTTAAAAAAAGAAAACATAGGTAGAGTAACCAACATAATATCTAAACAACAATTTTTAAATACTAATACAAAGAAGTAGCGATACTATATATGGTATTGAAGCCTTAATCTAATAATTTCATTTTAGCATACTGTTTTCTAAGTTCCTCAAGTGAATTGAGGGTATATCTAATGTTTTTATTAAATAGCTCTGGTTTTTGTCCAATACCTATTCTAATGTAGCCTTTTGCTTCAAAGCATTCACCTGGGTTAATCAATATGCTATATCTTTTGTATAGGTCATATGTTAGTTCAAGGGTGTTGGTGGTCCATGGTATTCTTGTCCAAATAAATGCTCCTGCTAATGGCCAGTAAACCTCTATAATATTTTCTCTAATTGTGAATTCTTTTTTAAGAATCTTTATATTCTTTTCAATTATTTCTTTGGCTCTTTTTCGCAGTTTCTCTACATTGTTTTGTGTAAGAATTTTAGAAGCTATATAGTCACTTAAAATTGATGGTGCTATACTTGTATAGTCTTTTAAACCCAACATTCTATCAACTATTTTCCTTAGTTTTACAGCTATCCATCCTATTCTTAGACCTGGAAGGCCATATACTTTTGAGAGCCCTGATATAGATACTGCATTCTCCCCCTCAATAACTTGTATAACACTATTCTTTGGCTCACCTCTTTCAGACCCCCAATAAACCTCATCGAATACTAGAAGTGTTCCAGTTTTTATAGACTCTTCTGCAAGCTCATTAAGCTCATTTCTATCCATATATGAACCTGTTGGATTATTAGGATCTGTAATAAATATTGCTTTAGGTCTATACCTTATCATAAGCTCTATAGCTTTCTCTACAGGAAATCTCCAGTCTGGAGGCTTTCTCCACAAATACATAATGTTTGCCCCAATCCACTTTAGAAGCCCTGGCACTTGCATATAGTTTGGCATATCAACAATAACAGTATCCCCCATTGAAATAATGCTAAATACTGTAAGAAAGTTTGATTCAGCTGAACCATTAGTTACAATAATATCTTCAGCTTCAACAGCCCCTCCATATAATTCAGCTATTCTCTCCCTTAGTTCAAGAGAGCCTCTAGTCCATCCATAGCTAATTTCAAGCTTAAGAATATCGCTAATGTTTATACCATATTCCTCTAACTCTAAAAGTGATAATGGATGAACACCACTTTCACTAAGTACAACTGATGCAGTATTTTCATGAAGACTTTGCCACCTCTCTAAACAAAAATACTGTAAACCCTCTATAGCTTCACCAAATAGTATATCTCTAAGTTTCTCTGGAATACCTATATGTAATCACCAACAATATTAGGTCTTAATACTACAGTAATATGTCTCAATAAAAAAGATAGTGGTATGACTACACTATTTCTATAGCTATCTACATGTATAGATAAATTCTATTCTAAGTTTTATTCCATCTATAGCTAATTCTTTAAACTTTTCTCAGCTTCTTTAAGTTCTGCTATCTTCTTTGGCACTTCTCTTCCTTCAACAACAGCATATATCTTAAATCTTATCCTACCAAGACCATCAACTATAGAGCTTCTAGTACCACAATATGGACAGCTAAAGCTTTTAGCATTCTTTTTAACAGCAATAAAGTTTCTACATTTCTCACACTTTATAATAATATATTCAGTCATTCTAGATACACCTCACCATATCAATTTCTAGATCATTGTAAAATTTACATTATTTATGTACTATACTACTTGTTTGTGTTAAGAAGAGATTTTATAGTCTTCTCTACAACATTTAATTAGGTGTTGGATTTGATTGGACCTATACATATAAAGGCGAAAAAGGGGGATGTTGCTGAAAGAGTGATTATAGCTGGTGATCCTGCTAGAGTTGAACAGCTTACAAAATTTTTAGAGAATCCAAGGCTTGTAAATACAAATAGAGGTTTTATCATATATACAGGGGGCTATAAGGGGGTGCCAGTATCTATTGCTGTACATGGCGTTGGGCATCCATCTTCAATGCTTGTAGTAGAAGAGCTTGTAATGCTTGGTGCAAAAGTTATTATTAGATTTGGTACATGTGGTGCTATGGTTAAAGGTCTTAGAATAGGCGATATAGTTATACCAACTGGAGTAGCATATTATCCTGGTGGTGCCTTCTACCAATATCTAAGGGAGCCTGTATGCACAGCTACAGCACCCCACTTTGAAGTACTAAAAACACTTGTTGAAGAGGTGCAAAAATCTGGTGTAAACTATGTTATAGGCCCTATTGTAAGTAGTGATGCTTTCTATGCTGAAGATCCTGAATTTACTAAGAAGTGGATTTCTAGAGGGATTACTGCTGTTGAAATGGAGTGTGCAGGACTATTTATGCTAGGAGCTATGAGAGGGGTTAAAACAGGTGCTCTACTCATGGTAAGTGATTCACTTGTTGAAGAACTAGGCTTTGCATCTGCTGAAGAGCTAAAGGAGTATGTAGAGAGAGCAGGTAGAATTGTTCTTGAATCAATTATTAGAATAACACCATAACCTAACATACACTACTTAAAGCCATTACCCTTAAAACATTTTTTAATTCAATACAGCTTTTCTAAGATGAATAATTCCACTATGTGTATTGCTATAAATAGAGAAGCTACGCTATATAAAGCTAAAAACTACATAAAAATATAAAGGAACTTCAAATATTGAATTCAGAGTTAAAGGAATTGACGAGATCATACTAAGAGAAATAGAAGATCTGATATAGTAATCACTAATGAAAAAGAGTTAATTAAAGGATTCATATTTAATGAGGAGCTTACTACAATCATATACATAAATGATATAAGGAAAGTGTTGAAAAGATTAGCTGAATCAACGTTAAGAACATCATGGCCTAAGACATTACAGATTTCCTAGTATTGTAGAGAAGTTATATAATATTATTGAAAGCTTAGCAAAGATTTTGTAGTAGATAGCATAATAGATAACCTAAAGCTAATACCTAGATGTAGAAACTTAAAGATGAAGGAGTATATTGGGAGAACCCCCTTTAAATTCATAAGGATTATGAACTTCAAGTTTATCAATAAAGTTTTATCTAGACCGGGGAAAGTGTGAGGTATTTAAAAGAACTCTTTAGGATTAGAAGTATATACAATAATGCTTTAGCCTATTAAGTGAATAATTGCAGCTGTTATTATATGTGATAATGCTATGCATATAGGTGTTGAAGCTAGTGTTATAAGTATTAGCTTTATAGCATAGTTTATTCTAATACTTTGTACACCCATATATATGCTAAATCCTATAAAAGCTCCTATAGTTATTAGAGAAATAGACGATGGGAGGCCTAGCATTAGAAGAATTGACATTGCAATAAATTCAGAGATGTACATCATATTAACATATCGTATATCTAGAAATACAATACTGCCCGCAAAGGTTTTCGCCACTCTATGTCCCCATAACAAAATGCCTATGGCAATTCCAAGAGCGGAAATAAGTATAGAGGTATAGCTATATCCGTTCAATCCACTTAGTATAAGAATTGATGCAATAAGAGCTGAATCATTGGCTCCATGCATCATAGCTTTTAGGATTAGTGGAATTATTGTTGATGCAACTCTATTGTATCTAAAAATAATGCAAAGTAAAGTATATAGTACTATAAAGATAGCCGTTAATGGTATAGATTTAGAGAAGTAGAGCTGTAGAGATTTTGAGATGAGTGGTGTAAGTGGTAAGGCTGTAAATAGCCCCCCAAGATATGCATTTACCTTCCAATGTTTTTTAAACCTATCACCAAATCCTAGGAAAAGTAGTGTAAGCAAAAATGCTACAATGAAGGCCGCCATCCAACCAATAAATATATTTAAAGCTACATCCCAACTAATATAGCCAATATTGTATGTAGTTATAGCACCTATAATGCTTCCAATTATAGCCATTGAAAATGATATTGGGATTCTAGCAAATGATGCAAAAATACTCCATATAATTGTTGAAATATATATTGTTAGTGGAATAAATACTGTTTCTCTTATCCATAAACCTGATATAAGTTTATAGCTAATTGTATAAACTATATGTAGACCAAATACAAGACCTCCAATAACTTCAGATACTGATGCTATAAGTAGTGCCTTCTTTGGAGTAAATACTCCACCTCCTATGGCCCAGCCTATTGCATTTGCAGCATTATTTAAACCATTCATTATAGCTAGAATTGCCGCTAAAGGTGCTAAAGCTAGTAGAGCACCATTCATAGTGACACCATTCGTTACTGCTGTAGAGCTTTTGTACACTCTATACTCTACCTATATAAATATGTATTAGATACTATAGATGTGTATTAACTATTATCAATTAAGTTTATAGGTAACTAATACAGTATGCTCTATTGAGGAATTGTGAATGGATGTAGAAACACAACAGATACTCGATAGCGTATATAGATATAGTAATATGGTTAGCGATATTGTTAAACGAATAGCTAACTCCCTCACCTATCTAGATTCTCTTAGGCCAGGTGAAGCTAGGGTAGAACTTGCAAAGGCTATAGATATCGATACTGAGGCTGATAGATATAGGCGAAAGCTTATAGAGAATAAACTCATAGCAATTAAGGACTCTATAGTTCGAGGGTACATTCTAAATATATTGAGAATGCTTGATAGAGTTGCTGAATTGGCTAAGGAGAGCATGCGTTATCTTGATCTTATTCCATATATGGAGATTCCATCTCCAGTTAGAGTCTACATACAGGAAATAGTTAAAACATCTGTAAAAGGTATTGAGAAGATTATAGAGGCATTAGAGTCTATTAGAAGGGGTAATTATAGCTCTACAGTTGAAATATGTAAAGAGGTTGAATCACTAGAGGAGAAAGTAGATGAAATGTTACACAATACTAGAAAGAATCTAATTAAATATGGCGAAAAAATTCAAAATCAAATTATTGTAATTTTTCTAAAGGATTTTATAGAATCCATAGAGAGTATGACGGATTATGAGGAAGATGCAGCAGATATAGTGAGAGCACTAGCAATATATTTTACAACAACTAATTGATGTAAACAATACACTATTGAAAAGTATTGTTCTCTAGCTCTATATCACTTGGCAGACATTAATTGTGGAATAGCTTAATCAGTTATTTTAACCTTGTGATGATGTATAGTCAGTGGCTGAAAATAGTATTATTTTTAGTGAACAACTCTTTGTTATGGTATAGATACTTCTACCACCCATTTTCTATATCTCTCAATTTTACCTAAAACAATCTGTTGATATAGCTCTTGAATCTTTTTTGTTAATTCACCAGCTTTACCGCTGCCAATGGGTCTACCATCTATTTCAATAACAGGTGCTATTTCTGCCGCAGTACCCGTTAAAAATATCTCGTCAGCTACATATAGCTCAGCCCTCCTTATCCTTCTCTCAAAAACTTCTACTCCAAGCATCTCTCTAGCAATCCTAATAACAGTATCCCTTGTAATTCCTTCAAGAATACTGCTATAGACAGGAGGAGTTATTAGAACACCATTTTTAACAATAAATATGTTTTCACCTGAACCCTCTGATACATAGCCTTCAGCATCAAGTAGTATAGCTTCATCATAGCCATGGTTAGCAGCTTCAAGTGATGATAAGTGATACAATAGATAGTTTGCAGTAGCCTTAGCCTCTATAGGAAAGGAGTCGCCTGAAGGTTTTCTCCATGAAGATATCATACACCTTATTCCATCTGGTTTAAGATATTTTCCAAATTCTATTGCAATAATAGCTGTTTCAACAGGATTTCTAGCTCTTAAACCAAAACTACCAAGACCTCTAAATGCTATTGGTCTAATATATATATCGCTCTTAAAGCCATTGACTTGAACTAACTCTTTGACAGCCTCAATTAGCTGCTCAATTGTGTAGGGAATCTCCATATAGATCATTTTAGCAGATCTATAAAGTCTCTTCATGTGATCTTCAAGTCTAAAGATCTTTATGGCACCACTATCATAGTAGCCTCTAATACCCTCGAAAACGCCTGTGCCATAGTGAAGTCCATGGACAAATACATGCACTTTTGCATTACCCCACTCAACAATAGCTCCATTTAACCATACGTACCTTGGCCATACAATTTGGTTTTCTAAATTCTTGGCCATGTCCTCTACACCAATAGTAGGGTATCTATTGTAGAGCAGAAAATATAAACTTTATTATCAGATATAAACAGAATAAAGATATATAAATATGGATAAAATGGTATTCTAAAACTTATTTTGTAGGGTTGATGTATCTAGTTTCTAAGAGCTTTATATGCTACAGCTGTTATCATCAATAAATTTAATTGGTTTACCTCTATAGTATGGATTAGGTGATGGAGTATGTCTGAATTAGATTTACAGTTTGTAAAGAAGTATTTAGATAGAATTGATATATTAAGAGAGCAGCTAATTAAACAGAGTAGAGATATTGTTAGTATGTGTAGGAGGGTAATCCATACATGTATGCACGGTGGAAATGCATCTCAATTGGTTTTAGATCTTAAGAATAGATTTATGGAGCTATATAATTCTGCTAGAAATATACCTGAGCTTTTCTATTCCTCACTGCTACAGTCAGTAGCTATAGAGTATGTTGAAGCTCTACAATTCTATAGTATTGTTAGGGAGTCGAAATTTTTAACATTAGATGAATTGAATGTACATCCTACTGCATACATATTAGGTTTACTTGATGTTATTGGTGAGCTTAAGAGATATTCACTTGAACTTATAAAAAATGGTAAAATTGATGAAAGCTTTAGCTTTTTAGAAAAAGCTGAATATATATATGATTTGCTAAGCACCTTAAACTACGTTGATGCTATATTGCCTGGTTTTAGGAGGAAGGTAGATGTATATAGAAAGGTGATAGATGATTGGAGAGAGCTACTGATAGATTTAAGGTCTAGAAAGGATCTTATAGACAAAATAGAGAGAATGAAAATTGGAATAGGGGATTAGCGTAGGGCATGACCATTGTTGAAAATTTTGTTATAGTTTTAGTCTACCTATGACCTTTACCCTTACCTTTACAGCATTACCTGGTAGATATGGCATTGCAATTTCCTCTATCTCAGCTACATCAAGAGTTGATGGATTAGCTCCTGCCTCTATAGCTCTCTTTTTAGCCTCATCAATCACAGTAGCTATTGCTTTTTCTCGAGAGATAGACTCATATGAAAAGGCTTTTTCAACAGAAGCACCAATTAATGCTGTAGCAGCACCAACAGCATTTGCATATTGTGCAAATTCAGGTCTTATAACCTCTTTTGCGCCAGCTAACTTGCGTGGCCACATAGCCGAGCCTCCTCCAACTAGTATAACAGTCTCTAGTTCTGGGCCCGTCTTTATTCTATCTATAGAATCTTCAAGCATTTTAACCATCTTCTCATATACCTTTTCAACTAGCACTAGATCTATTTTCTGCTTAGCTAACTCGGGTCTACATCGTGGATCGTCTATAGTCATAACACCTTTGGCTAGAGCTATATCTGTTGCTGTAAGTGTATTTCCTCCCCAGGCTATTCCATCCTCAATAAGTCTATAGCCAACACTCTCAGGACCTACTAAAATGCTATCTCCTAAAACCTTTACAATACTCCCTCCAGCTAAGCCAACAGCAATAACATCAGGTGATCTTATATTTGTTCTTACACCAGCTATTTCTATCTCTAGAGACTCCCTTGGATAACCCCTTCTCAAAACACCTATATTAGACGTAGTTCCACCTGTATCAACAACTATTGCATCAGATATCCTTGTAAGGACATATGCACCTCTAATACTATTTGATATAGGAGCTACTACAGTAAATATAGGATATCTTGCTATATACTCCTTTGTAGCCACAGTTCCATCATTTTGAGCAAAAAACATTTTGGCATGCCCTAGACCTAAGTCGCTAAGTGCTTTCTCAAGGGCTGTAATTGCTCGTTGCATAACCTTTAAAACAGCTGCATTAAGTATTGTAGCATTTTCTCTTTCGAGCAAACCTATAGATCCTATCTCATAGGATAGGACAATCGGGATTTCAGGAGCTATCCTACTAGCCTCCTCTCGCACAAATAACTCATGCTCTGGATTTACGATTGAGAAAACAGATGTAACAGCTATTGCATCAACCCCCATCCCATTAAATGCATTAAGAGCCTTAACAATACTATCTCTATCCAGCTCAACTATATTTTCACCAGTATACTCATGACCCCCTCTAACAATGGTGTAGCCAGCTATTACAGACTTTCTTAAGTCCTCAGGCCAGTCAAGACCAGGGTCAACAGATCTTGTGGCAGGAGCACCTATTCTAATTACACCAACTCTCCCAAGGTTTTTGCGCTGAACAATAGCATTAATTATATGGGTTGTTCCAAAGGATACAGCAGCAATTTCATCTCTATTAACCATACTCTTCTCAAGGACAAGCCTCATTGAGGTAACAATCCCTGTTGTAACATCGGGGGTTGTAATTGTTTTTGCACCACTGATGAAATTGCCATTCTCATCAACAATAACAGCATCTGTATGCGTGCTCCCAACATCTACTCCAAGGATGTATCTAGCCATCGGATTACACACCCCTTATACGAATCTCTATTGGTACATAATCAACATCATAGCCAAAATATCTTGGGCCTACTGTTTTAATCCCCTCTTCAGTTCTCCACTTGCTATCACATGGAATACCTATTACAGCTACTCTAAGACCATATCTAAGTCTTTCAGTAGTTATTGGTTTAGCGGACTCAATGTCTAGAATCGATATTATATCTGGTGTTGTAGCAATTACCTCACCATCCTTTATAGCAACAAGATTTTCATTTTGAAACTTTATAACTACCCTGGAATTCCTATATTCATCAAATCCCTCAATTGTTACCTCGCCTCTTGCAAAACCTCCTAGATTAAATCTAGCTACATCAATTATCTTACCCCTAAATAGTGTAAAGCCCTTAACAATATCTAGTATTGCATCAAATACATTAACTCCCCTCTTCTTTGCCTCTCTAATTGTTCTACCAAGTTCTAATGCAAGTAGGGGTGTATACTTAACCACACCTCTCTTATATTCTTTTCCACTCATAGCATATATAGCTATATATGCTGAACCTCCAAATTTTATAGTGATAGCTCTAGCTATCTTTTCAGCCCAGAAATTATCTATCGTATCAAGAATAACTGAATTTCCTCTCTCATCAGAAAGAACCATAGGTGTCGCTTTTACACCAATTAAATGAAAGGTGACCATCTGAAGCTCTGGAAATGCTCTACCCATACCATCACCATTGAGTAGAGGCTTGCCGGTATAGGCAGCAGCCACAATTGGAATCATAGAGTTAACTCCACCAGCCTCTATCTGTGTAATATAGTTAGCCTCCCTACCATAGTACTTCTCAATACTGCGTAAAACCCATATAACCTCATCGCCGCCAGGTATTTTCTCAATTAATACTGTTGGCGTACCCATCATGGCTATAGGAACGATAAAATCATTGTCATCAACATTATCTGGATCTACTAACTCAACTTTTTTACCCTTTTCAATAGCTTGAATAGCCATCAGCATGCCTATGTAGGGATCCCCTCCACCACCAGCTCCAAGTATAGCAGCGCCTAACGCCATATCCCTAACATCTTGTGGTGATAGCATCATGGTAGATACACGAATATTAAAAGTTAGGAAGATATTTATAAGCTTATGCAATAAATAACGTTTATTATTTTTAATAAAAATTTATATAGTTTAACCTTTACAAATAGTATTAAGAAGTATATGGGCGATTTTTATGTCACAGGGAAGAGATGTATATGGAGACTATGCTACATTACCTGTACCCCAGGAGGAGTTTAGATCAACACTAAATATATTTATGGTTTACATGGGTGTACTAGCTGTTGTAGCAGCTATATTTGCTGGATCTGGACTAGCGCAAATGTATGACCTTAGGATGACAATAGTTGTAGCACTTATTGGAAATATTCTATTGGGTATATTTGGAGGGTTAATAGCATATATAGGTGGATCAACTAGAGCAAATACATACATGCTGTTAAGGTATCCCCTAGGCAAAATTGGAGCAGCCATTGGAAGTCTCATAGTTTCAGCAATTCCCTTAATAATATGGTTTGCCGTAGAGACATGGCTATTTGCGATAACTGTAAACGTTATCTATCCCGGTCATCCACTAACAACTATTGTAGCCTCCTCTATATGGGGAGGTATTCTTATGATGATAACAGCCTACATTGGTTATAAAGCACTTGCTCTATTAAGCTATATAACAGTACCATTCTGGTATACCCTAATTGTAATAGGATTTGCAGCCGCCGTTGAGCTAAATGGTGGATTTGATACGCTTTGGAGAGTAGGCCCAACAACCATAGCACCCTTAGGTATTGGGATAACATATGTATTTGGTCTGTATGCAGCTGGCTGTGTTATAACATCTGACGTCTCTAGATATGGTGTTAAGAGGTGGTCTGGAAGCATGGCATGGGGGCTACACGTCGTAGTATTTATGACAGCACTATTATTTGCAGGAGCTGCTATGACACTACTAACAGGAGCTCCCAATGTTATTGTAGCTATTGCACAAATAGGCCTTGGTGTAGGCGCTCTTCTACTGGCAATCCTTGGACAGTGGACAACTAATGATAATAATCTATGGAGTGCAGCACTAGCATGGATAAACATAACAAGTAAATGGAATAAAAAGGTATGGGTTCTAGTAACAGGAATTATTGGAACAGCTATATCGGCTCTTTGGGGAGGGTTATGGGGTATGAGCCTAGATCCATTTATAACATTTGGTATACTACTTGGAAACTTTATACCACCTGTTGGAGCTGTTTTAATAGCAGATTACTATATAGTAAGTAAGTATATTGTTAAGAGAGAATACAGGTTTTCACCAGGCACAAAGATTAGTTTAATAAATATACCTGGTGTGCTATCCATGTTGGTAGGAGGTCTTATAGGCTGGGCAGCAACTACATATGGTTTACACCTTCCAACAGGGGTTGGTGTAGCAGATTCGATAATTATAGCGTTCATTCTATATCTACTATTAGTAGCAGCAATGCATAAGCTTAATATAAGATTTGAAGTAGGTGAGTGGAAAATAAGTGAAGTAGGTATATAGGTGATGTGTTGTGGAGAAAATAGTAAATATTAAAAGATTTGCTCTTACATCACTCTATCTAATGATGTTATTTGGCATCATAACAATACTTCTAGGATATATGGCAAATAATTATAGAGGTTTCTATCTATCCTTAACACTAGGGTTAATTATACTAATTACTACTATAGTGTATATTCCATTAATATATAGGCGTAGAGATAACGATATAAAGAACATAGCAGTCTCAGCGCTTCAAGCACTATGGATTACAACATCAATGGCTCTCGGCTATGTAGTTACAGCATACGCACCCTACTTCAATATATCATTACCTGTAGCAACATCTTTATTCATAATAGGATTTGCAGTAATGATTTATGGAGTATATGCTATGCTAAAAATTAGCAGAGTAAGCAGAGTTCCACTTGCAGTGTAACTACCTACACTATGTATTGGTGATGATAAATAATAAGTCTAATTCTTTTTTAATCTAATATTTAACAATCTTATTTTTAAGATCATGTTATTAGCTCCTCAAATCACATTATATAGAAACAGATAATTAATAAATTCAAAAGCATTTAAAATTTTGAATGTTATTCCGTTTTGAATGTGAAAATCGATGACTGTAGATATAGATTTTGGTAGAAGTGTTGTTGATAAAGTGTTGGAAAAGGGTGTAGATGACATTATTGTTAGACTTCAAGAGAGGTTATATGAACTAATAGTTTTTGATAATGGCGTACTTAGAAGCTATAACATATCGAGAGATAGTGGAGTTGGTATAAGGGTATTTGTAGAAGGCTCTATGGGCTACAGCTATACATCATCACTTGATAAAGAGAGTATTTTTATAGCCATTGAGAGAGCAATTTCATCTGCTAAATCATTAAAGAGGCATGGCATTTCTAAAAATCTATATAGCTGTAGAGGGTCGAAGGGTATATATCGAGTCTCCACTAAGATAAATCCTATGGATGTTGATCCAGAAAAAAAGATTGCCCTTATTAAAGAGTTAAATGTAGAGACTATGAGAAGAAATAGAATTGCGTCTGCAGTTACTAGATATGGATGTGAGATAGATAAAAGAGTTGTAGTTACATCATATGGTTCTGAAGTTTATGTAGAGGTTACAGCAATAGGTATTTCACATATGGCAGTCGCTAAAAGTGGTAACACTATGGAGAGGATTCAGGAACAAAAAACATTTATTGGAGGATTTGAATATGTAAATTCCTTTGACTGGATTAGGTTTATTGAGGAAATAAATGAGCTGGCTATAAAGGCCTCACAGGCAAAAACTCCCCCACCAGGCGTCTATACAGCTATTATAGATAATAAGCTCATTGGGTTATTACTCCATGAAGCACTTGGCCATGCTGCTGAAGGCGATATTGTAATATCTAGAGAATCTATTCTTAAAGATAGAGTTGGTGAAAGAATTGCTAGCGAAAAAGTAAATATTGTTGACGATGGTCTTGTTGACGGTGGTTATCCAGTACCATATGATGATGAGGGTATTGAGAAGAGTAGAACTATTGTTGTTAGTGATGGTATACTTAGACACTTTCTTAATAGTAGGTATACTGCTGTAGAGTTAAATCAGGGTCTAACTGGAAATGCGAGGGCGCAGAATATTACATTTGATACAATTGTTCGACAGACAAACTTCTATATGCTTCCTGGAGAAGCAAGAGTAGAGGAGCTTTTTGAAGGTATTTCCCTAGGATTTTATCTACTAGGTATGGGTGCTATGGGTGGCCAAGTAGACCCCTCTGTAGGTACATTTACATTTAGCGTAGGACCATCATATCTAGTAAAAAATGGTGAGCCTTCAGAGCTCGTAAGAGGTACAGTTGTAAGTGGTAATATTCTTGAAACTCTAAAGGAGGTTGATTTAGTTGCAAAAGATCTTAGTATAACTACATCAGTTTTTGGTGGATGTGGCAAAAATGGCCAAATGGTTAGAGTGGGTACAGGAGGTCCCCATACAAGAGTTAAAAGAATTGTTGTTGGTGGTGTATAGAAATGGATATAGCTAGGGTTATAGAAAGAGGTTTAAGAAAAGCAGAATTGCTAGGAGTATCAGAAGCTGAGGTATTTATAGTTAAAGAAATCTCTACATCTATTCTAGGTACTGTTAAAGGTTTAGAGAATATTGAATGTGGTGAAATAGTAACAAGTTCTATTCGTCTTGCAATTGGTAAGAGAGTAGCTATTCAATCAAGTGTTTTGTCTAAGGAGGAGGATATTGATAAAATAGTTGAATATACTATTAAAATTGCAAAAGTAGCATCTGAAGATAATAACTGGGTTTCACTACCAAAAACACTGGGAAAAACACCAATATGCGATATAGTTGATGGTAGAATTAAGGAGCCTAATCTTGATATGTTTATAGATTTTGTTAAAAAAGGTCTTGAAGAGCCTAAGGAAATCGATAGAAGAGTCTATACCAGTATGGCTGGAACTAGCCTATCATATACTGTTAAAGCAATTGGGAATACAAGCCATAGCCCTATGGTATCTGAAAAAACAATGTTTAGCTATAGAGTTATGGTAAAAGCTATTGGGGATGGTGAGGAAACAGGTTATTACAACTATTATATTGCACCTACATTAAATGAATTTAGGCTTGATAAAGTAATTGAAGATGCTGTAAAAATTTCGATAGCTTCATTAAAGGCACGATCTATTGAAACAGGAAATTACCAAATATTATTTACTCCAAGGGTATTTGCATCTCTACTAACATCTCTTATAGTACCCGCAGTAAGAGCAGATATGGTTATTAAGAATAGATCTCCACTTAAAAACAAGCTATACAGTAATGTCCTATCTGAAAGTCTAACAATTATAGACGATGGTGCAGCTCCTAATATGCCAAGTTCATCAGAATTTGATGATGAGGGGATTGCAACAACTAGAAAAATAGTATTTGATAGAGGTGTGCTAGTAACATATCTCTATGATACATATACAGCTAATATAGAGGGTAAGACCTCTACTGGAAATGCTAGAAGAACAAGCTATATGGTATATCCAGATGCTACAAATATTATAGTATTGCCAGGAACAGAATCTATAGACTCTATAGCTAAAGACATTAGAAGAGGGGTAGTTGTATATGGAACTATAGGTGAATGGCTATCAAATCCCGTAAGTGGCTATCTTAATGCAACTGTAACAAATGGTGTATATATAGAGAATGGTGAAGAAAAACATGCTGTTAAAAGTATAGTGGTATCTGGCAATATATATGAGGTTCTAAGTAAAGAACTTACAACCATCTCAAAAGAATATGAATGTATAGGATCTGCAATGGTGCCATCAATATTGGTAGAAAAAGTTTCAGTTGCAGGCAAGTAAAACCAACACTAAAACTACTGTGATACAGGGGATTACCCAATAAATTTTTCTAAAACATTGGAAGTAATATATATAATGGAAATACAAGATTTAACTAAACAATATTTTTATTTATAAATCTATAGAATAGTGTTGGCGGTATATCATGAGGATGAGAACCCATAACATATTTGGTTTTGCAATATCTCTTCTAATGCTAAGAGCATGGCTATATAGGTATTTTTTCTTGGTAGTATTTACGTCCACATATCTTACACTTTCTATCAACTGGTTTATAGATAGAGTAGTTGGGCATAGGGGCTATAGAAGAGCGCCATATACACACTCATTTATAACATCTACCATTATTTCAATTATAATTGTATTGCCCTATATATATGTTTTAAAAATTTTTGGATTTGAAATATCGATACAGCTAAATCTGTATATGGCAGCAATCAGTGTTGCATTTTCACATATAATTCTAGATATGGTGACGAAAGATGGTGTATATCCTCTATGGCCATTTAGTAGAGGTAGATTATCGATTCTAGGTATTAGGTATGATAATCCTATTGCTAATATATTCTTTGTATTAATTTCAATAATTCTTATAGCAATGATGCTTCTAGATGTAGCTGGATACTCCTTTAGATAGTTTAATCATATAATCTTTGGCATATACTTATCCACAATATATTTATGGTTTTCCCTTAGAATTCTTACAGCATTGGGTAGATAATTCAGTATGTCATCAGGTGTAACACCATCTTCTCCAAGGGCTTCTGCAGCTAAATCTCCAGCCAAACCATGTACTAGTACACCCATTCTCACCGCTTCTCCAAGATTTCTATAGCCTATACCATACATGGCGGCCACAATTCCTGTAAGTACATCTCCACTACCAGCTTTTGCCATTCCGGGGTTTCCAGTCATGTTGATGTATATATAGCCATCTGGATAGCCAATTAGGCTATGAGCACCCTTTAAAACAATATAGCTATTGAATTCTTTAACTATCCTTCGAAGGATGTTAATGGGGTCCTCCTGAATATCGGATATACCTACACCCGAAAGTCTTGCAAATTCAACCAAGTGGGGTGTAATTATTGCTGGTATTTTTCTTTTCTTTAAAATATCTGGATTTCTAGCAATTGCTGTAATGCCATCTCCATCAACTATTATAGGCTTTTCAATAGCTTCCGTAAGCTCTATAATAAGCTGCTGAGTCTCTTCATTAAGTGATGTTCCAGGGCCTAGCGCCACTATATCAATATCAAATTGCTCTATAATTTTCATTATATAGCTATAGTTAGCTTTTGAAATGCTTCCTTCTTCTGTTTCCTCAAGTGGGATATATACAACTTCACTACATTTAGCTGCTATAGTTGGTATTATGGATTTTGGTGCGGCAAGTCTTGAATACCCTCCACCTGCTTTTAGAAATGAGTATGAGACATAGTATGGTGCTCCATAGTAGTATTTAGAGCCTGCAACTGCAAGAAATTTTCCAAAAGTGCCTTTGTGGCCCCATCTAACTCTCTCTTGAGGAGGTATAGGTGTATTAAGCTCACTTTTTATTTCAGATGAGTTATAGAGTTGAGGGGGGTATGAAAGGTGTGAAACATATAGTTTTCCACAGTAGCTATATCCAGGGTAGAGAATATTTCCATATTTTGGAAGTCCAAATGCTATAGTATAGGTGGATTTAATAGCTGCTCCATATACTTTACCGTTATCTCCACCAATACCTGATGGAATATCTACACTAACTACAGGCTTACCTGAACTATTTATAGTCTCTATTACACTTTTATGCACTCCTCTTACTACATCTCTCAAACCTATACCTATAATACCAACAATAACAGCGTCACACCAATTTAAAGCGTTGATAATTTTTGATAAATCTTTTTCATCTCTAATAAAGTCTATAGGAATATCAAATTTTTGAATAATTTCAAAGTTAAGTCTTGTAAGTTCTGTAAATCTAGAGGGATCTCCAACTATAATAACTCTAACATCACCACCTGCAGAAAAAATTCTTCTAGCAGCAACAAGAGCATCACCACCATTGTTACCAGTACCAGCTACAACCAATATCTTTTTTCCAAACACACCAATATTCTCCATAACAACACTATATATAGCTGTTCCAGCATCCTCCATAAGTAAACGGTGATCTACACCAAACACCTTAAGAGCATCTTCATCAATTTTTCTCATTTCTGCAACACTACATACTTTAATACAGTACCGATTAGCCAAACCTATCACCAGCAGTATACTAAATAAAGACGGTAATAATAGTTAAATTAAAGTTAGCATTATAGTTATTAGATGTGGCTATCCATTAAAAAGATTTTTTAGCTGTATTAACCCCTTAACTAATTGGGTAAAGTAATGGTCTCTAGATATATGGTTTTAATAGCTGTATTGCTAATAGTTATAGCCATAGGTATTGCTACTATTGTGAATATTGTTATTACAAGGCTTTTAGATGTAGAGAGAAAGCCTGTGGTAAATAGATCTAAAGATGTAGTTGGGGTGGGGATAGCAAATATGACTGTTATATTTAAAGATAATATTGTTCTTCTACCTTATCCAAGGATAAGAAGAGATGTTCTATCTACTGAAGAAGCAATTGCATATAGGAGAAGTATTAGAGATTATGTAGATATGCCTATATCGATAGAACAGCTTTCCCAGCTTCTATGGGCTACATACGGAATTTCAGAAACTAGATGGGGGTTAAAGACTACACCTAGTGCTGGAGCTACATATCCTTTAGAGATATATGTTGTTGTTGGTGAGAAGAGGGTTTCTCTACTAAGTGGAGATACACTACAGCCTGGTGTATATAAATATGATCCTTATACACATAGTGTAAGGTTAGTAAGGGCTGGGGATTTCATGGAGGAACTCTCTAAAGCAGCAGTAAATCAAAGATGGGTTAGGGAGGCAGCCATTAATATAGTTATTTGTGCTGTTTATGAGAGAACTACAAGGGTGTACGGTGAAAGAGGCTATAGATATGTGTATATGGAGGTTGGACATGCAGGGCAAAATATATATCTAGAGGCTACAGCATTAAATCTAGGGGCAGTGGTAATAGGTGCTTTTTATGATGATTGGGTTAAAAGCATTGTAAATGCTGAAGAAAATGAACATCCACTCTATATAGTATCCATAGGTGTTCCTAGAGAAATCTATAGGGTTTCTGAAGATGAAATAGCTAGATATATTGATAGTAAAAGAAGAGAAAGAGGATTAATATAAAGCTAAAGTATATGTGGAATACGAAGAAATAGTAGAGTGCTGAATCTTAACAAGGTTTAAAACCCAATACCTGTTTTTTCCTTACTTCAAACAATATATTTTAACAAGAGCTCTAGATTTAATTCTAATATTGAGTGGAACAACTATATTTTAGCGATATCAGTTGCCGCTGAATATATCATTGGTTCAAAAACCGGAGTACACTCATCATCAGCTATCCAACTTTGGGAGATATTCTGCATAAAAATATTTAATTTTTGATGATAAATACCTTTAAATAATGTGGATAATGTAAAGTTTATTGAATTACATAATTTGGTATTATACAAAGTTGTATTAAAGCTATAGTGATAACCACTATTAGCATTACATCAACTTTTTCTATAGCTACCTCAATATCTGGTTCAGATATACCGTACATGTATATAGCTTCAGCTATATCCCTTCCGTAATTGAGGGAATAGATTATAAGAGGTTTTACTACTTTTTGAAGTGCTTTACCGCCATACTTTAGCCTTATTGTAGTTAATGCCTCTGAATATGCTATTAGTATAGGTGAAAATTGTGTTAATACTAATGTAAGTAGTGTAGCTATATTTGATAATCCCAACTTTTTAAAAATCCACCTATACTCGCTAACTTTTATCCATTGAAGTGCTATAGTTATTGCGAGAAAGAATTCAATTACTCTTAGGGTTGAGAGAATCATATCTTCAAGAGCTGTAGGTTCATAGCTAAGGGCTATGGAGAGTGTCCTTATGACAAGACCTATTGATATAAATATTGTGATAAATATGATGGCTGATACTATTCTTTTTAGGCTACCTATATACATTAGAATACTAAGTTCAAGAATAAGTATGGTAATAAGTTGTGTAGCTGTTAACAGTATATTTTTTGAATTGATAGCAAGGAGTAGAAAGAGCATAAGAGCTATTGGTATATAGAGTTTTGTTATGAGTGATATTTTTAGATCGGCCCTATATGTAAAAATATATGCTAATTCTCTTAGCATGTTAATCCCTATAGATTTGGATTAGGGTATTGTAATCTATGCTATGTAGAGTTTCAGCATCTGGGGTGTACTCCGTTAATAAACCATCATTCAATTTATATAGCTTAAATCCCCTTAGAAGTGATATTGAATCACTACTACTGATAGTCACTATTTTAGCACCTGGTATAGTCTCTAGGTAATCTATAAGGGCAATTCTATCAATATATGTTAATCCTGAGAATGGTTCGTCAAGAAGAAAGATGTTG
Source organism: uncultured Ignisphaera sp. (assembly GCA_938074605.1). GTDB lineage: Archaea > Thermoproteota > Thermoprotei_A > Sulfolobales > Ignisphaeraceae > Ignisphaera. The sequence goes on from CALJEI010000003.1 coordinate 26,740, forward strand.
AATCCAGCAGCAAGCGATAGTGTTATAGCTAATTTTTCTTGCTGCCCCCAGGATAAATTGAATGGAGTTTGGGTTAAATCGTCAAAGCCATAATTTCTAAGAATTGAGTATCCCTTGGAGTAACAGTCCTTTGAATTCCTACTGCTTCTACATATATTCTTCAATTCTTGTTCTATGGATTCCTCAGTAAAAAATAGTGTTATAAGCTGGGGTATATATATGGCTCTTCCAAACCTTTTTACATATCCCTTCTTAGGCTTTAGATAACCTGCTATAATTTTTAGCAATGTTGATTTTCCTGAACCATTGTTACCGTAAATTGCAATTCGATCCCATTCATTAATATGCATAGAAATATTTTTCAAAATTGGAATATCATTGTATCTAAACCAAACACCATTAATTTCAACAACCCTCTTATTGTTAAGAACACTACTTGCATTAGCTATTTTACTGTGAAATAATGTATGATGTACTTTTTTTAGAATGTTTAGCGGTACCTCATTGAGTGAGCCATTTGAGAATTTTAGTACCCTGCTAACATGGTTTATTAGTGGTATAAATCTATGTTCAAATACTACTATTGTTATTCCACTGTTTTTCAGTCTAGCCAAAACATCTAGAAAGTTTTTAACACCTATATCGTCAAGCCACATGAAAGGTTCATCAAACATTACTATTTTTGGTTTTGAGAGCATGGCTTTAGCTATAGCAACTCTTTTGAGTTCACCACCAGAGAGTTCAAAATAAAGTCTATTAAGGATGTGTTTTATTCCTAGATATTTAGAGATTTCATCTAGAATTTCTTTTGCTTTTTCTCTAGCTCCATATATATGGAGGGAGTAGCTATAGAGATCTTCATAAACATTTGGATATATAAAGTGTGTTCTTGGATCTTGGTTAACTATTTGAATAACTCTTCTAAGTTCTTCAACGCTATATTCCTCTAGTCCCCTACCATCAGCTATTACTCTACCCCTAATTTCACCACCATAGATATTAACTCCTGTACCTACTAGGGTTCTAATCAGTGTTGTTTTCCCACATCCACTTTTACCAATAATTAAAAGAGTTTCACCTTCATAAACATCTAGGTTGAGCGATTTTAAAATCCAGTCGCTATTTGGATATCTAAACCATAGATCCCTAACCTCTAGTACTTTTTTCACCAACTACTATAACACCCATAGCTTTAACTATCTTTATTATAGATATTGAGAGTAGAGCTACATAGGCTGCAGCTATAGCATTGAATGCTACTATATGAGGAAGTATAAATAGTGTGTAGCTCCATGCTTGCTCCCATGATTTTACCCACCCCATTATCAATAGCCAGTGTGGTGCAACTGCTAAATTTGCTAAACACATTATTGATACTCTAGATATTACTGCAATAACTATTAAAATTATTAGATCTTTTAAACCTATCGAGCTATACTTTTTAGCCGACCTTCTATACATAATTGTTATGGGAAGATATGTAGAGAGTTCTGCTAAAACCTTCATCGCAGGTCCTATGGGGTCTATAAGACCCCCAAGGGCAAATATACCAATATAGAAAACTGGAAGTCCAAAAGCTGTTGTTTCAAGTAGCGCTATAAATGCTGCTACAGCTAAAGGAACTCCACAGAGATCAAATTTTAGAAATGGGGCAGGGAGGTATGGAATTTTAAATATGTGAAGCACTATTGCAGAAGCTATAAGGCCAGCTATAATAGCTACTCTTAAACTCCTCATACCTTACTACCCTTAATACAATATACACTGGCTATGGTTTAAATTTAAAAATCTAGTTATCAATACCTATGTTATGCAAATGGATATAGATGTGGTGATTTTGTGGCCACATCAGATATCGAATTAGCAAAAATGATGGCTGCTAGTAAAACTCTTGAAATTGTGGCTAGCCTAAGGCCTAGCATTATAGGTATTGGTACGGGGTCAACTGTAGATAAATTTATAGATCTTCTATTTAGATCTAGGGATAGCAATATATTTAGAGATGCTGTATTTGTCTGTGCTTCACTGTATACAATGTATAGAGTTAGAGAGCTTGGATATACTGTTGTTACACCATCGGTAGTAGACCATATAGATGTCTATGTTGATGGTGCTGATGAGGTTGATAGAGAGCTAAATATGATTAAAGGGGGTGGAGGAGCCTTGACGCTAGAAAAAATTTTAGCCTATGCATCACTTAAACGAATATATGTTGTTGATTATACAAAACTTGTTCCTAGGCTTTGCCATAGACACCCCATACCTATAGAGGTACTTCAAGAAGCACTATCAATTGTATATAAAAAGCTTAAGCAACTCAATCTAAATCCAGTCATAAGAAGGGGGGATAGCGGTAAATATAGCTTTATAGTAAGTGATACTAGGGGGGTTATAATAGATATCAGACCTACTACTGTTTCAAACTTTAAAGAGCTTGAGAAAACCTTAAAAATGATTCCAGGAGTTGTTGAAGTAGGTCTTTTTATAGATTTAGCAGATATTGTAGTGGTTGGTTATCCAGATAGGGTTGAGATTATCCATAGAGATACGTCTAGCCATATACAATATATTGTTTAATAGTTCTCTAAACCCCTTTAGCTAAGGGGAACTTCAATGGGTGTAGCAATATGGATATTGTAGAGGGTTTTTACTTTAAAATTTATGACGATACTATATTCTATGTTAAGGGTGTGTCTCATCCAGTGGATAGAGTTGTTGCATTTCCAAAGTATATAAGGTCTGAACATGGTGATAGAACTACATATAGCGGGATTAGATATACTAAAATTGCAGATATAGCTTCAGAGTACAGATTTGTGTTAGAGATGTATAGCAGCTATATTGTTTATGATGATTACTTTGGTAGAGAGGTAGTACTTGTACCACTAAAAGATATAGTAGAGCTGTATAACCCTATTGATAAGGCGTTAAAAATTATTGTGGATAGACATGCTAAAAGTGTTTTAATGGATGCTAGAGACATGCTGACTGATATAATTAACTCAACTGGTGTTAAAAATATTGGCATCTCAGGATCCATTTTAGTTGATCTCTATAGAGATGACTCTGATATAGATATTGTTGTTCTTAATGAAAGTGATGGTAGAAAGGTTTACAGTTTTCTTAGTGAGACTATAGATAGGCCTGGCTCTAAGATAAGGAAATATAGTGAGGATAGTCTTGCAAGACTTTATATAAATAGAGTTATTGAAACTCCTATAGGGTTTAAAGAATTTGTTGCTCAAGAGAGGAGGAGAGTTCTAGAGGGGTTGTATAGGAATAGGGAATACTTTATTCGTCTCATAGATAGAAGTAATACAGATGACATATATGGTGTGTATAGATGTAGAAAACTTGGTGGTGCAACTATGATGCTTAGAGTGGTGGATGCTAAAAGATCTATATATACACCGTGTAGATATGGTGTAGAGGTTCTAAAGGTTCTTGAGGGAGTTAATGTTGATGTTGAGGAGGTTTATAGTCTTAGAGGAAGATTTAATGAGATAGCTAATGAAGATGAAATTGTTATTGCTAGAGGCACTGTTGAGCTACTTGAATATAGGGGTGGCGATAGAAAATATAGATTATATCTTGGGGATCCAGGAGACTATATGTATTTGGTTAAATAAATAGTGTTTAAAGTGGTTTAATTTCACTCATGTATTTCTCGATGTACAGTTTGTTTTTCTCAATACCACCAGGTATATTTGCGCTTACCCATACCTCAGGTTTAATACCTTTTTCCAATAGCTTTTCAATTGTTTTTATTGTTAGCATCTGCACTATAAAGGAGTTTATAATTGTTGAAACTGGGGCTACTCTTACCTCAAGACCTTCAATCTCTATAGCGGCATCGCCCTCAGGAACCTTATTATCTATAACTATATCTACAACTTCATAGAGTTTCTTACCAAGTGGATTTTCAGGGGGGATACTCTTTGAGAAACTAACTGATGTTATTCCAATGCTTTTTAGCCTCATGGACCTAGCCTCTATGGCAAGCTCAACAGGAAGAGTATTCTTACCAGAATTAGATATTATTAATAGTGTAGATTCTGGTTTTATAGTTATTGAAGCTAGAAGTGCTTTTGCATAACCTGATAATCTCTCTAGAAGGGAGCTTTTTAACGCACCATTTAGTACAGAAAGTGATATATCTACTATTGGAAATACTCTCACTAAGCCACCAGCTCTATAAAACAAATCAAGAGCAACTGACATAGAGTGGCCAGTTCCAAATACATATATGAAACCATTATGTAGTATAGAGTTGCTTAGAATTTTAGCTGCACTATCTATATTATTTTTCTCTTCACTTAGTATTCTATCCATAATTTCAACTACTACATCTCTAAACTTTTTACAATAATCAATACCCAAATTACAACACCAAACCACTGTACCTCTAGAAGCTATTAAAATTTAGAATCAGCTTAAAATTAAATTGGCTTATTGAGGGTATGGTATAGCTAGAGATTTGAACTTCTACCACCTTAAGGTTAAAGCCCTACTAGATTCATTGACTATAGGCTATACTCATATTCTCTTCCCATATGGTTTAACTGTAACTATTTTTGATGGTATTACCACTTTGTTTTAAGGAGTTTAAACACTGCTTGGCTATAGTGAATGTGGGATTAAAATACATGGTATTTTAAGCATTATTTATATCTAGAGGGCTTCTACAATCTATTCTATAAATACATTAAAGAATGCAGAATGTTTATGGATGGTGTTTCTCTAACCATTCTTTCTTCTTTTTCATATAGTGTAGATAGTTTTGATAGGATACATCTGGGGGTACTCTATGGTCTACTGTAGGTATGTATCCCCCTTCCTCCAAAAGGGGTGTCAACCTCTCTAACTCTCTATCAATAGCACTACCCCCAACTATTAGAGCTCTCTTATCTACACCACCCATGAGCAGTATCCTTTTACCAAATTTTTCTCTAAGCTTATATGGATCTACATACCTTGCTTCAAGAGGAAACATACAATTAACACCAGCTTCAAGCCATCCAGGTACTAATGCATCTATATTTCCATCACAATCAACAACAACAATCTTAACACCATATTCATGCAGTATTTCCGTAATTCTTTTGTATCTAGGCACCATAAACCTTTCAAATAGCTTTGGTGATAATAGTGGGCCCTTGCTATATGCCATATCCTCCCAAAACCAAGCCCAATAAACTTTAATGTCTTTAAGAACTATCCTAAGGATTGAAATTGTTAAATCAATTATGGTGTCCATCATTTCTTCAATCCAGTCAGGCTCTTTATAGAAGGCTATAGATATTCTTTCAACACCCATAAGATTTCTTAGCCAACCATATAAGCTTCCTACAGATATTCTTACTGGACAGTCTCTATTTCCATATTCTTCAATAATATCGTTCCAGTTTAGAGGAATTCGTCCAGGGGTTTTGGGGTCAAAGAAAGGTTTTATCCTCTTCCAATCTTCTCTACTCCTTATTGGGTATCTGATATAGTGTGGTATTGTAGAAGTATAAACCTTTTTCACAAATATGCCTCCAAGACCATCGGCGACTACCTCCTTATCATCTTCTCTTCTTAGAGTGATTGAGGGTGGGTTTGGCCATATACCTATAGCAATAGGGAGATACTCAATACTCTCAAGACCCTCTAAACCAAGATATAGCTCAACATCTTTATCACTCTGTACTTCAATAGGTAGACCCTCCATATGCCATCTATCAATTGTCTCCTTCCAGTATCCAAATTCATAGTTAGGCACTCTATCAACACTCTTAAACTCAAATGTTCTTAGAAAACGCTCTCTATGGCTTAACCCCATTTAGAGTCCCCTCACCTTTTCTTCTCTTCAACCCATTTCCTACATATTACTGCACCTTCATAAGCATCTACACCACCTTCATCAGCACCAATCTCTTTAGCAAACTCCTTTGTTACAGCAGCACCACCAACAATAATCTTTACACTATCCCTTAGCCCAGCTTCCTTCAAAGCCCTAATAACCTTCTTCATATTTACAACTGTTGTTGTTAGTAGTGCAGACATACCGACTACATCAGGGTTATACCTCTGAACAGCTTCAACAAATTTTTCAGGAGAAACATCTACACCTAGATCAATAACCTCAAACCCCATCGACCTTAGAAACATTCCAAATAAATTCTTACCTATATCATGAAGATCTCCCTCAACAGTACCAATAACAGCTCTTCCGATAACAGCACCACCTCCTTTAAGTAGAGGCTCTAGTATTTTAAAACACTCTTTTACACATTCACCAGCCATTATAAGATCTGAAAGAAAATATTCATTCTCTTCATACTTTCTACCAATAATCTCCATAGCCTTAGCAATACTATCTACAATCTCCTGAATACTAATACTAAGCTCTAGAGCATTTCTACACAGCATCGAAATGTTATCTAGATTAAGACTAACAATAGCATCTAGAATACTACCTAAAATACGATTTTTATCACAATGACCCATGGATACACCCAAGTAACGTCTACAGATGGTTGTAGGTATAAATATCTATAGGCGGCAACTACTGTAAACTAGAGGTTGTGTCGTAATTTATTGTCTAATTGTATTCCTCACAAAAATCTACGACCATAATGTTTTTATTGTTAAGCTTTCGTATAGCTGATTAGATAATACATTATTTTGGTGATTCAGGCAATGAGTAAATTAATTTATGTGGTAGTTGGAGTAGCAACAGTACTGGTAGCTGGTTGGAGGATGAATCTCTCTATATTCTATCCATATCTTATGGACTACTATGGAATTGATAGCGTTACATCTATAGCACTTTCAATTACTATATCGAGTGCCGTGGCGGCATTTTCATCATCTTTTTTAGGGGTATTATATGATAGAAGGGGCTCTGTACTACCACTATATATTGCTACTTTTACCCAACTACTATCAGCTTTTCTGGTGTGGTTTATGAAATTCTATCCATGGAGTATATCGATGTGGTTGTGGTATATGGGTGGTGCAATCATGGGTCTAGCCTTTCCTGCACTTATAATGAGTATTAATCCAACTATTATAAGAATATTCTCTACAAAACCTGATATAGCTCTTGCTATAATTCAGAGTAGCAATTATCTTGCTTTAACATTTTGGTCGCCAATAATATCGAGAATGGTTGTAGTTATGGATGTATTTACAATATTCATATTACTATCTATTGCGTCTATCGCCATGATGCTTATTTGTATTAGGACCTATAGCGGCCTTGGAACTGTATATAGATTGCAGCAAGAAGGGCAAAGCAGTCAGGTGATTCCAAGACTATTTATATTGATGCTAATTCCCATTTTCTTTATCGCTACATCATCTACAATGCTTTTACAGTTTATAGCACCAATAGTTACTGAATTCTGTGGAAATTTTGGCATAGATTTTGAGAAAGCTCTACAACACTATGTACCACTGGTTATGAGTGTTTCAGGAATTTTACAGAGTTTAGGGGCATTTACATGGGGGTTAATATCTAGACGCATAGGGGTGTTAAAAACATTTCCACTCCTATATGCATTACAGGCGCTAACAGCATTTCTTATAGTGACTTTCTCTAGATTTAGCCTAGAGGCTACAATTATAGCATTCTGGCTAAGATTTTTAGTATTTGGAGGAGAACCTGTTATACACATGGTATTAATACCTACATTGTTTGGACAGGAAAATATAGGGAGGTTGCTAGGGCTACAAACATCTATAGTAATGTTCTCCTCAATTTTAGGCCCGGTAATAGGGGGTTTAGCAAGAGACTTCACAAGAACATTTACAAACACAGTATTTCTTTCAGCAATTTTCTCCACAATAGCTACATTCATAGCACTATACATTGTGTTAACTAGAAGACGTCCATCGCGATAAAACATATCTACTAGAATTATCATCAAAACACTATTTTCATGGTTACTAAGTTTTAATCCGACAAATGCCTTCTCATCACATCTTCAGATCCAGGGGTAATCTTCATCCTATACAACTATCATATTCTAAATATTCTGTAATCTGGATTAAAATTCTATAACAATTAAGTAAATATGTTTAGTATTGGTATTACATTATAATCTGTTTTAGCTTAATTTATGTAGTCATGGGAAGTGGGATCCTCTTTAGTGATGAGAAACCTCTTGAGGAGTCTTATGAGTTGAATGACAAGTATTTTATATTCTTAAATTTTCTTACAGGCCTTTAATAACATTGGGATTAGCCTTTATAACACTAGCCTTTAAATAATCCTCTTGGTAAATCACATGGTTATTTCTTTAGCGCTAATAAGGTTTAGAATTCTTCTTTTAAAAATAAAACTATTTTTAGACTCCATATCTATATCTAGTTACCTTTTTGAAATTCCTTGTAGACACTATGTTATCTACTACTATAGTAAGGGGAATATGGATTAATAAAGCTTCCCGTAGAGAATATACTATAGTCTCTAATTCATGTAGTGCTACATAGTTAGGTTAGGTGTAAATTTTTGGATGTAATAGAGATGCTATGTATAGCCATGCCAATGGTTATAGCTATAGCTATCATAATGCTCTACAACTTTCCATCGCTGTTTGGATTATCTAAAGCTAAAATTAGTGTCATAGCTGTACCAGGTCCTATTATAGTGGTGTCAGATATCCATGTAGGTTCTAGAAAGTCGTATTATACTGTACTTAGGAGGCTTATAGAGAGAATAAGATATACTACGGTTGTTATTGCGGGTGATCTTATTGATGAGAGAATACCGTTTAGCAATATTTTAAGTGGTTTAAAAACTGCTTTAGAAGCACTGGGTTTAGAGAGGGGTAGAGTTATATATGTAGTATCTACAGCTAGTCATGATATAGATGGCTATTTTGAGAAGCCTCTGCATATAGCTATCAATAACATTACTATATCTATAGTTTCAGATATAGTAAGAATTATAATTGATGGTTGTAGTAGCTATATCTATGTTACTCATGGTGAATATACATCAAGAGATGGTGTAATTGCATATATTCTTGATAGAATTGGTGTGGCACTATTTAAAAAATCTATAATAGCACTAATTATGAGAAAGGCATTAGATATTGAAAAAAATGTATGGGTTTTTGTAGGACATAGCCATGTTCTATCCATAGAACCCCTCCTCAAAGTAGCTAATACTGGTTCTTGGGATGATAGGGTATATGCATCAGCAAAACCTGGAATTGGAGTTATTAGATGTATTGATAATAGACTTGATGTAAAGTTTATTAAGGTTTCTCTAAAAACTAATCAAAACCAGAGACCCATTCTTTAAGATTGGGAGAAGGTTAAGCTGGTACTAGCATTTAGTACCCCACCATTTCAACATTCTCTTTAGACCCAATAACTCTCATCATTACTAAAATATCTACTGCTACAATACCTATATAGCGATATCTAGTATAGGTTTGGTGTTGTAAGGAATGGCTATTGAGGAGCTGTATGCAGGTGGTAATATTAGACTTAAAGGACCATTGAAGTTTCGAACCATAAGAGTCTCAGGCTATTTTAGTGTGGATGGGTCTATAGAGGGTATTGAAATGGATGTTTCAGGTGCTGTAAATATAGATGGTGATATTACTGCAAGATCTATAGATGTTTCAGGTGCTCTTAGAGTTTCAGGCAGCATTTTAGTAGACGAATTTTCATCATCGGGAAATATAAAGGTTGCAGGAGCTATAAAGGCTAAAAAGATAACACTATCTGGTAGGCTTAAAGCTGATGAAATTTTTGCTGATGAAATTTTTCTAAGAGGTAACATAGAAGTTAGAGAGGTTCAGGGGGTAAAGATTCATATAGCTAAAGGTTCTAAAATCCATGGCTCTATAGTTGCATGTGAGGTTACAATTGATAGAGATGCTGAAGCTACATCTGTATATGGTAGGAGGGTTTCCATAGGAAGAGGAGCTGAGGTAGAGATTATTGAAGCAGAGGAGGTATCTATTAAGGAGTATGCAGAAATTTCAATAGTAAGATACACCTCTAGAGCTAGTGTTGATAAAAATAGTAAGATAGATAGAATTGAAAAGATTGAGAGAATAGCTAAGGATTTAACATATTGCAATAAAAACAAATAGAAATCAAAATAAATCACAATAATGGTAGCAAGATTACCATTTACTATAGTGGAGGGTAGCAGTATAAGGATATATGAACCAATAAGATTAGGAGAGGTACTGGATAAAAGTAAGATAAAAGATTTAAACAGTCCCACCAAGTATTTCAGAATGCTGCAGAAGATTCCTATGGTGATGAAATAGTATATGCAGAATATATAGTGCCATTAAGGATATTTCTAAGTTAATAGGACAAACTATGATTTTTAACTATAGAATGTCATTCAAACAGCTGATTGGATCATTTAACTACACTTTGTTAAGCTGTGACATTGATATAGATGTGGAGAGGATGTTGAATAAGGCTATAGAGCTGAGCCTTATAAGAATTGAAGATTAAATACATCTATATAGTGTTGAAGAGTTCTACTATAGGGAGCTTCTAAAAATAGAGTTTAAGCCAGATATAGTGATATAAGAAGCATAGCCTATAGAGATAAGGGAGAATCAAGAGAGGTATATATTTATGGAGATCGGGGAGGGAATCAGTTGTAGTAAAATGAAGAGGTTATATAGATATATAGAGGAGTGTATCAATATCTTTAGTAAGCTAGGCAATATACTTAAAATAGCAACATATAGCTAATGTTTATGTATAGGCAATGTATTTTTAAACCTACTGCAATAAATGGTAATGGTGTGATTATAATGGGTTATATATCTCAAAATATTTTAATTGAATTAAAACAGCGTATAAGAAGATATATCAGGAGTATAATTCCTGGCTATCTAGAGATTCTCAATATCTATTCTATGAGAAACTATGGTAGAGATATACTTGATCTTTTCTTTGAATCACCAAGCAAAGTATATGACATTCTTATACAGTATTATAAGGATTTCTTTACAGTAGATTTTGCCTTAATGCGACTCTTTCTAAGACCTATATCGATAGAAGCTAACAATACGTTGTTAGAGGAGCAGCTTCTAGAGCTTATTAAAAAGAGAAGAGATGATGAAGTACTTAAAGTTATAGCAGATAGTATAAAGAAGTAGTTCTACTTTAAATTAAAAGTTTCAGCCCATTTAAAGTTAACAGAAATTCTCGGTATAGAGGATAGGGCTTCAGCTATAGAAATATTTATGGATAGAGTTTTGTATTGAAATATGTTCAGTATATATCCGGTTTAATCACCAATCATTGCCATCGCCACTCATCATCAGTTTATGACAGCTTAACACTTTCCTACTATATACTTTAATTTGATATTTGATATATTCTTTATAACTTTAACTTCTTCTACTATAATGCTATTTTTATTTGAAGAGTTATAGTTTTTAAGGCTTTGAATACCATTAGCAGATTTCAGCTACAGAGCATTATTGGTGTTACTGTAATTGTCTATCTACTATTACTCACTATATGTAGTTAGGCTACCATAGATCTAATAAGAAAAATGTAAAATGGTTATAAAAATAAATATGGATAAGGTTATAGCTTAAAACATTTTAGAGCTAAAAATTCTACCAAGTGAAATCTTTAATTAGTATTTCTTTACTAACGATGGATTTGTATAGCTATAATGGAACTTGGTCAAGGAGAATGTCACGCCTCCATCTATTTAAAATGCTTCAACTCTATGTTTACTGCCCAACTACATCTCTCTACTAAAAACTCATTAATTTATGCTATCTTCAAAGAGGAGTTACATACTTCTAGCAAGCTATAATGTAATAGAGGTTGGTAGATCATATAGGAATATATACTTTTAGCAATAATAATGTCTGTACAGCAATTTAATTAAAATTAGAAATAGTATGGTATATGCTAAGGCTCTTAATTAACCACCATCTATACTATTATTCATACTTGGACTAACATTAATGGTTATTAATGTGCTGTGCCTACTGTACTACTAGGTTAAACTATGATTGGTATTGTTATTGCTGCTGGGTATGGTACTAGACTTAAACCATACACTGAATCTTTGCCTAAGTCGTTAATTGAATTAGAGCAGGGGGTAGCAATTATAGACTATATTATGAGGGTTATGACTGAAAATGGAATTAGGGATGTTTATATAGCTACTAGGAGTGAGTTTAAAGATATGTTCTCTACTAAAGTATCTAACGATAAGATTGTGGTTGTCGATGTAGCTCTAGGTGATGGTAATCTATGGACGCTCTATCAAGCAATTGAGAGGCTTAAAGATATGAATATAGAGGATGATGTAGTTGTTAGTATGTCTGACCATATATATGAGTTCAGTATTCTAAGGAATCTTATTAAGGTGTCTATTAGGGATAGGGGTAGAGTTCTGCTATGCATAGATAGATCTGTGCGTGGTGAGGAGGCTATAGAGGGGCTAAAGGTTATCGTAGATGGTTCTACTGTAGTTTTAACTGGAAAGAATATACCTCCATTGACGGGTATTGATACAGGTCTATTCTATATTCCTAGAGAGCTATTTACAGAAATTAGTAGTGTTGTAAAGAAGTATGGTAGGAGTGCTACACTATCCGATTTTGTAAATGTGTTGGCTGAAAGGGGGCTTGTTGGCTTTGTTGATGTGACTGGTCTACGGTGGATAGATATAGATTCTATTGAGGATTTAGCTAAGGCTAGGAGGGTTTACTGGGAGATTATGAGGAGAAATTTAGTTAAAGAGAGTGATGGTATTGTAGCTAGATATGTAAATAGAAGAATTTCAACAAAAATTAGTCTCTTTCTATACAGAAATGGAATATTTATTGAACCAAGTATAATAACAGCTATAGTTTTTATTATTGGTATAGCTGGTGCTATCACAATATATCTAAGTATGTATATCTTGGGCAGCATCCTTGCTTTACTATCGTCAATTCTTGATGGTGTTGATGGAGAAGTTGCTAGATTATTCGATAGACAAACAGAGTTTGGAGCAATTCTTGATACAACCTTAGATAGAATTGTTGATACACTTCTTATAGCTGGGTTAATATATCAAGGTTTTACACTTGGGGGATGGCCCCTACGGGTAGAATATGTAGTGCTTTCATCTCTAGCCATTCTTGGTACAGTATATGTTAGTTTTCTAAGCAATTTAGTTAGAGATAGAGAGTTGGTTGTAAAAGCTAGAACCTCTTTCCCATGGCCTACAAGAGATGTGCGAATAGTTGTTATAGCTCTAGCTCTAACATTTCGACAGCCACTTTTAGGTCTAATATATATTCTCTTCTCTAGCTGGTATTTTATAGCTAGAATGTTTCTTCTTGTCATTAAGTATAGGATGGTGTGGGGGTTAGGTCTTATAAAAATTGTTAAAAGGGCTATACCAAGGCCAATAATATTTACACCAATGAGAATTGTTATTTATGATGTTCTTAGAGATTCACTAATACTAGTACTACTAGTGTATATGACTACTTTAGGACTTGATTATTTTAATAAGTATTTAGCTGAAGAAATGCCTACAATAATGTGGGAAACGCTTTTAGCTATTGAACTAGCTGTAATGGTTTACTTTAGCTATAGGGTTGTAAGAGGGCTATGGTATATTCTTATTAGTATCAAGGACTCTATTACTAGAAGACTATGGGTTACACCAACAGTTTATAGGAGAGTTGCAATAGAGATAGTAATACTTATTGTTTTAATCCTTCTTAGATACCCTATAAGCTACTGTCTAACTGTTATAAGGGTTCAAAGAATTTTAATTGATATTATCAACTATAAATATAGTGTAGCTATAATTCTACTAACTATAGTTATCGCCATTGAATTTATAAAAATTATTGAGCATAAGATACATAGCCACATATCCAAGCTTTTAAAGTAGAATTTTATTCTTTAAAGATCTATCCCCATTATACATCTCCTATATTTAGCCTCTTTAACGTCTGTTGGAATCTCTTAGATGAAGCTTTTCTCAAGAGAAGCTCAGCCTTAAGATGTTGTATGTCTGGATCATTTAAACATTCTTTTAATTAAATGGAACCTTGAATTTAATGTAGGGAAATAGATATGAGGCAATAAAATCAACAATTGATATAAATCGATATAGGGGCGGCTGAATATCCTCTATTCAGAGAGTAGTCTTATTTGAAGTCCACAGCCTTTAACTATATCGTAGATAGTGGTAGCAGCATCGATTATATCATTAGCACTACTACCTTCTATGGTTATTGTAATGGTGAGAGGCTGTGTAATATCTCTATATAGCTGTGTCGCATGGATATACTTAGATGTATGTGGAGTAACCTTTATAATAGTGCTATTTTCGTAGCTGCATATAAACATTGTTTGTGAGCCTATACATATACCCTTTGTACTTAGAGTTCTATAGAGCTTTGATATACATTCAAGTTCTTCTGAAAGTCCACGTAGCACTACTTCATATACGGCTTTAAACATTTTGGTCACAAGTTTTTATAGTGGGAAACAGTTATATTTTCTTTCCGTCTAGACACCTTGGGTGAGACTTTTGGATATAAAGGAGTTCAACAACAGTATTACAGAAATTGTATCGAGGGTAATACAAAGTGTTGTAACAATATCAACTGTTAGAATAGCTATAGATGAATTTTTCGGTTTAGCTCCAGTTAGAGGAATGGGTTCGGGCTTTATAATCCATAGCAAGGGGTATATAGTTACCAATAATCATGTGGTGCAAGGCTCTTCAACAGTATATGTGGTTTTACCAACTGGGGAGACTGTAGAGGCTGAAGTTATTGCTACAGATCCATATAGGGATTTAGCTCTTGTAAAAGTTGATGCAGCTAATCTAAAGCCTATTGCATTAGGTGATTCTGATAAGATTAGAGTAGGTGAAATAGTTTTTGCAATAGGTTCACCTCTAGGGCTGCCAGGAGCTACTGTAACAATGGGTGTCATAAGTGCTGTTGGGAGAACAATAAGTGGTGAAAATATTATTCTAGATGATTTAATTCAAACAGATGCTGCTATAAATCCTGGTAATAGCGGTGGCCCTCTAGTAAATGTTGCTGGTGAGGCTATAGGTGTTACAACAGCCATTATACCCTATGCACAGGGTATAGGCTTTGCAATTCCTATAAATACTACTAAGAGATTTCTAGAAATGATATCTAGATATGGACGTCCAATAGTAGCGTGGATAGGGGTATATGTATCACCTCTAACCCAAGAGCAGGCAAGAATGTTTAGGCTACCCATCTCAAGGGGGCTTATAGTAGTTGGTGTTGTAAGAGGTAGTCCAGCGCATGAAGCTGGTATAGCTAGAGGAGATATAATAGTTAAAGTAAATGGTAGGGAGATTTCATCACCAAGGGAGCTTAGAATAGCTGTTGAAGAATCTATAGAGAGAGGGTATGTGGAGCTTGAAATTATTAGAGGTGGTAGAAGATATAGTGTGGAGGTACCTATAGCCATTCAAACTGTGGCATAGAATTCAATTAAAGCATATAGCCTCATCTAAACAAGACAATTCATCTCTACTATGAATCGCCTTACTTTTAGTAGTATCACTATGGCTGACACTATGTACAATATTTATGTGGCTGGTAAAGTAAATATTGATACCATTATTGAATTAGATGATGTGTTTTTAAGGGGTAGAAAGTATAGAGGTAGGCTTCTCTCTAAATGTATTGGTGGTTCAGGGGCAAATATAGCGATAGCCATGGCTAGATTTAGTAGAGGGTTAAGGTTAAAGCTTATTGCAAGTATAGGTAGCGACTATGCTGAATATATAGCTTCAATACTAGCCTCTGAGGGTATAAATTTATCAGGGATTTCTATATATGGTGAATTGAGTGGTAGAGCCTACATATTTGTTGATAGAGATGGTGAAGCAACTATAGTGACAATTCCTAATGTCAATGAACGTCCCCCAGATCCAGGCAAGTATATAGGGGTAGATGATGTAGATGCTGTAGTGATTGCTAATACTGTTAGGGAAACTGCTCTAAATTTAGTAGATATAGCTATAAGAAAATCTGCTACTATTTTTCTAGATCCTGGAATAAGCTGGTTTAATGTAGGTGATCTATATAGTTTAGGTAAAAAGTGTTTTGTTCTTCCAAATAGATATGAGTTTATAGAACTTTTTGGAATTGATGTTAATAAATATTTACAGAATCCCAGAATTTTAAACTCTAGATGCTCTATTATTATAAAGCTTGGAGCTGAAGGTGCTATAGCTATAGATAGAGAAAATGAAAGGATTATAAAAGCCTCTTCACTAAATCTAGGGGGGCTTGGGCTTAAAGCAAGGACTACTGCTGGTTGTGGTGATGTCTTTACAGGTGTATTTGTAGCTAGATATCTTGAGAGTAGAAGTGTATTGGATGCAATTGAATATGCCTCTATAGCAGCAGGTCTAAAAAGATCTAGAATTGAGTCAAGTAATGCACCAACGAGAAGTGAGGTGGAGGAGGCTGTGGAGTTTGCTAGAAGGAAAGGCTTAATAAGCATTACAGTTAGTGAGATTTAGCCACATGCTTTACATATATATAGCAGCTCTACAATCTCTGATACAATTGATACATATCTATTATTTATCGAAATGCTTAAACTAATTGATGGTGGTATTACCTCAATCCCTGGCTCCCACACACCCTCTATCTCACCAATATATATTTTAGCATAGGCTGTATCCCCATATATAGAAATGTTTTTAGCTTCTTCCCTTAACACCTGTATATATGCTTGGAAGAATTCCTCTGCATCTTTCTGTGATGCCCACGATATATTCCAGCACACCACCCATTTCATATAACCAGATTCAGTAACTCTATACAATTCTACCCTATCTCCACTCCAGCCATCAGCAGCTATTAAAGCATTTTCCAAACCTATTCTTCTAGCAAGTATAAGAAGAATATAGTATTCACCAAGTCTATCACTATATAGAGGGTCTCCATATGAACAATAGTTATGTGATATAGTTATATCCTCTGGTGAATAACTTCCATTAGATAGGTATGCTATATATTTCTCTGGCTTTATAACCATAGATGTTGAAATTGGTGGCTTTAAATATGCTTGATTAACAAGCTCCCACCCCCCATATACGTATAGTCTCTTTACAAAATTCTCTCCATATATATATGGAAATAGAAGTAGGGATATATATGGATTATTTGGATCTATATTGAGTGTGGGGGATGGTGTACATAGACCTGTATCTATACAGTAGAGGTGTTGTGTCCATCCAGCATCACCCTCTATAAGTGCTGATATAGCCATAGCCCCATCTATAGTACTGTCCACTACCCCCATCCTGAGATTGAGATGCTGAAGTATATGTGTAAGTTCATGGACAAGAACATTTCTCACTCCTCTATCCTCAGGGTTAAAATAATCTGTATTTATATATAGTGTTGTACCTGCTACAGCTGCTAGAAACATTCCAATCCACCTCTTCTGCTCTACAGCTATACTAAAGTTATGTGGAACAAGAAGTGTTGCCTTGTATATATTCTCTTTATAGATCATATCATTGGGAATGGTACTATCTTTAGGCGCCCATGTCTCTATAGCCCATGATGTATTTATTAGCACTACCTCTATTTCTCTAGTGAAATTAAGCTGTCTTATTCTAGAAACATCTCTTTTAATTTCATCAATAAGTTGATATACTTTTTGGATATACCCATTAGAGGTAGTGATTGGCTGGGCTATTCCTATAGTTTTTTCTAACTCATATCTATAGAGATAAAGATTGTATGATATAATTAATGAACCTATGATTACAAATATAAATATAGCTTCAAGCATAACAAAATTTCTACTGCTAGCCATTTCAAAAACCTATTAGTTTATGTTGTTATCAGAGTTAATAAGGGTTATAAAGCTTTATCTATAGAGTGATGTTTCCACTAAGATTATTATTTATATGCTTTACTAAACTTCATACACTACAGTGGTGTATAGTGAATATTGACAGAGTTGCAAGCATTATTGCAAATGTGCTTTATGTTGTTGAGAGAATGAGAATTCCTGTTAGAAAAGCTTTTGTATATGTATGTAGAAGATTTGGTTGTGGCGCTACCGGTATCTCTAGAGAGGATCTATTTAAACTTTCCCGTGATTTTGTTTCAAACTACTATATGGTTAGATATATTGTTGAGAGTGTTAGAGGTGGATCTAGCTATAGCTATAGAATGTTGGCTAAAGTCTATCTCTATCTTAAGTTAAAGGAAAATGGTGGTACTATTCATAGTAAGCTTAAAAAAAGTATTCAAAGGGATGTCCCTAATATAGATAGTGTTGAGACGATTCCCATATGGGCAAGACTTTCATACCCTAGGTGGATCTATGATAAACTCTTAGAGGTTTTACCTAGTAGTGATGTTGAAAAGCTTTTAGAGGCTATGAATAGAAAAATTCTGTGGATTAGGGTTAATACACTTAAGATTGATGTTGATAAAGCGTTCTACATTCTTGAGAGGGAGGGATTTGTGCTTGAATGTAATAAAGATGCACCATTTTTAGTTAGAGTTATTAAGAGTCCAAGACCTATTAGAAAGTTAGAGTTATTTAAAAATGGATCAATTATTTTACAGGATAGAGCAAGTGTGTTAACAGTACTAGCAGCAAAACCAGAAAAGAATATGGTTATATATGATTTTGCTGCTGCTCCAGGTATAAAGACATCTCTCATAATGCAGCTTACAGAAAATAGGGCAAGAATAATAGCAATGGATTTCTCAATTAAGAGGCTAAATTCTATGAGAAGTCTTCTTAAACACTATGGGGTAGATATATCAAGAATTGATTTGATACATACGGATAGTAGAAGAATTTCATTTAGAGAAAAAGCTGATTTAGCGCTCATAGATGCTGCATGTAGTAGTAGTGGTGCTATATCTAAGGATCCAAGCATAAAGATAATACTTAAAGAACAATCAATTCCAGCTAAAATGAAGAACATACAAATAGATATACTATCTAATGCACTAAAACATAGTGTTACAGCTATCTATTCAGTTTGTTCTATTCTACCTGAAGAGGGTGAAGAGGTAGTTGAAGAGATAGCTAGAAGGACCTCCAGCCATAGATTGGTTGATACAGGATTAAGGGTTTCTAGAGGCTATAAAAAATATAGTGTATGGAATATTGTAAGTAGAACATTTCCACATATTGATAAATGTGAAGGATTTTTTATAGCTAGATTTGAGTCCTAGCCATGCTATATTTAATTTCTTTATTGGATTAATTATTTTCATCTTTATTTATATAGTTTTTATATATGCGAAACACTTATACCTCTAATTAGAGTGTATGTAGAAATTGGGCGAGAATACGTTCCATAAAGTGGATAGGGATTCTGTGCCACATAGAAGGATAGTTATAACTAGGCAGAAGAGTGTTACTAGAATTAAGATGCTTGAACATATAGATGATTTGAGAATGCATGGAATAGAGATTGTGTTTGAACAAGATGGTACTGTCCATGTTTCTGGCTTTGGATATGGGTTTGCTAGTCCTATAAATATGTTTCAAAGTAGTGGTTTTTGGCACTGGGGGTCTGTATCCCTAGATAGAAATCCTGGTATTGATAGAGATATAGAGTGTGATGATTTAGCCTATATAGTGCAGAATATTGTTGATAGCCTTAGAGACCCTGTTGTAGATGAATTTATTAAAGAGTTTATTAGAGGCTATTCTATGCATGGAAAAAAGGTTTGTGCAAAAATATATTTTGAGCTAGAATAGATATATTCTCCAGTTATCTAAATCTTGCTATCTCCCTTAAATTATTTGGCCATGGCGCAAGTGTATATCTCTTCAGCCACTCAACATCAATACTACTGTTTTTCAAAAACATAACAACTCTCTTTATAAAGTTCTCATCTATTCTTCCAGTAGCAGCTGCAGGACACTCAAGATCTAGATAGACAACTTTTTCACCTGTATTAAAATCATAGTATAGCACTATAGGCCATAGCCTACAGTCGAAGGATCTATACTGATATATACTACATCTACCAATATCATCTAGAAATGGACATGGCTTTCCATCTTTTGCACCAATAGCCTTTACATCGCCAATGGGGGTATTTATTGTAAATGCTATCTTTCTAAACCTATCCTCTTCCTCTGGTAGCAATACGGCATAGAATCTCTTACAGCAGTTAACACTACATCCCCTACATATATCACTAAAATCTACAAAAGATAGAGCTTTGGCTAACTCACTATCCATCGAAACACATAACACCTTCTGTTATAACTACTGTTTATGTTTAAGAATTTTAAGGATTTGTTCTATAGCAATATATTACAGCAAGAATATTGGATGTAAAGACCCTGTAGATGTAGCTTAAAATACAACACATTTAGCTTTAGCCCAGCGTTGTTATCTAGGTTTTATAGAGGTTTATGGTGGTTGGCTTATTGTTTGGAAAATTGTATTTTTCTTTAGAAGAACTAGATGGAGTAGATTGCAATTTAAGATGTGGGGATCTAGGGTTATCCTAAATGCATCTAGTGGTGATGTAGACCCAAGATCTATGTAGAGGGAAATAGAAAACAGTAAAGCTAATTACTGTGATTATATGGAGGATGAGTCCCTCCTCTACTACTTGTAAGTTGCTTTACCTGGTGATGTGTAGTAGGATAGTATTTTTAGCTATAGTTGAATGTTGTTATTTATATGTAGCTAGCTATATATTGTTATTGGTGTTATAGTCATCTAAAGTTTATTAGGTGGATTGACCTATTTTTCATAGCGTCTAGGTGTTTGGCATGTCTATCTCTACAGAGCTTCTATATCAAGTTGATAGCTATTTAAAGGAATTTGAGGCTAAGGTTGTAGAGGTTTTAGATAAAGGTATTGTATTGGATAGAACGGCTTTTCATCCTAGGACAGGTGGTGTTGCTAATGATCTTGGTACAATTTTTGTTAATGGTAGGAGGATGGATGTTGTAGATGTCTATATCGATAAAGAGAAAAGGTCTATAGTTCATGTGGTTGAAGGGTCTCTAGATGGTATAGAATCTGGTGTAGTAGCTAGGGGCATTATTGATTGGGGTAGAAGGTATAGGTTGATGAGACTTCATACAGCTGCACATATACTTGCAGCAGTTATGTATAGAGACTATGGTACTCTTATAACTGGTGGTAACATTGAGCCTGATCATGCATATGATGATTATAGCCTAGAGAAATTTGATAGAAAAATCTTTGAGGAAGCTATTCTAAAGGCTAATGAAATTGCTAAGCGCGGCATAGAGATAAAGATATACTGGCTTAAAAGAGATGAAGCTCTTAAAGTACCAGGTGTAGTTAAACTTGCAGAAAGAATGCCTCCTGAGGTAGAGACTCTAAGAATTGTTGAAATACCTGGTATAGATATACAGGCTGATGGAGGACCCCATGTAAAAAACACTATAGAGGTAGGTGAAATAGTGATGCTTAAAGCTGAAAATAGAGGAAGAAATAGAAAAAGACTATACTACACCGTAAAACCATAACAGTATTTCTTAACTTAATATACTTTAACACAACTTAGAAAATATATCAAAACAAATCCTAAGTAAAGATCTATAGTATAAGTTTCTATTAGAAGATAGAAATGTCTCTACTTTAGTGATGACTCGATAGCCATTAGAGGTTATAGTATTGATAAATGGGGAGGGTTATTGCTATACACCAGGGAGTATTGTGTTTTGTAGCTTTGAAGGGGGTGTGGTTTGAAAGTATTATATGAGTCCTGCTAAGCCTATTGCTAATCCTATTACTGCAGATATTAGTATAAGTATTATTGGGTCGGCACCAAATTTTACAATGGCAGTAAATACAGTTATTGCAATTAGTATTGTTACTACTGTTTGAAATGTGTTAAGGTCTTTAAATACTCCTCGTATAACTGTTATGAGTGCTACTGTAATTAGCCCTACTATAGCTGCTCTAATACCAAATAGTATACTTCTTGTAATTATATGGTGGTAGAAGTTTGTAAGTACAGTTGCTATAGCTAGTATCACTATAAATGCTGGCATAACAATACCTATAGTTGCTATTAGAGCTCCTACAAATCCCCCAAGTTTATAGCCTATATATGTTGCAGAGTTTATCGCTATTGGACCTGGTGTAGATTCAGCAATTGCTATTATATCTATAAATTCATCGTCAGAAAGCCATTTATTTCTATCTACAACTTCATATCTAAGGATAGGAATCATGGCATAGCCACCGCCAAACATAACAAAACCTATTTTTAGAAATGTTATAAATAGTGTAAAGAGTATGGCAAAATTCATAGCACCACCTATAACTACAGTTTACTGTTGCTTCTTTAAACTGTTTTCTGCTTTAGCAACAATTTAACAATCTCAATAACATCATCTATATTGTAGGCATAGAATGTCGGTTTTACATCAACATCACTACACTTCTTCCAGCATATAAGTATGGATATTGCCCCAAGCCTACTAGCTGGCACTATATCATATTTTGTATCGCCAACAACTATAGCCTCGCTGGGTCTAACACCAATTCTCTCCATAGCTTTAATAAACATCTCGGGATTAGGCTTTCTATTAACAACCTCATCACTTCCAACATAAGCATCAATATAGCTATATATACCAATTCTCTTAAGTATAGCCTCTATGGTTTCCCTACTTGTCGATGATGCAATTGCAATACTAAGCCCTAATTCCTTAAGCTTTTGAATACCGCCAACAACACCTGGAAATGGTGTTATTCTATCTATTTTTTCAAGATATATCTTTCTCTTAACCTCTGCTAAACTTTTTGCCTTAGACTCATCACCAGTTATAATAAGTGCAATATCCTCTGCAGCTAAACCAACTAAATCCCTAATTAAATCAATTGTAGAGCTATCAAGCTTTACAGGTATTTCAAGTTTTCTACATGCCTCTAGCCATGAGATTAGATGGATATTAATACTATCAACAAGTGTTCCATCGAGATCAAAGACAATACCTCTTACTATGGTTTACCACCTACTTAAAGAGGTTAAATACCCTAAAACTAATAAGCTTTAACATTTAGTTAATTTAAGCTAAATCCTAATACAAGCTATTTCTATAACTGAAATTAGTCTATATTGTTCTACTACCAAAAGCTGCTATAATGCATGTGGGGTAAAGATCTAGTATCCACATTCAAATCAACAACGATATATTATTATCTAGTTAGATTACTATACTTTGTCCTTAACCATAGCCATATAGATTTAGAAGATTTGCTAGCTGGATAGTTCTGCTACTGCTATCCATAGCTATGGCTAGTGGTATGTAGTTCAAATTCTAACTATTTTAATTTATGGGGTAATGCCCTATAATGATTTTTCTTTTAGTCAGCACAAGTATATCTATATCCGCCAAAGCTAATTTTATCTATATCCAGATTTAGCATTTTAGCCAAAGACAGTATTATTCTAGCTGTTAGTGCTCGTGCAATCCCCATGGCAGCCTCACAGATATCCGCAACATCTGTACCGAGATAGTTGGGGGCTGTTTTATCGAATAATACTTCACTTGATGGTGGTATACCTTCTTCACCAGCCCATACGACAAGCACTATAGGTACTCTTGGCAATGCATATATTTTTATTGCAGCATCCCCAATTTCAATTGGTTGATAGTTAAATGGTTTAGCAGCTCTATATAGAAGCTGTGGGTCTGTTCCAAACAGTCTCTCTATAGCCTCCATATTTCTTCTTAGATTGGGGCAGTGGATAAATGGGCATAGCTGACGTGATAGCGAGATTAGCTCACCTACCTCCTCAACCTCGCTTTTAGTTTCTGAATAGAGTGACAATATGTAGTATAGGCTTATACTTTCTCTATCTGTTAAAAATCTCTCAAGAACTTCATCATATATTGAACCATCTACAAGATTTAGTCGTAAACCAAAGAATTTAAGTTCGTTACCCTTTTCAAAACCAAGTCTTCCAGAGAGACTTCTAATTCTATCCTTAACTTTCTCCCAGGACCACTGCTCCCAAAAACTCACTAAAATCACCAAAAACAGCTCTCTAGTATGTCCCTATTAAATTTTTTGTTATACACAGAGTTTAGTATAGGTTCATTAAACTGTAGATAGGTGGAGAGACTATACCTCTATATAGCTAATTATTGATGGATACTATTACTATTCTTCCAATACGGTTTATCTACACTGTTTATGGGTGGAGTTTATTTTAAAGTAATTCAATGACTACTCAACATTTTTATTAATCCTTTAGTGGATATCTTGAGAATATTACTGCTGCAGGTATCAATATTAGAGCACTAAAAATGTAGGCTACTCTAATACCAAGATCTGCACCTGTGGTATAGCCTAAATGCTCTAAAAATATTGATGTTAAAACTCCTGCTAAACCAGCCATACTTTTTGTAATAAATCCCTGTGCTCCAAAGTATATAGCCTCTCTTCTATACCCTGTGATTTTTTCATCAATATCAGTTATATCTGCTATAAATGCATTAGGGAGCATTAGTAGTGGTGTAGCAAAAAATCCAAACAATATCCCTATTCCAACTAGAAATGCTATAGGCTCTACTCTAACTATACCTACCAGGGAAGCTACTATAGTTGGTATAGCAAAAAGACCCATACCGAGTAGGTATACCTTCTTCTTACCATATCGAATTGCTAGTTTTCTATATAGTGGTAGTGTTAGTATTGAGACTACTATCAGTGGAAGATAGACTATAGCAACATAGGATTTGTCTAAACCAGCTGAAACTGTAATTAGATATGGTAATACAATTTGTATTATTGTTGTTGATAGTACTAGTATGGCTGTTGGGATAAGGTATATTAGAAATACTCGATTTGTATAGGTTATCTTAAGAGCTCTCCACAGACTTAGTTTTTCAGCAATTTTCCCTCTATCTATAACCTTCTCCCTAAAGATTAGCACTATTGAAAGCATACTTGTTGTAGCAATAACTGTTAGTGCTAGAGATGTATTTAGATAGCCAAGTATAGTAAGAAGAATTGGAACTATAACACCGCCTATAACTAGTGAGAGCTGGCTAAAGAAAGTTTGATATGTTACTAACTTAATACGCTCACTAGACGAAGATGCAATCTCTGGTAATAGGGCTAGATATGGGGCCATAGCAGCTGTATACCCAAACCAAAATACACCCAATAGAATACTAGCATAGATAGCATTCCATATTGAGAAACCTTGTATTAAAGGTCTCCATATAACCACTTGACTAAACGCCATTGCAATAAATCCAGCAACTATAAATGGTCTTCTCCTCCCCCATCTAGTTAAAATTTTATCACTCCAGTGGCCTATCAATGGATCAGAAACAGCATCAATAACACGACCAAACAATATAGCAGAACCCATAATAACTATAGGGGCTAAGCCAATATTATCAGGGGGACAGTAGTAGTAGAGAAGCCATCCAACAATAAGTGAAGATCCTATACCCATCAAACTACCATATCCATATAAAAGAGCTTTTAAACTAGATACCTCCCCTTCAGACACATCCAAACACCAACAAAACAGCAAAACACATAGCTATATATAGCTTACTGTATTTATTGATGAATACCCCAAATCTAGAAAAATTCAGATAAAATTACTTAGCTGTTTATCTAGATGTAGCATATCCAATAAAACAGATGTTGATCAACCTATAGATGGTTTAGCAATTAAGATGAGAATACAAGATGCTATAATATAGAAATAGCTGTCTATATGATAACAACACTATATGTTACAGCACTAATTATGAAAATCATTTAACTCTAGATATTCATTTAAGACATATCCATATTACGGCTAGAGATCCCTGGATACTGAGCAGACTATACATCGTAGCCATAAGATCTATAGCTATTACTACACTAAATAACAAGAATGATATGATGCAATATATTAAAAGAAAATATAAGCACTATTAGAATACTGTCTATGGTTTGTAGTAAATCTATGGAGAGTATAGAGAATCTGTATTGATTTCAATTATAGAGATAAAGATGCCTATGATTATGGACAAAAAATTTATAAAAGCAGGATAGATAGGAAATACTGGTGTGTAATTAGATGGCCGATAGAGGTCTACGGCCAAAACCTAAATCTCTAGGCTTTATGGCCACCCCATTGGTGCAGAGTTTGATTGAAAGATTAATCCTTGTGATTTTTACTATATGGACTGGTTTAACTATATCATTTCTTGTAACTAGATTAAGTCCTCGAAATCCTGCAGAACAAGTTCTTTCAAGAATTCAGGGTGCAGGAGTATTTATGAGACCTGAGGAGATAGAGGCTATGAGGAGAACCGTAATGGGGCTTTTCGGGCTGGATAAGCCTTTGTGGGAACAGTATATCTCTTTTCTACAATCAGTCCTCACATTTAAATTTGGGCCATCACTTTTAAACTTTCCTGTTCCTGCAAATGATATTATATCCCTTTATATGCCCTGGACAATCTTTCTATTGTTAACAGCTACCATAATATCATGGATTATTGGTGTAGTTGTTGGAATAGTGATGGGTATATGGGAGCATAAGAAAGCTGTAAAAATTCTTGAATATACATTTATCACTATATTTCCTCTACCATATGTTGTTTTAGCTATTGCATTTCTAATAATTTTTGTAGGAATATTACGGATATATATAGGGGTTACCATTGTTCCAACCTTTACCCTAAGTTTAGAAACACTATCAGCAATGTTTTCAAGGGCATGGCTACCTGCACTCTCCATAATAGTGCTTTCAATCATTAATTGGGCTATGGGATCGCTTGCCTTAGCTAGAACGGCTAAGAGGGAGCCACATGTATTCTATGCTATGGTGAGAGGAATTCCAACAAATCTTTTACTTAAACGCTATATTGGAAAAAATGTACTAATTCTTCAAGTAACAGCACTAGCTCTAAGTCTAGGAGGCATATTTGGTGGAGCTCTAGCTACAGAGTATATATTTAATTATCCGGGGCTGGGGACGCTACTCTATAATTCTATTGTTACAAACGACTTCAATACAATGCTTGGAATTATAACATATTCAATACTAGGCGTAACTATAGCCTCTTTTGTAATCGATATGGTGTATCCATTTATAGATCCAAGAGTAAGATATGGAGGAGGTGAATAGAATGGCTAGACATTTAGATTTAAAGATTTCACTAGCAGTGGTTATAGCACTAGTAATGTATAGTGTGATAGTTCCTCAAATAACACCCTATGACCCTAGATTATGGAATGTAGTTCCACGTGATAAACCTCCATCACTACAGTATCCATTTGGCACAACTAGCATGGGGCAAGACGTCTTCATAGTGACTGCATGGGCTTTAAGAAACTCTTTAGTTCTAGGCACTATAGCGGCTGCAATGCTAGTGTTGATAGCTTTTACCATTGGAAGTATTGCAGGTGGTACCAAAAATAGTATTGTAAGGGCTATACTAACATATCTGATAGATAGTTTTTGTGTCATACCATTCCTCCCAATACTGATTTTAATAGCATCTCTATGGAGGGAGAGGCTGGGCATTATAGGCACTGCTTCAATAATAGCTCTCCTTGGATGGGGAGGGCAGTCAAGAAATATAAGATCAGTTATTATGGGTCTGAGGGAAAGAACCTTTACATATACAGCAATATTTTCAGGATATGGAACGCTTAAATTAATCTATAAGTCATATCTACCCTATATAGTGAGAT
The DNA here is from genome assembly GCA_938074605.1 of uncultured Ignisphaera sp. Lineage (GTDB taxonomy): Archaea > Thermoproteota > Thermoprotei_A > Sulfolobales > Ignisphaeraceae > Ignisphaera. The sequence goes on from CALJEI010000003.1 coordinate 54,455, forward strand.
GGCTATCGATAGCATTTCTATTTGGTATTATATTCTGCATAGGGCTTGAGACTACGTTATCTGTATTTGGCATAACCTCTCTCGAAAATCCGACAATAGGAACTGTAATATTCTGGACGAGGGAGTATCAAGCATATTTAAGAGGTCTTTGGTGGTGGTACACCTTTCCACTGATATTCTTTATCGTATTTCTTGCATCAATGTATGTAATTATACGTAGATTGGTTGCAAGATTTATTGAGGGTGAGAGGTGATTTTAGTGGATAATGAAGTTGTTTTGCATATAGATAATGTTAAAGCGGGGTATGTGGTAGGGAGGAGGTTTATAGATGCTGTAAGTAGTGTATCTCTAAAGCTATTCTATGGGGAGGTGTTTGGTTTAGCTGGAGAATCAGGTTGTGGAAAGTCAACACTACTTAAAGTTATTTATGGATACATAGAGCCTCCTTTAAAAAGAATAGAGGGTTCGTTAATTCTAAGAACAAAAAATGAGAGGCTAAGCCTCCATGAGCTTAGTGATGATGAGCTTAAAAGGAGGGTGTGGTGGAGATATATGACGTGGATTCCCCAAGGAGCTATGAGTGTTCTTAATCCAACTATAAGAGTTCGTGATCACTTTATTGAGATGTTTAAGCTTTACTCTAATATTGATAAGAGGGAAGTATATAGACTTACTACTGAATATCTAGAAGCTCTAGGACTATCAAAAGAAGTTATAGATGCATATCCTATCCAGCTCTCTGGTGGTATGAGGCAAAGAATAGTTATAGCACTAGCTCTACTATTCAACCCTATTCTAGTTCTTGCAGACGAGCCTACCTCAGCTCTTGATGTTGTTACCCAAAAAATACTATTAGAACAGCTGCTAAAGGTTCAGAAGGAACGAGGCTTTACATTAGTTCTAGTATCACATGATATGGACGTACATGGTGTTTTCACAGATAGAATTGGAGTAATGTATGCAGGTAAGATTGTTGAGGTAGGTTCAACAGATAAAATGTTTGCAGAGCCTCTACACCCCTACACCAAGGCATTAATTGGGTCTTTACCAAGACTTGGTGATAAAAGTATAAGAAAAGGGTTGTCAGGTGCTCCACCAGATTTAGCTGATCCTCCCCCTGGCTGTAGATTTCATCCCAGATGCCCATATGCAATGGATATCTGTAGGAGGGAAGAGCCCCCTATAATAGAGATAGAGAAAGGTCGTATCGTTGGCTGCTGGCTATATGTAAAGGGGTGAAATAATCTATGGTTATCCCCCTTATAGAGTTAGTTAATGTTAGTAAGTATTTTGGTTATGGTGTAATAGGGTTAGTAAGATTTCCTGCAGTAGATGGGGTTGATTTAAAGATAGGTGGTGAGAAACCAGAGGTATTAACATTAGTGGGTGAGTCTGGGTGTGGAAAATCCACACTTGCTAAAATAATGCTAAGAATTCTTCGACCAACTAGTGGTGTGGCCAAATATATGGGGAAGGATATGTGGAGACTAAAGAGATCTGAAGTAAGGAGATTTATAAGGGATGTTCAGCCAATATTCCAAGATCCTATGGATACATTTAACTTATTTGAATCAGTTGAGAGTTATCTAATAAGTGCAGCTAGAAATCTATTAAAGCTTAATGAGGAGCAGGCCACTGAGAGAATTGCACAGACTCTGGAGTTTGTTGGGCTTACTCTTGATAAAGTTCGTGGGAAAAGGCCGCAGGAATTTTCAGGTGGTGAGCTTCAGCGGCTATCTATAGCTAGGGCCCTACTTGTACAGCCAAAGCTGCTCATCGCTGACGAACCTGTTTCTATGCTTGATGCATCACTTAGAATAAATATATTAAATCTTCTTCGTAGTGCAAAAGAAGAATTTGGTACATCAATACTATATATAACTCATGATCTTGCAACAGCTAACTATATTGGTGAAAAAATATTTGTAATGTATAGAGGATCCATAGTTGAACAGGGCAACATAGAGAAAGTTATAAATAAGCCACTACACCCCTACACCAAAGTACTTCTCGACTCATTACCAGACTATAGAATGGGGAGAGAATGGTTTAAAAAACAATTACCACAAACACTACGTACCGTAATAGAAGTACGTGAAATGCTTTTAAAAGGATGTAAATATATTTATTACTGCCCATATAAAACACAGCAGTGCTACGAAAAACCAATAATGATAGAAGTTGAAAAAAGTCATGAAGTAGCATGTTGGATGTACTATGAGTAAAAATATAATAGGATATCCCACCACTATAAAGATATCATCTTCTCTATAATAATTATAACATCAATAGTAAGGTATTCATATTAATCATCAACTTAAGCCTCCACCTTCTGATTATTAAAGGTTGCAATTCAGATCCATAATTTTCAAACTGATGTAAAATAGCCACCATGTGAAGAAAGGTTAATGTCATCCAAAATAGTATTACAGAAGAAAATAAAACTACATTCAATCATTTAAAGTAAAATCAAATAAAACATATCAATGGCATAGATTTACATAAAGGCGGAAAAATTTATATAGCTGTTATCCACTAGGCTTTTATTGGGGTGTCTTATGCAAAGAGTAGTCAATAAACTATCTTTGGTATTAATGGTATTAATGCTATTAGCACCACTCTTTGGATTTGGTATACAAACTACATATGCACAACTCCCTCTACCACCAGGTGTTAAAAGGGAGGAGGTATTTGTTCTAGATCTAGTTACAGGTAAGCCTGCAACACCATCAAACTTTAATCCATGGAGAGCTGGTGCAGATGTAGGTATTCTTGTTTCTGGTATAAATCAACTATGTACAGCATCGCTATGGTATGTTGATACTGCTACTGGTGAAGTTATAAATGCTATTGCTTCTGCACCTCCAGAAGCTAATGCAGATTTCACGATATGGAGAATTAAGATAAGACAAGGGGTATATTGGAGTGATGGTATAGAAATAACAGCAGATGATCTAGTGTATACACTTAAGGCCTTTTTAACCGATAAGGGTCTTGGACCACATGCATGGGCTACTACATGGGTTAAAGATGTTAGAGCAGAAGATAGATATACTGTTGTAATTGAACTTAAAAAATCAAATCCACACTTCTGGGCATCCTTCCTTGTAACAACATTTGCAGCTCCAGTAAGGGTTATGCCTAAACATGTGTTTGAGAGAGCAGGTGTTGAGCCTAGTAAGTTTGAGTTTAACCCACCTGTTTGTGCTGCAATGTATGTTCTTCAATCTTTTGATCCTACTGGCTATTGGTATCTCTGGAGAATTAGAGATGATTGGAAAAAATCCTTTGTATATTATGCTTATAAAGAACACTGGGGTATTGATTTAGAGTATCCAGGACCAAAATACATACTATTTGTCGACTTTGGTCCACCAGAAAACAAAATCTATGCTATGTCTAGAGGAGATCTAGACATGATAATGGAACTCTCTCCAGAAACTTTTGAAAGCTTAATAGCTATGTGCCCCACTTGTAGAGGTTATGCAAAGGAATTTCCATATGCATGGATGCACGAACCTGATTCAAGGAATCTAAGATTTAATTTAGAGAAGTATCCATTTAATTTAACTGAAGTTAGATGGGCTTTAGCCTTAGCAATAAACATGACAGAGGTAGCAATAACAGGATTCAACGGTATTGTGCATCTAGCACCCCTTAAAATAGTAGCAGGTCCTGTTGAGGAAATATATTATTTTGAGGCAGGGCTTTATGATTGGTTGTTAAATTATGAGATTACACTACCTGATGGAACTAAGTTTAAGCCTTTTGACCCTAGTGTACCATTTAGGATAGTTGATTGGGCAATTTCACAAGGTTATCTAAAGGAAAGACCATCGAGGGAATACATAATATGGACTTGGGGTGTTGGTTGGTGGAAGTATGCCCCTGATGTTGCTGAAAAACTACTAAAGGGTGTAGGATTCTCTAGAGGGCCTGATGGAATGTGGAGACTACCAGATGGAAAACCATGGAAGATAGAAATATATACAACTACCTATGAAATAGATGTATATAGAACAGCATTTCCTGTAGCCGATCAATGGAGGAAATTTGGTATAGATGTAACAGTTACAGCAGTAGAGCAAGCAACATTCTTCGATGCATGGAATAGAAGAACATTTGAAGACGTATTCACAGGATGGGCTAGTCCACAGTTAAGTGGTTTATTGCCAGGACTTGCACCAACAGGATTTGAAGGAGCTCACTCAAGATATTGGAAGCCTAGAGGAGAATATTCACCTAATCTTCTAGGACTAAAGGATCCATATCTTGATAGACTTATCGATGAAGCTATGGCTATACCCGCATGGGATCCAAAAATGATTGAAATAGGAAAGGAAATGGTTAAATATTTATGTGTGGAAAAAATGTATACCATTGGCACTATTATGATTAAAAAGTTTACACCTCGTAATGAGCTTTACTGGCATAATTATCCATCTGCCGAAAGCCCGTATTGGATACCATACTTCTGGGGCATGAACTTCGCATTAGCACTACCAAGAATAGTACCAAAAACAATGCCAACTCCTACTCCAAGACCAACACCCACCCCAACGCCTACTCCTACTCCAACGCCTACTCCAACACCAACACCAACTCCAAGACCAACACCAATACCTGGTGTTGTAACTATTACTATTACAGCAATAACTACACTAACAACAACATCAACAACATCAATAACATCAACAATAATTGAAACAACTACATTAAAAGAAACAGTAACAGAATGGACAACAACAACAATAATAGCAATAATACTACTAATAGCAGGAATAGCAATAGGATGGATAATAAAAAGAAGATAAAAATCCCTAAATCTAAAAACAAATTTTTAAATATTTTTATTTAATCTAATATTTTTAGTCTAGTATCGTTAATCTATAGCTATAATACTTCAATAAATTTGATTAAAACATCTATTCTTTTTAAAATGATTGTGTATAATTGATTGTTGTGGGTTATTTTGCTATGATGGGTGTACCTAGAATATCTAGATACTTTAGATCTTTTTGGTGAAGCTTTTTGATATTCTTATCAATCGTTTGATGATCTCTTTAGATAGTATTTTTCTAAAAGTTTATTGAAGGAATTTAAATTAAATGTTTCAATGTTTTATATTACCTCTATGAAGCTCTATGATAATGCTACTCCTACCTTCTCTTAATAGAGGGTTTTTAGTGGTGATAGGGATAGTTCTAAGATCAATTGATGGGAGGTGTATTTATTAAATTCTAGTAACCGTGTTATAATCTTTACTATTAGCATTACGCCTAAAATAAATATAGTTAGTTCATATATAATTCTTATTTGCTATTGATGGGCATTATTATATATTTTAAAATTGTTTATTACGATGCTTTGAAGAGGCTGTATAGGCTATGTGGATAGCGTGTTTAACTTTTAATAGTTGTTTTGTGAAGAGAATTGAGTGGTATACCTATGGTTTATATTTTTATATATCTATGATTAGTGGTTTTAGAGCTATAATTTTTTTAACCCCTCACAACATTTTGTAAAGATGCTGGTAGTATTTGGTGTTTTGTGTTGCATCCATTTGCAAAACATCTAATAAATAGAACACTGGTAGCTGTGGTAACACTGTTTATAGCATTTAATGTAAGTTATCTTTTACTACGTGCAATACCGGCAAGTGCTGTTGATACTATGCTTGCTTCAGTTGCGCAATTGGGTCAGAGGCTGGATCCTGAGGACTATATAAGGATGAGGCAAACTCTAATGGAGTTATTTGGTTTGACTGGATCACCAGTAGATCAGTATATAGCGTATTTAAGGAGATTTTTCTTACTGGACTTCGGCCCCTCCTTTATGGCTTTCCCTACACCAGCACGTAATATTGTTGCAAGGTTTCTACCATGGACAGTAGGGCTACTTCTTGTTACTACAGTAATTTCATGGCTAGCTGGAAATACACTTGGTGTGTTTGTTAGTTTTGTTAAGAATAGACGTTTAAGCCGTACTCTAGAGAATATTGCTATAATGCTATACCCCATACCATACTATGTACTTTCACTTGCCCTAATATACATCTTTGCATTTCTAATTCCAATCTTTTCACTAAGCCCTGTATCAGTGCCGTCAATTAGAATAGCATCGATTAGCGATGCCATAAATGTTGCAATATACTTTTTTAGAGCGGCAGCACTTCCAGCTATATCAATAATAATAGTAAGTGCATTTGGCTGGTGGTTTCTAAGCTCTAGAACATTATCAATTTCTACAATTACGGAGGATTATGTAGTATTTGCTAAACTGCGTGGTGTTGATATTGGTCGTATACGGGGGAAGTATGTATTGAGGAGTGTTATGGTGCCACAAGTAACAGCATTAGCACTTGCATTAGGTACTATCTTTAGTGGAGCACTAGTAACAGAGTACATATTTGCTTATCCAGGTCTAGGCTCCCTATTATATCAGTCTATAATTATAGGGGACTATCCAATAGCGCTAACAATTCTTTCACTCTCCATAATAGGGGTTATCATCAGTATGTGGCTTCTTGATACAGTTGTATACTATGTTATAGATCCTAGAATAAGATATGCGAGGTGACACCATGTCGTTAAACATTAGGGCGAAGCTATCAAAAATTTCAACAGTTTTTTACACTCTACTTAGATATACTCGCTTTAGAATAGGGCTAGCCATACTTATAGTAATGGTGCTACTAGCACTAGCCTCCCTAACATCTCCCCCAGTATATAGGAGGTGGTATGCATATCCAAAAGATAGACCACCACAATTCAACCTTGCTGCAATGGATTTGCTACTTGGAACAACAAGTAATGGAAGACCTGTTACCTATATCACTATTAATGCGCTGGCAAACTCGCTCATAATAGGATTGGTAACAGCTCTAATAGGCTCACATATAGGGTTGTTGGTAGGCCTTCTATCAGGAATCTCAAGGGGATACAAAGAATCAGTAACAGTATTACTAATAGACTCTTTTGTTTGTATGCCAGGGCTACCATTACTAATAGTGTTGGCCATGGCGCTAAAGAACATTATGACAATTCATACACTTCCACTAATACTTTCTGTAATTGCATGGGCTTGGCCAGCACGTAATGTTAGATCTATAACACTTTCAGTTATGGGTAGAGAAATGATATATCTTGCAAGGTTTAGTGGTATTAAGTTTACAGGTATAATAGTGCATGAGGTTTTACCATATGTACTTGGATGGCATTTAACCAACTTCATAAATACAATAATATGGGCTATAGGTATGGAGACTGCTTTAGCAATATTTGGACTCTCAATTCTATCAGAGGATACACTAGGCACTATGATATACTGGGCACTAAACTATAATGCTCTATTTAGAGGTTTGTGGTGGTGGATGCTACCACCTATAGTAATAATAATATCGATATTTATAGGGCTATACTTTATTTCATCATCAATAGCATTTTATCTAAATCCAAGACTTAGGGGGCATTCACAATGAGTATAGGTAATACATCGATACTTAGGGCAGTAGATATCTATGGAGAATATGTAGTGTCTCCACTACTGTCGGTTAAGGCTGTTACAAATGTAATACTCCATATGAATAGTGGTGAGATTGTGGGTATAGCTGGTGAGTCTGGATGTGGAAAATCTACACTTGTAAAGATTCTCTATGGATATATAGAACCGTCACTAAGAGTTAGGGGAAGGGTTCTACTAAATATTGATGATGGTACTATTGATCTGCTGTCGGTAGATGAGGAGTATAAGAGGGGGAGGATATGGTGGAGATACATATCATATATACCCCAAAACTCTATGAATATACTAAATCCATATATGAGAGTAGGTGATCATTTCACAGAACTGCTGAAAAAACATCTTAATTTGGAGAAGGATGAGGCCATAAGGGTAGCAGGGGAGTATGTAGAGGATCTTGGATTGAGAAAAGATGTATTAAAGGCATTTCCCCACCAGCTCTCTGGTGGTATGAGGCAGAGAATTGTAGTAGCACTCTCACTACTACTTAAGCCTAGAGTAATCTTTGCAGACGAACCAACAACTGCTGTTGATGTAGTTCTTCAGAAAGTTTTACTCCAATATTTACTAGATAAGCAGAAGGAGTATGGCAGTACACTAATTATAGTAACACACGATATGTCGATTCATGCAATGGCTACAGAACGTATAATAGTTATGTATGCAGGCCATGTTGTTGAGGAGGCACCCACAGAACTCTTTTATGAAGATCCTAAGCACCCATACTCAAGAGCACTAATAAATTCACTTCCAAGACTGGGGGACAAGGGTATTAGACAGGGTTTAGCGGGACAGCCGCCAAGTCTAATTAATCCTCCCCCTGGCTGTAGATTTCATCCCAGATGCCCCTATTCAATGGATATCTGTAGGAGAGAGGAACCACCCATAAATAAGTATGAAAATGGGTGGAGGGTTAAGTGCTGGCTATATGTAAAGAGGTAGGTGGTTGATATGGGGGAGATGCTTAGGCTTGAAAATGTAACAAAAATCTTTAGATATGGCTTTCTAGGATTCAAATTTAGGGCTGTTGATGATGTTAGTCTCTCACTAGAGGATAAACCATCTATATTTACCATTGCAGGTGAGAGTGGCTCAGGAAAGACAACACTAGCTAGATTGATTTTAAGAGTTTTTAGACCTGATTTCGGTAGGATTCTCTTTAATGGAAGGAACATCTATGAAATTGGTGATAGAACCTTCTATAGAAATATACAGCCTATATTCCAAGACCCATATGCCTCATTCAATCCAATGCAAAAGCCTATAAGGTACCTAAGGGAAACTGTAAAGAATATTGTTGGAATTGAGGATGAAAGAGAGATAGATGAATATATAGCGAAGACACTATCCTATGTAGGCTTTGATATATCTGTTGTTGCTGATAAGCATCAGCATGAATTTTCAGGTGGTGAACTTCAGAGAATGGCTATAGCTAGAGCTCTACTAACAAAACCAAAGCTAATTGTAGCTGATGAGCCTGTTTCTATGCTTGACGCATCTTTTAGAATAAATATAGTTAATCTCTTTAAGAAAATTAAAGAGGAAATGGGGGTCTCATTCATATACATTACACATGACCTTGCAACAGCCTACTATATAAGTGACTATATAGCTATAATGTATAGAGGAAGTGTAATAGAGTCAGGAAGATCTGAAAAAGTATTGTCAGAACCTCTACACCCCTATACAAAAACACTAATAGAATCACTACCAATACCAGATCCAAAACAGAAAAAGCTCTGGATGCAAAAGAAAATGGCATTTACAGCGTCTATTGAAGAAGCAGAGTTTATATTAAAAGGATGTAGATATGTTTATAGATGCCCCTATGCATTTGACAAATGTAAAACAGTAATGCCTCCATACATAACCATAAACGAATCCAATGTTCGATGCTGGCTATATTATAAATAAGATTAATTAAGAATTACATGGCATAAGGCACTGAATTTTTCATCAAAGTTTATAAATTTAGCTTTTCTAATACCTACTTATAGGGTGTAGTCTATGTCAAATAGTGGATTGAAGCTATTCTCAATCCTCATAGCTGTTGCCGTAATGCTATCAGCGGTATCAATACTACAACTTGGTAGAGTAGAGGCTCAGCTACCTCTACCACCAGAGATTCCAAGAGGGGATGTATATGTAGCTGAAAACCACTGGGGACGCTTTGTAGATCCATATCACTTCAACTGGCTTGTACCTGGTGTCCCAGTTGGCTATGGCCATGGACACACAGGTTGTCCTGGCTATCTATGGTATTACAATACTACAACAGGTGAGTTGATTCCGTGGGTAGCTGCATGGTTTCCAGAATATTCCCCTGACTATACTAAAATGCGTGTATATCTTAGGAAAGGGGTTACTTGGAGTGATGGTGTTCCATATACGGCAGACCACTTGGTGTTTCAAGTAAACCTAATTAAAGGAGATTCAAGACTTGCATGGCATACTGTTTTAGCTAGATGGGTTAAAGATATAGTTAAGATAGACGATTATACGGTTGAATTTGTATTAACAGCACCAAATACAAGATTCCACTACTACATTATGGCACAGCTAGGAATGCCACTACTACCAAAACACAAGTTTGAGGAGGTTATAGCTAAAGGCGAGGATATACTAAAATACAAATATTATCCGCCTGTCTGTCTAGGACCTTATGTACTTAAGGATGTTGATCCAGCTGGCTATTGGTTCCTATGGGAGAGAAATGAGAATTGGTGGGCTACAAAACTATATGGAATAAAGCCGGGGCCTAAGTATGTACTCTTCATACACTATGGCCCAGATGAGAAGGAGGCTCTAGCCTGGAGAAGATTTGAATTGGATTCTGTAAGAACATGGTTGCCAGAGGTCTTTGAAGTAGTATATAGAGATCCTGAGGTTGTAAAATACCTTGGTGGATTCTATGGTGCAAAAGCACCGTATGCATGGCCCTATGATGCCTGCAAGAAGGGACCTGTATATAACCTACTTAGATATCCCTTCAATATAACTGAAGTTAGATGGGCGTTAACCTATGCATTGGATATTCGTGAGGCTATAGAGGCGTTTACAGGTGTCGATGGCTCTAAGCCAGTACCGTCACCATTCCCAATAATCCCCTATCCAAAGAGTGTAGAAATCTATATAAAGCCTCTAGAGCCTGAGCTAATTAAGTATGGCTATGACCCTGAACTTGGATGGTTTAAACATAATCCAGCTAGAGCTGAAGAGCTGTTAAAGAAGGTAGGCTTTACCAAAGGTCCTGATGGTAAGTGGAGACTTCCAGACGGCACCCCATGGACAATTACGATAATGACCTTTGCTGAAATAGAGCTAGAGTCCCAGAGGCTGGCCTTTATAGTAGCTGAACAGTGGAGGAGATTTGGTATAGATGTAACTGTTGAACCTGTGGCACCAGGTCCTTTTGACTCAAGGCTTATTAAGGGAGAGTGGGAGGTTGTAACATACTTCCCATCATGTAACTTCCTACCAGTTGATCTAGGCGATATCTTACCTAGATGGCATAGCAAGTACTGCAACCCAGAGCTACCAGGATTAGCATGGCTTTCCTACTCTAACTGGGCCTGCTACAAATTCCCAAGGAGAGCAGAACTAGATAGCCTACTAGATATCCTAGAAAAATCGCCGCCAGCTAGCCCAGAGGCTATTGATGCAACAAAGAAGGCTCTACTAATATGGCTAGAGCAGATGCCATGGCCGCAATTCTTTCCAGTACCATTCTACACATTAAACAGCAGATACTGCTGGGAAGGCTTCCCAGAATATCCAGCAAACTACTACAACGACCCTGTATACTGGTGGCCACACTTCATGTTAATGCTACTGCAATTAAGGCCAACAGGTAGATGTCCAACAAAAGAAGCCTACACACCTACAAAATTCCAGATACTACCCGTTGAAAAACCTGTAGTTCCTACTCCAACGCCTACTCCGACACCTACTCCAACGCCTGCCCCAACTGTAACCATAACAGTCCTACAAACTGTTACAGAAACTAAGATAGTAACGTCAACAATTACTACAACGATGCGAGAAACAATTACGACAACGGTAAGGGAGGTAGAGTGGACAATAACAACAGTACTAGCAATAGTTTTACTAATAATAGGAGTAGCAATAGGATGGATAATAAAAAGAAGGTAGTAAGCAAGAAGGAGCTAGACGAATTAAAACTTTTTTATTTTATAAAACACCAAATAGATTTTTATCTTAAAAATTATTTGCATATGAATTTATAACAGCTGCATATCCTTCCTTATCTATAAATCCATGCTTCATACTTTTCTATGATTAATTTAATTAACATATGTATTCATGAAATTAGCTTTTTTAGTAAAGTTTTTAGAGTAGTGATATTACTGATAGTGTGGGGTGATATATGTGAATATTGAGGAGTTGGTTAAGAGTCTAAGTGTTGAAGAGAAGATTAGACTTTTAGTTGGTGCTGGACTCTCTGTGAAGGTGCCTGGTGCAGCTGGTGAAACTAGAGCTGTTGAGCATTTAAATATACCATCTATTGTGTTAAGCGATGGGCCTGCTGGTGTAAGGATTCATCCAGTTAGATTTGGAGATAAAAATACCTATTATGCTACAGCTTTTCCAAATGAGGTTACACTTTCATCGACATGGAGTATAGAGCTTGTTGAGCGTATTGGTAGAGCTATAGGTGTGGAGGCTAGAGAGTATGGTATTGATGTTATGCTTGCACCAGGTCTAAATATGTATAGAGTTCCACTATGTGGTAGAAATTTTGAATACTTCTCTGAAGATCCCCTGCTTGCAGGAAGGCTTGCAGCAGCTTATGTGAGGGGGGTTCAATCAGCTGGAGTTGGAGCAACACTAAAACATTTTGTTGTAAATGAGCAGGAGACAAACCGTAGAATGGTTGATGTTATAGTTTCTGAGAGAGCGCTTAGAGAAATATATCTAAGAGCTTTTGAGATAGCTATAGAGGAGTCAGAGCCATGGGCTGTAATGGGTGCATACAATAAGCTCTATGGAAGATATTGTGTACAGAATGAGTGGCTTTTAACCAAGGTTTTAAGGGGGGATCTAAAATTCAATGGACTTATAATGACAGATTGGTTTGCTGGTGATAATCCTGTTGAGCAGATTAAGGCTGGCATAGATCTTATCATGCCTGGTGACGACAATACAGTTCAAATTCTTTTAGATGCATATAGGAGGGGGGAGCTTGATGAGAAAACAATAGAAGTTAGAGCTAAAAAGATTCTAGAACTTATTTTAAAAACCCCTAGATACAAGGGCTATACACCATCAAATAAACCAGATCTCGATAGCCATGCTAAAATAGCATATGAAGCTGCAATAGAAGGTGTAGTACTTCTTAAAAACAATGATGTACTTCCAATCCCAGAGGGTAGTAGGGTTGCTGTATTTGGTAAAGGCTCTTATCTAACTGTTAAGGGTGGTCTTGGAAGTGGAGATACACACCCAAGATACACTATATCTATAGCTGATGGGCTTAGGGAGAAGAGCTTTAGAATCTATGAGGAGCTAGATAAAATCTATAGAGATACTGTTATGGTGAAGTGGCTTGGATTTGATGCTATAAGCTGGTTTATACATGCAAGAGAAAATGCTATGAAGGAGGGCAATACATACCAGCTTTCATGGATTCTTACAGACTTTATAGAAAGTGTAGCAGTCTATCTAACAACTCTATTCATATCAGAGGATTTTCTTAGTGATGAGGTTATAGAGAAAGCTGCTAGAGAAAGTGATGTAGCACTAATTACAATCTCTAGAATATCTAGTGAGGGTTTTGATAGAAAGCCTGTAAAGGGAGACTTCTATCTAAGAGACGATGAGTATAAGCTTATAGATAAAGTGTCTAAAATCTTCCATAGATATGGTAAAAAAGTTATTGTAATCCTTAATATACCAGGGCCTATAGAAATTATAAGTTGGAGGGATCTTGTAGACGCTATACTGGTTATTTGGCTACCTGGGCAAGAGGCTGGAAGGGTAGTTGCAGATCTACTAATGGGGAGAGCTACACCAAGTGGTAAACTTCCTCTAACATGGCCTAAAGAACTATATGAGATACCGGCCATGAGGATATTCCCTGGAGAGCCTAGAGACAATCCACAGAAGGCTGTATATGAAGAGGGTATATATATTGGCTATAGATACTACGACACTTTTGCTATAGAACCTGCATACGAATTTGGCTATGGCCTTAGCTATACATCATTTGAATACAGAGAGCTTTTAGTGGCAAGAGAAAAAGATGCTATTATTGTAAAGCTAAGGGTTAGAAATAGTGGAGGATACCCTGGTAAAGAAGTTGTACAAGTCTATGTCAGAGCGCCTAGAGGAAGAATAGAAAAGCCTTTCCAAGAACTAAAGGGATTCCACAAAACAAAACTGCTAAACCCAGGTGAAGAAGAAGAAATAACAATAAATATACCACTAAAATATCTAGCAAGCTTCAACGGCACTAAGTGGATTATTGAACAGGGAGTATATGAGATTAGAGTAGGAGCATCATCTAGGGATATAAGACTCACTACAATGATTACAATAGAAAGTGATATATGCTTCAACACAAACTGGAGTACAACACACTGCTAACAACACAAAATAGACAAGCACACAATAAGTATAAAATATTTTTCACAATATAATAACTAAATAGCTTTACTACTAACTTAGTGACATTGATATTTTTAGCTTTTACATTACATTTGTCTTCTACTAATGCATATATAAGATATGCCTCAATATATTGCTGCCAGATAATGTAAATGTTACCACTTCAGTATCTTACTAGCTACTATAATAGGTACAGCTATTCTTGAACTATAACTACTCAGCATCACTACACTCTATCACACTTTTCTTTTTATAAACACTTTATATATAGCAATAGCTATAGCAGTAATAATGACTATAAATGCTAGTATTGATAATAGTGGCATAGAGGTTGTCTGTACTGGCTGTATAGCTGTAGAAGTAGTTTGTATAGCTGTTGTTAATGTTGTAACTGTTACCAATGTTGTAGTGGTAGTCTGTACACTAGTGGTCCGTGTAGTTGTTGATATAGATGTTTGTATCGTAGTTGTAGTAGTTTGTATGGTTGTTGTTAATATAGATGACTGTGTTGTTGTAGCAGCTGTTGTAGTAGTGGTTGGGGAGATACGGCTTGATGGAATAAGTCTCCAGGCCCTCATATATGTTGAGTTTGCTATAATAAATACAAAGATGTCTGCAGACACCGTAGAGAATGGCGCTGGGCCTCCAAGGAATATTGTATAGAATGGCGCATAGTTCTCAATCATTTTGTCTATGCCGTGGCTCTTTATATCATCAGCTTTTACTAGATATAATGTAAATTTCGTGCCGTTAAGGGCTGATTCACTCTCTACCAATATCATCCCCTCACCAATCTTAACTGTAGAAAGTATGGAATAGTCTGCTATAGGCATAGGCTCTAAATCTAGTATTACTCCTCCAACTATACCAGCATTCTTTAGAGATTCTTCAACCTTTGGATTTCCAAATTTTTCTACCCATAGAATAACCAGTTTTGCCGGCTGGTGATAAACTATAGTAGCAGGTTTCCCCACTCTAAAGACAGGCATATCCTCAGTTTTTGGTAGTGGGGTGCCATCTCTAGCTGTAAAGGGTATAAACCAAAGTGTGTTATTTACTGAATAAAGCCGCCCTGAACTACCTTCATACTGCTCTAAACAGCTATTACTAATATATAGTATGGCTTCACCCACATGATTGGCTACCACCTTCACACCATCTATATAGAGTGGAAGACTACTAACCGTTGCCTCCCTCCAGTTCACTGAAATATTAGTATAGAGGTACGCTCTAAACAATACACCCCGTATCTCATATGGCCCCGCTATAGGCAATACGTAGTATACACCAGATTCTACCTGTTCTCCACACTCTACGGCATACACTTGAAATAAACCATCTATAGCAATAAAAAGTATGGAAATACCTAATATAATGGAAATTAATATAGATACCTTAACTCTATCACTAAAGATATACATATCATATACCACCAAATATTTAGTTTAAGTTACACCAGCTGTAGAGAAGCATATCTTCTAAAGCCTAGCCTTAGTTAGGTTTGCATCAAAGGTATGCTTCTCTACAGCCGCTTGTTATCGCTTAGGGTTTAAAAATATTCATGCTCTAATAGAGCTTCTACTTAACGCTTTTTAGAAAAACTAAAATATGTAGAATCCTAATTACTTAAAGGATTCACAGAAAGAATAGATATGACACTATACTATAGAAACATCAATAAAGTCGCTAATAGTCTTTATAGAGAATTGGAGAACTAAAAAGAAAGAAATTAGCAATAATGGACACAACAAACAGTAGAGCTATACCATACGTGAATATAGCAGTTTTACATCAAAACACATTGGGCAAGCTATCTACAGCTAAAGGCTTTAGCCTCTAGAGTGGGAGAGGGATCAGCTTTAAATATTTCCCTAGATAATTAGCCGTCTCCTATAGCCCTAGAGATGGCTAGATTTATTTAATGGTGTAAGCCTTTTAATGTAGCTATATTTTATATATAATAGTACTATATGTAGCTTTATAAATCTGTGTATCTATTATCTTTTTAGCGTTCTTTAGATGAGTAAAGTTTTGAGTATCCATATGCCTAGGGAGCTTAATGAGCTGAAGGATGTTAACTAGAGGAGTGAGATAGTAAAGTTTCTGAGAGAGGGGTTGAGTACTACCGTAGATTAAAGGTGTTGAAAAAGTTCGTAAAGTTGTTGAGGGGTCTTCGGAGGCGCCTCTAGGTAGTGCTGCAGGCTATGTGGTGGAGGATCATGATAGTAATTGATGTATCAACTCTAGCAAAATATATATAGTACATATTTAAGATAATTCAACTAACTGTATTAGCCGTGGAACCTTTTCCATAGATTGTATCGTGAAGAAGGTTTCTAACGCTGTATAGAAGCACTGCACAAGATTTAAGAGGATGGATAGAAGTATAGCATTAAAACTCGTAGGTGTTCACTACACTTATAGAGGAGGGAGCAATAACTCTGAAGCAGCAAGATAAATATCTTGCAAGAGCCTTTGAAATAGCCCTTGACTATATACTACCAATAATATATGATACACTTTATATTACACAAGCCTGAAAAACATAAAGGCAAAAAGTATCTAAATACCAAAAACTTCACTAAAAATATAGATCTACCACCAAGGCATTTTATCTTCAGCTACAATCCGATTTTCTACATCTAAAGGTAGAGAGTGGTTTAGCCATACCGCTCGTTTATCGTTGTATGAGTAATTCATTTAGACTTCCACTTCTATAGCCATATAGGTCAAGGGTTATGTATTTATATCCAAGTTTTTTTAGTTCTTGTGCTACCCTATCCATTATATTTTCATCAAAGAATTTTCTTCTTTCGCTTCTCTCAATCTCTATTCTAGCTATATGGCCATGGTCTCTAACTCGAACTAGTGATGCACCTGTTAACCTTTTTACAATTTTTTCGGCTTCTGCAATTCTTCTAAGCCTCTCAATAGATATAGGCTCTCCATACGGTATCCTAGAGGCTAAACAAGCCATTGGGGGTTTATTCCAGTTTGGAAGAGATAGAGCTTTTGCTAATACTCTAACCTCCTCTTTTGCTAAACCAATTTCTATTAATGGACTTCTAATACCCTCTTCTTTAAAGGCCGTATAACCCGGTCTATAATCTGTTAAATCAGACACATTAGTGCCATCAACTATAGTTTTTGCATTAAATTTTTTTGCTATCTCCTTCAACTCTCTAGATAAAGATTTTTTACAGAAATAGCATCTATTTGGAGGATTAGCTATAAAGTTAAGATCTTGAAACTCCTTACTTTCCACAAAAATATGTCTTACATTAAGGATGTTTGCTATTCTCTTAGCCCACTCTATATCTTCTTCCGGATATGTTGGTGATACTGCAGTAACAGCAATAACATTACTGTTACCCAAAGCCAGCACAGCTCCAGCTAACACTACAGAACTATCAACACCACCAGAAAAGGCAACTATCACAGGACCTCCAACACCTTTAAACCACTCTATAAGCTTTAGAAATTTATCCCTAGCTTCACTACCCAATACATCTATGACCTTCTCTAGACCATTCACAACTATCACCAACAACCTCTCTACATATTAGAACACCAATAAAAATTTGACCCATATAAACCACAAAAATAAATCATAACAATACATTCATCTAATAAAAGAAGATAAACATAAAGCTACAGCCCTCTGTTTTGCTAATACAAACAGCTACAGCAATAGAAATAGAGCTCTCAACAGTGCTGAAAACCTTAATATATTAGAAATTGTTTTAAGGCATCTATATAGATGAAGATAATTACACTTGATGGTGTAAGGAGTTTATAAAAAGTAAAGTTTAGATACTTCCTCTTTTTAGTATATCTGCTATCCACGTGAAGTAGCGTTCTTCTAGGTTTAGCTTTTTAAGTTTTTCAATAACTCTATCAATACTATACTTAACTCTACATGTAGTAAAGGTATTGTTTTCAGTATCGTAGATAGCATACGATGCTCTTGGATCACTATCTCTTGGCTGTCCACAGCTTCCAGGGTTCAAAACCCTTATACCCTCTACCTCTATTGTTGCTGGTATATGTGTATGTCCTACTAAAACAATATCTGCTTTAATAGGAGCTGGTTTTACTGCAAATAATGTTGGTGTTAGTTGAAGGAGCAACTCTTCCTTTGATAAACTAGGCTTTAGATAGCCGTAGAGAGGATTTCTAGGACTTCCATGTACAGCAAACATCTTCTTCCCTGCAACTATATTCACTATGTGTAGAGGTAGTGTTTTAAGCCAATTTATCTGTTCTCTTGATAGAAGCTTCATTGAAATACTCCTCCTCGTATACTCACTAAGCTCATGTATCTCAGGTGCACATCTACAATCAGTATTATAGGCAACAGCATAATCATGATTACCAGCAATGATTACATTTGGCTTAAGCTCTTTAACCATATCAATAACTATATGGGGCTCAGGCCCATAGTCAACTAAATCTCCTAAAATCCATATAGAATCCCACCTACTAGCATCTTCAATAACAGCTTTAAAAGCATCAGCATTACCATGGATATCAGAGATAATAAGTATTCTCATTCACTCCACCAGATACACCCATAAATAATAATTGTTTAATAAACATTTCCATAGTTAATAATAGTTCTACCTTTTGTTATGATTGTATATTTCTAGATTTTATATTCTAGATGACTAGTTTTGCTACAGTTATGGAAAATATTTATGTAAGTGTCTAGAGTTTTGATATGAATTTAAATAGAAGGGTAGCGCTAGCCTAAGTCTAGGTGTAAAAATGTCTATATGTAGAGTATCTACAGTATTTTTATTATTAGTACTACTGGTTCTATCCTCAATACCTATAGTTGCAGAAAACTCTATATCGATGAGGATTATTGTTGGAGTTGATAAGAATATTTATAGTAGGGTTAGAGATGTTTTGAGAGGCTATGGCGCTATATATAGTGAGATTCCTGAAATTGGTGTTATAGCCTTAGAAGTTCCCTATAGGGCTCTCAGATATATTGAGCAGCTTACTGGTATAAGATATGTTGAGCTAGATGCAGAGATTTCTGCATTAGGAGAGGTTCAGTGGAATATAGAGATGGTGAATGCTACAGATGTATGGAATGAATACAGTAGTAGCTATGGCGATGCCGCCTATGGGTATGATGAAACTGTTGAGGTAGCGGTAATTGATACAGGTATTGACTATCGTCATAGTGATCTTCAAGGGGCTGTTATCTGGTGTATAGTATCGCTAAGTAACACTAAAATATTCTACAAGGGTTTTAATCTAAAGAACTGCAATGATGTAAATGGACATGGAACGCATGTAGCTGGAATTATAGCAGCTAGAGTAAATGGTTTTGGGGGTTGCTGGTGTAGCACCTAAAGCTAGACTCTATGCAGTTAAGGTTCTTTCAGCTAGTGGCACAGGCTATGTCACTGATGTTGCTAAAGGTATTATAGAGGCGGTTAAAGGTCCTGACAATACCCCTGGTACAGATGATGATGCTGATGTTATTAGCATGAGTCTTGGAGGACCAGATACACAAACACTCTATAACGCAATTATGTTTGCATATAGCTATAATGTAACTCTAGTGGCTGCTGCTGGTAATGAAGGTAATTCTAAGCCAACATGTCCTGCATGCTATGATGTGGTTATAGCTGTTGGTGCTATAGATCAGAGCTACAATATAGCTACATGGAGTAACAGAAACCCTGACCTAGTTTCACCTGGAGTCAATATACTGTCTACTTGGCCCAAAAATAGATATGCATATGCAAGTGGAACATCAATGGCATGTCCACATGTAAGTGGTATAGTAGCAGTAATACAGTCACTTAGACTAGCAGATGGCAAGCAAAAACTAACACCAGAGCAGTTAAACATCATACTAATAGAGACTGCTATAGACCTTGGGGAAAATGGATACGATGAGTTCTACGGCTACGGACTTATAGATGCATATAGAGCTGTAGAATATAGCCTCCAATTGGACTAAAGGCTATAGATAAAACCAATCCATTTTTATCATTCACTAGATTTTAAATACTTCGATTAGATAAAAGGATTGATGTAACATATATTTAATTTAGAGTCTTAATGTGGTAGTATTCTAAAATACAATTATTGATGTATTAACATATCTATTCTATAAAGATCTATAGCATATGAATAATAGTGTAGAAGGAATGTGTATAGTCTTCTTTATATAAAATAGTTTTAGTGTAGAGTTAATGGAAGAGTGTAATGCTATACTTGTTTTCCTACTTGTTTTAATAGAAATCTATATATACTACCCCAGATGTATTCATCGCTTCTCAACTTATTTTCAAAGTTATTTATATATGCCCAGTCTGTAAATGCTTTTTCTGTTTCTTCATCCCATACCCCTGTTATATCTTTTTTATAGTAGCCTAAGATTTTCAATGCCTCTTGGATTTCTCTAGCTACACTACTTTTTCTAACTATATCTCTTGGATCTTCTCTACTAAGTAGTGTTAACTCCCATATTTCAAAAAGTCTTCTAAGTTCTTTCACAGGCTCTGGATGGTCATCTACTCTTAAATCTACATATCTATCTGTTAACCCTAGGTATCCCCCCTTCTCTCTAAGCACTATTATAGCTGCTGATTGCTTACCCCTTCTATCACCCCCAGCTTTATCACCTGCCTCAAGAGCATTTAAAAGTTTATCAACAAGTTCACCACTAGATGTCTCAAAAGCTTTAGCCATAGCTTCTAAAACCTCAGGACCTGTCAATATATTTCCTTGAACCGCATATGCATCTCCTACTATGTGTCCAGCATATGAATAGCACTCTCTACCAGTAAACGCTGCTGCTTCACCTTGTGCATCAACTATACCCACCTGTCTATAATCCCTCATTGGGTCATCGCTAAGTAGCATCTCTAAAACTTTTTTAGCACTATACCCCTTCTCTAAAAGCTCAATACCTCTAGGACCAAAACTTGGATTAGCAAGTGCTTGTGTTGCTATTGCCCCAACTTTTGCTTTAACCCAAGGGACAAAAGCTCCAACAGCTATAAACTTAGATGCAACTGCAACACCTAAATCACCTGTTTCACGATCAAAAGCAACAATTGAATATGTAGCTATAATAGCTTTTTCCATATATTTTTTCATAGATATCCCAGGAGGTATCTAGTTAGAACAGTTTAAAATATTTAAAGAATTTTGATAGCTTGATAAAAGTTTTTAACCCACCATATCTGATCTTAAGAAAAGCTAACTATAAGTGGTTTAAGGTGTTATTGTAGATGAATTTCCCTAGAACTATAGCAATAATAGTCATACTGATAGCAGCTATAATCATAGCGTCTATATTTGTGTTTAGACCTGGGCTACAGCAACCTGAAAAAATAATTGTTGTAGGAACAACACATAATCCCAAGACTTTAGATCCAGCAATGGTATATGATATAGCTTCAGCAATAGTTGTACAAAACATCTATGATTCGCTTGTGGGGTATAAACCTGGAACAGCAGAACTTGCACCTAAACTTGCTGAAAAATGGGAAGCAAATGAAAATTCCACTATATGGACTTTTTACATAAGGAAAGGTGTTAAATTCCATGATGGAACGGAGCTAACAGCTGATATTGTTAAATATAGTATTGAAAGGGCTCAAAAACTTCAAGGCCCTCCATCATTTCTACTCGATGTAATAGATAGTATAGAAATTGTAGATAAGTATACCATAAGATTCATTTTAAAGTATCCCTTTACTCCCTTCCCATCGCTAGCTGCCTTCACAATATTTGCACCTGTTTCGCCAACAGCAGAAAACCTTGAGGAAAAACCTGTAGGTACAGGCCCATTTAGGCTTGAGTCGTGGAAAAAAGGAGAGCAGCTAGTACTTATAGCTAATAAAGATTACTGGAGAGATCCACCAAAAACAGATAAGATCATAATAAAGATATACCCAGACCCTATAACACTAAGGGTAGCACTTGAAAAAGGGGAAATAGATTTAGCAATAGGTATTCAGCCCCAAGATGTTGAAGTACTGCTGAAGAATCCTAACCTAAAAATAGTTTCTGTTGAAGGGCTTGTTATTGAATGGCTTGGTATGAACCTTAGAAGAGAGCCTTTCAACAATAAATTACTTAGAAAAGCAATAAACTATGCCATAGACTATGACTATATAATAAATGTTTTACTCAGGGGTACAGCTGCAAGACTCTATGGACCTTTACCACCAGCAGTATTTGGATATGATCAAGAGGTTGAAAAATATGGCTATAGATATAATCCAGATATGGCTAAACAGTTGCTTGCTGAAGCTGGGTATCCAGAGGGTAAGGGTTTAAGAGAACTAGAGCTTATTATTAGCTCTAGCGAGAGAGCAGAGAGAAAAGAAGTTGCAACAGTTATACAAAGGAATTTGAAGGAAATAGGTATAGATGTTAAAATAGTTGATTTAGAATGGCCTAGCTTCTTGGAAAGGTTATTTAACCATGATTTCGATATGTATATGGTTGACTGGTTCCCAGATTATGTAGATCCTGATGATTGGATAGTACCTCTCTTTGCATCTTATGGTCTTAATCTAGATGGATACAACAATACATTAGTAGATGAACTAGCACTAAAGGCTAGGCAGACAAATGATCCACAGTTAAGAATTGAGTTATATAAACAGCTGCAAAGAGTTATTGTTGAAGATGCACCGTGGGCATTTCTCTATGTGCCAAAGATGTATGTATTTATGCAGAAAAATGTTGAAGGTTTTATACTATACCCAGCATATTACATAGATTTCTATCCAGTTTATAAGGCGTGACACAGTCTATGGATAGAAATATAATATCATACTTTTTTCTACGTTTAATCCAATCTATTTTTTCAATACTAGGTGCAGTAATAATAATATTTATACTTTCAAGAGTTCTTCCAGGTAATCCTGCTATTGCAATCTTAGGCCCTAAGGCAACACCTGAAAACATAGAGAGGGTAATGAAGGAATGGGGCCTTGATAAAAACTATTTAGAGCAATTCTCAATATATATTTCACGTTTAGTTCAAGGGGATTTAGGCAACTCATATATTATGGGCATTAGTGTTAACAAATTAGTTATAGAAAGGTTGCCAGCATCATTTGAACTTGTAGTTTTTGCATTCATTATATCACTTATCATTGGAATTCCACTAGGGATTTTTATAGCGAAAAAACATGACTCTAAGCTAGACCTAATATTTTCATCAACTTCAATTCTAGGCTTCTCCTTCCCAACAATGCTTCTTGGTATACTTCTTCTATTATTCTTTGGCCTTGGACTACACCTGCCAGTAGGTGGTAGGCTAGATCCACGATATACAATAAAAGTCTATACAGGCTTTATGTTAATCGATACTCTTCTAAATGGCAATATCGCTGCATTCATAGATGCCTTCCTTAGGATTATACCACCAGCACTAACACTTGCAATACCTCTTACATGCCTTATGGTAAGATTTACAAGAAATAGTGTGTTAGAGGTTATGATGCAAGATTTTGTTAAAACAGCTAAGATGAAAAGACTACCAGAGTCTATAGTGATGTATAGACATATACTAAGAAATGCATTAGTGCCAATAATAACTATTGCAGGGCTTTATTTTGCTGTACTTGTTACAGGTGATATAATTGTTGAAACCATATTTGCTTGGCCAGGGCTTGGAAGACTTATCTGGGAGGCTGTAACACTAAGAGACTATATGGTTATTCAAGGAGCTGTTCTAGTTGTATCAATAATATACATATCTGTTAATGCTATTGTAGACATTCTCTACTTCTATATAGATCCAAGGATTAAGGGTTAACAGTATGGAGAGTTTAATGGGGGAGTTAAAAACCATTTTATCTATTAAGAGAATAAGGTATGGGATCACAACATTAATGATATTAGCAATCATAAGTATTCTTACTATTCTAATAACCCCATTTAAATACGATAGAATTACATATAATGTACACCTACCACCGCTATCCTCAAGCGATAACATATGGCCTCATATCTTTGGAACAGATAGTTTGGGGAGAGATGTTTTTACTAGAACGTTCTATGCATTTATGCTTGATATTAGCTGTGGTTTAGCTATAGTAGGTATATCAGGGTCTATAGGATTGGTTATAGGGCTTATAGCTGGATATCTAGGGGGAGCTGTAGATGCAGTACTCATGAGGCTTATGGATATAGTAATTAGTATACCAGGCTTTATACTAGCCATAGCTATAGCAGCTGTCCTAGGGGCGAGTCTTGTCAATGCAATAATAGCTGTAGCCATAGTTACAATACCTATTTATGCAAGACTTGTAAGAAGTATTGTTTTATCCGTAAAAGAAAGTCTATTTATTCTTGCAGCAAAAGAAGCAGGAATAAGTGGTGTTAGAATTATTTTTAAACATATTATGCCACATATTATACCCATGTTTATAACTCAAGCAACTTTAGAATTAAGTAATGCTATTTTGTATATAGCAGCACTAAGTTTTATAGGACTAGGGGTTCAAGAACCTACACCTGAATGGGGTTTAATGATGAGTATAGGGCGAAGGTATATAATGGAGGCTTGGTGGCCTGCAGTATTTCCAGGAATAGTAATGTTTCTAACAGTGCTAGCCTTTAACCTTATTGGTGATGGTTTAAGAGACTATCTAGATCCTAAGAAAAGATTTAGTATTGTGAAATTAATATGAAGCCTCTAGAAATTAAAGGTCTTATAATTCAATACTATGTGAATAATCAGTGGGTTGACGTTGTAAGTAACGTTGACTTAGATATAGATGAACGTGGAGAAATATTAGCAGTTGTAGGTGAATCTGGTTGTGGAAAAACAACACTTGGACTTGCAGTTGCAGGTCTACTACCATCAAATGCTAAAATAGCTAGAGGATACATAAAGGTCTTTGACAAAGATGTTACATCAACTTCTAACTCTATTAAAATCGCTATGATATTTCAAGATGCTTTAACAAGTCTTAATCCACTTCTTACTGTTGGAGAACAAATAGCTGAGATAGATATACATCATTTCAAAATGAGTAAGAAGAAGGCGTTTGAAGAAGCTAAGAAGAGGCTTGCTGAAGTAGGTTTGCCAACAACATTTGTTAGCAAATATCCTCATGAACTTAGTGGTGGACAAAGACAACGAGTACTTATAGCTATGGCTATAGCTATGAATCCTGAACTTATAGTCGCTGACGAACCAACAACAGCTCTTGATGTAACTACACAGGCTAGAGTTTTAATATTGTTGAGGGATCTTGTTAAAAAACTTGGGATTCCAATGATTTATATCACCCACGATCTTGCACTAGCTTCTCAAATTGCTGATAAAATAGCTGTTATGTATGCTGGTCAAATCGTTGAATACTCTAATAAGTACTCACTATTTAAAGAACCAAAACATCCATATACACAAGCACTTCTAAGCTCTATACCTAGAGTTGATGTAGATGTTAGTGAACTTCATATAATAAAAGGTGAGCCTCCAACACCAGGTAGTTTCCCACGTGGTTGTAGATTCCATCCACGATGCCCATTAGCATTTAGTAAATGTTTTGTTGAAGAACCTATTCCAAGAAAAGTTAGTAGTTATGGTTATGTTAGGTGTCATTTATATGGATAGCAGAATTCTTGTCAAAACAGAAAAGCTGAGGAAGTACTATGTAGTTAGAAGCAAAATTCTTAAGAGGGTTATAGGCTATGTTAAAGCTGTTGATGGTGTTGATCTAGAGGTTAAGGAAGGTGAAACACTTGCACTTGTAGGGGAAAGCGGTTCTGGTAAATCTACGTTAGGACTTGTACTAGCTAAATTACTTAAGCCTACGGATGGTAGATATATTTTTAAAGGATTGGATATAACGTGGAGTCTCCCTAAAGAACTTCGTAGTAAGATAAGAATAGTTTTTCAAGATCCTTATTCAGCACTTAACCCAAGGCTTAAAGTAAGAGAAAGTGTTATAGAGCCTTTGATTGTTCAGGGCTATAGTGGAAAAGAGGCTGTAGAAAAAGCCATTGAGTATCTAAAACTTGTTGGATTAAATGAAGAACACCTTAAAGTATATCCACATATGCTTAGTGGTGGCCAAAGACAGAGAGTTGTAATAGCTAGAGCATTAATAACAGAACCTGATTTTATCGTCCTTGACGAACCTACATCAATGTTAGATGTATCTACACAAGCACAAATTCTACAGCTTCTAAAAGAAATAAAAATAAAGAGAAACCTTACATATCTATTTATAACACATAATCTTGCAGTAGCTAGATTTATAGCAGACACTATTGCAGTTATGTTTGCAGGTCAAATAGTTGAAATAGGTGAAAAAAACAATGTTTTCTCAAAACCTCTACACCCCTACACCAATTCACTAATTTCAGCCTATCCGCCACCAGATCCTGAAGCTATATGGAAACCAGAGATACCAGAAGAATCATCTATAGAAAACACCACCAATATAAATGGATGTAGATATGCAGATAGATGTCCATATGCAAAAAACATTTGTAGAAGAGAAGAACCACCACTAATAGAGGTAATAAAAGGACATAAGGTTAAATGTCATCTCTACAACCTAATCTAAAATAGTATACTTACTAACCTTAAGCTAAAAAGAACATTATGTATAGGGACTACAAAAAAGTAAGGCATACTCACATCTATTGCTAAAAATCCTTACAACCTCTATAACTTATAATTATAATTAGTGGCCTCATAAGGGTAGAGTATTATATCCTTAGTTAGCTAAAAACCGTTATGAAGAAGCGTAGTATAAAGACTTGTAATAAACATGGGCTAAACAAGTTACGGGGAAATAGGCTTAGGCGTAAAATCTGCTAAATTTAACAATAACACAGCCTTCAGATGCTATGTTTTTAACAATAGCATATATTTAAGGTGAACATCATATATAGAGTTGGTAAAACTGTTATTAACTTCAACTTCCTTCATTCTACATATGATTTTAGATATAAAGCTAAGTGTACCTACTCAATATTAAAGCTATAATATAGCCACATATATGGTGTTTCTATAGTTTTCTATCAAATATTGTTTTATGAAGACCTCTATATGGTTTTGTAGTAACTTTAAAATACTTAGAATCTTAATATATTTCTATGGTGGTTTTTGGAATGTGTGGGGAACAGTATGTTAATTTAGTTAAGGATTTAGTTGATATGGAAAAGAGGCATGCAGAGGCGCTTAGAATTTTAACGGATACAATTAGGCATCCTGTTATGAAAGCACTACTACTTGGTATTGCGCATGATAGTATAAAGCATGCACTATTCTATAGTGCTATTATGGAGCTTTTAACTAAATACCAGCCGACTATTTCACAGAATGAGTT
The DNA here is from genome assembly GCA_938074605.1 of uncultured Ignisphaera sp. Taxonomy (GTDB): domain Archaea; phylum Thermoproteota; class Thermoprotei_A; order Sulfolobales; family Ignisphaeraceae; genus Ignisphaera. The sequence continues at coordinate 81,947 of CALJEI010000003.1, forward strand.
TGGACTTCTTTATAAAGAAATTGTTAAGCACATTGAGACTGAGGTGAGGATGATGGAGATAGCTAGAGAGCTTTTCACTAAATCTAATGATCCTAGAGTAAAACTGTTGCTAGCAGCTATATATGATGATGAGACTAAGCATCACAAGGTCTTAACTAGTATTAGAGATAGCATTGGTGGTGAGTATGTTGTTAGCAATGAGGATATATGGAATGTTATATGGAGGGATAGCCCGTGGCATGGTACTCCAGGGGGGTAGAGATAATTTTTAATTAGATATCTCTACATAGATTTAATATATACTCAACTCTTTTTAGAACACCATCTACAACCCATGAGTATTCTTTAAGGCCTGCAAGACCTTTAATTCTATTTATATTCTCCCTAACCTCCTTACAAATCTCCTCTACATGCCTTCTCCTAGACTCCCCATTTATCGGCTTCTCTGCTTGAAGCTTTGGACCACCCTCCATAAACCCCTCTGGAAAATACCAATCCTTAAACCATGTAAACCCCTTTTGAAAAAGGATATAACCAAGTCTAGTTAGAGGTGGTGGAATGCCTAGTTCAAGTGCTCTTTTAGTTTCAGCATCATACATATAGCCAATAAATAATCTCTCACCACCCCCTAGAAACTTTGATAAACATTCTATTAGCTTCTCCTCATAGATACTTCCAGTAAATTTAAAGATTCTATCATCGAAGGTAAGATTATCATTAATTAAAAATACTTCTACCCATTTTCTATAATATGGTAGTCTACCGTAGAATACTTTCATAACCAGTAGTCTTTTCCAAACACTTTTAAATATAATATAAATTTCAATATTTTTCTCCTCTGGAAACCTACCATCCAATACTATAAACTCTACCTGAAACTCCTTTAAATCACTAAAAATTTCTCTACATAACAACTCTAGACACGCTTAATATCAACTGTATATCTTTTAAATATCTTCCTAGCTATATAACCCTATCTCTAGGAACTTTACTCATAATTTCTAAAATTTCTTTATTGGAATAATAGCTAAATAGGGGTTGAAGTTTATGTAAAATCTCTAACCTATTCCATATAAAGCCTCTATAGCATCAAGTCTCCATATGGTTATTAACGGTTACCATTGTCAAACTCTTTATATCCAGCAGAAACAACATTAAATAACCCTCTAGCTACATCCTACCAACTATCCTATGCCTACATCTCTTCTTCAATAATATATCAATACAATGGAGACCTTATTTACACCTAAACATAATAACCTCTAATCATAATCTTAATTAAAGTTATAAATTCAAATGATAGAGCCCGGTTAGGTAGCTCTATCAACTACTATATTCATATTTTGCCAAACATACTATCTCAAAACATATCTATTAAATAAAGAGTTTTTAACTGTAATATAGCTGATGGCGTTAGGCATAAATAGCAAAACCACTTTTTCACTATATCTTAATCTTAAGTAAAGGGATAGTATAAAATATAAAAATAGAATTATAGTGTATAGATATTTCTTTGTTTTTAGTCTTTCTTTTCTAGTTCTTTAAGTCTCTTTAGCCCTTCTTTCGATAGTAGGTTTCTAAATATTGTCTCATGTTCAGCTTCATCACTTATTATATCCTCTATAATTTCTTCTGTTACTGGATCCTTTCCAAAGACATACTTAAAGATTTCTCTATAGCTAGTAAGAGCGCATCTCTCAGCTAATATACCTGCAATTATAAACCCATCTACATCATGGGGATCTTCAGGGAGTTCTGTTTGTTTACATTTTGAAAGCTGCCAAAGATCTCTAAAGTCTGGTGGATCAACATCAAAATCTTGTAGTCTGTCAGCTAGCTTCTTTGCGTGGTCGTTTAGCTCGTCTTCTGCTATCTTCTTAAATACGTCTTCTAACTCTGTAGATATATTGCCTCTAACAGCATAAGCACTTACATAGTATTGATACCAGGCCAGAACTTCATCAGCAAAAGCTGAGAGCAGCATATTGACAAGTGTAGCTGTATCTACCCCGACAACTTCATTTCTCGCTGGAAATTCCTCAGGTAGATATCTATACTTTTTTGGCTCACTCATGTCTAACCCCACTTACCCTTCTTCATATGGGATTCAAGTTCAGCTACAATCTTTTGAATAGTTGTAGAAGCGAACTCCTTCTCTTCACTAGCTATCTTAACACATGGTGGATCTAGATTATCTTGAATAATCTCTTCAGCAACTGTTAGAAGCTCTCTTAAGAGTGAAAGAGCTCTCATATGTAGATAGTTAGATTTCCTAGACCTTATAATTAGCTCAGCCTCTTGCTCACTTAACTGCCTAAATTGCTCTTTAGGAGCTCCACATTTTGGACATTTATCTGGTGGTTGAGGTCCCTCAAATACAAAATTACATACTTGACACTTCCAAAGCACCATATTTAGCACACCAATTCTAGAATAATATTATTGGGTCTTAATATTTAAAACTTATCTATATGACATAGCTATAGATTTGAACTAAAATGTATAGATAGCCATTTAGCTCTACAATAAAAATCTACAATTGTTTATTGTATAGACTATAGATATAGAATTGAAAGCAAACTCTTTATATCTTCTAATTAAATGTGTAGTAATGAATCTATGGATTAGGTGACAAACTTAGATATTAAGTTAGTGTAAGTTAATAGAGATAACAATACATCTATGTATGCTCTAGCCATACGTCTTTACCATAGGTCTTAACTCTATCTCTAGCTCTTTTGCTAATTCATTAACATCTTTAGTAAAAAAGGCTCCCAACATCACCAGTTTTGGCTTTAATTTATTTACCTCCTCATATAGTTTACCTATTCTGTAGAGCTCAAGAAGATCACCCTTATCAACTCTTGATTTAACCTCTAATAGAATATGCTCACCATCCCTTATAACAAGATCAACTTCAACTATAGATGGTCTCTGGTAAACAATTCCCCTACTATCATAGTAGATCCATCGAGAAACTTTGGCTACACCCAAAACTTCTTCAACAACATACCTCATAGCCTCTCTAAACCCCTCATCAGTTAAAATGCCAAATCTATGAGCTATAACATTTATAGCCTTACTTAAATCTCTAAGCTCCTCCTCAACCCTAAGAACCCTCTCTTCTAATCTTGTTACTCTTTCAGCTAGTTCGACAAATCTTTCTTCCAATTTACTAAATCTTTCCTCAAGTTTGATGATTCTTTCTTCTAGTTTAATTACTCTTTCTTCTAAATTAGCAAATCTTTCTTCTAATTTACTAAATCTTTCCTCAAGTACTGTAATTCTCTCTAGAACCTCTCTATATCCAAGTAAACCCATTAAGGCATATCTAAACTCTTTATCAGTTTCAAGCATCTTTAAAATTCTTTCCTTTTCCTCAACATCTATTGTGCCACTATACTCCACCTTATTCAACCCCTTTACCTGCTTCCTCTAGATATAGCTAGAGAGCAAGACTTATTAAAGTTTTCTATTTTCTCTCTAATATCAATAGTGGAAATAGTATATATAGTGAATATTCTATGCTATGGTCAATATATTTAGTAGTGGTGGGATATAATGGAAGTATTGCTAATAGATGTTGGTACCCTAAGTAGATTAAAGAATTAAAATTTTTGTCTAGTATATAGAGTGTGGTAAATGTGAATAAAAATGATTATAGCTATTGATATTGGTACCTCAGGTATAAAAACTGCTCTTGTTGATGAGCAGGGTAATATAATTGAAAGCTATGTACAGGGTATATCTCTATCTATACCTACAGCACTTGCTGCAGAACATACACTTGAATCTATATGGAATATAGTTAGAGATGGTATTGAAGCTATCTCTAAACGCTATAGGAATAAGATTGAGGCTATATCGCTTAGTACATATCTACATGGGCTAGGGGTTCTAGATTCCTCATATAATATTGTAGTTAATGTTATGACTCATTTGGATAGAAGGTGTTATGCTGAGCAGAAAATTATTGAGGAATACGGCTATGAGCTTTATGCTAGAACTGGATGTCCACCTCTTTTTGTCTTTCCTCTATGTAAAACTCTATGGCTTAAAAAAAGAAATTTGCTAAAATCGTTCCATAGACTTACTTTTGTAAAAGACTATATAGTATATAGGTTATCAGGATATCACTCAATTGACTTAGGTGTAGCTTCTGGCACAGGTTTTCTCAATATCCATAATCTAAAGTGGGATTCAAAAGCTCTAGAAATAGCTGGTATAGATGAATCTATGCTACCTGAACTCCATGAGGGTACAAAAATATTTGACTACATTAGTATTAAGGGTCTAGATCTTGAGAAAATAGCTTTAGTTCTTGGTAGTTTTGATGGAGCTCTTCAAAATATTGGATATAGTGTATATGGGGAGAGAGCTGTTTTAAATCTTGGGTCAACAGCTGTAGTAAGAACTCTAGTCCCATATCCAGTGATAGATAGAAGTCAAGAAATGCGTTTTTTCACATACTATGCAGCTGATGGCTATAGAGCTATTGGTGGAGCTTCAAACAATGGTATGACGGCCATCAATTGGATGAAGAGTATAGTGGGTGTAGATAGGCTAACAGTATATGAGGGTGTGATGTGTAGTGATGGAGTATTTGTACTTCCCTTTATAGCTGGTGAAAGATACCCCTTTAGAGATCCAAATTTAACACTAACAGCTACAGGTCTACGTCTTGAGCATGGGCAAAACCATCTCTTTAAGGGTCTTATTGAGGGTATAGGTCTTACCATTAGATATATAGTTATGGCGCTAGAGGAGAATGGTGTAAATATAGGCTATCTACACTGTGGTGGTGGAGGCTGTAGCGATTCTAGTATAGTAAAGTTTTTTGCAGATATTCTCTGTAGACCTATAGCAATACATAGAGATCCTAAAAATGCTACTACCCTGGGAGCTGTAGTAGTTGCGTTAAAAGCTCTTGGATATATAGAATCGCTAGTAAATGTAAAGCTTAATTCAGCTGATATTCAGTCATATATCTATCCCTCTAATGAGCTATGCGATATCTACGGCTTATGTCTTAAGAAATTTCTACAGCTAGTTAAAGTAATGCAAAATATTTTTCGAGGTGAGTATCGTTGAATATAGCTGCTATAGATCTAGGTACAACAAATATTAAAATCTCTATAGTTGATATAGATGAGAAGAATTGTGAGGTAAAGATTCTAGAGTCTATAAATAGAAGATTAACGGCATATACCCCAGTACCCAATGCCTATGAACATAGCCCACTAGAGATTAAAGGTCATTTTACAGAAATGCTACAACATTTATCCCATAGATATAATATTGATGTTCTGGTTTTATCTACATATCTATTTGCTACAGTAATAGTTGATAGAATGTTAAATCCATTAACAAACATTATTACATGGATTGATGAGAGAGCAAATAGATATGTAGAGCTTATACGGGATAAAGCCTATGAGCTATATAGACGGACTGGATGTCCACCAATCCATATATATACTCTACCGAAGATACTATGGCTAAAACATGAAAGGATTGATCTTCTATACAATACTTTAATACTAGATGCAAAATCACTACTTACAAGCTGGCTGCTGGGGTATCCAGTAACAGATTTATCTACAGCTTCTGGCACATATCAAATGCTAAACATAGCCACGCTTAACTGGGATTCTCTAGCGCTAGAGATTGCTGGAATTGATGAAAGTCAGCTTCCTGAGCTTAAAGAGGCATACTTTATAGATATAATTAGTGAGCGTGTTTCACGTGAGCTTGGTTTAAAACCAAAAACACCATTAGTGTTAGGGCTATTTGATGGAGGTTCAATGGTCTATGGACTTAGTAGAGGTAGAAGTGATGTAGCTGCTATAAATTTAGGGACTAGTGCAATGCTTAGAACTATTGTTAATAGACCCGTGCTAGACTCTTCACCAAATATGGTGTTCCAAACATATTATCTAATGGATGGACTATGGTTAAGTGGTGGAGCTATAAATAACGCAGGTATTGTAGTTGAACATCTTTTAAAGCTTCTAAATCTAGATTTCGATATACTTTCAAAGATTTTTGGTATAGATCCTCCAGATCCTAACCAAACACCACTTATAATACCACTACTATATCCAGAAAGACTACCAAATCTACCACAGAGTATAAGGCTTACAATATATAGAATAACTCCTACAACATCCTATGAACATATCCTATGGGGATCTATTGAAGGAACTCTAATGCTTCTTAAATTAATAAGTGAAAGTCTACATGTCAATGGTGTAGACTATAGAGAGATAGTAGTTGGTGGAGGACTCTCACAGTATACAGGTATTGTTAAAGCAATTGCATCACTATTCAATAGAATGGTTGGGGTTGTAAGAGGTATTGACACATCTCATCTTGGCCACATACTACTAGCTCTAAGAGTTCTTAGTAGTAATAGAGTAAGAAATACCTTTGTATCATTAGTAGATAGAAGTATAGAGTATCTTGAACCACTAACAACACACTATATTCACTACCTCAAGAAGTTTACTGAATTCAAAAATATACTAAATATCTAGTAAAAACTTTAAAGATATGTGGATTACCTCTCTGATACTAGCTCTAAAAGACACTCATATATGGTACTGGTGAATGCTATATCCCTATAGTTGATGGAGCTTTAGAGAGTATATACAGCCTTTGTAGAGGATTGAAAGTGGCTTAAGTGATAGAAAGTCTATAGTTTAGAGCTATAGCCATTTCCCAACAAGGGTGTAAAACTAAAACTATTGAGGAATGATTGTTTTAGGGTATAGGCTATAAACATTTGTCTAGTAGCTTAATTACATACCTATTTTAAACTCATGTATAGCTGACTAAGAGAGTATATAGGCTATATGTACAAATATCCACAACAAATTATAGCAGTACTTATATACCCTGCCTATTATAGATGTACTCTAAGTGTTACATCGATGATAGTGGAACCAATAGAGATTATAAAGAATATTAATGATCGGGGTATTAGGTGGATAGATCTTCAGTTTACAGATTTAGTTGGGTATTTAAGACATGCAACAATATCAAGTAAACTATTAACAGTAGAAAGTATAGAGAGTGGTCTTGGTAAGCTGGATGGAAGTAGTATCAAGGGGTTTACAGGTATTGAGAAGAGTGATCTTATTTTAAAGCCAGTTCTAGATACATTTAACGTAATACCGTGGGAGAATGGAATAGGTAGAATAATCTGTGGTATATATATTGATGGCTTAAGATTTTTAAAGGATCCTAGATATGTTGCTGAAAGGCTTGATTCATACTTAATGGACCAGGGTATAAGGCTATTTATTTCAGCTGAACTAGAGTTTTTTATATTTGATAGAGTTAATGTATCTATAGATACATGGGCTCAGCACTTTGAGATACATAGTAGTGAGGCTCCGTGGAATGGATCAGCTTTTGTTAATAGGTATAAAGATGGGTACTACAGTATTTATCCAAAGGATAGATTTCATGAGCTTAGGATTGAGATAGGTGAAACACTAGTAAAGTATTTTGATATAGGTGTTGAAGTTCTTCACCATGAAGTAGCAGCAGCTTCTCAACACGAAATAAACTTTAGGGGAGGTGCAGCAGTAGTTACTGGGGATGCTATGCAGACAGTTAAGTTTGTTGTAAAATCTCTTGCTTTTAGAAAAGGGCTTATTGCTACATTTATGCCAAAGCCTATATATGGTGATAATGGTAATGGTATGCATGTCCATGTAAGTCTGTGGAGGAATGATACAAATCTATTCTACGATCCTAGTGATAGCTATGCTAATCTTAGTCAATATGCAAGATATTTTATAGGTGGTTTAATAGAACATGCAAGAGCACTTTCAGCAATTGTTAGCCCTACAGTAAATAGTTATAAAAGGCTAGTACCGGGATATGAAGCCCCTGTATATCTTGTATGGAGTAAGGCAAATAGAAGTGCTGCTATAAGAATACCTGCTTATAATAAAAATGGTAACTCTACAAGAATTGAATATAGGCCTCCAGATCCTAGTGCAAATCCATATCTAGCTTTTACAGCAGTAATACTAGCTGGTTTAGATGGTATTAAGAGAAAGATAGAGCCTGGAGATCCAGTTGATGAAAATGTATATAATCTATCTAAATATAGAAGAAGAGAACTAGGTATAAAAGAGCTTCCAAGATCATTAGATGAAGCCTTAGATGAACTTGAGTCTGATAATGAATGGCTAAAACCCATAGTACCAAAAGAGCTTATAGAAAGCTATATAGAGGTTAAGAGGGAGGAGGCCAGAAGAGTAACAATGTATCCAACACCAATAGAGCTACACTACTATCTAGATACCTAGCCTCTATTTATCTAAACACATATTTCATTAGCTAATGTTCTTCTACATCTAGAGTCCCTAACTCTCTTATGATCTATATTTATACTAACAACTAATAGGAATAGAAAAATAGAGACTGATAAACAAAAATCTTAAAACTTCATTCATAGATCTAGAAATAATCACAGTTAAACAAACCTAAGGTGGATTATTTATTGTCATACATATTTGTTGTCCAGCTTTTCAATTTTAGAATAATTTCTTATTTCCTTGAATTATTAAATAATATCAAAATTATGGTTACTCTAGCCATATATTGAATAAAAGCCTTATATATCAATTAACAGATTATGTATACCAGCAGCGAATCTGTGTTTGCTGGTGAAAAGATGGGGATGGAATTCTTTGAAGAACTTCTTAAAAAGAGGAAAGATAGGGTTGAGAAAACTTTAAGGAATTTAAAGCCTGATAGAGTACCATTTATGCCAGCTTTCCACTACTTTCCAGCAAGGTATGTAGGTATAAGTTATGCTGAATATTCGTCAGATTATCAAAAGTTTAGTGAAGCATTATTGAAAGTTTATAGAGATTTTGATTTTGATGTGGGTGGTTTAGCGCTACCTGGAGCTGGTATGACGCTTCCACTAGGCTTTGCTCTATTCAAGGTGCATCCTGATTTGGCTTTAAGGATATTTGCTATAGCGAGACCGTTTCACGATATATTGAGGGATAGATATACTAGGTGGCCTGGTAGAGAACTTCCGCCAAATGTTCCAGCTCAATTCCTTGGTGGAAAGTTTATGGAGGTTGAGGAGTATGATGAACTTGCAAAAAATCCTATAGACTTTCTTACAAGAAAAATTATTCCACGTGTTTATGAAGCTCTTAAAGATCCTGCTTCACCTGAAGCATATGGGGCATTAATTAAATTTGGAATTGAGTTAGAGAGATTTACTCTAGTTTCTGAAAAACTATTGATTGAATTAAGAAAACTTGGATACCCTACATTCCCCATGGGATTTGGTTATGCACCACTAGACTTTATAGCTGATAACTTAAGGCATATAACCCATACTCTTGCCGACCTCTATAGACATCCAGATAAAGTTAGAGCTGCTCTTAACTCTATTACTCCACTAGTAGTAGAGTTTAGTAAAATGAGCGTCTCAATACCATCTGAAGTCTTAGCATTATTTGATATAAAGATGGTATTGGCATTTATACCACTACACTTAAATGAAATGATTCCTCCAAAGCTTTTTAGAGAATTCTATTGGGAGCCATTAAAGAAAGTAGTTATGGAGCTTATAAATGCTGGAGCTATGCCGCAAATTTTCTTTGAGGGAGACTATACATCATTTCTAGACACAATTCTTGAACTACCTAAAGGAGGTATAGTAGCTTTCTTTGAGAGAACTGATCTCAGGAAAGTTAGGAAAGTTTTAGGAGATCATGTTATAATCATGGGAGGAATCCCGCCATCACACTATATACTTGGAACGCCAGATAAAGTATATGAAGAAGTATGTAGACTTTTAAGCGATGTTAAGGAGCCTGGAGGCTTTATATTTAGTGGAAGTGGTGTTGCAGGAATACCCGATGAAACAAAACCAGAAAACCTTAAAGCAGCTATTAATGCAGTAAAGAAATGTGGGGCATACTAATCAATACTTTAACAATAAATTATTGATAACTTAGTATAAATATTTTAAATTTAAGCTTAATTAACCCATTATTTATTAAAACATATAAACATAATCACATAACTTTAACGATTATAGAGCCTTAATGACTGTAGAAAAGTGAAATTTATCTACTTTCTACATATAACCAGATTTGTTAAATATAGCTTTACTAAGCTCATCAAATATAATATTTTAAAAACAATATTTAGAGTAATCCTTACAAAATTAAACTAGCTATATAAAACTACTCTAAATAGTTTTAATAAAATTAATACTAATTGCTTAAAACATGTATTGCCACTTTTTCAAATTTTATATTATGTCTTTAACAAAGAATACAATTTTTAGTAAATGTGTTAAGTTTAAGCTTATAACATCTCAATGGTATGGATTAAAATCTTGTTTTTGTTGTCTACGGATTGGAATTTGTTAAAGCTTCATATAAAGCTATCTATTAGGTTACTCTATATATCTAGTTGATGCAAATGCTTGGTACGAAGGTTGTTATCGATTATAGGAGGTGTAGGAGATGTGGTTTCTGTAGTACTGTTAACATATGTTATTCTCCTAATTTATGTATTGGATGTTTTTCATGTTTTTATTCATGTCCTTATCAAGCTAGAAAAATTGTTCGTAAACCTATTAATGCTGAATTTGTAAAGATATATGTGGATGGCATTGAATATAGCGTTCCTTCTGATATAACATTAGCTGAAGCTTTAGAGGGCTACTGTGGTTTTAAGCTTGGTACTCCTGGTTCTAAGATACCTTCAATTGCTTGTAGAACTGGTGGTTGCTGGAGTTGTGCCCTTATTATTGATGGAAAGCTTGAAAGAGTTTGTATAACTTCTGCTAGAAATGGTATGAAGATTGAAACTTCTGTAGAGAAATTTGAACCTCTTAGAATTGTACATGGTCCATCGCCTCATACCGTTGGTGGTAAGGGTACTCCTTGGTGGGAGGTAGACTACATCAACTATGTTGAAGCTGCTATATGGGTTGCTGGATGTAATTTAAGATGTCCACAATGTCAAAACTATTCTATAACCTACGATAATGTTTCACAGCCTATGAGCCCTAGAGAAGCTGCTGTAGCTATCGTCTATTGCCATAAGGAATATAATACTAGGGGTATTGCTATAAGCGGTGGTGAACCAACTATAAATAGAAGATGGCTTATAGAATTTTTTAGAGAAGTTAGTAAAAGGGTTAGCCCTAAGGTTAGAAGACATCTTGATAGTAATGGAACCATCCTTACACCAGATTATATAGATGAACTTGTTGAATCTGGATGCAATAACATAGGCGTTGAGCCTAAGTGTGTAAAAACTGAAACATATATGAGGATTACAGGGCTTAGTAATAATGATTTAGCTAAAAAATACCTCACTACAGCATGGAAAGCCGTTGAGTATATATACGAGAGATATAGCGATAAAGTATACCTTGGTGTTGGTCTAATTTATAACAAGGATCTTATATCTATGGACGAAATTGCTGAAGCTGGAAGAAAAATAGCTTCTATAGATAGAAAAATTCAGGTTACAGTACTAGACTATTTCCCAACATTTAGAAGAAGAGATATAAGAAGACCAAGCGTATCTGAAATGCTAAATGTCAAAAAAATTCTAGAAGATCAAGGACTTGAAACAGTTATAGTACAAACTATTGTAGGGCATATAGGGCCTAAAAACCATAGAAGAGTAGAACTTTAGTTACAACCTTTAATATCTTCAACTATTTTGGAACAAAAAGAAGGTAGAATACGTCATAATTTCTATATGAATCACCTATTTTAATTATTTCAATTTTTACTATATTAACTTCAAGTCTATTTACATTACATTAACCATTTTACTTATAAACTCTTTGACATTTTGTATACGACCAACAGGTACTTAATCAAGCCATAGATTTTTACGACATTAAGAAATATAGGCTTCAACATTCCAACAATTATTTTTATACAATAGGTTCTGCTAATACGTTAGTTATTTCAATGGACTTAATTTAATAGTATAATTACTTATAAATTGAATTATAGATAAGTCTATAGATGTCTCAATTTGGGGATAGCTGCAAATAAAATTGTGGTGTTCTGCATTTAAACAAACACTAGCTTATCACGTTATAGCATATGAAGAATGCCATGAGTATTGCCGTAGTTAATCTACGTACTGATGCTAACTAATATTAACGTAAACCGTTATATCAACATTGTAATCACCAAATAGGTCTAAAATAATCACCATGGTCAACATGAACACTTGATGCTAATGATATTAGTGAATTCTTTATCGATGTTAATTGAAATGTTGATACAAATATTATAATAGTTTTACAAGTTGAATTGAGGCTAAGCAAATCACATCCTTTAAAGGTAGTCATGATGCTAACTGATATGCTTAATTTAAAGTTGGAATTAAATGTATCAAAGTAATTGAATATTCGTTAAAGAGTAGTACATTTGTTGGATCTAGCTTGCCATCACTTAAATGAGCATCAAAAGTATAGGCTTGCATTAGTTTAATTGCATTAAAAACTCATCACTAATTGATGGAAAGACTATGGTGTAATCCTTCCCCTAGATCTAGAGCCCATCAGCTGCCACATTTACAATAATTTGCTATAACATCATCGACTATGAATCTAAGCATTGTACACCAAATATATATACTGTCTTTCGGTTCTAGATGTTTATTTGAATGGTGAAAAGTGTGAGTAGATCTAAGGGGCTTAGTCTAGTAGATAAGATGCAGCCAGTCCTACTTATTGTATCCGTTTTTATTGGCTTGGGAATTCATAAGTTCTTTCCTAGCTATATGGCAATATCTGCTCTAGTAGTTAAAGTTGGAATTTTCATAGTTATTACACTGATCATGAGCGAAAAGAAACTGGTTGATATTGTACATGCACTTGGAAGAAGGCAAAAGCTTATTGGTATAGCTCTAGGTATAAACTTTGTATTTATTCCAGTTTATGGTTGGTTGCTTGGTAAGCTATTCTTAGCTATTTATCCAGAGATTTATGCTGGTTATCTACTATATCTTGTCACTCCATGTATTGGTTGGTATCTAGTATTTACAGGGTTGGCTAGGGGTGATACTAGTACAGGCATTGTTTTACTAGGATTTAATCTTCTATTTCAGCTAGCGTTAATGCCAGTCTATTCCTACATATTTCTTAGAGTATTAATTCCATTTGATATGCGGGAGCTCATTTATAATTTAGCTATATACCTTGTTCTACCACTACTTTTATCAAGAGTAGTTAGAATAGCTAGATTGGCAGCCATGGAAACCAGCTCCATTATTACAGCACTAAAGATTGTTTTACTCATGATTGTTATAGCCTCAATGTTTACTTCACAAGCTGAAAGACTTTACATGAATCCATTTGTGCTCTTTAAAATAGTTCCACCTATAACAATATTTTTTCTAACAATGCCTCTACTCAACATTGTAATTGCTAAAGCAGCTAGAATGACCTATGAAGAGTTAGCTCTACTTACATTCACAACAACAGCTAGAAATAGCGAGGTTTCTCTAGCTATTGCGGCAACTGTATTTCCACAAACTCTTGTACCATTGGTCGTAGCTATAGCGCCAGCACTTGAACTACCATTACTGGTAACTATATTATTTGAATTAATGATTATTAGAAATCGTCTCATAGCACATTAAATAAAAATATGTTCTAGAATAGAAATTGCAGATTTAATAGTCCTTCACACAAACTAATAAATAACTCAACAAATTAATTCAACTCTTATATAGATTCATATGTCTAGTCTCATTACCTCATTTCCTCTACATCAATCTTTGGCTTGCATTGCCCTTGGGAATGTTTAAAAGCGTTCCTAGATATCTCAACGTCTTAAGTTTAGTTGCTCTTAGGAAGAGCTTTTATTTTGCAACTATTACAAGCTCTCAACCTTTATTGAGCGGCCCCTAAATAGTATTATGAGTCTCTCTATAAACATTAACGTATGTAGGTCCTTACGAAAAACTAAAACAATGATAAAAAGGCTTCAATAAGTCCAAATTATATTGTGAGGATTATTCTATTCCAAGAGTTTTTCTAAGCATATCGGGCTTTATATATCCAGCGGAGAATGTTCTTCCTGTCTTGAGATTTGTTATAGTGATTGCTGCTGGAGCAAATGCCCTTAGATCTACGTCGTAGAATCCTCTTGGAGCCTCCTTAAATATTTCTGTAAATGATTTGTTGTCTGTTGGAGGCACTTTGGCTATGTAGTTCCTCAGTTCTTCATCATCTTCATAATCTACAATATAGTATGTCGTACCTCCATACCTTATAGCATCATTTACTCTCCCCATGGCTATAGATGGATCTGGATGTGGTGGAGCTATTGGGCTACTTCCTGAGCCGAAGAATATTTTTGTGAAGTCAAATCCTAGTAGGGCTAGCTTAAAAATCCCTACTTCTATAATACGTCCAACTATTTGAACCGAGCCTGCTAAACTTGAAGTAGGTGTAATTAGTGCGTATAGATTTCCTGGCTCCACGTTACAGGATTTTGCTATTGACCGTAGGACTTCATCTGGTGGAATGCTACTAGACTCCATTACAATAACAGCCTTATCATAGCTATCTCTATATCCAATTTTTTCATATATTTCTCTTGGAGTATATGTTATAAGACCCTGTCTACGAAGCTCCTCCCTCTTTAATCCAACAGCCATTGGAATGCTTCTATCTAAAGCTAGCGCTCTAGCAGGTCCTGAGCCTATTGCAAAATATTCTCCATACCTAACCTCCCAATCCCCTAATTGACTTCCCATAGTTGCAATAACTGGGTAGTCCGAGAATGCATTTAAAACTGGAAGGGTGAAACCACCGTAATCTATAGTTGAAAGAGAGAAGTTAATAAGATCTCCAGCAGTAATCCTAGCTACATATAAACCAGCTTCAATACTACCTTTAACAGTTACACCACAATCTATTATTGTTGCTCCACATCGAGCTTTAAATACTTTCACATTAAGTTTGTCAGCTTTATTAATCATCTCATTAACAACTTTAAAAGCTCTTTCATTAATACTAATCATAAAAACACCAATTTTAGTCTACCCCCAAGTAGGTATTTAAATACTTTTCCTAATCCTTTAAACATCCTCATAACTACATATAATAGCTTCACCAATGGAATCGCAAAATTCTCTCCTTAATTTCATTGGTCATCCTTCCCATTTCACCATCAGGTAGCGGTTCTCTATCTGGAATATTTGTAGTTTACTCCTCCATCAACTTTACTAATAAACTCAACGTACCTATTCAACTATGTTTTTTGCTTTTAAAAGAATTTCCTCTCAATAATTGAATTAGCTGTTGCATTCAATCGACAATATACACGTGAATAGCTATAGGTTTTAATTGTGCTTATTCCTAAGCTTTTCTAAATCTCTTAGAGTTAACGGTTTGAAACATAATTAAAGTATTGAAAATGTGTTACAGATATCCAGCATCGGATGTGTGTTTGGTATATGATGATATCTCTATCTCTCCCCAGACTTCTTTAGTTTTTCTCCCCAAATCCTCCAAGCTCTAAATAATTCATCTTCAACATATACATCACTAATTTTCTCTATAGATCCATCCCTTCTATATACCATCACTAGGCTATCTGATTTATCACTTACATAGCCTATCACTCTAGCTTCTATACCTGCTTTCTTCAGTATTTCAATTGCTTCTTTTACTCTATCACAAGGTATTGTAGCTACAAGAGTTCCTGAGCTTATGAGTTTCATTGGATCAAGTCTAAGAGCTGAGGTAATGATGAGAGTTTCTTTTGCTATCTCTACATTTTCTTCATGGACATGAATAGTTTTTTTAGATGCATAGGCTATTTCGGCTAGCCCACCAAGCAGTCCACCTTCAGTTGGGTCATGAATTGAAGTGACAAGCCCAGCCTCAGATAGTAGTAGAGCTTCTTTAACAACACTCACTTTTTTAATGAATTCTCTACCTTGTTGAATGACGTGCTGAGGTACATCCATCTCTAGAAGGATTTCCCTAAAGTCTGTAGACAGTATGGCTGTACCCTCAATACCCACTGTCTTAGTCATAATTACAGCATCACCTACTCTCGCACCTCCAGTTGTTACATACTTATCCTTTTCAGTTATCCCTATAGCAGTCATTGATATCAAAGGTCTATTGAGTCCAGAAACAAATTCGGAATGCCCCCCAATAACAGCTACCCCAACTTCTTTAGCTGCAGCATCTATCTGGCTAGTTATTTCATCCACTAGACTCTCACCAGCTTCCTCAGGTAAGTAGAGAACAGAAAGAAGCCATCTCGGCCTCACCCCCCTAACAGCAATATCATTACAAGAAATGTGTACAGCTAGCCATCCCAAAAACTCAACAGCACCAGTAATAGGATCTACATGTGCCACTAAAACCTTATTATTACCAATATCTACTATAGCAGCATCTTCACCAATGGAAGGACCTATGATAACTGATGGATCTTGAATACCAGTTCTACTAATAACATATCTTAACAACATTTTAGGTGGAAGTTTTCCAGCCATATTCTACCACTAATATCTAGATTAAAAGCTAGCAAATTTTTCCTTAACTCACAACTAGAACTAATATGCTATTGCTTGTCTCAACTACAATAAACAAAGTTTTCCTTCATCTATTTTTACTAACTATATGGTGAAGTACAAGATTTTACGTAAAGTAAAAAGCATGGTATTTAAATGGAAAAAATTATATTAAATGGGGTTTTATTCTATGAATTCAACTCCGTCTAGTGGTTAATGCTATTACTCTAGCTGGGCACATAGCTATACAAGCTGGTTCTAGTCCTCCTCTTACTAGGTATTGGCATAAATCACAGTTTACTATATCTCCTCTACTTATTCTTATTGCTTTTATTGGGCATTCATTTACGCAATCCATGCATTTGTTACACTTTCTATAATCTATTAATATCTCTCCTAGCTTACCTCTAATGATAGCATTTTTCCTACAGACTGCTACACATTTTGCATTTATACAGTGAAGACAAGATGTTGGAATTGCCAAGCCGTCTTCTGTTTTTCTAATCTTTATAAGAGATCTACCATCGTGGATAAAGCTACATACAGCATTACATGTTTCACACTCTATACATTTTGTGTAGATAAAGATTCTAGTGAATGGCGATAGAGATAGACAGCTCTCTAGTTTTATATCTGTGTAGCTATTTAGATATCTACATATTTCCTCAGAAATACTGTCTCTCCACTCTACAAATTTTAGCATTGGCTTTTCAACTCTCTTTATCCTTTTTAACATATCATCAACTTTAATCTTTTCACCAGATATAGCGCCATCGATGATTCTTACCGCCTTTAGTGTATGATCTATAGCAAGCCCTATTTTTGAGGGACCTGTAACCACATCACCAATAGCAAATATATTTGTATTTGGTATTCTATAGTCGCTACCAACACTAAGCCTTCCATCTATACCAATGTACTTTATTAACTCACCTGAGTATATTGGTGGTGTTGGAGTTTCCCCTATTGCTGCTATTATTAGATCTGCCTCCATCGTGAATTCAGATCCCTCTATGGGGATTGGCTTCGGCCTTCCGCTTTCGTCAAGCCCCCCAAGTCTAACCCTAATAAATTCAACGCTTTTAGCAAAACCGTTAACAGAAATAATTTTTTTAGGCTGAACAAGCTCAACAAATTTAACGCCTCTATCAATAAGACTATTTATTTTATAGACTCCTGCTGGAGCCTCCTTAACACTCCTTCTATACATTATATAAACCTCCTTTACACCAATAGAAAGACATTCTTCAGCTGCATCAATAGCCGAAAGCCCTGCGCCTATAATTATGGCTTTACCAAAACTTTGTGTATCTCCATTAGATAGTTTTAACTCTTTTAATCTCTGATGATAAAGAAAACTTAGCGCTGTAATAACATTTCTAGAATTCTCACCTTCAATGCCAAGCTTTCTAGACCTCCAAGTACCTGTAGAAATTATAACACCATCATAGTTTCTAGAGAGTTCTAGGAGATCCAGCCTTCTTTCAACAAATTCATCACCCTCATCATACCCATTGCCAATAGCAACCTTTGTTTTAAGATAGAATTTTACGCTAAAGTTCTTCTCTAAATCTCTCCAACCATCGAGGATCTCCTCAAAAGGAATTCGATGGCGAGGGATTGCAAAAGTCATTAGTCCTCCAGGGTAAGGAAGCTTATCATAGACATCAACTTCATAACCTCTACACACAAAGTATCCAGTTGCTGTAAGCCCTGCAGGCCCTGCTCCAATAACAGCAATACGTTTTCTAGCACTATATAGTGGTTCTCTACATAAAAAGGTGAATTTCATGGGCATACCCAAGCTAGCACATTTAATAGTAGTTGTTTGGTTAAGCTAGACTTAAAAATTTTCACATAGTAGTAGCCACCATGGGATGATGATATTTGGTTAACTATTTCCTACATATGAAATATTTATAGTTATTAGCTTTAAAAATATGGGTGAGTTCCCTATAATTATAATACAACAATCTGTCTACCTAAAGCTCTACGCTTTTCTAGTGCTTCTAGTGCTTCTGTAGCTTCTTCAAGTTTGAGTCTTCTTGATATAACAGCTCTATAGTTTATCATATTTCTTCTTGCAGCATTTACAACCTCTATCTGTTCACTTAATGAACCAACAATAGATCCTGTAAGAATTCTCTCATTTACTACAAATGGGAGTAGTGGGGATATTCTTGCTTCTGCACCAATCATACCGACAAGTATGTATATGCCCATTTTAGTAAGAAGGTTGATGTATGTAGTTATTGTTGCTTCTGTACCAGCAGTATCTATTACAGCTTTTAGGCCTTTGCCCCTACTAATCTCCATAATAGCTTTAACTGGGTCAACCTTAGAGGTATTGACAGTAGCATCTAATTTAGTAATCTTTGATGCAAATTCTATTGATTCATCTCTACCAGCTACACCAATTAGATTAACATATGGTGCTAAAACCCTTACCCACTGTATTGCATAGGATCCAAGACCCCCTAGACCTACTACTGCGACATAATCGTCTGGCTCTAGATATGGCAACACCTTTTTTACCGCTCTATATGTTGTTAGCCCTGCACAAGCTAATGGTGCTGCTGCTGGTAGATCATCAAGACCTTCAGCATCAACTAGAAATCTATAGTTTGAGACTAGGAAATACTCCTGTAGACCACCATCAACAGTTATAGCTAGATGTGTAGGATAGTTGCTTAGTTGTGTAAGCCCCTTAATAGTATATAGATCATCCCTTGCCCACTGCCATGCATAGACTAGAACACTTCTACCCTCTTTTAGATCATCAGGCACCCTATCCCCTTTAGCAACTATAGTACCTACTACCTCATGGGATAATATAAATGGTAGTTTTGGTGGTATTTTTGCTGCAGACCAGTCCCCCCTCCAGACATGTACATCAGTATGACATATGCCAGCGCCAAGAACCTTAATTAAAACCTGCTCATCTCTAGGCTCAGGAGTTGGAATTTCCTCAATAACAAGCGGTTTGCCAAACTCTTTAACCAATGCTGCACGATGTTTCTTTGGAAGAAACATATCTCCTCACCATATTACATCTTTACTGCTAACCCTAATTTGCTTTAATGTCTCAATAGATGGCACTATTATATATGTGGTGGCATCTACAATACCTATAAAAATTTATATATGTAGCTCTAGAGGATATTTCTAAGAGGGTGGCTCTAAAAATGGTGCAACCTAAACTATATGGCTATGCAGGCAAGATTCTCTGGGCAGATCTATCAACAAAGACATATAAAGTCATAGAAACCTCTATAGAGTTGGTAAAAAATTTTATTGGTGCAAGAGGTTTTGGAGCTAAACTTCTATGGGATTACATGAAGCCAGGTATAGACCCCTTTAGCTCTGAAAACATGATTATATTCTCTGTAGGGCCCCTAGCCGCAGTTGGTGCCCATAGTACAAGTAAATTCTTTGTATCATTTAAATCTCCATTGACAGGAACATACTTTAGAAGTGTTGGTGGAGGGAATTTTGGGGCAGAGATGAAGCTAGCTGGCTATGATGCAATTATTGTTGTAGGTAAAGCTGAAAAACCTACATATCTATGGGTGCAAGATGACGTTATTGAGTTTAAAGACGCATCTCATGTATGGGGGGCTATAACCACTCATACAACCGAGATTCTCCTTAAGGAGACTGATCGTGATGCAAAACTTGTTACCATAGGTCCTGCTGGTGAGAATGTAGTTAGATTTGCATCTATACAAACTGATGATACTAGAAGTGCCGGTAGGGGTGGTGGAGGAGCTGTCATGGGTTCTAAGAATCTAAAGGCTATAGTTGTTAAAGGTACTGGAAAGCCAGAGCTATACAATGAGGAGGAATTTGAGAAACTTGTTGAGGAACAGCTAGATCTCTACCATAAAAATCCAACATTTCATAGCTTTCGAAGTCTTGGGACGGCTAGCGTCGTCTATTTATTCTATACATTGGGTCACTTCCCAACCTATAACTTTAAGCAGCTAGAGCTTGACAATGTAGAGAGATTTAAACCAGAGGTACTTGCAACATATGTTGTTAAAACTGGTAGCTGCTATAATTGTGCTATGGAGTGTTGGCACTTCTTCAAAACATCAAAGGGTCCATATGCAGGTATTATATGGGATAAACCTGAATATGAAACATTATGGTCTTTTGGTGGTGTATTAGGTGTTACAAATTTAGAGGCAATAATGTATGCAAATATGCTATGTGATATCTATGGACTAGACACAATTTCAGCTGGTGTTGCAATAGCTTTTGCTTATGAGCTTTATGAAAAGGGTATACTATCAAAAAGTGAGGTTGACGGCCTTGATCTTAGATGGGGTAATCTAGAACCTGCATTTGAGCTTATAAGAAAGATTGCTCTTAGGGAGGGTATAGGCAATATTCTTGCAGAGGGTGTAGCACGAGCTGCAGAGATTATTGGCCGTGGAGCAGAGAGATTTGCTATGCATGGTAAAGGACTTGAGATTCCAGCCTATGACCCAAGATCAGCAAAAGCCCATGGCCTAAGTCTAGCTACATCAAATATTGGTGCAAGCCACATGATTGGATGGAACACTTATGAGATATCAGGCTTTCCAGAGAAGGTAGACCCATTTACAATTGAGGGTAAGGGTGCACTTGCAAAAAAAGTTCAAGATACAACAACCATTTATGAGGCTATTGGATTCTGTCTCTTCCCACGGACAATGATACCTCTAGACCTAGCCTCAAGAATGCTCTATGCTGCTACAGGAATTGAAGAATTTAAAGATATACAGTATCTATTTCTAGTTGGTGAAAGAATATACAATATTGAAAGAGCTTTTAATGTTAGAGAGGGCTTTACAAGAAAAGATGATACACTACCCGAGAGATTCCTTAGAGAACCTGTTCCTAGAATACCATCAAAGGGACAGGTATTTGAGCTTGATAAACTGCTTGATGACTACTATATTGCTAGGGGATGGGATGTAAATACAGGTATACCAACAGGAAGAAAGCTTGAGGAGCTAGGTCTACAATATGTTGCAGAAGAGCTTGCAAAACTTGGGAGGCTACCAGTTGGGTGAATGAGAGGGTGAGGATATACATAGAGTTCTCATGGTCTTTAGCACAAAAAACTGGAAGAAAATTCATTTGGCTAGATATAGATAGAGACTCTAAAATAGAGGATCTTTTTTTAAAGATACTCCCCTCAGTAATAGGGAGAGAGATTGGAGAATCCCTATTTAAACTTTTTTTAAATGGCGAAATCCTTGTAATAGTAAATGGCATTCTAGTTGTAGATCCATTAACAAAGTTAAGTGATGGAGATAAAATATATATTCAGCCAATGGCATTTGGAGGCTAAAAACATTAAATTGAATAAAATAGTATAGTATCCAAATACTATTTAGTATTTGTTTTGATATAATTGCATATTATAGTGGATCTATGGCTACAAATATTATTTCAAGGATTGGATGATTATGAAGATTTTAGTGGGGAGTAGCTAGTGGCTATAGGGGTTAGGGGGAATGAGTTAGTTAATCACTTTATAGTAGTTTTATGGGTCTCTCACTTAATATTGCTCTGAGAGATATAGAAATTTTTGGCGATCTATATATGAGTGTTGTTTATGTTGTTGGTGAAAGTCTTCCCGAGGTTTGGGAGCAGAGCCTAGTTAAACTTTCTGAGATTGGTACTGTAATAGATACTGAGTATGGTGAAAAATCTATTGATGCACCTGCAATACTGATTGTAAGAAACCCCTTTGCAGAACCTAGAATACATCTAAAAGGTATTGTAGCAGGATCTCTTAAGGGGCTAATTGAATATGTTGATGAGGTTATTAAAGGTGTACATGATTATTTGGCTGAGAAATTTGGTTATACCTATCATGAGAGGCTTTTCAGCTATAGGCTTCCAAATGGCTCTACGGTAGATCAGATTGGAAAGGTTATTGAGAAGCTTAAGAAGATACCATATACTAGAAGAGCTCAGGCAATAACATGGCAGCCGTGGAAGGATCTAGAAACTGAGCATCCACCATGTCTACAGAGAATATGGTTTAGAGTTGTAGGGGGTAGGTTAGCTATGCATATACATATGAGAAGCAATGATGCATTTAAAGCTGCTTATATGAATATGTATGCCTTTACAGAACTTCAAAAGTATGTAGCTGAGCATATAGGTGTTGATGTTGGTTACTACATGCATATCGCAGATTCTTATCATGTATATGAAAAAGATTGGAAATGGTTTGAAACATTTATTAAACAGATAAAGAGTGGCGAATCAAAGAAAAGATGGATTTCAACACAAGAATATCTAGAATTAATAAAGAGGTTAAATAGATAGAAATATGGTATCTCTAAAGAATCTATCCCAATGCATAGAATTCTATTATAGAGTATAACAATATAGATCTTGAGAAAAAGACTTTAATACCTTATTAGCTAGTATACCATCCTCTCTTGATTTTATGAAAACATTTAGCATTAAAGGATATTACTAAAAGCGTAAAGGTAAATGGTTTAGCTTGGTGTTAAAAGCTTTTCTTATTCTACATAAAATCTCTATAATTTTTGGTGTACAGCAGTGTTGTCTAGGGAGGAAGCTCTAGCTCTACTATATAGATATCTAAAGGATGAGAAGATGATTAAACATTGTATAGCTGTTGAAGCTATTATGTGCTCTCTAGCTAAAAGACTTGGTGAAAATGAGGTTATCTGGAGCTTGACTGGACTTTTACATGATATAGACTATGACTATGTTGAAAGAGATATGGCGAAACATGGTCTAGAGGCTTTAAACATTTTAAGCAGTAGTGGTCTTCCTCGTGAAGCACTAGAGGCTATAGCTGGCCACAATGAGCATAATGGATTTAGAGTTATAGATGAAAGAGCTTTAAAGATTCTCCACGGGCTTAGGGCATCTGATCACGTCTCTGGACTTATTATAGCTACAGCACTTGTAATGCCCAATAAAAAGCTTTCTGAAGTAAAACCTGCAACACTTTTAAGGAAATTTAAATCAAAAGACTTTGCTAGAGGTGTTGATAGAGAGAGAATTAAAGAGGTAGAGCTTCTTAATGTAGATCTAGAGGAATTTTTACCACTTTCATTAGAAGCACTTCAGAGAATAGCAGATGAACTAGGGTTGTAGCAATAATCAATTTACCTCTAGATACACTTTTATTTTAATATTTCTATCGTAGAGAAGCTGTAGATTAATAGAGAAAATTGGAAAGAAAACAGTCTTTCTATAGCTCAATTTATTATGTATATAAATTATGGAGCTATAGCAGTCTTTACTTTGCTTAATCTTAAATATCTTTCTAGTGTTTCTAGCCTAGGTGGCTAATATTGGCTAGAGATATCAAGTGTTTTAAGCATATAGGCTGTGTATCATCTATAGGTATGGGAACCTGGGGTATAGGTGGAGGTTTTTGGGAGCCAGATAGTAGATTTGATAATGTGTGGATAAAGGTTCTTAGGAGGGGGCTTGAACTAGGGCTAAATCTTATAGATACTGCTGAGATGTATGGTGGTGGACATAGTGAGGAGATTGTTGGTCAGGCTATAAAAAGTTTTAAAAGAGATGAGATTGTTATAGCTACAAAGGTTTGGCCTATAAATGCATCGTATGAAAGTGTTTTAAATTCGGCTAGGAAGAGTAGGGAGAGGCTAGGTACATATATAGATATATACCTTCTCCACTGGCCAAGTGAATCTATACCTATATGTGAAACTATAAAGGCTTTTGAAAAGCTTGTAGATGATGGAGTTATAAGGGTTTTTGGTCTAAGTAACTTTGATGTTGAGGGTATTAAGAGAGCTAGAGAATGCTGTAAAAAGTATGATGTTGCTGTAGTGCAAAACCATTTTAGTCTTCTCTATAGAGATGATGAGAGGGCGGTTATACCATATGTACAGAGTGAGGGTCTAATGTACATGGCCTATACACCTATAGAGAGAGGAGCACTTGCCAACGATATTTATCTAGCTGAAGTAGGTAGAAGGTATGGCAAAACGGCTACACAAATTGCATTAAACTGGCTTATATGTATAGATAATGTTGTACCAATACCCAAAGCATCTAACCTTAAACATCTTGAGGAAAATATTGGTGCTTTAGGCTGGAGGCTTAGT
>CALJEI010000004.1 GCA_938074605.1 uncultured Ignisphaera sp.
GGTGTTATGGCTGTTAGAAGAGTTAAAAGAAGTGATATGGAAAAACTAGAAAAAGCAACAGGAGGAAGAATAGTAACAAGCGTAAGAGATTTAACGGAGAAAGATTTAGGTGTATGTGAACTTGTTGAAGAGAGGAGAATAGGAAACGATAAGATGGTGTTTGTTGAGAGGTGTAAGAATCCAAGAGCTGTAACAATATTATTGAGAGGAGCTAATGATATGCTTCTAGATGAAGTTGAAAGGAGTATAAATGATGGCTTAAATACAATAAGAAACATCTTAAGAGAGCCTAAAACTGTATTTGGAGGAGGTGCTGTAGAGATTGAAGTTGCCATGAGACTTCGCAAATGGGCTGAAAGTGTTGGTGGTAGAGAGCAGCTAGCTATTTTAGCATTTGCTGATGCATTAGAAGAGATACCTTCAATACTAGCACAAACAGCTGGTATGGATGTGCTCGAAACGATAATGGAGCTAAGAAGATATCATGCAGAGGGAAGAATCGCTGCTGGTATAGATGTAGTTAATGGTAAGGTTGTAGAAGATATCAATACTTTAAATGTTGTTGAACCTGTAATGGTTAAAAAACAGATAATAAAAAGTGCAACAGAAACAGCTTCAGCGATCCTAAAAATAGATGACGTTATTGCGGCATCTCCAAAGAGGGAAGAGAAGGGCAAAAAGGAGGGTAGGAGGGAAGAGGAAGAAGAAGCAGGTAGCAAATTACCGTCATATTAAGCTTAGTTACAAATGAATATTTAACGTTTTTAGGAAGTCTTGGATACTAACTAAAAATTTTAGTTTATAAAGTTCATGAAACTTTTTTATTGTTTTTTAGTCACACCCTATTACCTGAATTTTATATGGTGACTAACTTGAGTGAAAAATCTGATATTGAAAACATTATTGTATCTAAAATCGATGATATTAAGATAGGACCAAAGAGATTAACAAAATATGAGAAAGCTAGAATTATTGCAGCACGAGCAACGCAGTTAGCAATGGGTGCTCCTCCTCTTATAGATGTCTCTAAACTAAAGTCCAGAGACCCTATAATTATAGCAGAGCAAGAGTTCTTAATGGGGGTATTACCAATAATAATAAAACGGGAGAAGCCTAATGGGGAGTATCAGCTTGTACCTTTAAAAATTTTAATTGAAGTTGAGCAGAGGAAAATAAAAAGTATCGAGATGCTTATGACAAAAATTTTTGGTGAAGAAATGTATGGTACATAATAATTTCCACCTTCTATTACTTGATACAGTAGATTATTTTAAGCAGACTGTATAATTTAATAAAATCTATAGATTACAATGTATAGTTTACCACGTAGCTATATATTGATTATAGCTGAAAAGCCTAAAGCAGCAGAAAAAATAGCAAGTGCCCTTGGCAAGGCCAATAAGAGAAAAATACTAGGAATCCCTATATGGATTGTACAACAGGTAGAAAGAACTTACGTTATAGCTTCAGCAGCAGGACATCTCTACTCACTATATACTGATGAGAAAAGTTATCCTATCTTTAGCTATAGGTGGGTACCAAAGTATCTTGTGGATAGAAATAGCAAATATACATACAGATTTCTTAAGGTACTCGATATCCTATTCAAAAATGCTGATGAATATATTAATGCATGTGATTATGATATAGAGGGTTCTTTAATAGGATACCTAATAATCAAACATTTAGGTGATGTTAAAAAAGCAAAGAGAGTTAAATTCTCAAGTTTAACTAAACAAGAAATTTTGAAGGCATTTGCTAATCTATTGCCTATGGATTTTGAAATGATTGAGGCAGGCTATTGTAGACATGTACTTGATTGGATATGGGGTATAAATATATCCAGAATGCTAATGGATCTATATTCTAAAGCATTCAAGTTGAGAAGAATATTAAGTGCAGGAAGGGTGCAGACACCCACACTAGCCCATGCTACAGATATAATACTTCAAAAAAAGCTTCACATACCGATACCATCAATATATCCAATTATATGGATTGATATAAATGGAAAAGAATACATAGTTACCCTAATTGATGAACCATTCAAATCTTTAGAGAAAGCCAGACAATATGTAGAGAACATTAAGACGAATCAATATGCTAAAATAATAGATATAAGGATAAAAACTATAGAACTTCAGCCACCACATCCATTTAACTTACCAGACCTCCAGAGTGAAGCATATAGAATATATGGTTTTACGCCGTATAAGACACAAAAACTTTCAGAGGATTTATATTTAGAGGCATTAATTAGTTATCCCAGGACAAATAGCCAAAAGCTTCCACAATCACTAGATAATAAAGAGATACTCAAGAAACTTGCGGAGAATGCTAGATACAAAAAGTACATTGAGGAATTATTTAAAGAGACAAAAGGTATATTGAAACCAAATAATGGAATGAAGGACGATCCGGCGCATCCCGCTATCTACCCAACAGGTGAAAAGAGTGGTGCTAAGCTTAGCGATAATCATATAAAGCTATATGATCTAATAGTTAGAAGATATCTAGCTACATTTTCAACAGCTGCAAAAATACAAAGTGTAGAGCTGGTATTTGAAATTGGTGGACTTAAGTACTCTATGAGTGGTCTAAAAATAATTCACAGTGGTTGGCTTAAGTATTACCCATATTCTATAACAGAAAAAATAATTTTATACGAAGGACTGAGAAAAGGATTGCTCTTGCCTATTAAGAGATGTAAGCTTACAACTAGATATAGCAGGGTAAAAGAGACTGTAAACAAGTATTCTCTTTTTAAATGGATGGAAAATGTAGGGATAGGTACAGAATCTACACGAGCTGAAATTGTGGAATTACTATATAGAAGAGAGTACTTAATCCAAAGATCAAAAAATACTGACATATCTGATGTAGGTGTAATGGTTGTTAATATATTAAGGAAATATGTACAAGAGCTTATTAGTGTAGATCTTACTAGGAGATTTGAACAATATCTGGAATCAATCAAGATCGGAAAAAACAAATGTGAAGATATAATTAGTGAAGCTAAGAAAATGATATTACATTACATAACTAGCATCAAAAATATTGAAAAAAATGTCATAGAGGAAATGTACAATTATATTCCATATAAATATAGTAGAGAGGGAGAAAAACCATTATATAGAAAATGTGTAATATGTGGCCGTAGGGCAGTTCATAGTGACTTCTGTATATTCCATTATACAGCTTTTACAAAACTTAAGAGCTCATATGAATACTGGAGAGAGTTAGGTTATGACTGGAGCAGCTACATAGAAAAGCTCTTAAAGCTGCGTAATACTGGAATGTATGTAAAGGACGTATGCAACTATTTATTAGCGAAAGATAAGAGATAAGTAAGAAGTGCTATTCTTTTGTAATCAGCTATGGATTGGTAATCCTGTTATTTTAATTATAATTTTATTGATACTCAATGCTTTACCTACTACTCTACTATGATCTATACCTCTGTCAACACCTTCTAGTAGTCTATGTATATAGTTAATGTATTTATTAGAGGTACTATTGATAATAACCTGTATTGCATTGGGACATTCGATACTCTTTCTATAGACTATGCTAAGACTGTCTATAAATGGATTATTATCCCCCTTAGTTACATATAAGGTTTTACTATTACACTCTAGTTTTGCAATAACTCTATGAATTACAAACTCCTCCCTATCATTTCTAAATACAATTATATCGCCAAGATTTATTGTATGTGAAGGAATTACTACTACTAAATCACCATCACGTAAAAGAGGATGCATGCTGTTACCTCTTATAACAGCTAATGTTATTTGACCAAAAACATAATATACGATATTTGCATACAATAAAAATGCTATAATGAGTATTAGAAGGGAATTGAACAATAGTTTTATAAATTTTCTTATTATGAACAAATCATTCTT
This sequence comes from uncultured Ignisphaera sp., assembly GCA_938074605.1. GTDB lineage: Archaea > Thermoproteota > Thermoprotei_A > Sulfolobales > Ignisphaeraceae > Ignisphaera. The sequence goes on from CALJEI010000004.1 coordinate 3,909, forward strand.
CCTCTAAAATATCCTTGAGGTCTAGCTCTATAACTGTAGGCCTACGGGCTTCTTTTTCTTCGCTAGCTAATTTCAACTCTTTACCTTTTGAACCTTCAATCTCAATACTATCACCACCTACTTTCATTTTAGATATAACAGCTCGCCACTTATAATTGCAGGAGGGGCATTCATAAATACCCATTACAGTAATTGTTATACGACCACTACTATCTGGTATTGGTGCAACTAATTGCCATGTCCTTTTTGGCGAAGATGCAATAACACCACATCTTGGGCATATATTGGGACTTTGTTGTTGGGATTTTTTAGGCATGGTTTCTACACTGACATATTTAGCGTAATTGAGGATATATAAGTTTAATCCACCCCAATCAATATAATCAAAATCTTTTTAAACTATAATCAGTAATCCTAAATCCTAGGGAAACCTAGATGTCTAATGCATATATAATTAAATATGTAGATTCTTTACAAGTAGTAGATTCTAGAGGAGATCCAACTATAGAAGTAGTGGTAGGAACGGTTGGAGGTGGTATAGGTAGGGCGATAGCTCCTGCAGGTGCATCTAGAGGAAAATATGAAGCTGTAGAGCTTAGAGATGGCAATCTCTCAAGATATAAAGGTAGAGGGGTAGAGAAGGCTGTAGGTAATGTAATAAATTTCATAGCTCCTGCTATTCAAGGTCTTGATTCAAGAAAGCAGCGAGAAATAGATAAAATAATGATTCAAGTAGATGGTACTCAAAATAAAGAGAAATTAGGAGCTAATGCTATTATAGCGACAAGTCTTGCTGTGGCTAAGGCAGCTGCTGACACATCTAAAATACCATTATTTCAGTATTTAGGTGGTATAAGGGCACGAGTACTTCCGATACCTATGTTGAACATAATTAATGGTGGTGCTCACGCTGGTAATGAGTTGGCTGTGCAAGAATTCATGATTGTACCTATAGGTTTTGATACATTCTCTGAAGCTTTAAGGGCTGCTATAGAAATTTATAAGGAATTGAAAAGTGTTTTGAAGGAGAAATATGGTGCACATGCTATAAACGTTGGAGATGAAGGAGGATTTGCACCACCAATGAAGTTCGTAAAGGAGGCTATAGAGGTATTATTAACATCTATTAAAAACTGTGGATATGAATATGAGAATCAAGTTAAAATTTCGCTAGATGCTGCAGCTTCTCAATTTTATATTGAGAATAAAAATATATATAGAATTGATGGTAGGGATTTAAAACATGAGGAGATGTTAGAGTATTGGAAAGATCTCGTATCAGAGTTCCCAATATTAAGCATAGAAGACCCATTTCAAGAGGGAGACTTTGAGGGTTACGCTAAACTTAGAAAGGAAATTGGGGATAAGGTAATAATTGTTGGCGATGATTTAACTGTAACCAATACTGAGATGCTTAAAAAAGCACTACATATTAATTCGGTAATGGGAGTTATTGTGAAGCCAAACCAAGTTGGTACACTATCTGAGACCTTAGATTTTATAGAATTAGCTAAGTTGAATGGAATAGCAACTATAATAAGTCATAGAAGTGGTGAAAGTGAAGATAACTCAATAGCGCATATAGCTGTTGCAGTAAATGGACCATTCATAAAAACAGGGGCGCCTGCTAGAGGTGAGCGTACTGCTAAATACAATGAATTGCTTAGAATAGAAAAGTATTTAGCTTCAGAATCAGTATATGCGGGAAAAATATACAAATTTGTATAAAGCATATCCTAGCATTCAATAATTCAAAACTAATCAGCCACGGGTTCGAACATCATAATACTTCAGTAGCGCCTCGGCATCATCACATAATTTAAATTACTTAATATAAAACCTAAAAAATTCTTGTGCTAAATACCTAATTTTAGGTAGAAGACTAATATGGTTACAAATCTTCCTGCAGAGGCAAAGGCAAAGTTTGTTAAGTACATGGAAGCAAAAACACCTGAGGAAAAACTTAAGGCGTTACAAGAATTCTTTGCAGCTGTTCCTAAACATAAGGGTACAGAGAATTTGGTAAGATGGATTAGAAAAAGAATGTCAGAACTTAGAGAAGAAATAAAAGAGAGAGATAGGAAGAAATCAGGCAGTGGAATATCAATATTTATTGAGAAAGAAGGGGCCGCTCAAATAGTTATTATAGGTTTTACAAAGGCTGGCAAAAGTGCTCTTTTAAAAGCATTAACAAGCGTCAATGTTACAGTTTCTGATATACCCTATACAACAAAGATGCCTGTTGTTGGTATGCTGAGATATGAAGACATACAACTCCAGTTAATTGAAGTTCCTTCGATAATACCTGCAGTGAGTGCATGGAATACTAAAAGCATAAGTTTAGCAAGAAATAGTGATGGATTAGCTATAGTTTTAGATGCATCTAGAGATTTTATTAATGAGTTCAAAGAAATAAATAGTTTTCTTAATGAACATGGTATCTACATAGTTAAGCCTCGTGGCTATATAGAAATTGAACGTAAGCATGATGGAGGAATAAGGATTGTGAACTATGGAAAACTGCTATGTCCTGAATCCAATGTTGTTAAGCTAATGAATAGTTATAGAATATATAATGCTGTTATAAAGGTGTATGGTGAGGCTGACTTAGATGAAATTGAAAGAGCCATCTATGAAAACATAGTATACAAGCCAGCGATAGTCATTCTAAATAAAATAGACCTCTTGAAATCTCAGGATATGTTAGATAAATTTAAACAGATATTGCCTTTAGAGATACCCTTAGTAATGACATCAACTTTAAGTGGCGTTGGGCTTAATGATATAGGTTACTCAATATTTCAAACACTTAAAATAATAAGAATCTATACAAAACCTCCTACAGGCAAACCATCATCAAAACCACTTATATTAAGAAAAGGAGCTACAGTACTTGATGTAGCCAAGGCGATACATAGAGAATTTGTAGAAAAATTTAGTTACGCAAGGATATGGGGACCTTCAGCAAAGTATCCAGGCCAGAAAGTTGGTTTAGATCACGTGCTAGAAGATAAAGATATTGTTGAAATAAATATCAAGAAGTAGTGTGCTTCACAATAGTAATATAGCGACTAATTCATTACAGCTTATATTCTGTGCTTCACATAACTATGACCGGTGGTTAATAATGTCAATAGACAAAATAGTACTTGTAACAGCTAAACATTTACCTCAACATAAATACTTTGAAAATATAGCTAGAGAGCTTGCCAGTGAATTGAACATAGAACTTGAAATATTAGAGGAGGATTATGTGTTCGTTAATACATATGGTGAAAAGGATGAATTTGGATTAGCATGGCTTCCACAACTATTCATTGTGATGCATAATGATATAGTGAAGCCAATATTAACTAAATTACCAATAAATGAAAAAACCTTAGAATTTGATATTGAAAAAGCCAGACAAATGGCCAGAGAAGCACTAGAGTTGGCATCTCGGTCTTAAAATAAACAAATAAAATAATTGGCCATTAATTACTATTCCTCAGTTTCTTCACTTATTTCTTCCTGTGAAGTAATGTTCTTGGCTAATTCTATAATCTTCTCAGTGACATAATCATCTATATATGGACTCACGACAAATACCTTTGAATCTATGATATTGTCATCTACCCACTGATTTTCAAAACTAATTAGATAGACAGGAATTTCAAAGGAAGCTGCATCACCCCTACGCTTAAGGTTAAACTGGGAATACATATCATACTGTTCCCTTGTAATTGGTAGCTTGACGGAAATCTCTTGTTTATGTCTAACAATTATTAGATCGGACTTTATAGGATCCCATAACTCGAGAGTCTTTAGTATTACATTTTTTAGAACAATATTAAAATCTCCTTCCGCTATTTGTTTATCCTTTACCTCTCCGTTTTCTGCTCTTACTATAAGTAGCTTCATAACATAAACACCCAAGTTTTTCGGCTCTGCTCTAATTAAAAATTACTTTATATACTTTTTGTATAAAATACTTAAATGTTCATATTATGGTATTATGATTGAAAGTGTAATAAATACCGCTCCTATTGTAAGCAACACTAAACCCAGATACTTAACCTTCATTCCAAGGAATGCCTTAGTAAGCTTTATGAAGCCTAGCGAGATATAGTAGATTAATACTATAGCGATTAGCACAATTCCTATCCAGGCAAATATCTTGGCAATATCGCTACCACCTCTAAATAATAGTATAAAGTGACTTAACACGCTATTTAATTCTTCTAGCCCCATCTATCTCAACCAAATTTTAATTAAATTAGGAAGTAAATATTAAAGTAGTGAGCCACATAACTAATATATAACGTAATAAAAGTTTGTTATATTATAAAGATGATGTAGGTTAAAAGCGCTGAAAGTATGTGATGAGAAAACCTGTCTGACTACTTACTGGGTAATCTACTACCTCCACCAGTAATATCCTCCCATGATATGTTTAATGCTGTGAAAAGCTGTTCTAATGTTGAGGCCATTGCTTCTAAGTATTTTTGTGTATCTATTTCAGATATTTTTGCTAATTGTATAGGTTTTACACCATCCTTACTCTTTACCTTTACAAATGTTATTACATCACCAGGTGAAACACTTACATTATATCTTTGTAGCATTAGGGCTGCTTTGACATGCTGTGGAGTGGTCTTTTTATATTCAGAAAGAGGCTTTGAAAGACCCATATGAAAAGCTACTTCATCAAGCGTTAGCAGCTTATATTTGAGTAGAAGGTAGTATTTTTCAAGATCTTCTCTAACACTATTAATTATCTTAAATGCATCTTCAGGCTCCTCTATGGAAGTAATTTTCCTCAGAATTTCTACGAAGAGATTCTTTATGAAATCAGGTGTATTTCTTTTTTTACCCATCATGCCTTTTATGTCAACTTCGTTACTTGGGGTAATACCGACATAGTTTTTCTTTAGTGCGAAGGCTACAAACTTATACCTCTTATCTATTTCGAGCTCAAGCCCAAATGTTTCTTCAACCCATTTTTTCAACTCCTCCAATTTCAATTGATCAGGATTCCATATGAACAGTGAATCAGTATCACCATATAATACCTTAAGACCCAACTCTTCAGCTTTTCTAATCGTGAATGTGATGATTCGTCTGCCAAATGCTGTAACACTTTCTGCTACAGAAGGAGCATAAAGTGGAAAGGTATCTGCACCAAATACACCATAGGCGGCATTAATAAATACTTTCATGGCTCTCTGTACAGTGTCGTACCAACTCCGTAACATTTCATTAATATTTTTATCCTTTACTTTTTTCTTATATATCTTAACCCTAAAATCTCTAAGCATACCAACAATTTCAGCAGTAATACCTGGTTTATCTTGGCATACTCTATGTATTATATTGTTTGCCTCATCTATAATGTCAATCACCCTATTACAATTCCTTTCATCAGGATCGATAGTCTCATAACTTAAATTCCACTGCTTCATTATAGATGGATATAGTGAAGCAAAATCTAAAACTACAACATTAAAGAATAATCCTTGTGGAGGCTCTATAACTATTGCTCCAGCATATTTTTTACCTTTAATTATTGCTTCTGTAACCTTTTTGCCCTTTAAACTTTGTATATCCTCTTGTCTTGGTATTAAATATCCTCTGCGTCTATGTTCCCAATAGAATAAGTTTTTAATCCATACTGAAACTGTTGATCTACACACATCTTCTAGACCAAGCTTACTTATACGCATGAGCAGTAAAATCAATTTCCATACAAGTTCATCTGAAAATGTAGTTAACTGAAGTGTAACTTCAGCATCTCGAAAATTATAGTGTGCAAGCATTGCTAGATCTATTTTGCTAAGTTCTTCATCTAACTGTACTTTGCCTACCCCTAAAAGAGCTTGGGCTACACTATCTAGGTTTACTTCTTTATACTTTCCCTCAAAGGCATATACTTGGATAGCTTTATTGCTAAAGAATTTATAGAGATCAATGTGTAGTGCTTTAGAGAACTTGGCTTCAAACTCTATCTTACCCCCTTTCATCACCTTCTTTACTTTTATGCCGATTAACTCTTTTGGTATACCTACTTTAAGCATCCTAACATATAAATACCGTATATCAAAATTGTCGCCATTAAATGTTACTACTATAGGATACTGTGATACAATAGAAAGGAGGTCTAACATCATACCATATTCACTATCATATATCTCAATATCGGCATCACATAATATCTCCTTTAATATTTTTAGATTTTCTCTAAATAAAACTAAAGTCTTTTTTATATTATCATTAGAGGTCAGTGCTATAGATATTATAGGGTACTCAGCTACATCTGGAGAAGGAATTCTTCCTTCAAACGGTGTATATACTTCTATATCTATGGCGATTCTTTTTGGTGTAAACCATTTTGTTTCAAAAAGTTTTGCAAAATGTACAGCTATTTCAGTAGATTCTGGAGGGACGGCTAATGTCTTAATAATACTTTCTTTGAGATCTTCAATGTTAACATCGTATATCTCTAAAATTTTATCACCATGAACGGTGTATAGTAGTCCAGGTATCAGTTGTCTGTCATAGATGTAGTTTATATGGTATCGTATATTAGCTTCCCAAGCTATGGGTGCCTTTGTTCTTAAGCTTCTAACAGCGACAGGATCTTTTGTTACAATTTTCGTAAAGAAGCGTTTTGAATTGTTAAGAGCATCAAATTTTTCTATAATTTCTACTGATTCAAAGGAACTATGTCTAGTGATTTCACTTATCTTACTTACCTTATCAGGTGGAATATCCGTTAGAAAGTATGGTTTGTGCCCTGTCTTATCGTACCAATACAACAATTCATGAGTATTGGTATTATAGAATATTAGAACAGCTTTTTTAAGGTCACCATCATAGTCAACTTGCATTAAATATGCATTATCTATTTTGTCTACAGTGTTGGGACTTATACTAAGCTTAATAGTACGTGGATTCTCTATATTAATATCTCCTAAAACTTCTACCTTCAACTCAGAAGTTTCATAGAGTTTAGGGGTTCTAGATATAGTCTTAGATTTCTCAATTCGCTGATTATATACCTCATTAGGCGTTTCTGTAGAAGAGCTTCCGCCTATAAAATCAGTTGATGGTTTAACTAAAGAAACTGTAGCTTTAAGTTCATCAGATTGGGGTTGCTTTTTGTAACTAGAAGTAGATACTGGAGGAGTTTCCTGTTTAAAATTCTCATCTTTTTTCTTACTTTTTGTGAATTCTAATAATGATCTATTTTTTGACATAATTTTAAAACCTATTAAGGCAGTGTAGCCATCTCCTAGATAAAGTTACCTTTAACAGCTTTAAAAGTGTAAGCTGTAATAACTAGCTGTTTTAGCTATTACTATATGTGATATTCTATTTTAGGGGAAAATAATATTCTGATTCATACATCTGTTTACGCTTCTCATATTCATCTCTATTCATAATGGGTTTTGCAGGAATGCCTGCTACTACTGTATAAGGTTCAACACTCTTAATGACAACTGAACCAGCTGCTATTACTGCACCTTTACCTATAATTATTCCAGCAACAATTGTACTATTTGCACCTATAATGACATCATCTTCTACAATGGTCTTTACAATTCTTTTACTTGGTGGGTATCTATCGTTTGTGAATACAACATGTGGAGCTATAAAAACACGTGACCCTATTTCAACTTTAGGGGGAATATATACATTTGACTGTATGACTGTATCAGACTTTATATGAACATAACCATCAATAATGGTATCTGTACCTATTTTACAGGAATTTTCTACAGTAGTATCCTCCCTAATTACCACATTATGGCCTAATTCCACACCTCTACCAATATTGACACGTTCATATATTATAGAGTTTCTCCTTATAATGCACCCCTCTCCTATAGAACTTCCTTCACTAAGTTCATCTAATAGCTCATCTAGTGATTGATTAACACTGTTTCTAATGATTTCTTTTAATTTGCTTCTGATAGGATAGCCTACTGTAACAAAATCGTCTAGATATGTATTTAGCCCAATTTTACTTGGGCCAAATAATTTTATATTTGAGCCTATAATTAGTGTACCATAGATTTCACATTTCCTCCCTATGAATAGCGTCATGGACAACACCTTAATATTAAGAAGAAATAGTGTTTGGGTCATTAATATTTATTTTAGTTAGTTAGAAATAAATAGGCTGTGTAAATAAACTTATACATTTTTATAGTTAGGCTATATACAATTAAACTCTTTAAGAAAGGTGAGTTTTTAAGCACGAGAAATTGTCACAGGTATAAGATGTAGCGAGGTGGTATATAGCAATGCCTAAAAAGTATGTATATCAATTTGAGGAAGCAGATGAACATAATAAGAAGCTCTTTGGAGGTAAAGGTGTAAGTTTAATACAGATGTCTAAATTAGGATTGCCAGTACCACCAGGATTTATAATAACTACTGATACTTGTGTAGACTTCTATTCAAGTAGAAAGGAGGAGATAGATGTATTAGAAGCTGAATTGACTAAGAATCCACCTCCGGAGATTAGGGATAAGATTATCGAAAGAATATGGGGTATTATAGATTCACTACAATTTCCAGTTGGCCTATGGGATGAAGTAGTTAATCATATGAAAATACTTGAACAAAAAACAGGGAAAAAATTTGGTGATCCAAACAATCCACTACTAGTTTCAGTAAGAAGTGGAGCACCAATCTCAATGCCGGGTATGATGGATACTGTTCTTAATCTTGGATTAAATGATGAAGTTGTTGTGGGTTTAGCTAAATTAGCAGACAATGAATGGTTTGCATACGATGCTTATCGAAGATTTATAAATATGTTTGGCAAGATAGTCCTTGGAATAGAAGATAAATACTTCAATGCAGTATTTGAGGAACTTAATGAGAAGTATAAGAAGGAGGTAGAGGAGAAATTCTCAGATGAAATTAATAAGATAAAAGAGAAAATACCTACATATGTACCAAGGTTAGATGCACAACCACCAAGAGAATTAGCACCAAAACTCTGGCAAAGATCTACCGAATATCTTAAAGAACTAGTAGATAGCTATAAAGAGATTGTTAAGAAGTATTGGGGCGAATTTCCACAGAATCCATGGAAACAACTTGAATTAGCGATAAAGGCTGTCTTTAGATCTTGGATGAACCCTAGAGCGATATACTATAGGATAATGAATAAGGTAACACCAGATGTAGCACACTGTACAGCTGTAAATATTGTTACAATGATATTTGGAAACATGGGATGGGATAGTGGTACAGGGGTAGTATTTAGTCGTGATGTTGCTACAGGAGAAAATGTGCTCTATGGGGAATATCTTCCTAACGCACAAGGAGAAGATGTTGTAGCAGGTATAAGAACACCGCTACCAGTATCATCATTAAATGTGGTGTCTCCAAAGCTCTATGATGAAATAGAAAGAGCGTCTAAACTACTTGAAAGAGTCAATAAAGATGTACAGGATATAGAATTCACAGTAGAGAAAGGCAGGCTCTATTTCCTGCAGTGTAGAGATGCAAAAATGACGCCGCTAGCTAGAGTAAAAACCGCTGTTGATATGGCTAAGGAGGGTATATTAACTAAGGAAGAGGCCATTCTAAAAATTAGTCCAGAGCATGTTATTCAATTACTTTATCCTAGAATAGATCCAAAGGCTAAGATTGCACCATTGGCAAAAGGCTTACCAGCATCACCTGGGGCTGTAAGTGGACAAGTGGTCTTCCACCCAGATGATGCAGTTAGATGGGCTAAGGATGGCAAAAAAGTAATATTGGTTAGAATAGAGACAAAACCAGATGATGTACATGGATTCTATGCATCTGTAGGGATTTTGACGAGTAGAGGGGGAATGACTAGCCATGCAGCTGTAGTTGCTAGAGCCATAGGTAAAACAGCTGTAGTTGGTGCAGAAGCTATTGAGGTACATGAGGAAGAAAAGTACTTTAGGGTGGGCAATACCATTGTTAAGGAGGGAGATTGGGTAACAATAGATGGAAATACAGGTAATGTTTACCTAGGGGTAGTTCCAACAATTGAAGCTGGATTAATCCCAGAGTTAGAAGAGGTATTAAGTTGGGCTGACTCAATTAGAAAGCTTGGGGTGAGAGCAAATGCTGACGTGCCCACAGATGCCGAAATAGCTTTGAAGTTTGGTGCTGAGGGTATAGGTCTACTACGTATTGAGCGAATGTTTAGAAAACCAGAGAGGCTTGAACTACTACGTAAAGTTATATTAGCTGAAAATGTTGAAGAGAGGAGCAAACATCTAAAACCCCTATCCGAAATGATAAAACAAGACTTTAAGGAAATCTTTAGAGTGATGAATGGTAAACCAGTTATAGTTAGACTAATTGATCCACCGCTTCATGAATTTCTACCAAAACCAGAAGAAATATTAAGAGAAATATATGAACTCAAGATGAAGGGAGCTACAGAAGATATTATCAGAGAGAAGGAATGGCTCTACAAGAGAGTGTCTGTACTCCAAGAAGCTAATCCAATGTTAGGTCATAGGGGTGTTAGAGTAGGTGTCACCTATCCAGAGTTCTACCACTATTTAACACTAGCAATACTAGAGGCTACAGCAGAGCTAAAGAGGGAGGGCTACAACCCAGTTGTAGAGATAATGATACCACAGGTATCAGATGTAAATGAAATTAGGTATGTTAAACAAAAAGCTATACTACCCATACTAGAGGACGTGAAAAAGAAATTCGGTATAGAATTAGACATAAAAATAGGAACCATGGTAGAAACTGTAAGGGCATGTCTAACAATGAATGAAATAGCAAAAGAAGTTGACTTCATAAGCTTTGGAACTAACGACTTAACCCAGGCAACATTCAGCTTTAGCAGAGATGATGCAGAAAACAAGTTCCTACCATTCTATCTACAAGAAAAGATATTGCCTATTAACCCATTTGAAAGCATAGATATAAAAGGAGTTGGAAAATTAATTGAAATAGCAGTTAATATGGCAAGGGAAAACAACCCAAAGATAGAAATAGGTATTTGTGGAGAACATGGAGGCGATCCAGCATCAATAATGTTTCTACATAGAGTAGGTCTAGACTATGTAAGTGCATCACCATTTAGAGTGCCAGTTGCAAGACTAGCAGCAGCACAGGCAACGATTAAGAATAAAAAATAGAATTGAGATGTATTATTTTTAATTGACTTTTAAGCTATTTTTATCTAGTAAAGGTTTAAATTCTGTCAGACAAAACTAATAAGAAGTATACCAGATATAAGTGACCATTTATGTCAAATGATAAGGAAATAGCTCTTAGAGTTGAATCAGCAAGACAGAGAGATGTTGGTAAAAAGATTGCAAGGGTTCCCAGAAAGGTGTTTAAGGGACTTGATATAGAGGTAGGAGATTATATAGAAATTAAAAGTGTAAGGGGTGCTACTGTAGCTCAGGCATGGCCAGCCTATCCTGAGGATGAGGGTTATGAAATTATAAGAATTGATGGTTTTATGAGGGAGGTTCTAAATGTAGGTGTCGGAGATGTTGTATATGTTAGGAAAGCAAATGCTGTTCCTGCTCAAAGAGTCATTCTAGCTTTTACTGAAGGGGATTTCTTTGGTGCAGACTATGATCCTAGATATAGAGAGTATTATGCAAAGAATCTTGCTCAATACATTAAGAGGGAACTTATTCAAAAACCTTTGATAAGGGGAGATATAGTTGTTGTATCCTATTTTGGCTATTTCGGTAACCCAATAAGACTAAGAGTCATATCTACAACACCTTCACAAATAGTATATGTTACGGAGGCTACAGATATTATTATAAGAACTGAGCCAGTTAGAGGTGCACCTGCAGGAGTTCCAAGAGTAACATGGGAGGATATAGGCGATCTTGAAGAAGTTAAAGAAAAGATTAGAGAAATTGTTGAATTACCTCTTAAACACCCTGAATTATTTGATAGACTTGGTATAGAGCCTCCGAAGGGTATATTACTATATGGTCCACCAGGTGTTGGTAAAACTCTTTTAGCAAAGGCGTTAGCTAATGAGACAGGAGCATATTTTATAGCTATAAATGGGCCTGAAATAATGTCAAAATACTATGGTGAGTCAGAGCAGAGGTTAAGACAAATATTTGATGAAGCAAGAAAGAATGCTCCAGCCATAATATTTATAGACGAAATTGATGCAATAGCGCCTAAGAGAGAGGAAGTTGTAGGAGAGGTTGAGAAAAGGGTCGTTGCACAACTTCTATCGTTGATGGATGGTCTTGAAGAGAGAGGTAGGGTTGTTGTTATTGGTGCTACCAATAGACCTGATGCCTTAGATCCTGCTCTTAGAAGACCTGGTAGATTTGATAGAGAAATAGAGGTCCCACCACCTGATAAAAGGGCTAGAAGAGAAATTGTATCTGTACATACAAGAAATGTACCATTAGCAGAAGACATAGATTTAGATAAATTAGCTGAAATGACATATGGATATACGGGTGCAGATTTAGCTGCATTAGTAAAAGAGGCTGCCATGAATGCCCTCAGAAGATTTCTTAAGGAGCATGCCATAGATCTAGATAAACCTATACCATCTGAATTGCTACAAAAACTAAAGGTGACAATGAGCGATTTCTTAAACGCTATGCGTAATGTTGCACCCTCGCTAATGAGAGAAGTATTGATAGAGGTTCCAGAGGTTCGCTGGGATGATATAGGCGGCCTAGAAAATGTAAAGCAGCAACTCAGGGAGGCAGTAGAATGGCCACTCAAATATCCTGGTATGTTTGAGCAGATGGGAATAAGAGCACCAAAAGGTATACTGTTATATGGCCCCCCTGGATGTGGTAAAACATTACTTGCAAAAGCAGTAGCGACTGAAAGTGAAGCTAATTTTATAGCTGTTAAAGGACCTGAAATTCTTAGTAAATGGGTTGGCGAATCGGAGAAGGCAGTCCGTGAAATATTTAGACGAGCCAGAAGAGCAGCTCCGGCCATAGTATTCTTTGACGAAATTGATGCCATTGCTCCTGTAAGGGGGCATGATGTATCTGGTGTAACTGATAGAATTGTGAATCAACTTCTAACAGAAATGGATGGAGTAGAACCATTAAGAGGCGTTGTTATTATTGGTGCTACCAATAGACCTGACCTACTAGATTCTGCACTTCTCAGACCTGGTAGATTTGATAGAATAATATTTGTTCCTCCCCCAGATGTAAAAGCCCGTTATGAAATACTAAAAGTACACACTAGAAAGATTCCATTAGCCGATGATGTCGACTTAGTTCAATTAGCTAAAGCTACTGAAGGATATAGCGGAGCTGATTTGGAGGCCTTAGTTAGAGAAGCTGTTATGCTTGCATTAAGAGAAGATATGAGGCCTCGTCCCATATCATATAAATACTTCCAGAAGGCTATGGAGTATGTAAAGCCAAGTCTTACTAGAGAAAGATTAGAAGCATACGAAAGAGTTCATGAGGAATTAACAAGGAAGATGCTATACATGTAGATACCATCTGGCATATAGCAGGTAAGTGGTAAATAGATGAAAATGAAAAAGAGTACAATAAAAATAACTAAGGATGAAATTGTACGCTATGTAAAGATAGATACATATGAAAAGTTCAAAAATAAGGTAATACACGAGTTAAAAAATGCTTTAAATAATAACCACAGACTTCTTATAATACTATCAAGTGATGACAGTAAGAAACTTGCCATATTACTTGCTGACTTAACAATATCATTTATACGTAAGATTATTAAGTATAGGGATACAGTTAGACTACTATATATGCATCACGATGAGTTCTTGGATGCTGTAGTAAGGAGGAGAATAGTCGACAGAATTATTAATATGTATTTAAAGAATAGAAAATTAAACGTAAAACTAGACATATCAGTGTATGAAAATTCAGAAAGATTTCTAGGAACCACATATCAAGGTATTGTATTAGATCTAATAAATAGTTTAAGGCCTATTGATATAGGAAGACTTGTTGGTATTGTTGAGGGTGGTGGTGTAGTAATCCTCCTTACACCTAAATGGAGTGAATGGATAGATAGAAGGAATCTCTTTCAAATATCTTTGACTACACCCCAGTATCCAGAGCCAAGGAAGGCATTCATTAAATGGTTTCAATCTATAACGTTAGATAGTGATGGTGTATTTATATATGATGTGGATAATGAAGCAATTATTAAGACAAGCGACCTCAAATTTAGACAGCCATATAGAAAAAGCATTGAAATTCCAGAGCATATACAATTTCCTGTAAAGTTATATGAACTTGCAATAACACAGGATCAAGTCAATGCTATAAATCTCTTAGAGAGCTTAATTACTCCACCAAGAAAACCTATAATTAGAACGACTATAGTATTGATAGCTGACAGGGGAAGAGGAAAGTCATGTGCTATTGGCATAGGATTAGTAGGATTAATTCACAGCCTTATGAATACCAAAAATAAGGTTAGAATAGGAGTTACAGCACCAACTCTAAACAATGTGCAGTCGCTTATGACATTAGCTATAAAAGCTCTTGAGACACTTAATATAGATTATAGTGTTATTAAAAAGAATGGCTTAATTCTAGAAATTAAAGGCGATAAGTTTAGTATAGAATATTGGGAACCTGCTGTTTTAAATAAAATAAATGTTGATATAGCTGTAGTAGATGAGGCTGCAGGTATTCCAGTTCCGTTACTCCATACCATTTGGCAAAATTTTAGAAGGACAATATTTGCAACTACTATACATGGTTACGAGGGTGCTGGAAGAGGTTTTTCAATAAGATTTATGAAGAGAATTAAAGAGGATAGAGAAACAAACTTATATGTATATGAAATGGAAGAGCCAATTAGATATAGTAAGGATGATCCTGTTGAGAAATGGCAGTTTAGAGTATTACTACTTGATGCTGAACCAGATAATATAACAGAGGAAGACCTAGGTTATATAGAGAGTCAGGAATTCAATTACATTATATTTGACCCTAATACCCTCTTTACAGTAGAGAAGGAGAAAGTTTTACGTTCACTCTTCGGTATCTATGTTTTAGCACACTATAGAAATGAACCTGATGATCTTGCAATGATGGCTGATGCACCACATCACAGTATAAGAGCACTGGCATTACCAAATAATAAAATAATTGCAGCAGCACAACTAGCAGAGGAGGGGCCTATACCAACTGATTATATAGACTCATTGTTGAGAGGTGGCAAGATTCCAGGTAATATAATACCTGATAGACTGTTAAAGCATGGTAGGATTGTAGAGATTGGCTATGGCAAAGGATGGAGGATTGTTAGGATAGCAGTACATCCTGATGTACAAAATAGGGGGATAGGTACATATTTGTTAAAGAAGCTTGTAGAGGAAGCTATAAACAGAGGCTATGATTGGATAGGAAGTGGATTTGGTGTTACAGAAAAGCTACTGAATTTTTGGCTAAAAAATGGCTTCATACCACTACATATCTCACCAGATAGAAATCCAGTTAGTGCAGAATATACCGTCCTAGTGATTAAACCATTGAGTGACATGTGGAGAGATTTGGTTGAAATACTTAGCAAAGAATTTAGAATAAAGATAATTAAAAGTCTTCATGATACATATAGAGACCTGGAGGCTGATGTAGTGCAGATGCTTTTAAATTCATATGGAAGCCTAAATGTTATTGAAAAGTGTGTAGCACCAAATCTTACCCCAATACAGCTAGAGAGAATAATCAGCTATGTAGAGGGTTACATGACGTACGAATCCTGTAGTGATGTTATTACAATACTAATTGAATATTATTGGAGAAATGTAGAGTATTGTAAGATTCTGAGTAGAAATGAAGAAATTATTACAATACTTAAGACTCTCCAAGGACATTCATGGGATACAATATCACATGTCTCTAAAATTAAAAAACAAAAGTTATTGGATGATATGAAGAAAATTATATGGAAGTTATTAAATAAATATTACTCGCTTTCAGAAAGTGACATAGACAATATAATAGGTAGAACTTCAATAAAATTATATAAGGATTAAAGGTATAATATACACAGGTTACTACAATGAAAGTGGAGTGGGCTAAAATAGTAAAAGAGTTAAGCGAGGAAGCCCAAAATATCTATATGGAATGTCCTAGTTGTACCTCTCCTGAACATTGCACAGCAGTACTACCAATAACTACTCCCGTTAATATCATTAATCTTAATAGTTGCTGCTCATGTCTATTAAGCCATATTCTAGACTCCATTCCAAACATAGGTAGAATGTATATACAGTCTAAAACATCCGATGAATATACAATAATATATGCACTAAGTAATGTAATTATAGAGATATCAGGAGATAACGCTTTAGTAATACCGGTAGATAAAATTTATGAATTTCTAGAAATTTTAAAAGAACTCGATAATGAGAACGTATCTTCTATAGTCATGTGGTTAAAAGAAGAGGGTTTTAAAATTTAGAATTGAACTGCACATCGCGCTATAGTATATTAGGATTTTTAAAGATACTTACTCTAATTTTCACTCTATCTATAGATATAGCATTATAATAGAAACCTTTTACTAGTGGACCAGGATTTATGGTAATTGTACCATTAATTTCATCAATATAGTGAGATTCATGGACACATAAAGCTAGTACAGGATTTATGTATTCAATAAAACTTTTGATAGCTTACGAATTTATATAATCATTATTAAAAACTTTATTGCGGACAAAATTATACGTGGAGTATGTACTATGAAAAATAGAGAATTCACTATCTAAAACATTTTTGTTTTTGAATACAATTCATACATAATGATTGAAGAACATGATGAACATCTTCCTCAGAGCACTTAAGTATAGTATTAAATAGTGTTATAGTAGATCCTTCAAATCCTATAAATAATATATTTTCTACCCTTCTACATCTTCTTTAATAGAAGTATACAAATCTAGAAGAATTAGTTAATTGTTCATAATATGGCGTAAGATATCCACATTTATTTGGTACAGCTATAACGTATTCGATGTGAAAGTCCTTTATATCATCATCAGCTTCCTTAGAAAGTTCAGCGTTTCAAGATATCTATGATGGAGTATTGTAACACCAGAAATACTATCACTGTGACATCTTCTTCCATTAAAATCTCTTTAAATTTATCTATGTAACCATGTATGCCACTTACTACAATGAGCTTCAATAAACATCATCTAACTCTATAGCATCAATTCTTATGCTTGATCTTAAAATTTCAATGCCACTACTAGGTTCTCTACTATATAACTCTTTTCTTTGTGCTTCTAAAAATTGGGCTTCAACGCCTATAAACTCTGCAGCATTAATTATTTTCTTTCCAGTTTTATTGAACTCCTTTACTACTTCAAGGATTTTGTTTAGATAATTCAATTCTCTGCATATATGATGATCTAGTATCACTATTTCCAATTCAGGCATTTGTAGAAATAATTTAAGAAATTGTAGAGACCTTTCAAAGCTAGCCATTGAATAACTATGATGCAAGAGGTAGGTAGGAGGTCCATCAATAATTGCAATCTTAGGAGAGCATATTTTAAGGAGCTGCATATGTTCCTCTGCTGGACCACCCTCTATATCGGAGGTAAATAATACTGTATAGTCTTCATCACTGACACACAATGAGAGTACATATCCTAACCTAGTGCTTTCACCGTGTGGTAATGGACGGGAGAATGTTAATCTGGTTTTTCCAATACTTATCGTCTTACCATCTATAATCTTTATATCTTTACATCTACTTTTTATCAAATTTAAAAATCTATTAGCTCTTACCTTCTGTGAAAAATTGATATATTGTTTAGGGTCTTTGAGTAGGAATATCTTACCCTTATAGTTATCTACATCTATAAATCGACCAGGGTCATGGTGGTCATAATGGTAATGCGTTATAACTATGTATTCACTATCTTGAATAAGGGAATTGATGTTTTCAAACATTTCTAGCAATCTTAATGCCTCAATCTTATGAGGAGGAAGATTGTATCTTCTTGGCGCAAGAGCAGCTGATGGATCTATAAATATTGAAGTATCAGATGTCTGTATGTATGTAGCTTGGGATCTAACCCCAAGGCTTTCAAAGGCTATTAGTTTTAGTATCATCGACTTACCCATAGTAGAATATTGCATTAAAGTTTTTCAACTACAAATATTGTAGTAGAATTTGCTACATCAGCATCTAAACAACGCAAAAATGTATTAACATGTATAATTCTATCTGATCTACTTGTTATACACGACTCTAATTCTATATCACCAAGCGTTTCAGGCTGCTTTAAGAAATTTATTGAATGGCTAATGGCTACCAGATATTCATCCTCATTTATGGTAAGCCTAGCGGCATTCTCAGCAGCAGTAAGGGTTAGCATTGCTATATAGCTGCCATGTATATTTCCATGGTTATTAAATAGCAGAGGGACAGCCTCCACTGTTATATAGCTACATCTATTCTTTTTATCTTCTCGATGTTCTTTAATTTTTAGTATATCCTTTATAAACTCTGGGAGAAAATCCGACTCAGTATCCGATATCATCATATTTTTCACCTTAACCATATTGTACAAATAATAAACTATGCTGACTGGGTTTTAAATTTAGCATAGCTGTAGATATCTTTATGAACACTTTTAGTACCACTAATTATTTGATCTAAGCTTATATAGGTAATACCCTCCCTAACAATCATTGCCATGGCCTCATCGGTTATCGATGGCGCTATAACTACCCCTTTCACACTAAATCCCCTTGATGTATAGTATTCAAGATATCTCTTTAACTGTAGAACTGCAGCAATTCCCGCTTTTTCATTTTTTACTTCAACTACTATTAGATTCTCATTTTGGTCCTTAAGAAGGATGTCGACTTTACCATAGGGTGTTGAAACATCTGTTCCAACTATTATTGAGGCATTCAGTATGCTACTGGGATTTAAGGTTATGAGATTTATGATATCAGATTCTCTGCCTATAACCATCAGTTTTGTTGATACTATATTACAGAATTTGATAAAGTCTATTTTAATAAAGTCAATTAATACTTCTTCATGTGGTGTATATCTATATGATCTTATTCTTAATCTATTTTCTATACAACTAAATAATACTATTGATTTTGGTGGCTGCCAGTTTAATGGCTCTACATTACTTGATTCATGAATCAGTAAAGAGCCATCTGGTTTAAGTATAACTATTCTATTGCCTTCTGCAGCATAGGATAGAGCTCTGCCAATATACTCTATCACAATTCTACCAACAATAATTAAAGTCTTATCTTTCTTTACCTTATTTAATTTTTCAGCCATCTCCTTACAATCAGTGGTACTGATTTCGCTGCATATATTCATAGAAATCAACATAAGCTATTTGTAATGAATTCTCTTAATATATTCTTAAGTTTTTCTAGTGATTCATAGTTCTTTACAGTAATTGAGGCAGCCTCTCTATGCCCGCCATAGACACCCTCAATTTTTTGTGGTAGTCTGTGGGCCAGGTTCTTGCAAAAGTCAAGTGCTTTTCCTTCAGCTGATCTTACTGTTATGACAGCTTTATCTTCCTCCTCCCTCAGAAGTATCATTGGGCATCTAAACTTCTTTATATATTCTGAAGATGCTATTCCAAAGAGACCAGCAAATATAAGTGACTCTGTAATAGTAAATGATGCTAAATGCCATCCACATATTCTCTCAATTCTCTCTTCAATTTTCTTTAACAGTAGTTGCAAAAGCCATTTACCCTTCCAAAATTTCTTTTCAAATTCACTTGAATTCCAGAATTCCTCTCCTTTTACAATAGCTTCTACAGATGAAGTAATTAGTTTTTCATTTAGTGGCTCAATGGCTAATACAAGCTTGATTCTATCAGCAGCATCCCTTACATTTACATCGACAGTGTCTCCTCCTTCGCATACATTTGCTACTTGTACTAAAAATTTTTCATAATTGTTAAGATTTTTTACAAGCATATTTGCAATTACTTGAGGTGTTGATTGAACACTATGCCAGTAGGTCTTTACTTTTAAGTTATAATTCTTGAACATTTCTATTGTGTATAATGATGAAAGATGATGGTCTATAATAATTATATCAGTTGAAGTATTGCTAAAGTTCTTTAATAGCATATCAATAATGCTGCTCCGTATAGCTAAATCTAGTATAATCACAGTCTCTATAGACTCTTTGCTACTCTTTCTAGCTATGGCGAGTAGATCTTGCTCCAACCTCCAAGGATGTGAGTATCTTAAAATAATGTGTGAGGGAAAGAAATCCATTAAGAAATGCCTGATATAAAGTCCAGCTGAGATAGCGCCATCGCAGTCACCATGGAATATGATAATGGCCTTGCCGCACACTAAATTTCACCATTAACAAGTTTCTCCTCTGCGTTATATATATTAATCTGCATACAACAATATTGTCGTGAAGGGAATTTAGCTAATGCAACTAGCATTCCATAGTATATATAAGGATTACATATCACATGCATTCAACATTCTGAGAAAACAGAAGTACCATATAATAGGAGGTCATAGTGCTGTCAAAAAATGTTACTGGGTCCATAAGGCCTTAACAGAGAAAATGTTTTGCTATAAAGCTAAGTTCTATGGTATTGAATCACATCGATGCATCCAATTTTCACCAGCCATCCTTTGGTGTTGGAATTATTGTCTACATTGCTGGAGGTATAGAGCTGAAGAACAGAATAATAAGATATGGGCTAAACTACCTAAAGATGCTGATGATCCGAGAACTCTTGTTGATATGGCTATAAAGGAGCATAGGAGAACAATTAGTGGGTACAGGAGATACCCAAACGTTGATACGGCTATGTATAGGGAAGCTATGAATCCGAAACATGTAGCAATCAGCCTTACTGGTGAACCTACACTTTATCCGAGACTCGATGAACTTATTGAAGAATTCCATAGAAATGGTCTTACAACATTTCTTGTTACACGAGGTGTACGACCTGAAATACTTGCCAATCTTAGAGTTGAACCTACACAACTCTATGTGTCTATTGAAGCTTTTGATGAATATAGTTATATAAAATTCAATAATCCTATATCCCCCATTTTCTGGAAAAGAACTTTAGAGACACTAGAAATACTGCCAAGCTTTACAAGCCCTACTGTAATTAGAATAACATTAATTAGAGGATTCAACATGAATGTGGAGGCTATTGAAAAATGGGCTAAATTAATGTTAAGGGCTTATCCAACATTTATAGAGGTCAAGGCATACATGCATATAGGGGCATCAATAACTAGATTAAATCGAAGTAATATGCCTAATCATGATGAAGTTAAAAAATACGCACAGATGCTTGCTAATATAATCGGGTATAGCATTGTTTCTGAAAGTAGAACTAGTAGGGTTGTATTGTTATCAAGGATTGATAAACCTATTATAAGATATGGTAATCCGCCTATTAACTGGTATGATATAGAAAAAGTTGATGAAGAGCAGAGCGAATATGACTATATTCAGGAGCTTATATAGTTGAATATATTTATACAGTGTTTATGTTAATTTTTGTTTTTAATCGGAAGCAGCCAATATCTATCTGGGAGCAGTATTTAATTAGGTGTAGTGATTGACGATAGAGCAAGTGAGAGTAAAGATAAGCGATAATGGTGCCATTGAGTTTCCATATAAAATTTGTATAGATGGTCATGGCGATGGCTGTTTAACAAGAGTTGTTACACATATACATGCTGATCATATACTGCATTTGGATAGAAGTATTGTTGCAAGTAGGTATATAATTGGCACGCCAATCACTGTAGAACTACTAAATGTTTTGGGCTATAACATACCATCTATAAAAACAGTTCTACTAAACTATGGAGAGACCATATCTTTTGAAAAAGCTAAGCTTAAGCTTGAGATAGCCCAACATATACCTGGAACAGCTCAGGTAGTACTTCACGACACAGATTTTACTATAGCATATACAAGTGATTTTAAAAATCCTGGTAGTGGAACAAAAATCATTAAGGATGTAGATGTACTGGTTATAGATGCTACATACGGAGACCCCAAATACTCTAGAGCAAGTGAGGATGTGATATGGGATGAATTCACAAAGGTGATTAAAAAGTTTCTTACGGTAGCACCTATAGCCATATATGCATACTATGGGAAGGCACATGAAGTTATGAATAGATTAAGAGAATCAGGTATAGATGCACCCTTTATCCTCTCACATCATCATTGGAAGGTAAACCAAGTTCTAAATAAGTATGGTTATAATATACGGGATATTATGTTGTATGGTAGTAAAGAGTGTGAAGAGGTTAAGAGAGATGGATGGTTTATAGAATTTCATCATGCAGCTTTATTTAAATCATTTAAGACAAGAAGAGGTCTATTTCATATACTTCTTACAGGCAGATTTGCAAAGACAATAGTTAAATTAGATGAAGGTAATAGTTGGATTGTCGGTATAAGTGGTCATGCCGACTTTAACGAGCTTATATACTACATTGATGAAGCTAAACCAAAGCTTCTTATAGTAGATGGCTTTAGGAGTAACTACGCTGAGAAATTTACTGCTATTGTAAGGGAGAGATTTGGCTTAAGGGCTATCACAAATCCATAGCCGTTCTCATTTCATGAAAAATAGGGTTTAACACCCTAATACTATTAAATTATCTACAATTGCTGATCCTTATAAAAAATGTGATGCTGTATCACTAAGGTAGAAGGCTTGAATTGCTTTTACTTTCAATTATAATCATAATCATATATAGTAAAATTAAGGAACTCAAATAATATTATTTGCTGTAAGACTTATTGTATAAAGCAATCATTAGAGGAATCTCACTATTAGAGATGAAATATGTGTCACACGGAGTTATAGAATTTCTTAAAGAGATATAGGGAAACGCGCTAAAGTAATACAAAGATTTTCATACCTCCTAGAAGAAAATAGAAAGTAGTTAAATAAATTTATAAGAGTGGCTTGTGTAATCTGTTCTATGAACTCTATAGAGAGGTGTTTGGAAATATGGAGTATATATACGCAGTACTGTTATTACATTCGGCAAAGAAAGACATATCTGAAAGTAGCTTAAGGAAGGTACTCGAAGCAGCAGGTATAGCTATAGATGACATTAGACTAAAAGCCCTTGTAGCAGCTGTGAAGGAATTAAATATAGACGATATACTTAAATCGTCATTTGCAATGCCCGTAGCACCAACAACAGTAACAGCTACTACACCAACACCATCGCAACCGCAACAAGCTCCTGAAGTTAAGAAGGAAGAAGAGGAGAAGAAAGAAGGGATCTCAGAGGAACAGCTAGCTGAAGGTCTAGCATCACTATTTGGCTAAACACCATTTGTAAAGAAGGCGATGTATTTTCATAGAAATAAAGTATCGAAGGTATTGTAATGAACAAAGCTGTTGATGAGTCGATATATAGAGTTAGATTATTTAGAGGGAAATATGCAAGAGATAGTTGTAGAAAGTGTGGAGTATATTTTTGGAGCACTAAGGCTAGAGAAGATTGTGCAGATGCCCCCTGCAGTGACTATACATTCTTCAGTATACCAGTTAAGAGGACACTAAGTTATAGGGATACTATAAATACATTTTTAGATTTCTTCAACAGATATGGACATGAAGTTATAGAGCCAAGACCTGTTGTAGCCAGATGGAGGGAGGACCTATACCTTACAATAGCTAGTATTGTTGTATTTCAGCCGCATGTCACATCAGGACTTGTTCCCCCACCAGCTAATCCATTAGTTATAGCGCAGCCATGTATAAGATTAGAGGATATAGACTCTGTTGGCTTAACTATTGGTAGACATATGACAAACTTTATAATGGGTGGCCATCATGCATTTAACTATAGAGATAAATACATATATTGGACTGACGAAACAGTTGAATATGCAAGACAGTTTTTCGCCGAGGAGATAGGGATTCCAGAGGAAGAGATAGTATTCAAGGAGTCATGGTGGGAGGGCGGAGGCAATGCGGGACCGTGTTTTGAAGTAGCGGTAGGCGGACTCGAGTTAGCTACACTAGTATTTATGATGTATAGAATTGACGGCTCTACCTATGTGGATATGCCTCTTAAGATAGTTGACACAGGATATGGAATTGAGAGAATAACATGGTTTACACAAAAAACTCCTACGGCATTTCATGCTGTATATGGAGACCTTGTAAAAGAATTCCATAGACTTTTAGGCATACCAGAACCTGACAAAGAGATACTATATGAATTCTCTAAGAGAGCTGGTAGAATAAAGGTTGAAGAAATAGCAACTATAGATGCAATTATTAATGAGGTAAGTGAGGCTATAGGTGTTAAAAAGAGCTTAATTGAAGAACAGATAAAGCCCATATTTGATCTATATGCAATTATTGATCATACAAAAACAATATCGTTAATGCTCGCAGATGGTATTGTACCTTCGAATAGTGGCGAAGGCTATTTGGCTAGACTTGTCATTAGAAGGGTGCTTAGGAGGCTAAATAGACTGAAGAATGATATACCACTATATATCCTTATTGATAGGCAGTTAAGTTTTTGGGGAGACCTATATCATAGGATGGTGAAGAATAGAGAGAAAATAAAAGAGATCATAGAGCTTGAAGAGGAGAGATATAAAGAGATGCTATCAAGAGTTTCTGTAGTAGTAAATAGGTATTCAAAGAGAAGCCCAACGGTTGAAGATCTGGTTGAGATATATGATTCTCACGGGATACCACCGGACATTATTAGTAGTGAGCTTAAGAGAAGATATGGTATTGTGGTAGAAGTACCATCAAACTTCTATTCCATAGTAGCTTCTAAACATAGTAAACCGAAGACTGTTAGAGAAAGGGAACGTGAAGTAGAAAAACTACCTACTCATGTGGTTAATTGGGCTCTAAGATTTCCTGAGACTAAAAGGCTATTTCACGAAGAACCCTATCAAAAGGTTTTTAAGGCTAAGGTACTGGGGGTTTTAGACAGCAAGTATGTCGTACTAGATTCAACAATATTCTATCCAGAGGGAGGAGGCCAGGTAGGGGATAGAGGTATATTAATAGCTAATTCCAAGAAGTATAAAGTTGTAGATAGTAAAAAAGTAGACAATGTGGTAATCCATGTTGTAGAGGATGCTAATGATATTTCTGAGGGTATGGAAATTGTTGGTGAGATAGATTGGAGTGTGAGATACAAGCGAATGAGACACCATACAGCTACGCATATACTGTTGGGAGCTCTTAGAAGGGTTCTTGGGGAACACATCTGGCAAGCAGGTGCTGAAAAAACTGAGTTTAAAGCTAGACTGGATGTAACGCACTATAAACTTCCCTCAGATGTGGAGATAGCAGAGATTGAGCGGCTAGCTAATAGTATAGTTGATAGTGCTATCGATGTTAGAGTGAGCTATCTACCTAGAAACATAGCTGAAAACCTATATGGATTCACTCTCTACCAAGGAGGAGTGCCCATGACGCCTATAATAAGGGTTGTTGAGATACCTAATTGGGATGCAGAAGCCTGTTTTGGTACGCATGTTAGGAACACTAGTGAGGTTGGTGGAATCAAGATAGTGAATGTTGAAAAAATTGCAGATGGTATAGTAAGATTTGAATATGTAGTAGCAACTGCAATGGCAGATTACATAAAAGGCGTTGAGGGAATATTGAGAAACATTGCTGGTAAATTTGGTGTTGGCATATATGAAATTGATAAGAGAATTGATACATTAATCAAGGAATTCAACAATTTAAAGAGTATGTTAAGCATGTATAGAGAAAGATATATAGATGATCTTCTTCAGCAAATAGTTAGCAAAACAATGGATACGGAGTTGGCCAAATTTTATTTACTTAGGTTAGATATAGATGATAGAGAGATGCTAAGAGAGCTATTAATTAGAGCAATATCAAAAGAACCCAGGCTAGCTGTATTAGTAATTACTCCACAGAATGGTAAAACATATATAGAGATATCCCTTGGTTTAAAAGCTCAAGAAAAAATTGACGCAAAGGATATAGTGTCAGAAATATCTAGATACATAAATATTAGAGCGGGCGGAAAAAAAGATCACATTACAGGAATCATAGAATCAGATATAGATACAGCAGAAAAAATCATAGAAAGCGTGATTCAAGAATTTACAAAAGATAGAACACACAAAACCTAAAAACTCACACAAAATAGACAAGCTAGTTGGGCCCGTAGCTCAGCTAGGATAGAGCGCTGGCCTTCTAAGCCAGTGGTCCGGGGTTCAAATCCCCGCGGGCCCGCCACACAATAAATCAGACTAAATTCGCATGGTACATTGCTTTATCATAACTGAAAGCCTTGTTCTTCAAAGTACGTAGAGGTTATAACAACATTAATAGAATAAAGATGTTTATGCACAATACTATTGAGGACAAGATTTTGTATTAGGTGCAGAAAAGCTTTATAAAAAAGTATAGGAATTACTAGTTGGTAATGAATATGCGTTTAGTTTTCATAGGACCACCAGGAGTAGGTAAGGGTACATATGCTAAGATGATTTCAGGAAAATATGGTATTCCACATATATCTACGGGGGATATTTTTAGAGAAGAGATAGCCAAAGAATCAGAGCTAGGTTTAAAGGTGAAATACTATGTTGAAAGGGGTTTGCTAGTTCCAGACGATATTGTTATAGAGATTGTAAAGAATGTATTAGAAAGGCCTGAATGTAGAAGAGGTTTTATACTAGATGGTTTCCCAAGAACAGTTAAACAGGCTGAGGAGCTAGATAAAATTACTGTATTGGATGCAGTACTTCTTTTTGAGGCACCTCTTCATGTCATTATAGAGAGGGTTTCAGGTAGACTGGTATGTCCAAATTGTGGTGCAATATATAATGTTTCCTGGAAACCGCCTAGGAAACCTGGGATATGTGATGTATGTGGTTCAACACTAATTAGAAGAAAAGATGATGAGCCAGAAGTTATTAAGGCTAGATATGAAGTGTATCGCCAAACATTTACACCTGTGATAGAGTATTATAGAAATAAAAAAATATTGATAGAAGTTTATGCAGGGCGTGAAGCACAAGAGGTAGTAACTGAAGTAGAGAAAATATTAAGGGAAAGAAAAATCATAAAAAATGAACATATTATATCAAAACATTAGATTTTAACTATAAACAATTCAATAGATAATAAATGTATGTATAGCGTAAGCTAATTGAATTAAATATATCTATAGGGTATATGGTGTTATGCATAGGCCTATAATAGATTATGTACTATGCAACAATTGTACAACATGCACCGAACTTTGTCTATACAAAGCTATATACATTGATAGTATTGATGGGTATGTGAAGATAGATTATGCTAAATGTAAGAATTGCGGAATATGTATAAGAATTTGTCCATATGGAGCAATAAGATATTCCCATAATAAAAATCAGTGGGTGCCGACAACATCATCTATTATCAGAGCGGACTAACTATTCATCATATCTATTCACTGCGTCCTATTGACTATTGATGCTAGAGCTTTTACTTTTATTCTCTATAGCTTTTTTAACCATATCCTGCAACTTTACTATAAGTCTCCTTTTATCATCCATTAATACGACGTCACTATATCCATAGGCAATAATGTTGTGTGCAAATGGGCTTGGAGCATAGTAACTATAAACTATGTCTATGGTTATTTCACCACGCTCAATTTTATCAATAACTTCTCTAGTATGTGTTAAGTCCATAAAATCTTCCAATATTTCTCTATAAGTTTCTTCAATTATTGGAAAATCATGAAGAGACTCTACAATCTGTATAAGTTTTTCAGAATTTATCTGCCTTCTAGTTAATGAAACATCAACGCCCTTATATCTTCTAAGTAACATAAAGGACCTCTCTGCACAATGTCTAAATCTTTTTTTAAATAACTCAGTTCTTCTAATGGCTTTACGTGCTATTTCTTCAACATTATCCGATCTAACATATTTGATGAGTTTTTCTATTGTCTCTCTATTGATATTTGAGGAGATGGTTAGCATAAAGCCATTGTCCGTTACAGTAATTTTAACGCTTTCATTAATAATAGATCCAAGTATATATGCATAGACACGAGATAGCACATCATTAACTCTCCTACCGAATAGTGTATGGAATATTATGTTCGTAGCCCCCTTCTCATCGTCATACCATATCTCTATCAGTATATTAGTATCTGATGGAACTTTTCCATCTGTAAATAGCATTTGCTGATATATGTAATCGTATACATATTCTGCAGCATGTCTTTCGATATCATATATATCCATAATCCATTTAATAACTGTTTCCTTAGGTAATGTAGCTATCATATTAGCTACAGTTTTTCTAAACCTGCCAATCTCTAATGCAGAGTCATATGTGAGGGGTAGCATTTCTGAAAACCATGTTGGTACAGTAGGGCGTTCACCTTCAGCAGGTTCTACAAGTACTATAGCTGGCTGTATTGCTAGAACTCTATATGTTTTACCACCAAGTACTATTATATCACTGGGTGACAGGATTTCAACAAAACTTTCTTCAAGATCACCAACATACTGTTTTTTACCATTTAAGTATAACATGACGGAAATTTTAGCTTCATCAGGTATTGTACCAACATTTAATTGATATATCATTCTAGAACCCTTTCTTTTACTGATAATTTTTGTTAACTCGTCATATCTTATTTTTGCATAAACATTGTGGTCCTCTAGACCAGGGTAGCTTCCTGAAAGATAATTGATTACGTTCATAAGTTCCTTTTCTGTTAAGTCATGATATGGATAACTCCGTCGTATAATTCTAATAACCTCATCTATTGTTTTAGGACCTTCTAATGATATTCCAACTATATGCTGTGTTAAAACATCAAGTGGCTTTTTAGGTATTTTAATTTTATCAATCTTCCTCTCCCTAGCAAGCTTTGCAAGTACAGTACATTCGATAAGGTCATCCCTATCAACAACTATTATAGCACCCTTACTTACAGTATATGCATTATGGCCAGCCCTACCAATTCGCTGTAAGAGTCTAGTTACACTTTTTGGGCTACTTAGTAAGAGAACCAAATCTATATAGCCAACATCTATACCAAGCTCAAGACTAGTTGAAGAAACGACAACTCTGAGTTGTCCTTGCTTAAGTTTTTCTTCAACATCAAGCCTTACATCTCTACTTAAACTACTATGATGAGCTTCAATCTCATCAGCGTTCAAAATACCGTTATTGCTGAATATCTTCTTTAATTTGTATACCACTCTTTCAGTAGCACTTCTTGTATTTGTAAATAGTAGAGTTGTCCTGTGCTGCAAAATAAGTTTTGCAGTTATTTCATATATGGATTCATTTAGTATAGAGGTTGGGGTATACACAAGATCCATAATAGGGCATAGGACCTTTATATCAATAGGTTTAGAGAATCGTGCATCAGCTATTACAATAGGTCTAGGAGTGCCATCATCTTTATAACCGGCTAAGAATCTGGCAACATCTTCTAGGGGGGATATTGTGGCACTTAAGCCTATTCTTTGAAAATCTCTTCCAGCTAGCTCAACAATTCGTTCAAGTGAGAGCATTAAATGTGAACCACGTTTGTTGCCAGCCAATTCATGAACCTCATCTATAATGAGCCATTTAACTGTAGCTAGTTTTTCACGAAACTTAGTAGCATTCAATGCTAAAGCAAGGCTCTCAGGAGTTGTTATTAATATATGCGGAGGTGTTTTTATCATCTTAGACTTTTCAGCAGGTAAGGTATCGCTAGTTCTAACAGCTATACGAATATCGATATTAACACCATAATGCTCCTCTATCTTAGAATGCAGTTCATTAAGAGGAACAATTAAATTCTTATACATATCATTATTAAGTGCTCGAAGAGGTGAAACATAGACCACATATATGTTGTTCTCAAGCTTATCCTCTAGACCAAGTCTGAATAAATCATCAAGTAGTGGTAGAAAAACTGCCAAAGTCTTACCCGTACCAGTAGGGCTAGACACCAATACATTAAAACCCCATTTAATATAGGGAATGACCATTTTTTGAGGCAGTGTTAATACACCAAATTTATTTTGAAACCATGAGGCTATAGGCTCTAATAAAAGATTGAAAATATCTCTTTCATCAAATTCTTTTGCATATGCAATACCATTCATAAATTCAATAGATATGTTAGCTGGCTGATCACCCATTTAATGACCCACCAACCTACTATAATGAATACTCAGTAGGCTTACCATGTTTATAATCTACTAAACACTAAACTATTGTAACTATTATTAAGTGTTAGGCTTATGACAGTTCGCTAAACTGTTACGAATTTTAGCAATGTTATGTGTTAACAAGAATGATAGACAAAATTCATAGTCCAATATATGAAAGTGCTTCTCTTACATTAGGTGGTAGCGATATAAAGTCTATCTCTTCTGCTTTTGCTGTATTGTATTCCCACTCTTTCTCACTGCCATCAGATAATACATAAACATGCTTAGTTACATATATAGGCACTATAAATAGCTTTCCATCACTAGATCTGCAAAGTTCAACAACAATTTTCTTGTTCCCTTTTTTAACTAAGTATATTTTTTCTATAGTAACTTTAATCATCTTTACTCACTTTGAATCTCTTTTTCAGCCGGGCTAGTTTTTAAGCTCTTTAGTATATTTTCTTGAAGGGTAAAGAAGTGTTTTGAGACTTCGATAATATAGTTTGTCGATGGTAGAGCCTTGGGTATACCGATATCTAGAGCTATTATATTTTTAGCCATATTTAGTTCAATGTCATTTCTTATTTTACCTAATGATATTCTAGCCCCCACTTCATATGCGATTACAAATTTTACGAACCGTCGTATTGTCTCTTGAAATTCTGGAAATAATGTATATAGTTTTTTAATAAATGTAATCATATTACTATACTCTGTAAAGCCGAAATAGTATAGAGTAAATGCAAACCTTAGCATCCTAGCTATAAATGTTTCTTCAATATTTTTACATACTTCCTCAATATTTTTGCAAATCTCATCTCTATTATTACCTCGTAGGATACTGTCATACAATTTTTCAAATAGAATTTCTTTACTGAATAGCAAATTGATAATCTCTGCAGATATCTCTCTATCTAATCCTAAACCCCACTTCCCAATTATATAAATTGTTATCATCTCTTTATCAAAGATATCAGATGGGCTACTGGCACCTCTTATAGGTTCAACATTCATACCTTCATATATGTTCTTTATGATATTGACCACTTCTTCACGGTTAACTATATTAGATCTAAGGATTTCACTCCATACATTTACAGCAGCCATTATTCTAAGCCTCTTAACATTCATATATTACCACCACATCTAGCTACCATGTTGAGTAGCCCTTATCCCCACTCATTTCTTAATGAGGACTAGGTATATATATTCAAAGTATCTACCTCAAAAATGGGATTAAGGTTATTTTATATGATAAAGCTAATTAATGTTGATATTATTATAACATCAGACAGAACAATGATGACTAATCACCATGGTAGAGAATTCCTCGGATTTATGGCGACAGCACCAGCCATTGGAATTCCTGAAGGTATATGGATGGCAATATGTTGTCCAAAACCTCGTGTAGATGAATTTGGAAGACCTATAGAAGCACCGTATGGACTTAGAAAAATAGAGGCAGCTTTACAAGATGCAGGATATAACGCCTATATAATAGATCCAGACCACCTTAATAAATACAAAGATAATGCTAAAATTCTCATGATAGGACATCACGATTTCTTTGCTTATGGGCCTCCAAGTTCTGAGTGGTGGTTACTAACAGGTAGAGAGCCTGTCAATAGAAGAAGTTTTTTTAAACTTATGGAAAGTGAAGCTGTTAATACTATGAGGAAGCGGGGTGTGAAAATAGTTGTTGGAGGTCCAGCAGCATGGCAGTGGCTATGGGAACCGGAACTGGTTGAAAAATGGGGAATTAATGTAATTATTGAGGGTGAAGCAGATGAATATATTGTTGATATTACATCAAAGCTTCTTAATGATGAGCCTATTCCAAGATATGTAGTGATAGGTGCAAGAGAATCGCCTCGTATAGATAAAATACCCATTATAAAAGGGGCAAGCGTGAATGGACTTATAGAAATAACGAGAGGGTGTCCAAGAGGGTGTATGTTCTGCAGTGTTACGCTACGGCCTTTAAGACACATACCGATCGAAAAAATATTGAATGAGATTGAAGTTAACATATCATATTCAGTAAAAGGAGCAGTACTCCATAGTGAAGATGTATTGCTTTACGGATCTTACGGAATTGAACCAAATCCTGAACCTGTATTAAAGCTTCATCAAATGGTTATAGATAAGGTTGAAAGTATTGCATGGGCACATGCATCAGTAGCTTCAATAGTTGTAGCCCAAAGGAGATATAAACTTATTTCATCTCTTACAAATATTATGTATTCCAAATTAGAGCAGAATTATCTTGGTGTTGAAGTGGGAATAGAAACAGGGTCGCCTAGGCTAGCAAAGATTGTTATGCCTGCAAAGGCCCTTCCATTTAAATCTGAAGAATGGCCTGAGGTAGTTGAAGAGGCATTTGCTATAATGCATGATCATAGGATAATACCAGCAGCAACATTTATTTTAGGGTTTCCAAATGAGGAGCCAGATGACATAGTAAAGACTATTGAATTATTGGATAGACTGAAAAAATATAGAAGCATCATAGTACCAATGTTATTTGTACCTATGGGAGCTCTGAAACATGAAGAAGGTGGGATTGTTGGAATGAGGATAACACCAGAACATGCTGAAGCTATGAGGGTAGCCTTTTGGCATACAATAACTTGGGCTGAGGACATACTAACCAAATTCTATATGAAGGGAATTAGATATGAACCTATAAAGTTGCTTCTTAAAGTATTTCTCTGGTATGCAAAAAGGAGGATGAAAGATATTGAGGAAAAATTCCTTCCAAACTTTACCGGTAAAGATTTGTCTATAAGACTGGCCCAAAAATAAAAATAATAACTAAAACCAGGTTATTTCTCTTTAATGGAGTGGCTTAGAAATTAAAACTGTTAAGAGCCTTAGAATTAAAATTAGAAATACTGAGAAAAATGTATAGGGGCATGCCATGTCTACTAAGGCTAAACTATTGCTTAGCTTAGCATTACTTAGAGAATTCCATAATAAAGTTGAATACTATAAGTCAGTTGTTAAAAGAAATATACATATATATAAAGAATATGAGAGACAGTATAATGACGGCAATAAATTTAGAGCCCTGGAAAAAGAGATATTAAGTCTTGAGAACATTTACAGACAGCTTAATAATACTAGCATCTTTCTTGAGCATGTAATACTACGCTTAGAAACACTAATTACTGCAAATAATGTTGCAGTTAGTATAGCTATGATAAGAGATATCGTTAAAGTTCTTAGAAATACTACATCAAAAACGGTACCAATACTTACAACTCTCATAGATAACCTTGATGAATTAGCAAGAACTTTAGTCATTGAGATGCAGAATAACGTACAGCTTAAAAATAGCATAAATGCTGCATCTACAGAAGCTAAAAAAATCATCGATGAAGCTAAAAAAATTGCTGGGATGTAATAACAATAGAGCTAAACATCACTATAGCCCTTTACATATAAATATAGCCTTGCAGTCCTCATAGGTAAAGCAACTTCAACAATTTGAACTGGCTTCCATCCAGGAATTTCAAAATCTAACGTGACTATACGTGTACCCTTCTTTAATTCTGATTCAAGCTTAGGCTTTAAGGCTTTATTAACGGATGTAAGTAAGTACATGTAGATTATTGTAGCATCAGAAATGGGGGCCCTAAAGAAGTCCTCGTTAATAAATTCAATGCGACTTAATACAGCCTCTGATCTAGCATTCTCCTTAGCTTTTTCAATCAATGTTGGATTAATCTCTACGCATACACCTTTTTGTGCACCCTTTTTAATAGCTTGAATAACGACACGTCCATCTCCACAGCCAAGATCATAAAATATATCATCATGCGATATATTTGCTAGCTTCATGACAATATCTAGCAGCTCCTCTCTTGTTGGAACCCACGGAACTCTAGCACCCTCATAGTAACTTGAGACCAAGCCTAACACCTCTTCATAGTTCTGAAAGACATTCATATTCTGATAGCACCTAAAAATTTTTCTGCCATGATTACATTTATAGAGATAGGATTTCATACTATATTAGTCGGTATATGCCTTCATTTAAAAAATATTTTTAAAGTTATAAAATTTATGGTTTTATTTTAGAGAGGCTATCGTTTATGAGATCTAAGGTGGGGTAAAGACATATATGGTGTCTTTTATAATCTTTTCTGCTTCGATTAATAGCGTATTAGTATTGAGCTTTACTACATTCCATCCAATGGGTTTCTGTTGTATAAACTCATTCACAGGTCTTAGAGGAAGGTTTAATCCTTCAATCCAATAATGCATTGGGATTACAGCTTTAGGTTTAAGAGTTTCAATGTTTTTCCACGCTACTTTTGCATCTATAGTAAATGTTCCTCCTACTGGAATCATTAACATATCTATTAAACCTAATTTTGTAGAGTAGTTTACATCAAGTTCGTGGCCTAGATCGCCAACATGAACAAATGATATGTTGTCCACATATAACTTATATACTATGTTTCTTCCTCTCCTTTTCCCCTTCTCCCTATCGTGGTAGGCCTCTATACCCATGAACTTAATATCATTTATAGATTCTTCACCTACATGCATCGAAAACACATTGGCACTAGGTTTAGCAACTATGGAATAAGCATTATGATCAAAGTGTTCATGGGTTATAAGGACGATGTCAGCTGAGACTTTAGGTGTTTTTATACCAAGACTTCTTCCATCATGGGGATCTATAACTATGGTAGTACCTTTTGATGAGACTATTTCAAAGCATGCATGACCATGCCATCTCACTATAACCATTTACTACCACCTACTTACAGAATATATTTTATTAAGCATAAAAACTTGATAAAAACATAATTTCTTTAACTCCTGTGAAATACAAAAGGTAAATAAGGGTGAAAAGCATATGGATATTGATCAACAGAGCGATGATACTAATGATGCTGGAAGTAACATGATTAGGCGTAGATTTGAGTCACGATTACCGCAATATGATAATGAGGCAAAGATTAGACAAGCATTTATGATACTTTCGAGGGTTATGAATGATCCATCAATACCTAGAAATATAAGAAGGGCAGCTATGTATGCTATAAGGGCATTAAGTGAGAAGAATTTATCACCAGGTGTTAGAGCGGCAAATGCTGTTAGCATACTTGATGAAGTTAGTCAAGACCCAAATATGCCATTACATGCAAGAACACTCCTATGGAATGCCATTTCAATACTTGAGACTGTAAAAGATTAAAATCGAAGAATTAACTAATATTTTATTGGAGTGGGTGGCTGATGTAGCTATGCTATATAGAGTCAGGGGGCCATATGCTACAGCCTTAGCAAAAATAGTTTTAGACTCAGGCCATGAACTTGTTGATCTATCTAAAAAATTGGCTGAAAGAATTTCAATGCCTCAAAGAACTGAAGTACTACCTCAAGCAACAATAAAAGAAAGTGATGAAGATCCTGATGCTCTAATAATTGTAGGATACAAGGATGCTGTAGAAGCAATGCTTATTGAAATAGTGTCAAGAATACCATTTATAAGTTATAGATTTGAGGAGTTAGGGCCATATACAACAATAGCAGCAAGGCTGAAGGGTTTTGAAAGAGGCCAGTGCATAGCAGAAGTTCAAGGAAGTAAAATTATAGTTCAGGATGTGAGTACATGTAACGAGAATGAAATTGCTATAGTACATGTTGTAAAACCTGCATTAAAACAAGACGATAAAGCTGTGGCGCTTCCAGGTGCCGCCATATTAAAGGATACACTAGTTCTTCTAGATGATGGTGGAGGGCGTACCTATTTTAGTGAGCATATAAGAGACTATGATAGAAAAGCGATACTAACTACTATATCAAATCAATACACAAGACAGGGATTTAGCATCAGATGGAGGAGTACTGCACGCTCTGCACCACCAGAGAAAATTATTTATGAAATTGATGAGGCAGCTACTGAAGCGAAGAAGTTGAGAAGTATAAAACCAGTAGAACCTGCAATACTCTATCAAGGTGAAGCTATAGCATATATAAAACTATCACGGTCATCAAAAGAGTATCTAGATGATGTTAGAAGATCTATTGTACCTACAACACCATATCATCATCAATTAAGGACATGCGGTGTGTGCGAAGATGCTATAGATCTTCTAGATATACTATCTAGCTATGTAGATGATAGGGTTGTAATCAATGCAATTGAAAATCAACTCATAAGATCAATAATTAATAGAAATGTAGTTCTAGAGCATAACAAACCTGGAGAAAAGACTATAGAAATAGGGCCTATGACTATAGTAAATTCAGTAAAAACTGAACTGGGAACCATGATTATAGGGAAGCGTAAGGTACAAAAAAATGGCATTTATAATGGTCTTAACATAGAGAAGAGGAGTGGAGATATAATTTATACATTCATACCATTGAATGATTGGTTTATCATACATCGATACACTAATGAAAAGGGTGAGGAAAAGGGTCTATACATAAACATAAATACTCCTCCAGAAATATGCTATAACAAGGGTATTATTAAATATATAGATCTATTTGTTGATGTTATAATTGTTGAGAATAACATAAAGGTTGTTGATATAAATGAACTTGATAAAGCCTACCAAAAAGGATTAATAGATATAGACACTATGTATATGGTTGAAGAATTAACCAAAAATATAGTAAATTCTATAGAAATTATTCGGAGAGTTCTTGGAGGCCTTTTCTTTCACTAGTTATTTCAGTATGGGCAGCACCCGCAGCTCTAATAGCTTTAGCTGTTGCCACCTCGGCTATTTCTGCAGCTTCATAAACGGCATTAATAGCTTCATGCGCCATTGCTAAAACACCATGAATGTTTATACACTTTTGTATTGAATTTAGAATCTCTCGAGACATCTCTTCTCGTCCCAATAATACTTTCATGGCCAAATTCACATTCGTGGTAGTAAAGGCATTAATCGATTTAGATACATAGGATGAAACCTTTGCAAAGATGTCTTTGAATACATTCCTACACTCAATACTGTTTTGAAATGCATCAAGGTTAATGTTGAGTAACGTATTAGAAACTCTATCAAGTGAGTCCCCAATATGTTCAAGACTTTTTAGAACTATTGCATAGTCTAGGGAATAAGGAGGATCTCTAAATGAGGTCCTCTTAATTGCTCTAATACCAAGAAAGTGGAGCCTGTCAAGATCATCATCAAAATGTATCACCTCGTTTAATTTACTTTTATCACCAGTATTAAAGTAATCTATTAAGAAGTCAAACATTGTATTTAGAGCTGATCGCATTGAAGAAATGACTTCATTTAAATCAGTATTAGCTTCATCAACAGAAATTTTTATTTTGAATGTTGTACCATCCATAGCTATGGCTCCAGGTAAACGCATGGCTATGGGATAGAACGCTTTTCTCACAATATCACGAACCTCTTCAACTACTATTATATCATATCCCTCTAAGTATCCTGCTACTATGAGTCTTGATAGTACATCAGGGTCTTCATGCTTTATCTTTATGCTGTGTATTATTCTATGTTGTGTAGCCGTAAGTGGTTTTATAAGTACATATCCGGAGCCTAGCGATACCTCAACGTTGGACCCTATTCCTAGACCTAGAACATTTAACCATTCCTTTGGAATAGTTATTCCAATACTTCGTTCACCAACTCTAATAATCTTCCTTATATTTGAAGTAATTGCTGTGCTCATATTACCACTTAATTATACTTTCTTATTTAATATCGTTACAACAGTTTATAAATTTTATAACTGTATATATGGTATATAATGTCATGAGACTACTTTACTAAACATTTTTATTCTAGTGACTGTAATAATCTGTGGGTGTTAGTCGCAATGAAGGCCATGATTATTGTCATTGATGGTATGGGGGATACATTGAAATATAGACCCACATCTTTAGAATTAGCTTTAAAACCAGGTATGGATATGCTGGCTAAAAAATCTATTGCTGGGTGTTTTTATCCAATTGATAGCGAAACTTCTCCAGAAAGCGATGCTGCTGTATTTTCTCTACTTGGTTATGATCCTAGAAAAATTAGCGTTGGTAGAGGACTTTTAGAGGCACTTGGTGTTGGAATAAGAATTAGAGAAGGTTATGAAGTTGCATTTAGAGCTAATTTTGCTACAATTGAGCCTAGTAGTAGAAGAATTATTGACAGAAGGGTAGGGAGAAGCTTAACATCAGAAGAAGCACAAAAACTTGCCCAATCCATTGATCAAATTAAGCTA
Organism: uncultured Ignisphaera sp.; assembly: GCA_938074605.1. Classification (GTDB taxonomy): domain Archaea; phylum Thermoproteota; class Thermoprotei_A; order Sulfolobales; family Ignisphaeraceae; genus Ignisphaera. The sequence goes on from CALJEI010000004.1 coordinate 42,300, forward strand.
GGCATTTATAATGGATATGCAAGAGTTGTTGCATCCATAGGACATAGGGCTATTGTTATTATAGGTAGTAGTGATAGAATGCTGAGTGCAGAGGTATCCAATACTGATCCTGCTTATGATAAAGAGGGTAGGCTTTCAATTGCATTAAAAAGTTTCAGACCATTTGTGGAACCGTGTAGAGCTTTAGACAATTCAGAATCAGCTAAAATCACATGTGAGCTTGTTAATGAATTTACAAACAAAATTGTGGATATATTAGAGAATCACCCTGTAAACATCCAACGTGCAGAGAAGGGATTGCCAAAGGCTAACATACTACTTCTTCGAGATGCTGAAAATAGATATCCATCTATAGAGCCCATAAATAAGCTCTATAGTAAATCATTTGGTATTGTTGCAGAAATGCCCGTTGAGAAAGGCATAGGGACAATTCTTGGTATGGATGTAGCATTTGTATCACCACCAAGTGGAGATCCGCAAGTAGATTATAGTGAGAGATTAAGAGCGTCTTTAAGACTCTTGGAGAAGAATGATGTTATTTATATACATCTCAAAGGACCTGATGAACCAGGGCATGATGGGGAGAAGGATAGAAAGATTAAGGCGATAGAGGTTATAGACCGCTACTTTATTCAACCCCTTATAGAAAGTGTAGACTTAAACAATACTGCCATAATTATTACATCAGATCATGCTACACCACCAGAATTAAGAGCCCACAGTAGCGATCCAGTACCAATAATAATTGCCTATAATGGTTTAAAAAGAATTGATGGACTTGAAAAGTTTACGGAATATGAATGCTGTAGTAGGGGATCCCTGGGAATAATCACAAATGGTTTTAATGTTCTCAAAAAAATATTTGCGGTCTTAGAAGGTCAGCTATAATAGTCTACTTATATGATGATAGCACCTCCTACCTGAGTTATGATGAACGGTAAGAGTGCTGAATATTTATAAAAAATTAATGGTGTATACCTTGAAAGGATGTGTAGTAGGGGTAGATATAGGGGCAACATGGACAAGAATTGCGTTAGCAGACTTAAGTGGAACAATTTTAGATAAATACATTTTTAGAACTCCAAAAGAGGGTGATAAATATACAATTGCAAATACTATAACTACAAATATTATTCAGCGCTACAAAGAATATACCGTTGATATAAAGGCTATTGGAATAGGTACAGCAGGACCTATTGAATTATCAACAGGAATGGTTATCAACTCGCCAAATATTCCTATACGCACCTTTGAGCTTGCAAGACCCATTCAGGATACATTAAAAAAACCTGTTATAATGGTTAATGACTGTGTAGCTGCAGTTTGGGGAGAGAAGATACTTGGCTTAGGAAAAGACTATAGTAATATAGTGTATATAACAATAAGCAGTGGAATAGGTGGCGGCATGATTGTAAATGATACATTATTACTGGGTAAGATGGGGAATGCACATGAAATTGGGCACACCATAGTAGATGTAAGTGGCAAAATGAGGTGTGGATGTGGAGGATATGGTCATTGGGAAGCATATGCCAGTGGTGTAAACATACCAAGATTTGCAAGGGTTCTTTTAAATGAAATAAGTATAGATGCAGATGAGAAAGAGTCGCCCATATACAGAGCATTTATGGAGGAAACTCTATCAACAGAGCTAATTTATAGTGAAGCTACCAAAGGAGATAAACTTGCACTTAAAATAGTAAATGAAATTAATAAGTATAATATAGCAGGTTTTGAAAATACTATAAACCTTTATGATCCAGAATTGATATCAGTAGGCGGTGCAGTTATACTAAGAAATAAAGATATTGTATTTAAAAGAATAGTCGATGGCATTGCGAATTCGAAGGGTGTAGTAACTTCTTTGCCAAAAATTGTAATTACACCGTTTGGAGATGATATTGTGCTTATAGGTGCAGTAGCATTAGCTTTAACACCTCCGCAAAATCTCATTAAGATGCTTAAGTATATCCAATATGTTTGAAGATTTATGCCGCAAAGAACTATTACATTAAATAAAAGGATTGATATAAATAAATTGTTTTACCCATCTTTTATTCTTCCACTATTTGAAATAGATGTAGAGACAGGAACTCTTTTTAAGAGATGGGGCTACTGTAGGAATCTTAAGATAAGAAGAGATGATAATAACATTTTGGTAACTCATGAAGAGAGGGTATGTCTTGATTATGTAGATGAGATTCTGGGGTTATGGTTTGATATCAATAGGTATAGGAGGAACATTAGTAGAAACTATCTAGAATTAATTGACAGAATAATGGAAATGCATGGTGAGCTGGGAATTGCAACATCGTCTAACGATGATATTGAAATCTTCTCATCGATATTTTTGTCACGTATAACAGACTTTCACAGAAATACTGTTAGATGGCTTAGAAGCATACTCTCTATACATGGAAGTCTGGATAGAATTCTACATTTGAATAACTACAATAATATCTTTAAGAATATTAGCAATAGCTTTCAAATTAGACAGCTAATAACAGCTCTTAAGGATTATATTGGTGTAAGGGATACAGTATTTAGGTATAGGAATTATATTTATGACGTCAAGAATACTCTTTTTAAGATAAAGTTTGTAGGACCAAAGGTTGTATATGCATACATACTCTTTATTCTAAAGAATACCAGCTATGCGCCAATAGATAGAAATTTTTTAAAATTTCTTAAAACATTTGCCATAACACAAACACTTATTGGGAGGATACCCCAAAAAAGATGGTGTGCAACATATATTTGTGAACTCTGTAAATATAGAGAGGAATGCACATTACATAAAGTTAGAAGTGTTTTTGGTTATATGAGTGGATGGTTTCAAACTATTGCATATCTTCATATCAAAACAATGTGTAACATAGGGAAATGTAATATCTGTAAGCTTAAAGAAATATGTGTTAGCAGTCAAATATATTAAGAGCATTTTCAATACCCTCTATTACTCTTGAAAGCACAATCCATGCTTCAAGAACTTTTGGGTATATAGATATCTTTTTAGTTGCAAGCTTTAAGGTAGATTCTTCAAAATCACCATGCTGAAATCCACCGATAATTATGCAGACCTTTCTATCGTTATTCATAAGACTAGCAATGAAATTACCTAGAGTATCTGGGGATCGTTTAATTCCTTTTTCATGTAACAATATAATTTCGTCAAAACCTTTTTCATACATAAATTGTTGCAGAGATCTTTTCTCTACAACCATTAAAGGCTTACTAGAATTTGGGGGAACCTTTCCTAGCTTAAGGAGCTGTTCCATTAAGCCTACAAATCTATTATAGTTCCGTGGAATTCTAGTTTTAGGATCCACATGTATTATTATGTCATTTAATGTGTGTATATAGAACCTTAGTAAACCAGAGTCGTTTAATGGTGAAGATAATGCAAGGAGAAGGGATATATGGACTATATCGGGACGGCCACGTTTGTACCACTTTGGCAATGATTTCATGGCTCTATAATGTAACGATATATCTAAGAGGATATCACATGCCTTCTTTCCTTTCTTTTTAGCGCTATTTATTACAGTACTGTGAATCTGTATTTCTTTTGGTATGAGTTCTAAACCGGATTCTGCTAAAACTATTGTTAGTGGATACATTTCAATCCCTATCAATTTTTAGCTCATATCTGTAGCAGGTAAAAATATATTGTAGTTCACATCTAAAATATTTGCTCAATAATTTAAAATTCTAAATATAATCTAGTGTATGGAAAAACATTGGTTGGGTGATTATATTGCTTACTAAAAGAAGCTTGGAAGTAAGAAGGCATCCAGTACATGAGGATAAGATTCTGGAAGCTCTATATAAGTTATTGATACTAGATTCCATTAATCTGGCTCTATATGTAGACTTTTCACTATTACGCTATCCATTAATAAAAATAACAGTTATGCCAATAGTAGCCGATATTGATGGTGAACCTTATGGATTAAATGAATTGATAGGAACTAGCATAATGGAGATTATTCTAAATATAGAAAGTTTGTATCAAAATGAGGTTGATCTTAATAAGGATGTACTTTCAATGAAATTATTATGTGAACACGGATGGATTGTATATGACTACACTGTATTAAGGTCAGAACAGGGTATACCATACACTTCTAAGCTATGGATACATATGACTGAGGGTAGGCCCTGGCACGAAGCTATCGATGTTGATGAAGAATTCTCCAAGTATATGAACGAAGTCGTCAGTAAAATTGTTGTAAAGGCTAGAAAGATTCTTGAGTATGATGGATATCTTTAGTGTTATTCAATATATAACATCCATGGTTATTTAACCCAAAAATATCTGGAGCTTTTACTACTAGAATTCTGTAGCTATGTGGCATAGGGGTATGGCTATATGAAACATGGTAATAGTGGAATTATTGGTTGGGGGGTATATATACCAAAGTATAGGATCTCTGTAGATGTTATTGCAAGAATGTGGGGTTATGATTTAGATACTCTTAGGAATATCTGGACTGAAGAAAAATCTATAGGAAATGTTGATGAGGATAGTGTAACTATAGGATATCAAGCTTCATTGAATGCTATTAGAAGAGCCGGTATAGATCCGAGGAATATAGATGCTATATATCTAGGCACAGAAAGCAAACCTTATGCTGTAAAACCAGGGGCGACAATAATTGCTGAAGCCCTTGGGATTAAACCATCGCATCAGGTTGCAGATTTAGAGTTTGCATGTAGAGCTAGTAGTGAAGCAATTAGAATTGGGATATCTTTAGTAGAGAGTGGTACGGCTAAATATGTATTAGCAATAGGCGCAGATGCGTCACAAAGTAGTCCGGGAGATGTATTAGAATTTACAGTAGGTAGCGGAGGTGCAGCATATATTATAGGACCGCAATTAAATGCTGTAGCATATTTTGAGGGAAGCACAACATATTCTACAGACACACCTGATTTTTGGAGAAGAGATGGAGTACCATATCCAAGACACGGCGAGGGATTTACGGGCGAACCAGCATATTTCAATCATATAATTTCAGCAGCCAGATTATTGATGGAGGAATTAGGGTTAAAGCCTTCAGATTTTGATTATGCAGTGTTTCATCAGCCAAATGGAAAGTTTCCTCTTAGGGTTGGAGCAATGCTGGGATTATCAAAAGAGAAAATATTGCCAGGGATAGTAACTCCTTATATTGGAAACACATACAATGGAGCATTATTAATAGGTCTTGCAAAAATTTTAGAAGAGGCCAAACCTGGTCAAAGAATACTTGCCGTGTCCTTTGGTAGTGGAGCTGGTAGTGACGCTTTTAGCATTATAGTAACTGATAGGATAGAGAATGCGATTAACAGGGCACCTAAGGTTTCAGACTACATTAACAGGAAAATTCTAGTAACATATGATATTTATTTAAAGATGCGGGGATTAATTAATAAGTATAGACTTTAACACTTATAATTATCTAAACATAGATTTAGCCTTTTTGCTAATGTACATAGAGTATCAATACTAACAATTGCCTTAAAACCTCTTTCACTTTTAAGTATAGCGGTCTTACCAATGATTTTAACAGAAATTTTCTCACACATGTTGGTGCCCAGCATATTATATGAATGGGTATTACCGTTAGTTTTTAGAAATGGATTACTCTACATCTAGATAATTTTCATATTCATCAATAATATTAATATCCTCTTCAGAAGAACCGCTTCTCATTTCCTTTAATACCTCTCCTAATGGTTTACCATATTTTCTTAATCTTGCAGCTACATTACCCCATCTAGCTCTAAATTTTGATGGTACTAACGGTCTAACTCTTTTTGTTGATTTTCTAGGGATGTAATTCTGTTCCATGCCGGGGAGAGCTAGTGTACCATCTGGAAGTTCAATAATTTCATCCTTTTCTATAAGTCTCACCAACACCTTTCTAAGCCTATCCTCGCCTGCTATTCCTGCGAAACGTTCTCTAAGTTCTTTCCATGATACTGGTTTACCATTATTATTTATGGTCTCTTTTACAAGACGTTCTAATTCATCTTCAGCAGGTGCTTTAAAGACCTCAATGTCGATGTCTTCATAAAGTTTTTTAAGCCTTATCATTAAATTTCACCTATATACTTTTTTTCTAATATTCTATATATCCATAAAAATTTATAAACTTTTCTATAATGAATTTATCTATTTTCAATCATTTTATGTTTTTACAATATTTGTTACATTGTATTTTAATGTTTTATTTTACACTCTTCAATTCTTGTTTCAATATACCTCATTAAGAGTTAGGGTAATGAAAAATAAAATATGTATAGTTTTGTATCAGCCAAAGAAAATGAATCATAAGTGCTATGATGTTTATATAGTAAGACAGTATAGAGGGTGATAGTGGTATTAGCAATGTCTAAGCATGTCGTTAAGTTAATGGTGACAGGCTTAAATCCTGATGATTTTGTGAGATGTAGCATTATAGCCAATAAAGTAAGAAGATATACTAAAAAGTATGTTGATATACATATACTTTTAGTACCAAACACTATAGGTCTTAGTGGTATTATTGTTGAAGATGAGGGTATAGTTCATTGTGATGACGAAACAGAATCTATAGAAAGAATCATAGAAGGAATTTCAAGATTTATATCTAAGAAAAAATTTATTGAACCTGAAATAGCAGCAGGCAATTTTGAATAGAAATGGGGAGATAGCATTAGCTTTTTAAATTCTGAGCAATTCACTTGTTTCAGGCATGAGGTTGACCATTATGGTTTTATACATAGATGAAAGAGAACTTGTTATTGAAATACTCTCGAGTTTAAAGACATTCTTTAAATTCAAAGAACTTGAATCAATTCTAGGCATATCGATCCCCACGCTGTGGAGATATATACATGGCGATATTAAACCAAGTCAAGAAAGATCTAGACAAATGATTATGAAATTGCTGGATAGTGATATGATTGATGTAATTAAGGGAAAGGTGGTTAAGGCTGACGAAGAAGGACTTATTAATGTTTATACGCTTGCATATAACCTAGACATTCTCACTATTGCCTCCATAGATGCAATGTTATGGGCACAAAATATGGGATTTACAGCAGTTGCTACTGTAGAAACAGATGGCATACCACTTGCCACATTAATTGCAAAAAGGCTTGGTGTAAAAATGGTTACAGTAAAGAGAAAAAAGGAGGTGGGCTTTAATAAATTTATTGAAGTAAATTATATTACACGAACGCCTCCCGAGGTTGTATCACTATATTTACCTGAGGGCATAGTGGAGTATGGAGATAGAGTATTGATTGTTGATGATCTTGTTAGAAGTGGTCGTACTAGTATTGCACTATTTGAATTAATTAGAAGGGCTGGTGCTAGACCCACGGGATTTTACGCCCTTGTCAGCATAGGAGATTCTTGGAGAGGTGCTGTAGAAAAATATGTGGGAGCTAACTACAAGGTATTATTTAGAGTTGGTACTACTACTTAAATAGTTGGAGGAGCATTACATTCATTTTTATAACTAGTGGTGTTATTATTGACTATTAAGAGAATTGCTATACTCCAGAGTATTAGTTATAGTGAGTGTAATAAGATTGTTGATAGAGTGCTAAATGAGAATATAGATACTGTTTTCATATGTGGAGGTATTAGAGAATGTAGGGAAGCTATCGATATACCCAAAAATATATTTGGTATTGTAAATCTAGAGGATGATATATATATCATAAAGCTTTTGAAGAATAGAAATATGTATATTGCAGGTAGATGGAGACAAATGGAGGGAGATGTCTGTATAGGAGGTATCGATGCTAGAAATCCAATTCAAAACCTCTTATCACTTATAGAGGAATTACCATATGGTTGTAGAAATCTAGTGTTACTGTCGCGTTATCCAGTATTAGAATCCAGCTGTTCTTCATTAGAGTTTTTTAAAAAGAGATTTTCAATAGGTTTTACAGGTAGTTTATTGGAAAAAATACTAGATCGGATAGAAAGAATAATAATCATTAGTTGTAATAATACCCTAGATAGAAACTGTATTGATTTTATGATAAATGACAAATTTGTAAATATAGTTCTGGCAAATCATTTTACAAAAATCATCATAGATTTTACTAATATTAGAGAGTTGATTATTGAATAATAGAAGTAGAAGTGGTGATTAATATTGAATTTTATTGCATATAAAGCGAGGAAAGAGTCTATAAGATTTGAAAAAAAGGGAAGGCCAAGTGATATAAAGATAGGTATTCTTATGCCGATGCCGTATAGTGCTGCTGTTAATTCACTTTTTTTCCAAACAGCCTATGAATATATAAATAGATTAGAGGGTGCTGTGGCATATAGATATGTATATGATATAAAGAATGATGTATTGGAGGCTCTAGATACAGAGATGAACATTAATAACCTTGATGCAATTTTTATATCACTGTCTTTTGAACTTGATTATGTAATTATTACTAGAATTCTGGATAAGCTTGGCCTTCTACACAAATACAAAGGTTACAGAAAGCCTATATTGATTGCCGGGGGTATAGCTGTTACTTCAAATCCATTACCATTAAGTAGTATTGTTGATGCAGTTGTTATCGGTGAAGTTGATGATGTATTAAAGGACCTCGTATATGTTATGGGTGAAGATAAGCCTCTCAACTACTTGGATAACTTTAACTTTATTTCCACATTACCAATCAGAAACAAAGTAAGGAGACACTTTATTAGAGATCTTAACCAAGCTCTCCACTCGATAAATCAATTTTTTGCAATAGATGAAGAACCTGTCTATGGATATGGTATGAGGATTGAAGTTTCTAGAGGGTGTCCATATCTCTGTGCATTCTGTATGGAAGGACATGTTCAATATCCATTTAGATATAGAGGAATAGAGGGGTTGTGGAAAATAATAGAGAGAGGATTAGAGAATAATGTTGTTAAGAGAGTTATTTTTTACTCATTATCGTTATTTAGTGTACCATTTATGGATGTATTACTAAAAAAACTGAAAGAAAATTCTATAGAGGCATCTTTTCCATCACTGCGAGTTGAGTATATAACTAAAGAGCGTTTAGAACTCATTAGAGAACTAGGGCAAAGAATACTAACATTAGCTCCTGAAACCCTTGTAAAGAGTATGGCCTGCTCTATAGGTAAATGTTATGATATAGAGCATCTTGAGAATGTTATTAGGGGGTGTTTTCAGTATAAATTCGAGCGTGTTAAGCTATATTTAATTACAGGATTTCCTAAATTGGATTTAAATGAGGAGATAAATGAATTCAAAAGATTTTTAACTAAGCTTTCATGGATAAGAAGATTAAGATTTTTAAGAATAGTTCTTAACCCCCTTATACCAAAGCCGTGGACACCGTACCAATTTCTACCACCTGTAGCAATACTTAACCTAGTAGAGAATATCAATAAATATTATAAAGTGGCAAGAGAATTTAATTTTGTTAGAATTGAACCCTACAATTATGAATGGGCATTTGCTCAAGCAGTAGTAGCGCAAGGTAATGAAAAGACGTCAGAATTCATAATTGAATGGAGTAGATATGGATTTAGCTTAAAGGGGTTTTATAGAGTATTTAAGTCAATAGATAGAGAATCAGTCAAATTTATTTATACTGGCTGGAGTGAACCACCATGGTGTGAGGCTATAGATATGGGTCTCCCCCAAAATTATTTTAAAATGAGATATAAATATCTAATTAGCTGATTTGAATAATTAATGGAGCCCTTATAATTCTTGGGATATCGTTAAGACTTAATAACTCTACCCTCTTAGCGAGATACTCTCTGAATTCATTAAAAACCTCCATACCTGTAGCAATATCACCAAATTTCATGGTTGTAACATATTTGTCGGAGGAATCAGAAAACAATGAAGCATCTAGCTTTAGCATTGATAGTATAGATGGATGTACAATTATAATTGAGGCATCTCGAAAGCTTTTTAAAACAATACTGTTAACTAGTGGATCAGATGAAGCTAATATAATAACATCAATTTTTTTAGTACCATTATATATGGATATGTGTTCGCCCTTTATAATTTCAGGCCATAGAGTATATTTAGGAATTATTGCGAGTTTTGAAGAATATAGCATTGAATAGAAAGCAAATGGTAGAATAGAGAGATCATTGCCAACAATTAAGGTGTTGAATCCTTTAACTAGATCAAGTAATTTTTTATTGATTGAAAGTAGAGCTATAAATAGCATCTCCAGATCGCTGAATGCTTTTTGCGATGATACCAATGCATACTTTGAGTCAATGTTGTATATATCTTGGCAAGCTCCATCAATTTCTATAGGGGCATGCCCTAATATTGGAAACACAACTACTCTATCACCCTCAGAAATGCTATAAGACTCTACACCAATTCGTAACACTTTACCTATTGCGATAGAGCCTAAGACTCTTTTGTAGTCTCTAGAAATTATAGAGCATTGGGTTAATGCTTCATCAGCTATAGACATGTAGGTATACTTTACCTCTACTAGAATCTCATTTTTTCTCAGCAATAATCCAGCATAATTTTCAACTATGGTTTCACCACAATAATGTACAATAGCCCTTCTGTACACTGTATCTAAACACCTTACAATCTGATAAGATTTATTTCTTAAACTCCTTGATTAGATTTACGCTATTTAATATTAATGTTCTCCTAAGAATTTTTAGCTGTTATTGTATATAGCTAAGCAAATAAACGTATGTTATTTACTATTCGCAAAATCATCAGCACTAGGGGGGCAATATACTTACGTCTATTCTAATTATACCTAGGCTCTCAGCTATTTCTAAAGTCCATCCAGCGAGATCTCTTGCAATATGTGAAATGGCTGTATTTGGCTGTATTTCAATGTCCAGTACTTCTTTATATGCTCTTATAGCAGCTTCTGTATTGATTTTTGGAATAAATTTTAATGTAAGAGCGTCTATCAATTCCAAGAGATTTCTTTTACCCTCTTTTATAAGTCTTCTAATCAATTCTATATCTTCAGATGAAGGTAAGGCCGAAGCTTTATCTATATTCATTTCATCCAGTATTTCAAAGTATTTCTGTAGAATTCGGTAATCTTTAACAATTTTTCCAGAGCTCAAAAAGAGCATAATAACTCACACTATAAATAGTTTTATTTCTAGTGTATGCATAATTAAGTTTAAATTTAGAGTGGTGCTATAATGAGATGAGTTTCATAAGAGTAAGACCTGCTATAATGGATGATATAGATATGGTTATAGCTATTAATATTGAATGCTTACCAGAGCATTATCCACTGAGTTTCTGGGTAGAACATTTAAAGAAATGGAGCGATATTTTCTATGTGGCAGAAGTTGATAACGAAATTGTAGGATACGCATTATCGCGCATAGAAGAAGGACAATCCTATTTTAAGAGTAGCTATATAAAAATGGGACATATTGTTAGTGTAGCAGTTAGAGAAAAATTTAGACGGAAAGGAATAGCAACTTATATGATTCTAACACTATTAAACTCCTTAAAAAGCATCTATGGAGCTGAAGAGGCATTTTTAGAGGTTAGGATTAGCAATGAACCTGCAATAAAATTATATGAAAAACTTAGTTTTAAAGTTGTTAAGAAGTTAACACAATACTATCTAGATGGAGAAGATGCACTTCTTATGGCTAAAGCCCTATAGGCTTTTATATAGATATTAACTCTTTATTGCTATAGATTGAAAATGAATATCTTTTCATTGAAAGCTTTTGCTAAGGGAATAACATTTATTATAGGTTTTGGAATAAAGTTATTCCTTGTAATAATTATTAGTGTATCTGAATAGGATATACACTTTAATATAGAATCATATTTATGCTTAGGTATACTTATATCACCACTACATAACTCTATAACATCTGTATTGTGATATAAATTAGTGATAAAGTTGGTTAGAAGCGTCAAAGATTTACATAGTGCTACTAGACAAGATATATTATTGACTTTAATTTTATTTAAATTTTCTATTACAACATTTGAATTCAGATAAATATTATTGTATTTTAGTATACATTGTTTCCATGAATATGAACATCTACCATTGATTACTGGAACTATTACTAAAGCGATTTTCTCCATACTTTTTATGATATCTGTATAAATCTTGTTATAAATTGGGGAATCTACTGTGATAAACTTAGCTTGACATTCTAACATAGTCTATCGCCAAATGGTTTATTCTATGTTTATATTTTCATTTAAATATTTGAATGTATGTCTTCTACATGATTTCTATTATCTACTAATAAAGCTAAAACAAATGTACCTTATTTATATTATTTTGACCAGCTTTATAAAATGATTTTAAGTGTGACTCAAATCAATATTTTTCAATATGCGAGCTTCGCTATATACACTATATGAGAAGGATTACTGTATAGAATTATGTTTATATATTATCAATTCCAGATATTAGTTAGAGATTTCAAGATGGAGGTCGATATCATAACGTATGTCAGATGCTTATTTTAATTCAAAATCGTATAGAGGTAGAAAGCTTTTTTAGCTATTGCGGCTTAACGTAATGTTCTTTTTTATAATTTCTACAGTGCTCTCAAGATATTCGTCAATTAAACCTGCATGTCTTTTTCTTATATGGTCCTCCATTATTTGGCTGGGTAGCTCTTCACCACATAAACCACATCTGGCTATATGACCATTGATTTCTTTTACTATTGGCTTTATTTTTAATATTATTGGGATAGCATGCTTTAGAAGTACCCTTGCTTTAACGACGGAACCGGTTTTCTCAACAATTCTTTGAATATAGCCCCTAACTTGATGTTTACTTAAACTATATCTTATTGCAACACTACTTGGACTTACACTGTTAACAAAGTAATCATGAACAGCTCTTACTATATTATCTCTACCAGCCAATACTTTAATGATGAGATATTCAAGTACTGCTTCAGTAGATGACCTCATTATACTACCCTAGTACTAATATTAGATTTCATAAAAATTTATAAATAGCAACTCATATGCAGCCTTTATAAATACTGGTCATAATAGTTATTACCGTGAGTATTTTTAAGCACTATTTAATACATAGAAAAACTTCTCGTTAGGTAATACCTGAAAACGATTAATACAGTCATCTATTATACAATAAATACTGGCCCATTTTTTAGTTATAGACTTAATTATATTTTGTTGGATTTTAAATATCATATTGCATTATTATAACATATATATACTGTCTTTAATTATAATAATACTCATTAGGAACAGTACCTTACTTCAGGTGTAAACAGTTGGTTGATGAGAGAAATGACTATATAGAATTGAATATAAGGACGACGAAAATAGTCTCAGTAAAACTAGATGTTGATGTAGTGTATGAGCTTGATAAAATGATCAAAAAACATAACTTTAAGAGTAGATCTGAATTTATAAGGGAAGCTCTCAATCTATACATCGAGCTTCTAAATATGTATGGTAGAAAAGAATTGAAGGATATAATTAAAAATAAACTTAAAGTAGTTCGGTAGTATTGAATCTTTAATAAATAATTCAATGTTAAAATAATTGATCTAACCAAATATTTTGGGGTTCTCGCCTAGAAATACAATTAATTATCTTGCTAGCATTCTTAGATTCTCTATTAATATTTATTGTATTTATTTCAATAACTCTTCAAAGTATTTGGCTGTTAGCTTCAATAGCTTAGCTATGTTGTCACAGTTAGTCACACTTTCTTTATGGCAGGCAACCTCTAATACTATTTTGCCCTTAAAATTATTCATCTTAAGAGCTTCAAAGAATTCGCTCCAATGTATTGTACCTGTAGATAGTGGTGGTAAGTGGAGGTCTTTATATCCATCGTTGTCATGGGCATGTATTAGGTTAACATATTTAGCAAGCTTATTATAGAATTCACTAGGTTGAAAACTATTTACAATTGCATGTCCTGTATCTAAACATATACCAAATTTATTGCTTCCTATATTATCAATTAGATAAAGTAGATCATTTGGAAGATATCCATACACACCTCTTTCAAGGCGATTTTCAATACTAAGTCTTACGCCATAGTCTTCAGCATAACGGTATATCTTTTCAAAAAATACTATAGCTCTATCTCTAATCCTAGTTAAATATTCTATGGAACTCTCATCTATATATGGATTGTTGAATGGTATATGTATAGCTGCTGAATTTACTCCTATTTCTGAATAAAACTTCAGCCATACATCAAAAATTTTTATAATGTTTGGCATCCTATCAAGTTCTATAGCTAATCTTATTTCCTCACCATATGGAAGGTGAGCTACATTCATATTTAAGGTGAGGGTTTGTATAACTTCTACAACTTCATCCATAAGGGTATCGAGTTTTTCACCGCGTTTTATAAAGTAATTAAAATTGTCATAACTAAGCTCAATATTTGTAAAACCATGGTTATACAGTCTTTGAAGGGCTTGTGAGGGTCTCAAAAACATGTAAAGCATTGTTGATATGTAGATCACATTGGTTCACCTAGATGCTATGTTTTAATGATATTTTAATTTTGATGCAGAAAGTTAAAAATTCTTTATAGCTATAATTGAGGTTATCGATAGTGTGGTACTAATATCATTTAAAGAAATGGCTATAAGGCTTCAAGTCTTAAATCATTAAGAGGAGTTCTTATCTTTATGATAAGGGTGGCAGTTGATATGCAGTCTATAGAGATGAGGGATAGTATAAAATAAGGTTTATAACCTATTTATGATCCAGAAACACAGTTCTGTATAGCCTAACTGGTGGTAGCAGTTTTGCTACAACAGTTACGCATTCATGGAGGTCATGCGCCAGAGGGCTGCATAGATTTTTCAACACCTATAAATCCCCTTGGAACACCTGAGATAATTAAACAGCTTATCTATGAATCTATTAGGAGTGAAACGTACTCTTCGTACCCTGACTATAGCTATAAAATACTTCGGGAAACTATAGCGGAATTCTACAACATTGAGTCTGAATATATTGTGCCCCTTAATGGAGCAGCCGAGGCATTATATCTAATTATAGGTGCTGAAAAACCCATTACTGCAATAGTCTTTGAGCCTACATTCGGTGATCACAGGCCACTATTTCATATACTATCAATGAATTATATATCTATTCAATATGTAGAGCTTTTTGACAGATATGTATTTCCATTCAATATAGCAAACAGTCTATATAGATTAATACAGCCTAGATGCATTATATTACTTTCCACCCCCAATAATCCATTAGGAACATGTGTTTCGATGGAAACTATTGAAACAATGCTTCAGATCTACAAAAACTGTAACATTATTGTTGATGAAGCGTTTATGGATTTATCAAAGGATTGTCGATCTGCATTTAAATTAGTAAAAGATTACAAGAATATAATTATTTTAAGAAGTTTAACTAAAACATTTTCGATACCAGGTTTAAGAATAGGATTTCTATATACTTCAAATATGGAACTCTTATATAGAATAGAGATATTTAGACAGCCATGGAATGTAAATAATATAGCTAACTATGTTCTCTCTAGAGCCTTACATGAATACAAAGGTGATCTTAGGAAATTTATTGAATATTCAAAGGATGTAATAGAACGAGAACGGCAATTTCTTGAACAGTCTCTCTATAATTTAGATGTACACTTCTATAAATCCTCTGCTCCCTTTATTCTAGTTAGATTTCAGAGTGATGTCAAACATATACAACAATCTTTAAAGCAGTTTGGGATATGGATAAGAGATGCTTCAACGTTTCAGTCTTTAACTAAATATCATGGGAGGATATCAGTAAGGTTAAGGAGAGATAATGAGGTTTTGATTAATGCTTTAAGAGTTATTTTAGAAAAGAAAAAAGAAAATATATAGTACAACAGATTAATGATAACCATATGATAGCAGCTATAAAAGCTATTTTTAAACTCATATTTACTGTATGGCTATTAATGTTCTTAATTTTCTTTCCTATACTATAATCTCCAATTTTCTCAAGCTTAACCATTAGTACACCAGCCATTGCAGATATTGGATGGCCTGCATTCAAACTCTGTGTAACACTATGGTATTCCCTCCATATACTATATGTATAACGCACACTGGTTTTTGCAAATGGTGCTAGAAAAATTATTATAAAAGCAGTTAATCTAGCTGGAATAAGATTAATTATGGTATCTACCTTTGCTGAAAACCATCCGACCTCCTTATATTCAGGTACTTTAAAACCAATTGCACCATCCAATGTATTTGAAATTCTCTGTAGTAAAGCTCCTATGGGTCCTAGAAGTAATGTATGGAAAAGTGGTGAGGTATATCCGTCAACAAGGCTTTCTGCTAGGGATTCTATGGCTGCTGAAAGTACGTGTTCCTCATCTATTCTATAGACATCTCTTCTAACAATTTGTTGTGTCCAAAATCTTACACACTGCCAATTACCTAAATTACTACATCTTTCAACATTCTTTACAATTGATATAAGTAATTTTAACGATATTGATAATTTTATTAGCCATCCTGCTATGAACACCCATAGTAGAGGATGTATGGACCACGACACATATAATAGAATACTATATATAATTAGATGTAATGATATTATCAAAAACCATGTAGCTACCCCCCTTAATCTTGATGAATATTTTTTTCCAATCTTTATGGCAAGGAGGTATGATGTATGGACGGGGTGTATTGTCAAAAGAAATCCTTTATGAAAGGGATAGAGGTAATCAAATATATGAGCAATTAATATTGCAGAGATAATTAGCCATGGATTTTTGGGGTAGAGAAATTCAGGAATTATATACATGAGGTTAGCACCATGCATATAGCTCTTATTAATTCATATGAGAATCCCATTACATCGCCATTTACAAAGCCAAGTCTTCTTTTAGCATCAATAGCTATAATAATTGACACAAATATCATGCTCATCATTATGAGAAGTACTATGTAGATCTCTGTATAGATAAGAATTGAAATAGGTATACATGTTATTAAGAATAAAATTACATTTTTAAGAAGATTAGTAGCAACTTTGGCGCTAATCACAAATCTCTTCCCAAGTCCATTATAGGGTTCTTCAATACCAAAAAATGCCGTTATATACATTGCTTCTGCAGAAGCAATATATATTAGAATTAACTGTAATATGAAGAAGTATATGGAGCTCTTTGAGTTAAGTAAAAGGTATATTGATGCTGATGAGATTAGCAAATTTAGGGTTATAGAAATTACTGCAAAAGTTCCTCTCTTAGGATCTTTAAGAACTTTAATAGCATATTCACCAGTTCTATGTGATCCTATAACATCACTATAATCGGCATATCCATCAAAATGGATACCACCAGTTACTAGTATATGGAAAATAGGGTAGAGTATAGAGATAATTATTATCTCCACCATTAATATATGTAGAATCCATATAAGAAATGAGACTATAACTCCTTCAATTATACCTATGATGGGAATTAGATAAAAATACTGAGCTGCATATTCAATAGAGTTGTCATTTATAGGTATTGATGTTAATAGTGCGAGTAGCGACTTCAGTCCTTTAATGATATTTCTCCAGTTCAACTGGAATAACACCATGGATGATGTAAAAATTTCTAAATTATATGCGGTGTTGAGACATCTATCGCCCAACTCTAATAATTAACTATAGCTACACTTTACATTCTTTAAATCATCGACTTTATCAATATCTATTACGCTATTTTTAGAATATATTATATTTCTCCAAGAACCATGTGGTTTTTTAAATAGGGTTATTCCTACAAGTTTCTCGCCATTGTCATCTATTGTAAGTGTAACTATATCCTCTGATGTTTTAAGAGCTCTATTAACAAAGTCTATCAAAATTTTATTATCTGATATATATACATCGGCAGCTATCATAAGCAATGGTTTAGGTAATATATCTAAAAGAAGTGTAAGATCTCTAATAAAATCTTCTCCAGAAGTCTCTATACAATCAATAATTGAATATTTATCGGTACATATATGTTTAATTCTAAGTGTTGTCTTAGATAGAGCTAATACTATATATCGACAAACAATTTCTGAATCCATTAATAACTTTTCTAATACTGACTTTCCACATATATGCGATAAAAATTTTAGGGGAGACCCAAATCTAGTACCCCTACCACCAGCCATAATAATACAAGGGATCTTATCCATCAACACTACCTCTACTTACTTCATCAAACAGCAATGTGTAGAGAGATCCAAGGAGAGCCGATAATATATCATCAACATATAGTCCACCCTCACTATATTTTAATCTTCCTAACTTCTTCATGTTTTCAATCCAGTACATAGAAAACAATGCTTTTGCTCCTCCTATATATAGGGCTAAGGAAATACCCAGAAGTTCATCAGCAACAATCTTTATTGTATCATTGGCATATTCATCAATTGTTAGACCTGGTATTGTACCCGAAGAACCGTGGAGATCAAGCTCTCTAGCAGCTATGATCAAGCTCCATACATTTGGATCCTTTAAAATTCTATAGAGAATTTTCCTAGCCTTTTCAACAGCTTTTTCAGAGGAAATACCTGGTATTGGCGTAGATATATATATGTCTCTAAACAGTGTTAGAAGATCTTCTACAGAGTACCCTATATGATTTCTCAATAACCATTCAATGCCATTTTTAATGCCTATTGATATAATGGAATTGTAAATAATCTTAGCCACACTATTACCAATGGGTGTAGCCATACTTGAAAATAGTATTTCACCGTCTAAGTCATAGGGTCTTGCAATGGCAATAGCATCTGTAACTGTACCTACGGCTCTCGAGCAACACCTTAATAGAAGGTCTGAGGAGGCAGCAGTTTTAGCCTCTACAGCTGTTTTTAAAAGATCAACCATAGCTTCTCTTGTAAGTGGTGCATCAACATATATAAGGATGTTTATAGTACTAGCACCCATCCTTAACGGTTCATATAGCTTATTATAGCTAATACATAGAGGTGGTTCTAAACCCACAGTCATTACAATTTCACTTAAGTAGCCCTTAATATGGATAAGCTCATCCATTGGTATGGCAGTTAGGAAAACTATTCCAGATTCTATGTTAAGACTATCTAGGATTTCCTTATAGTACTTTATGATATCATCTGTATGGAAATCGTTCTTAACCTGTTTAAAGATAGCAGACTTTGCAGTATTAGTGTTATCATTGATTGAAACTATTTTTAGAGTTGATATAAATTCTACGGGTTTTGGAAAATCGATAACAACGGTATCTTTGTTAATCCTTCTTATATTGAGATACATAGCCATCCACCACAAGCATTCGATATTCATCATATATAGATTTCTTAATTTCATCCATATTGAATCCTTTGATGAGAGCAGTTACTATAGTGCCACCTGCACCAACACCCTCTTTAACATAGCCTCTCTCATAAGCAGTAAGACCACTGTAGGGAGCATTAGCAAAGCTGAGTGATGAAAAGAGAATAGGTACCTCAAGTGCAATATCCTTTACAAGACCGGCTATATCAGCAGAACTATCCTCGATAATCCATCTAGTGGTAGCTATTGCAACTCTACCTGCAATATCTACACCAAGCCTTTTTAAAATGGCTAAAACGGCACACATCTGTGTACCTCCAGCAAGGAGTACCTTACACCCTCGTTCTATGACACTAGAGACAAAACCTGCGATAGATATATGTAGAGGGTCACCAAAAATAGAAACAACCCTAAACACATCTTCTATAGGGGGCTGTAATCCACATCTCTTTAAAGCTTTCGTAAATATTTCTATCTTTAAATTATGGGGGTTTGTGGGTGAGGCACTGCTAACTCTTTTAGAAGCCCTATACCCTAGAGCTTCCATAATAGACATAGCTGTGGTTGTTCCTCCAGGGATAGACTCCCCAATCAAAAATACGCTCTCTCTTTTACCAATCATTAATCCAAGGGTTTTACCACTAACATATAGCTTTTCAACATTTTGAATTGGGAGAGCGTCTTCAATATCAATCCTACCACCAATAGACTTCCCAGGGAGTGATATGTGTGGTGTCTGAGGCTCTATATAGGTACCACAATCAACAATTGAATAGGGTATTTGCAGAAGCTTAAGTGTAGCTCTGGTTAAAACAGCAGGTGTAGGTATACCATCGGGTGTTACAGGTACTATATTCAAGGTTTTAGGTTTTCCAAAAACGAGATACTCAACATCTAAAGTAGGTGTGTAGAGGGTGGCATTAGGATTAGAACCCGCAATACTTATACCAGGAATTGTTGAAACTTTTGTAGATGCTATAAAGTACAATGCATACACATTAAGCTCCTTGATATCCCTAACTATTTGCTCAGCAAAACCACCATAATCCAAAATTTTTATCATATATAAACCACCTGTACAGATTAGCCACATGGTGACATAAGTAGGGAACACTAATAAATTTATTTATTACATAAGTAAGGACATTTAATAACAGTAAATGAATATATTAACGAAGTTTCCTCATTTTAATATTAAAAATTATAGGTAGAGGTGTATGTGTTGCCAATTAAAAATGTGGATGAATCAGTACTTAAGGATTTAGCAATTGAAGAAAAGATAGATATAGAATTTCTTAAAAGAGGGGTATTAAGTGGTAGAATAGTCATACCAATAAATGTTAAGAGGGATTATGTGAAACCTGTAGCTATAGGTGAAGGACTTAGGACTAAGGTTAATGTAAATATTGGGACAAGTGGAAGTGTTACTGATATAGATATGGAGATTAAAAAAGCTAGGGTTGCTGTAGTCTATGGTTCAGATACGATAATGGATTTGAGTACAGGTGGCAATATAGATGAAATTAGGAGGATATTAATTGAAGCGTCAAAACCATTGCCATTTGGAACAGTGCCTATATATCAAGCCTGGATTGAAGGTGTAAGGAAGTATGGAGGTATGGGTATACCTTCTGACTGGTTTATATCCATAGTTGAGCGACACTTAAGGGATGGAGTAGATTTTATGACTATACATGCCGGTATATCAAGAGAGCTTGCAAGAAAGGCCATTAAGAGTACGCGTATTATGCCTATAGTAAGTAGAGGTGGTTCTATGGTTACAGTATGGATGCTTGAAAATAATGAGGAGAACCCCTATCTACAACACTGGGATTATTTAATTGAACTATTTAAGGAATACAATTCTATAATAAGCCTTGGTGATGCTCTTAGACCAGGTACTGTGGCTGATGCTCATGATTTTCTCCAGATAGAGGAACTTGTAAATAATGCAAGACTTGCAAGAGATGCAGTTTCTAAAGGGGTTCAGGTAATGATTGAAGGGCCTGGGCATATGACTATGGATAAGATTGTTGCAGATGTAAAGCTTATGAAGAGTCTAAGTGGTGGAATTCCATATTATGTTCTCGGGCCCTTGGTTACAGATATTGCTGTTGGCTATGACCATATAGCAGCGGCTATAGGTGCAGCAATAGCAGCTGCAGCTGGTGCTGATATAATCTGTTATTTAACGCCATCAGAACATCTGTCTCTTCCAAATATTGAACAGGTTAAGGAGGGTTTAATAGCTGCTAAGATAGCTGCTCATGCTGGTGACCTCATTAAGCTTGGTGAAAGAGCTATCAAAAAAGATATAGATATGAGTATAGCGAGAGCAAGGCTTAATTGGAATACGCAAATAGATTTAAGTTTTGATAGAGAGAGAGTTAGAAATATTAAGAATCAATTTGGGGATGCTATAAGAGGCTGTACAATGTGTGGTCAATATTGTGTATTTCTACTTTTAGAAAAATATATAGAGGGTAGAGATAATATGAAGTGGAATGAAATTTTAGCCAGAATTACAAGAGGTCAACACTATGGATACATATAAACATTGTAGCATGTGGCTATGGAGTACGTGGGTTAAGACCCCTAAGCTCAATAATAGCGATATCTTAATAGTATCAGCATGTCTAACTCATGTAAATAGAGAGCTATTTGAGGAACTGTCTAACAATAAACAGACTTTACTTGCATGCCCTGAAAGAGAGCCAGCAGCATACTATGGAAAGATTGCAAGCATTATAAAATCCTCTAAACCAAGAACAATAACTGTTGCTACAATTGATGGAAGTCCACACTGCTTTCAACTACATGCAGCAATAAATGAAGCTATATACATACTTGGAAAAGAGGTAGTTAGAAAGCATTATGTTGTTGTCGATGGCAAAAAACTTGTTGAGATATCTCCAAACAGCATAAGGATTGCAAGATATCTACACCTCGTTGAGAAATTAATAAATATGTATCCTAAGATACTAGAGGAGCTTAAAGAACACAGTCTAGAATATATTGAGTCCATTAAAGATAAAAAGGAATTCAACTCGGAAATAACATAACATTACTAACACCTCTTCCACACCTTATTTCCTATCCCTACTACCTTCCTAAAAACTTCGGAGAACCATAGGATAACTTTTGTTAAATGAACTATCCTTGGCTTTAATACTAGTTTCTAAGCTTAGCACCCCCTGAAGTAAACCAATATGTGTATCTTTCCCTTTATGGATCTTGTAATCAGCTCATAGTTACTCTAATCCGCACTTCTCGATTATCTCGACCACTACTAGTGACCTTAGCTTAACCTTCCTGTTTTCATGTAACCGGTATTTTATTCTCGAGTTCTAGCCTATAGTCGTACTTACTTGCATTTAGTTTTTCTTAAGATCAATCTCTTACTACCATTTTTTGGTTGACTCTACTACTACTTTTAGTGTAGATATATATCTGTAATGTGATATACTTTAAGCCTATACTTAGCTCATGTAAAATATTCCGTTTTATATAGAGGATGCGGTAGGTTTTACTAAGCATATTCTATCTACAATGAGTTGCACTCCATCATAGTAAAGCCTTCATTTTAAATGTTAGTTGGTAATACAAATTGTGGTGAGTACGAGTCTTTAAATACTGTAATGGAGGAGTCTACTGGTAATATTTAATATATTCCTTTCATTCTTTTTGTCTAAAATAGTAAAAGTTTTTTAAGTTAACTACGTTTATATGTGGACTGGGTGACCACATATGAATCGTAAATACATGAATTACAAATATGTATTGACAGTAGTAGTTGTACTTTTAATTGGTATTGCAATAGGCTACATCTTGGTACCAATAGTATCAACACCTGCGACATACACACCAACAACTATAACGATACCCATTGAAAAAACAGTAACAATAGCAGTTGAAAGAACAATAACGGTGCCTATTGAAACAGTTGTAACTATAACAACGCCTATTGAGTTCAGAAAGACATCTATAATTGATGCCCTTGGAAGGGTAATAGAGTTTGAGAAAACGCCGTCCAGAGGCATATCTCTTACACCTAGTACGACAGAGAAGCTATTTGTACTTGGATTAGAGGAGGTAATCGTTGGTGTGGATTCGTATTCCAATTATCCAAAGAGAGTTTTAGAGCTCGTTAATGAGAGCAAAATTACAGTTGTTGGAGGTCCATGGACACCAGATCTAGAGAAGATTATTGCATTAAAGCCAGATCTGGTTATAATGTGTCGTGGTATAAGACCTCAAGAAGCGCTTTATCCAAAGCTCGAGGAGGTCGGCATAAAAACAGTATTTCTACTGTGTGACAGTGCTAGAAACCCGTATGATATATATAGCGATCTTCATACAATTGGAGTGATATTCGGTGTTGAAGAAAGAGCTAAGACTATTTCCAATGAGATAGAAAGTAAAATTAGCGAGATTTTAGCAAAGTTGGAGAAAGCTAATGTATCAAAGAAGAGGGTACTTTATCTAATAGGACCACCGTCATGGGGCCTCTATAGTGCTGGTGGAGATACATTTATTGGATGGCTTATAAATACAGCGAAGGGTGTGAACATTGCAAGAGCGTATAGTGGGTGGCCGCGACTGGACTATGAATTTATACTTCAAAGTGATCCTGAGGTAATTATAGTTTCAGCACATGGTGTAGATCCTAAGGAACTCTACAACGAATTACTAAACACACCTATTGTTAAAACATCAGCATGGTCAAATAAAAGAGTGTATCTCTTTACAGATGAAGCTAATGATGTACTCAATAGACCAGGGCCTAGAATAGTAGTGGCACTAGAGATACTTGTACATGTAGTACATCCTGAGGTATTTGGAGAGATTCAGCGGGCTGATGTACATAGAGTTGTAGAAGAGTAGTTATAAAAAAATAAATAGTATGGGTATACCTTTATGGCCATAGAACTCTATAGGGTATCTATAAGACGTTTTTTAGTGACATTTTTGTCTCTTCTCACTGTATTCTTTTTCATATTTATTCTATCACTTTCAGTAGGTTCTACAGTAGTCAATCCAGTCGAGATTTTCATTAAACTTATGCAGAGCCTCACCCATAGGATGATGGATGCTTTTGGTTCACAACATCTGATAGTGGGGGCTGTGACGGAGGTAGATAAAATCTATAGTATAGCAATGTTTAGACTTGGAAGAACAATAGCAGCTATTCTAACAGGTTCTATTTTAGGTGTTGCAGGACTTCTTATGCAAACAGTCACAAGAAATCCTCTTGCAGAGCCATATATACTAGGGCTTTCATCAGCAGCATTATTTGCTATTGCAGTAGGCATAATATTAGTGCCAAGCATAATAGTTTACAGATGGGCTTTAATGATAGTAGCATTTATTGGAGCACTCCTAGGCTTTATTTTAGCCATAACTCTTAGTAGATTAGCAGGTGGTACAAGTATTGCCTTAGTTCTGTCTGGTATTGCTGTAAATGCTCTTTTCTCTGGACTTTCTCACGTATTTCTCTATGCTGTTCAAAAAATTATTAGAATGCCCTATGTGTTTCTCTTAATGGGATCTACATCTATAGTGGTCTTAAATGATGTAATTTTTCTTTTACTACCTTTTGCTATTGGTACTACAATATCGTTACTGTTATTCAGAATGTTAAACGCCTTCATATACGGTGATGAACATGCCAAACAGCTGGGATATAACCCAAGCACAGTCCTTATTGTTATATCTGCTATAGCGAGCATCTTAACAGCATCAACTGTAGCCATTGTTGGTATTGTTGGATTTGTGGGGCTGGCTGCGCCACACATATCTAGGCTTTTAGTTGGTACAGACCATAGATTTTCTGTACCGATTGTGGCTATAACTGGTGCTATAATAACTACGGTGGCTGATATAGTTGTTAGAATCATATCTCTATTATCTGTAGGTTTAGGCGAATTACCACTAGGGGTTATTACCTCTACTATTGGTGCTCCATTTTTAGCATATTTAATCATAAAGAGGGTGAGGGGATATGAGGATAGTTATTAAGGATCTGGAGATCTGGTATAATTCTATAAAAGCATTAGATAACATCTCCCTGGAAATTGTGGATGGAGAGCTAACATTTGTTATAGGTCCTAATGGCGCTGGTAAATCATCACTGCTAAAAGCAATTTCATTATTGGTACCGCCAAAGAGAGGTGTAATATATATCGATGGACGTGATATAAGATTATACAATGCTAAGGAGTTAGCGAAAACACTTGCATATGTTGATCCTCATATCTCAAGATCTATGCCATCAACAGTGTTAGAATATCTTATAACGGCAAGATACCCCCACAAAAATTTTCTGAATTTTAAAGAAGATGCGATGGATCTAGAGATCATTGATAGAGTATCTAGACAGATGAATATAGTTCATCTACTTAATAGGAGGCTGGATCAGCTTAGTAGTGGCGAACTTCAAAGGGTTGTAATAGCTAGAGCATTAGTACAGCAACCAAAAATAATGTTGCTTGATGAGCCATCGGCCTTTTTAGATCTTCGTTACAGACTTGAAATACTGGAGCATATAAGGAATGTCACGAGGATTGAGAAAATTGTAACTGTTGTAGCTATACATGACCTCTACTTAGCCTCACTATATGCAGATAGGGTAATACTCCTCTCTAATGGATCTATACTAGCTTGTGGTGGTGTAGAAGAAGTTTTAGATAGAGAGGTTATAGAGAAGGTATACGGTGTTAAAGTAGCGTTACTAAAAATAAACGGTAGACGTATTATAGTACCAATAGAACCTCTAAATTCTTTACACTCTAGCGATAATGTTTTTAGAAGTGAAATCGATTAGATGAAAACCCTTTTCGAAAAATATTGTGTTCTCTTTGGATTTTCTAAAATTTTTAATCTCCTATATATAGAGGTACTTCAATCTGAGGTAGTATAAAATGGATAAGAAGGTCTTTATCGTATTTATAATGCTTGGATTTGTTTCTCTTTTTGCTGATATTGTGTATGAGGGTGCTAGATCAGCTTTAGGTAATTACCTCTATATTTTAGGAGCTTCAGCTATAATTGTTAGTCTCATTGGTGTTGCTGAGTTTCTAGGCTATGTAATGAGATTTGTAAGCGGATTCCTTGCCTCTTTATATAAATCGTCAAAAATTTTATGGACCACTACAATAGCAGGCTATGTTATACAGCTTGTCGCAGTTCCGTTGCTGGCTCTTGTAAATAGGTGGGATCTAGCACTTATACTCATATTTTTAGAGAGATTAGCAAAGGGATTAAGAACTCCTACAAGAGATGTTATTATAGCAGAGGTTGCAACCTCTGTTGGTGGTAGAGGAAAGGGATTCGGTATCCATGAGCTATTAGATCAAGTTGGAGCTATAGCTGGACCTATAATCTTTGCAGTAACCCTTATGACTAGGGGCTGGGGCTATGCCTTTTTAATTCTTAGTGTACCAGGAGCCATAGCGGTTGCTCTTGTCATTGTGTCCTATGTTCTATATCCAGAGGTTAAGAGTTTTAGAGAGGAATCAAGCCTCACTATAAAAGGTTTTAGCAAAACGTTTTACCTATATCTAACTTCAATTGCATTTCTATCAATAGGATTTGTCCATTGGGGGATAATTTCATACCATTTAGGGATGTATATCTCAGGAGAGTTAATAGCATTAGCATATTCTATTGCTATGTTAAGTGATGCTATTATAGCCATTCCTATAGGCATTGTATATGATAGAATAGGAATAAGAAGTCTTATGCTAGCACCAATAATGGCAGCTATAATGCCTTTAATGCTATTCACAAACACAGTGCTATCAACAATTATAGTCGCCTGTTTATGGGGTGTCGTGACAGCAGTTTATGAAACTATAATAAGAGCAGCTGTGGCCGATCTCGCACCAAGTCGTATGAGGCCCATGGCATACGGTCTCTTTAGTTTAACATACGGTGTTTCATGGGCCATTGGAAGTATTATAATAGGCTATCTTTATACTATAGACCTCTATACTATGACCATATTTATAATATTTAGCGAAGCACTATCAATGCTTTTACTATACACTACAACTAGATAGTATCATCTTCTCTAGGGATATTAAAAACCCTCATGAACACCCGGAAATTGCATTATGAACATGACAGGGATGTAGATATCTCAAAAACTGATCTCACCATAGGTATAGGGGACATATCTTCAAACAATTATTATTTTAATTATTCATAGAGCGAAAGTCTTTTCTAACCCTCTAAACAGATACCCATATGATGATTATATCAATAACTTGTGAGAATGAAGCGGGTGGTAAAACGCCTTGCATGAAGGTATAACTATTCATAGCAGCTTATCATCAAAATTATTGAGAGATTATAGGAACATACTTTCATTACCTCTAGATAATATTATTATTAAAGTGGAGAACGGATTTTCTTCAGATGAAGGTGTATCAGAGGATGAGTTGGCTATAATTGTAGTAGCTATAAGAATGTATAGAGATGTAGTAATAGAAAATGGAAGAAAAACTGGTAATGGTAATGGCCATAATAATGCCCATACTAATTCTCAATGGTTAACTAATTGGATTTTTGAAACTACGAATAATAATGTGCATAGTCTATTGAAACACAATGGTAATGGTCTTAACCATAGGATACAGCTGGTTGATGAATATATTACTTCATGGAATATAGGCTAAATATCTTTTTAAGCAATATCCACACTATAGCTATCAATAGCAGTATTATTATTATCGCAATTAAAATTTCATTCCTTATATTTATGTAGTTGTTACTTGCTGATACTAATGATGTAATAGTTATAGTGTGGGACGGTTGAGTTACTGTGACTGTAATTGTTATCGTTGTTGTCTCGGTTTCTTTCTCATGGTAAGTTGTAATAGTATTGCTTTCTTTGTTAACCTCTGTAGATGGATATTCTGGTTTTGATAGTTCAGTTTTAAGGAATCTATATATTGATAGCATTATTGATAATCTAGATAGCATTACCAATTGTGTTTGGGGATAGGCTTCAAATGCTTTTATCATCTCCATATACAGTGGGATGTCTATTGGTATAGTATCAGATGTAGTTAATAGTGAAAGCGATATGTTTATAGTTCTATTCAATGCTTCTATTGTTGAACTATAATCTTGTAGAAAGAGAGACACTAATGCTAAATACATATGGCTTATAGAACTTACTCCAAGAGTGAGTCTATCAAGGGCATTATCCGCTTTAAGTAGTAATGAATATCTATACATAGCCTCTGAGAGTGCACCTCCAGATACTTGCATTGATGATGAAAATGCTACTATGTATGTATATATATTTTGAGATAACATTGAAATATATAAAGACATTCTATTCAGATCCTCACTAGATATACTTGGGCCAAAACTATGATATCTATCTAGGAGTATAGACCATAGCTTTGCTGTATAAGCTCTGGCGGAAGCTAGTGCTAAATACTGGGTCAAAGTATCTATGTATTGAGATGCTAAGGTTTTGTTTATATAGATTAGAGCTTCATAGGCTCTATCCAAAGCATTTATAGCTATGGAAAGCCTAGCTACATCCATGCTATTCCCTGCATAATCTCTATGTATAGAATTAATGACCTCATATATAGAGTTATTTATTTTGTTAATTTCTTCTGATACAAAGGTTGTATCAATAACTGCTTTAAGAATATAGAGACGCTGATAAGCATATGTAAGTACTTGGAAATATAGAGATGAAGCAGCATATAGCTTTTCAGCACTAGCTAAAGCCTCAGCTTGACTCTTTAAATTATTGATACTTGAATCGATATTGTAAAGAATATTTCTGATATATACGTTAGTGTAGCCACCTATTAATGAAAGTGTTTTATTTTCAATAGCTTTACTCTCATTCAATACCCTCGTTATTTCACTAGATAGATTGAGTAGCCATTCACGTTGTACATCATTTAATGCAGCATATATTGTGCTTAATCTATTTGAAAGGCTAAGGGTGGTGATAGGAGTAGTCTTATATATTCCATTACTAAAAATCATTAGTGCTTCAAAAACATTTGCAACAGGTATTACCTGGATATTTAACTGAGCACCATATGATATAAGATCGACGGTCTCTGTAACAACTCTAGTAATGATGGATGGACCAATTCTCTGCGTAACAACTCTATACACAATATCCCTTGTTTGACCATATGGAACGAGGAAGATTTTAGCTCCTCGAGAAGCAGCAGCATTAAGTTTATATATTATCCCTCCAACAGGTCCTATACTACCATCAGGTAAAATCATGCCAGTCATTACAACACTTTCATTAAGTGGCAGCCTAAGTAGTGCAGCAGCAAAAGCAACAGCTGTAGCAGCACTTGCACTAGGTCCACCAATAATTGGAGAATCAGATTTTATAGAGGCATAGAAGTCGCATGTGTAAAAGCTTATATTAGCTATACTGCTTGCTACAAGTGCAGCTACCCTAGTAGATGCTTGTAAATCAATCTGGCTAAGAGGTAGTGTCTCTACATACACATGACCAGAGCCAGGACATATGACACGCACATATAGATTGGCTGATACTCCAATATATGAACCATTTGATAGTTGGCTAACAGCCACTATAGTTACATGCCTTGATTCATCTAATGAATAGACATATGTTAAGGAATGTATGGATAGTAATGCAGTAATAATAATCAACATCATGGGTATTGCATAGCTTCTAGATACCACAATCCTTTTACCTCATTTAAGTTGATCTATCTCGATAGATCCATTAGTTGCCTAAAAAGCTTACGCACTATCGGTAAGTCTTTTTAAATCGTATTCCAGTGGTTTATTCAGTAGCCTTCTAAGTAGCTGTTAATACTATGGATACTCGTCTATGTGAATTGAATACAATTTTAATGTCTAGCATCAAGCATCTTATTTGCATACTTAGCTATATTCTCTATATAGTCATCTATGGTGTTGATTATAGATTTTAAATAGTGCTGTGTTGTGATTTGCGAGAATTCTTTTAACATTTTAGAATTTTGTATAAGGCTTCTCATAGTCATGGATAGCTCTAGGGGAAGGGTATATACATACTTGTCTATTTCGCTATCGGTAAGTCTTTTTAAATCGTATTCCAGTGGTTTATTCAGTAGCCTTCTAAGTAGCTGTAAAAGCTTATCGAATTTGAGCATGACCATTGAGTATAGGTCGTATAGTTCTCTAAGTCTTCTTCTAGCAATATTGTAAAACGCCTCAACTAAATCGAAACGAACATCAGCCAAGAGGATATATAGTGTATATATAGTTTCTCTATCTATACTCTTTTCTATATCTCTCTTACCTTTAAATTTCAATAAAAAGTCTCTAAATATTGTGAATCACCTCAGTTTCAACAATATATCACCCTATTTTCACAAAAAGTTATAAATAAATATGGTGAGTACTACTATAGGAGTAATAGGTGTTTGTATGGCTCTTAATACGCGGGATAAGGATAAAGTTGTTAAATCTATTGCTAGGTGGCTTGCTGGGCTTCGACCTTCTTTTGGATATAAGTACTACTTTGAAAAGTATTCCTCTGCCCAAAGGGCTGTAGAAAAACTGCTTCCATATAAGGGACTTAGAGTGTGCCCTTTTTGCGGTAAGAGCTTTCTAAGATCATCAGCATTCATTACACATATTTTAAAATTCCATGGCGATGAGCTCGAAAAGCTCATTGATAACACGTAATTAATTACCTTTAAATAATTTTTAACCACCCCGGTGCTCATGAATTGGACAACACACTATATGGTATGATGAGGATATTCAAAGAGTCTCAAATCAAGGTGAATAAAAGGTACACAAGGCTCTACATAAATAGTATAGAGGATTCTCTAGAGTTTCTAGATGAAGATGCGAGAATAGTACCACTTGAGGCGTTTATAGCTTTAAACAAGCTCTATAACAATGATATTAAAAGTTTTATTGAAACCCATATAGATGCCCATATTTGTGCATCTCTTACATCATTATGTAGGGAGTATGGTCCTAGAGTCAAGTGTTCAATTTATATGGATAATAAGCATGTAGAACTGTATTCAGAGTGCTTTGATATAGAAATACTTAGTGCAATAGTATTTGGCGATTTGTCTAATCTATTTACATTTGAAGTAGGATATAGAGATGATAAAAAGTTTAAGAGGGCCACAATACCCAAGAAATTTATATTACAATTAGCTTCAATAACTTCAAGGTGGAAGAGAGATAGAGTTGAAAGCTGGTTTTCTACAATACCTATAAAAACATTTCATAGTGCTATTGAATACATACTAGAGAACAAAGATAAAACTACAGAATTAATCTTCCATATCCCATGCTTAAATAACGAGGTCATTGAACTATTGTATAGAGTGTCTAAATTACTTACAAGGAGTAGAATATATATTCTAACTACGTCACCATTCTCAGACTTTATTGAAAGATGCCAGACGAACCGTAAAGATATATTCATTTCCTATTTAGAGGCTTTAGAATTGTTACCTGAATATAATGTAATTATATGTAATGTAGATGTTATGCACATAGGTCTTATAGTAAATAGAACATATTATATAGTATCCTATGAATATAACTATAGAGATAGTATGGATATAAGTATGGTAAGGGATAAATCATATATTCAAACAGCAGCACAAGGTTTTCTTAGAGAGTGTTTATGCTTAAATAATCTAATTAAAGATAGCCATGGCTACATTTATAAAGCTGTATAAGGTGGTTATCTACTATAAAACTTAGTTAGTAAGAAATTGTGTAGATAATTGTGTATAGAATAGAACTTAATGAGGAATCCACCATAGTGTACGATCCAATAATGCTAAGTAAGATTGTTGAAGAGAGGGTGATGTATTTAGATAATAATAGGTTTTTCCGAAAATACTATAGATTTAGAGCGACTAATTTCTATGGAGGTTCAGCAACAGGTGATGTTATTGGATGTAATCTTTATTGCAAATATTGTTGGAGTTTAGGTATAAATAAATACTCAAATCTAAAGAATATAGGATTCTATATGGGGCCTGAAGAAGCAGCATTGAAACTTTTAGAAATTGCTGCTAAAAATAATTTTAGGTATATTAGACTAAGTGGTGGTGAACCAACAATAGGGTTTAACCATGTTATTCAACTTCTGAAGATGGTTAATGGGTTTACATCTTTTAATAAAATTAGGTTTATCTTGGAAACCAATGGTATTTTAATAGGATATGGAAAAGAGTATGTTGAAGAATTACTTAAGTTTCCTTTTGTTATTGTTAGGGTTTCTCTTAAGGGGTGTTCCCCTGATGAATTCAAGACTATTACGGGTGTATGTGGGGAATTCTATGAATATCAGTTGAAAGCTATAGAATATCTTTTTGAATACAATGTAGATACCATTATAGCCGTTACTATAGGTTTTTGTAGTAAGGAGTCCTTTACTAGATTAATAGAGCGGCTTCTAAGAATTAGAGAGGATATTATATATAGAATAGAACTTGAAGTAGCTAAACTGTATCCAAATGTAATTAAAATGTTATATGAAGCAAAATTATTTCCATGGATAGCAGTAGATCCAAAAGAAAACATCCTATTAAGAGGGGAGGATGTTGAACAGTTTATTAGAAAAAGATATAAAGAGTATAGAGAGAGCGATCATACAGATATTAGCAAATTATAAAGACGGTCTAACCTTCGAAGAACTTAGAGAAGCTCTTGAACATAGTGGGTATTATCTCGATGGATTGACACTTAGAAAAATCATAGCTAATTTAATACATAGCAACATTATTTATAAAATTCCATCGGAGAAGAGGAAAAAATTTTTACTGTTTCTATATAGAATTGATCGATAGACAAGATTAATATATCTAAAAAGCTAAAAAATATTTCAGTAGGGTGTGTAAATTTGTCACATGTCATGGATATAGCAAATAAACCTCAGCTTTTACTGAAACCCTTTATGAAGATAGGCGAAATACTTCCAAAAATGAAGGAGTTAAGGATTAGAGATGCTCCTGTAATTAATGAAGATAACCATCTTATAGGTATGGTAAGTTATAGGAGCATACTTATGAAGGGTGTTGGCAGGGATACTAGAGTTCAGAGTATTATGGAGCCACCCTTCTATATTTATGAGGATGCAGATATAAATACTGCTATTAATAGCCTTGTAACATGGAGGTCAAAAGAAATACCCGTTATTAACATAGACGGTATTGTGGTGGGTATCATCTCTAGAAGTGCCATACTATATAATCTCATTGAAAATAAAAAAATTCCTAAGGCTAAAGTTTGGGATGTAATGAGCAAACCTGCAATAACTATAAGTGAGAAGGAGAATATAGCTAAAGGTAGATGGCTTATGTTGAAAAGCGGTATCTCTAGGTTACCAGTTGTTGATGCAGGCAATAGGGTTGTAGGAGTAATAACACTTAGCGACATAGTTGAGAGACTCTATACAATTAGGCTAAGTAGGAGGAAAGGCTATGAATGGATTCAAAGTGAAGAATCATTTCTTGCAGCACCTGTATCAGAATTTATGACAGCTCCACCAATATCAATACCAATTGATATAGATATAGTTGAAGCAGCAAGAATCCTTCTTGATAATAGAATATCTGGAGCACCAGCGGTAACAAGCGATAATATCGTTAAAGGCGTGGTGAGCAGCATAGATATACTGAGGAGATATCTAGAAACATTCACAGTGGTACAGCCTATAGAGGCAAAAATTTCAGGTGCAATTGGGGATGAATTAGAGAGAATTCAGATAGAAAAACTTGTCAATAGCTATCTCTCTAAATACTCAAGATATATAGGGATAGTAAACTTTAAGTTAATTGTTAAACGACGGGGTAAGATGGAAGATATGGCTATTGAAAAGAGAAGACAATATGATGTATCTATAAGGTTAACTACAAATCTTGGTACCCTATCTGTAAACTCACAATGCTGGGATTTAGCCACATGTGTTAGAGAAACTCTGTCTATTCTAGAAAGAAGATTGCGAAAAATGATAGATAAGAAAGGTATAAGGAGCTACAATAGTAGAAAGTTAGAAGGGGAATAGATAGAGTAATTATGGTAAAATGGTGGCTACTCTACGATTTCTATGTCTATTCTATATGGGAGTTCTGATGTTAAATTTTTTACGACTTCTTCATAGCATTCATTTACACTACTTGGATTCATTATACTTAGTTCAATATTTAATGTTACACTATCATCGGATATTTCATGAGGTTTTATAGATATCTCTTCTTTAATGATAATCTTAGATCTTTTTAATATATTTGTTATTTTTTCTATAAGTGTCTTAACATCTAGATTATAACCATATAACTTTACCATGAATCGTAGTGATGTATGTTGCTTTTTTACAATAATTGCATTGAATACCTTTTTGTAAGGTATGAGCACGGAAGTGCCATGGGTTGTTCTTAAAATCATGTGACTACCTTCAGCTAGTATTACTCTTCCCATATAGTTCTTGCCATCAATTGCTATTTCGATATTGTCGCCCTCTTTGACTATACCAGATGACATAACAATTAAGTACATAAAAGTACTTTCAATATAGCTATATAGCGATGTTAGTATTATGGCGCTCATGGTAATGAAAATAGCTATTGAGAGCCATACAATTTCATATCTTTGGAAAATAGATGAGAACAGCATAGGAAGAGCTATAGCTGTAATAGTAATTAGAATTATTATTCTAAGGGTGCCCTCTGTACCATGAGTAATGACACCTTTTAGCCTTAATTTATATAGAAGCTTCTTAGCAATAAGATAGATTATGGCTATTATAACTAAAGCTACAACTATATTTAGATATGGCTGAAACTGCTCCAGAAGAGATGTAATAGGAATTTCCCTGATGTTCACGAAAATTTCACCCGGCTATATGCATTTCTAGCCAAACCATTTTATTAATATTACCTATGATACTTAATATCATTTATGATACTTAAAAAGTTTTTATAGGCTAAAAGTCTCATCCTCTAGGGTGGGGAGGAGACCAGTCTTATAGAGTTAAACAAGGAGATATTGTCTATAAGCTAATGATGTGCTGAATATTGTGAGGTGATGTTAGAATAAATACTTTGTCACCCCTCTGAATTCTATATTCTCTACTTGGATATATCACTCTATTCTCTTTATCAATGATAAAAACTATCTGAACATCTAGTTTCATAAGATCCTCTATGCTTTTATCGATGAGGTTTAAATGTATTGAAGAATCGAGTAGAAGCAGAGACCAGTCTTGGGATATCTCCAACCTCTTTATATTATAGAGTCTCTCCTTAAGAATAGCGCTAAGCTCGCTGGGTTTTACAATAACCTCGCTCGCTAAATTAAGTTCTCTTAATACAGATGCTAGTCTACTATCACTAACAACAGCAATAATTCTAGGAACACCTAAATGCTTTGCATAGGAGCATACAACTATATTAATGAGGTCATTTGTATGAGTAGCTATCACTATATCAGCTCTCGGCATTCCAACCTCCTTATACAGGTCTAAGTCAAGGAGATCACCGACAAATGCTGCTACGTCTAGCTCCCTCCTTAAACCTTCAGCACGACTTGAATCACTATCTATAATTGCAACATCTATATCGGCCTTGATAAGCTCTTCAATAAATTGAGTTAATTCTTTTGAAAATCCAACGACCAAGACTCGCATCTAAATATACCTAAAATATAGCTCTTTACACAGTATTTAAACCTGTATAGTTAGCCATTGTATTGGTTAATGAAGTGTTAGGCCTTTTTGATAGCGCCAACCAATGATGATATATATCGGTAGAAACTCTAATCTACCCATATACATGGCTATCATTAAAATTATTTTAGATACTGCTGGAAGTGTCTGGGAAGTTATACCAGTACTTAGACCAACACATGATAGTGCAGACACTATTTCAAATAAGGAATCTATAAATGTGTATTTATGTATTCCACTAATTGACAGTGAAATGTGTAGCATACCACCTAGCAGTAACATTATGAATAGATATGTTATAGAGAATGACAAAGCTGAAAATATAGTTTCATCGTCTATCTCTTCACGACCTAGTTTTCTCACAATTATAGCGCCCCTTAATTTGAATGGCCTCTGAAATTCCCATACAATACTCTTTAGTACAATTAAAATTCTTCTAGTTTTTATACCGCCAGCTGTAGAAAAAGTTGCACCTCCAATAATCATGGCACAGATTAGAATTATTTTAATTAATTCAGATTCACTATGAATATCGGAAAGTTGAAATCCTGTTGTAGTATAGCCAGAAATCGTATGATAGATCCATATAACTATTTTATCGTAACTACCTGTAATTACTGAATATAGAATGATTAGAAGTATGAATAAAGACATTAATAAAAAGAATCCTCTGACCTCCAATGATCTTACAAACTCTTTTAATCGTCCACGCAATAGGCTATAGGTATCAATAAAGTTGAGGGCACCTATAACCATTATAATGGATGTTGTAAGTAGTATACTGTAATTCGCTCTATTAAACCAAAATCCTATACTCTCTGAATGTGTAGACATTCCCCCAGTTGCTATAGCTGTCATGGAATGTGTGAGAGCGTCTGGAAAATCCATTCCACTAAACAATAACATTACCATACCAATAAAAGTATATATTGCATATACAGTGTAAAGCAGTTTCATGGTAGAAGCTATTGTTGGTGCTAAGAGCTGCCCCCTTTCAACAACATAGATTGTTCTTATACTACGATGAACAAGTGGTAAAAGAACACCAGATACAACAACAATACCAACTTCGCCAAGCCATTGTGTTGTAGCTCGCATCATCAGTATGATATATGGATATCTTTCTGGATTAAGTATAGTTAGTCCAGTACCTGAACAACCACTCAATGACTCAAAAAAAGCATCTACAAAGTCTAAATTTATCGAATGCATATATATGAATGTTGTTACGAGAGGCACCAATAGCCAAGTAATAAGTACAGCAATGAAGCCATCAATTATATCTGTAATTATATTTTCCCTAAAAATCAGGATAAGTATAATAAAGACAGGCAATAGTATTGCTACAGCAGTTAGATACCTTAATGTGAAGTATAACCCTAAAGAATCTTCAAAATGACTATACACTCCATAAAACACTATACCAATAATTAAGAATATGATTATAATTGAGAGTGTTAATATACTTGTTCCATATATTACCGCCTTAATATTAGGCAAATTCCCAACCTTCGAATTCATTGATTTTAACAAGGTTTAATTCAATATCAATATATTTTATTGGTAAAAATCTGCCATTTGATTGGAAATATTTTCTTTACTAGATGATTCGCCTAAATTTATAATTTTTCATTCTTATTGTGGATAATAAATTTTTGGTCAGTATCTATTTTATGTAGAGGGGGCGAATTTTATCCCATAAACTATTATACCCTCATCGCCATCCTCAAATATCTTCCTTAGGACAGCTTCTACATACATTCCCTCGTAAATTTTATCTACCTCTACATCTACTATTGGAGCTATAACTCTAGTGCCATTTTCAAGCTCTATTAATCCAACTATTATTGGTGCATACTCCCTATATCCCTCTGGAACAGTATATTCTACAGTCCATGAGACAACCCTGCCCCTTCTTGGAAGATTAATTCTTTCGGTGTCACTATAGCCACAGTATGGACATGATGGTTTTGGTGGATAAAATACACGACTACATTTCTTGCATTTTGAGCCTTCTAACCTATATCTAGAGTCCTTCTCTCTCCATACACGTGCAGGTGATATCTTCATAGCATTCACCTTTTCATTATAATTACAGAGGTTAATGTTGCTACACCACCTGTATTCATAGCAAGCCCTTTTTCAGCGTTACTTATCCTTACACCTGGAAAATCACCCCTAAGTTGCATAGCTATTTCAGCGACTTGATATACACCAGTAGCACCAACAGGATGGCCTCTAGCTTTTAATCCACCACTTAAATTTATGCTAGGTTTATCTCCAGCTGCAAATCGCCCATCTTTTATGAGTTTCCAAGACTCTCCTGGACCTGCAAATCCCAGCCCCTCTATAGATACTAGTGCAGTTATTGTAAAGGCATCGTGAATTTCAGCAACATCTATATTGCTAGGACTTAGTTTAGACATTCTAAAAGCTTTTTCAGCTGCTCTTCTTATACTTATAGGGTTGAGAAGCTCTTCTCTTGAGGATAAGTCTAGACCGTCGCTTCCAAACCCCAAGCCTGCTATCTCTATAGGAGTGTCACTAAGCTTTCTTGCAGTATCTTCAGAGGCTAGTATAATCACAGCAGCTCCATCACCAATTGGGGCAGAGTCCATAAGCCTTATTGGATCTGAGATTATGGGTGAGTTTACGACATCTTCAATGGTTATTCTATTCCTTAGCTGTGCATATGGATTTTTAGAGCCATATTCATGCATTCTTACGGGCCATAGAGCCAGATCCTCCCTCTTCGCTTCATATTTAAGCATATAGAGCCTCATTACAAGTGCATTTAGAGCAGCAAAGCTTATACCATAGATATACTCATACTCAGCGTCAGCAGCTTGAGCCAGGGCAGAGGTTACTGTAGAGGTTGGGTAGTCGCTCATCTTCTCAACACCAATTACCATAACCTGATCATATAGGCCGGAGGCGATAAGGGAATATCCTACTATAACAGCGTGACCACCACTCCCACATGCAGCTTCAACTTTTAGCCCACCAAGACCTCTAAAACCTATTGCATCTAATGCTAATGCTGCTAAAGAGTCTTGGTTGTAGAGTGAACTACTCAACATATTACCAACAACAACGACTTCAGGCTCATATGAATTAACATCGTCAAAGGCCCTTATAGCTGCATCGTGGATTAACTGCATATATCCCTTGTCATAGTATCTGTCAATCTTAACCATACCTATACCAACAATATACACCCTCCTCAAATATTTACACCATCTACACTAAACATTTTGAAGTGAATATTATGGAGCCAGATATTTAAGAGATACATGCACATGTCTAATATAAACTCTTTACCTCATTTAGGCTATCATACCTATTGGATGTCTTAAGTCATGCCCACTGAACTATGATGAGTATCGGGGTATAGGAAATAAAAGTCCATCATGCAATTAGATAAGGTGGTGTATATGTTTGGAAATAGCTACTGGTCTATAGTGAGACCAGACGCCATTGCTGCACTCCACAATGAGGTCTTTAAAAAGGTGCTCAATTGGTATTACTCTGTATTTATTGACAACTATCCTGCAAAGTTCCATATAGCTAAGGCAATTCCCCTTCCAAAGGATATAAAATTAACTGATGACATGGAGGTGCTATGGGATGTATATAAAGAATTGACAAGACATTTTAATGAGTTGTGGAATGAAGTTAAGAGAAATAGTATAAAATTTGATGAATTCAAAAAACGGTATAGAGAGGCAGACACCAGTCTTTTAGATCTGGATATAGAGATTGCTACAAGAATTTTAAAGAGGTGTAGATTCTGTGAATGGAAATGCGGTATTGATAGAACATTCACGAATAAGGGTATGTGTAGACTCAACATTACCTCATATGTACATAGCTGGTTTCTCCATATAGGTGAGGAAGCTCCTCTTGTTCCAAGTGGTACAATATTTTATGGAAGCTGTAACTTTAGATGTGTATTTTGTCAAAATTGGGATATCTCGCAAGAGAACCCCTATAAAGGAGTTGAGGTAAATCCAAGGAATCTCTCCTTAATACAAAGGGAATTGAGAATAAATGGTGCAAGAAATATAAATCATGTAGGTGGAGAACCTACACCAAATCTCCATAATATTCTAGCCAGTCTAAAGTATCTTGATATCAATGTGCCACAGCTATGGAATAGCAACTTCTATATGAGTGAAGAAGCTATGAATCTACTTATTCATGTTATAGATATATGGCTTCCAGACTTCAAATATGGTAATGATGAATGTGCATTAAGGTTATCAAAGGTGCCCAAATATATGGAAGTTGTTACAAGAAATCTTAAGAAAGCTATAGAGTGGGGCGATATGATAATAAGACATCTTGTTCTACCAAATCATATAGAATGTTGCTCCAAATCTGTACTAAAATGGATCGCTGATAATATTCAAAAGTATCGTGTAATCGTTAATATAATGGACCAATATAGACCTGAATATAAAGCATATGAATACAAAGATTTATCAAGAAGGCCTTCAGCGCACGAACTTGAGGAAGTGTATAGGTATGCGGACCAACTAGAAATATTATGGAGAGATGTATCATAGTTGTGATGTTTCAATTTAATTATAGTTATAATATATATTTAAGGGTCGTATTGAAACTCTCTATTAAATATAAGTAAGCTCTAGATATGACCATCTCCATTAGCTATGAATAAAGCAACAGTGATATACTTAGAAGAGCTAATTACATAACTTCATTTTAAAAAGTTTTTAAACTAAACCATAATGAATACAAATTTGATGGAGATATCGATAATGGATAGCTATGCCATTTATACAATATTTTTAGGGTTAGCTTCTGCTAAGGTATTTGAATTTGTATTTAGTAGGGTTAAGATACCATCTCTTATAGCATGGTTTGTTGCAGGCATTATTATGGGGCCTCACTTACTTAGTCTAATAAATAGGTGTCCAGAATTAGAATTGTTTTCAAGAATAGCTACAATTTTTCTCATGTTCTATATAGGCTTTTCAACAAACTATAGCGCTATTTTAAGAAAAGTCTCCTTAAGTATTATAGTTGGAATAGCTGGTGTTACGATAACATTTCTCTTATGCTTTGCTGTGCTATATTCTATCACTACAAATTTATATAGCTCAATACTAGTATCAATAATACTCTCCAACACAGCTTCTGAGATAGTATCATCAATGATGTTAACCATCAACAATTTTTTTATATATGATATTGTAATGACTGCAAGTATTGTTGATGATATAATTGCTGTTATTGCTGTAGCTATGATGAGCAGCATATTTTTAAACATTACTGCTAACTACTTTAGCTATATTCTTCTTTCTATTACAATGATAGCCAGCAGTATAATTGTAGGTCTATTTAGTCAATATATTAAGAAAACACATAGGCTCCTCCAGAGAGAAATAATACACACATTAACTTTAACTATTCTTGGGCTCTCAATAACAGTTACAATATGGACTGGTATAAATGAATTGCTAATTGCCTACATCATAGGCTTAATGTTGAATATAGTGCTGATTAGAGGAGATGCCCTGCTTAGAACAGATACCGTTGCAATGGATTTAACCGAATTCTTAAATAAGCTTCTTCACCTATTGTTTTTACCACTACTATTTATATATATAGCATTATCTATAGAAATTGAGATGATTAATATAAATATGTTTTTAATGCTTCTTATAGCATCTACGTTAGGTAAACTAATTGGATGTAGCTTGCCAGCTTTTTTAAAGACTAGAAGAAGGGACTCTATATTTATAGGACTCATAATGATGTTGAGGGGAACTCTCGAAAATACCTTATTAAACATGCTATACCTACATAATTTAGTAGATAAAATGATGTATTCTACTTCAACCATTGTACCATTTATTTCTACACTACTCTCTTTAGCACTATTCTATGGATTGAGAGCTTCAAAAGCACTTAAATAACCATAAAATATTATTGATATAAATGTTGGGAAGAAGTATTGTGTATAGTTCAACGATTATGTGATAGAAATTAAAAAGATTTAGAAACCTATACTAAGTAAATACTAAAAGGTGACATCCATTTCGAAGTGTATAGTTCTTGCATCAAGTAGTTCAAGGAGAATTGAACTTTTTAAAAATATGGGAATCGATGTAATGGTTATAACACCAAGTGTAGAGGAAGTAATATATGTCGATGATCCATTTAGAACAGTATTAGAGAATAGTAGAAGAAAAGTTTTGAGCGTAGTTGATAGAGCACCTAGTACATCGGTAATCATAGGTGTTGACACAATTGTATTCAATCCTATGGTTGGTGTTGTAGGAAAGCCTAATACCATTGAGGAAGCAAAAAGAATATTGATGAGTTTTAGTGGAAGGTATCATATTGTTGTAAGCGGGGTTGTATTATTTGATAAGGAAACTGGAAAAAGTAGAGAATTTACTGATATAACAATAGTGAAATTTAGAGATATAGCAGAAGATGAAATTGAACTTTACATCGCTATAGAGAGACCTCTTGATAAAGCTGGTGGATATGCTATACAAGGACTTGCAAGTTTTTTCATTGAAACTGTAATAGGTGATTATTATAATGTGGTTGGATTACCTCTTTCAAAAATATATAGGGTACTAGATAGAGAATTTGGTTTAAATCTTTTGAAGATTTTAGTAGAGAGAAAAGGACAACTATGTTGAAGAGATAACAATTGAATAATAAATGTGACTATTACTTTGGAAACAATATACCACTATTTAATACAATGAAAATAGCTAGAACAGCAATAAAGAATATCATTGAAATTATAAGTAAGCTTTTTACAATCCTTTCACTAGTTCCAAAAGCAAATGGTATAGGACCTATAATAACAACACCACCAATTTCCGATTTTCTTTCAGTTTTCCTATCCCTGGTAAACAAAGTGGAAATAAATATAAGTAGCATACCCATAAATATTATGATGATGGCTAGAACAAACAATACTAGAATCCACATCATGTTAGCTATCACCAAATCAAAATTTCACTACCAACTCTTATTAAGTTTACTAATAATAATCGATATAACTCTCATTAAAAATAAAGAGAATCTAAAAACACTAAGGGGAAGACTAAGCTAATTCGCTAATTATTGATTTTCCTAGGGTTATTAGACATAAAAATATAAGCTTTTTAATCTGTACACCTAATCACATAGTAGGTGTACCAAGGATGCATATTCCCGACGGCCTTTAGATCTATATATAGTAGTCGCTGCATACATTATATCCCTGGCTACAATTGGATATGCTATCAGAAAATTTAGCAATCTATTAGATGAAAATATATTTGCTAGGATTGTTACACTCTCTGCTTTTATCTTCGTTGCTCAGATGATTGCATGGCCTATACCTGGGGGAACTAGCCTGCATCTCATTGGTGGTGCACTAGCTGGAATTTTACTGGGTCCTTGGCCAGGGATTCTAGCCATAACTATAGTTATAGTTATCCAGTGTCTAGTCTTTCACGATGGTGGTATAACAGCTCTTGGCGCAAATTTATTGAATATGGCAATAGTAGCAGTGCTTATAGGCTACATCGTGTATAAAGCTATAG
The DNA here is from genome assembly GCA_938074605.1 of uncultured Ignisphaera sp. Classification (GTDB taxonomy): domain Archaea; phylum Thermoproteota; class Thermoprotei_A; order Sulfolobales; family Ignisphaeraceae; genus Ignisphaera. The sequence continues at coordinate 85,880 of CALJEI010000004.1, forward strand.
TGAAGGCGTCCTTTAGTCATAGTATCAATAGAATACGATTTATAGCTGGTTTAGTAGCGTGTTGGCTCAGTCTCGCTTTAGCAGGCACTATGACTGGCTTAGAGATCGGTATTGTAAGCATCATCCTTAAGAGGATTGGCTATAGTTTAGCGGTAAGCCTGCTAACCATGGTTATATGCCATATAGCCTTGGGCGTTATTGAAGGCTTTATAATAGGGTCGATTTTAAGTTATATAGGATTTAAACGTTCCAAAGATATAGTGGCTGGAGTGTAGAAGAGTTATGAATAGAGAGTATATATATTTTATAATATTGATTGTTGTAAGTCCTCTATTTGAAGTATTTTTAGCTAATTTGATAGGATATCACGAACCTCTTGATCTTGTTGCAGAGAAGCTCGGATTAAGTGAGATGGAGGAGTTTACTGGACGCCATTAAGAAACTATACAGTGTCAAATTAACCTGACTGGCTAGGCTACATCCTAGCTGGAGGTATAGGTATAGGCATAATAATCCTCTTGGAACTATGGTAAGACATTATATATTAAGGCAAAGTAGATGAGCAACACTATATTATCTATTATCTGAGGTGCTTCATGAACTAGCAGACACAGTTAAGGTTATCACCCAAGGTATAGGTAGATACCATAAATTAATGAAACGTTTAAATTCATTAACTATCTTCATAGTCTTCACCTCATTAACTATTATAGCTGCATACAGCTCTAGTAATGTAATTCGTATTGTAATATTAGGCATATGTATTATATTATTGCTATTGTTAATAGATTTACGAAAGATAGTAGTTAATGTGTTTAAGATCTACATCTTTACAATACTTTTATCAGTATTCCTAGCCCTTCCATCAGTATTTATTCATATGGATTATTACGGCGTTACAGATTCCATTGCTAGAACCCTCTTTATATCTATTTCCTCATCTATACCCATGGTGGTTTTCTCCATACTTGTTGGTCTAAGAGATATAGAAGAAATAATTTCAGTTTTTCAAAAACAATAGATAGAACCATATCAATATTTGCTTCAATACTGTTAAAGACATCTCGATTACAGACAGAAATTCTATTAGCAAGGCTCTCTCGAAATATTGTCAGTAGAAGAGAGTATCTCTGGGGAATACTAACATCCAGTCTAGGTAATACATTACTTCATTCAGAGCGCATCTCATTTCTATTGAGTAGTCTTTTATTACATGTAGCAATAAATATTTTAAGTTGATATTCACTGAAAAGTATAATACTAAATTAGTAGAATAAAAATTAATTGATATAAGCGTCATTGACATAAGAATGCTTTTATAGCTTCTAAATCTATTTTTCTATATCTTTCAAGACTTCCAACATCATACCAAATACCTCTATATAGGTAGGCTTTAACGTTAAACCCCTTTGATATCATCCATGGAATTAAGTCACCCATTATGTCAAATGAGGTTCCTAATATACCTTCAACTTCTTTGAGGATAGATGTATTAAGTGTTAAAATGCCTATTGTTACATATATATTGAGCCACGGTTTTTCCTCTAGTTCAACAATTCTATCACCATCTATTAAAGCAACACCAACTGGTACTTGGTACTTATCTGCAAGAACTATGACAGAATCAGATTTTTCTGTAAAGTGTTTATTTAGAAGATCATGGATATTTACTGGTGCTAGTATATCGCCATACCAAATTAATACAGTATCGCTAATTAAACCCTGTTTGAATGCTTTTAAAAGTGCACCTCCAGTTCCTCTATAAATTTCATCATCAATACTATACCTAATTTCTACACCATGTCTAGAACCGTTATTGAAATAATTCCTTATCTGTCTCCATTTATATCCAACTAGAAATATATATTTAGATATTCTGAAACTTTTTAACCAGCAAAGTATATGTTCTAGAAGAGGCCGTTCATCATATCCTATGGGAATCATTGGTTTTGGAATAATATCCGTGTATGGCTTAAATCTAGAGCCTTCACCACCAGCAAGAATAATTCCAGTTACATTATCTATAGGGAGCATGAAAAACGCCTTTAGAGCTATATAAGGGATAATGCTTTATATGTTTTATTTTGTATATTTTGTTGCAATATTTTAGTCAATTACATATCTTTATTACCTAGGCTATACTATAAGAAAAACATGTTCATTGTATCAAATTCCAGTAATATGATGTGCACTATCTTATTCTTAATTTAAACTTTGAACAGTATTAGAGTGTCATTAGAAAAATTTTGGATTCAATTTAGAATAAGCGTAATAGGAATAGGAAATACAGAGTTTTATGATGTATACATGGTGATACAGTGTGTTAGTAGAACAAGTGTAGAACCTTAAATACAGATATAAGCTGTCATTTAAGTGATAAATAGAAATGTGTATTTCTTTGTCTGCTAGATGTTTGAGGGTAGTACGGTTTTGGCAATAATAATCCTGGGTCTGCTTTTTGTGTAGGTCCTATGCAAGGTGTCCAACAGGCTATAAAATAGCTATTACGAAAATGAGAAGGTTTTGGAATTAGCGAAAAATACAATTGATAATGATATCGTTAAACCATTATAAAAAATTAGAATTAGTGGTATGGATGCTATAGTGGTTGTAAGAGCTTTAAATAAGTATGCTGAGATGGTAGAGGGGCTGTAGAAATAGTTAGAGGGATAGAGGAGATATTTATGAGAATGGAACTTAGTTAAATGCCGTCATAATAAAACATTATTTAAATTAAATACGATAGAGTTATTAAACCTCTAATTATTATACCGTAAAAATTTGTTGATGTAATTAGGTATAGATTAAGTGTAACTCCTTAGCTTTTTTGTAGCAGAAGAGACTTTATCTTCAAGGATCTTACTTTTTCTTCTCGCTCCATTTCATCAAATTTCATTGTTAAGTACATTATCGTTCTTAGTATTCTTGGTATCAATACTTTCTCAAGCATTGTGACAATTCTTCTTATTCTTGCTATTTCCCTACCTAAATTTAGTAACTCCTTCTCATATTCTGCTAATCTTATAATAGTCTCCAGTATTTCCCTTCTCTTGGTTTGTATAACGCTAACCTCTATTGGGAGAATGGGGGAGCTTTCCGGAATTGTTGCCAATTCTATCATTGGTGCAGGAACACCCATGACGTTTCTAACTCCAGTTATTATGTTAACACCCTTAGCAGTTGATAATGAAGTAACGTCTAAGTGCTCTAAACCATGAAGTGATAGTGCTATATAGTAATAGTAGTACACCTCTTGAAGTAGTTTATTGAGTTTAGACCTTGTATTGTAGGCTTTTCTAAGGACTACATAGAATTCCTGTAGAAGGAATGTTAGTCTATCTCTTAGAATTCTATGTAGTCTTCTAGCTATTACCAGTCTTCTTCTAAGTCTAATCAACTCTATCTTTGTTGGTCTTGGCAGCCTTATGATTTCACTACTCATTGTTTTGATACCTGCCTTCTATAAGCTGGATGATATTTCTTCATGGTTTCTGAACTTATTTGCCGTAACTCCTCTTCAGGTAGAATGGACAGAAGATCCCATGCTATATCTAGTGTTTCCTCAAATGTTCTCCTCTCATATTCATTTTGGCTAATAAATCTAATTTCAAACTTATCGGCAAACTCTAAGTACTTCTTATCTCTTGCAGTAAGCGATTCTGTACCTACTATTGTTATTAATTCTCTTAAGTACTGGCCTTCTGCATATGCAGACATCAGCTGTGCAAATACCTCCCTATGATCCTCTCTAGTCTTACCTAATCCTATACCTTCCTTCATGAGCCTTGATAGTGATAGAAACACATCTACGGGGGGATATACACCTTTACGCCACATATCCCTTGATAGAACTATTTGCCCCTCTGTTATATAGCCAGTTAAATCTGGTATCGGATGAGTTATATCGTCATCAGGCATGGTGAGTATAGGCATTATGGTCATACTACCTTTCTGATTGGCGACCCTACCAGCTCTTTCATACATTGTTGCTAGATCTGTATACATGTAGCCAGGATATCCTCTTCTACCGGGCACCTCTTCTCTAGCAGCTGAGATTTCCTTTAGTGCTTCACAGTAGTTGGTCATATCTGTTAATATTGTAAGCATGTGCATACCGTATCTCCATGCAAGAAATTCAGCTGCTGTTAGCGCAACTCTAGGAAGAGCAAGCTTTTCAACTGTTGATGCTGATGCAGGTGCTAGAAACGCTATAGTCCTATCTAATGCGCCCATAGACTTTAATTCATTCAAGAAATACATGGCCTCCTCATGAGCAACTCCAATAGCGCCAAATACTACAGCAAATCTTTCACCAGAGCCTCTAACAGTTGCTTGTCTCACTATCTGCATAGCAATTCTATTGTGGGGCATCCCGGAGCCGCTAAAAATTGGTAGTTTTTGGCCTCTAACTAACGTTAGAAGACCGTCAATGACAGAAACGCCAGTCTCTATAGGCTCAGATGGAGGTATTCGTAGGGCGGGATTTAGTGGCTCTCCATGTATATCCAAATAATCTTCAGGTATAATTGGTGGTCCACCATCTATTGGTCTTGCTAGACCATCAAATATTCTCCCAAGCATATCTGATGAAACCGGGATGGCTAAAGTCTCGCCACGGAATTTAATGGTGGTTTTACCTGGTGTAACACCTAGGGAAGACCCAAATATTTGTATTACTGCTATATCTCTACTTACATCAACTACTTGGCCAAGTCTAGAATCGCCATCGATGTCTATTTCTACCAGCTCACCATATTTAATACCACCTAGAGCTTTGACGAATATGAGGGAGCCTCTAGCACTAATGATCTGTCTACTCAATTTTGTGACAGCTATTATAGAGCTGGACATGTTAACCACCTAATAATCCTAAGAATTCCTTTCTCATGGTTTCTAGAAGCTCAGGAATAAATTTATTCTTTAGTTCGTCAACTGTATAGAACTTCATTCTAGATAACATATACCTACTCTTCAGTTCTCTTATTTTGGCTATAGAAACACCCTTAGACAATACTTCCTGCGCCAATCTATAAAACTCCATTATAGTCTCCATCATTACAATACCCTTCTCTGGGGGTGAGTAAGCATCAGCAGGATTAAGGGCGCTTTGTTGCAGAAAGTCCTCTCTTATAATTCTGGCCATTTCAAGTAAGAGCTTATCCTCCTCAGGTAGCGCCTCAGGACCTACTAATCTAACTATATCACTTAACTCAGCTTCCCTCTGTAAAATCTTAAGCATTACCTCCCTATTCTTACTCCATCGAGCTTCAGAAATCTTATCCCAATATAGTTTAATGAAATCTATATACAGGCTATAGCTTTGAAGCCAGTTGATTGCAGGAAAGTGTCTCCTTGTAGCTAATCCATAGTCTAGTGCATAGAAGCTCTGAATATATCTAACAGTACCTCTAACTACAGGCTCACTGAAATCCCCACCTGGTGGTGAAACTGCACCAAATATAGTTAAGCTTCCAAATCGTTCTGGATTCCCAAGCGCTACAATCCTACCTGCTCTTTCATAGAATTCAGCTAGCCTGCTAGATAGATAGGCTGGAAATCCCTCTTCGCCTGGCATCTCCTCCATTCTACCACTTATCTCCCTCATAGCCTCAGCCCATCTACTTGTTGAATCAGCAACCATTATCACATCATAGCCCATATCCCTGAAGTACTCACCTATAGTAACACCAAGAAATACACTAGTTTCCCTAGCAGCAACAGGCATATTGCTTGTATTAGCAATGAATACGGATCTCTCCATCATTGGCCGACCCCTTCTAGTATCCATAAGCTTGAGAAAGCTTGTCAAAGCATCTGACATCTCATTTCCTCTTTCACCGCATCCAACAAATATAGCTATATCAGCATGGCTCCACTTGGTCAATTCCTGTAGTAGTACAGTTTTACCTGTGCCAAAGCCTCCAGGAACAGCAGCTTTACCACCCTTAGCAATTGGAAATATATGATCTATAACTCTTATACCCGTTATTAGAGGCTCTATAGGGTTTAGTTTTTCTCTATACGGTCTAGGTCTTCTAATAGGCCAAACTTGATATAGCTTAATGTCATAGCTTCCACTATTAGACTCAATAACAGCTATAGTATCCTCAACACTATAATCACCATCATTTGCTACCCACTTTAACTTACCATTAATATTGGGGGGAATCATAATTTTATGAAGAACTAATGGTGTTTCCTGTACATATCCTATTACATCACCAGGGCCAACTACACTCCCCAGATCTAATCTTCCCTCCCTTCTAAAATACCACTTAGTGTTTCTGCTTAGCGCATTTAGCTTAACCCCCCTTCTAATGAATATGCTCTTAGTCAATATTCCGATTTCCTTCTCAGGACGCTGAAGACCATCATATATAGAACCTATGAGCCCTGGACCAAGTTCAGCTGACAGAGGTCTTCCTGAAGCAATAACTTTTTCACCTACAGTAAGACCTGTAGTCTCTTCATAAACCTGTATATAGGTTTTGTCACCACGAATAGCAATAACCTCACCTATAAGACCCTCCTCACCAACATATACAACCTCATACATCATAACTCTGCTAAGACCTTCGGCCACTATCAATGGGCCTGCAATCCTATATATACGACCGGTGGCAGACATTTAGTACACCTCTATATCTAGAGTATTGGACATATTGTTATAAGTTTTTGAGTTTTAAGAAGTTTATTTTAGTTGAAATATAGGTGGCATTTCCACATAACACTTTCATGTTATTCTAGATAAACCTCATATCCAATGAATCTACGAATTATATTTCTATAAAAGGTTTTTGGATGTTCAAAAAGATCGTCAGGGGTATCAGGAATGGTGATGATCGATGGATAAATCTGAATATCCTGGAGTTGTGTAGTTAAATCAATGTCTTTAATAAGACTCCTCTGTATAATAATTACTCCTAGATCTCTATTCTCAATAAGTTTCGCTAAGATATTTAAAACCTCATTCTGATTTTCAATAACGAATACATTATCTATGCCCAAAATTTTCATAAGGGGGCCGAGCTCTTTTCTTACAATGGCTGCTACTTTAGATTTATAGTGTGTATTCAAGAGTATCACCTAATTTTGTATTCAGTTCTTATTGAACGCATTAATGGGTGTGTGTATCGCATTAGCTTCTGTTCATAGTATCTATTTATTAGATATAGTGTAAGTTGATCAATTAGTTGATTGGAAAAGTAGAGAATATCTTTAATAATACCATATACATAGGCAGTCTCATATATTTCCAAAACATCTAGAGACTCTTTAATAGATTTCTCAATATTTTCTAAAACTGTATGAAACTTATACATAACTAATTGATTGGAGAGTTTTAATCTCTGAGTAATAAATTTAACGAACTCACTATAGCTATATTCTGCTAATGCTAAGATATGTGAATTCTTTAAAAACATGAAATATCTTATTGATGCAAAAATTACTATAGCGTTTAAGGCATCTATATATGACTCAAGGTATTTGCTATTGATCTTTTTAAATATTGATAGAATTCTATTTATGTAGACCTCCAAAAAACATCTATAAGAAGAACTCATATAACATGGCTTATATTGAGGATTATCTAACAGATTGGTATATGTATATATGGATTGGTAAACTTTCTGTGAAGCGGAGTGTATTGCAAAGAGTTTTTCAAAATCATAAATCTCAAGAAATGTGTAGAGGTAGTAAGAATACTCATCAGGTAAAATACTTCCTATGTATTCGAATTCATCTCTATATATCTCAAATACGCATTTATCTAATTCACTAATACTACTAACAGTTAAAAGTTTTATAAAATTAGGTCGTGCCTCCTTTTCCAACACAAGATAGCTATACTCTATAGCAGTACCCTTCATGAGACTTTCTATTAATTCTTCTAATCTTGGCTGTTTAGTTAAGTAGATAAGCACTGTACCTAATGAGGCTTCACGTGATAATTTTATCCTCATTGAAAAATCTCCTTGGCTAGATTTGGCAACATATTCCTTAGAATAATTGAGATTCTAGAGTTATAACTGTTATCTATAGATATAATGCCATCAGGAGATTCAATAATTAGACCACCAAGGATTTCTGTAGACTCTATGCCAACTACTTCAATACCATATTTACTTCTAACATATTCTTTTAATTGGTTGGCTAAATTAGTATCGCGTTTTGAGACCTTAATTATTATCTGGCTAATGTTACCATAGCTGTGAAAAATATGCTGTAGAGCTTCATCAAGAAGTCTAAATAGCGATTGGAGTCTTACCTCGGTGTTTAAATTCATCAATAAATTGATAATATTTTTTTCTATTTCCTTAATAATCTGGTGTTTTACATCATGTATTACAAGTCTTGCACGTAATTTTGCTTCAGCAATCTTAGCATCGTAATTCAATTCCTCTATTATTTTCTTCTTCTCCTCCTCTATTCTATTTTTCTTTATTCTTTCGACCTCTTCAATAATCCTTTTAGCCTCTTCCTCAGCTCTATTTATCTTCATTTCAGCTTCTTTAAGAGCTTTCTCTAATACAGCCTTTTTGAGTAGCTCTAGAGATTCCATGGATTCACCAGCCAGCTACCATAGTAAGCATTAATATTCCGAAAATCATGCCAAGTATTCCAAATAGCTCTTCATAAGCCGCTAAGACTATTCCTAGACCAAAAATTCCACCCTTTGTCTTAATTAGCTGTGCAGCAACATCTGCACAAACTTGCCCCTGTGTATAGGCACTAAATGCTTCAGCAAGACCTACAAATAGGGATATGCCGATAATAGCAGAGCTTAAATTAGGAGACATTGAACTAAGCCCTCCATACCTAGCTAATATGCTTGGTAGGTAGACATTGTATGACATGAACATAAATATGAAGCCATACACCATTGCTTGGGTAGCGGGTAGAAACGAAAGAGCCAACACTTTTCCTCGCTGAACTGGATCTTCAGATATTACAGCAGTACCTATGGATGCAACCTTTCGTATACCTAGTGTTGAACCTATGGCAGCCAATGCTTCAGCAATTGCAGGAAATGCATACATTATAATAGTTGTATCCATTATTAACACCACTGATTCATCTCAATACAGGCTGAGAACAGTAGAGTTTATATTAAAAGCTTATATGCTAATTTTTTAATTTTTTAATTATAATGTAATATAATCATAGATAAACATTTGCTACCTTATAGCTCCCAAGATAATAGGCTCTATAACTATTTTAACTGGCTGAACTCTTCTCCCAAAACCTTCAAAAAACTTTGATGATATCTCAAAGAGGCATAGCCTTAATGAATGTACAAATGGTCCTATTGCAGAGTTGGCTAAATTAAATAGATGTAATACAAACGACATTACGATTCCAGCAAGTATCCCAACAACAATATTTGGTATCGTGAAGGCGCTTGTTATGAATCCGTTGAATATCTCTGCAAGTAATGCTGAACCTACACCTATACCTGCTATTCTTATAAACGAGAATATATCACCAATTATTCCAACAACATCGAATAGCCATAGTAATGCGCCAAGACCACGTAAGGAGATGACCTTACCTACAATGACAGCTGCTATACCTATTAAACTTATCCATAAACTATATTCATAGATAATGGGTATTAGAGGAATGTTAGCCCTAAAGTAGCTATATAGGTATTGTCTTAAGTATTGTGCACCAGCAAGTGTAACAAGTATTATACCTACCTCTGATAGAAATCCACCTCTATCCCTCAACTTAAAGTTCTTTAAGGCTGCAAATAAATGTGATATTAATACAAATACATAGCCTATAGTTATACTAAACCCAATCATGGATATTAGGTCTAAATAATTCAAAACAGGCTGTATCGGTAGGTAGGAACCTAGTAGTGAGCCAAAGAAGCTCTTAGACAAAATACCTAAGGCAATACAGCCAGCTGATGATATGTAGAGAACCTGTTGAAGTCTTTTGAAGCCTAAAGCTTTTGGGTTTTCAACAAACTTTGGTAAAATGTATTTTGCCGCTAGGGCTAGGCCTATGCCATAACCGATGTCAGCAAACATTAATGAGAAGAATAGAATAAATGAATAAGTGAGAAGGGGTGTTGGATCCCATTCATTTGGTGATGGTGTACCATACATTTCAGTTATAAGTTCAAATGGCTTAAAGGGTTTGAGATTATTAAAATCCACAGGTGGATTTGGGTCTACCTCATATGTGGTATACACAGGGAGTCCTCTTAAAGCATTCATCACACTATTCATCTTTGATCTTGATATCCATCCTATGAGTGTTGTGAGATATCTTGAACTTAGTATATTTCTCCACACTTCAATTTTCTTATATTCAATATCTAGAAGCAATTTAAGCATGGCAATCTCAGTAAGATTTTTCTTTACAATATCTTCTATCCTAGATGAGGCATTTGAGATCTGTTGATTCAAATTCTCTATTTCAATATTTAGCTTACTTAAAACATCATTTAGGCTGATAAGACCATATTTCTCCATTAAATTAACCATTTCTACATCTTTGGGAAGTGTTTTAACTAACTCCTCATACTCCTTTAATGTTAATAAAATAGTTGTAGCGACATAATTTTCAACTTCAATTTCAGCTATTGTGAATAAAGCTTTACTACGTATGAGATTTATTGACTGTTTTGAGGCGATAAAAGTCTCTATAATGTAGATAGATCCTCTATAGTTTAGCATTGATGTATCGACATTTGGATATTTCTCTAGTATTTTTTCAATTAACTGCTTGATTAATAATAGTATTTCAAGGTTTTTCTTCATATTTGATATCTCATTACTAAGTATCTTTATATCTGATAGGATAGGGGAAAGATTTCTGTATATTTTTCTAAGACCCTCTCTCGTATCTATAGGAATTTCAGTGATTTCAATTGTTGTGGGTTGTTTGATATGTGAGGAAATCTCATTATATAATAGTTTAGCTTGATCGATAAACTCTATGTATTCTTTTATTTCCCTTAGCTCTTTCTCTTTAACTTCCTGCTGAATTGGTTCAAAAATTCCTAACCTAAATAATTTTTCAGTTACTTCATTTAAATAATGAGTAGGCGTAATTACATATACCTTAAAAGCTATATCGGGATCGCTAAGTACTAAATATCTAAGGCTAGACATAATGCCACATCTACTCAATCTCAATACCTGCAACTATTGATGAAACTCTTTTTACAATACCTTGGATTGTTTTCTGAGCTCTATGGAATAGAGCTTCAGCCTCCTTTTTAGCATTGGTTATAATCTCCTCAATCTCTCTTGCTATCTTTTCTTCATATTCTTTCCTCAACTTCTCTAAATCATTGCGGTAACTATCATCAGATAATATCTCTTGAGCCTTCTTTTTAGCCTCATCAATAATTTTCTGAGCTTTCCTTTCAGCTTCTCTAAGAATTTCCTCAGCCTCCTTTTCTATTTCAGAAATGAGATTGTTTGTCATTATCACCACTCTACGATAGATTACAGATAATTAGCTCAAAATTTTAAATTTTTATAGTACAACATTAAAGTACAAAAGCACAATAATACAAGGTTTACACTAATTAAAAATTGTATGAAGGTAATAAATTATGTTGGTAGGAATTTTAACTCGAAACCCTAACGGGTGGGCATCATCTAGACTTATAAAGGCTATCGAATCTCTGGGACATACAGTATTTCCATTTAGATTTAGAGATGTTATTGTTCATATCAATGGTGAATTGCTTAAAGTACTTACAAATGGACTTGATATAGTTAGGGAGGTCAATGCAGTTATTGTAAGACCTATTGGTAGATGTAGTCTTGAGTGGGCAATTTTTAGAATGGATCTACTATATGCCCTCCAAGACTATGGTGTAACAATAGTAAATAGGCCACAAGCAATAGAGAAATGTGTAGATAAGTTTAGGGTACTATATCTCTTACAGCTTCACGGAATTCCAGTACCAGAAACTATTGTGTCTGAAAATGCTTCGCTTGCACATAGATATCTAATGAATCTTAAAAGCAAGGAAGTTATTGTAAAGCCGATATTTGGATCTAGGGGACACGGCTCTACAAAGATAGTCTTAAGTGATAGAGATGTTCTATGGGAGATACTCCATGCAATGGCTTTTACAAGACATGTACTTTACATTCAGAAGTTTTTACCCCATGGTGGTATGGATATAAGAGCTTTTGTTGTAGGTGATAGAGTTATAGCATCTATGTATAGAATTATATCAAGAGGTATGTGGAAAACCAATATAGCACAGGGAGGACAGCCATTAGCTATAGAAAAGCTTGATCCTGAAATTGAGGATATTGCAATAAAGTCAGCAAAAACTGTAGAATGTGATGTAGCAGGAGTAGATATTATTGTAGCTAATGGAAAGCCATATGTACTTGAAATTAATAGTCAGCCTGGATGGAAAGGACTTCAAAGTGTTACTAAAAAGGATATTGCATTAGAGATAGCAAAATATGTTATTGATAAAGCAAAAAAATAGTTTAGCTTGAACTTAAAGCTATAGAATTTTTAATAACATTAACGTTTATGTAGCCTGCTTTAAATGTCTTACCGGAGCTAATATTATTTACGATAACCATAGCAGGTGCAAATACATTTGGATCAATCTTATAGAGTATTTCTTCACCAAATTGCTTCACAAGATCTACAAATGATTTACCATAATCTTTAGAAGAAGAACTAGGGACTTTTTTTACATACTCTTCTAGTTTTGCATCATCGGGATAATTAACCATATAGTATGTGGATCCTCCATAGAGTAGCATATCGTTTGTTCTACCCATCATTATTAGTGGATCTGAGTGGAGGGGTGCTATTGGGCATACACCAAACCCATATGTAATACACTTTATATCAAATCCTATTGTATTGAATTTAAATATACCGGTTTCAACTATTCTTGCACTTACCTGTACACTACCAGCTATGCTATTTGGAGCAACTACAACAATGTAGATATTTTTAGGTTCTACGCCAGTTTCACTACTAACATATTTTACTACGTCTTCATTGGGTATTTTATTTGTTTCTAAAACAAGGGCAGTTTCATCAGAATACTCTGTATAGCCTATACTTTCAAAGATTCTTTTAGGCTTTTTAGCAAGTATTCTTGCAGGTCCACTCCCATTGGCAAAGAAGTTTCCTACTCTAATCCTCCAGCCAGCTAGCTGTGAAGCTATACATGATTCAATTGGGTGATTTGTTGATATAGTTATGGCAGGCAATATCATATCTTCAATGAGTAGGTGTGTAAGAGATACTAAAGCAAGACCTCCAAGACAGACTTTGGAGATAGTAATGCCAGCATCTATACTACCACTAGCTTTAACACCAGCATCAATTACTGTTGCACCTCCTATATTCAGTACTTCTATCTTGAGTTCATCAGCTATATCAATACTTTTTTTAATTAAATCAACTGCGAGTTTATTCATAGGTTTCATGGGATTTTTACCTCTTCAACAAGTTTTAATAGAGGTTGCAAAATAGTTTTATTTTCTTCCAACGATATTGCAAGAGTTCCTCTTCCAGCAGTAAGTACATCCCCTATGAATAGAGCAAATGGTTTCTTAAATACCCTTCCCCTTGCCCTTACTTCACTTACTATAGAATCTATGTAGAAGCTAGGTAGAATTCCTCTAACACTACCACCAACTATTATTCTACCACCAGACATTCTTGCACCAATAAAATCACCACTGCTTTCCTGTACAATAATTAATCCTCCAGTCATATATCCTCCAACCATATTGCCTGCATTTTTTTCAACTATTATTGTACCACCACTCATGCCTAACCCAATATACGATCCTACACTACCATGAATTATTATTGTGCCATTCTTCATACCTTTTCCAAGTTCTTCACCGGGAAGTTTTGCGCCTATAAAGTTTCCAGCATCACCAAACACCTCTATAGAGCCTCCTTTCATTTTAGCACCTAGCCAGTTTCCAGTAGATCCCCTAACTATTATACTGCCTTTAATCATCTTATAGCCAGCTAAATGACCAGTATCACCTTCGACTACAATCTTTCCACCATTCATTTTATATCCAAGATATCTAATTTTGTTTGTACCATCACCTGATATTATAATTTCTATGTCTTCAGGATTTGATGGAAGAGTAGTAGGGCTTTCAATATCAAATAAATCCTCTAAAACAATCTTTTTACCACCCTCTAAAATCTTTATATTCTTTATATTATCACTCTTTAAGCCAGCTATCTTGTCAGGTCTAAATGCCCTTAGATCTATTGGAACAGTTGGTCTAGTCTTCAATCTTGCATAAATAGATGTTTTCTCCTGTGACATCTAGATCACTCTATAGCCTAGGCTTTATCCTAACTTCCGTTAATTTCCTAATTTCATAATCTCTAATTACAAAATTCTCTAATGAAACTGTGTAATAACGTTTAAATCTATCCTTAAGATATGCCTCAAACTCCTTGCGTATATCATCAGAAATAGCTGTATAAGGATTGACAGAATATGTTTTACCATAAATGGTCTGCACAATCTCCCTCTCTTTAACCACGATTTTCCCCTCTTTAATAACACACCATGCCCTCTGAAATGCTTTTAAAATCTTCTCATATTCACTACTAGGGTCTATAGCTCTAGGATTAATATCATATATTGCAATATCAGCATCAGCACCTACACCAAGGTGTCCTTTTGTATCTTCTAATCCTAAAAGCTTAGCGGGCGCTGCTCTAGTGATGATGATTAACTCATATAAAGTGATTTCTCTATTTATAGATGGAAGTATGCATTTTCTTAAAGCTCTTTGATTTACCTCCTTCAATGTTTTTTCTCTATAACTTTTGCTCATAATCCATGCAAATATCTTTGGATAATCTGTAAATACTCCAGCATTTGGATGATCTGTTGTTATGAGGGTTCTCCAAGGATCTCTTGATAGTAGTAAAACTTCGAGACCTATTGCCCACTGTATGGTGTTTACATAACTCTTTTTACGATATCTATATGGCACTATTCCTGAAGCTGTTTCATTTTCAATATCAGCGTTTGCCCATTTCCATCTAGTTAAATGATACAATATGAATTCAAAGGGTGCATCAGCTGTCATGGTAGTTGCTTCACCAAATGTTACTTGCCCAAGATCTAGTGTAACATAGGGGTTTGCATTAAGTTCACTAGCAATAACCTCACCACCACTTTCCAATGTCGCCCATGATTCTCCTCCATACCCTGTAAATTGTACATGTGTAATATGGATACTATTTCTATCTCTTAATGCGAAATCCTTTCCAAGTTTCATAGTATTTAATGTTGTAATGTAATTTCCTGGAAAGCCTAGCCTATTGCAGTGTACATGTATTGTGTGGGGAAGGTTTAAAGACTCATTTGCTTCGCCAACTAGGCGTATTATATCTTTGGGTGTTAGATTGTATTCAGGAACCTGGTCATCTAAATCTAAACTTGGTCTACCCATCATCCACGCAACATCGCTCCCTGGATCAACAAGTTTTAAAGCATAACCCTTTGTAGCATATAAGAGCCATGCTAAATAAATCTTCAATAAATCCTTTCTATTCTCAGCCATGAGATCTAGAGCAAGCCAATTAGAGTCAACAAGTACAAAGACCATTTTATCAATAATTGGTATTGCATTAAGCTCGTCATGAGCATGTCTCATTTTCAGAGGGGCGCATGCAGGTTCAGCGACAAGTGTATAACCCATCATCGCATACTTATATCCTATGGCAAAGACATTAGGTACAGTCCTACCTGTCATAGCTCTTCTAAATGGTAACTTACTCGGAACATTAGTTAAATAATGGTCCTCAGGTCTCATAAGTCTACCGATATTGACCTTGGGTCCAGCTATATGGGAATGTATATCTATCCCTCCAGCTACAACTAATCTTTCGCCAGCATCTATAACTATGGCTTCAGACTCTCTTACTTTAGATGGATCGACAATTCTTCCATTGCTGATACCAATATCCATTAATTCTCCTTTAATATTATTGAAAGGATCTATTACAAAGCCATTCTTTATAATGATATCTGTCATTTTAAGCCAAACCCTTTAACTTTTTAACTCTATCAATGAGTTTGGATAGAATATCTATATCACATAGTACGCCCTTTGGCGGTTCTACAAACTTCTTGAGTCTAAGTGGAACATCATCTAATCTGTATACAGTTCCCTCACACTCTACACCAGTAACAGCAGATGGTATAAGGACATCTGCAACACTTGCGCTTAATGACCAGAAGGGATCTACTACTATCTTGGGAATCCTCATTAGATTTTCAACTGCTTTTTGTGGAAAGTGAGCTACAGGATCACTAGCAATTATTAGTGCAGCATCAACATCGCCATTTACAAGTAGGTCTATGGTTGTTGTTACTCCTGGGATCATCTTTGGGAATCCTCTTGAGAAGTCTACACCATATGGATAACCTGTTAGCCACAGCATTGCATGATTAGAACCTGTAACATTATAGTGTCCACGCATTGGTAGAAGTGCCCACTTACTCCATTCGTTGAGTTCCTGTACAAGTTTTATAACTTCTTCAAGATTCTTGTATTTTGCACCTCCTTGTGTTAACCCCATACCAAAGAATATAACGCCGAATTTAGCTGTTCTCATAATCTCTATAAGCTCATAAATCTTTTCCCTTGGAACACCAGCCACACTGGGAACCTCTATGTCGTAGTCTCTCAAAGCCATTCTTAAAACTGTAAATAACTCATAGTCCTTACCAGGCTCTATCTGTATAAAGATATCAGCAAGTTTAGCTGTATCAGTCCTCCTTATATCTATCACGATAATCTTTCTTTCTTTACGTCCTTTAACAAACCTCCCTTCCGGTAAAATAATACGTCTAATATGATTAATATGTGCATTCATCGGATTACAGCCCCAAAACACAATGGTGTCTGCTAGATTCATTGCCATACCCAATGTAATTCTAACTGAACCCACCTCCTGGACGGCTAAAACAGTTGGGCCATGACATAATGTTGTAGTATTATCAACAACACCTCGTGTAATTTCAGCAAGCTCTACTGCAAGCTCTGTTACCTCCACACAAGTACTAGATAGACCGTATATTAGAGGGTATTTAGCATTTGCTAGAATTTCTGCTGCTTTATCTAAGGCATATTCAAGGTCAACTTCCATAAAATCCCCATTACTTTCCTGCCTAATCATGGGGGTTAGAACCCTGTGTCTATAGTAGTTCATAAACTTTGCGTGCCCTATTGGACAAGCATTTAGAACTCTAGATGTTTTTTCACCATCTAGCTCTATAGTAAGAAAGTCACATACTTCACCGCAGAATGGACACGGAACATCATATACCACCCTTTTAATACCTACCGATAATGGCCTTTCGGCAGGCTTATAATGGATTTTGTTAACTCCAAAGAATCTAAGTATAGCATCAAGCGGTGTTGCATCTTCAGATGTCGCCTCTACATATACATCAATATTTTTTAGTGTTGGCATGCCAGTCCCTTCAGTTATTGGTAATGTTAATAAATTTGCCCAGGGGCCCATTGGTATAAAGACTGTACCTGGAGGAATATCATTATTTGGCTTTACATTCACTACTATACTTCCATATACACTAGTGATCTTCACATTATCCTTTATACCTATTATCTCAATATCCTTGGGGTTCATTTCGGCTACTGCTACAGCCCTTCTATAGATGTCACTAAATTTTCCCCCAGACTCCATTGAGCGTCCTTGCTCTATTGTACGGCCTGTTACTAGCTTTAGTGTTAATGGCATTACTATGCCCGTATTCTACTCCTTTTTAACAGGCTTTTCAACTAACTTCTCCTTAAATAGAATTTCACCCTTTGTACTATGCGGCATTCTTACAACGGTATCGCCATATTTTTCAATCTCCCTAGCTTCATCTGCTAATAGTGCAGCATATCTCATCATTTCATGGGCTGCTGCTACTATTGGGATATATCTCTCAGCTTCCTTAACCTTAAAGCATCCCTCAGTAGTTAGATCAGCGACATGTCTAGCGATTTCATATGCAGCCATAGCCTTGACCTTTGCATACTGATTTCTAAATTCAGCATACCTTATGGCAGTCTCTTTATCAACAATGATTCTAGGTAACTGAATGTTTGTGACATCCTTCTTAATCTGGTCGATTACATTGTCGATTTCTGTTTGAAGGAGTCTATAAACACCTGTTGTAGATAGAACGCGTATTATGTCACTATTGAAGAGGGCCATTTCAACAGAGTCTAGGAATTCTCTTCTTGCACCAATCATTGAATCAGCTAAGACTATTATGTAGCCGAATCCTTTAGCCTCAAGATCCTTTACAATCTTTGTTGTTGGTGCGTCAGATATTACAATGACATGCTTACCCTTTTCCCTGAGACTCTCTCTAGCCTTTGTGGGTCCAGGGGTAGTTGCATTAGGGCTTATAACTATATATAGATTACAATCCTCTTTAAGGCTTTTCTCAGCAAGCTCTAAGCCGTATTTCTCATCATACATTTTAGAACCCGTTGTAAAAGTCCTAATCTCAATATCCATTCTATCAGCTCTTTCATCAAGGATGAACTCTAATAGTGGTGCTGAACCAATACAGCCAAGCTTAAGAACGCAGATCTTCACAATCTTGGTCACTTCAGATTGTGACATATGCTTTCCCTATTGGAAATATTCTGTATAAAAATATTTAAAAATTTTTACTATATTTGCAAATTAATATTTTTAACTACTTCAAGAGCCTCCCGTAAATATAGGTGATACGGTCCAAGCTTGCCGCCATAATTACCTGCATCAATTTTTACTATACCTGGCACTGTTGAAGCAGCCCATATTGCTACACCCAGTGCAAATAATACATCCTCTTTTTTTAATCCATTTATTACAATTTCATATACTGAATTGACCTCTTGAGGTAACTTAGAATCTTTAATAACATCTTTTAGTGTGGGACAATATAGATGATTTGTTGTTGCTCGAAGCTTTGGATACTTTAATGAACCAACTTTAGAGCCAGATCTCACTATACCGCCTGGAAATGGTGTTATAACTCTTCTAGCATATTTCTTTATAGCTTTAACAGCTCTTTCAGCGGCTAATAGTCCAGCCTCACTATTTCTAGCAAGAATAAGTATGTTCCCTCCAGCGACACCTTTGATAGCCCCAAATGATTCCTCAATTATAAACTCGCCCTCCATCACCGGAATCCTCCACACCTTCCTACCATATAGATTATCCTCTTTTTCAAAACCATCTCCAAATTTTGCAAGTGCAGCTCCTATACCCATTCGTCTTTTAGCCCATGGCAAACCGTCGAAGGCTGCTGTGGTAGGGCATGTAAGTATAGTCTGGCCAACCCTTGAGATTGTAATCATTTTAAGATTTGCAGGATCAGTATGATAAAATTGAATGGCTATACCAATCCTTTTATCTGGTGTTAATCTAGGTGACAAGAAGCATTCAATACCAGTTTCACCAGGGCTGGCAATAACAGAGGTACCAAAACCTGTTGCAATTCTTCCAGCTATTGCTGCCCATTTCCGATTCTTAGCTGTTACGATAATTCTTGTAGCATACATAGGGAAAGCTTCGGCAAATGTATCTTCAATTAAAACGTTACCAATATTGAAACCCATGTTTCATCCCATTTAAAATACAGATCATCACTACTTATAAACTTTTGGCCTATACACTTGGGAATTATTGAGAGGAGTTGTAGATGAGGAGAATAGAAATTTATGGACTTAGAATAGACAGAGAAGTGCTGCCTAGAGAGGATATAGTTGAAACGCTAATTATGGCTGCAGAAAACAATGGTGTTAAGATATTAGAAGGCGATATAATTGTTGTGTGTAGTAAGGTTGTCGCTAAGTCAGAAGGACGTATTATTTCTCTAGATAGTGTAAAACCATCGGAAGAAGCTATAAGAATTGCCAGTATTAGTAATAAGGATCCCAGGCTAGTTGAATTAATATTGAGAGAGTCAAGTGAGATTTTAAAGGTAGAGAGAAATAACATTATAGTACTTACAAAACATGGTATTGTAGGAGCAAATGCAGGGATAGACCAATCAAATACTGGAGGCGCTGGAAGAGTTATTTTATTGCCAGTAGATCCAGATGCTTCAGCTAATAAGATTCGAAGACGCATTAAAGAGAAACTGGGTATCGATGTAGCGGTAATAGTGTCTGATACATATGGTAGGCCATTTAGGGAGGGGCAAATAAATCTTGCAATAGGCTTTGCAGGGATATGTCCATATAGGGACTATAGGGGTCAGAGTGATAGAGATGGCTATATACTTAGAATTAAAAATATTGCAATTGTTGATGAAATAGCAGCTGCAGCAGAACTTGTTATGGGGCAAGCAACAGAGAATACACCATTTGCAATAGTTAGGGGGGTTGAATATAGTCGGTGTGAGGATGCTAGCTTCAAAGATATTGTGATGCCTAAAGAACGATGGTTGTTCAAATGATGGTACAGAATTGAATTATAGTCAACGAGTTTAACTTACGGTATTCAAATACTAAAAGTTTAAATTTTATTATCCATCATAGGAATCTACGTGAGTAGCTTTGAGTACAAAGGTAGTTAACGTACAGATAAATATAGATGCAGGATTCTGTTCTTTTTGTGGTGCATGTATAGCTGTCTGTCCAACACATGTAGGTTCAAAGAATCTTGATTATATTCCAGAAAAGTCAGCTGATAAACCAATTGTTAAGGATTCTCAAAAATGTGAAAAATGTCGACATACATTATGTATGCAAATTTGTCCACAGCTAAATATTCCAGCTAAACTATTTAACACAAGTAGCTATATCTATCAGGAAGCATACTATTCAAGGTCTAAGATGCAGGAGGCATTAAGTAGGGCACAGGATGGGGGAACAGCTACAACACTCCTTCTAACGGCTCTAAAAGCAAGATTTGTAGACTATGTGATTATCCTTAAGAAAGACGAGGAATGGTACCCCAGGCCTATGGTTACACAAAGTGAAGCTGATATCATAGACGCTGCTAGTTCAAAATACGTTTTTTCTCCAATACTTGCTACACTATATGACATTATAGATAAAATTGATGTTGGTAGAATAGCAGTAGTTGGTATTCCATGTCAGTTAAGAGCTCTTGAAAATATCAGTCAACTTGAATTTAAACATAATAACATCATAGCATTTAAGATCGGCCTCTTCTGTATGCATGGCTTTTCAAGGGATAGAATGGAATCGATATTAAAGGAGCTTAATATAACATTTCAAGACGTGGTGAAAATGAATATAAAGAAAGGAAAGCTATGGTTTACATTAAAAGATGGAAGAATATTAGATTATCCATTAAAGAAGGCCGAAAAAGTACTAAGACCAGCATGCAGACAATGCCCAGAACTTTTTTCACCATATGCAAATGTAAATATAGGATCTATAGCAGCAGAAGAAAATTGGAACAGCTTACTGATAATGGATTCTAGGGGGAAGGAGCTAGTTGAAAAGGCCATTGATATGGGCCTCCTTGAGGTCAAGCCTATGGATAGCAGTGGCATTGAAACTATAAATAAGTATGTGAATAAAAAGGTTGGAGATGCATTAAAGTATAGAGAACAATATACCAAGGAGTTTCAAAACATTCTACTTATAACTCCTACAAAAAGGGGTAGAAAGCTAAGCGACATTCTAGAATATAGATCCAGAAGAAGTATTTATCTCTCACCACTATAAAGGTGAGACTCAATGGTAAGAAAAATATTTATAGATATAGCAAAATGTATTGGCTGCCATGCCTGTGAAATAGCCTGTGAAGAAGTTCATGGGAAATCGTATATTACTGTCTATGAGGTTACAGATTTCCTTACAATACCATTAAAGTGTATGCACTGTGAAAAAGCACCGTGCGTTAGAGTTTGTCCAACTAGAGCTATGAGAAAAGCTGACGGTATTGTTATTGTCGATGATGCGAGATGTATCGGCTGTACATCCTGTATAACAGTATGCCCATTTGGGGCACTAGAGCTTAACTCTAGAGGAACTGTAGAGAAGTGTGATCAGTGTAAAAATCGTACAGTAAAGGGTTTGCTACCAGCTTGTGTAGCAGCCTGCCCCACAGAGGCATTAGTATTTATGGAGGAAGAGGAGTTCACTAAATTAAGAAGGTTAAATGTAGTAAGAGAGCTCAGTGAAAAACTACTGGCATACTGGTGAGGGTAGACATGGAGTATTTTTGCTACTGTTTTAGTTTTCATAAAGATTTATATGGGTTGATGTGATAGGAAAAGTATTTCTCTGCTAATATACTGCATAAAAGCCGTCCACGGGAGATTATAAGCCTGTTGAAACTTTTAAAGATGAAGGCTCCTCCCAAAAGCTTTATAATGTGAGGTATTTGTGTGCTTTGAATGTCTCTACTGCTGATGTAAATCCATGACCAATGTAGAGAAAAGGAAATAGGGTGATGAACTCAACTTAGTGTAGATCGATATGAGAGCTGAACCCCTAGCTACTATATAGCTTACTCCAATGTCTTTCAATTTCTGTCTTTAGAGCATGGATGGCCTCTTTAGAGATCCTTCCGAGTCTAACACCACCACTACAAGCGGCAGTCCTAACACCAATAACATCGAAACCTAAATCTACACATGTAGGAATGTGTTTAGCCTTTAGGCCACCTGCAATGGCTGCATATAAGCCGTTCTTATGGGCGTTAGTCACAAATTCATTTAGGTACTGAAGTGGAATATAGTCGAAAGTTGATTTACCATTCTTGATACGCGTATCGATCATGACCCCCCAAACTCTAGTAGTCTTAGCAACCTCAATAATCTCTAGGGGCTCCAGTGCACCTATATTTTTCCAGTCAGCATAACTAACTAAAACAACATTAGTTCTATTGTTGCAATATGTGATTGTCTTTTTGATTTGTGAAACAGTATAGAGTGCTTTATTGTAGTCATTCATCTCTATACCTATTTTAATGTAGTTAACATTTAGTGAGGAAAGTGTGTATGCTATATAGCTAAAACTATGATTGTAATCTTTAATATCACCTATTGCTATGCTTATCTCCTTAGACCTCTTATTAATAATATTTACGATACTGAAGACTACGTCTAGCTGTGGAAGTCCCAAAGAACCTATAGAGGGATCTTTAACATCAACTATATCAGCATCCCCCTCTATAACCTCTGGCACCTCATCTACAGTCCATATACTGACAAGAAGTTTCGGTCTTGACTTTAATTTCGCCATAGGCATAACCCTCCATCTTATAAGTGGTATTGAAAAATATTTACAGTACTAGTACATCATTTTTAGCAGTTTAAACGTTTTTAAAGCTTAAATACATAATATTATTTAAGGCGTAGTAATCAGTATTGTGGTAGCTAGAAAATGTAGCAAAGGAGGTGATAGCATTGGCTTTTAGCGGTATAGACCTATTTAAACCTCGAAGTGTAGCTGTCATTGGAGCGTCAAGAGAACCCAATAAAGTTGGGCATGCAGTACTGAAGAATATTATTAATAGTGGATTTCAAGGAAAGGTATATCCAATAAATCCCAAAGCGGAGGAAGTACTAGGTATTAAGGCATATAAATCGGTACTAGATGTTTCAGAGGACATAGATCTAGCCATAATGGTTGTACCTGCCTCTATAGCCTTAGATGTAGCTGAAGAGTGTGGTAAGAAGGGCATTAAACATCTTGTTGTAATTTCAGCCGGTTTTAAAGAAATAGGGGGTGAAGGTGTTGAAAGGGAGCGAAAACTTATTGAAATAGCTAGAAAATATGGTATGAGGATAGTGGGACCTAATTGTCTTGGTATTATAGATACATATACACCTATAAATGCATCATTTTCAGCCACCATGCCGAGGAGAGGTAACATAGCATTTATCTCACAAAGTGGAGCTCTACTTACTGCAATTCTTGATTGGAGTATTAGAAGAGGTATAGGTTTTTCAAGAATTGTAAGCCTAGGTAATAAAGCTGACTTAAATGAAGCTGACTTTATTCAAGCTGTTGAGGAAGACATCAATACAAAAGTTATTCTATTATATCTAGAGTCTATTGAGAATGGTAGAAAATTTATAGAAATCGCAGGTAGGGTTAGTAGAAAGAAGCCAATAGTGCTTCTTAAGGGTGGTGTTACAGAAGCTGGCGCTAGAGCAGCTATGAGCCATACTGGAGCTATGACAAGTAGTGTAACAGCTCTTGAAGCAGGACTTAAAAAAGCAGGTGTACTACTTGCTCGTACTCTTTCAGAGTTATTTGACTATGCTATAGCATTTAGCTATCAGCCGATACCTATAAATAATAGGATTGCAGTAGTAACTAATGCTGGAGGGCCAGGGGTCATAACATCGGATATGATCATAGCCCGAGGGCTAAGGCTTGCATTACTTACTCCAGATACTATAAATAGCCTTAGATCGAAACTCCCACCAGCTGCAACAATATCTAATCCTGTAGATGTACTTGGAGATGCTAGAGCCGATAGATATAGCTATGCCATAGAGATGGTGCTAAATGACGATAATGTAGATGGTTTGATTGTAATACTAACACCTCAAGCCATGACTGAGCCTATAGAGACTGCAAAGGCTATGCTAAGACTAAATAAGAAGTATCCAAATAAGCCAATGATAGGGGTGTTCATAGGAGGCGATATGGTTGAAGAAGCATCTAAAATACTTATGGAAAATGGTCTTCCCGTATATGATTTACCTGAAAGAGGGGTTGTTGCAATCTATGGTTTGTGTAAATATAGAGAAAACTTAGAATATTTAGAGAAAATCTTAGAGAAAGCAACATTTTTCGACATTGATAGAGCTACGGCGCTATCCATAATAAGTAATGTTAGAAATGAAAATCGTAAAACACTATTGGAGTCGGACGCTAAAGACCTTGTAAGAAGCTATGGTATTCCAGTAGCTCCAACACGCCTTGCAAGAAATGAGGATGAAGCTGTTGAAATAGCTAGTAAGCTTGGCTATCCAGTGGTATTAAAGATAGCTTCACCAGATATTGTACATAAGACAGATATAGGAGGCGTTATAATGAATATAAACTCAGAGAGAGAAGTTAGAGAAGCATTTAGAACTATAATTGATAGAGCATATAGATATGCACCAAAGGCAACCATATATGGAGTAGTTGTACAAAAAATGGTTCCAAGAGGTAGAGAGGTGATAATTGGTGTATCTAGAGATCCTGTATTTGGCCATATTATAATGTTTGGTCTTGGTGGGATATATACAAACATATTTAGAGATGTCTCATTTAGACTGGCACCCCTCTCAGTGTATGAGGCTAAAGAAATGGTTAGTGAAACAAAGGCATATACATTACTAAGAGGCTACCGAGGCGAAGAACCATCAGACATATCATCGATAATAAATATTCTACTTAGAGTTAGTCAATTGGTTAGTGATATACCCGATATAGCAGAAATGGATATTAACCCCCTCTTTGTATATAATGAGGGTATGGGTAGTCTAGCTATAGATGTAAAGGTGGTACTCTCATAGGTGTTAACCATGAAGGCTATATATTTTATTGGAGAGAGAGGTAAGACAATTCTAATATATGGCCTCTTAAGGAGGTTTTCTCTAGAGGGTTTTAAGGTAGCATATTTTAAACCTATATCAATAGCTAGAATAAGGCTTGCATCTGGTAAATATGTAGATACAGATGTTATTGCAATTAAAGAAGCACTAGGGCTTGAGAACTCAATAGAGCATATCTCACCTGTGGTAATATCTAGGGGCTATCTTGAGTTAGGCGAACATATAGATGATGTTAAAGCTAGCATCTTGGAGAGTTTTAAAAAGATTAGTGAAGGTAGGGACGTTGTTGTTGTTGAAGGGTATACACCTGCGGAGGCATTAACGTCTATTAACTGTGGTGTAGTAGAGCTTGCAAAGATGTTTGGAGCAAAGATAATATTTGTTATAGATTGTAAAAGTAGAGCAGTAATTGATGAAATAACTGATAGGATAGTTCTTTACAGATGTTTTATAGAGAAATTAGGTGGTGAACTGTATGGTGTTATTCTTAATGCTGTACCAATAGTATATGCTGAGCGTATTAGAAGCCTAATAGTTCCACATTTAGAGAGTCTTGGAATTAAAATACTTGGTGTAATTGAAGAGAGGCCTAGACTTTTAGCTTTAACTGTGAAGGACATTGTAGAAGCGTTGGGTGCTGAGGTTCTAGAGGGTAGAGATAGACTGAATACCATGGTAGAAGATATCCTAGTAGGTGCTATGGGGCCTGAAGCAGCTATTAGATGGTTTAGAAGAGCAGTAAATGCTGCTATTGTTACAGGTGGTGATAGAACTGACTTGATAATGCAGGCTCTTGAAACTCGTGCGAGTGCTATAATTTTAACGGGGAATTTATATCCATCTAGAGGCGTCTTAATACGAGCTAGAGAAACAGGCACCCCTATATTATTGGTACCATATGATACATTTACAACAGTCGAAAAACTTAGAGAGATGCAGGGAATAGTTACAGCGGATTCGTTAAAGATTAGAGATAAGGATCTATTAGCAATTATTGAGAAGGAGGTTAAGTGGAGGGAACTACTGGCATAGAATTATAGTTTTTAAATCTTAATATTATAACAGGATAGTGTTTAACTCTTCTAAGCGATAGCCACGTGAGAGAATTAAGGTGCTCGGAATCTAATACCCTAATCATTTCAATAATATTTCTCCCAATACCACAGCCACGAAATTTTTCACCTATACGTGCTAATCTAAGTATTGTATAGAGATCAAGTTGAATGCCTACATATGCTGTTGGTGTTGGGAATCTTTCAAATGAGTCCTTAAATGTTCTACCTAAAATGTAGGCTATAACACCAAGATCTATAACACCTCTTACTGTAGAAGGTCTTGTTGCAAGTGCAATGGATTTAACATATTTTGGAACAAAACATCTATCAGTGTCAACAACAAGAATATTTACATCTACTGATAGTCTATTCTCTATAGATAGCTTTATCTCTTTAACCACCTTAGCAATATTTTTAATTGGTATAGATACATAATAGTATGGGAGGTTTACTGTATCTATGCCAAATTCAGAGAGTGGTTTTAGAAAATGCTTTATTCCACCATAGTATAGTGCAAGTTTTTTGTGCTTTGCTAATAGCTCTAGGGGAGTCTCAACCATGATTTTAACTGTATTTATATCTATAAATAGCTGTCTAAGAAGGTAGCCCCAGAGAATTCTTGAGGTGAGAAACGTCATTATAATTGTTATAGGGTCTACACTTATTAAATTTTCATCATATATATTACTAAGGGCTATGCTGAGAGCTTTATCGGATACAACAATGATGTCACCATCTTTAATCATACTACCATAGATATCTACAATTTCTTTAACAACATCCGTACCAGGCAACCAATATCTACTGGGTCTTTTAATAATGCATAGCTTATATCTTCTCCTTAAATTTAAATAACTCATATATTACTGTACCTCTTTAATTTATTACCATTCACTATGGAGGTACATCCATTGCTATTGATGTGTATAGGCAAATTAGTAGTATTATTGAAGTAGTTGTGATTATAACTATATCTCTAACCTTTATTGAAGTGTTTATCGGGCATCTAGGAATACCGTGGATATATATAGCCTCTGTAATCTCTCTAGCATGATTTACTGTATAGAGAATCATTGGTAATATTACTCGATATAGATATCTCGAACCATATTTTAGTTTTACTGTTAACAAAGCCTCTGAATACATTACTATAATATATGGTAGCCGTGAAAAAGCTATAGCTATTGCAGCTCCTAATTCACTAAGGCCGATACTCTCTAAAAACCATTTAATTTCTTCTATCTTAGTCCACTGAAATATAAGGGCTATAACTATAAACATAAGGGCTCCTCTTAGTGATGCCATAGCTACACTAGCCATATCAACAAACCAAAGATTAAGTAGCCTAGCAAACAAATTTATGGCTAAACCTATTGCTATGAAGATCGCAACAAATTGTAGACCTTCTAAAATCTTTCTAAAGCTACCACTTATATAGAGAATAACTAGGACCATAATCAATATAGGTGACATATAAAATAAATTGGATAAAGGCTTTAATCCCAGGAATGGATTGATAAGAAGGTATAGAAGTAGGACAGCGGAAATAGTTATTCTTGTGATAATACTTAGCCCGGTAGATGAAGTATAGATGAAGGTATATGCTATGTTTTTCAACATTGAAATATTACCCATAGCACAA
Source organism: uncultured Ignisphaera sp. (assembly GCA_938074605.1). Taxonomy (GTDB): domain Archaea; phylum Thermoproteota; class Thermoprotei_A; order Sulfolobales; family Ignisphaeraceae; genus Ignisphaera. The sequence continues at coordinate 114,138 of CALJEI010000004.1, forward strand.
CTGTAATAACCTAAATGTTAAACGTTTCATCTAAGAGATATTTAAACTATTATTTATTTAAAAATTATTTAGTCTCTAAATTCTGTTTTTATCGCATAATACTTAACGTACCATTAAGTCACCTTATAACATAAATTGTAGGGATATTAATTATGTAATGAAGCCTATTTTACTAAGTGTTCTAACCATAGGTAGTGTTAATATTGATACATAGGTTGCAGAAATGGCGTTGAATAACACTATTAAATGGAGTATGGGCATAATGATGTTATTCAAGGCCATAATATATGAGGGTGCTCCCCAGAATAATGTCGCTATTAATGGTGTTATAAGAATGTTTAGTATGGCCATGACTATAGATCTACTTGCTATAGCTGTAGCTACAAGCAGAAGGGATGCCATTCCTGTAGATATGTGGGGGTATCTCCTATTAATATGTTTATATAGACATACCATCGGTATATAGGTTGAGGCTTCAGCTAAAACCTTCATAAGAGGACTTAAAGGATTTGTAGCTCCCATTAATAAAATCCCTAAGTAAAATATAGGTAGACCTAGTGTGATAGAAAGTGTAAGATTTATAAAGCCAGCTACTGCTAGTGGAATTCCACATAAATCAAATTTTAAGAATGGAGCTAGCGGAAAGTCGATTTTAGCTATATGGATGGGTATGGCAAGTGCAGATAACATGATTACTAGAGCTGTAGTCAATTTAAATGGCTTTGAAGGTATTTTGGGAACTGGTATAGTCAATTATGATCCTGTTTCCTTAGTTTTTCACTCACCATACTTAAAAGTTTTTGTGCCAATGCTATTTTAGAATCTATGGTATCCATAGTTATATTAGCTAGTGTTACCTCTATCCCCAATGTTCCTCTTATCTTATATGCTAGATATTCATCTGAAGAGTCTATAACTATGTTTGATATGATATCAGAGTAGAGTTCAGCAACACCATAAGCTGATGGTTCAAAGCCTAGATATTCTAATACAATATGGGCAACGCCTGTAAAGGCTCTGCCGCTTCTAATTGGGGAAACAGCTATTACAGGTACACCTATTTCCCGTCTTCTCCTAATATACTCTCTAACACCTTTAGTGAGCAGTATTGGATTTATGCTTAGAAGAGGGTTGCTAGGACCTAATATAATTACATCAGCATTTGTTAAAGCATTTAAGACTTCAGGGGTAGCCTTAGCACCATCTATACCTTTGTACTCGATTTTAAGGACTTTTATTTTTGTTGGATCTTGTTTAGCAGCATATTTAACAAGATATTCTTGGACATGAAGTTCGCCTAGATCTGTATTTAGGTGTGTCTCTACATGCTCATCGCTCATAGGCAGAACAACTCCTCTAGCCTTAAGAGTATTACAGATATGTTTTGTAATTTCTGTTAATCTAATTCCTCGTTTAAGCATATAGGTTCTAACTATATGTATTGCTAAATCTTTATCCCCCAGTATAAACCAGTCTAGGATTTCAAACCCTTTAATCATATTGTAGGCATTGAAAGTATCATTCATAATACCCCAATACCTATTAGTATCAAGTAGTCCAGAGGCAAGATATGTAGCAGAATCAACATCGGGTGCAATATAAAGATCTAAAAGCCATATGTTATCGGCAGTATTAGCCACTATAGTTATGTTATTTGGGTCTACTAATTCTCTCAATCCTTCAAAGAGCTTTAAACCGCCTTGACCACCTGTAAGTAGTACAATATTTATATATCATCACCTTCATTCTTATACATGATATTTAACTAAATTAATTCTATGTAGAATTCTGCACACTTCTCTTTCCCTATCTCTATAAATAATGCATAGCTGTTTAGCCATCATAACATCTTCAATTGTATCTATATCGATGGACGTACCTAGCGTGCTATATACATATACTTTCACTGTTTTTTGAATAGCTTTAGCTAAATGTTTTTGAAAGCTGTCTCTACCATGCATAAGCTCTACTATGAGGGGATACCGCTGCAACATTATATTTGTGCCACCATTGATTGATGGAGTAAGAACTACATCATATCCATCCGTATAGAGTTCTACAATAGCATCGATATCTGTATTTGAGATAAATGGTGTATCTGCTACTCCAAAGATTATAGCATTAAGTTTATGTCTACTCGATACAGATTCAAGAGCCTTAAAATAAGCCTTGATCTGCCCACTACCATCATCCTGAACCAAATCTATATTAAAGTTACTGACAGTAACTCCTATATTCACATCTGGAGTTATTAAAACGGTCTTATCGACATACTTTGAATGTGTATAGGCATGTATAACATCTTTCAACATAGTTTTTACAATCTCTATGCGAATAGATTTTTCGATGTCTTTAAGTCTAGATTTTGCTCTACTAAGATCTTTAACTGGTATTAAGGCGACAATCAAGTTGATAGCCCTAAATCTATGCTAATGCTATATATGGTTATGGTGTTATAAGTGTATGTGGTGCTATAGCTGTATGAGATGTGCAGCGACCAGCCTTCTCTAGTAGACAGTTTAGAACCTCAGCATTATGGGCATTAATTATAAGTGTAGGAATGCCATACTTTTTAATTAGTACTGGTGTATAGCTATCAATTACGTCTTGATTTGATGGAACTTCATCCACCTTAATGGTCGGAACTATAACACCATTGATAGTTATGCCGTCTACAAGTTTTGTTAATATTGCTATATCAGCCTTAAGAAGATATGCTATAAATACGGTAATAGCATCACTTGTTACAGACCATGTGTAGGGAAGCACATTATTTTGTTTAATGATGTTAAAAGGCATGATTAGAGGAAGGCGGCCTATAGACCATATAGTATAGACTCCTTCTATAGAGTCTACACTCTCTATACAGCTATTTCTTGAGGCAATGAATGCTCCATATACCTCCATCGACTTTATTGCCATCCAATGGGCTGCTGAATCATCAAAGCCTACTCTTTTCTGAAGATCACGTACTATATCTGCAAATATACTGCCACCTGGAACTAGGGCTACCCGTATATTGCTATTTTGAAGCTTTAGGATAGTATTAAGTAGTGTATCAAGGATATTAATGTGCCATATAAGATTACCGCTAACTTTAACTACAGCCTTCATAGCTGTTTAGACACCTTTTGATACATCATCATAGCAGCAGCATATGCTGGGAGTACAGCTGCTATCTGTGACCCTATAAGATCATCTACATCCATAATTATTTTAAAGTCTGCTCTCTTTGCTGCTTCACTTGCTAGAAACTTTCCTATACCAGCTATAATTACTTTAAAAATTGATGGATCTATGTTGAGGGAGGCTATGTAGCTTCTAATCTGCATTAAAGCATTGAATATAATGTTTATTTGCATCTCATAGATATATCTAGCAATCTCTTTAACTTCAAAATTATTTAACATCTCTATATCGCCGCATACTACTCGAGCCAGTCTCTCCATAGCCTCCTCTATCGAGACACCCCTACCATCAGCTGTTTCTGTTGTATATCCACTACTTGATATATTTCTGAGTACTAAATGTACATCTCCTATTAAAGCAAATCTCTCATTACAAATTCTAGTATACAGCCCCTTTAAAGGAACTCTATCAACTATACCTACAACATTACTTCTTAAAATACCAGTATAGACAAGCTCACCAACAATAAGCTTTTCAATATCTGTAAACCCTCTTACACTTGCTTTTCCACCAATTATAGGGATTAATGTTGTTGTTGTACTACCTATATCTATAAATATACTGTTTTCAATGCCCCATTTATAGGAATTTTTTTCCAAAAGCCATGCAGAAGCAGCCCAGTTTGCACCAGCAACCTTCAAATAATTTTTAATAGCCTCATCACCAGATAAGAGCTTCATTTCACTAGAGATAAACCCTATGTCAATAGCATCATTAAATACCTCCATAGATGATTTAACTATGTGTTCAACACCCTCCCTCTTAATCCTATATACATCACTTAACTCAGCAGTCATGCATATAGCTACGTAATACTGGTCATTACTTATAGTACTTTTCCTGAAGTTTTTAAGTTTCTCTTCTAAGCCTTTTTTACCATGAATCCATATAGGATAGTATTCTCGTAGAATTTGTAGTATTCTCACCTTATTATCATAAACACTAACATCTATCTTTACAGCCTTTATGTTAGCACCCCCTATATCAAGGCCAACAACGATCACGTAAGAACACCTAAAAACTATAAGTATAAACAATACTGCTATTAAATTATTTGCCTAACTAGTATCTCTTGGGTCAGCCCCCTATGAATGGGAAGATTAAGATTATACCAGTGATAGATGTAATGCATGGCCTAACAGTACATGCTGTTGAGGGAAAGAGGGATATGTATAGACCCGTAGAAGATAGTATTATATCGCCCTCTCCTGATCCTAGGTTAGTACTCCAAGGGTTATATAGATATGGGTTTAGGGAAGTCTATATAGCTGATCTAGATGCTATTATGAATAGAGGGGAGAATATATGGGTTTTAGACTATGCCACTAGGTTAGGGTTTTGTGTTATGGCAGATATCGGTAAGAGAGGGCTTGAAAAAATAGATTCGTATAATATTAAGTACATTATAGGAACAGAATATATAGAGTATCCACATGAGATTGTGAAACTTAGCAAGAGGATTGTGAGTTTAGATTGCTATGACTTAAATACAAAGTTTCTAAATACCTATGTCAATGTTTCACAAGTCGTAGAACTACTTACAAAGATTAACATAGCTGAATTAATAGTTTTAGACCTAACACGCGTAGGCTCTATGAAAGGTCCTAACCTACAGCTTATAGACATCGTTAGAAAGGTCTATAGGGGTAAAATGTATGTAGGTGGTGGTGTAAGGGGAAGGGAAGATATTGATGAACTAAAGAAATTTAATATAGACGGTATTTTACTAGCTACAGCAATACATAAAGGAATTATACTTGACGCCTATCTCTAGTCTATGTACAGGACATGGCTATGTTAATACTTGAGGAAGATAAGATGATACCTATGAACACCACTGGCAATAACTATTAGTAGTTACATTAAAGTATAAATTCTATAATAGCTTGAACCAGGGAATGGGTATAAGAAGATGTATTCTAACTAATCATTGGTTAAAAATCTAGCTAATACATAGATCATTGAAAACCTTCAATAAGTAAATCACTACAATATATAATTGTTTAACTGCTTACACTACCTATATCCTTAAAATTACGCTCCATACTTTGAATTGCCTAACTTTTAATGCTGATTTGTTAACATTCTTTATTCTTTTCTTTAATATTGTACAACTCACATTGTAAACTCTTTTATATAGTTCATTAAATAAATGCCCTAGGTTATAGAGCTAAAACTATAATATCTTGATAGTCATAATAGAAATATTTATAGCTGCGGCCCAGAGTATCCATTCCTATAGTAAAAAAGGCTATGCTATTAAGTGATTTTATATCAGTGAGTTTATGGGGATACTATTGAGTTGTAGGGATATTAAGGCAATAAAAATAAGAGTAGTAGGTATCGTACAAGGTGTTGGCTTTCGACCTTTTGTATACAGACTTGCTACCTCTCTTAATCTACGCGGATATGTTGTTAATCTTGGCGGAAGTGAAGTTGAAATACATATTGAGGGTAGGAGAGATAATGTAGAGGCATTTATATCTAGACTTAGTATTGAGAAGCCTTCGCCTGCCAAGATAGCTAATATTGAAATTAGGGAAGTTGAAGCCCAGTGTTTTGAATCCTTTAAAATTTTAGAGAGCCGTAAGAGCTTATCTATGAGAAGCTCCATACCACCAGATATTGCTATATGTCAAGATTGTATTAAAGAAATTTATACAAAGAATACAAGGTTCTATAGATATCCATGGAATAGCTGTGCATGGTGTGGACCAAGATTTTCAATGATGTTGGATGCACCATATGATAGAGAAAATACAGCTATGGCTAAATTTAAGTTATGTGAGGAATGTCATAAAGATTATAGTGATCCAAATAGCAGTAGAAGATTTCATGCACAAGGTATAAGCTGTTTAAGATGTGGTCCAAGGACATTCATCTATAGAAGTAATGGTTTGAAAATTGATGTCGATGACCCCATAGATTTTATAGCGCAAAAAATTCTTAAAGGTCATATAATTGCTATTAAGGGTGTTGGTGGCTATCATATAGCATGTCTGGCTACTAGAGATGATGTTGTTCTAGAATTGAGATCTAGAAAAAGAAGACCTTCACAACCCTTTGCATTAATGGCTAGAGATTTTGATATAGTGAATAAAATTGCTATACCTCCCCTAGGTGCAAGAGAATTGCTAGAGTCTCCACAGAGACCTATAGTGATTATGCCTAAACGTTCAAGATCTCCTGTATCAGAATATGTAGCACCAACACTCTCCACTATAGGTGTAATGCTTCCATATACAGGCTTTCAAGTCATGCTTCTTGATATGATAACAGATGGTTTTCTTATAATGACTAGTGGTAATGTTCATGGTAGGCCTATGTGTATAGATCTTGAATGTATTTTTAGTGAACTTGTAGATGTTGTGGATTATATTGTTGAACATGAGAGACAGATAATCCATAGAGTTGATGATAGCGTTATTAGATTTACAGATGGTATACCAGTATTCCTTAGAAGAGCACGTGGCTATGCTCCTGAGTGGATAGAGATACCGATAGAAGTTTCAGAGGGTATAGCGGTAGGTGCAGAACTTCAAACAGCTGGTGCTGTAAGTTTTGAAAATAAAGTTGTGTTAACTCAGTTTATAGGGGATGTTGATGAACCAGCTCAACTTGGAGATCTTGAGAGGGAACTTATATGGCTTATAAATGTATATAGACTCAGCCCTAAGTTTATAGCTTTAGATAAACATCCTCTTTATCATAACAGATTTACTGCAAGGAAGTTAGCTAAAGAATTTGATGTAGAGCTTATAGAAATACAACATCATCATGCACATATAGCATCTGTTATGGGTGAGATGGGATTTTCTAATAATGATAGGGTTGTTGGTATAGCAATTGATGGTATGGGCTATGGAGATGATGGAAGTATATGGGGTGGTGAGATACTGATTGCAAGTTATAGAGATTATAGAAGAATTGCAAGTCTTGAACCCTTTATACTTCCTGGTGGTGACTCTTCAGCGATCTACCCAGTTAAATCTCTTATTAGCATAATGGCGTCAGCTGGCTATAGTGAAAATGAAGTTCTAGACATTCTCAACAAGAGGGGGCTACTTAGAGGTCTTCCACATGGATATAGAGAAAGTGAAATAACATATTATCTATCTAAGAGTGGAAAAGGTGCAATTACAACAAGTATTGGTAGAGTGTTAGATGCATTTTCAGCACTGCTAAACATATCTATTTTTAGAAGCTATGAGGGAGAGCCAGCAATAACGCTTGAAGCTACGGCTGATAGTGGTATAGACCTCGGCTATACACCAAGGCTGAAAAGCTTTAATGATAGACTCATTGTAAGTGTTTCAGACATGCTTAAATGGGTTCTTGATAATATCGATAGAGTAAACAAAGAGGATATAGCTGCAACAATACTAAAGGGTTTTGGCAGAGCATTAGGTGAGGCAGCATTAGCTTCACTAAAGGGGAGGAAAAATATAAGACAACATGTTATTATAGGGGGTGGCGCTGCTGTAAACACCCACATAGTTAGAGGCGTTAAAGAGACATTGAAGGAATACAATATAGAGGTTATTTTACCTAGGAGGCTACCGCCAGGTGATGGTGGTATAGCATTAGGGCAAATACTTATAGCATCCAATAAGCTATAGGCAAATTAATTAGAACTAAGTAAGCTTAATTACCAGTATATAGAAAAAGTATATTGAGGCTAAAAAGCTATGTGCCTAGGTGTACCTGCAGTTGTTATAGATATTAATGAGGATAGTTGTATTGTTAAGGTAGATTATGGTGATGGTATAGTGAGAGAGACTTTACTTGGTATTTCTGATGAGAAAATAGCAAGAGGAGATGTTGTAATGGTTCATGCAGGTGTGATTATATCGAAGCTAAGTATAGAGGGTTTATATGAGCAGATAGAGTTTATAAGACAGCTTCTTAATGATGTTGAAAATAATCAAGCATCAGAAGGGTTGGTACAGCTTTATCAGAATATTCAAAATATAATACAGCTTACTAAAAGGTTTAAAGCTAAATAACTAGGTTAATAAAGTGATTGTGATGAGCGATATTATCAGATTATCCCATGGCTCTGGAGGCATTGAAATGAAGGAAATTCTTGAAAAACTTATATTCTCTAGGGTTGATGCAACACTAAAAAAGGTTAGTGGAGGTATAGGAATTGACTGGCTAGACGACGGTGCACTAATACCGCTACATGATGGAAGATACCTTGTTATTAGTGTTGATAGCTATACTGTTACTCCACTATTTTTTCCTGGCGGTAACATAGGGACCTTAGCTGCTTCAGGCACTATAAACGATGTTCTTATGATGGGTGGTAGACCTATAGCATTGCTTGACTCAATAGTTGTTGAAGAGGGATTTCCAGTTAAAGATCTTCAGATAATAATAGATTCTTTCATAGATGTTATTAGAAGTGAAGGAGTAGCGCTAATAGGAGGAGATTTTAAGGTTATGCCAAAAGGTCAAGTGGATAAAATTATAATAACTACTACAGGTATAGGTATAGCTAATAAGCCGATAATAGATAGACCAAGAGTTGGAGATAAAATTATAGTTAGTGAGTATGTTGGCGACCATGGAGCAACAATTATGATGCTACAGCTGCATCTTGAAAAATATGTTGATGAATTGTCTAAAGGTGTTCTAAAAAGTGATGTAAAGCCGCTGTCTAAATTAATGATTCCAATAATTGAAAAGTATGGTGATTATATACATGCAGCAAGAGATCCTACACGAGGAGGTCTTGCAGGAGTTTTAAATGAGTGGGCCACTTCTTCAAACATTGTGATAGTTATTGATGAAGAGAGCATACCTATCAAGGAACCTGTTGCAAGATATTGTGAAATGGTTGGTATAGACCCTCTTTATCTAGCAAGCGAGGGTGTAGCAGTGCTCTCTGTTGATCCACAGGTAGCGGATGAAGTTGTTAATTACATGAAGAGTCTCGGTTATACTAATGCTAGAATCATAGGCGAAGTTAGAGTGAGTGAAAAATATAGAAACTATGTAATTGTAAAGACAGCTATAGAGGGTTTTAGAATTCTTGAGCCACCACATGGAGAGATTGTGCCCCGAATATGCTAATTAAACAACAATATATTAAGAGCGTTAATGGCTATATAAGTAACGTGTATAACAACAATCAGCGATAATTTAACCTAAATCTAAAAATGATTTACCACTTAACCATTCTATAGTTTGCCATAATTTGAGTAGAAATAACGTATAAAGTCTCTTATCGTGTATATTTGTATTAAAAATTGTATCTAGAAATTGATGAGACTCTTCTTATTTTAATATGTAGATTTGTTGTTGAATGTATTATCATGCCTTAAATCTCTACTAATAGCTCCTTTTTTCTACCTAGATATCTATATGATGTATAGATAGTGTATACTGCAGGAAATACCTCTTTAGCACTTTCTATGGGACCGTATAGAAGGAAATCAGCGCCTAGTAGTATTATAGCTAAGTTGCTTGCTAATTCACAAGCCTTCATACCATCGATACCAAATCTTTCTTTAAATGCTTTTCTTTGGGATGAAATAGCATTATGGGCTCCAGCACCGCATGGTAATCCATATTTTGATTTAATTTCAATTAATGTTTTCATGGCAGCTGAGAGGCTCGGAACATCTATAACAAAAGTGTCTACAAGTATTTTCTCAATGTTATAACTTTTAGCTTTTTCAAGAAGAAGCTCCAGGTTCTTTAATCTAACATCAACATCAATAACTTTCTCTGTATACAGAAGGAATATAGATGATTTTATATTGTATTCTTGGAGAAGCTTAAATTCCTCGTCTTTGGATTTTGCATTTAGAGAATTAAAGATAACTCTATCAGTGAGTCCTATATCTCTAACAAATTTAAATGAAGCTTCCATAGTCTCTATAGATAATGCATCAATTAGTATGGGCATTTTGGTCATATTTGAAACAAACTCTAAGTATCTAATTATAGCATTTGGGGAGCTGCTGACAACATCTAGCATGGCTGGGATTCTTGTTTTATTGGAGAGCTCCTCAACATTTTTAATAAGTTCTTCAGCAGCTTCTTTGTCAAATTCACCATTTTTTTCATCCTTAACTATCTTATGTTTATGATAAAATATAGAGCCCATCAAAACAGGTGGATTTTCCCATGGTGCACCTCCAATCCTAACCCCCCCTATTTCATATACCTTTTGAATACTTTTAAATTTAAACATTGTATTTCACCAATTGTAAAATAGTCATTAGAATCACTATAAAAGTTTTTACTTTTTACTCTAGTAGCAAAGTTTTTAATCCCAGTCTTTCACACCGTTTTATGGTGGTATTATAGTGGAGCTCAGATTTGGAATTGAGCTTGTTCCTTCATCACACATTTCAGAACTTGTTAATCTTTCCGTACATGCTGAGAATCTTGGGTTTAACTATGTTTGGATAACAGACCACTTCAATAATAGAAATGTCTATGTAACATTAACATCAATTGCACTGAATACTAAAAAGATTATGCTTGGACCTGGTGTAACAAATCCTTATGTAATTAACCCCGTCTGGACAGCTTCAGCTATAGCCTCACTAGATGAGGTGTCTAGTGGTAGAGCTGTTCTTGGCATTGGAGCAGGCGATAGAGCAACACTTGAAAAAATATCTATTGTATGGAGGAAGCCCCTTACAACAATTAGAGAAAGTGTTGAGATTATAAGAAGATTGCTTAAGGGCGAGATAGTTACATATAATGGTGAAGTTTTTAATATTTCTGGTGCAGCCTTGAGCTATAAACCTGTTCATGACATAGACATATATATAGGTGCACAAGCACCTAAAATGCTACAGCTAGCTGCTACATTGGGTGATGGTATACTGATAAATGCCTCTAGTCCTAAAGACTATGAATATGCTATGAATATTATTAGGGAAGGGGCAGGGGATAGAATAAGAAAGATAGATATAGTTGCCTATACAAGCTTCTCAATAGATAGAGATAGAGCTATAGCTAGACGAACTGTAAGGCCTATAGTTGCCTTTATTGTTGCAGGGACGCCAGAAGAGGTTCTTAAAAGACATGGAGTAGATGTGGAGAGGGCTAAAAGTATTGGAGAGAATATATCGAAGGGAAGATTTAAAGATGCATTCTCAATTGTTACAGATGATATGATAGATGCATTTTCAATATCAGGAACACCTTCAGATTGTATTGAGATATTGGATAAACTAGTAAAACTTGGAGTTACCCAAATAGTATTTGGATCACCTATAGGTAAGGATAGAAAGAGTGCTTTAGAGTTAATAGCATCAGAGGTTATACCCCACTTTAAAGCATAGAGAAGAAGCATCAGAATGGTGTATTTACTTGGATTTTTTGGAGTCTTGGGTTATAAACTTTTTAACTATTGCTATGTTTTTTTACATAGCTTCATTTCTACTATACATTGTAAGGTTGTTAAAGGGTCCTACAATTTCAGACATGGTTTTAGCTATAGATGCTTTAGGTTATGATTTAGCAGCATTTCTAATAATTCTCAGCATTCTCTTTAGAAACCCGATATTGATCCCATGTTCAATTGTTTTAACACTATGGATCTATGCACTAGATATATATGTAGCTAAATATCTAGAGGCAAAGGAGATGAGTGAATGAATATGGATGTAGAGCTGATTAACTGGATTGTTATTATAATTGGCCAAATACTTATTACTATAGGAGTTTTTTGTGATTTTGTTGCTGCACTGCTAATGATACGATTTCCCAACTTCTACATAAGACTTCATGCACTAACTATTGGCAGTATTGGTGGTGCTGTTGTTCCAGCAGTAGGTGCAGCATTAATTGCTATTGGATCACCATTTCTTGGAACATTTAGATGGTTTTTAGCTGGTGGTGCACTTGTTGTAGCTCTATTTATTTTTATACTTGGTGGTGCAGGATCACATGCAATTGCAAGAGCAACATATAGAGCTAAGATAGTTGAATACAGGCCTTGCTACATAGATCAATTGGCTGAAGATATAGGTGAAGATGGATGTTAGAATTAGCTGATCTTATATTTATAATGCTTGGCATCTCAGCTTTATTAAGTGTTCCAGCAACAATTCTAGCAGTAATATCTAGAGATCTACTAAAAGCACTTATATTTTCCGCACTACAGAGCACCATGTATACATTAATGTTCTTTTTACTTATGGCTCCTGATATAGTTCTTGTTTATATAGCAGTTTCAATCGGCTTCATGTCACTATTGATAATTTTGATAATAAAGAAGGTGGGGAGGTATGAAAGGTACTAGGGCTAGAGATATAATATTTATTACATTGATAATTTTTGCTATAACTATTCTTGCTATACCTACTCTTTTGGGTGCTCTAAGCAGTATACCACCGATAGACTTGAGGACTATAGCTATAAACTACCTTAACAATACATATAATCCATTTAATCAAACCCTATGGACATCGTCACCTGAAGCTGTAGCGGCGATAGTCTGGGATTATAGAGGGCTTGATACACTATTTGAAACAGTTGTATTCTATAGTGCTATAGTAGCAGCCCTTGCACTATATAGAGAAATTTTAGGGGAGAAAGATATATTGAAGGGAAAAGGACTTTCGGTGATAGTCCAGAGAGCAACAGCTGTATCAATGGTTGGAATACTAGTAGTCGGCTTTGCAACAATTTTGCATGGCCAGCTAACCCCTGGTGGTGGTTTCCAGGGTGGGGCTATTGCTGCTGTTACATCAGTTATTGCTATAGTGGTTTTCTCTAGACTTATAATTGATAAATCTAGACTCTCGTATAAACGACTTTTGTTGATTAGAAATGCTGCTTTAGTTGGTATAGCGCTAATAGCTATAATACCAATAATTCCCTTTATGTTTGGTGATCATACATTCTTATCATTTATATTTCAGAACCAAGTTAAAGCTGTAAATAGTTTTAGCTATCCTCAAATAATCGTTGATGTGCCTATGGGTGGTAGTATATGGTTCTATAATTTATTTGAGGGACTAGCTGTAATTACAGCATTCAGCTTAGCCATAATTGTAGTTTTCTATAGTGAAGAACTTTCGAGAAAAACAATAGAAGGTGGGGAGATTGGGTTCTGAAATACAGATAGCCATGTATATGACGGTGATACTATCACTGTATATAAATATATCTATCTGTATGTATGGAGTAATATCCAAGCCTAACCTAATAAAAAAATTGATATCTCTTACAATACTCCAAGATTCCATCAATATGTTCCTAATACTTATAGGATATAGATTGTGGAGGCCAGGTATAGTTCTACAACCACCAGTACTCCTAGACTGGAGTCCTACATCAGAGGTTTTAAAGCAATTTTTAGAGAGGGCTGTAGACCCATTGCCACAAGCGCTAGTTTTAACTGCTATTGTAATAGGGTTAGCTGTAAACATCTTTCTAATTACCGTTATACTACATACATATAGACATTTTGGTACTGTTGATATGGATGAAATAGGAAGGTTGAAGAGGGTGGTTATAGTTGAGGAGACTGCTTAGAGCACTCCCCATAATACTATTCTCATTTCTGTTGTACCTACTGTATTCTGGCTCAATAAGGATATATGATATAGTTACAGGAATTGTAGTATCCATAATAATAGGGATTGTAATGGCGCCTATAGTTATTGAAAACTGGAGAAAGTCTTTAGATCTCTATAGATTCTTTTACTTAATTAAGTATATTATAGTGTATTTCTTTATATATGAGGTCAAATCACATCTAAATGTTATAAGGATAGGTTTAAGTCCTTCTATGTCAATAAGGCCTGGCATTGTTAGAGTGCCTATACGCTCTAGAAGTGGCTATGCTTTAACACTAGTATCACTATCTATAACAAATACCCCTGGCACCATTGTCATAGATGTTGATGAGGGTAAGAATGTACTATATGTTAACTGGATCTATGTAACAACAGTAAAACCTGAAGAGGTGTATAGAGAGGTTGCAGAAAACTTTGATGCCAATGCCCAGAAGATTTTTGATTAGGTGAATACTATGATATTACATGAGGTAGGATTGATTCCAATACTCTTAGCATTAGCGGGCTTCATTACACCTATTTTTACATTATTTACACGGAATAGATACTTTTATTCAACATATATGTTGGTAATAGCTGTAATCGTTTTACTCTTTTCATATAAGACTATGAGCGCTGTAGTAGAAGGTCACATAGTTGTTTATCCATTTGGTGGATGGCCACCCCCTCTCGGTATAACATATACTGTAGATTTTATGAATGGTGTTCTAGGACTTCTAGCATCTGTATTATTCTTAAAGATTTCTATCTATAGCTTTTGGTACTATGGAAAGATCACAGGATATGAGTGGCTTACAACATTAATACTACTGCTCATGACGGGAGTTATAGGCTGTTTATACACAGGTGATATATTCAACTTTTTTGTTATGCTTGAAATACTATGTGTATCCTCATATGCTCTTGTAGCATTCTTTAAGAAGAGAAGATGGGCTATAGAGGCGTCTATTAGCTATGCATTTATAGGAGCAATTGCAACAACATTCTTTCTATTTGGTGTTTCATTTATATATGCAGCCTACGGCACACTAAATATGGCTGACATAGCAGCAAAAGCTCAGAACATACCACTAACTACGATGAACTTGTGGAGTGGCTTATGTATTGATGATATATGTTTTGGGAACATAGCATTAGCATCAGTTGTATCTATAGCTTTAATGCTTTGGGCATTAACTTTTGAAGCAGGTCTCTTCCCAAACAATTATTGGTTACCAAGTGCATATACTGAAGCGCCAACACCGGCTTCTGCATTGTTTGCTGGTATTGTTGATAAGGTTGGTACATACGGTGTATTAAGGGTGATGCTAACAATATTCTCTAGTAGCTCAATATTAATGTTTAAAGTTCTTGGAATATCCTTTAGAGATTTAGTGTTGCTAATTCTAAGTATCCTTGGAATGGTATCAGGCTACCTTGGTTCACTCGTAATGATTATACAGAGAGATGTAAAGAGGTTTCTTTCCTATAGCACTATAAGCCACATAGGGCTACTGTTCATACCATTTATAGGGCTTTCCTCTAATTACTCTGAAGAAGTTATAGCTAAAACTCTTGCAGCAATACTATTTCATAGCATTGTACATGCTCTAAGCGAATCTATGCTATTTATAGGTTTAGGAACACTGGCTACTATATCAGGAAGTAGGAAGATAGATGATATGAGTGGTTATGGAAGGTTATATCCTATTATAACACTAGCCATAACCCTAGGTCTATTAAATTTACTGGGTTTGGCTCCCTTCCCAGGCTTCTTCAGCAAATATATGATGTTTTTACCAATGATAGAAGCTTCAGCATATCTACAAGCAATATCAATAGTAATAATTAGCGGAATATCAGCTGTAGGCTACTTTAGAATAATATATCTATTGTTTTTACCTAAACCAAAGAATATTCAAGAGAAGCACAGAATTGTTTTGCCATCAATACTATGCATTAGTGTTGCATTAATTCTTTTAATACTTGGAATAACGTACATGATATATGGGGTCTATGATACAATGGTTGGATATGGCAAAATGGTTGTATCTAGTGATGGTGTTAGAGAGTATATAATGGCGGTAGATATAGTGTATATGAAGCTTATTAGTGGAGGTGGTAAGTAGTGGAAATACTTTACTATGTACTGTTATCCATGGTAACACTCATAGTTATAGGTAGTATATTTAGGAATAGAGTTGCGAGAGGTATCGGATATATTGTTCTTGCTGTAATACCGTTGCACTCAATGATTATAGGAGGTCCTTGGGATTTCATATCATCTATGCTAGCAATTTTAGCTGCAATAGTAGGACTTGCATCATCAATGTATACAAATAGTTATGAAGAGCTTAAATATGGTGGTGGACATCTCCATATACTTATAGACGTATTTGCAGTAGCAGTCTATACTACATTTACAGCAATGGACATAATAACATTTATAGTATGTTGGTTAATTGCTGAGATTATAGGATTCTTTGCCATAGTCTATGAGGTTGAAAGAAAAACACTCACAGCTGGATTAAGATACATAGTTGTATCTATGATACCATCAGATATAGCGCTTATGACACTTTTAACATCCTTATCTATGAAGGTGGGGTTTGTAGAAGCTTTATTTACTTCAATTAATGAGGTGGGCAATCTATTGGTTGGGCTACCTCCAATACTGTATATAATGATGATGTTGGGGTTTATAGCTAAAGCCGCAGTAATACCGCTACACTTTTGGCTTCCAGATGCACATTCACTTGCACCAGCTCCTGCTTCGGCAATACTATCTGGTGTCATGGTTAAAATTGGTGTATATGGTGTATTTAGAATACTACCATCAGTAGATATGATGTATATACTTATCACATTTCTATTCTTTGGTGCTATAACGGGTGTTTATGGAGGTCTTTTAGCTTTAGCACAAAATGATATTAAGAGAATACTTGCATATAGCACAATTGAGCATACGGGACTTATAGTAACTGAACTTATGGTGTATAGACTGACTAACCTTTTAATACCTCTAGAAGCTGCCTTAGCCATAGTATGCTCACATGCGCTATATAAATCAGCATTATTTCTAAATTCAGGCTCTATAGAGATCTACTCACATACAAGAGAGATATCTAGATTAGGCTATTTAGCAAGAGAAATACCTAGTGAAGCTCTTTCAGCACTAATTTCTATTCTATCACTGATAGGTGTACCTCCAACAATTGGATTTATAGCAAAACTATTCCTACTTGTAGCGTCGATATACTATTTAATTATAGATCCAATACTAGGAACAATTTTAATAGTCTTAATATCATTTGCAATAACTTTGGCTGCAATATATAGCATTAAATATGCTACAGCATACTGGGGTACATGGAGGGGTGGTATAGAGTCTAAAAAAATTGGTATGGATTTAGAAATTTTAAAAAAGAAATTAACTATGTGGGAGTACATACCTGCGCTACTAGGAATTGTCGGAACACCTCCAATTACTATCGCTATAATCACCATATTAGGGCACGAAATCGTAAGACTTGAATTAGCACTGCCACTATTTTTATCCACTATAATATTTTTAGCGTTTACTTACTATATGTATATACGTTTGAAAGCGGCTTCAAGAGATGTTCAATGGCTTGGAGGTGCATTACCATGAGCTACTCATTAGGATCTATAATTCAGCGTTTAGCTGAACGCTTTCAGCGTCGGATAGAGTATGTATTTCTACGTAGTAAAGGATTCTATAGTCTATTAGTAGACAAAATAATTAAAGCCCATGACTATATTGCTAGAGAGGATATTGTTATAAAAATACTAAAATCTACTGCACTATCTATTCTAAAGCTTCAGTGTGTTTTAGAGGATGCACTATCAGCTACATCAATCCTATTTGAACTCTTTATCTCAATTTCAATAATATTTATAATGGTGTTGGTATGGCATTTATAGAGACTATATCAATAGGTATTTCAATGCTTCTATATATCTTTTTTCCTCCTCTTCTAGATGGAATTGAGAGAAAGATTAAAGCAAAGATACAGACTCGCTATGGTCCACCAACAGTGTTTCAAACCTGGTATGATATAATAAAACTTATTTCTAAAGAGCTTAAAATTCCTCCTACACTTCAATATGGTGTATTTCTACTCACTCTAGCTTTTTCATTTGTAATTGTAGTACTCTATCTTCTATCCTATATTCCAGTATCATTAAACATATATATGTTAACGATTGTCATTATATTAATTGTTTCTTTACATAGTATATTAGCATTTGTAAGCATATTGTCATCAAATCCATTTTCAATAATTGGTATTTTTAGAGGCTTAACCATAGATATAGTAAATGAGATGGGGTTTCTAACATCAATACTTGTATACTACCTAACTATAAAAACCTTCAATCCATCGATAAAATCTTTCTTACTTCTACTGTTTTCTTTACTATTTGTATTTATAGTATCATATGTAGGTAGTAAGAGGCTTCCATATGATTTACATGAGGCTGAACCAGAGCTAGCCTCAGGTTCGGTAATAGAGTTTTCAGGACCCATATTAGCTCTCTACCTATATCTACATCTTATTGATAGATATACTATGGTTGCTTTACCCATAGCTATAGGAGTAGCCATAGGATTGCAACTATCGCCACTTATATCACTGCTTCTTATTCATGTAATTGCAGTAGTGATATATGTATTCTTTGGCGTTATTGCAGTTCTTTTAGGACGGTCTAGAATTGATATAGCTGTCAAAACGCTTATGCTTATATATTTAATAATCATCTTATTGTGGATAGTGGTGAAACTTATATGAGTAGTGCTATAGCTAATTCCATACAGTTGCTTATGGAAGTAAGCAGCATTATCTCAAAGGTAATAGAGTTTAATGAAAAAGTGTTTGGTATAGAGCAGAGAAATGGTATTGTGAGGATTAAGATTCATAGAGATGTACTGCCATATGTTGCGCAGAAGCTGGCTACTACAAAGGGTATATATATGAGGACTATGATGGCTTCTGATGAGAGGGATTTAGAGGGCGTATATAGGCTATACTATCTGTTTGGAATTGATAGAGAACATATAAATATTGTCCTTGAAGTAGCGGTACCTCAAGAGGATCCAAAGGTACCAACAATTGTTGATATTATTAAGGCTGCTGATTGGTATGAGCTTGAAGCCCATGATATGCTTGGCATAGAGTTTATAGATAGAAGGCTGTATAGACTTGTGTTGCCTGAGGATTGGCCTGAAAAGGTATATCCTCTTAGGAAGGAGTATTCTGTACAAGATCTTATGAAGCTATATAGACCTAAGGCGGTAGAGTATGCAAAGGAGATAGGGGCAGAGAATATTGTAGTAATACCTATTGGGCCATACCACCCAGCTCTTCACGAACCGGAATTTTTTGAGGTATATGTTAGTGGGGAGAGGGTAATCGATGCTAAGTATGTTGGATTCATGGTTCATAGAGGTATTGAAAAACTCGGGGAAAATATGAAATATGACCAGGTCCCATTTCTTGCTGAAAGAATATGTGGAATATGTGGATTTGTACACTCTACATCATACTGTCAAGCAGTTGAAAGCGCCTTAAATACAGATGTACCTGAAAGAGCACAATTTATAAGGTCTATAATACTAGAGATTGAGAGAATCCATAGCCATCTATTGTGGTTTGGAGTTGCCCTACACCTACTGGGATACGATACAGGCTTTATGCACTCCTGGAGAATTAGAGAGCAAGTTATGGTGCTTGCAGAGCTTTTAACAGGTAGTAGAAAGACCTATGGAATAAATGTAGTTGGCGGTGTTAGGAGGGATATAGATAACGATAAGATTAGGAAGGCGATCGAGGTTCTAAAAAATGTTGAAGACGAGTTTAAGAAACTTGTAGAAATATCCATTAATATACCACAAGTTATTGCAAGACTTAAGGGGACAGGTGTATTGCCTCTTGGAGAAGCCATAGCCCTTTCCCTAGTCGGTCCAACGGCTAGAGGGTCAGGACTTGATAGAGATGTTAGAAGAGATTATCCCTATGCAGCCTATAGATACATAAGTTTTAGGGTTCCAACATATAGTGAGGGAGACAATCTTGCTAGAACACTAGTTAGAGTGGATGAAGTTTTTGAAAGTATCAATATGCTTTACCAACTACTTGATAAAGTTCCCTCTGGAGAGATAAGAGTTGAGTCATGGACTGTAGAACCATATAGATTAGGTGTAGGATCTGTTGAAGCTCCTAGGGGCGAGGTTATACATGTACTTTTAACAGGAAGATATTCACCCTATAGGTGGAGGGTTAGGGCACCAACCTACCAAAATTTACCAGCAGTTTCAATAATGCTTAAGGGAGTAGATTTAGCGGATGTACCTCTAACAATAGCAAGTATTGATCCATGTTTTTCTTGTACTGATAGGGCAATCGTAATAGATATAGGTAGAAGTGTTATTAAGACAATTCCCATAGAGTTCCTTTCACTAAAGGGTTCTAAAGCTATAAGGTGAAGTACATGGTTAAATTCTTAAAGATTCTCCCTATAGCAATAAAGACAGGTACTGTAACCATAAAGTACCCATATCAAGAGCCGTTAATAACAGAGTCGTTTCGTGGAGCTATAGAGATTGATCCAAATAAATGTGTAGGATGTGGTGCATGTACACGTATATGCCCCCCCAAAGCTCTTACGATGACAATAGAGAGTAATACAATAATTTTAAAGTATTTTGTTGGAAGATGTATATTCTGTGGTATGTGTGCTGATACATGTCCGGAAAAAGCAATTAGTATAACAAAGGAGTTTGAACTTGCTACAGGTAATATCTTTGATCTCTATGCAGATGTAGAACATGAGGTTAAAACATGTCCTATATGTGGAAAAACCTTTATTACTAGAAAACTTAGCGATAAAATTATATCAAAGGTTCCTGACATACCATTAGAAACTATGGATCTTTGTCCTGATTGTAGAAGAAAAGAAACGCTAAAGAAATTTATAGGTGTGCCAGAGTAATGGTTCAATTACTTGGTGGAGAGTTAAACTCCAAAGGCATAGATTTGAGAAAAGCTCTATCAAGAATTAAAAGAAGCATATGGGTTTACCATATTAATACGGGGAGCTGTAATGGCTGTGATATAGAGATACTAGATGTCCTAACCCCCTATTTTGATGTTGAGAGATTTGGAATAAAGCTTGTGGCAAGCCCTAGACATGCTGATCTAGCACTTCTGACAGGGCCTATAACAATAAAAACATTTTCAAAGGTCTACAGAGCTCTTAATGCAATGCCTAGACCAAGATTTGTACTAGCTATAGGTTCGTGTGCTGTTGGTGGTAATATATGGTTTGAATCCTATTCAACTTTAGGTGGCTTTCCTAAGGCTCTTGAAATGTTTAGTGAGATGGGTTTAGAGATAGATGGTGTTGTATATGTTCCTGGATGCCCAGCAAGACCAGAAGCCATAATATATGGGGCGGCAACACTACTTGGTCTACAAAAGCCTAAAACTAGATATAGAAGGTTTAAAGCATGAGGGTAAAGATATCTGTATGTAGCAGATATTTCTATAGGGATCCACCTATACCCAGATCAAGACATATCATCCCAACAATAACTCTGTGTCATGAGATAGGTGAAAGAATTATTGATGAGCATTCATTACCTAACGACATCGTAGATCATATTAGTAGGATTGGCTATATAAACATTTTTAATGCTGAAAAGGCTAGAGCTCTTTTTAGAATAGAGCTCTCAGAAGATCAATATATAAAGATAACTCTATTAAGTAGGTAAGAAGGATGAACATGTATAGGTGGGTAGATTGAGTAGTATAGAGAAATTACAAACACCAACTACAATGGGCTTCAGAAGGCTTATAGACTATGATAGATGTATAGGCTGTGGGGTATGTGAAGAAGTATGTAGATTCATTAATGATGGGAGACCCTTTATAGTACTTTATAGAGTTGTGAGTGGAATAGATAGACCAATATCGTGTTTTCACTGTGCTAAAGCACCATGTGTATTAGTATGTCCAACGAACGCTCTAAGCTATGATAGTCAAGGGGCTGTCATAGTATCTATTACTAAATGTATTGGCTGTACATCCTGTATAGCAGCATGTCCATTTGGAATACCTGAACTACTACCAATAGGACATGTCGATAAATGTGATCTCTGTAAAAAACTTAGGGCACAAGATTTAGAGCCTGGGTGTATAGCTACCTGTCCATCAAATGCTATTCTATGGGGATCTTCTGAGGAAATAACAAAGGTAATGCGTGAAAAATCGCTAAAAAGAATTATAAAAACATACACCCTCTACACTTAGACTAGGAATTGTTATATAAATCACTAGTTGATGGATTAAATCTAATTTAGTGTATCTAAATCTAGTTCATACTAAGCTTTATCCCTCTTCCTCTACAGTTGGCTTAGATATTTCAAATACTATCTTTTCATAGCCTCCTGTTTTCCTACCCCTATATCCATATATAGCTAAAATATTTCCTCTCACAATATCCCACTCCTCACCACTAGAACCCATATTGACTTCAAGTATTTTTGAGCCTGGGGGAAATATCCAGTAGACTACATAGTTGTATTCTATTAGTTCAGACTCATAGAAATTCTCATATATATTCCTACCCATTCTTATTGGAGCTCTAAACCTTATTGTAAAGACTATATAGGGTTTTGTTCTAGATTCTGCAAAACCAACATCTATCATAACTACGTGAGGATATACCCTAACGTTGTTAACTATAACTTTTTCTTGATCTAGAAATTCCTGCATATTTGCCCAAAGCTTTGCTATTTCATCATTAAAAAGCTTTTCATCTCGCATAATAGTACTGTAGTACTCTAGTGGGTCATGATAGTGAAATAATAGGTAGTACGCTATATAGTCCATGCTAACGAAGAATAAGCCATATGCATAGATAGGCTTCACTTGTTTACTTGCCTCTTCTAAGAATCTCTGGCTTACCATAGCTGGCATACCACTACTATAACTACTATAGTTTCTTAACATCTTTAACTTTTTAACTCCTATAGTATAAAGATTAGATATGAGCATAGTGATGGAAAAACTATTGAAAGTTTGAGGAGATGGGATAGATTATTAAGCTTTAAAAATTATATTCTTTTTAGAGTGAAGATGGGATAAAAAGGTAGTTATGCACTTAGAAAGTTAAAGCTAAGAAGATTTTTTGTATTATCAACAGAAGATATAGGTTATTTATCCCTATAGCCATTTAGTAAAGTCTTTACACTATGTGCTGATAGAACAACTATTTTTGGATTATTCCCCACTAACACCATGTCAAATCCTAGGTAGGAGTTCAAGGTTTTTAGTATTAGTTGATATTGAAGGTACTAAGGAGTATGACCATTTAAATAACACGGGAAGACTTAAGGACCTTTTAGTACATGGTAAGACTGGTTCTGCATACCTATAAAGAGTTCAAAACTTAAACATATACACTTGCAGCTGTTGAAGACTACGGCTATACTGCAGTTGATACAGCTCTATAGCAACATGTATTCATTAGCGCTATATTTACAGGCCTAACACCATGGCTAAATAAATTAAAGCTATTAAACGTAATGTTAGAATAGAAGATAGTATTATTAGCTATATGTTTAATAGGAATAGATTCTTGTTGAAGTTAAGAACATCATCTTAAGAATAAATCAAGCCTTTACTGATACCTAGATGCACCAACAATAAGGGGTAGAAAATAGATAAAGTTATTGGGAAGATATTGCGCAAAGGGTGATAAGGCCTATGTTGTTTTTATAGCAGGACTATCTAATGCTAGAGGTTTAAACTCTACTGTGAGGCTAATAGAAAAACTAGTTTGACTCTAAGGCTAGATTAGCAAATGCGGAATTTAGATCACTATCAATGTTTTTCAACTCTTTAACAAAGAATATTATCCACAATACGACTCACCATACATCTTGACTGTTAAAGCTTTTGATGAATGATGTTAATGACATAGATCAGTGGATATTGTCAGCTTTTACTTTATCAAATACATCTAATAAAATACTTAGGTTGTCTACATAGATCTACAGAAAGGGTTTCTTATATCAGCATAGATTAGTAGTTGCATAGGTTATAGAAATCTATATTATTTCTAGGGTGTTTACTGAGGTTTAGGATAGATAACAAAATTTATATTTACTCTTCTAAACATCTACAATTTGTGATTTAATAATGTGTGAATCTATAGTATATGTAAAGAGTGGTGAAGGTGAGAGGCTTTTAGCTAAGGATGTTGTATTTATGGAGTTTAAAGATGGTAGCTATATAATTACTGATATAGCTGGGAATAGAATAGCTGTTAAAAATGTCGAAATAGAATACATCGATTTTATAGGACACAAAGTTATATTGAGAGAAACTACTTATTAACAGTAAGGTGATGATGGAATTAAAATTGCTGTTGTTGGTAAGGGTGGTGTCGGTAAGACAACTATAGCTGCTATACTAGCACGTTTAATTGGTAGAAGTGGATATAGTGTTATTGCTATAGATGCTGATCCAAGCCTTAATCTAGCTCAAGCTCTTGGAATACCTAGAGAGATCGCCGATAAAACTCCGATCCTCTTTGATGAGGAGGAATTCATAAAGTCTAGAACACTTATACCTGGGGGAGCATATAGATTAAATCCTAAGGTTGATGATATTATTGAGAGATTTGGTGTAAAAGGTCTTGATAATGTTACTTTACTTAAGCTTGGAGAAGTTAAGAGGGGTGGTACAAGATGTCTCTGTCCAGAGTATGCACTTCTAAGAGCATTATTATCACACCTCATACTAGGTAGAAATGAGGTTGTAATACTCGATATGGTCGCTGGATTAGAGCCTATGAGTAGAGGTACTACTAGAGGTATCGACCATATGCTATGCATTGTTGAGCCAAATCTAAAGGCAATTGATGTAGCTCTAAAGATTATGAAACTTGCAGAAGATATTGAGGTGAAGAGATTCTCTATAGCTATAAATAAGGTACGCAGTGATGAGGATGTAGAATATGTTAAGAGGGTTATAAAATGGGATAAAATTATAGCAATTATACCATATGATGAAAATGTTATTGAGGCTGATAAAAGAGGATTATCAGTGTTAGACTATAATCCAAACACACCAATAGTTACAGCCATAGAGAGTTTAAGAAGAAATTTATTTCATAAAAATAAAAATACTTTGAAATGATATTTGTTATGGAAATCTTTAGGTGGCTATTGATGAGCATACCCCACAAAGAATTTAGAATTAGAATTGATGAATTAAAGAGTTCTATTGCTGAAGTTAAGGGGTTGGACATAAGTATTGGATATATTGTTGAAGAGTGGGAGGAGCCTCTAGGTCCAATGCCATTCCCATCTATAGCTACGCTAAGGAAATGGGATCATGTATTATTGAGGAGATATAAACCATTATATCTACCATATTGTGATCTCTGCTGTCTATGTACATATGGAAGATGTGATTTGTCTAGAGACAAGAGGGGGTCTTGTGGAATTAATTTATCTGAACAACAGTCACGTCTTGTAACACTTGTTTCTGCTATTGGTGCTTCAACCCATGCAAGCCATGCTAGAGAGCTTTTGGATAAGCTTATTGCTAGATATGGTGAGGATACACCTACAGACCTTGGTGGTGAGGTATATGTTGAGATGCCCATAACTAGACTCGTAACAGGCGTTAAACCACGTACACTTAGAGACTTAAAGATAGTTATAGAGTATGTTGAAAAACAGATTGTACAAACTTTAGCTAGTGTCCATACAGGTCAAGAGGGGGATTGGATAGACTATGAGTCTAAGGTTTTTCACCTTGGTATGTTAGATCATGTAGCGCTGGAGGTAGCTGATGTTGTACAGATAGTATCTCTAGGAATGCCTAAAGCCGATCAAAATGCGCCACTAGTAGATCTTGGCATTGGTACTGTAGATGCTTCAAAACCAGTAATCCTTGTTATAGGGCATAACGTTCTTCCTTCAGCTGCAATAGTAGATTATCTAGAGGCTTTAGGTATAAGAGATAAGGTTGAGGTATGTGGACTCTGCTGTACGGCACACGATATAGCTAGATATGAGAAGAAGAGAGCTAGAATTATAGGGCCTATGTCTTGGCAGTTACGCTTTATAAGAACTGGTATACCAGATGTTATTGTAATTGATGAACAGTGTATTTACACCAATTTAATTGAGGAGGCAAGAAGGATAGGTGCTGTAGTAATAGCGACAACAGATAAAGCTATGAGGGGGCTTCCAGATAGAACCTATGCAGATCCAGATAACGTTGTAGAAGAGCTTGCTATAGGTAGAATACCAGGTGCAGTAATACTTGATGAGGAAAGGGCTGCTGAAGTAGCTGTGAAGACTGTTCTTAAAATTGCGCCACAGAGAATTAGATATAAGTGGAGTCTATTCACAAGGGAGCAAGTAATAGAGTATGCCAAGAAATGTAGTATGTGTAGAAATTGTGAGAGAAATTGTCCACAAAATCTTCCAATATCTACTGCAATGGCGAGGGCGAGTAAGGGTGACTTAGCTGCTTTTATAGAGCTCTATAATAAATGTTTTGCCTGTAGAAGATGTGAATATGATTGTCCTAGAGATATACCAGTATTGTCTTTAATACTTGCTTCAGCTAGAGATGCTATAGGTGTAGAGAAGTATAGGTGTAGAGTTGGAAGGGGACCCATACAGGATACAGAAATTAGAGCTGTTGGTAGAGATATAGTTCTAGGAACTATACCTGGTGTAGTAGCATTTGTTGGCTGCGCCAACTGGCCTGATGGTGCACAGGATGTAGCAGTAATGGCTAGAGAATTTGCATCTAGAAGATATATTGTTGTAGCTTCTGGCTGTTCTGCCATGGCATTATCTATGTATAAGAATGAAGAGGGGAAAACACCATATGAAGAGTTTTCAGGGGTGTTTGAAGCTGGAGGCATAGTTAATGTAGGTTCATGTGTTGCTAATTCACATATAGCTGGAGCAGTTATAAAAATTGCAAATATCTTTGCTAAATTACCGTTAAGGGCTAACTATGCTGAAATAGCAGACTATATACTGAATAGAGTGGGGGCTGTAGGTGTTGCATGGGGTGCTATGAGTCAGAAAGCAGCTGCTATAGCTTCAGGTTTTTGGCGCTTAGGCGTACCTGTGATAGTTGGACCACATGGTATTAAGTACAGAAGAATGTTACTTGGTAATAGGGAGACTACCGAGGAGTGGTATGGCTATGATGCCATGACTGGTGAAAAAGTGTATTTAGGGCCTGCACCAGAACATCTATTCTATGCAGCTGAAACTTTAGAGGAGGCTATGGTTATGATACCAAAGCTCTGCATAAGACCTGCGGATACCCCACAGGGTAGGGCAATAAAACTAACAAACTATTTATCTCTCTATAAACAATTCTATGGCTTAGACAAGCTTCCACCAGATATACATCTTTACATTAGATCAGAAGCCGACATACCTATACCATATAGAGATGAAGTTATTAGATATCTAAATGAAGTCGGCTGGAGGGAGAAGTTTATAGTTGCAAATCCAACACTTTTAGAAGATATAATAGAGAAGTATAGGCTTAGAAGAGAAGGTGTAAAAATATAGGTGGCTAAAATATGGCTCTTGAATACTGGCTCCATGGAGATATACCACCAGGGCCTATAAAGGCTACAGTACTAACTGATGTTAAGAAGATTGCTGAAATACTTATACGGTTTAAAGGCTCAATAGCAATGTTATTAGGCTCGCAACTTAATTTAATTGAGGAATTAATTGGAGAGAAGGTTGTTGAAAAATTTATTGAGGTGGCTGAGATTATTAATG
Organism: uncultured Ignisphaera sp.; assembly: GCA_938074605.1. GTDB lineage: Archaea > Thermoproteota > Thermoprotei_A > Sulfolobales > Ignisphaeraceae > Ignisphaera. The sequence continues at coordinate 141,720 of CALJEI010000004.1, forward strand.
GTGATATTATGGCTTCCGACTCTAAAACAGTTCAAAGACTAGATGCATTAGGCTATAAAAGATATAGAATAATGTTTCCTATGGAGACAATGCAAAGTCTACTATATAACAACTCAAAGTATAGACTTATTGTACTGGCAGGCTTCAGATATTCCTATGCATGGCTTCTTCTAAATTACCTTAAACACTATATACCAAACCTTAATACACTATCTCTAGATCCCTATGCACAGCCAAATGCTACATGGACTATACCATCATTACCTCTACAAATATGGTTTAAAAACTTAGTACAACTAATAGATATACTGAAAACTTATAAATAATATATGGTTATATAAGTGTGAAGAGGTTAATGTCCAATGTCCTTTAGAATATCTATAATTGCACCCATTGAAATCCCTAATGATATTGTTAAGGTATTTAAGGTTCCTCCTCCACCGCCAAAGGCTATATTTAGTGATATTCCTGTTGATGTAGGTCCACAGTATGAGGGTCAAAGAGTTAGAGCATCTGATATGTATGTAGAGTTAGGGGGTCCTAAGGTTAGTCATAAATTTGAGCTTTTTAGAATTAGAAACATTGATGAAGTTGAGGATGGGGAAATAGTTGTAATAGGTCCTGATGTAAGTGAGCTTAAAGAGGGTAGTAGTAATCCATATGCTGTTATTATTGAAGCTGCTGGATCTAAACTAGAGTCACAAGCTGAGGGAGTTCTTGAGAGGAGAATCCATGAGTTTAGCAACTATATACAGGGGTATATGCATCTAAATCAGAGGTATGATATATGGCTTAGAATTAGCAAGAGATCGTATCAGAAGGGGCTAAACTCATTTAAATATATTGGAACTGTACTCTATAGACTGTTTAAATCTGCATTCCCTGTAATAGAGAAGATGAGGGTAATATTCGTCACTAATTCAAAGACTGTTGAGCTACTCCACGGACAAGCGCTAAAAGTTTATGATGAAAGAGATAGAAGAGCATTGGGTCTAAGGGATGAGGATGTAGATATGTTTTATTCATGTAAACTATGTCAGTCCTTTGCACCAACTCATGTATGTATAATAACACCTGAAAGACCTTCTGCATGCGGTGCTATAACGTGGCTTGATGCAAGGGTAGCAGCCTTAATAGATCCTAAAGGTCCTATACAGCCTGTACCTAAGGGAAAAATTGCGGATCCTGTTGCAGGAGAGTATGAGGGGGCCAATGAAGTTGTTAAGAAGCTGTCTGGTGGTGCAATTCAAAGGGTAAGGCTGTATGCACTATTTGAATACCCGCCAACCATATGCGGATGCTTTGAGGTAGCAACTTTCTACATACCTGAATTTGATGCTGTGGGGTTTGTCCACAGAGGTTTTACAGGAACTACTCCAATAGGCCTTAGATTTAGTCAAGTTGCTGATGCAGTTGGTGGTGGTAAGCAGGTACCTGGTTTTCAGGGGATAGGGCTGCTCTATCTTAGAAGTAAAAAATTGTTTCAAGCAGATGGGGGATGGAGTAGAGTTGTCTGGATGCCTTCAGAGCTTAAGCAAAGAATTTTGGATGCCATACCTCCTGAGTTGAGGGATAGGATTGCAACTGAGAAGGAGGCTACAAATATTGAAGCCCTTAAAAAGTTTTTAATTGAGAAAAAACATCCAGTGGCAGAAAAACTTCTAATGAAGGAGGCTAGGAGAGAGACTGCAGAAGAAAAGCCTGCTGAAAAAACTGAAGGAGCTGAAGCCCCGGTAATACCACCACAGCTAGCACTACAACAACCATCAGTAGCAACTCCGCAGACAGCTATAGCTACAGCAACCTCTACATCACAGCCAGTTACAGCAACAGTTATACCAGCACCAACCGGAAATATAGTTGTTACAGTTTCCATACCTACGCAGATGCAGCAGACACAAACAGGTGGTAGAGGGATAAGCATAACATTGAAGGGCGTTAAAATCAGGGCTGAAAAGCTAGTTATAAAGAAGATTGAGGGTGAGAAAAAATGAGTATGGAGAAGAAAGATGAAAAGCAGGAGTTAGAAGCAAGGAAACAAGCAAATATATATAGCCTCTTGGCAAAGCTTACAGAAGCTCTAGCTGAAGGTATTGTTGAACTTTATAATGTTGAGATAGAGGCGGATGAACTAACAATTATACTACCTGAGACTGGAGCTATAGCTCCACAGATACCTATACCAATTATGGTATCACCACCAAAACAAACTGTTGAGGCTAAGCCTGAGGCTGCAGTAGCTACAGCTGTAGCTAAAACCGTTGAAGTGGTGGCGAAAAAAGTTGTTGAATTAGCTAAAGTAGCTTTTGAAGAGCCTAGACCAAAATATAGTGGTAGGGTTGTTGAAGTAAAGCTTGGGGCAACTAGAAGTGAGGGGGGAACAAGGGAGAAGACAATAGTTATCGGAGGCCATACAACACCTCCATACCTCTATCTAATAGGTTATGGATCTGGACATACACCTGCATTTGGAGGAGATACTTTTGATATGAAGATAGGGCTACCTAGAGCAGTAAGACAAGTTTTTGGAGATGCTCTAGACAATCCTATTGAGTGGGCAAGTCTATGGATAAATAAATTTGGTGCTGAGGCAATAGACATACATCTTGTTAGTACAGATCCAACAATAAGGGATGCCCCGCCTAAAGAAGCTGTAAAAATTGTTGACATGCTTCTACAAAGTGTTAAGGTTCCTATAGTTGTTGGTGGAAGTGGTAATCCAGAAAAGGATGTCGAGGTCTTTAGGAGTATTATAGAGGCTTATCCAAGTGAGGGTCTAGTTATAAATAGCCTTAATCTAGATATGAAGCTAGAAGCTATATGTAGACATATAGCAAAGTCTAATGCTATTGTAATAAACTTTTCCCCCATGGACCTTGATAAGGCTGAGCAAATCAATAGAAAGGTGTATGAGTGGATTCCTAGAAATAGAATAATGCTAGATCTAAACATTGGTGGCATAGGCTATGGAACAGAGTATGGCTTCACGGTAATGGAAAGAGCAAGGCTTTCAGCATTAATAGGAAATGAACTATTGGCACATCCCTTTAATGTTGGTGCAGCAAATGCTTGGGGTGCAAGAGAGGCATGGATAACAATGGACCCATACTGGGGACCTAAAGAAATTAGAGGACCCCTTTGGGAGACACTAACATGCATAATATGTCTATTGGCTGGGGCAGACTACTTTATGATTCTGCATCCACTAACAATAAAGGTGCTAAGGGAGATGAGGGAGTATTTATTTTCAGAGCCTAAAATTAGTGACCCTGATAAAGCATTACAGTGGCTCTCATCAAAATTGCCTATTGTCTAGAGGTGGTGATTATGCCGTGGCAGCCTCCAAGCCCTATACAAATATTTCAACTGCTACCTAAAACAAATTGTGGTAAGTGTGGAGAGCCAAACTGTATGGCCTTTGCAGTAAAGCTAGTAAACTTTGAGGCTACTTTAGAAGCATGTCCTCCACTTATTGAGGATTTGAAGCTAAGGCCAATATTTGAAAAGCTGAAATCTCTTTTAGCACCACCTGTAAGGGAGATTGAGCTTAGAGGCTCTAAAAAGATTGTGAAGATTGGAGGGAAGTATGTATTATATAGACATGAACTACGCTACATGAATCCTACAGCTATAGCGATAGATATCGACGACTCTATGGATAGAGAAAATATTTTGAAGAGGATAGAGATTGTTGAAAAGTTTGAGTATGATTATGTTGGCCAGAAACTTAAGCTAGATGCTATCGCCATAAGGTCATCCTCAAATGATCCTAAGCAATTTGCTAGAATAGTTCAGTTTGTTGCTGAAAATAGCGTCCTACCAATAATACTATGCTCTCTAAACCCTGCAGTTATTGAGGCTGGATTAAATGTGCTTACACCACCGCATAAACCGCTACTATATGCTGCTACAAAAGATAACTGGAGGGAAATGGCAGAACTTGCAAAAAGATTTGAGGCACCACTTTCAATAGCAAGTCCTGGTAATCTTGATATGCTGGTATCGCTATCAAAAACAATTACAGAGGATATAGGTCTCCAAGATGTTGTTCTAGACCCAGGCTGTTTTATAGGGCCAGGGGGGCTCTCCTATACATTAAAGGCTTACAGCTGGATAAGATACAAAGCTATATATGATCTATGGAGATATGTGGGCTATCCATTGATAGCAACACCAATAGCTGTATGGAATTATCTTAAGAGTGACATAACGGAGATTATGTGGTGGGAGGCAATAATGGCTCTAACTCTCATGACCAGATATGCGGATTTATTAATACTACACTCATTAGAGGGGTGGACATTACTCCCACTAGTTATGTGGCGCTTTCAGCTCTATACAGATCCAAGAAAACCTGTAGCAGTACCACCTGGATTAAGAGAAATTGGTAAACCTGATGAAAATTCACCAGTACTAGTAACAACAAACTATGCATTGACATATAGTATTGTTTCAAGTGATGCCGAGAAGTCTAAGGTTAATGCATGGCTTTTAGTTATAGATACAGAGGGACTAGCAGTAGACGTTTCAGTTGCTGGAAGAAAACTTACTGGTGAAAAAGTACGTGAGGCAATCAAAAGCAGTAATCTGGAGCAGAAGGTAAAGCACAGAATACTAATTCTACCAGGTAAGGCTGCAAGGATGCAGGGCGATATTGAAGATGCAACAGGCTGGAAGGTAGTTGTTGGACCAGCAGAATCTAGTGAAATAGGAAAGTTTTTAGAAAAGATTTGGCTTCCAGAGAAGCTAAAAGAGTTAACAGCTTAAGGTTAAATAAAGGATTTTCCTCAATCTGCTACACATATATAAAATATAAAAATTAAACATTTGTATAAAGTGAAACCTTCAAATCTTTTTACAACTTTTAAACATAGTTATAACCTAAGGTGAAAAAGATGAGTATGAATGATACAGCTACGGTGCGGTTTCCCCAGTATGGTGTGGAGGTTAAGGTGCCAAGGGGCATAACAATTCTTGAAGTTGCTAAGAGGGCTGGTGTGGGTATTAGAAGTGTTTGTGGTGGAAAGGGTCTTTGTGGTAAGTGTAAGGTGGTTATAGCTAAGGGAAGTGTTGATCATAGACTTAGAGATAGAGCGTTACTCAGAGAGGATGAAATTGGGAAGGGATATGTGCTGGCGTGTATAGCAAGAGTTATAGGTGATCTTGAGGTAATAGTACCGCCTGAAAGTTTTATTGGAAGAGCAAAACTTCTTTCTACTGTAGCATTGCCCAAGGTCTTCCCAGAGTCATCTATAGTGGTTCAGTATGTGGATGAAATTTCAAAGGCTATAAAATACACTCTGAGTTTCCATGCCAATAGTAATGTCATCAAAAAGCTTAGGGCTTCTTCTAGCAATAGAGGGTCTCTAATTATAGATCAGCATGTCAACAAAATAGTGGATTTTCTGCCTGAAACTGAAGGTGCTAGGAGTCTCTACGGTATTGCTATAGATATTGGAACAACAAAAATTGTTGTTGCTCTAGTTGACATAGCATCAGGAGAGATTATTGGTGTGGAATCAGAGTTTAATAAACAGCTTATATATGGTGAGGACATTGTCTCCAGGATCTCTAAGGCAATTGAAGGAAGTGAAAATTTAAGAGAGGTTCAGAGGGCGGCTATCGATACTGTTAACGAGCTTATTCAAAGGCTCTGCAAGAAGTTTAATGTAGATTCGCAAAACATATATAATGTTGTTGCAGCTGGAAATACCGCCATGACTTTTCTCTTCGTTGGCGAAAACCCCTATCCACTTATAAGATCCTTTAGAGAGCCTGTAAAGATAGATCCAAAGCCATATATATTTGATGCAAGGGATCTTGGTATAAATGTAAATAGTAATGCTAGTGTTTACGTCCTTCCATGTGCAGGTAGATTTCTTGGCGGAGATGTTGTAGGGGATATAATTACAGCTGGTATAAGCTTTTCTGAAGAACCATCACTTCTCATAGACATTGGCACTAATGCTGAGGTTGTTATGGGGTGTAAATACTGGTTTATAGGTACAACAGCACCAGCAGGACCGGCTTTTGAGGGCTGGGGGCTGAGACATGGTGTTAGGGCTGTTACTGGCGCTATTGAGAGTATTACTATAGATTCAGAAACATTAAAAGCTGTATACACAGTTATAGGGGATGTTAAGCCTATTGGAATTTGTGGTTCTGGATATATAGATCTTGTAGCACAGCTCTTTATAAATGGTGCTATAGATATATTTGGAAAATTCTGTAGGGGTATAAAATCACAGTATGTTAGAGAGGGTGCAGAGGGTTATGAGTATATTGTTGCTTCTGCTACTGAGACAGCTATAGGAAGAGACATTACCATTACAGAGAAGGATATATATAATATTATTGACTCAAAATCATCTGTCTGTGCAGCAATATCGATACTGCTGAAGAAGATGTATCTAAGTGTATTTGATATTAAAAATGTCTATATATGTGGAGCCTTTGGAAGGTATCTGAATATAAATAGTGCTATAGCAATTGGAATGATACCAGAGTTTCCAAATGCTAAAATAGTCTATATTGGCAATGGTTCTCTAGGTGGAGCTTATCTAGCACTCATTTCAAAGACCTATAGACTTGAAGCTGAAAGAGTTGCAAAGCTTATGGCATCTATAGAGCTTATGCTAGATCCAAACTTTATGGATGAGTATGAAGCAGGCTTTAAACTTCCTGGAAAAAAAGAGTTGTTTCCAAGTTGGTGGGAGAAAGCTAGATCCATAAAGCCGTGGAGCTCTAGGTGATTAGAGGGTGAAGAGACCTTTCATAACCTCAATCTCTGGTAAAGGCGGCAGTGGCAAGACAATGGTAACAGCACTGCTAACAAAAATTTTAATTGAGCATGAAACAGATGATACGATTCTAGTTGTTGACGGTGATCCAGCTACAAATCTACCTGAGGTATTGGGTATAGAGATTAGAAAAACTATTGGGGAGGTTGTTGAGGAATTTAGAAAAAGTTTTCAAGATCAAAGTCTTGCAGCTTCTTTTAGAAAGGATGCATTATTGGAGTACCTTATTATGAGAGACTGTCTAGCTGAACTAAAATACTTTGATTTTATAGCTATGGGTCGTGGTGAGGGTGAAGGATGTTACTGTTTTGTTAACGCGCTTCTGGTAGGAATTCTTAGCAAACTCATACATAACTACACAGTAGTTTTAATGGATATGGAGGCAGGACTTGAACACCTCAATAGAAGAACGGATAGACATGTAAACACTTTGATAATTGTTGTAGATTCCTCAAAAATGAGCTTCAAAACAGCAGAGAGAATTAGAGAAATAATTACAGAGGTTGGATTAAATATTAGCGATATGTATGTTGTAGGCAATAAAATACCTCAAACAGACATAGATAAACTATATAGCTGGAGTAGAGAAGTAGGCTATGAAGTTGCAGGCATAGTGCCATATGATCCGTTAATAGAAGAATTCAATACTAAAGGAATTCCACTCCTAAAACTACCCAACAATAGCATAGCTGTAGAAGCAGTAAGAAATATAGCCAAGAAAATATCGCTAATAGACTGATATAACCTGCTTAAGAAACAACTTCATATCTATAGACACTAAAACTATAACACAAAAGAGACCCATTCTATGTCGACTAAAATAGATTTATCCATGCTGTTACCTCTACTAGTATTAATTTAACTTTAACCTCTAACCTTCTCTAAATTTTCCTGCAAAAGTAAAGCATTTTAAATTATGGTTAGAAAAAGGTTTGTAGTAGAGAGAAAATTAGAGGAGTAAATGTTAAAGCTATTAACTTAAGAGAGTTAATACATTCAATGGTTTTAGTGCCGCGGCCGGGATTTGAACCCGGGTGTCCCGCACATTAAAGATTTAGTGTCACGGGCTCGAGAGGCCCGCATACTTGACCGGGCTATACTACCGCGGCTCTGAAAGTGATTTGTGTGGATAGAACTTAAAAACTTTATTTTTCAATCTATGTCGTAGTAATTTTTAGATGTACTGGGATCTTTATTGAGTAGGCTGCTAAAGGATATAGCTACTCAGAGGATGTATATACTGTTTGATATGGGTGTTGCATCTGTAAAGAGTGGTAGGATTAGGTATGCGAAGAGGTATGGTGAGCTGATTAGAAAGATTTCAATGAGGTGTAGGGTTGCCATCCCTAAGTCTATAAGGAGGTGGATCTGTAAAAATTGTAGTGTTATTATGGTGCCTGGTTTTAGTGCTCGTGTTAGAAGTCGTAGGAAGGGAAAAACTTTAAGAGTTGTAACAACATGTTTGGTGTGTGGATGGATGCATAGATATGAGTTTGTTAGGTGTAGAAAGGATGGCTAGATTAGGTAGATATGCTAATAGACTTAGAAAGGAGAAGGTGTCAAGCCATAGAGCTGATGTAAATATTGGTAAGAGAGGTCTCCACCCAGGCGTTATTGAGGAGATTAAGCGTATATTAGAGGATAGGAGATGTGTAAAAATAAGAGTGCTTAGAAGTGCGAGGACTGTAATATCTAGTGGGGATATAGCTAAAATTGCTGAACAGCTAAATGCTGTAGTTGCTGACTCTAGGGGGTATACATATATTTTAATAAGTAGGAAAGCTCTTAAGGGTGGGTAAAAAGATAGATAGTCAACCCACACTTAAGTAGTACCATAATGTGATGTAGAATGGTCACGGTAAGAGATGTGCCTGCAAATATATTTATAGAGAGACTGGCCAGCTATCTTAAAACAAATATAGCAACTGTAAAACCTCCGCCATGGGCTAGCTTTACAAAAACAGGTCCATATAAAGAGAGAGTATCTGATAATCCAGATTGGTGGTATTATAGGGCAGCGGCAATCCTAAGAAAAATATATCTTGCTGAAGATCCAATAGGGTTGGAAACCCTTAGAACAATATTTGGGGGTCTTAAGAGAAAAGGATCAGCGCCACCACACTATAGAAAATGTGGTGGAAGTCACATAAGGAATATTCTCCACCAACTTGAAGCTGCAGGACTTATTGAAAAGACTCCTAAGGGTAGAAGAATTTCAGCTAGAGGGCGTGCTATACTAGATGAGCTAGCCCTAGAGGTATTTAGAGACCTTGTAAAGAGTAACCCCCAGCTACTAAAATATGCATCACCATCAGTAGCTAAAGAAGTTTCTTTAGATAGCCAAAAGCAATTAAGTTCATAAGCTGTGAGTAGCAAATACAAAATGTATGGCTCCTAAACTCTAAACATTGATAGACTATGGGGTGACGTACATGGGTGAAGAGGTGTATATTGGAGATGAAGAGATTTCGGCACTGTTAGAGAAACAGTATAGAGAAATGCTTATTAGGAGAAGACAGGAGATGGAGAGACAGAGGCTTCAGAGAGAGGCTGAAGAAGCTAGAAGGCAAGAGATACTTAGAACAATCCTTACGTCAGAGGCACGTGAAAGATTAGCAAATATTAAGCTTGTTAGACCAGAGATAGCTAGAGTTGTAGAGGATAGACTTATAGCTTTAGCTTTACAGGGCAGAATCTCACAGCCTTTAACAGATGAGGAATTAAAGGCAATTCTTGCAGAAATATATGAGAGGACAAAAAAAGACTTTAGAATTAGTATACGTGAAAAATAAGGTGTGTCTATAATGGCCCATAATAAGCCCTTAGCAAAAAAGCTCAGACTTATAAACAGAGAAAAGAACAACAATCCAATACCTGTATGGGTTACTGCAAAAACGCTTATGAAGGTAAGAAGACACTTTAGGTTAAGACATTGGCGAAGATCAAAGTTAGAGGATGTATAGCGCTAGATGGTGGTGTAAATGCCCCAGGATAAAGCTGATGGAATATACATAATATCGCTTAGACACATATATAGAGCTGGTAGTAGGATTGATAGAGGGAGAAGAGCTTTAAGATATGTAAGAAGATTCCTAGAGAGACATTTAGGTGGGAGAGTATTGTTTGATCCATCAATAAGTATGTATATATATAGTAGAAAGATTGAGAAGCCTCCCCATAAGGTGGCCATTAGATTTATTAAACTTGACAATGGCGTCTATAAGGCTATGCTTGCCCTTATGGCGAGGAGATAAACTAGATGCTTATTGAGAGGATGAGCTATAGAGGAAATCCAAATATTGGTGTATATATTTTTGCAAACGATAGAATAGCTATAATTCCTAGGGATGCTGATGTAAAATTTGTTCAAGCTATTCAGAATATTCTTCACGTACCTATAGTAAAGACTTCAATAGGCGATATGGAGATTATAGGCATTCTTGTTGCTGGAAATAATAAAGGTATAATCCTCCCTCATATAGTAAAGGAGTATGAATATAGTGCTATTAAGAGTTTATTTGATGGAAATATTTCTATTGTTAAAACAAGGTTTACAGCTTTAGGCAATATATGTTTGGCTAATGATTTTGCGGCCTATATAAGTACCATTGCCTATGATGAGATTAAAGATGTTGCTAGAGATACTCTTGAAGTTGAGGTAGTTGAAAAGGGTCTTATAGCAGATATTCCAACAGTTGGATCAGCTGCATATATAAATAATGTTGGTGGTATTGTTCATCCTGATGCTTCAGAAAAAGAGCTAGAATTTTTAGCAAATCTATTTAGGATTAGAATAGATATTGGTACAGTTAATTTTGGGGTAGGGTTTATAAAGTCTGGACTTGCTGGTAACTCACATGGCCTACTAGTCGGGGTTAAAACAACTGGTCCTGAGATAATGAGGTTAAGTAAAGTATTTGGGGGTGTGTAAATGTATGAGTAAGGTGAAAATATATAGGATAGAAGGTCTTATGCTGATATCACAGGATAAGTTACCTAGATGGATAAAGTTTAAGAAAGAGATACGAGCGCTAAATCCTGAACATGCACTTGAGAAGCTATATTCAGAGATGGGTAGTAGACATAAGGTTAAGAGGACAAACATAAGAGTTGTTGACATAAAAGAGATAGACGCTGAAGAGGCTGAGAGTAGGTATATTAGAGAGTTAGCTAAACTAACATATATGGTGATTGAATGAGTACGCAGGATAGAGCTAGAATAGAGGAGGCAGCACAGCAGCTACTTATACAACTAGAGGAGCTTAGAAATGCCATAAGGGTTGTACAGTCGCGATCCATTGCTCTATCTAATGAAATTCAGGAAATTAGATTAGCATATGAGACGCTATCGTCTATTCAGAGGTATGGTCAAAAAGATACCTTAGCATCGCTAGATAGGGAGGGATATGTATTTATTAAAATAAAGCTTGATGATGTAGATAAAGCTGTAATTAGAATTTCAAAAGATCTATATGCTGTACTTCCAATAGATAATGCAAAGAATGTATTATCGCTATATGAAAAGGATTTAGTAAATGAGCTTCAAGAAACTGAAAGTGAGTTAAAAAGGCTTAGTGATCTATATAACCAGCTTCAGAGAAAGCTACAAGAGTATTTAACCACATTAACAAAGTCTGAAAGAGAGGGTCCTGTAGCTAGAGGTTCCTAAATTTAAGATAGGCTAAGGTTTAAGATAAAGTAAGGTAAAGCCGACTTGTTTTCTAAGCTTAAGAATATATTTAAGAGTCTCTCAAAACAGCTATCCAATGCAGTAATGTATAAGATTATTGATGAGAGGAATATAGAGGAGTTCTGCAGTAAGATTCTCATTGATTTGATTGAGGCTGATGTAGCCTATGATGTAGCTGAGGGTATTGTAGAGAGTATTAGAAGAAATTTAGTTGGTCAAAGGATTCCACGTGGTGTAAACACAGAGGAATACATGAATGAAATTCTATATAAATCGCTATACGATATTCTTAGTAAGGGATTAGCTTCAGATTTTCTAAATGTCGTTAGAGATATAGTTGCAAGAGATGGTGTTGCTAAGATAATGTTTATGGGTATAAATGGTGTTGGCAAGACTACAACAATAGCAAAGATAGCATATATGCTTAAGCAGAATGGTGTAAGATCTGTTGTTGTTGCTGCTGATACATTTAGGGCTGGTGCCCAGGAGCAGCTAAGAAAGCATTGTGAGAAGTTAGGGCTGCCATTTATTGGCGGTAGATATGGTGCTGACCCTGCCGCAGTAGCCTTTGATGGTGTAGCGTATGCGCAGAGGGGTAAATACAATGTAGTGTTGATTGATACGGCTGGTAGAATGCATATAGATGTAGATCTAATGAATGAACTGAAAAAGATAGTAAATGTCGTTAAGCCACATATGAAGATACTAATTGTTGATGCACTAACAGGTAATGATGCTATTGAACAGGCTAGAAAATTTGATGAAGCTATAGGTGTCGATGGTGTGATTCTAACTAAGGTTGATGCAGATGCTAGTGGAGGTGCTGCACTTAGTGTAATTATAGGTGTGGGTAAACCAATATTGTATCTAGGGGTTGGCCAAAGCTACGATGATTTGCTTAGGTATGAGCCAGACGCAATACTTAAAATGCTACTCAGATAGTAGTAAAACAGAATAAAAGGTTTCAGAGGTTAGTAAGGAATAGTAAGGGTGTTGAAAAATGCCCTTTACTAAAACGTTAAAGGAAGCATTTGAGGGTATGAGGAAAATTGTAGACTTAGCAGAAAAACCGGATGCTGACGACTTTAAGCAGATCCTTAAAATCACCCTCCTTGGTTTTACATTAATTGGTGTAGCAGCATTTGCTTTATCATGGCTAATAAACTTTATTTTACAGATCAGTGGCGTTGGAATAACGTAAAGACATAGCTATACTATATGGTGTATACCATGGATAGTCAGAGCTCTCAGGAAACTGCTGGTGTTAAAGGTGGTAAGCAGATGTTTTTTGCTGTAAGAACTACGGCTGGACAAGAGACAAATGTTGCTTTAATGATAGAGGTGAGAAGTAGAACACTTAACCTTCCAATATATTCAATCCTATCACTACCCAGCCTAAGGGGATATATAGTGCTTGAAACAACAGGGCTTCATATAGTTTACGAAGCAGTTAAAGGCCTTAAACATGTAAAGGGTAGGGCTTCAGGAACATTAAAGTGGGAGGATTTAGAAACTCTAATAAAGCCTAAGTCACTAATAGAACTCCTTCAAGGTGGTGAAGAAGTGGAAATAATAGCAGGGCCATTTAGAGGTATGAAGGCAAAAGTTATAGCTATTGATAAGGTTAAAAGTGAGGTCTCCCTCAGTATATTGGAAGCCAGCTATCCCCTTACAATAACTGTACCCATAGACTATATTAGGGTGTCTAAGAAGGAGGTGTAGATAAATGGCTAGAATAAAGGTGGTAAAGGTTCAGGTAGAAGGAGGCAAAGCTTCACCAGCACCTCCCCTAGGCCCTGCACTAACTGATGCTGGACTAAATGTTAATGAAGTTATTGAAAAAATCAATAAAATGACTGGAGAGTATAAGGGGTATATACTTACAGTTAAGATCATTGTTGATTTAGATTCAAAGAGCTATAATATAGAGTTAGAGCTACCAACAGTAACAAGTCTACTACTTTCAGCAGCCAAGGTTTCAGAGCCTTCGGGTGACCCTATGCATAAGAAGATTGGGAATATAGGTATGGAGGATGTGGCTAGAATTGCTATTCTAAAAAAGCCGGAGCTTAATACAAAGAGCTTAAAAGCAGCTATTAAGATGATTCTAAGCTCTGCTAGAACCATAGGTCTTACAGTAGAGAATAGGGATCCAAAAGATGTCATAAAGGATGTTGATAGAGGGGTGTATGATGAGATTATTAGAAAATATGAAGAAAGTTGGAGCTAGGGTGATAGGGTATGAGCATATCGTCTAGAGAGTTTAGGAATGCTTTAAAAAATGCTATACAGCTTGCTATAGAGGCTAAAAAGCCGTGGCGATTTATGCAGAGTGTTGAGCTTATAGTAACATTTAAAGATGTTGATGTTAAAAAGCAGCAGGAGTTTAGGTTTAGAGACACAGTTGTACTTCCAAAGGGACTTGATAAGGAGAGTAATATATGTGTTGTAGTAGATGATGCATCTATTCAGAGAGTTATTGAGGCAGGTGCCTATAGAGCTATTGGTAGAGATAACCTATCTAAGTTTGATAGAAAGAGTGCTAAGAAGATTGCTCAGGAATGTGACTGGGTTTTGGTGAAGGCAGATCTCATGGGGCAGGCTGGAAGAGTTCTAGGGCCTGCTTTAGGCCCTAGAGGTAAGTCTCCCATTGCAGTACCTGTAAATGCCGATATAGCCACCTATATTAGGCAATACAGAAATGCTGTTAGACTATATTCAAAGGAGCAGCCATGGGTTGGATGTAGAATAGGGAGTGAGAAGATGCCGATAGACTCACTAGTTGAGAATGCTATTGCTGTACTTCAGTATATTGAGGAAAAGATTAAAAGGCCACTTCTACAATCTTCACGTATATATGTTAAAACAACTAGTAGTCCAGCTGTAGAAGTAATACTATAGTTGGTGGGTATAGATATGAAGGCTAGTATTAAGAGAGAGCTTGAGAGGCTCTTAAAGGTATATAAATCTCCCCAACCCTCCTCAGAGGTTAGCTATAGTAAGGCTAAACTGGAGAAGAGAAAGGTGGTTGATGAAGCTAAGAAGTATCTTTCAAGCTATAGAACACTAGTGCTACTAAATGTAGATGGAGTGCCAGCAAGATTTGGGATATATATTAGGAGGAGGCTAGATGGTATAGCTATTGTTAAGATGTTTAAGGGAAGACTTTTACGTCTTGCTATGGAGGAGCTTAAGTTGAGGAACATTAATGAATTCTCAAAGTATTTAACAGGGCAGAACCTCGCTATATTTACTAACATGAATGCATTTGAGATAGCATTTCTACTAAATAAAATCTCAATGCCTGTTAAGGCTAGAATTGGTGAAAAGATTGACAGTGAGATTAGAGTACCTCCAATGCAGACAGATTTAAAGCCAGGGCCCATAATGAGTTTATTTGGTAAGCTTAAGGTACCTATACAAGTGAGAGATGGTGTTATCTGGATAGTGAAGGAGTCTGTTATAGCTAAACCAGGTGATATTGTTACTCCTGAGCTTGCTTCAGTATTCACCAGACTTGGTATTGATCCAAAGCTTATTAGACCCACCATTAAGGTGGCTTATGAGGAAGGCCTGATACTAACCCCAGATAAACTTACAGTTGATATAGATAGTATAAAGCAGGAGCTAGGTAGAGGTGTGCTAGATGCATTTAATCTAGCTTCAGAAATTGTAATTCCGCATCCAGATGTGGTTAAACTGTCTATTACTAAAGCTTATAATAGGGCAGTGAAATTAGCCGCTGAAGCAGGCTTTGTATCGAAAGAAACAGCGCTATCGATATTCAATTTGGCAGTTTCAAAGGCGCTAGCTATAGCAGTGGTATTGACGCAGAAGGTGCCAGACCTTCTACAGCAATTACCTATAGCAGCGGTAGCTACACAGCAACAACAGTCCACAGTACAGCAGGGCCGGCAGCAAGAGGTGGGTAAGTCAGAAGAGAAGCCAGAGGAGAAGGAGGTATCGGAAGAGCAATTGGCCGAAGGTCTATCGGCTCTTTTTGGATAAACTCAAGAGAAATCCAAATTTAACTGTTGCACCACAAGGAGTTATTTTCGTCTAGACCTCTATATTTGCATGTTCTTGTCTTAGATCATCTTCAGTTTTTCTTAACCTATGCATAAGTTCAGCTATTATAGAGTCTAGAAAAACCATTGTACAATCCTCAAATAACGTTCCAAGTGGTGCTAAAGGTTCATGTATACCTAAAACCTGTCTAGCAAAATAATCTTCAACTCTACTTATCTTAGTTCTCCCAGGAATTTCAACTACAACATCTGCAATTTTTGCAAGAGGTGAATCTATATATGTTGTTATAGCAATCACTATTGCACCAGCTGTTTTAGCAGCTTCAGCAGCAGTAATAATTAGTGCTGTTCTACCTGAACCAGAAATAGCTATAACGACATCACCCTTTCTAATAGGGGATACAATAGTATCTCCAAGAACATAGACATCAAAACCTAGATGCTTAAGTCTCATAGCAAAGGCTCTCCCAACTAAACCACTTCTACCAGCACCCATAACAAGAATCTTCCTCTCATTGGAGTAAGCATCCTCAAGAATCTTAATAAGGTTAGTAATTTGTGGAGTCTTGAGTATAGAGAGTGAACTGGCTACAAAATTTGAAATCTGGAGATATGCTTTATAAAACATAGGTAGCGATTGAGCAAGTTCAAAATTACTCAAACCATACACACCATACACACAATATAACTGTACAAAAATAAAAACTTTAAACCCAAACCACAAATACGGTATTAGCGTAAACATTTAAAACCTATAAACATTTAACATAAATAGAGCCGCCGTAGCTCAGCCCGGTGGAGCGCCGGCCTTGTAAGCCGGTGGTCGCGGGTTCGAATCCCGCCGGCGGCTCCAAAAACATATTCAACTCCGTCAATACTCTCTTTAGTCCATCAACACTCTTTAGCTAGTATATCTAGGGGTCGAGTTCTCAATCCCGGCTTTCCTCAAGAGATCACTTTATTCACACTCACGGGCTATTTTTAATTGTTAGGAATTATTGTTAAAGGGTTGAAAATATTTTCTAGTTAGATAATGCTATATAGTAGCGGCGACACTATGTTAGTGTATTTCTCTATTATCTATAGTGTTATCTCCCCCTTACCTTTCTCAGCATCTCTGCAAAGGTATTTCTTAGAATTCTATAGTCAGATGCAAGGGCTATGAATCTAAAGCCTATGTCTATATACTTTATAGCCTGGTCTACGTTAAATGTATGTATACCTGGGACGATATCATACTTTCTTGCAACTCGAAGTACTGTATCTATGGCTTCAACAAATTTCGGATGACTGTACTGGAGAGGTATCCCAAGACTTACTGAAAGGTCCATTGGACCTATGTAGAATATGTCAATCTCCTTAACACTAGCTATATCCTCAATATTTTCTAAAGCCTTTTTAGTTTCAATCTGAACTGCTACAACAAGATTTTCTTTCTCAAATCTTTCATAGTATTCAAGAAAGTCTATAGCACCATACATTACAGCTCTTCTTGGACCAACACCTCTAATGCCTCTTGGGGGATAGGAGACGTATCTAATCACATTTTCAGCATCATCTTTACTATTGACCCATGGCACAAGGACACCCTGTATACCAATATCTAGTACTCTTTTTATTATAACCATGTCATTCCATGGTACTCTAGCTATTGGCACTATACTTGTTCCTTTAACCCCTACAACCAATATCTGTAGATCTGAAATGTTGAGTGGTGCATGCTCCATATCAAAAACAAGCCAGTCAAAGGGAAGAGTAGAGAGAGTTTCAACAACATCCAAATGGTTAAAAGTTACCCATGTACCAAGTAAAATATCTCCACTTTTTAGCCTATCTTTAAATGATGGCACCCCACTTCACCTCGGGTATTCAAACATGTAGGTAGAGGTATTTAAAATTATAAAACTGTCTTTAAAAATATAGAAGGTGAATATAGGTAGCAGTAAGGTGAAACACATGTACTATATTGGTATAGCAGCATATTCTAGAGATGTTGGAGAGAAGCATAAAGAAAGCATAGCAAAGCTATTAAGCAGTATAAAATCACTATGCGGTAACGATATCACTATAGTTGTAGGGGGTTATGAGGGTCTAATGAAGCATGTTGTCGATACCTCTCTCTCCATGGGATTTAGAGTTGTTATAATACCTCCTATTGAATGGGAGAATAGAGAGTTTCCTAAACAAGTTATTGTAATTAGAACTGGAACCACCTTTACTATAAGAAGCCTCTTCATTATACGTACATCACACATCTTAATTGCTGTTGGTGGTGGTGCAGGTACTCTACATGAAATCTTTGCAGCATATAATGAAGGAAAGCCAGTTTATATACTAACCGATACCAGTTTGCCAACAGATGTATTGAAGGGGCTCCCCGATAGAATAGACTATAGAGTTGTAAGCAGTATGAAGAAGTATGGCAATCCTGAAGAGCTTGCAAGAGATCTCTGTACAGAATTAAATAGATGAATAAAGTAGGTATCGCTATGTAAAGAGCACTATATAGAATATATGCATGATGTTCTTCAAATTCTTAACAGTATGTTGTCTAAGCTATTGAGATGTAGGGGGAGGTTCTACCCCTAACTCCTTAGCCAATTCAGTAAGAATCCTCCATGTCTCTAGATCTATGGGTATTCCATCTCTGATTCTAGTACTATAGTTTCTATCTTCTGGCTCGCCAGGGATCAATACTTCAGTAAATCCTTGGGCTGGAGGACATGTCTTTATAGTATGTATAAGATCTTTTATATCAGCTAGATACCCACTATAGTCTCTAAATGCCATAGGGTTTATAGCTAATACAAAAAAACCTCCTTGTGTTGATGGATGTCGAGGTACATATTTACTTAAAGCTCCACCAGATACTATAGCTGAAAGTATTTCAACGACTAGAGATATTGCATAGCCTTTATAGCCTCCAAAGGGTAGTAGAATCCCCTCATATGCTTCTTCTGGATTAGTAGTAGGCTTACCATCTTTAGTTAGAGCTATACCTTCTGGAATCTTTTCGCCTTTCATTGCAGCTAATTTGAGCTTAAATGAGGCTATAGCGCTTGTAGCCATATCAATAACAATTGGTTTATCATGGGATGGAAATGCAATACTTAGGGGATTTGTTCCAAATATTTTCTGAGCACCTCCCCAGGGAGCTACAAATGGTGGTCCATTAACTGTAGCTAGCCCTATTAAATTGTTCTTAGCTATTCTTAGCGTATAGTATGCCAGCATACCTACATGCCCTAAATTCTTAACAGCTACAGCAGCTATGCCTATAGCTTTAGCCTTATCTATAGCTATATCTGTAGCTCTTACTGCAACAGGTATTCCCAGTCCACCACAACCATCAATCAAAGCTGTACCTCCACCCTCTCTAACTATTTTAATCTCAGACTTTGCCTTAACATAACCCATTCTAATACCCTCAATATAATACGGTATTCTGATAACGCCATGTGAATCAACACCCCTCAAATTAGCTAAAACTAAGTGATCAGCAATAAGCTCAGCATCGCTTATAGGGACCCCAACCTTAACAAAGCATTCAATAGTAAATCTATAGAGGTCCTGCCAAGCCACCTTTATGTATCTAGCCATAGTCTCACACTATTTTGTCTCCACATCTAAGAATTTTAATATTTCCCTCAACACCATCAAATAGTTGGTGATAGTCTTGTCTAAAAGTAGTACTGGACTTTTTGTAGTTATAGAAGGTATAGATGGCTGTGGAAAAACAACTATTTCAAAGAGGATTGTTGAGAAGCTGGACAATATGGGCTATAAGACTATCTATACCTTTGAGCCTTATACATCTCCATTTTCTGAAGCTTTGAAGAGATATATAGAGGAGTATGGAGAAGCTGAAGTAGAGATAGAGATTCTTTCAATGGCTCTCGATAGATTCTTTCATGTAAGGAGGGTTATAGAGCCATTTTTAAACCAAGGATATATAGTTATATGTGATCGGTATGTCTACTCCTCTATAGCTTATCAAGGGGCAAAGAATGGTGATATAAAGTGGATAAAGACTGTGAATAGATATGCCATAAAGCCTGATATAGCTATATACCTAAGAGTACCCCTAGAAGTTGCGCTAGAGAGGCTAAAGTATAAACAGAGTAGCTGGAGCTATTTTGAGAAGCTAGACAGGTTGAGGAGAGCTCTAGAAATCTATGAAGAGTTAGTATTAAGAGGGGAATTGATAGCCGTTGATGCAGTAGCGGATATTGATAGTGTAGCTATGAAGTGTTTTAAGCTGATAATAGACAGGATAGTAAGACAGAAATAAGATAGAAATATGTTTCTAGAAACTCTTGCTCCAATCGTCTAAAGTATTGTATGATATACTGTGGTATACAACAGATTGGTCAATGTATAGCTAAAGTATTTATAGGGTTAGCTATTCAGTACTGCCTCTATGGCTTCACTATCTACTTCATGTGGCATGGGTATTCCTGTTACCCTAAATGCTAGCTCCGTTAATGACACAAGATCATTTCTATCTATAAGGTGAAGTCTAAATTTTCTCATCCCAGCTAAAAGTTGCTGTAAACCTACCCTCAGTCTCTCCATATAGTTGTAGACACCAAGCGTACCTGGCGGTGGATCCTTTCCTAAAGCCTTCTTAACATATATGTAGTTTGTTAAGAATAGCTCGGGCGATGCCCCATATTCTTCTGCTATAGTCTTTGGAAGTTTTCCATCTCGCGCAAGTTTAGAGAAATAGTCAGCCTTCATGGCAGCTGTTATAGGTGCTCTACCCATAACTACAGCCTTTACATATGGTCCATTACCAAAGTTACTTAAAGCTATAGCTTTAAGTATCTGTGTCTCCTCTATGAAGCCACCAGCCATAACTATATCCGGTATATGTCTACCCTTTCTATTCAGTATCTGTATACACCTAAGAACAATGACCTCCATATAAACTGTTGGAATACCCATTTCATCCATCATAGGGACTGGACTCATACCAGTTCCACCACCCGCACCATCAAATGTAATATAATCTACTTTAGCCTCAGAACCAATCTTGAGTGTATAAGCTATATCTATAGGTCTATAATTACCAGTTTTAATTGAAATGACCTTGGCTCCCTGCTCTCTAAGCTTGGTAACATCCTCTACAAAGTCTGCAAGCTTTGGAGAACCAACTCTACTATGTCTCTCGAAACTCTTTATAGTTCCAAGCCTATAGGCCTCCTGTACGCCAAGATCCTCAGGATCTGGAACCACTAGATAGCCTCTTCTCTTAAGCTCTATAGCCCTATTTATATCGCTAACCCTTATCTCACCACCTATAGCCTTTGCACCCTGGCCCCACTTACGCTCAATACAGTTTACCTCAAGCTTAGATAGAACATAAGTATCCACACCTAGCCTCTGATCTTCTACATTAGTTTGCACAATAATATCGCCATACTTCCCATCCCAGTACTCCCTATATATCCTAACCCTTCTTTCCATCTCTTTAGAGTATACAACCTTACCGTTCGATATGACTGCCTCTGGATCAACGCCACATACATTCTCCCCAACAATTATAGCAGTACCAGAGAGAGCAGCGCCTACGGCCAAAGGTTCCCAGAAGATCTTAGCTACATCAGTAGAGCCATAAGCTCCCATCATAATGGGGAGTCTTAGCTTTATACCACCCACACTAGTTTCTGTAGATACATTTGGAAATAACATCTTATCAGGATCTTCGTCGATTCCATGGGCACCCCTAACTGTTGAAAGTAAGTTAAAGTGAGACCAATCAAGTCCAAAATCCTTTAAAGCAGCTGCAGTACTAAATCCAAAGTATTTAGGCATTGGATAAAGAGCTTCTCTACCCCTTAAAGCAGCTAAACCTATCTGACACAATGTTGCACACTCATAGATGCATATAGGGCACATACCGCTTACAGCACAAGCATCTCTAACTCTTAAAGAGGTTCCTGTGGTAGACTTTGCATTTAAATAACTTGAATTAGGCATATTATATATTCACCTAGTACCACATATATTACACAGATTAACACCTTGTGTTTAAGGTCGATTTAAATACTTTTTGCGATATAAAACTGTATAAACCTATATAACATTTTTATAATAAATACCAATATTTTGTTAACGACGGCACCACGAAAATTTATGAAGTGCATTAGATCTACTGATATTATGATAGTCTATGAATGAAAATCCAAGGTTTCTTACACAATATATTTCAGTGCATAATTAATGGTATTAGTGGGTTAAAGAATGCATGTATAACAATATTGCTGCTAAACTTTTTAAATCAACATATCCACCCTTTAATACCATAGCAATATATTCGTTAGGTTTCATGGAGACTGTTGAAAGAATTTCTCCTCTTTCAGGTTTTGCTCCCACAAATTCTAAATTTCTTGCTAAAAATATCCACTGTCTTTCATCACTATATCCAGGCGATACATAAACTCTAGCTAGAAGTTTTAGATCACTAGCTCTATAGCCAGTCTCTTCCTCAAGTTCTCTAATTGCAGCATCCTGTGGATCTTCTCCATCATCTACTCTTCCAGCAGGTAGCTCTAAAACCCAATTATTTACAGTAGCTCTATACTGTTTAACAAAAATGATATCACCACTGTCTAGTATAGGAAGTAAAACAACAGCATCACCAAAAACAACAAGATCTTTTTCAAAACGATTTCCACTAAATTCTATTATTCTCTTATATAGAGAGACTCGTTTACCTCTACATAAAAATACATCGCTTAAGATTTTAACCTCAGACAAATAATTTCACCATAGTAATTTATAAGGATTAGATATTTAAGGGTATAGTGAATTTAATGTTATATAGGGTAATCAAAAAAATATTTCAATAAATCATCTCTATAGATAGTTAAAAATTTAATAACTCTCTATCCTATATTCTATAATGTGAATATGATGATGGTTAGATAAACTGAAAAAGTGATGAACGGTTTCTGGTCTGATAGAATTAATTTCATTTAGCTACCAATCCTTCTTAGATCTTATGATAGAGTCTATTGTTTTACATGTTTCTTTTAAACACTCCTGGAATTCATCATATGTAATCATATATGGATGTGACCCTCTTCTCCAAACATAAAGCCTGTATCTATATTTACCGTTTATAGGCTTTGTTAATTTAAATCTTATCACTACATCTGAAATTGTTGAGAATATGTTATGCCATTCTTCATTTATATATGATGCCATTCGAAAAACTAATACACCTTGTTTTCGAAAAACATTTAACTGATTATAAAGCATCGGTATATATACATGCTTAGGTTCTACTAATGCTGGTAGCTCAACACCATGAAAGATAATAGAGTCTATTGTTAACATTCTTTTAATTAAGGTTAGCTCCTCTGATAGTAATCTATAAACGCCATATGCAAATGGGTTATAGCTTTTCAATATAATGTTCTCATTTATGAATTTTTTTATGGCATTTTCATCTGGTGCTGTGCTAAGCATTCTATATACTCTATCAATTATATCGATTGCAGTCTCTGGAGAATATTTGTAACTTATTACAATAGCCTTCAGATTATTTACAGCTAATATACCAAGTATTAAAGCAGCATTATCAACGATTCTTGCATGTGCCGGATACTCGATATATACTACATGACCTTTGTGTAAGTGGCCTAAAATTTTTTCTAGCAGTCTACAAGGAAGTCTAAGTTCAATCTCTGCAGGTGGTATCTCCTCTAATAGAGGGGGCATCCATACCTTCAATCCAATGTCTTGAGTTATTGAAAAGGGTATCTCTGCTAGCGTTATTGGAGCTCCTCTAGCCTTTCTAATTTCAATGATTCTATTTAGTATTCCTCTTTCAACTTTATGTTTAAGAATAAATATCGCATCACTTACAAATTCTATCGAGCCAAGCTGGATCTTCTCTTCACCCCATGGGACTTCAGCTATCAAAATAATAATGCCATTAATAACTTTAGATATTTCATAAAAATAGTTTTGCAGCCATGCCCTTTTGGCATCATCTTTTACGGATTGTAAAAGAGCATTTATAGAATCAATTACTACTATACTAGGTCGATATTCTAATAAACTTCTTGAAATATCCTCAATATCATTTATATCTAAGATAATGGGTAGTTTGATAAATCTTAATAAGCCCTTCAATTCAATATCCTCAAGATCTATTCCAAGGCTCTTCATAACTCCAAATAGTTTTTCTTTTGGCTCCTGAAGAGATATATAGAGACATTTATGTCCCTTTAATGCATTTGTATAGCATATTGATGAGGCTAGAGTTGTCTTGCCAGAACCCGGATGACCGGCAATAACAATCATTGAACCAGGGTGAAGAACATCACCATAAAATTTATCAAGATCATCAATACCAAATATATATTGACCCATGATATAACGACCTCAATACTTAATTATAGAGAACAAAAATTTATATTTTTTCTTACTTTTTAAAGAATAGATAAAAATTATATGGCATTCTACTAAAAATCTAATTTAATACGGTATTACTATCCATGAATCATCTTGAAGATTAGTAACATGCTATAAGTAGCTATGATCAGTATTAAGCTTCAATTTTTATTCCGTGGTCTTCTGCTTCTTTTATTGCTTTTTTGTAGAGTTCTAGCCACCATTTTCTAGGCTCTATAGTTTTTATGTCATAGAGTTCTGGAAATGGCTTACCTATATCTGGTTTCTCCATAGAATGTGGATAG
>CALJEI010000005.1 GCA_938074605.1 uncultured Ignisphaera sp.
TTGGCAAACAATAGCCTCCCTACTTCCAGACAACCTAGGATTTAGGGGAAGAGATCATAGCTCTAAAGACCCTATGAACATGGCTTTAAACTACGGCTATGGAATTCTCTATGGCGTATGCGAAAGAGCAATTCTTTTCGCCTTTCTACTCCCTTTTGGGAGTTTCTTTTTAGCCATATTCGTAAGCCTTCTTCTAACGCCTTTCTACTCCCTTTTGGGAGTTTCTGGATCAGCTGTATTTAAAATAAGTGTAGTTGATGAAAAGCCTTCACTATAAACTGCATTGAGGATATCTCTAGCTATATTCTCAAAGCCTTTTAGAGGGTCTAGACAAAGATATTTACTACAGATATCTCTACCTACCTCAGATCCTATTACAGCTATCTTTGCCTTTTTGTCGATACCAACAATTTTTAGAACCTTATCTATATCTCCATCAATAGGGTTGGTAGCTACTAGAAGTTTTGCCAATATTTTACACCCTAGGTTCAATAACTCTATACTCTATGTATCCAAAGCCTATACCCCTAGATCTACCAGCACCAATTACTCTTCCAACCTCAAGAAGCTCAACAAAATCTCTTAGATTAATAAGTCCTTGAACTCCAAAAATAGCTTTACCCATAAATGCTTTTACCTTTCTATTTCTACCTATAGAAACATCAACAACTTTAGTACCAAAACTAATAACATCTATGTTTTTTGAAAGCGTTCTAGCTCTCTTTTTAGCTATACGAGGGTCTACACCAAGAAAATCTACACAGGATTTAGCTAATGTATATACAAGTCTTTGAGGCGATGGATAGAGGATTCTCCATCCTCTAAACATTAGCATAGTGGGGCCAAAAAATACTTCAACCAAACCCCTCCCCCTAGAATCAATATAGTTAACAAGTTTAGCTTCACCACAAAGACTACAGCTGTTAATAAAATCCATAGAGGAATCAAAAACCTGAAACTCAACACCATCAACTTTAAAAACATAGAGACTAGAACTAGTTAACATGTTAAGAATTTTGGAAATAGATGAGATATCTCTACAAAAGAAAGTAAATCTAAAAAATACCTTAGAGCCAGCCTCCAAAACAGTAGAAAAACCATTAACACCACTCAAAACAATTTTTCCACCCTGTATCAAAGGAGATAGGGAAAAGCCGCATTCAATAACCTCTTTAGGAAAATAGGACTTAGCTATTTTAGCTAAAAAAGAGCCACTCCAACCAATAAGAGGAATAGATTTAACAACAGTTGCTTCAACACTAAATACAGTCACCATTTTCCTTTACCCAATTTTCTTCTCGCCTCATAGGCTATAGAGCCATCGCATAAATTAACTAAACCCAAAATTGCCTCAATAATAAATTTAGCTAAAGATATTGTTGGTAAAGGTGTTGTTAGCTTTTTTACATCCTCCTCCACTACCTCTTTTCCAAAGTTTTCAATAAACAATTTACTAGCTCTATACAAATCACTATCTCTATACCCATTTATATTCAATAGAATTCCATATAACTCTTCAATAAATGGCGTCAACTGTTTATCAATTTTAGATAGATACATTAAATCATCTAAACATTCCCTCCACATCATAGGATTATCGATAAACTTCTCAACATTTCTATATTCACTTATATAATAGCTTTTAAATCCTCCAACTTGATGGTAGTGATGGAAAATTATTGGGAGTAGAACTAGCATAGCTATAATCTTATCTTTTTCAAGCTTATCAAATCTATCCTCCAAGAATTTTCCTAAATCTTCAAATGTTATTCTAATGCCCATTGAATTATATGTTAAATGTATTAAAAAAACTGATAGTAGATGATGTCCTCTAAAGTCTTTACATCCACTAGAGCATCGCTCTTGGTATATATATGCAGCTTTACCTATATCGTGTAGAAGTAAAGCTAAAGTTAATACATTTCTTACACTATTTTCATCTAGATTTAACATCTTCGATATCTTTTTAGCTAATGCACTAAACTCCCACCTATTTCTACAAAATTCAGCTACTTTTTCTAGATGCTCTAATAGAGGTTCTTCACTAGCACTATCTCTATATGCATAACACATTTCATTCACCTAAACCTATACCCCTTCTATAACAATTTTCTTTCACTACAAATCCAGAGAATACCATCCTTCCCATACTTCTTGCCGCAAATTCTAGACACCTTCTGTATAAATCTGCATACTCCTGTCCATTAACATGCATTATTCCCTCCTTAATTCTCTCTACAACAATATCACCATATTGATCTACAACACATACATATCCCTCAAGACATTTTAGAAGATTTTCCGCTAACTCTAGCGTATATGGAAGCGTGCCTAGGATAATGCGATAAACATCTCTTTCAGCCTCCAATCTATGGTATCCATTGACATAGAATTGAGCTAGAGGCTTTCTAAGGACACTATAGTTAAAGTCCCTTAAAACCTTATTTATATAACTTGATGGTACGGTTATGGGATATGTTAATGCTTTAAAAATAGCTTCTATGTCTTGAGGAATACCTATTTCTGTTTGTATTAACTCCAATACCTCAGTATATCCCCTAGCCTCACCCCAGTTCATAGTATAGTTATACGGAATTCTCCAATCGATATAAACACCCCTACGTACGTACTCTATAAGCTCCTCTATGCTATCCCTAGTTTTAATTAGATAGACAGAGGCATTACAATCTCTTCTACTCCTACACACCCTTCCAAAAACCTGGATCATCGATGGTATGTTTGTTGCATCTCTAAACCCAACATCGAAATCCCAATCAACACCAGCTTCAATAATAGGTGTTGCAACAACTACTTTAGCTGTTTCTATATTTTCTAGAGCCTTTTCCCTATCCTCTAAACAGAGTTTGCCATGGATGAGAATCTTTTCGCCTTGACTTAAATCTAATGCACTATATGTATCTATAGCAGATTTAATAGTGTCTCTAACAATAAGAACACGTTCACCACTTTTAACATGCTCCATAGCTTGTGCGACAAGATTTTCTTCATCTAAAATTTTTGTAGTCCACTTTATGCTTTTTGCAAAATCTTCAAACTCTCTATCCCTTACATATATAGTTGAACCAAATTTTTCATCTCTATTAGATAGCGTGAAAAATGTTATTTTATCACTACTCCAACTCTTTATTACATCTCTAAATCTACTCCAAAGAGTTGCTGACGCCATTACTAGAGGCGTTGAAGTTTTTATGCTAAACTCAATTAATATTTTAAGTAGTGTTAAAATACGTTCAGAGTATTCATCCTCAAATCTCTTAAGCATATGGACTTCGTCTAGAAATATAGAGGAGGTAAATATCCTCGTCCTTGGGATTGCGTAGTGTTTTACCTCTTTAGAAATTTCCGTTACAGGCATCCTAAGAAAGTTATATGCAAAAGAATCTAGCGTTGAAATAACTATTTTTGCATCGTATGTAGGTTCTTTTCGACCCACACCTCTAATCATATAGTCAAAGCCCATTTGGTAAGCGATATCAGCTTCAGTTACATCCATAGCTTTTAGAGCATTGTGGAAAGCTTTAGGAGGCGGTCTACGGCATCTATCTATGGAGTTTTTAAAAACAGCTAGATACTTACATAAATACAAATCTTCTACAATAGCTCTTAAAGGTAGTATGTGGATAAAATTAAATGAAAAATTATTTTTATAGTTTAAGGCAGCTATAAGTGGTGCTCCAACAGATTTCCCGTAGCCTGTAGGAGCCTCTATAACAATAACTCTATCTACTTTATCTAGCTTCCCAACATAGTTTATTACAACATCTATGAGCGTTCTAGTTATAGACATCCCTCAATTTCCCGCATATAATAACTATATAGCTATACTACCAATTTTGAAAGCCTTGAAAATCTCGATACAATTTCACTCCATTCAAGTATTTTTTCAGCTTCCTTCTTATACCATATAATACCCTCTTTATTTAGCTCATCGGATCTGAGGTATCTAAGTATATCGTATATGTAGTTGGCTTTTCTAAAGCTTTGAAACTTAAGTAAATTTATGGCAGTTACCTCAATAAATCTTCTTAGAGAGTTAAACTGTTTTGGCGGATATCTACTTAGAATTGCATATAATGCACCTGCAATACCTCCTCTTACAATAATTTTTACCAGCTGAATAAGATCTATAGAGTCAAAGCCTTTTACAATAATTTTATTACCTGTTCGTGTAATTCTAAGATAGTTTGCAATTGCATGGCCATCTCTCTTCACAATATCTCTAAGCATTTCTCTAACTGTAATAGCTATTACTGTAGCCATTCCAAGTAGAACAACGTTTACGCTTCCCTCATTACGCTGTACCATCCCTACAATTCTTTTAGCCCTAGAATTTATTTTTCGAATCCTGTCTAATGCTAGAAGATATGGAATAACCTCCACATACGTATAGCCATATTCGCCCCCTATAGCATATGATTGAGAGAGATAAGCTCCAATAACTGACATAGCCAATACACTTTCATCTATAATGAAAATTTCACGCTTTTTTCTACCTGCACCCATAAACGATCTAGTATACTCTGCAAATTCTAGTGAAATTGATGTGGGGAGAGATAAAGCTCCACGTGATATACCCATGGATAAATCATTTAGTGTTTTAAATGCATAGCAAAGACCTATTTTATCCCTTGGATCAGTTCCTGTTATTGGTATTGGTCTAAGTTCACATGGATCTATATTTCTCTTACGTAAAATCTCAATCTCATTATTTATGCAATTGCCTACTTCAGCCACAATACCCTGTATATTATTTGCATTTAGTTCATCAAGATTTCTACCTGTACATAATTTAATTGCTATTTCAGAAAACCATGTAAATATGTAGTTTCTATAGTTAACAAGATTCAGTAGAGTTATTTCAGGTTTCTGTTGAGTTTTTGTACGTTTTGACATATTTTTACACCAGTTTTAGTTTTCTATAACTGTACGTGGAATTGGGATTTCTAAACGTTTTCCATCATTTGTATTAATCTCTAGTATAGCGCCATTTTCGTTTATATGGACTGTAGCTTTTCTATCGATGTATGGACTTGGTATTATGTAGGCTTCCTCTACTACAGCCGTTCTCTTAATAAAATTATCTAGGTGTAGGGTAGGTATGGCGCTTTTTATCCATGCATCTTTTGGAGAATAGTCTCTAGCTATATTGCTTGGGAAATAGAAGCTGGTTTCACAAAATTCTCTTTTCCTTAAACTCTCCTTTACTGGCGCAACAATAACTCTCTCAACAGCTACTAGGGATTCTTTTCTACCAAGTCTTGTAATTCCATAGCAATATTTTGTAAGATCTTTGGTGCTCGTAACAAATAGGATGTATAGCTTATCTACAAGTACAACTGAGCGCACACCTACTGTATACGCCATTTCAGCTATTTTCCAGTGTTGTTTTCTTAGATATATATGCTGATATATTTTTTCTATTGTTTTTGAAACTGTATATGGCTTTACAATACCTGCAGCAGCATATAAAACTTTCTTCTTTTGCACTAATTCTACCGCGGGGGAATACCCATTTACATCGAGTTCTCTTAAATCATTTAACGCTCTTTTATATGCATATGCAAGTGCTCCAACTAACGTTGTTGGTGGTGGGAGGAGGTATGTATTTGCAGATACTGATGTATATGGGGTGTAGACAGCTATAGAGCCAAAGGTTGATACCTCTGCTAATATGGCATACAGCTCTTTAGACACATTTAATCCCTAAATTTTTCTCTCAACAATGTCTATAGTCTTTGATATTAGTTGTGATACAGTCTCAACTCTAACAATATTTATGCCTTCAGCTTTTACATCTTTTGCTATTCCTTCTCTATCCATATACAAAACATGGATTTCCTCATTTACCTCTTTAAAGAGTTGTAGGTAGTTTAAAGCTCTAGCCAACGTTTTTGATATATAGTTTTCATCTCTACCTATCCTAGCTGGTGATACCATGAATTGAACTGGATGTGATATTGCTGCTATAGCTCCTACAACATCGTATATTGGGAGGTAGCGAGCTTTTTTAGCTCCAAAGCTTAATCCCTCAATAAGATTTGCTATAGCTTGTATAGCTGTTTTAACTCTTTCAACTCTATTACCATCAACACTCTTAGGCTTACCTTCTGCTGTAGGTATAACACCTATTTTGTCTACGTCTATCGCAACTCCAAGAACATATATTGCCGTACCTGCCTCTACCTGAAACGGCTGTGGCTTCTGTCCCGGCATAGGCGTTCTTGCATGGAATTGTGGCTCTATTGCTACATCTGAACTATCTACATCTGGAATCATATAGCTAAATTGTACTGGCGATGTTCTTCTAATATTTGCTTCCGGTACCATGAATCCAGTCACATCCTCAACTATACAGTTTTTAACAAGATTCTCTAACTCTGCTTTCTCCTCTGTTCCATGTTTTAGAAAGCCACCTCTAACTTCATAGTTTATGCATTGATCACATATAGGTAAATTCTTTTTTGTTGCTAGCTCCACCAAACTCTTCATATATCCATATGCTACTGCCTGTCCTGATACGGCTGGCGCTATAATTAGCCTATATCCTCCCTCACCCCTTGGCTTAAGTAGCGATACAGTTCTATGCCTGCTATAAGCGCCCATCGCCTCAACCATATTTAGAGCTTCTACCTCTACTCTTAATCTAAAGCTCATAGAAACGAACACATCCATTCACCCCTGCTGTTTTGGTGGTGGTGCTGCTGCTAAAGCTATTGCAGCTATTTTTTGTGCAATTGCAAGATTTCTCTCCACCTCACTTAGAAATGTGTCCACCTCACTTGCAGATGGAACATGCCAGCCCTCAGTAACACTAATTCTTAGCGCTTCATATAATGCAATTCTAATCATTTCAGGAGATAAAGCTCGGGCTAATCTATCTATTGGACCATACCTTTTATTTTCAGCTAATTTCATAAATATTTCAACAATACCTGGAAATCTTTGCATTACAGACATATTTGTACCCACGTAATTCTATCTGTAACCAATATATAAAGCTATCCACTACTGTATCCAATAGAGTAGCCATAGTGTTTTTGTTGTACAAAATAATTTTTAAGTTTACAGGGTATAGAGCATCTATTAGTGTATCCAGGTGCTGGAATTGAGGCTAATATCTCTACTAGGATTTGATATCTCTCACATTTTACTAATATTGAGTAAGAGTAGTATAAAGTTAAATAAAATTATAGTACTTGTTGGAAATATTAGGGGGGAGATAGATTCAAGAGTTGAAACTGCATACATGATGTTGAAACAATTCGCCAATATGGTTAATATAGATGTTGAAAGAATTGATATAGATGTTATAGATACTGTAGCTGCTATAAAGAAAATTACGGAGATTCTAGAAAATAATGTACCAGCTATATTGGATTTAGGTGGAGGATTAAGGCTACTAGTAATAGAAACATTCTTAGCATACACACTTCTAACTCGATCTAAATCACAGTATATAACGGTGTATACAGTGCTTGAGGGAAGAAATGAAATAATTGAAGTAGATTTAAATAAAATAAAGAAGGGGGTTGAACAAGCAAAGATGTTAAATGAAAGAGAAAAAAGAGTGTTAGAATATATAGTAAAAAAAGAAGGTGCAATAGTAACACCAAAAGAAATTTTGGATGAGCTAAAAGCTATAGGCTATAACATATCAAAACAACAGCTATCAAAAATATTATCAAAATTAGTAAGAATTGGATTGATAGAAAAGATAGATATAGGAAAATATAGAAGCTCCTAAAAGAGAATAGAAAGTATAATATTTTACCAGGCTCATAGCAAGCCATCTACACAACTCTAAACACTTTAAAAATAATTCGTTCTCCATGTAGGGCTATTCCAACAATTGCCAAAACTAATATAAGCCGTGAAAAACTCAGTGGCAGAATATAGCCACTCCTTGAAGCACAAAGTATACCAGAAAACAACATTAATCCATAACCCCAGATGAGAAAAACTAGATATCCAGAAGTCAACTATTTCCACGCCTTTAAACTTAAAATAAAGCCACATTAATACCCCAAGCGTAAATATTAAAACTCCTAAAACATTATTGCACAAATGAAAGGTAAGGGGAGAAAGTATATAAAAACATTAGTTATATTATTATAGGATATAATTAAAGCGATTATGAATGCTGGATATGATGTTGTTAAAAAATAGTGTTTATCTATTTGTTGATTTGAGTAAGGAAGAAGTTTCTGTTTTTGAAAAATTTGTGCCTAAATTGGATGGTGTTATTAAGTGTAGAGTTTCTCCAGTGTCATGTCTTGTACTAATAATCTATAACCCACTAGTAACATTTAAAGAAACTTTAGTGAATTCAATAAGAAAAAGATATTCAGCAGTTAGAAAAATTTCTAAAGGAAGTAAAAAACTAAAAGAAAAAGCGGTAAACAAAAATTGTTTTTAAGACTTAGCTTATTTGCTATTAGGGCTTATTTCAGTAGCTTACCATACAGCTATTACTTTAGGAGCAGCAATGCCACTCTAAAATATGAGAGACTAACCTACTTTTTACTACAGCAACCATAATAATGATTCTATGTAGCGATGTTTTGTTTAAGGGCATTAAATCATTAGCGAGAAACACCCCAACTATGGAGTCTCTAACAATAGTATCAATCCTCACATAATATTTCTTCAACATTCTAATGCTACTTAATATAATTCATGATGGGATGTATTTTTGGATCATCTGCATTAGACTTGATATTGTTGTAGTTAAAGGTGTATATAAAAGTGTAAAAGAGGTAACCTCTATAGATTTAATTATTGGGTGTAAGATAGTGCATTTGGGGAATAAAAAGATCTCTATACCCAGATTCTAGCTTATTTAAATAAATTCAATCCTAAGAAATTTATTATTGCATTACTTCATCTTGTGCTAAATCTAGTTAAGCATTTGTTGGGGTGTAGAGGTTGTAGATAGTCTTAGCCCTAGCAATAGAAATGCTATTAATGGGTTTGCTAATTTTGTGTCAAGTTTTTGCTGCATCTTTAGGTGGTTAGCAAATATTTATTGGTTGTATTTTTGTTTTTAGCTGTATCCTATTTCGATAGATGTTTTCATTTCGTTTAATGTTTTTTCTATTTTCTTTATTGATGTTAGTGTTTTTAGTTGTGTTAATGCATAGTATGCATATGCTATTTTTCTTGTTTCTTCTCTTTTTAAAAACTTTATTTGTTTTAGTGGTTTTGGTTGTATTAATATTGCTTTTGTTTTTAGTGTTTTAAATATTTCTTCATACGCTTTTTTATCGCTTGTTACTGCAATTTTATTTGTTAGTGCTATACCTATTTCACATGGTTGATGGGATGCTTTTTCATCTATATCTATTTTTATTGTTTTAAGTTCTTCTAAAGCTATTTCTGCTATTGCTGATCTAATTTTTTCGTATGGATTTGTAAAATGTGCTTTGTGTTTTAATAGCTCTATATATGTGCATAGAGGTAAAACTGTATTTTCTTTATTTTCATAGAGTAGTGTATGTAGTGATGTATACACAATATTTGTGTCTATCAAAACTTCTTCACTTAGTATTGAGATAAAGTCTATTAGAATGGTATCTCTATAGCTATTGCAATTAAATGTACATTCCTCTACAGCAGGTAGTAGTATTGAGGAGAATTTAAGTAGAAGGTTAATGGTTTTATCAATATCGTTGTTACTACTAAAAATTTTTGTTGCTTCAACACCTATTTTATCAACTATATCGATAACTTCTTCATAGTTGCAATAGCTATTGGTTTTAACTAATAGTTTGGGAATACCGCTAACAGATATAGATATTTTCATCTCTTTGCATATAACATCTATTGGGTGGAGGAGTGTTGATGGTGTAAACCCTTGATTAAATCTATATTGTGTATATGCTAATTCTCTTCTAAATTTAGATGCAATACCTATTTTCTCAAGAAAATACTCTATAGATTTACGATCAATTAAATATATAGAGGTTGATTTAATCAATGATTTAACATTTTCTGCATTTGGATGAAGAATTGTTAGTGGTTCTAAAGGCTTAGGTGTAAATGGGTAGAAGAGTTTGTTCCACGGACCCCAGTAGAAAGGTATGTATACAAGAACTATATCTTCTCTAATACGTGAAGCAGCTAAAACAACTGTAGAAATCTCTAGTCTAGAACCTGTAAATACAGCTATAACTATCCTCCCCCTATCCCTAAAACTCTTTAAAATACTCCAAATTTTTTCAACAAGACCATCAAAAGAATTTAAATCATTTGGATCTGGAAACAATGGACATACATCAAAAACAACATCAGAAAACAAACCACTTAACAACCCAACAACATCTCTAGCCTCAACCTCCCTAGATCTAGAAACAAAAACCTCAACAAAACCACATTTAAAAACTTCTAAAACCCTAAAAACAGATGTTAAAAAAGCCTCCCTAGGCTCACTATAAAACGTAACTAAAACACAAACCTCACTAGACAAAACCAACAACCATAAACACTATACAAACAAAAACTTATAAACAATACGCTAACAAAAAACTATCTTCCTACAAAACGCCTCAACACAAACAAAATAGGAGGCAATACTATCAACAATAAAATTGCTGCTGACAAAGGTGATAACCGCTCTACAGTTGTTGTTACCGTAGTTTCAACTGTATGTATAATTGGAGTTGTAACTATATATGTGGTTGGTAGATGTAGTGTAGTCATCATTGTATAAGTAGTTGGTATATATTTTGTGATTGGCATTGTTTCTACAACAGTTGTTGTTACCGTGTCTTTAACTATTCTGGTTTCTGTAGCTATAGTTCTTACTGTTGTTGTAGCAACTATTGTGAATGTTGATGTTAGTGTTTTAGTTATTGTAGTTGTTATAGTTTTTTCTGCACATGGGTCGTATGGTAAATATATGTATAGACTCCATGTGTATGGGTTAAACTCATTTTTATAATCAAATATATCTGCATAGCCATTGTCAATAAGCCATTTATTTACATTAAGAATATGTGTTTTGTTGTATCTTAGATAAGCAATAGCTACAATTCTATTATATTTATCCATAACATAGAGATCATCTACATCTAGATATACCCTGGCTCCATATTTTAACACAAGATTGTATAGGGCATTTCGAGCAAGAACCCCTTCATCTGTATTAATTTCAGGTGCATTTATATCAGCAAGTCTAACTCTACCAATAGGAAAAGCATCAAAAGTATCACCATCAACAACATGATATATATCTGCACATACATCAACCTCAACATACTGAGTATCAATATCTATATTAATAACCATCAGATATGTGGTGATAGATAGTATAAAGAGGTATAGCAAAAATTTAGACATGGATCTATTAATCAAACAAAACACCCCTACATCTATATCTTATAAGCTATTTCAGTTTTTAGTTAGATAGAAATTCTCTGCTTTAAACTTATTGCTAAAAATAGTGCTACCCACTTATACTATTTTTCTTTAGCTTTTAAGACTCTTCTTCTCTTCTAGATTCTTCTAATGAAATCCACTCATCTTCGATTAATTCTAGGTCAAAGATGTATTCTTCTGGTGTATAGATAGCTTTACTAATATAACTATTATCTATAGTGTTTATGTCTATAGTGTTTATATGGGGGTTTACTGACAATAGATTTAACTCTATTGGGTAGTAGGTACAAGCACCTTGTTCCTCTGGAAGTGTACAGATTTGTAGATGTAGATATAGTGTTGCTGTTTGCCCTGTTGTGGGGAAGTATGCTGAAAGAGTTGCATTTGCTTTACCACTAGGCTCTATTGTTATCCAGCTAGTTCTATCTGAAATAATTACACCATTAACTATTTTAATATTTGTAGATATAGATGTATCACTAGCTAAACTTATATTAGCTGTTAAACTATCTAGGTTACTCATGGGGTTGAGGAGTAGGTGTATGTAATATGTTTTTAAATTAGAGTTAGCTATAGTAATGAAAACAACTCTTGACGTTGTTGATGGATTTGCTGAAATCTTAGCTGATATAGAAGTAGATGTTTTGTTAGCCCCCATAGCATAGTTTAATGGAGATAGTATAAGGCTATATACATCTCCACCAAGAATAGCATCAGGCGATGTATATATAGCACATATAGAGCCATCTGGATATCTAACAAAAATTCTTCCATCAAAACCCCTACCAACAACAACATCATGAACTACACTAAGCTGTAGTGTAGCACCTATAGCAAAACCTAAAGACACAAGATTGCCAAGATCATCCCACACCTCTACAGCCATACCATTAACTAAACCACTAAAAACAATATTCCTTGGATCAGAAACAGCTATCATAAAATCATCAAAGTAGGCATTTACATTATCCACTTCAACACCTATATATGCAGGAGCAAACATTCTTGCATGAGTTGAAGAAGCTGATACCGATGTTAATAAGCTACCAGTAGAGCTGTAAACCCTTGCCATAATGTTTACAGCTGCTGGTGTAACTGTATAGTTAGTAACTAAAATATACCATGAACCTCTTACGTAATCTGGAATAGCGCTAGAGGCTAACAGACTCCAACTTGTTGACTCAACGTTATAGCTCCGTATCTCAACATGACCTGTTGTACGTATCTCAACTGTGTATAGCCTAGTTCTATCTTTATTCATCATCGATATTCCATACCATCCTGATCCAGATACCCACCTTGTTTTTGAAACAATCCAAAGACTTGTATATGATGATAGATCTATATTGTAGTAGTAGTGTGATGCCCCGCCTAAACCTAGGCCATTATCAACTCCCTGTAGAACATTTCCCTTGGCTCCCGAAACACCGCTTACTAAACTCCATGTACCACCAGAGCTACTCCATCCAGGTACTGGATATACTTCAAAGTCTGTATATGTAATTGCTGCTCTACCTGTTCTTAATAGTGATGTACAGATGTAGTTGTATGGTGGTATATCTAGTGTTATGGGTGGTGGTAGTGGGGTTGCTGTAAGTATTGTTGGGTTATAGACAAAGACTGTAGCTCCTGTTTGTGTAAATAGCATAGATGCTAGTAGTATTGATGCTAGTATCTGTAGTGGTGGTAGTCTAAATGTTTTTCTATTCTCAACATTTTTTCTCATTGTTTGCTGTAAATATATTTTGTCATATATATAGAGAATCCATACCATTGATGCTACTGATAATATAACTAGTATAGTGAGAATTATCTGTAGAGCTATACTGTAGGTGAATAGTATGTGGTATACAAATGTTTTTACTATAGACATACCTATAAATTCTATAGTACCTGCTAACGTTTCAACACTAATTATATTCCTATTTTCATTAACTAGAAATATATTTGCATCAACTTTAAATGCTTGTGCTAAATATCTAACTACACTATTGGTTATTACTAGAGATAGAGAAACTCCATAGATTATTGCTGCTGATAAAATTATACGCCTTCTTAAATACATTAGTGCTGCTATAGACATAACCAACAATGATGCTATGTAGATAACTGTAGCTATTGCAGGCATTTTTACAATATCTAAATTAATAAGTCTAATAGATCTATAGTTATTTGCATAGTACATGCTGTAGCCTACTAAAGATATATATCCATTGATATATCCTGTAATAGCTATTTGTGGATAGAGAAGAGCAGCTATATACATTATAGAAAGAGCTATAGATAAAACTCCACTAACTACAGCTATTAGCTTAAGCCTCCTTGGAATATACAGCACTATATCTTTATCTACCCATATCTTACTGTTGTTCGCATCCATCTATCTACACCTAGAAACCTATATCTAATATCTGCATATACATATCTACTACCATCTGGAGGATTAATAACAACCTCCCTAAACCCATCAATGGTGAAACTACTTGATGTATTTCTCCATATATCTCCAACTCTATAGGCATAGATAAAAGTTATGTTTATAGGTATTGGAAAACAATTTGGATTTCTTATAAATAGTGATCCATTTAAAGCTTTAACCTCTAGAAACTCTCCATAGAGTTTAACACTATATCTACCTCTAAGTCTCCCCATACCATTATCTAAAATAGCTACAACCTGTATATCCACAGCATTACTCCAACTCAATGTTTTAGTTATGCTATGTGGTATTGTAGCTACAATAAATGTTTCATTAAATTGTGTAAAAGCTTTAACACCATCTATATAAACCTCAGCATCTGTTATTCTTGGAACACCTGTATAGCCTATAGAAATTGTACAGTCTATATGGCTAAACCCTATTTTAGATAGATAGAGAACTGGAAATTCAATATGTGTTAATTCAGGTGGTGGTTGTGTAAAGCCATATACAAATAATATGAATAGAAGTATTGTTGTATAAACTATAGCTGCAGCTATGCCAACTAATCTTGTTTTAACTATATCTAGAATAGCTAAAGCTACTGCATAGATAAATAGAGATATCCACAACTCTCTAGGAATAACATATATAGCAACACCTTTAACCATATTAAGGGAAACTAAAAATGGGTCTGGAGCTAGATTAGCATCACCTTTTGTAATTATACAATTTCCATTAGGGCAATCACCTATATATCTATGAACAACACAAAAACTATGCGTTAAACAATACACAACTACATCTCCTTTAGATGGCTTAACCCCCATAAAAAGAACTAGATCCCATCTACGAATAGACGGCTCCATACTACCTGAATAAACTATAGCACCACCAAACAAATTAAAAATATCTAGACGAGAGAAAAGAGTAAATAGAAAAAGAATTATAAAAACAATTAAAATAGCTGAAGTCAAAACTCTAAACAAAAGAAAATACAGTAAACGAAAAGGAGAGCATCTATAAAAAAATGAATTAAACTTATAGATATTCAATTATAGTACACCGCTATGGCGGTGTTTCTCCAGATGGTGTATACACTATATACATACTAAATGTTGCTGAGGCTCCAGTTATAGATGTATCCTCAGGTATATAGACCATAAAATCTATCTCCCACTTCGATCCAGCACCAAGACTCCCAATTTCTAGAGTGTTAGTGCCTAAAGTATTTAGCTCAATTACTTTAACTACTGCAGCATTATCTGGAGGAGCTGGCTGTGGATAGAGTTTGATAGCCCTAGTCTCACCACTACTGTATACTATTAGCCATACACTGGAGTCAGGTGGAAGATTGTTGTTTACATTATTTAGAACTAGATAGACGTTATACACCTTGTTATCTGTGTTGATTATCATTATAACGTTTTTGTAGTAAGTTATTTGATATGTTGGATGTATTATTACTTCAGCACTACTTCCGCTGGCTCCTAATTCAACATCAATAGTCTTACCACTCCCTAGATCAGGTTGATTTGCATTGCTTCCACGATCAAAGTATATTGGTGGTTGAACTGGTTGAACTATTAGCTGGAATGGGTAGTATGCAAAGACAGTAGCTGCTATAAATGCTGCTGCTAATATAGCTATAGTTGTTAGCAGTGGTTCTCTATCTCTTATCCTCATACTAATTACCCCTAGATACACTATTTTTAGTGTTATATATTTAAAATTTCTCTCTAAATAAAAGCAGTTTTATCCATGATATCTATTCGAATTTCCAAGTTTCTAAAATAAAATTTCTATCCTTATATGCAATATATGTGTTCTATTTATTTTTCAAAACACTATATATCCATATTACTTAACGATATATTTAAAGAAATATCTTCTTTTTAATTGTTTTACTCCATAAACCTTATTCTAGCTATAGTCATAAGCATTGTTTTAAAATACTCTATATCTATACCCCTCTATCTACTTCCTCTATCAACCCTATTTCCACCAATTTTAATGCTATCTCTTCTCCTATAGCCAGAACATTTTCAAAAATATAGATGTTACTAGCTTTTGTACCAAATTTCTAAAGAAATGCTTTAAGGGGTGGAAGGTTGGATGAACCGATGAACACTTTTGGTTGATGGGAGGTGTGTTTTTGTTTAGAGTTGGAGGTTGTATGTTTCTTTTGTGTGTTTCTCTATTTTTTCTCTGATGATATCTATTGCTAGAATTGTTGTGAATGTTGCTATTGTTGGTGGTATTATGATGTGTGGTGCTATCGTTATATATTTTATGCCTTCAGCTAATATGTTGCCTATGGATGGTGTTGGTGGCTGTATTCCAAGTCCTATGAAGCTAAGTGTAATTTCTGTTGATAGAGCTTCTGGAAGGCTGTAGATGGATAGAATTGATATTGTGTATAGTGCTTCTCTAGCTATATAGCGTGTCAATATATATAGTGTTGATGCACCCATTGCCTTAGCTGCTTCTATATATGGCTGTACAGCTATTGTTAGTGCTACAGTTTTTGTTATTCTATAGAATGTTGGTATAAGCCTAAGTATAACAGCTATAACCACTATATGAGCTCCAAAACCAGTTGTAAAAGCAGCTACAACTGCTATAAATATCGATGGAACTATGTAGAGGAAGTTAAATATAGAATCTAAAGCTATTTGAAGCTGTTTAGAAAAAGCTGAAAAAACCCCCATTAAAAAGCCTATAGCTGTAGATAAAACTATAGATAAAATTGATAGTAGTAACGAAAGTCTATAGCCATATAGAAATCTTGTAAATAAATCTCTACCAAGAGAATCAGTACCAAATAAATGTTTTAGTGATGGTGGAAGAAATCTTTCATCTAAATTAATTTCATCATATCTATATGGAGCAATCCAATCAACAATAACCAATAGAAATATGATAAAAACTATAGCTATAACTATTCTAAAACTCAATGCTGAACAACCCTTGGATCCAATAAACTATGTATAACATCAATAACAAAATTTATAGTGATTAAAGTAATTGATATAGCCACCCCCCACCCAATAAGAACTGGGTAATCCCTAGACAATAAAGCTGTATAGAAGATAAACCCCATACCAGGATACATAAACATTGTTTCAGCAACTATAGCACCAGCTATAATTAAACCAAATCTATATAGTGCTGTAGATAAAGCTACTGGAAGAGAGTATCTTAAAACCCTTAGAAATACATATCTTCTACTAAACCCCATCATAGCATAGGTTGCTACAAATGGCTGTTGATAGCCATACTCTATAGCTGATCTAAACAATCTATAGAAAACACCAATACCAGCTATAGTCAATAGTATTAAAGGTGGAGTTATATCTCCAACCACAGACCCTTTAAACAATATTAAAAACAAAAGAAGTATAGCACCCCATACAACTATAGGCATTGAGCCAAGTACTAAGGCTATAAACTGAAGTACTCTACCATTAAAACTATAGACAAACTCAATATAAAGCATAGCAATACAAAAAATAAATACAAGTAGAGTTGAAAGAAAAGCTAGTTTAAAAGAAGCTATAAAACCTCTAAACACTATTAAAGCAACACTCTCCCCCGTATAAATCGATTTACCCCAGCCACCAAAAAACACATTCCCTATATACATTAAAATCTGTATGTATATAGGTTTATCAAAACCAAGCTGATGCTCAAGAAATTTTCTAGATACTATATCCCCAGCTACTTCACCATATAGAACAGTTATTGGATCTCCTGGAATAAACCTCGCCAATACATATATAAATGATAGTATAGCTATAAAAAGTATAGAATATATGAAAACTTTTTTCAAAAAAGCTCTCCAAAAACCCAAGACCTTAACCCCTAATAGAAACATTGTCTAGTATAAGTATTTGGAATGGGAGTATCTTAAGACCCTCTACCCCAGGTCTTGTAGCAACAATAATATTTTCATAGTATAGCCATATAGCTGGACATTCACTCCATATAATATCCTGTACCCTTTCATACAGCTGATACCGCCTTTCAATATTACTCTCCCTAGCAGCTTCATCTAAAAGTCTATCAACCTCAGGATTACTGTATAGAGGTGCGTTAAGTGCTGCTCCAGACCTCCAATATGTTAAAGCATAGTGGAGTGAAGATGGTGAAGGTCCATATATAGCAAGATCAAAGTCGTGATCTGTAAACACTCTTTTTAGAAAAGCTGTATGTTCCATAGGCTGAATCTCTACATCTATACCTATCGCCAATAGATAGTTTTGTAGTACTTGTGCAAGCTCTATATCCTTAGGGCTACGGGTTGAAACAAGAAGTATAAGTGTTTTATTTATACCTCCAGCCTCCTCAATAAGCTGTTTCGCCTTCTCTACACTATAGCTATATGGCTCTAGATATACAGCCCCTGGAAATATGGGAGACACTATACTTTTTGCAACTACCGCAAAACCGTCCATCAACCTATCTACAATAGCCTTTCTATCAACTGCATAGTTCATAGCCTTTCTAATTCTTGCATCAGAAATCCTCTGAATATTTATAGCAGCTATAACAAATCTAACACCAGTTTCATTATAGACTATATAGCCTTTTTGCTTTAGCCT
This sequence comes from uncultured Ignisphaera sp., assembly GCA_938074605.1. Lineage (GTDB taxonomy): Archaea > Thermoproteota > Thermoprotei_A > Sulfolobales > Ignisphaeraceae > Ignisphaera. The sequence continues at coordinate 18,421 of CALJEI010000005.1, forward strand.
TAAAGCTTGTTCAGGAGGAATAGCAGTAGCTATATCAACTTCCTGAGTTTCTAAAGCAGCCACTCTTGTATCTGGAGCTAGTATAATCACATAGACTATATCTTTTATTATCGGCTTTACACCCCAGTATTCATTAAAGCGTTGAAGTTTTATATACTGCCCCCTTACATACTCCACCAATCTATAGGGACCTGTACCAACAACACTATCTATACCATCTATTCTACCATTTCTAAACCTCTCAACAACACTCCTAGGCATTATAGCAATTGATAGATGTGCAAGATGTTCTATAAGTGGTGTAAATGGTTTTCTAAGCCTTAAAGCAAAAACCGTTTCATTATAAACAATAATATCATCTATAATTGGCCTACCATCTCCATCCCTAAGAAGCATTCTCCCAATAGGGCTAATCTCCATAGACCTCTCTATACTTGCCTTAACATCCCATGAAGTTAGCAATTCACCATTATGAAACTTTATATTTTTTCTAAGGGTGAACAGCCAATAGCTATTGTTAACCATTGTATAGCTTTCTACAAGCCAAGGTATATACACAAGCTTTCCATCCACATAATCTATTCTAAATAGACTTTCATACACCTTCCCAAGAACCTCAAAATCAGAAACACCTGTAGCATAACTTATATCAAGTGTTGAAATATCTGTCGATATAGCAATTCTAAGCTCTTTAACACCTTGAAACCCCGCCCAACTTCTAGACCATGGAGCAATATAGTATAGATAACCTATTGCTATAGCCACAACTATAGCAGCTATAAATAGAGATTTTCTTAGCATGTGTAGCCACACTAATTGTATAGCCAGTGTTTAAACTATTTATAGATTACTATCTAATACTGTTTAAAGTATTTAAACTGCTGAAGAAATAGGGTATTTGGTAAACTATATGAAGAGAGTATATAGACTTCAAAGTATTGGCGGTTCTCTCTATGTAGCTCTACCTAGAGAGTGGCTAAAAAATCTTGGTCTTAGTAAAGGTTCGCCTATAGAAATTTCTATAGAGGCTGATGGCTCTATCAAGATAAAGCCAATGGATATAGGCGATAGATTTAGGAAGGATTTAAACAATAGAATATCTATTGATATAAAAGATGTTAAAAGCGTATTCAATATAGTTATAACATCTTATCTAAGAGGCTTTGATATCATTACAATAAATTTTGTTGGTGGATCTATGGAGAAAGAGGTTAAGAGAATTCTTGATGATATTAGACAAATTCTACTAGGTCTTGAAGTTATTGATATGGATAGCAATAGTGTAACACTACAAGTTCTATCTACAGTTGAAAGCAACATCTCTAACCTTATAAGGAATATGGGTAAAATCGCTAGATCTATGTATATAGATGCTATAAATGCTTTAATAGATAGAGATAGAGAACTTGCTGAAGCAATCCCCTTAAGAGATTTCGATCTAAATAGACTATACTTCTATGTAACAAGAACAATAAGAAAAAAGATGGCTTTACAAACCATTGACTATAGAGAACTTCTAGAATTGGTGGATCTTAGAATGACTGCAAAAGCTATTGAGGAAATAGGTGATGAAGCTAAAAAAGCTGCTAAAGCCATAGCACAACTAATACAGCTAAATGGTACATCAAATGAAGTAATTCATAGCCTTAAAGAAGATGTAGATGGTCTAGATAAAATATTTGGGAAAATCATTAAAAAAGGATTTGCCTCACCAATAGATATAGTAGAGCTATACAAAGATATGATGGTATGTGAAGAATTGAAAAGAAGTCTCTCCAAAACAAAAAATAACATTACTGGAAACACCGCTATGGAGTACACTCTCTTCAAAATAATTGATGCATATGAAAACATAGCCACAAGAATCTACGACGTCCTAAGCCTTACACCATTAAAACTAGAAACTCTTTACACACTCCAAGAAACCCAGCCAAACAAATAAAACAAAATACACTCCTAACCATATCACTCAATTCTATACAAATAACACATTCAATCCAAAATAATTAGAATATTTAAGCTATTTCTTTTCATTACATCATTGGAACAGCTATATAAAGTCAACTCTATATAATCAAAACACCTATTCCATAAATCATTGATTATCCTACGACATTCATAGAAGTATCTAAAACCTTTAAAAACATAAAAATATAAATGTAGATGCAAAAACTCCAAAATATCTATAGAATAGAGATAGCTAAAAAACAATAGATAAAATAATCTAAAATCAAAAGATGTTGTTTAAAGATGTAGAAAATTTTGTGTTGATAATTATTTATTTCTATAGAATGGTGTTGTTCCATCACATATATAATTTTCTGTATGGAGATATTGAAAACCCTCTCTACATGTTGTAAATCCAAGCTCGTATTCCTCTACAATACTCTTTAGCTTTACCATATACCTATATCTTATTTGTTGCGGTAGATAGAAATAGCCATGTATTTTCTCACCTTCCCCTATGTATAGCTTTCTCCACAGTTTCTCCATATCTGGAAAAACTGTTGACAATCTCTTTAAACTATCGTATTTTGCTTTATATGTAGATACTGTTATTTGCTTAACTCCAACATCAGCTAACCTCTTGATCAATTCCCTAAGTTCATCTATATCATCATTAATTCCAGGGATTATTGGATCAATTCTTATAGTAACATATATACCTCTTCTACCCAACTCTTTAGCTACAGAAATTCTCTCTATTGGCGGAGGTGCTTCTGGTTCTAAAAGTTTTGCATTACTACTATTAAGAGTAGTTATAGTTAGTGCAACAGCAATTCTATCTCTATACCTCTCAATAACATCAATATGCTTTGCAAGTATAGAAGTACCTTTAGTTGTTATAAGAATTCTATGTCCTCTACTAGCCAAAACCTCTATAATTTTACGGGAGTAGCCATATATATCATCAATTGGCTGAAAGGGATCACTACTAGGAGAAAGCTCAATAACGCTACCCATCGGAATGGCTAGAGAATCCCTATGCACTACCTCCAAAACACCTCTCTTCGCCCTAGGGCTATAGAATTTAGGTACGTAGCTTGAAGCATAGCAATAGAGGCACCCATGCCCACAGCCAGTATATGGATTTAGACTCCACTTAAAGGGACACGTACATAGAGGAGACCTCCATGGATCAAAAGGCTTAATAAGTCGTGTTCTAACCATATGCACCCCTCAACAACACATAGGGGTAGACGCTAAAAAATTCTACACAATTAGCAATTTTTAGGCTTTCCATATCGAATGTCCACTACGCGCTTTTGACCAAATCTATACTAGTATTAACGTGGGTTAGGAAGGCCATTTAAAAATTGATTGAGGCACGTCTAGGCCATTCCATTGTGTTACACCATTTGAAGCAATAAAGATTTAAGAGCAACGCACATTTAAAAGTATTGGGGGATTACGTGATTGGTCAAGTACTTGCCATATGGAGGTTCACAGGTGTTGCCGCCGTAATAGCAGCTTGGATTGTCATAGCTCTTTCCATATCCCAAAACCCATGGTTTAACGTGTATAGGCATGCGCTTAGCGACTTAGGTGATCCAAAGGCTAACAAGCCGTGGATTTACAACATCGGTTTAATAATCGTTGGTATAATAACGTGTCTTTACTCCCTATATCTTACGTATAGAGCTGTCGGCAAGGCACATGTATATGCATCTGCGCTACTTTTCATAGCCGGAATATTTTTAGCGCTAATAGGTGTTTACCCAAGTGGATCAAGGCCTCACACATTTGTTTCAACATGGTTCTTTGTACAAACGTGGTTAGCATTAATAGTATCAACAATAGGAATGGCAATAGATGGAAAAACTATATATAGTATGATACTAGGCGCTATATCAATTGTTGGACCACTAGGGGCAATATATATTAAATGGCCTTCTGTAGCGCTTCAGGAAATATATGGAGTAATATTAATAAACATCTACGTAGTGCTACTAACGCTATACTTCTAATAAACAAAACAATCCAATCTATATATACCATCACTACCACGCCATCCCAAACGCTCCATATAGCTATCGCTAAAGTCCTAAGTGCGTTCAACCAATGGCTACAAATAGACTACCTACACCTTTTTAATTTATTATTTAAATAAGACTTAAATTCTTGGACATAGTAGATTCTATAGAGGGGGTAAAGATGATTGACGTGCCACGTGTAGATTATAGTGATGGTTTTATTGAAGTAAATGGCAATAGGATTTTTATATTCTGTGGCGAAATCCACTATTTTAGAGTTCCTAAAAATCTATGGTTTGATAGATTATTGAAAGCTAAAAGAGCTGGTTTAAACTGTATTGCTAGCTATATTCCATGGAATTGGCATGAGCCTATAGAAGGCCTTACCCTCTTTGGCGATAAATCCCCTCCATCACCATATGAATCAAGTGTTTTTAGTAGAGATTTAGAAAGCTATATAGATCTTATTAAAAGGCTAGGCATGTTCTTTATAGCTAGACCAGGTCCATATATCTGTTCTGAATGGGATAGTGGTGGACATCCAAACTGGCTATATACAAAAACATCTATGCTTAGATCACTTGACAGTAAATATATTGAATATAGTGAAAAGTGGTATTCAACAATATTACCAATCATAGAGAGATATACATATCCAAAAGGTGGACCAACACTACTTCTACAGATTGAAAATGAGTACTTCTGGGGAGATACACCATATCATATGAAGCTCTATGAAATTGCTAGAAAATATGTTAAAGACATACCAATTATAACTAATGAGAATTGGTATGTAGAGAAAACCCCTATAATAAACACTATAGACGACTACCCCCAACCATGGGATATACAAAGATTTGACGATAAGGTTAGAAAATATATTGCTACACAGCCTGGAAAACCAAAAATATTTATGGAGTTAGAAGGAGGCTGGTTTTCAACATTTGGAGCACCTCTACCAACAAATAGAGGAAGTTTTCCAGCCAAATGGACAGAAACTCTAATTAAAACAGCTATAGGTATGGGTATAAATGGAATAAGCATATATATGTTCCATGGAGGTACAAACCCTGGATACTACACAGGAAAATATATAACAACAACATATGACTATGAAGCTTCAATTAGAGAATGGGGAGAACTCTCACAAAGATACTATACAATAAAGAGGGTGGCACTATTTACTAAAACGTTCAACAGCCTTATAGCCAATACGAAACCTGTGGATAACATTATTAAAGTTTCTGGGAATATTGATGCCTTTGCTAGAGTTGGGGATGGTGGTGAAGCTATAGTTGTTTTAAGAAATACTTCTGAATTCATACAATATACAAGGGTATTCTATAGAGGCGTCTGGTATCCGTTGGTTAACGCTATTACCATTCCTCCAAGGCAAACAAAGGTAATTCTGCTAAACTATGGTATTAGTGGAACGCCGTTTAGGATCCTCTATACATCCTCAGAACCTCTACTAATGAAAACAGTTGGCAATGAGACTGTAGCCATTCTATATGGTGATGCCCTTGAGCTAAGCGAAATTGGTATAGAAGCTAGTGAGGCTATAGAGGTAGAGTTAACGGATGGTGTAACAATATCTAGGCTAGATGATAGAAGGATTGTTATAGGCTGTGTACATGATAGTAGCGATAAAATTGCTGTAGTAAGGTCTGGAGCTAGCAAACTATATATTATAGCTACCTCTAGAGCTAGAGCCGATAGGACATGGTATATAGATGACGTGGAGCCTCCAATAATACTTATATCCAACATATACTTTGTTGGCAGGCTCTCAATGGTAGATGGAAAAACGTTAGTAGAGCTTGAGCTTGACGAATATAGTAGCGGCTACGTAACTATAGTATCATTTAAACCACTATCAAGCGTTGTAATAGCTGGTAGAAAAGTTCAATTAAAACATGTATGTGGACCCATATATAGATTTTACATCGATGGCCAGGGAATTGCTAGAGGAAGAACTATAATTTCTATAGATCACATCTGGAGATATGCTATAGAACCTCCAATACAGAGTGGAGATGTTGTAGAAGCTGAAAAACCTCTTGAACAACTAAATATGTTATTCAATGGATATTCTCTATACTCCATAGAATTTGAGGTCGATAAAAAGTTACTTGATTCACTAAAGAATAGAAAGATCTATATAAGTTACTTTAACGACTACACCACTGCTATACTCAATGGGGTGCCCATAGCATCAGGCTACAATAGTGTAGAAGCTGAAACATCTAACCTATTGAAAGAAGGTGAAAACAAACTTAATATAATTCTTGAGTCTACCGGGCATCCAAATGACGGCCTAGTGTATATCCCTAACGGCGTTGTGGGAAAAATATATGTTAGTAAAATTGGTGAAGAACTGCTAACCAACTGGATGTATATAGAATATACATTGAGATATGTAGAAGAGTTTAGCATGTCTAGATTCCTACATAGTCCAAAGGAGGTAGAAGAAATACTTTTAGATGTAGAGAAGCGTAGAAGTGTAAAACATGTCAACACAATATCTTCTCCAGGAATATACGTTAAGAATATTTACATTGATAAAAAGATTTGGAGATATATCTTGGATCTTGGTAGAGCCATCTACAATAACTACTACCCAGGGGTACTTCTATTTGTAAATAAGAAATTTGTTGGAGTATATAAAGGGCCTATAGACATTACGGACTACATTATGGAGGGAGAAAATCAGATTGCAGTTGCCATTGGGCTAACACTATCGCTAGTTCCAACTATAAAGATATATCAGCATTCCATAGATGGTGTGTGGAAAGTTAAAGAACATACAAAGGGTCTTGTAGATAGCTGGTATAGAGAAGGTTATGATGACAGTAGTTGGGAGGTGGTAGAGCTACCACTACAAATGGAGAATTCTATGGGGAAACTCGTATGGCTAAGGGGAAGAGCATATATAGAGTATGAAGAAAATATTGTAGCACCTCTAAAAATAATTATTAGAGCAGCAGGTATTAGAGCTCTAATATACTTCAATGGACAGCTCATAGGGAGGCTTGTTGATGAAGGACCTCAAACAGAATTCTACATACCTGAACCACTAATCAAGAAAGGAGTTAATGAAATAGCTATAATGCTTCACATTACCAGCAACCATGCCTATATCAACAACATTTCAATAGAGCCTTACTACACCAATGTAAAAACCTATGTAGAGCTATTATAACTTAAACTATCTTTAGATTCAGCCAAAACCTAAATTTTTTACTATGGCTATTTACTAGCAGGCAACTCTTCCATATTCCTAGGGCTAAATTGTGTAGCCTATGGTAAAACGCCTATTAAAAGACTATCGCTATTAAATTCAGGCATCTCTATCACTGTATATTCTCCTAAAACCTCTATCCTTGGTCTAAAGATTCTTCTAGATTCAAGCTCTATACCCTCCCACCTATACATTCCTCCATCTATTTTCAGCTTTATACTCCAGCTATATGGTGAGTACACCACTATCTTATCCCTAGCCATAGAGACTCTTATTTCTGAACCAGTATTGTATAGAAGTTTATCGTTTGCAGGCTCTATATCAAATAGACTATATCTCTCAAATACCCATTTCGCAAATGCTGCATCAAATGCCCCAGGGAATCTAAGTGCTGTTCTCCAATCATATGATTCTCCCGAGAATAACTCCCCAAAAAATCTACTTCCCTTCACATGCCAGTTCCATATACCGTGAGCCCCATAGGCTACACCAGCTTTAGCTCCTGACAATAGGCTTTGCCATATAGCTTTTCTAACATCAAAGCTATTGAACCTTCCATACTTTCCACCATGTGCATGCCCCTCATAACACGGCTCTCCATTAACAATAGGTCTTTTAATAGGCATGAAGTAGTACTTTTGGGCAAGCTCAAATGTTAGTGTCTGTCTCTCTTTACTATGGCCTGATTGATACATATAGAAATCGAGATACTGCGACTTTACAAATACCTCTGGTAGAACTAGACCCCCCATTAGATGCATAGTAGTTAGAGAGTTTGGAGCTTTTTTCTTTACAATCTCTAGAGCAGTCATATAATACTCTATAGCTTCATTTGCTTCAAAATTAGTATCTCCACTTACTATAAAAATAGGGTTGTATTTCCCAAACCTCTCCACCACATACTCTATATACTCCCCTACATACTCTATTGGAATAATTTTTGAGGGCGTTATATTAGAGCCCCATGTACCCCTAACATAATTACACCAAAGGAGTACTAAAGCAGGAGTAAAACCCTTTTCAACAGCCATTTCAACCATTTTTTCAGCTCTATCAAAATACCTCTCATTCCTTTTCCTAAAATCCCAGCCGCCATCTAAAGTAACTTCAAATGGGTCTATATAGTTGCTAGAGTAGCTTCTATCATGCTGAGGAAGAATATTTATTTGAAGTACATTAAATCCCTGCATCCTCCTATACTCCAAATAATAGCTCCACTCATCAAGTAAAGCATTGGTGAAAACACTCCAGCATGTATCTGCAAGATAGAAGAACTTCTCACCACCCTTTATGAAATAGTCTCGACTCTCAGAAACATAAAGTCTTCCCATATCTCCACACTCTTACTATAGAGAATTATAGAAAGTTGATAAATCTTTTCACAATCTAACCATAAAATAGGGATATCAAAAACTTTAAAAACTCGCAAAACATAGACATAATATATTCAATATAGAGTTAAAAAAGGAGTAGAAAGGATTTATACAATCCAGTTTGCTCAGTGGGAGGAATACTGCACATCCATTCTATTCACAGCGACCGAAAGTTCATCACAGCTACCCCTATACTATTAAATAGATAAATAAGTTTTAATAACTTTAACTTCTATTGCTCTAGCTATTTTCCAGTAATTACAAAAGAATAATCAAGTAATTATAATAGGCCTAGCTCTTTAGCAATTTCATTAGCAAGTCCTCCTGCTCCAAATCTAGCCCATATTGAACAAGTTCCTTCAATTGATACCATACAGGGTCCTACGGGGGTGCTAGGAGTGCAGCTCTTCATAAATAGTGGGCATTGTGTTGGCTTTATTTTACCGATGATAACATCTGCACATCTACAGCCTGGTGTAAGGTCGTATCTCCAGCTATCTGGTGTTAAATCCTTAATGCCATACACTTTAAATGCGTCATACTTACTGTAACGGTCTTTAATTCTTAAACCACTCTTTGGTATAAAGCCTATACCCCTCCAAGCATCATCAACAATTTCAAAAGTGTTTGCTATAAGGCTTTGCGCCTTTAAATCACCTTGCCATGTTACAGCTCTAGTATACTCTATAACTGTCTCAGCCTTGCCACTAGCTAACTGTTTTAGAATTTCCGCTATAGATGCAAGTACATCTATAGGCTCAAACCCAGATACTACAACAGGTATTCTAAAACTTTCAGAAACAGGAGCCCAGGCTTTAGCCCCAGTTATAGTAGATACATGGCCAGGTGCTATAACACCCATTATAGGTGGCTCTATTACATCTCCTTTCTGTACATCTATTGAGTAAAACATTGCTGGAGGTGTAAGTTTAACAAGACTTAAAATCTTTAGATTATTTGGTATAAGCCCTCTATTCAATGCTTGTGCATAGCCAGGTGCAACTGTTTCAAATCCTATACCCATAAACACTGCATCCCTCCCACGGCTTTTAGCATCATTAGCAGCATCAAGTATATTTGTAACAACCCTAATATCACCACCTAGAGCTTTAGCATCACTAAGAGAACCTGCACCTCTTACAAACCTAATACTTCTAAGCCTATACACATCACCATATGTATAAATAGTTACACCATCAAGAGCAAGCTTTATAGCCTCCTCAATAAAATACGATGGTGTTACACACACTGGACACCCTGGACCTGCTACAAGCTCAATACTAGGTGGCATTAAACTACGTATTCCAAAATATGTAATAGTCCACTCATGAGTACCACAAAAATCCATTATCTTAAACCTAAAGCCCTCACCATACCTCTTACCAAGTTCTAGAGCTAGAGACCATATCTTTGAAACAATTGTTTTAGCAAGAGGTAGATTAACTCTAAATGAATCCACCAACACCTTAATAGCATTAAGACTATCACTAGTTTTTACACCCATAACCATCTACCACACCTAAATGTAGTGCCTTTAAGAGATCTACTACCCAATACTATTCCACATCCACCTTCTAAAAACTCTATTACATCTAACACCACCTATTTTTCTAGTTTAAAAACATTATAGCCATATTTATGGCTAAACCAGTATAACACTTTTAAACTAGCATCACTATATATTTTATCAGGTAGATGGTTTTGAGTCTTGAGAATATCATGAGTAGAAGGATAATTATAGCAGAACCTTCTACACCAATAAAAAGAGTTGCTGAAATTATGTATGAAAATAGGGTTGGTAGCATCATTATAGTTGATTTTAGTGGTAAAGTTGCTGGAATTTTTACTGAGAGAGATCTTGTTAGGGTAGTTGCTCTAGGGATAGATCTATCACTACCTGTAGAAAAGGTTATGACAACAACTGTTATAACAGCATCCCTTAGAGAGGATCTAGGTAGTGTTGTTAGTAAAATGATTGAGAATTGGATTCGGCATGTACCAGTTGTAGATGAAACTGGTAGACCTATTGGCATGGTAAGTATAAGAGATGCTTTAAGAGCCTATATCGCAGGCTGTTCAATGCCTTAAAGCCTCAAAAACTCTATCTAGATTATAGCAATATAGGTCTATAACACCATTTTTTCACCATACATAGACCCTATATATACTAAAGGAATTACACTAAACTGCTATAGTATATGAATTTATAAATTTTGCTTCTAGCCTAACTAAAGTTTTTGGTGTTTAGCTGTGGTTACATATATGGATTTTGAGCTTATGTACTCCGCCATAAAACTTGTAAGAGATGTGCTAAAGATTTCAGCTGGTGAGGAGGTTGTTATAACTGCTGATACAGCTAGTGATTGGAGTGTTGTTGAAGCTACTGCTAGAGCTGTAGCTATAGTTAATGCAAAACCCATAGTCTTTCTACACCAAACCCCAGTAGGGGTTGGAAAAGCTGCAGACCCATACCTCCCAATAAAAACACTTACAGCTGTACTAACTTCTACTGACACATGGATTGAATACAACAGAAATTGGCTACTATACTCAACACCATATTGGAGGGCTATGGAGTATGGAAAGCTTAAATATATATGCCTAGTTGGAATGTATGCAGATATGATGGTTAGAACCATTGGTCGAATAAATCTCGATGCAATCTATGTATTTCAGAGGAGGCTTGCTGAAATAACTAAAAGATGTAGGCATATGAAAATTACAACCCCTGCTGGCACAAATATAGAGTTTGAAAATGATCCAAGTAGACCAGTACTAGTCGAGGGGGAGGTACAGGGACCTGGGGAATACATGCTTTTTGGCCAAGTAGATTGGGCACCCATAGAAGATAGCATAAATGGTGTTATAGTATTTGACGGCTCTATATGGCCACCTGAAGAATTAGGTATTCTAAAAACACCAATAAAGCTGTTTATAAGGGATGGAAAAGTCTATAAAATAGATGGTGGATGGGAAGCTAAACACTTTGAGAAATGGCTTAAATCATTTAATGATGAAAACATGTTTAGAGTTGCACACATATCATATGGCTGCAACCCAGGTGCAAAACTTAGTGGAAACATACTTGAAGATGAAAGAGTGTGGGGCGTTGTTGAATGGGGCCTAGGCTCACAATCATCAACATTTAGGGGAAAGCTTGGACCAGCTCCATCACATACAGATGGTGTTTGCATGAATCCTACTGTTATTGGCGATGGAGAAAAGATAATTGAAGATGGAGAATATATACATCAAGAACTTACAGAACTTGTAGCAAAACTAAGAGCTGGTAAATAAAAGTGGTTTAACTTTGGTATGAAGTCTTCAACCTATTGAATAGATAGATCTTGCTATGCCTTAGCCCAAGTCTTACAATAGACTCTGCCACCTTTAGTGTAACAAGCGTAGGGTCAATAACAGGAACACCACTCATCTTTGAAAGATCTTCAGCAAGCCCTATAAAACCTCCACAACCAAGAACTATAACCTCAGCACCATAGATTTCAATAGCCTTTTTTATCTCATTAAGCAATAGCTCCTTAACCCTATCTAAATCCTTTCTAAGACTAAGTACAGGAACCTCTATACCAGATGTATATACAATTCTTCTATCTATTCCTAATGAAACAGCCCTTCTATAGTATGTAAGTCTAGAGTTTCTACCTGTAGATATAACAGCTATTCTATAGCCGAGGAGAAGGGCCATCACCATAGATGTTTCACCAATACCCAAAACAGGAATATCTGAAATCTCTCTAGATGCCTCTAAACCAGGGTCATCAAAACAGTTGATTACAACACCGCTAAACCCTTCCCTATTAGCTTTTACAACCTCTTCAACGACATATGGTGCTGCAAAATCTCTATCATACTCACTTTCAATAGCTGGAGGTGCCTTAGGTAAACTCCTTACCTCAACCTCAACATCTCTCGATAGTATTGATTTTGCATACTGCAATACATATTCATTCCACATAGATATACTTACAGGATTTATTATTAGAAGTCTATATGTTGAAGCCACAGTATATCACCTTTTACCTCTAGGGCTATAGAGCCCTAGTTTAACCATAGCCTCAGCCATTTTTAGAGCAGCTCCAGCTGGATCAATAACAGGTCTACCTATAGCATTTCTAACAGCTTCTGCAATACCTGCAAGCCCTGTACAGCCAAGAACTATAACCTCAGCACCACTATCTATACTCTCTCTAGATACTTTAATAACCATCTCTTTAGTTTTTTCAGGTTCTTCATCAAGCTGAAGTACAGTGAGTTCTATACCCCTAATAGATACTACATAGTCTCTATAGCCAAGTTGTCTAACTCTATCCTCAATCATCCAAAGAGCCTCATTACCAACACTAACAATAGCTATTCTTCTACTAAGTATAGAGGCAATAGCCAAAGAAGATTCACAGGGCCCAACAACAGGCTTTTTCAATACCCCTCTTAAGAGATCTACTGCTGGATCAAGAAAACAGTTAACTATAATAGCATCATAGCTATTGTGAAGCTCTAAAACTCTATCAAATATTAGGGGAATAACCTCTGCATGGCTTTTAGGATTTTCAACACTTGGTGGTCCTCTAGGAAGAGATACTACATCTACCTCAGTACCAGGGGATGCAAATAGGCTATACAGCCTTCTATCCTGTTCATCCCATTTAGAGTGTCCAACCGGATTAACTACAAGTATCTTCATAGACCAAACCTTTTAACAAGTTCTTCAACAGGTGTATAGCTATAGTCAAATCCAAAGTGTTTAGGCCCAAATAACTCTAACCCCCTTGAAGACCTCCATATATCTGGAGCTTTTGCCACAACAACATTAACTTTATTCCCAACACTCAAAACAGTATTTGTTATTGGCTCACCATCATCTCTAGTAAAGATAATTAGATCTGGAGCCATGGCAATAGGCTGACCGTTTATCCAAGCCATTAGATGTTCATTCTTTATCCATGTCCTAAGCACCTTACCCTCCCATCTACCAGTCCCCTTAACACATGTTTCACCAACAAGAAAACCACCCTCATCCCTCCAGCTATACTCAGCTACAATACCTTCAAAAACCCTCCATCCACCAAGGGTATCAGCAATAGCTTTAACAGGATCACCACCACTATCTCTAGCCTCCCTAACAGCTCTACCAACCCTTAAACACAGAGAAATAGTGTTTCTAACTATAACCCTCTTGGCATCACCTATAGTGAGAGGAGTATCAACAACAGCTACAAACCTACCTGATAAAACAGATAGATATCTAGCTATAGACTCATAGTCATCTATATCAGCATACCTTTCAACAACTACAATATTACCTGTTGGTGTAACAAGTACCGAGGGATACATTGGTATATCAAAAATATGTACCGTATTTTGGTGAAGTTCTGGAGCTGCTCTCCCAAGAAGATCACCATCTACTATTGGTATGCCAAGCTCTGTAGCTATAAGAATAGCAACCGCCGTATTACCACCACCAAGCTCTGTAGCAATAGCCGCTGATATCATCTTACCTAAAATTCTAGACATAACCCTAAAGGCCTCCCCAATAGAATTAGCAATCTTTATAGGCTTTTTCACCTTAGCTGTAGGTGCAATAGTTCCTACATAATATGGTGAAACTATAATGCTATCCTCTGAAAGCTCATCAACATCAACAACCTTGATCTCCAGCCCCTTCTCAATAAGCTCCTTAAGCATATTAAAACCTTCAACAGGACTTCCACCACCACCTGTACCCATTACAGTTGCTCCTAATACCAAATCCTCTACCTCCTCCAACGACTTTATAATAAACACTTCAACCACCTCTTAAACTATAGCATTACAACAATAAATACTGTTATGCTAAATAGCTAAATACATCCCTAGACAACAACACTCCAATCTCAAACTCTTAGCCACAATACATTCTATACAAAGTCATCTCCATTCAATTAACTAATACAATGTAATATACTGTTTAAATGAATTTAAACAAATATTTACTATTAAAATAGGTGGATATCGATAAATACTTTTAAACTAAGAATACTTTAGATTAAATAAGGTGTAAAGATGAGAATTTTAAAATATGGCGTATCAAGAACAGTATTAATATCTATAGTAATTGCCATAATCGTTATAGCAAGTGTTGTAGGCTACTATATATTTGCTATAATGGGGCAGCCCCAGGTAAAAAGGAGTATGGTTATATTTGCAAGTATTTCAGAAATGACCACAGCCGACCCAAGTACAGAGTTTTCAAATTCTATTAGATGGCTTCCTCTAGTATATGAGCCTCTGCTATGGTATGACCCACTAAAAGATGAATTTATACCAGCATTAGCTGAAAGGTATGAATCTAAAGATGAGGGTAGGACATGGGTATTCTATATTAGAAGAGGTGCAAAGTTTCATGATGGCACACCTGTTACAGCATATGCTGTTAAACTATCTATAGAGAGAACTATTGCATTAGGCCAGGGTGCAGCATTTATATGGAGCCCTGTTGAAGAGATAGAGGTTGTAGACGACTATACAGTTGTATTTAGACTTAAGTATCCAGCTCCACTTGACAAAATTGCTGCTTCAGCATATGGAGCCTATATATTTAGCCCAAAGGTTGTTGAGTTAGCAGGAGCTAAGAATTTAACAGATCCTAAAGTAGCTGAATGGTTTAATAGGGGAAATGATGCTGGTTCTGGACCATATAGATTAGCTAAGTGGGAGCCTGAAACTGAGGTTATACTTGAGAAGTGGCCTGATTGGTGGGGGTGGAAGCTCCCAGACTATCCACTAAAATCTGATAAAGCCCCAGATATATATATCCTTAAAATCATTAAGGATGCTGTTACCCAGGAGAGACTATTGCTTGCTGGAGATATAGATGTAGCTCAATATGTTCCTCTAGAGGATATAGAGAAGCTAAAGAGTGACCCAAGGCTAAAAGTTGTTGTTAAACCAAGTTTTCAAAACCTCTTAATGTTAATAAATACAAAGAAACCTCCTCTAGACAATATACTTGTAAGAAGAGCAATAGCACATGCAATACCCTATGAAGATATAGTTAAAATAGCTAGATCAGGTCTAGCTAGAATTGCAAGTGGGCCTATACCCTATGGTATGTGGGGACACTTCGACAATCTAACCTATACCTACAACCTAGATCTAGCTAAAAAACTTCTAGCAGAAGCTGGCTATCCAAATGGTATAGACAGAACACTTCTACTTGTATATACAGCTGGCGATATATATGAAAAGAGAACTGCTGAGCTAATAGCCATCAATCTAGCAAAAATTGGCATAAATGTTGAAATAAGGCCTATGAGCTGGGAGGAGCAGTGGGCGCTAGCACAAAGAGGATGGGAGGATCCAGAGGCAGTTCAAGATCTATTTCTATTCTACTGGTGGCCAACATATATAACACCATTCGACTTTCTATACAATATGTTCCATAGCGATAGCAAGGCATTTAACCTATGCTACTATGAGAATCCAGAGTTTGAAAAACTGATAATTGAAGCATCTATTCTAGAGGGCTATGACGAAGCTAAAGCTCTAGAGCTATACTATAAAGCACAAAAAATACTCTACGAAGATGTTCCAGCAGTACCACTATGGGACATGATATACGTAGAGGTTGGATCTAAGAGAGTTGGAAATCTTGATAAAGCTATAAATCCAGCATATCCAACAGCGATTTTCGCTCAAGTTCTTAGTATAGAGGAGTAATCTAAATAGAAGATTAAGTCTAATTCAAATAATTTTTGCACATACAATCCATATATGTAGCGAAACCAGGCATCCTAACTCGTATAAACGTGTGGAAAACGTACATGGGATATATTAATATTCGCACCACTGATATACACATCATTTATTTAAACTCTGTTTGGAGTAATGTACAAACTAATAAATTATGTTTATTTAAGGAGCTAAACAATGCCAATCAATAGAGAGTATATAGTGAAAAGAGCTATATCACTTATATTTGTAGTGCTTGGAGTTATAGTAATAACCTTTATCATTACCAGGGTGATTCCCGCTCGACCTGAGCTTCTATGGGCAGGCCCACATGCAACAATTGAACAGATAGAACGGGCTAGAAGAGAACTACATCTAGATAAACCAATACATATCCAGCTATGGTATTATTTCACAGATCTATTTACAGGTAACTGGGGCATTTCATGGAGGACTAGAATGCCAATCCTACCATCTATACTAGGCGCTCTTCCAGCTACATTAGAGCTAGTAGTATTTGCTTTTATTTTAGCTATAGCTATTGGAATACCCCTGGGTATATCTGCAGCTATTAGAAGGGGAAGTAGTGTAGATAACATTATAAGGATATTTAGTGTTTCTGGAGCTTCTACACCAGTTTTTTGGTTAGCACTACTTCTACAGCTAGTACTCTGCAATTGGCTAGGGCTACTACCAGCTGCAAAAAGAGTTGATGAATATATTGTTCTCTCTACGGGCTTTAGACCTATAACAGGCTTCTATATTATCGATAGTTTAATCCAGGGCAATATGCTAGTCTTCATAGATGTAGTTAAAAGAATTTTTCTTCCAGCAATAGTTCTTTCACTATATCCAATGTGTTTAAGCATTAGAATGACAAGAGCTCTTACACTAGAGGTTCTTAGCGAACTACATGTAAGAAGCTCTATTGCATGGGGTATTCCACGAAATAGGGTACTCTATAGATATGTACTTAAAAATGTTTTAGCCCCCGTAATAGCCTCTCTCGGACTTTCCTTTGGTTATACTGTTGTAGGAGCCTTTATGGTTGAAATAATATTTGTTTGGCCTGGTATAGGCTACTATACAGCTATGTCTCTTCTCAGCTACGACTATCCAGCTATAATTGGCTGTATAATTTTTGTTGCAATTCTATACTCTATAATAAATACTATTGTTGATTTAATTCACGCCATTATAGACCCTAGGGTGAAGCTATAGTGGATTTAGAGGAGATTACATCAATACTTAGACTCATTAAATTAAATCCTCTATCCATAGTTGGCATAGCTATAGTTGCTACATTCATTACACTTGGAATTATATCTCCATATATAGTACCATATCCAGCTGATGCATGGGGCTATTCATATAATTTAGAAACAAGGCTTCTACCACCTTCATCAAAATATCTATTTGGTACTGATGAAATGGGTAGAGATTTATTTAGTAGAGTACTGCTTGGCACAAGATTCTCTCTAATTATTGCTATAGGAGTTGTTGGTATAGCACTAGCAATAGGCATTGTAGTAGGGTTGATAGCTGGTTACATGGGCGGCTCTATAGCTATGATTCTCATGAGAATTACCGACATGTTTCTAGCCTTTCCACCACTTCTACTTGCAATAGCCTTTGCAGCAACACTTGGAAGAGGATTAGTAAATGTGATTATAGCTCTAGCTCTTTCATGGTGGCCATGGTATGCAAGGCTAATATATATTCAAGTAAATTCTGTAAAAAATCTACCATTTATTGATGCCGCAAGGGTTATAGGACTTAGTACAACCAAAATAATGTTTAGACATATACTTCCAAACTCACTAACCCCTATCATAATTCAAGCAGCCCTTGATATGGGGTCAGCAATACTTGAAGCAGCAGGACTTAGCTTTCTAGGTATAGGTGTTCCTCCACCAATACCAGAATGGGGTCTTCTTATAAGCCAGGGATGGGCTCTTATAAATAGAGCTTGGTGGCTAAGCCTCTTCCCAGGAATTGCAATTGTTATTACTGTTATAGGTTTTAATCTTCTTGCAGATACCTTTCAAGAGATTATGGATCCAAGGCTTAGAAGCACAATGGTTATGAGGGGCATATAATGGTTAGAGACATAATTTTGAGCATCAATGACCTACATATAGACTACTATACACCTGATGGTGTTATTAGAGCTGTTAGGGGAGTCTCAATAGAGCTCTGTAAAGGAGAATCTCTTTGTATAGTTGGTGAAAGTGGCTCTGGAAAATCAACAATAGGACTTGCTACAATAAGAGCACTACCACAAAATGCTGTTATTACAAGGGGGGCTATACTATACAATGATATAGATATACTTAAGCTTAGTGAGGAAGAGATGTCAAAAAGAGTAAGAGGTAAGGAGATATCTATAGTATTTCAAGACCCTGCAGCTATGTTTAACCCCCTCTTCACTGTAGGTGAAATACTGCTAGACGTTATAGCTACACACCTTGGTATAAGGGATAGGAGAAAGGCATATGAATATGGAATCAATATGCTAAAACTTGTTGAACTTCCAGATCCTGAAAGAGTAGTAAATTCATATCCACATGAGCTAAGTGGTGGAATGCTTCAGAGAGTTGCAATAGCAGTAGCACTATCTGCTAATCCAAAGCTGCTTATAGCTGATGAACCTACAACAATGCTTGATGTAACTATACAGGCCCAGATACTAGATCTTCTTAAAAGACTTAGAAATGAGCTTTCACTGTCAATGATATTCATAACACATAATCTTGGCGTTGCTGCAGAAGTGTGTAATAGAATTATGGTTCTCTATGCAGGCACATTATTTGAAGAGGGCTATACAGAGGATATACTTACAAACCCAATACATCCATATACAAGGAGGCTGCTTGAATGTATTCCAAGAGCAGGTAGAAGAGTTTCAAGGCTAAAATTTATACCTGGTACACTCCCTGACCTTAGGACGCCCATACCTGGATGTCCATTTGCACCTAGGTGTGAGTATACCACTGACATTTGTAGAAAAACACCACCACCAATATATGAAGTTGGCTATAAACATAAAGTATCATGTCATCTATATCAAAAGAGGTGAACTTTAATGCTTCTAAATATTCTAAATCTTAAGATGTACTTCCCTATAAAAAAAGGTATCTTCGGTAGGGTGGTAGGCTATGTAAAAGCTGTTGACGATATAACATTTAGCGTTAATTTAAATGAAGTATATTCACTTGTTGGTGAAAGTGGTTCTGGAAAGTCAACTGTTGCAAGATGTATATTAAAGCTGTATGAGCCAACCAGCGGTAGAATTTTATTTGAGGGTAGAGATGTGACTTACGCCAGGGGTAGGGAACTACTTGAATATAGGATGAAGATTCAGGCTGTATTCCAAAACCCTTACCTCTCACTCAATCCAAGGATGCGTATAATTGATATTGTTGCTGAACCCATACTAGAGCATATGGATGTAGATAAAGCTGATGCATATAGAATTGCTCTAGAGCTTCTTGAGAAGGTTGGGCTATCAGATGAATTAACTAGAAGATATCCAAGTAGCTTAAGTGGAGGTCAGGCTCAAAGAGTTGCTATAGCTCGTGCAATAGCTCTAAAGCCAAAGCTTGTAGTACTTGATGAACCTACATCAGCATTAGATGTATCTCTACAAGCCCAAATACTAAATCTTCTTGAGGATCTATATAACGAGTATAGAATGTCATATCTTCTTATTTCACATGACCTCTCAGTCGTAAGATATATAAGTGATCGTGTTGGGGTTATGTATCTTGGAAAGCTTGTTGAGGAAAGCTATACAGAAAACCTCTTTGAAAATCCACTACATCCATATACACAAGCACTTATTTCAGCAGTTCCAGAACCTGATGCTACACGTAGTAAGCTAAGTAAAAGAATTGTATTGCCTGGAGAGCCACCTAGTGCAATTAGTCCTCCATCTGGCTGTAGACTTAACCCCAGATGCCCACATGCAATGGATATCTGTAGAAGGGAAGAGCCCCCTATAATAGAGATAGAGAAAGGTCATACCGTTAGCTGCTGGCTATACACTAAAGCATAGATAGTGCTGCTATAACCTTTGCATCACTAATAATATTCTCAATTCTAGCGTATTCATTTGGCTCATGTGCAGTATCATCTATTGTTGACCATACAGCTGCTGGTATCCCCATACTTCTAAAGGCTGCAGCAACAGTTCCCCCACCAATACCAATAATTTTTGCATCTACCCCCCTAATAATCTTTAGAGCTTTTTTCAGCAGTTGAACTATTTCAGAATTTGGATCTGTTGGTCTAGGGGCATCCTCCCTCTGAATAACCTCTATTTCTATCTCAGCATTCCTTCCATGCATATTCTTAACCTCATTAGCAATACTATGTATATCAGAGAGAACATCATCTACCCTATAAATTGGTAGTATTCTACAGTCAAAGGTAAACTCATGATCGCCAGGTATAATATTTGGAGCTCCAGTACTATTCCTCGATATTGTTGGTTCAAATGTACTTTCAGAAGGGTCAAAAAGCATATCTCTAGCTGAATACTTTTTATGGAGTATTTCATCAAGTTTTTGTATAAGGTTTACAGCAACTCTATGCGCATTTAACCCCTTATGTGGAGTACTTCCATGTGTTTGCCTACCCTTCACTCTAGCTTTAAACCATAGAATACTTTTTTCAGCAACCTCTATACAGCTTCCATCAGGTGTACCATAATCTGGTACAAGTGCTTGATCACTAGATTTAAAGAGCTCTGGATGTTTCTCCATAAGCCATCTAATACCATACCTACTACCAGTCTCTTCATCACTTACAAATGCTAAAACCATAGTTTTTCTAGGCCTTATACCCAAATCAATAAGGGTTTTTAGAGCATAGAGAGAAGATACTATTGCCTGTCCATTATCCTCAGTACCTCTACCATAGATTTTACCATCTCTAAATACTGGATTGAAAGGTTTTGTTACAGTCCACTGACTCAAATCCCCAGCTGGAACAACATCTAAGTGGCTCAATACCCATATTCTTGGAGCATTACGGTCTTCAGCATAGTAATAAACAATTATATTTGGTCTAACACCATTTTTAGCCCTATGATCACTAGCATTAAATACATCAATTCTATCAAAACCCCACCTCCTTATAATATCTATAAGTCTTTCAGCCTTATCATACTCCCCCTCATAGCCATAGTCAGGACTAATAGCAGGTATACTAATTAGTTCCATAAGAGTTTTAACCATTTCATCCCTATATCTATCTACAGCATCTAAAACGTTTTGTAAAGATCTTTCAAGACTCTCCATAGACGTTCAGCCAAAACAATATAGGGGGTGCGGAAAATAAATCTATTATAGAATAATATGATATAGAGCATAAGGTGTAGCGCCATGTTATAGCTGAAGATGTGTTACATGATTAGCTTTCCATAGAAGAGCTACGGCTAAGACTTCTAAATCTAAAACACTTAATAATTTATCTAGCAGCTATATGCGTTTCTGAAGTTCAAGAAGCGCTCTTCTAATTCTATCAAGACCTTTAATATAGTCGCCAGGCTTTAGCTGTTCGCGCACCTCACCATAGTCTTCAGGACACGTTGTTAAAATAATACAACCCATAGACCACTGTAAAGGGAGATTGAAGTCTCTAGCTATTTCAAATAGCTTCACCAGTGCTCTTTCATCTACAAGCCACTCATTCCCAAGTATAGAAAACACCTTTATAGCACAAGCTGCACATCTATCCTCAAAATACTTATATACCATTACACACATATTTTTAAGAACATCATCAACATCTATTATGCTAGGCATTTCTTCTGGACAGAATTTTACTTCAGGTATTATATCACTAGCTTCCAGCCTAAGTTTAGCAGTAGATATATCTTCAGAAACTACAAGACTTCTACCTCTCAATTTTGCAATTCCACTCCGTAGCAGCATGTAGATAAGCGATATAGGTATAGCTAAATTGTTATTAGAATCCACAACAGTAATCTCCATTGAAATAACCCAGTAGAGACTTTAAGTCTACGAAACATAAAAACTTTTAGATTATATAGTCATTAAGATTTGCTTTACAAATGCCTATCTATGGTAAAACAGTGAACATTATCTCTATTGGAAAATCCTTAATGTAAGGAGTAGAGAATATGATCTTAAATAGAGCCTAAAAGAATAGCGACAGATTGCTAAGCATTAAAACATATCAAATATCTATTTAATAAATTAATAAAACAATATAGTTTAAATAATGGATATAGAACACATCATTAGGACTACTAAAAGGTGTAGCAAAAACTATTAGATTGTTTTGGGATTTACTTAAAATTGTAGAGTTGGTGGCTATGTCTATAGATAAAGCTTTGTGGATCTGTAGGATGTGTGGATTTAGTAAGCCTATTATTGATGGCTATTTTTGGAGATGCCCTTTATGTGGATCACCACTTGATATAGGCTATAGTCCTATATATGAATTTGGTGGAAAAGGTATTGATAGATTTAGAGGTCTTCTACCCTTCACACCTGAGAAATATAGGGGTGAGGGGGAGACAAAGATTGTTGAAGAGAATATTGATGGCGCTAAGATTTTCTTCAAGCTAGAGTATCTCAATCCTAGTGGAAGTTTTAAGGATAGAGGAACAGCTCTAGCTATTCACTACGCCCATAGAATGGGATTTAGAAATATTATAGAGGATTCTAGTGGCAATGCAGGCATATCTGTGGCCATGTACTCCTCCATCTACGGTCTACACTCAACAATTGTTGTACCTAAGACTATCCCCCATACTAAGAAGAAATTAATTGAATTATTTGGAGGAAAAATTGTGGAGATGGATACAAGAGCTGCTGCAGCTAAATATGCGTTACAGAATTCAGACAAGGGATTCTATGTTGCACATACGTGGAACCCCATGTATATCTATGGAGCTGCAACCATAGCCTTTGAAGTGTATGAAGACGTTGGAAAACCACATGTAGTTATAGTTCCAACAGGATCTGGAGGACTTCTACTAGGAATTTTAAAAGGATTTGAAATACTAAAGAACATGGAAAAAATAAATAGAATGCCTATACCTATAGCTGTCCAAGGATATAGCGTTCAATCTATATATAGAGCTTTTAAAGGTTTTGAGAAATCTGGAGAAGAATCCACTCTTGCTGAAGGCATAGCAGTACCGGATCCACCCAGGCTAAAGGAGGTTGTTAAAGCTATAGAGATGTATGGAGGGGACGTAGTTCTCATAGGAAATAGCGAAATAGTTAATGCATTAAGAGAGTTAATACAAATGGGATTCATAGTTGAACCAACATCAGCTACAGCCTATGCAGCATTTAAGAAAATTAAAAAAGAGTTAAAGAACCAAACTGTATTAATACCCCTAACAGGTTCAGGCCTAAAGTTATCCCTATAGTCATTTAAAGAATTGCTAATCCCATTAACGTTTATCAAAATAGGAAAATAACGGATTTAAAGTATTAAAACTTCTAAAAGGGGTACAAAGTAGGGTATAGCCATATGAATACAGTTTATAAGCCTTTGGTGCATAGCCTATAGTACTTAACCTTACGTCCTCCCCTAACCCTAACTTCGCTACATACCTCGCCCATTTTCTCCATACTTGATAACGCTTTATAGGTGCCTCTTAGCGTATATATTGGAGTCCTTTTCCATAATTCATATGCAGTTGCTTCACCAAGTTCAGCTAGTGCTGTACGTAGCTCTTTCCTCAATCCTATGCCATTGTATCTCTTCATCTGTTGCTTAAACCCCATAGTAACTACAGCAATAGAGCTACCTAGATTCTCTGCAATAGTGTATGTAAGTGCTGATAGAGCTTTGGTCTTAATACCCATTTTACTTAGCTTTACAAGAGTTTCAAGGACCTCTTCTTCACTAATCTCCTCAACACGAACATTGCTATAGTATTGCAATAGCTTTGGTCTATCATACCCCTTTAGCACCACCGCTACAACGCTATAGTGGTGGTCGTAGCCTAGCTCACGTAGTTCTTGAAAACCCTTAGCTAGGGAGATGGCTAGAGTTCCTGTACTAGCTGGCACCACTATGTTTTCAGCCCTAACCTTTTTCTCAAAAATTTCAAAGGCTATAGTCTTTAAACCCTCAACTGTTAATGGATTTATGTAGCTTATCTCTAGTACTGCTGGAGCTTTATTTAAACTAACTAATTCTACACCTACTTCCTCAAGCAGTAGTAGATCGGAAGAACTTAGTAGCGATATTCTAGGGACTACGATGTATAGCTTAAGTGTATTGGCTAAATAGTAGGCTAGGGAAGCCGTAAAATCTTCCTCAAGCATTACTCTTGCAGTGGTTACGCCATTGGATAGTAGATAGCTAGATATTACAGCCGATGCTCTATCAGCATAGGTTCCAGTAGGGTTAAACCTTTCATTCTTAACAACAACCTCTCCAACCCTATTGATTGGTGTTAAACCTTCGCCTCTACTAACGATTTTAGTAAATGGTGGTAGTAGTGAATATCTCCATACGCCTGGCTTAGATTTATCTATCTTAAAAATTGGGTTGCGATATTTTAGGAGGGGTAGACCGTTGCAAATAGGGCAAGTAAAGAGTAGAGCATCAAATGTGTGGCCGCAGGATATACACTGTAGGTAGTAGTCCATCATTAGACAACAGTTTACCTCTTAACCATATCTAGAAAGTAGTTATATATAGCTATAGATTTAGTGATCTCAGGATGGAATGCAAGGGCCAGCATGTTCTTTTCAATGGCAGCAGCACCAACTCTATTGGTAGCCGGATGTTCAATATATGCTATAATTTTAGCATCATTCCATGCCTCAACAATTGCTGGAGCCCTTATAAATGCTACATCAATTTCACCAACACCCTCAACCATAACCTTAGCTATAAATGAATCCCTCTGTCTTCCAAATGCATTTCTTACAACAGCTATATCCATTAGCTTTAGGGTGAACTGCCCTGTATCTCCAACAACCCTATCTTTTACACTTTTAGCCAGGAGTATGGTACCAGCACAAGTACCCATAACTACTCCACCACTCTCTACAAACTCTACTATAGCCTTATCTACACCCTTAACTCTCATTAGAAAACCTATAGTGGTGGACTCACCACCAGGTATTATAAGTGCATCCAATCCATTAAAATCCTTAATACTTTTAACTGGTATTGCCTCAACACGTAACTCCTTAAGTAGCTGTAGATGCTCTAAAAAATCCCCTTGAAGCGCAACCACACCCACTTTAACCATACGGCTACTCACCTCTAACCTGCATAAGCTGCTCTGGTTTTAGGGTCCTTACATCTATTCCAAGCATAGATGCTTTTTCACTAACCATTTTCTGAGCTTCAACAACAGTCTCAGGGTCATCATAGTAGGATGTGGCAAGCACTATTGCTCTTGCTCGAGCCTCTGGATCACTACTCTTAAATATACCTGATCCTACAAATACGCCATCAGCGCCTAGCCACATCATAAGAGCGGCATCAGCTGGAGTCGCTATACCGCCAGCAGCAAAATTCACAACCGGTAGTCTGCCTAGCTTAGCTGTCAGTAGTGCTAACTCGTATGGAACTTTATTCTCCTTACAGTAAACCCATATTGCCTCCACATCACCTGACATATAGTAGCCTCTTAATGTAGCTATATCTCTGTTAACCAACTTCATATGCTTTACAGCCTCAGCAACATTACCAGTACCAGGCTCTCCCTTAGTCCTAATCATTGAAGCACCCTCATAGATTCTTCTTAGAGCTTCTGGCAAACTTCTAGCACCATTTACAAATGGTGTTTTAAACATCCATTTATCGATATGAGCCTTTTCATCAACTGGCGTAAGAACCTCACTTTCATCAATAAGATCTACACCTATCTCCTCAAGCAATCTAGCCTCCTCAGCATGTCCTATTCTACACTTTGCTGACACTGGTATTGTTAGAGTCTCCATAACCCTTACAATCACATTTAAATCAGCAGTTCTAGCAACGCCGCCTGCCGCCCTAACGTCATAGGGTAGCTTATCTAATATCATAACCCCTACGGCACCAGCATCCTCTGCTATACCACCCTGCTCCTCATTCGTTACATCCATAATTACACCACCCTTAAGCATTGATATAAAGCCATATCTAACAAGTGGGGTACCAATCCTTAGCGGTATAAGTTCAAGACCTTCTTCACGCACACTATCCCTAAACTCAAGTAGTTTATATATCAAATTTCTAAGCTCATCCAAAAACATGTATGAATCTACTAACTTCATAGATATCCCTAGAATCATAACCTATTTGAAGAGCTTTTTACACATTATTGAACGTTCAATAGCAAAAACCAAACCAATACTTTCTTTTCTACAGCTTTTTAACTCTAATAGCAACATACAGAGTTTTCCACATGAGAGACTAGACATAAAGACTTTTCACTAAATTTAAAAACCCTATGTGTTTCAATACATATATCTACGCCTACAATTTGTATATCTTCTTCCCAATGTCTAGGGTTATTACGCTAAGCTCTATAACATTATTAAGCCTCTAACTTCATTTTAACATTAAAAACTTCCATCAATTTAATGGAGGTGAGCTACAAAGAGTAGCTAGAGCGCTTATAGCAGAACCCAACATACTTCTACTAGATAAACCAACTGCTAGTCTAGACCCTAGATACTAGGAGATACTTAATATGATTAAAAGACTTTCCATAGAGACTTGCTATCATCATGGCATCCACGATCTTACCCATATCTATAGATTCTCCAACAAGGTAATTATGCTTAGAAATAGTAGTCGAAGGTTCTCCAAAAATGTTCTAACACCAAATAATATAGAAAAGGTCTTTGAGGTTAAAGCTAAAATACTTAGGGATATGAAGGCTATTTAATTGACTAGATCTTTCTGTCCTCTTTTAAAAGTCTCTACTAAAACCCTTAGCTTTGTAGACCTTCAACCTCTTTTACTATCAATACCATTAACCTTCATTTATTTAGAATTTGTCGATAGTTTTTGAATACACACCTCTAATATTGAATACAAAGCTAAGTTAAATGCTCTATCAGTTAAACGTTAACTCAAAGCATGCTTTAAGCTTACGCCTAGTATGTGATAGAAGATTAATACTAAAAGAGCGTATGTTGTTAAAATGTAAATGCAGATATTAAACAACATGTATGAATCTGCTTAAGATGTGAAGACCCCCATTGCCCCTGAAGCTTAATTGAAAGCTTTAGCTGAGATGAAACAAATGGTCGTAAAAGTTGGCTATTCGACAAAGGTAACTCTAACTATAGCCCAATCCAACTCTAGCTTATAGCTATGGAAAAACCTATATTCTAAACAATAACCACTCTATTAACTTAATTTTCCAACACACCTATATTGTAAGCAAAAGAATTTGTACAACAATAAACATCAGTCCATATAAGTTTATAGAACTTAGTATGCTAGGACTTTTTTGACGGTATGGCTACATTGTTTGATGTTGTCATAACAGCTATTGATATTGCTATGGGTGTTTTTGTTGATTGTAGATTTATAATCGTTGTTGTTGCAGGAGGGAGTGGATAGGGAAGCTGTAGATTCTTATGCATTGAAGTAGAGAGCCATTCATTATGATACATCACGATACCTCTATCTATAGTTCTATTGATTCTCGATATAGTTTCATAACTTTCATCGCTATACACAATAACTATTGCTGTAAGCAATGCGGCTTTACTCATCTTATTATCTATATATATGACTATATTAGAGCCGTTAAAGCTCCACCAACTTTCTACGCCATATAGTATAAGTAGCCTATCGCTTCTCCCAATAACACTATTTGTAACCTCCATAATTAGTGAGTTAAGTCTATCCATCATAATAATAGTGGATGTAGCTAAAACTATAAAAATTGCTATAATTATAGCAGAACCAATTATTGCTGATATACCTCTATATAATTTTTGCCGCCCATGACACAATTTCACCACCTCTATACACAATCTTTATATATGCCAAAGCCCCTTGCACAGGACATTTAATTATTGCAATAGAATTTGATGGAATTCTAGCTACATCAACCCCATTAACAATATAGATATCGTCACCTGTATAAAGTTTACATGTAGAGAGCGTATTATTTATATATATAGCAGCAACCTCAGTAGAGAATTCACCTGTAACAACTATAACTATAACATCTACACCCCCTATATAGCTAGCCATAACATCAAGGCTCTCCCTATACCCAGTTTTTGTATACTCTATGCTTTGACTAAATGCAAAACTATAGCTATCAATAACTGTATAAGCATATATAAATATCCCTAGCCCAGCTGCTAGAGTAACAATAGCAGTTATAAATACAGCAATATATTCACTTACACCCTTTACAAACAATCTCCCACCCTATATAATGCATAGCAACATACCATATATAAAATTCTCAACACCATTACTAGACTATTTACTGATTGAAGTACTGTATTAAAAACTTAATAAATTTATGAAGGAAATGTTTAAATATATGAACAAAGAATAATACTTGTGGGAGAGTGCTAGTGAGGCTATCAAAAGGAGTTTCACCAATTATTGCAACAATAATACTTATAATAATTTCTGTAGCTGCTGGAGCCCTCCTATGGATGTGGGTATCAGGTTATATAACCTCATCACAAATGCCATCACAATCTGTATGGCATGAGAGAATAAAAATAGATGCAGTAAATGTAGTTAGTAAAAATGCGCTAAATATATATGTTAGAAATCTCGGTGGTGCAACAGTAAATATTGTGTCGGCCTATATCCTTGATACAAATGGAATTGCAATAGAATCTATATCTATTGAACCTGGAGTTGTAATTGAGCCGTATAAGGTGAAGGAGGTAAGACTTAAAGTTAGTAACTCAAGCCTCTATAAACCTGGATATACCTATATAGTAAAGGTTGTTACAAGTAGTGGTGTAGAGGCAAGCTATGGCTTTATATGGCCAGCACTTGTTGAATAGATAGAGAGTAGAATGCTGTATTCTTGACTTGAGTTTAAAAGTAGTTGACCAACATGTTGGTAAGACCTTTATGTAGATACTATTTTTATATAACCCATTTATTTATTAGTTACCGTTTACATACTCCCTATGCAGCTGTGGTGTCCTCACTATGGCTGTTCTTGGTAAGAGGGTTGTTGATCAATATTCTATTGGTTTTCGAAACTATGTAACAGTATCTATTGTTGAAGGTATTGATGGTAAGCTTCTTTATATAGTTTCTGAACCACAGCTTAACCATATTGAAGAAAAAATGTATAGAGAGGTTCATAGCTATACTACTTCTGACATAAATATCTTAAGGAGGTTTTCAAGCTTTACTACATTTGATGACGGCTATGAATATGCTAAAGAGATTGTGTATAGAGTCTGTAAAAAGACTCTAAAAAGCTGTAGGGCTGAAGAAAAATCTATTGAATATATCACCTACTATATTCTGCGGGACTTTATTGGCTATGGCGAAATAGATCCATTTATAAGGGATTCAAATATTGAGGATATTACATGCGATGGTGTTAACAGACCAATATATGTATTTCATAGTATATATGAGTGGCTTGAAAGTAATAGGGTTTTTGATAATAGAAATCTTGAAAAAATTGTAAGAAGACTTGCATATAGGGCGGGTAGAGAGGTAAGTATTGCACAGCCTATTGCCGAGGGGATCCTTAGGCCAGAGGGATACAGAGTACATATAGTACTTGATGTAGTTTCTTTAATAGGACATAGCTTTACAATTAGAAGATTTAGAGAGTCCCCATATACAATTGTAGAGCTTATCAATAGGGGTATGCTAAGTCCTGCAGTAGCTGCACTTTTATGGCTTGCAGCAGAAAATAGACAGGGGATAATATTCTATGGCCCTACAGGCTCAGGAAAGACTACACTCATGAATGCTATAGCCATGTTCATACCACCTG
The DNA here is from genome assembly GCA_938074605.1 of uncultured Ignisphaera sp. Lineage (GTDB taxonomy): Archaea > Thermoproteota > Thermoprotei_A > Sulfolobales > Ignisphaeraceae > Ignisphaera. The sequence goes on from CALJEI010000005.1 coordinate 48,688, forward strand.
AACTAAAAATTGTTACTATAGAGGATACCCCTGAGATAAGACTTCCATTCCACGACAACTGGATCTCCATGACAACAAGATTGAGTAGCGATCCATATATACAGAATGTTACACTACAAGCACAGGTAGAATCCGCAATGAGGCAAAGACCTGACGTACTTATACTTGGTGAAATTAGATCTAGAGAAGCCTATAGCTTCTTTCAGGCTGTTTCTACAGGGCACGGCGGGCTTACAACAATACATGCTGAAAACATAGAGTCGCTAATTAGAAGACTTGCAGCCCCCCCAATGTCAGTATTGAAATCCCTTATTGCTACAGCTAAACTCTTTGTACACACACTTAGACTTACAAGTGCAAAAGGTGCCATGAGAAAGGTTACATATATATATGAAGTTGAGAACTATAATTCTGTAGATGATAGAATTACAGTTAAAACAGTTGTACGATGGGAACGGCAGAAAGATGTATGGCTAATAGATATAGATGGTAGTAGAATGCTAAGGGAGGTTGCAGACCTTATGCTGCTAAACTATAGTGATGTTGTTGAGGATCTCTATAAAAGGGCAGCACTACTGCTATATGCAGCTAAAAATAATCTCGATATAGTTTCTATCCATGCTCTAGCTAGAAGATATAGGAGGGATCCAGAGAATACCTATAGGGAGGTTATAAAGAATATGGATGGTGAGGTAATAATTGAAAAACTTAAAGATGTTGAGAAAAGAATTCTATGAATATATTCAGGTAGTGGTAAAACCTCTCTACCACCTCTTCACCACAATAGATAATCTACTTAAATTAAAACTAGATATCTATGTGGTTGGCTCCGGTATATCCTCCAGCATAGAGAGATATTTTATAGAAGCATCTAGATACACCCTAATTGCTATACTAGTAGCTATATCCACTATACTACTATATATACATAGTATAGGGCTACCGCTACTAAACTCAATACTATTAGTAGTAGTAGCATCTCTACTACTACTCCTCACCTCAATAGAATTTACAGTAATACTACCCAAAATTCTATATAGAAGTAGGGGTAGCACTATAGAGTCTAAAGCTATACTACTACTTTCAGCCACAACACTACTGCTTACTGGAGGACAAAACATACAGAATGTTTTTGAAAATCTTCCAAAAGCTTTAGGAAAAGATTATCGCTATTTCTCAATAGAGATTGATTTTGTAAAATCGCTTACTAGATTGGGAACTCCACTAGATATAGCTCTAAGGAAAGCTGCTGAAATAACACCTTCAGCAACAATTAAGGAGTTTTTATCAACACTTGCCTCAATTTCAAATATAGGCGGCGATACACCTTCTATCATGAGACAACAGCTAGATAGATATATAGCTAGATATGAAATAGGTGTTGAAAAAGCTGTTGAAAGTTTAAATATATATATGGAGGTCTTTGTTGCTCTAGCCCTACTTATACCAGTTCTTGTAGGCTCTATAGCAGTGCTAACTCTACTTCATCCAATAGCTGGAGTATCATTTGAATACATAATGTTCTTATCATCATTCATACTCCTTCCACTATCAACAGTAGTAGTAATAGTGTTAGCAGATACAATTGTATCGAGGATTAGACCATGAATTGGAGAAAAGTAGCTATACTACCTATACTCTTCATATTTATAGCATTTATAGCTCCACACTATATTCTACCTCTACTCTCAAATATAATTGGATTTACTGTGTTTAGAGGTCTACACGGAATTCAGATATATATAGGGGTAGTGGTAATCCCAATACCAATTTTTGTATCACCTGATTCATACACCTTTGTAGGATTTTTTATATCTAGTTTAACAGCCATACTATACCTTCTCCATAGGGATAGTATTAGGATGCGTAGAGCATTAAGAAGACAGATCACCTCATTAACAACCCTTACAGCATCGTATGCTAGAACAGGTATGCCTGTGCTAGAAGCTTTAAATGAATCTAGTAAAGTACTAGGGGAGCCTCTCCATAGATATGTTGCTAGATTTGTAGAACTTATTAAGCTTGGCTATAGTCTTGAAGACTCCTTTGAGGAAAGCTTCTCTAGCTTTCCAGGAGATGTAAGAGTGCCTCTTGCAGCTATAGCTATAGCTATAGGTAGTGGTGGTAGAATTGCTGAAATTCTTTCAGCAGCTGAGAGATATACTCTATATATGTCTAGACTTGAAGAGTTTAGAAAATCAAGGCTTGAGGGATACAAGGCTGTACTCATTCTCGCAATAATAGCATTTACAGTAAGTACTATTCTCTCACTCACCATAATATCCTATATATCGAAAACCCTTTATGCCACCGGCATAATGGGGAGGAGCCTTAATCTACCACTGATTTCCACAATGTATTATATACCGGCAATGCTTATAGTGATTACCTCATCTATAGCTATAAGCAGAATAGTATATGGTGAAACTACTATCGCTTTTAAATACACATCAATCCTATCCCCAATAATATCCACAGTCTTTGCAATAGCTACACATCTTTTGTAGGGAGTCACTAAAAATACTAATAATAGCTATAGTTAAAGGGTATCATATACATGTATACATGCATATATGTTACATCTCCTATAGAGCTTATAACCGCTAGTCATAATTCATTTTATCGGCTGAATGTATTGCCAATAAAGGCTATAGCATTTGATGTATGGAATACCCTATTAAGTATAGATAAAGTCTTTAGCCAAATAGCATACATAGCTTCAAATATGCTTAACATTGATGTGGAGAACGTCATCAAAACAATAGAGAAAGTATATAGAGCCACAAAAATATTGAGAAGATATAGTGATTTAGATGGATTTCAAATTGTAGTTGAGTCACAAAAGATTTTAGCAAAAGAGCTTAATACAGATGTAGATACAGTTATAAAGATTATTGATGAAGTTTTCTCATCAATTGATACAAACAGCCTTCTCTTTAATGATGTTAAGGACACCCTTAAAATACTTAAGAGACTAGGATTTAAGATGGGTATTATAGGCAATGTGTTATTCTGGAGTAGCATATATACAAGAAAGATTTTGAAGGAGCTTGGAATACTAAGCTGTATGAATGTAGTGGTGTTCTCTGATGAGCTAAGGATTAATAAACCTGATAGAAGAATCTTTCTACACTTTAGTAGAGAAATAGGGGTAGAGCCTGAGTATATAGCATATGTAGGGGATAGTGTTATTGAAGATGTTGGTGGAGCTCTCTCTGCAGGAATGAAGGCAATACATTTAGATAGATCTAGGGTAGAGAAAAATATTTTAAAGGACATAGGTATTGCAGCTATAACAAATCTTCTTGAAATTATAGATGTCATAGACGTCCTCTAAATAAATATGAATACAATTAGTTTTAGAATTAAAAAGAGTTGGAGGTACCTATTTTTACAATATTTGGTTTGAATAGCACATATATAGAAATACTATGGCACCTATATTTTATGGCCTTAGGCTTACCTATGTAGTCATCTATATATATTAAGTAGAGTTCCCCCTAAGCTATGCTAGGGGATGTAAAATGTCACAACAACAAGCACCAACACAGCCTAGTGTTAGTGATGATGAGAAGCTATGGGGGCTTTTAGCATGGCTTCTATCAATAATTGGAGCAATTCTGGCACTTGCATTGAAGCCTGGCTATAGATATGCAAAGTACTGGGCATATCTATCAATAGCATTCTTTATAGTGATAATTATAGCAGCTATAATAAATACAATTTTATCGTTAATACCAATCATAGGATGGATATTAATAGTATTGATAAACCTAGGACTAGCAATTATATGGATTATTGGTATACTTAAATCGCTTCAACCAAATTGGTGGAAACCACCGATAGTATATGATTTAGCTAAAGCTCTCGGAATAGAGCGTATATAGAAAGACAAAAATGCTTCTTATTCAAACTATTTTTTATAGAATAATGTAGCGTGATGACCCCTTCATGCACTGAATTGTGATGAGTGCTGGGAAGACTGACACACTCTAAAATAGCTGATAGCATTATTGAAATACATTATTAGTTTGGGTCTATAATTATTTATTGAGTGTTTTAACACTCTATAAACTCAGGATAGTATTGTTTAAGTAGACGCTTCATATCAACACGTGGCGTAAATGTAGTATAGGCGTTGTATGCCACCTCCATAAAATCTTCTCTATTAGAGCTATAGAGATCTACTATCTTTAGCAGCTTTTTAAGGAAATCGATATACTCTTTCTCATCTATTTCAGATGCTCTAACATCTCTTTCAATATCTATGAATTCTGTTAGCTCCTCCCCAAAAAACCACCCATTAACACCATCCTCAATAAGTTCAAGGCTTGCACCATCCCTTGACGATAATATTGGCACGCCATTGACTCCTGCCTTCATCATACTAGTTCCACTAGCCTCCCAACAGCTAAATGGTGTAAATAACAATAAATCTGAGCCTGATAGTGCGTAATACGCAAAATCTACTCCATAGCTTGGATAGAAGTAGAAGTTTGGTACGGCTCTAGAAAGTTTTACGAATAGCTGGGCCTGTCTTTTACCCCATTCATCACTTGGATGAGGCTTACCTGAAACAACTATAAATACTACATCCCTTACATCTGTATTTTCCTCTAGAAGCCATTCAATAAAGTAGGGTCTTTTATACCTAACTATCCTTCTACACCACGATATAACCATTCTATCCCCTACCTCTTTACCAGATAAAACTTTAATTAAAGAGATAAATTCGTTCTTAAGATTTTGATGTAGTTTAGAGAAAGACTCTCTATCCCCTATACTATTCTTTATCCTCTGCCACCTCTCTAAATCGATAGCATTAGTTATATAGCTAAGCTTATCAGCATATCTTGAAAAAATAGTCTTTGTGATTTCAAAATGTTTTCTAGATACTGTAAACACTTTTTCAGAAACCTCCATAGCAGCTTCAGTCATAGTCTTAACATCTGGTAGCGATATACCTAGAATTTCTTCTGCTTCTCTACATATTTTTGGATGGCCCCATGGACCAGGTGTATGTGTTATAAAGCGAATTCTAATATTCTTTGGTAGTAGATATGGTGTTAAAGCTAGGTGTGATTCCTGAATATCAACAACAGCTATTTCAGTTGTTGATACCATCCTCTTTATAATTTCACTAGATATTGCTGCAGCTACTATATAGTATGTACACTCATTGCTATGATGTCTATATAGATATCTAAATAGTTTAGCTACTGCCAATGGCCTTTTAACTCTATAGAGTATAGCCTTTGCAGAACCATAGGTATATTCATATAGATCAGCTTCAGCAATAAGCCTACCGCCACTAGATCGAACTTCTAAACCCCCAATATAGCTAAGTTTTGATAGAAATGAGAAGCTATGTCTATGTCTAACCTCAACATACTTAGCTCTATTAACGCTATTCCAATCAACATATCCATTTGGGTAGAGTGGCACAATTAATATATATGGTAGTCCTGCCCTACCAGCAGCATAAAATTTATCTGCAATTAATACCCCAAGGCCACCAGCATAATTTGCAGATCCCTCAAATGCAGCCTCCATAGCAACATCTACAATAACTCGTGCCACCAAGCCGCCCTACATGAAACTTATTAAACACCACTCATTTAAGTTGTGATACAAAAAAATTAATTGAAGTAAATAGAATTAGTATTACCTCACTAAATTTAAACATTTATAAGCCTCTAAAGAGATTTTGTTATAAACCCTAAGCCATACGTCTAGCCTTAGAACCACTTATTTAGCTAAGTGTTCTGCATGAAAATTATTAGGTGGTAGCATTGATTGATTTAAATAAAAGCTATTTTAGTTAAAGAGCCTAATAACCTGTTGTTAGTTATTTTGGCAGTAATGCAATAGAGGCTATTTATTGGATTAGCTACTCAATTCTATTCCTCTAGCTTTTAACGAGTCTATAAGTACATCTATTCTAGATAGTGCTACCTCTATAGATACTACAAATATCCTTAGATAGTATCTAAAACCTGCTTCCCCCCTTGCTCTAAGGACTATCTGCACATCTCTTATCTCTCTTAACACACTATTGAGAGTTACTAGAAGTAAATAGAGTAGTATAAACCTCCTTACATGATTAGGCGGTAGTGTTGCAAATATTAAAACACTAATTGATAGAGTTGATGATGCTACTAGCAATGGCCTTACCGCATACCATATATTACCGCCTAGGGCGAGTGTTACTAAATATAGAGTTATGTATAGAAATGTAGTTGAAAATATGATGTAGAGAACTGTTTTTCTTAGACCCATGAGATATACTGTTAACCATAGGGCTACTGTATACACTATAGCGATACTCAATTTAGTGGTTAAAGGAATAACTATCGACAATACAAATAGTATTAGTTTAAGCAGCAGTACCCTTCCTCTATGCATAAACGTTTTCTTCTCTCTAAAACTCAGTACTTCATCTACTATATAGGTTAACACATATATCACCTATTGTAAGAAGACCAGAGTTGATAAGCATCTCATCTGTGATACTACTCCAGACACCATTCCCAATAATCCTTCCACCATCTATAACTATATATGTATCTGGGTTAAGAAGATATGCATAGAATATTTCATGGAGTGAAACAACTATTGTTTTACCCTTTTTCCTACCATACTCTACAACTTTTATTAGAGCTTCAACACCGTCTCTATCTAAATTTGTAAAAGGCTCATCTAGTAGCCATATCGGCTGATCTGCAATAAGTATTGATGCTATTGAAACTCTTCTAGCTTCACCACCACTAAGAGTTGTAGGATCTCTATCCATAAGGTGTTTAGGAACAAGTATGTCAGCTATATAGCTATTGCCTAAAACCCTTAGAGTCTTTAATATTACTTCAATTTCATCTCTTACACTAACCTCTATAAATCCATAGAATGGATTTTGCCAGCAGTATGCTATGAGCTTAGATAACTCTTTTCTACTCAAACCCTTAATACTCCTACCATCAACCATAACATCACCCATAAAGTTAACTAGTCCAGCAATAGCTCTAAGTAGAGTAGTCTTCCCAGCACCATTTCTACCCAAAACTATATGTATACCAGAATCAAACTCTACATTTATATCACTAAGTATATATCTTCCACCATATCTAACCGTAAGATCTCTAACCTCAACCCTCGGCATTATATAGACACCATACAGTTGGCATTTCTATATCTGCATAAATGCTTATAGGCTAAAGGTTTTGATGATACTTCACAAAAGGTGTATATAGTGAGGATAGTAGTTGTTAGAGGTATTGTAATTGCAGCCACATATATATCTCTTGTACTACTCCTACATCCACTTAGCTATGGAGCTATACAAATTAGAGTAGCTGATATGCTTTCACCACTACCATATATAATGGGTATTGAAAGCGTATTAGCATTAACTATAGGCACATTTATAGCAAATATATTCTCCCCCTTTGGAGTATGGGATATTGCAATAGGCACTATATGTACATTCACATATACTCTAATCAATTATATTATTGGGAAAATATTTGGCTATAGAAAATGGCTACTACCAGTAATAGCAATAATAGATTCAGCTATTGTTGGTATCTATATAGGTGTATTGCTACTTGGATACATATTTGGGGTGGGGGAACCCAGCCTACTATTCATATTTGTTACAGCAGGCAATCTAGTAGCAACTCTACCAGGAGCTCTCATAGTTATTCCAGCCATAAGGAGGATACTATATAGAGGATCTGTAAGTTAGATTTCAACTATTTACCTAACTCTAATAGAGTTATATCAATATATCTTCACCTAAACTAAAACAATTTTTAATAGAGACTATTTTATAAACACTTATAGATCAACAATAAGATAGCTTTGGGGAGAACTTGGTTAATGTGATGATGGCTGTGAACTCTGAAATGTGATGAGGTGTTTCAAGGCTGATTAGAAGAAGTGATAGCAGCTTTTCTTCATTTAAAGAAATGTTTTGATTAAAAACCATAAGATATTTATATAGCGTTAAATAAGTGTTGTATGGATGAGTGTGGATAGCAGCTCTAAAATAGAGTAGAAAGTGTTATGGGGCGAATAGCTTGACTATTGTAGATAGTAGCAATATATTTATGAGGATGGGCTATGAATATATTAAAAGGGTTGATCAAGCTATAGAGCCTAGAAGAACCAGTATAAAATTTAGTGATATTGCTTTAGAGCTAAAGTCTATCTGGATCTCTTCTCAGGAACTCTATAGACATCAGCTAAAGGCTTTAGAGGCTCTTGGAAATGGTTTTTGTGTTATTCTTAAGTCGGGTACAGGTTCTGGAAAGACTGAAGCATGGTTTTTCTACTTCTATAAAAAATTTAAAGAGAATAACAGCTTTAGAGCTATGGCAGTTTATCCAACGCTAGCTCTTGCAAATGATCAAATAAAGAGAATTTCACTATACTCAGAAGCTATAAATGCAAAGGTTCTTAAGCTAGATGCTGTATATAGGGATGAGCTTATTAAAAGGCTTGGAACATCTGGATTGAGAAGAGAGATATCTGCATCAAATCTCATTATAACAAATCCAGCTTTTCTCTTCCATGAGATAAAGAAAATTCTTCTAAAACCATCATCGATGCTATATCAGTTTATTAAAAAACTCAATCTTTTAGTTATTGATGAATTTGACTTCTATAGCCCTAGAAGTATTGCACTTATGCTAGCTACAATAGATATTCTTAGTAGCATTGCAGATGAAAAACCACAGGTAGTAGTATTAACAGCAACTTTAGCAAATCCAGAGGACCTATGTGTATTTCTAGAGGGTGTTACTAAGAGGAGGTGTGTAATTATTGATGGTGAGCCATTTAAGGTTGAGAATAGAATATATATTGTTCTTGGGAAGAATCTATATGAGATTTGGAGTAAAATTAAAGAGTACAAAAGCTATGTGATTGATAGAGGAATAGATGATGCAGTGGTTATAAGAGCACTAGAGGATTTTGAAACCTTTAAGAAGAATGCTTATAGAGTAATTCAATTTCTAGAAGCTCTAGGGCTAGAAGTACCATCAATTGCAATGGATATTGGAGAAATTCTATCAAACTATGTAAAAGATGATGGTGTTACTCTAGTCTTTACTAGAAGTATTGCAAGAGCTGAAGAAGTAAGTAAGATGCTAAAAGAGTATGTTGGGGATGCTGTTGCATCTCACCACCATTTAGTTTCAAAGAGGTTGAGGGAGGAGATAGAGGAGAGAGCTAGAAGAGGAGAGATAAAGATTGTTGTAAGTCCAAGGACATTAATGCAGGGAATAGATATTGGAACTATTGTAAGAGTAGTTCATATAGGCCTTCCTGAGAATGTAAGAGAGTTTTTACAGAGGGAGGGTAGAAAGGGTAGGAGGAAAGAAATACCATATACGGAATCTATAATAATACCCTCAACAAGATGGGACTGGGAGCTACTATCAAAAGGCTTTGATGCTTTTGAAAAATGGCTTTCACTTCCAATAGAAAAAGCTATAGTAAATCCAAACAACGACTATATCAAGTTGTTTAAAGCACTTACAAAAATTTTATCGCCTTGGTTTAAAGATAAGCTAAGCGAAGAGGAGTATAGAGTTCTAAGGAGTGTAAGGGTTATTAAAAAGGATGGGTCTATAGATAGTGAAAGGGCTAAGTGGATTTGGGAAAAACTCAACTTCTATGAATTTGCACCACCGTATGGTGTAAAGAGATATCTTGATAGCGATGGAAAACTTATTCCATTAGAGCCTATAGGCCACTGCGATCTTGTTGAAAGATTTCAAATTGGCTGTATAGATCTTAGCCAAGATGCAATAATCACTAATATAAATCATGGCACTTCTACAAAAATTGTTAGAAGTATTATAGAAAAGCCTCTAAGAAAATTTAGAATTGCCGACCACGATGCTATTGCTGAAGCCTTTGAGGAGTACAGGTATATAAAGGCTTTATGGGGTGAAGAAACTTCTTTTCTAAGGGATATAGCACGTGGAAAAATCTATAGCTATGTACTAGCAGTTGTATATCCACCAAAAAAAGGCTTTGGAGAATATAGAAAAATACCCAATAGAACTATATGGCATTTAGTATCAAGCAGACCTAGAATTATAAGAATTGGCGATAGCTTTACTGTAACATATGATAGAAAAGTTGTCTATGTCCCTACAGAAACTTTTGGGGAATATAGAGATTTCACCTATGGAATGATATATGATGTTGATGATAGAGAAGATTCATCGCTATTAAGACTAGGTTTAGCACAACTAATGATTGTCCTAAGGAGAGTATATGGAATACCATTCGAAACTATAATGTATAGTGTAGAGAAAATTGGTGAAAAGAAATTCTTTGAGCTTCACGAACCTGAGGCAGCAGGACTTCTCAACACCCTTAGATGGAGTGATATTAGGAAAATTTTAGAGGACTATAAACCCGATGATCTTGATCTTATTCTTCTCTCACAACTAGATGATATAGCCTTCTCAGATGTTATTAGCCTTGGCATAGATCTCTCAATAGCTAAAAATATGGCAATAAGGGTTGTAGACTATATAATGCTTAAAGATAAACTACGTGCATTATTTAAAGATAGAGTATTCTCTATATTAAAACCAAGTAAAGCTCTTAAACTACTCAGCCTAGAGACAACCACATGGATAATTGATGAAGATACCCCTATACCAAAGATTATTATAGGTATTTCTATATTTGATGGTGAAGAAGCTAGAAGCTATACTGAGCTCTACATAAAATACCCATTTACACCACCACCAAAAAGCCTAAGGGATACTGAAAATAGTATTGAGGATATGATCTACTACAACGATTTTAAGCTCATAGTATATGATGTAGATTCAATACTTAAAGAGCTACAGAGGGCTAATCTAAAGAGGCTTATGAATATTGTTAAAGAGAAAGCTATTAGCATTAGAGATGAATTTATTAAGCTTGGTATAGAGCCACCTGCACTATCATCAATACTAGAGGAGGTTAGAGTTGAAGGTATTGAGATAAAACCCATAGATATAACGCTACTACACTCTAAGCTTATTGAAGCTACACATAGTAGTAATGAAGAGTTATTTAAATTAGTTTCACATTCTATTCAAAGCTTTACTGAATCACGAGCTAAAGCTATATACATTCTCTACCTAATTATAGATGCAATTAAGAATCTTGAAAGAAACGTTAGGTAATAGCTACACTATACAGTAAGCTACCTACCATCTATAATATCAATAATCTTCTTATATGGAAGAATAGGCTTTCCATGCACTACAGTATAGTATATTATTGGTATGTCTATCTTCTTTAAAAATGGCTTTAGATTTTCATCAGCAATAACTATAAGGTTATCTAAAGTTTTTGAAATTTCTCGAAGCTTATACACTTTTTTCTCTGCATACTCCTTCCTCCAAAAACCTGCAACCTCAAGATAGTAGACTCTACCATTTCTATATATCTTGAAGTCTGGTAGGTAGAGTAGCTGCCCAAGTGCTATAGGCTCCTCCTCTCTTCTAATGTCTACACCAAGTGAGTTTAGCACTCTATAGATGGACTCCTCTATAGAGCTATCAAAAACCTGCTTAACCTCATACTCAATACCTGTAGTAATAGCGGGTTTTAGCCTATGTGACAAAACCTCAATAATAATAGTTTTTCTTGCCAATTGTGTTTCAGCCTCTACAGACCATACCCTAGATGAATACAGTATATCAATAATTTTTAGAAGTAGTAGTGAGAGTCGAAAGCCATAGGCTGTTGGTCTTCTAAAGAGGCTTCTAGGACCCTCAACAACTATTTTAAGTATAGTTCCACGATACCTCATATCATATACAAGGCCATATAGCTTTGAAAATCTTCCAACGGTTTTTACAATACTACTTAAAAGCCTCTCATATCTACTAACCTCTATAGCAATCCTTAGTGAATTTACACATATAGTATCTATAGTTTCAAGGTTGTATACCTTAGCTATATCCTCAATAGATGGATTGGCTACTCTAGTTAGAGGTAGCTCATTTATATCATCAGCCCATAGAAGCTTATCTAAATCACCATCTATACCAATCTCCCTCTTTAGAATCTCTATAGCCTTATCCCTACTACTCTGTGGTACAAATCCTCCAAACTTTGTATTTACAAGCTGAAAGATTCGTAGCCTTAAGACCTTTGGATCTACCTCTCTATGTAGCTGTAGTGGTTTGAAAAAATGCAACATTGTCTTTTTCAATGCATTATAGAGCCTATCATCACCTACAATTATCCTAAGCTCCTCCCAATCTATATCCCCAAGACGCTTCCCCTCATTATCTATATAAAACTGTAGAACCTCTTTAATTAGTTCTCTATCTCCCTCCGGATCTAGATAGAGTGGATATGCTTTTCCAGAACTGTATCTCAGTCTTAGATTTTTTCTCCCATATGTCAAGATCTCTCCTCCCTATTAGCGAAAACCTCAAATCTCCTTCTTCTTCTAGCTATCGATGGTTCTATAGTTCTTTTTGTTATAATCTCAATAAGTATAGCCTCTCTACTTTTTGGTCTTAGAATTCTACCTAACCTCTGTATATATTCTCTATGAGATCCAGTTCCACTTACAACTATAGCAACTGAGGCATCTGGAACATCAACACCTTCATCAAGTGCCATGGCTGTTGCAAGAACTTTTATCCTACCCTCTCTAAACATCTTTAGATACTCCTTCCTCTCATCATCTGGAGTATCGTGAAGTATTCTTGGTATTAAGAATCTTCTAGATATTTCTCTAACTATATCCGTAAATCTTGAGAATATCAATATCTTTTCATCTTTATACTTAGATAGAAGTTCTTCAACAATAGCAATCTTTTTCTCATTGCTTAAAGCTATTCTTCTAGCTTTATGTTTTGCTCTTAGTGCTTCTCTAGCCTCTTGATCCCTTGATGCTAGCTTAAGTACATTTCTGAATCTCTCCCTAGGATCTTTAATGCCAGAAAGTCTCTTTTTACAAAACTCCATATATATTTTTATGAGCCTTCTATATTCTCTAAGTTTCTCCTCTGGTAGTACTACATATATCTTCTCCTCTCTATGTTTAGCTAGATAGCCTTTAGACTGTAGACTTTCACTCTCTAAAAAATATATAATAGGTCCTAACACATCCTCATAATATCTATGGAGACCATCACTTCTATATGGAGTTGCCGTTAAACCTAGTCTATATGGCGCTGTTATATTCTCTAGAGCCTTTCTATAGCTTGGGCTAACAGCATGGTGACACTCATCAGCAATAACAAAACCAAAGAGGTTTGGATACTTCTCTAGATTTATATAGGCTGAATCATATGTCATTATAGTTATATCGTTTAGTTCCCTCCTTCCACCACCGTAGATACCAATTCTATTTATTGGTATGGATAGAAGTTTTACTATATTTTCAGACCACTGATTTAAAAGATCTATTGTAGGAACTAGCACTAGTGTTTTAACACCCAGCTCCTCTATAGCCTTTAAAGCAACTATGGTCTTTCCAGCAGCTACAGGAAGCACTATAACACCTCTATATCTATTTGCAGCCCATGCTCTATAGGCTTCAAGCTGATAGTCCCTCAATTCAATTTTTAGATGAGCTTCAAATGAAGCCTTATAGTCTACACTAAAACTAAGTCCATATTTAAGACCACGTCTTTTAGCAACCTCTAAAACCATGTGTAGATTTTTAGGAGCTAATCTATACGTTGCAGTCCTTTCATCAAAAACCACTATATCTCTAGACATTAGACTCTTAATAAACCCACTAGAATCTGTGTACACTATAATATCAGGTGTTTCTAACATAAAATATAGATCTATACGCTCCTCCTCAAGAGACTTTATAAGAAGTTTAATATCATCTGGCACATATACATCAACACAATTTAGAATATAGAGTGTTTTCTGAAAACCTATTCTAGCAGCTTTAACAGGATTCAAACGATATAGCAATAGAGAAGAATTTTCATCAAACCCAATAGCATCAGCAATAAGATCTATATTACAGCGATGTGGTTGTGTAACCTGTTTTCTAACCCTAAACACAAACACCATATCTATCAACACAGCAGAGTGGCTATCACCATTAAAAACATTAATTATCTTTTCTACTCTATTTTTGGGTTTTCACATTTCTATTATATTAAATGAGCTTATTTAAGGTTTTTAAACATACTATGCTTTATTCTTATGTATTCTAGCAACTTTTTATCATTATCTAAGGCATTAATTATTTCAGTAGTTTCATTAAGTGTTACAAGATAGTCTTCAACACCACTAGTATGCAATAGAGATCCTCTATAGCTTTTCTTCATCTGAATATATCCTTTATCACTTAGCTCTTTAACAGCATTTTTTATATCGTTATAGCTAGGTATACTTTCTTTTAGTGTAGAATTCATACCCTCTATCTCCATACGAATCTCTGTTAACCATAGACGTTTATAAAGAGCTAAAACTCTAAGAACATCCCCCATAACCTTTTCAATACCCTCTTTAGCATTTAAAATAGTAGTTATATCCAATCAAACTCCACCTCACATACTATCTATGTATACTATCCTTATTCTAAATTATAAATCTATAAGTAATAGCTATAATGACGTTAAAGTGTATAGTTTAATCCCAATTAATCCACAATAAAGTATATTAATATTAATTAGTTTTATAGTTTAAGATAATAATCAAGGTTTTGAATTATGAAAACCTTTAAAAATGGTATTGAGATGCCTTTTGGTGTTGGAAAAATTGTTATAGAGTTTTTTGATAGCAATATTGTTCATGTTACCCACTTCCCACAGTCTTCATATCAAATCAATAGTCTTGTTATTGTTGCAAAACCTAGGCATGTTGATGTTAAAGTTAATAGAATTGGTGATGAAGTTGTTGTTTCCTCTAATGAGATTAGCATCTATGTGAGGAGTGGTGTTATAGAATTTAGCCTTGGCGAATTTTTAATTAAAGAGATTAGTAGAAGGGCTATTAAGCAAAAGCTCTATGGTGAAGAGTTTTATTCTTTTGAACAAATATTTGAAATTGAACCTAATTCTATGCTGCATGGCCTTGGTCAACATGCTGGATACTCTGCTTCTACCACATTTAGCTATAGAAATCATGTTGTCTATTTAGCACAGAGAAATACTGATATTGCTATACCTTTTCTAGTTTCTAGTTCTGGCTATGGTATTCTATGGGATGTTTATTCAATGGGTGTTGTAGAATCTAGAGAAAATTTGCTTAGGGTTTGGTTTGAAGCTTGTGACTATCTAAGCTACTATATTATCTATGGACCTAGTATAGATAGGGTTATAGCTGGATATAGATGGCTAACAGGAAAAGCTGTTATGCTACCTAGATACGCATTTGGGTATTGGCAATCAAAAGAAAGATATGCTTCTCAAGAAGAGATAGTGTCTATAGCTAAAACTTTTAGAGAAAAGAAAATACCAATCGACATAATTGTTCAAGATTGGAAGTACTGGGGAGACTATGGATGGAATGCATTTAAATTTGATGAAAAATATTACCCTAATCCAAAAGAGATGGTTGAAGAAATGCATAGGCTAAATATTAGATTAGTTATATCGATTTGGCCTATATTTGAAAAGAAAACTGATGTATATAGAGAAGCTAAGAAAATAGGGTGTATAACACATGGTGGTGCTAATGACTATGGACTTTTAAATGTCTTTAAGGAGGAGTGTAGAGAATGGTTTTGGAATAAAATAAATGAGGTTTTCTATAGTATAGGTATAGATGGTTGGTGGCTTGATGCATCAGAACCTGAAGTAGCACCACGTCTAATATATTCCACATGGCAGAAAACTCTTGAGATAGACACCGGAAGAAAAATGATTAAATATCTTAATGTATATCCATTACTAGAAACAGAGGCTGTCTACAAAGGTCAGAAAAGTACATCAAGTAAAAGAGTATTGATTTTAACAAGATCAGGATTCGCTGGTATTCAAAGACATGGTGTTGTTAATTGGAGTGGTGATATAACAGGTGATTGGACAACACTTAGAACACAGATATGGGCAGGACTTAACTACAGTTTGTCTGGCTTACCCTATTGGACAACTGATATAGGGGGATTCTTTAGTGGAAATCCAGATATAGAGGGATATAGAGAATTATTTGTTAGATGGTTTGAGTGGGGAGCTTTTTGCCCAATATTTAGAGTCCATGGAACATATTATCCAAAAGAGCCTTGGAGATTTGGTACAGAAGTTGAGAACATTCTTACCAAATTCATTAGATTGAGATACAGACTTTTACCATATATATACACACTAGCTTGGATGGTCTATGAACAAGACTATACAATTATGAGACCACTTATAATGGACTTTAGAAATGATAAAAATGTTTATAGCATAGATGACCAGTTTATGTTTGGCCCATTTATAATGGTATCGCCTATTACAACGCCATCAACATTTGAGAGAGAAGTATATTTACCACATGGTATATGGTATGATTTTTGGAGTGGCAACAACATGGTTGGAGGTAGAAGGATAGTAGCTGTTGCACCACTAGATAAAATACCGCTACATATTAAAGCAGGTGCTATACTACCCCTAGCCCCAATCTCAATTGAGAATTCTAGTGGTTATGTAAATGAAATTGAGTTAAGAATATATAGGGGTGATAATAGTGAATTCACACTTTATATAGATGATGGTGAAAGTTATGAATATGAGAAAGGCTTCTATGCATTAATACCAATTAAATGGATTGACAAAGAAAATAAAATTGTTATAGGTGAAAAGAAGGGGCTTCTAAATATAAAGCCTATAAGATTTAATATAGTGATTGTAGATAAAGGTAGGGGCGTTGATATTGAAGAATCGAAACCGGATAGAGAAATTGAGTATATTGGTAAAAAAGTTATGTTAAAACTATAGTCTTCACCTATATGCTGACTCCTATTTTAAAATTATAGAATAGAAGCTGACGCCATAAATAATGTATTGATTACATTAAGAACTAGATAACTTAATCTTCATCAAAAGAGTGAGAGATAGTAGTGATATATCATTAGAGGCTTTTAATGCTATACATGGCAAAGAAATAGCTTATTTGAATACTCTATACATCATCTATTTTTGTAAACAGTAATGCTGTTACAAATCTTGCACCTGCATCTATAATTAGAACATATCTTAGGTTATCAAAACTTCCACCCTTTGTTATAACATCTGCTATAAATCCCCCTATTATAGATCCTACTGCTGCTAGTATTCCCTGGAAAAAATTTAGAAAGGCTGTATATGATGCATACATCCTATAGGGGGATATCTTAAGTACATAGAGTGGTATAGCAACATTACTTATGGCTAAAAAGGGGCTTAGAAGAATACTTGCAACATATACTGTTGTTACATCTTGTGCAAATGAGTAGAAGAGTGGAGGGATTATAAAACCTAGCCTACTAGCTATAAGGAGGCGCCTTAAATTTAATTTATGTAGATAGTGCATCAAAGTGTATTGAGAGATCATTGTTGATGCAACACTATATATATTGAGTATTGCTACTTCTGCAACACTCATGTTAAGTATATAGCGTTGTGCTATTGGAAACCAAGGCCATGCAATAGCTAATGTCATTATATGGCTTGAATAAAGTAGTGTAAGCTTTATAAACACTCTATTCCTTCTTATATCCGAGATAGTGCTTCTTAAACTAATTTCACTTTGCCCAGCTGATACAAAACTTCTATCAAGATAAATTATTTTTATCCATAGTAATGAGGCTACAAAGCTTACCATACCTGAGAAAAGGAAGAGGTATTTAAGCATTTCTACAGGGGGATTTATAACAAATGCTGTAATGGTTAACACTATAAGTGTAGCTATTTGTGATGCAACATTAACTCTACTTAAAATTCTACCCCTCTCAACATGGCTATATAAAATACCTATAAATGCTGTAAAAGCAAGACCTGTAAGACCGACAAAAATAGCCCTTATAGTAACAAGTGCAATAAATACAAATGGTTCTACAATAAGCGATATGGCTATCCACATAAGAGAGGCTATAGTAGATGAAATTAGTAGGGCTAGTACATACCTTCTATATCTATCTATAAAAGGACCAACAAAAACTTGAGCCAATGTAGGAAGAGCATTTATAGAAAACTGTAGAACACCTTGTCCAATACCAGATGGCGTAAGTGATGCTAGGTAGTAACCTATATATGGAGCTGAAAAGTTGTCTGCAAGTGAAGCTAGAGCCTGTCTAAACACTATATATTTAGAGACAGCCCTACTCTCTCCACCCCTTCTACTACTCCTATTCGTAGTCACAGTCACCAAGACACTTCATGACTCTATATAGTCAAATTTGAATTTACTATATCATAGAGCTCAAAAATAAAAGCCTTCTTAAATACATCAACCCAAATAAAACAATAGCGATATATAGCCTATTTAGAGAACCTATGTATAGCCTTGGTTAAAGCTTTAAACCTCCTACTATAACCAATAGCTATATGTAGGTGGCTACAATGGTTAGTAGAGCTAAGTATATATGTAGAATTTATGAGAAAAAATATGGTGTAGTAGGCCGTATAGCTAAAAGATATATTATGGCTGGCTATAGCGTAGAATTTATGCACCCAACAAGATATGGCTCTATACATATAGTTGCACGTGGAGATGGACAGAAAATTGCTATAGAGGTTTTTGACAAATCCTCTACAGTATCTATGGAGACTGTAAGTAGATTGTTAGAAAAGTCTAAACTAATTGGAGCAAAACCTATTCTAATTCTATATTCAAATGGCCCTAGGATAGACAATGAGGTTTATAGATATTGTATAGAAAATGGAATTAAAATTAGAAGAATTAAAGTTGGGTAAAGAAACATAGAAATTTGATATAGATTAAAAGCAAATCGCTTACAAACACTTATTAACTCTATCTAGATTCTAAACATCGATATATAGTTGAAAGCATAAAATGTATGGTAATAGGTGCATCTATAGGTTATGGCACAAGGACAAATATCTAGCCAAGGAGTGTGGAGGCTACTTATAAGATATGGTGAAGTGGCTATTAAAAATACTATAAGTAGGTTAAGAATGGAGAAAAGACTGGTATACAATATTGAAGATGCATTAAAGTCTAATGGTATAAACTCTAAAGTATGGGCATCTGATGCCAGGGTATGGGTATGTTGTTTTGATAGTGAAGCTAAAGCTATAGAAGCTGCTAATATAGTGTCTAGAGTTATGGGTGTTATAAGTGTCTCTCCTGTTATCACTATTAGGTTTAGCGATATTAATGAGTTTATAGATGCTGCAAAAAACTTTTTTACCCCAAGAGTTAAGGGCAAAACTTTTGCAGTTAGAGTCCATAGGAAGGGGAGTCACAGCTTTACTAGTAAGGATGTAGAGAAGCTTCTTGGAAAAATACTGTTAGAGTGTGGTGGTAGAAAGGTTGATTTAGAGACTCCAGAGGTTAAA
The DNA here is from genome assembly GCA_938074605.1 of uncultured Ignisphaera sp. Lineage (GTDB taxonomy): Archaea > Thermoproteota > Thermoprotei_A > Sulfolobales > Ignisphaeraceae > Ignisphaera. The sequence continues at coordinate 68,169 of CALJEI010000005.1, forward strand.
GCATTTATTGAGATAAGAGATTTAAATGCATATCTATTTGATAAAATTATCAATGGACCTAGAGGCCTCCCAATAGGGGTTGAGGGTAGAGTACTTGGGCTACTTTTAAATGGTCTATTTTCTTTAGCCGCTATATGGATGATAATGAAGCGTGGATGTGAAGCTGATTTATTGCTACCTAATGTAGATCCTATATTTACAGAGAGGATGTTGTCTCTAGTAAAGATGTTTTCAAGTAGATGGATGTATGGCTATAGACCAAAACTATATGTAGTTGATATAAAGCCTCTACTCAACAAGATATCGTCTACTGGGCAAAGCCTTAGCCTACCACTATTTAGAAGAATCATAATGGAGATAGCATATCTTATAGCCCAAGAGACAAAGGCTGAAGCAATAATATCTGATGAGTTTTTTAAACCAGTTTCTCCCTACATCTTAAGCAACCTTACTATAGTTGATGGAAGTATTACCCTCCCTATTCTAAGGCCATTAATAACCCTAGATAGAAATGAAGTATATAGAGTTATAGAAAGAATAGAGTTGAATGAACTTCCTCTAGAGGAATATAGCATATATAGTGCTATAGGGCTTAAAGAATCTACTGAAGCATTTAGTACTAGTGATATAGATAGTATTGAAAAGGGGCTACATACCGCTATAGAATATATAGCAAATTGTATAAGAGAGAAAAAAGTATATGACCTACGATCTAATGCATAATAGTATGCATCTCAATATATAGCTATTCTATTTAGGCATTAACTCTAGAAAAGTTTTTAAAATAATTGTATATAGAGGTTTTAGCACCATCTACTTCTTTCCCAGCCATACTCTATCAAAATATATGTTCTTTGATGTAGCGCTTAACGGTATTCCAAATACATAATCAGCATCAATAAGCTTCATCTCCTGTGCTGCAACTCCTACAGTAAACATAATTCTATTGTCAACATTTAGCATAGAGGCTATCTTAACAGCAGATCCAAGAGCTATACCAAGATTTACAATACTACATACAGTATCAGCATCTATTTTCCAATCTCTAGGAGTTTTTAAATTTATAGAAGCAATTCTACATCCTATTAACACTACAGCCACACTATTTCTAACATTTTGAGCATCTCTAGCAAAAAATTCGCCATATACTCTAGAGAGTTCATCCATTTTATCTGCTAGCGCCTCTAGCTCCTCCCTCCTATCTATAACCCCTACAACAATGTTGTCAATACCTCTAGCCTTAGGCGATGTCTTAGCTGCAATAACCATAAGCTTAGCTATATCAAGTATAGCCTCCCTCAAAATCCCACCTTCATCCAACATAGTTTAACACCAATAATTCAACTGCATTAAGATAAGTTAAAAAGCATTACCATAACAAAATTAAATATTGCATAAAGCTCAGTTTAAAATTAAATAAAATAAGATAAGAATATGCCTTAGGATATAGTAGGACCATAGAGGTTTATTGCTGTACTTAAAATCTCTTAAAGATATCTAGTGGCTATATTCTGTATATTCTTTTTAGAAATT
>CALJEI010000006.1 GCA_938074605.1 uncultured Ignisphaera sp.
AAATTAACTTAATCATTATATTTAAGGCTTAGCCTCTGTAACGGCTGAAATAACATTACAAGCCCTAGTATATATTTTAATAGTATACTTAGCACCAGGAATAGTAGTAGCACCTTGTAGGTCTAAGTTATATGTTATTTCATTACCAGGTGGAAGACTGATTTCCTGTGTTAATGAATATACTCCTACTCCTGCTATCTCGATTTTGTATATGACTGCAGCTGCTGAACCTTCGTTCTTTATGTGGAGAACTAGTGTAGAAGTGGTAGCGTTGATGTAGCTGTCTGGGTATACCTTTATACTCTCTGTTCCTCCTAGTGTTGCCCACCAGCCCATTATCCATCCTATTACTCCTATGGCTATTACTAGTGTTACTGCCACTAGTATTACTACGGCTATTATTGGTTCTATTCCCTTGTATAAGATCTTCATTTTTATTTTACCTCTTTCTATATTTTGTTTTTTGGGTTTATATATCCTATAGTTTGGTTTTTACTTTACTATTGTTACTTTTACTACTTTTTCTGGTATTAGGTGTGGTGTTCCTAATTTTAGATATAGTCTTATGATGTATATTGTTCTGTGGTATATTACTTGTGTGGCTTTATTTGTATATCTTTTTGTTGTCCTGGCTCTACTGTTTTTGGTGGATTTAATATAATTTCCTCTATTCCATGTATCTCTATTTTGTAGATTTCTTACATATCCTTCATTTACTGCTTTTATGTGTAGCCACTAGTATTCTTAGTGGCTTTGGTTTTCACATTATTGAGTTGTATATTGTTAGTAGTATTATGCCTATTGCTGTAAATGTTATAGCTACTCCAATTGGGATTGCTATAGCGAATAGTCTATTCATATACTATGCACCTAGATAGGTAAGTGTAGCTACTAGCGATATTGCTGATACTGTTGATAGTATTGCTGCATGGAGGAATCCTGATGCTATCGTTGTCTGTGACGACTTTCCTGCTATTAGCCCCATTACATAGGAATTCACAATGTTTCCAAGTCCCATTACAAGTAGAAGTGGTGTTACTACCGCTAGTGATATGTTTGCCATTGTGAGTAACATATACATTATTATTATTGGCATTGTTGCAAGCATTACTGCTCCAAAGTATGGAAGAATTATCTGTGTCCTCATTCTTCTTCTCGTCTCCTCCTCAAGCTCACTTAGAATTTGGGTAAATCTAGCTAGAACATCTATAACCTCTGGAGACCCTCCACCAACAATAATAGAATCCGCTAAAAACCTAAATGATGCTACTACAAACCATTCTTTTACACCTCTAAGAGCTCTTCTAAGAGCATCCTCAAGACTAAGGCCTATTGAGAGAGCAGCAGCAGCTCGTGTAACCACTGGTGATAGTGTTCTATAGCTTCTTGCTGAAAGCATTATTATACACTTCTCTGGCGCTAAACCTGTTTTTCTTACCTCGCTTAAATCCCTAAGAAAATCAGCAGTTGATCTAACAATACCTCTATAGCCTTTCACCATAGCTCTATAGGTAAACCATGGGGGTAGGGATAGAGTTAGAATTGCAATAATTAGCGACATCATTAAAGACTTCACAATCCCTAGATTTAGAGCACCACCTAATAGCAGGTCAATACCACCAGTCACCATAAGTGCAACTATAAATACTGCTATAGACATAGGTATACATGTAATTAATGTTGTATAGGCCCTTCCATAGTTTATAGGAGTTCTAGGCTGGTTTAAATGAATAGCAAACATTATAGCCATACCCATTACCGGAAGAGCGAGAAAGTTATATAGGGACGGCATTGTAATATCAATAGCTATAACCACCTCTCCAGGAGTTCTCATAGCCTGTGCAGCTGTAATTGCGCTAGAGACTGCAAAGAATACAAATAGTGTTACAGATACAATTACACCAAATATTGTATAGACCTCTAGATAGGACGAAAGTCTACCCATAATAGCCTTAATCTCATTTATTCTCAACTCAAATAACTCCCTAGTTCTAATCTCAAGATAGTGAACAACATCACCACCACTTCTAAGAGTTGTGGTATAGCCCAGCATAAGATCTCTAAATTTTGTACATGGATGGCGAAGAGCAACATAATTTAGGGCAGTAAGCGGATCTTCTCCAAACATTTTAATTCTCGTTATAATCCTCTGCGCCTCCCCCCTAATCCCTTTAAAAACTTTTAGCTGAGAAACTCTTTCAATAACCTTCTCAAAGCTATAGCCACCTCTAGTCATTGTGGATATATAGGCCATGAAGAAAGGAAGCTCATTTTCAACCTCAACTCTTCTTATAGAGGCCATTAAACCTGGGTATGCAAGTCTGAAGGAGAAAAGAAGCATAGGAATAGCTATAGCTATAACTATAGCTATAGCCATATACACTAGTGGTGGAGCTGTAAAGAAGTAGATAAGAATTATAGTTAGTATGGAGAATATAACTGCAAATACTGTTAGTGCTATAGTCTCTGAAGCATATTTAATGGGATGTATAGCAAGTCCTGCTCTTTCTATGGCTTTATCAAGCTCAAATGTTTTTACAAGTCCTTTTCCCCACGATTCAAAGAAGCTAAGGGAGAGGGCTGTAAAAACCTCTCTTACTGTAGGTGCTCTTCTACTTGTAGCCATTTTCCGATTCTGTAGAGGCTGTTTCACACCTTTCCTTCCCTTTTTTACTAGCCAGAGTCTTAACTTCATAACATACCACCTATCTAAATAAAGCCAATGATCCTGAGGATGTTGACTGGATCTATATAGTATCTATGGATATATGTTGCAACAGATCTATAGTCATTTCTACCAGTTTCTACAAGCCAATCAAGAACAGCTTTTCTCTTCCTAAGCTCCTCCAGTAGACTATCAATTGAAAGCCCAGTTAACTCACCTATTCTTTTTAGCATAATACTGTTTTTAATATCAATTGAGAAGGTATCCTCTATGGGATTCCATCTAGCAATCTCCATATAGTCATTAAAGTCTCTAACCTCCCACACATTTGTTATCCTTCTAGCTGGTCTTACCCTACCCCTCTCATCCCTTATCTGAACTCTTCTAATAACCATAGCTATATTTATTAGAGGTATATATGACTCTGGAATATCCATAGGCTTTGATGTAAGTCTCTTTACAGCGGCATCAATATTTTCAGCATGTAGTGTCGTCATACCGCTGTGACCAGTTGCAATAGCCTGAAAAAGTACAAATGCTTCCTCACCCCTCACCTCACCAACTATAATTACATCGGGTCTATATCTAAGGGAGAGCCTAACTAGGTGGAAGAGAGAGACCTCACCAACCCCACTACCTATGTAAGATGGTCTTGATACAAGCTGCACCCAGTTATCGTGTGGAAGTCTAAGCTCAGGGGTATCCTCTATAGTCACCACCTTATATGTTGGTCTAAGGAGGGTTGCAAGAGCGTTTAACGTAGATGTTTTACCTGAGCCAGTAACACCAAGTATAAGTGTTGTTAGCTTATAGTCCATTGCAAGCCAGAAGTAGGCTGCAATCTCAGATGAAATTGTATTAAAGCTAATTAGATCAGCTATTGTTATGGGTGATTCACTAAATTTTCTAATAGTGAATGTAGAGCCTGAGGTAGAAACCTCCTTTCTAAATGTTGCTGCAAGTCTATGTCCACCAGGTAGAATTGCATCTAGAACTGGATAGGCTACAGAGATATGCTTACCAGCCATATGCGCTAGTTTAAGTAGATATTCATCTAAATCCTCCTCACTAGAAAACTCTATATTCGTTGGAATGGATTCATATTTTCTATGCCATACATATATAGGTTTTCTAGGACCGTTACAGGATATATCCTCTATATACCTGTCCCTAAAGATGGGGTCTAGAATACCATAGCCAGCCAAATCCCTCTCAACATAATACTCTATCTTACTCCATGATAGTCCAGGGGTTTTTGTAAATCTAATTTGGAACTCTCTAATAACTCTTCTAGCAGTTTTTAGAATCTCCCTAGTGGCATCTATATCTAGAGAAACTATAGGCTTAAGCTCCCATATAATGAAGTCCTTAATCTGGTTATATATTCTCTGCTCATCTTCAGAAAGAGAGATTTCGTAGACCTCATAAAATATTCTCCCAGTAGCCTCATCCTCAACAATATTTATATATGCAAAGGGCTCTCTAACAGAATAAGACTCTATCTTTCTATACCCCTTTATAGTACTAAACAGCTTATGTATAGCTCTATACGATACCCCAAGAGGGGGTGTCTCTAAGTCGGGGCTAGCCTCTATAGGCTGAGACCTAGACCTTTTCTTAAATAGCTTAGCAAACTTCTCAAAGGGATTCACTATTCACCACTTATCAGATAGCAGTTACGGAAGTATATATAGGTAATAGAGTATATAAACTTCTCTGCAAGATTTATAAAGCTTTATTTTAATTATTTAATACAGATATTTAGTATGATAGGTTTGCCATATGAACTGGAGAACAGATTTAATAATTTTGGCGGTCATGGCCTCTATTATATCACTCTATACATCTTCACCCAATGTATATGCGGAATTTACACAGCCAATGGATATAGTATTCAGCTATACAATTGATGTAGTGAGACTGGGGGTAATGCCAAGATATATAGCTGCTATAGATGTTAATCGACTACTTATAGCAGGCACTATAAATAATAGCAATGGCGTAGCTATTCTAAATGTAAATGATCCCTATATAGGTGCTGTAGTTGAGCAAATATATCCATTGACGGGTAGCCCAACATGTATAGCTGTAGATGGTTTTCCTGTAAGAAGGGTTGCTGTTGGTAGCGATATGGGCGATGTTCTAGTGTTTAATATTGAGGGTGGTAGAATAACTAGGTATCTACATACTATACTGGGTGCAGACTTCTATGTAAATAAAATCTATCTCTCAAGAGCGACACAATCATATAAGGTGATTGTGCTTACCAGTGAGGGTGGTCCAAGGACAGTGCCGTGTACAAGATGCTATGCATATATATTTGATGAGGGTCTGCCTGGCATTATGAGAATTGGTCCTAGAACTGGCAATGCTACTATAGCTATTGATGGAGTATATGTACAGGATATTGTACCGCTAACAGTATTTGACACTACGGCAGTGTATAGCAATGCTTCACTGGTTGCCTTAACCTATATACCGGCTACCCTCATAAGACTAGAGTTTAGCATAGCATATCTTTACAACGATACACTGTATCCAGCTGCAAATACCTTGGTAGAGGTCTTGGCATATGATAAGGCTAGAGGTATAAGCTATCTATATGGTGTTAACGCCAATGATAGGGGCAATGTATCTATACCAATAATAGTAGGGCTATATGCAAACCTCTCAATAAGGGATGTAACTGGTAGAATTATCTGGAGTACAGTATTTGATCCAGCAAAACATATAGCTATAGACAATACTGTCACACTACCATCAGTTATAATAACGACTCAACCTGATACAAGGCCTGCTACAAGAGTTTATGGGACACCAGAATTTCTAAAGGTTGCTATAGAGGTTCTAGATCTATCTAATGCTCCAAGCAGATACACTATTGTTGCATCTTCAAACTTTAGACTCAATATAGATGTAGAGGGTCTCTCCTTTATAATTAGTGCTAAAGAGCCTCGCTACACGCTGGTATTTGGATATCCATCGAAAGGGGAGCTGAATATTGTTAGAGTAGCTATAGCTGGTAGAATCCTTCAGAGAGTAATTCAGACAATAGACTATATAGGTCTAAATACAGTGCCTGTAAGTGTGGTAACATATGCTGATGGAAGCTATATGCATGTGGCTCTCTCAGATGGAAGGATAAGAGTCTTTAGACCTACGCCTTATAATCACACACTATACTATATCTATCCGATGGATGCCCCAGTGAGAAAGTTTCTACCCATATTAACAGTAGAGGGCTATGTATATACAGTTATAACAGCTAGAGGCATACAAGTTTTAACAGCATCGCCAACCCAGATACCAGTAATAAGAAACTTAACAACATTATATGGAACAGTGCCGGGCTATGTAGATGGTGATGTTCTAGCCGATTTATCTACACTATTTCTAGCATCTACAAAAAGCGTTACTGTAGTTAGAAATATAGATGTTGCAGCTAGAGGGAGAAGGGTAGTTACACTAGATGAGATTAGAGCTCCAAGTCTTATAGTAAAGCTATCTCTACCTATAAATGAGACCTATGATAAGGTTACAGCCAGCTTCACCTATCCAAAAAATACAGTTATAGTTAAGCCTGATGAAAATGGCTTTATAAGAATAGATAATGTGGTACCAGGTATAAATTATAGCCTATCTATATGGTATCAAGAACCATATGTAGTACCAGAAAATAAAAGCATATTGTTAACAAGCTTTAAGGATGAGTTTATCGAAATTCCAATGAGGTATAGAGAATATACTGTTAGGATTAAAATATTTGATCCATTGAATGGAGAGCCGATAGTACCATATAATATGTATATTGATGGTAAGCTAGTTGCTGAAAAAGTAAAGCTGCCAGAGATTATCGCCAAGGCTATATATGGTCTTCACACAATTACTTTAGAGCCTGCTAAAGGCTATGAGGCAGCATACGAACCACTTACACAAAACATATATATTGATAGTGATAAAGAGTTGGAGATACAGCTAATTAGAAAAAGCTATAGGCTAACATTACATATCATAGATCGAGTATCGAATACCTCACCTAAAGCCCCCATACAGATAAGGTTTCCAGCTATAGGAAGAATACATATCCTATCGCCAGGTGAATATCTAGAGACAACAATGCAGTTTGGCAATACAACAGTTTATATAGAGCCAGTAAGAGGTTGGGAGTTTGCCTATAGCCCAACAACAGCCATTGTTGAGGTTTTGGGCGATTCTAGCTATACAATCTATATAGATAGGATAAAGTATAGAGTTAAGCTAAACATATATGATGAATATACGTATAGCTTAGTAACACCGGTACAGATTCTCATTAATGGGACCTTAGTTTATAGAGGCTCTGAAAATACTATAGATTTTACAGTAGGCTATGGTATATGGAATTTAACTATTGCGCCATATGGAGAGAGAGCATATACACCATATACCACTGTGATATATATTGATGGTGATCAAGAACTAGAGTATGTACTGAATAGAACTCTATATGGAGTTGTACTTGAGGTTAGAGATGTATATGGGCCACTGCTAACACCACTAAATATTTCCATGAGTGGTATAGTTAATGCTAGCCAGATACTAAAGCCTCCTGCAACAAGGATAAGCTTTATGCTACCATATGGAGAATACAGGGTGTATATAGAGCCTATAGGAGATGCAAGAAAAATCTATATGCCAATAACCACAAACCTAATAGTTAAGTCAGATCTGCTTAAAACAATAGGTGTTGAGAGAATTAGATATAGACTAGATATATCTATCCGCGACATGCCAATAGGAAGAGTTACTGGTATATTTGATCTGTATGCAAATAAGAGTAAGATATATAGTGGAATTAGAGGTATAGCCTCAATAGAGATTCCATGTGGTGTCTACAGTATAGAGCTAGTACCCCAACCACCATGGGATACATTCTATGAATCATCAAAACCTATAGTAACACATATATTCAATGATACATCCCTTATTGTTACTGTAAATAGAAAGAGTTTTAACTTAAGAATAGCTATTGTAGAGGGGGCAACACCTGTAAAAAATGCCCTTGTATCTATAGAAAGCCTTGAAACTGGTGTTATTATAACACAGCTCATAACTGATGAAAGTGGAGTTATATCTACAAAGATACCATATGGAGTATATAAAGTGGCTGTTACACACCAAGACTACTACCCACATGAGGTGGTGGTAAATATTGTTGGAGATGTCTATGAGATAGCCTATTTGAGGCCAACTATAACAACACTTATAATGAGGTATCTACCCATAGTACTTGTATTGATTGGAGTAGCAGCAGGTATGTATATTATTCTAAAGGTTAAAGCTATTATAGCAAGGAGGCTTACTCCTGAGGAAGAGCTGTTCTAGTAGGTAGCTATAAAAGAAATAAAAATATTTTATGGTTTTTACACTATATGAATCTAAGCAAAACTGCCTTAGGTATATCATCACTATATATTACTGTTAGCCGAATTTCTATATCTATGTTGCTGAGAATCTCAATTTCTTTTCTAATAGCTGTAAGAAGCATTATTTTATTATTAAGAGATTCTATAGCAGTCTCATAGGCCATAAGCTCCTGTGCTGGTACAGGATTTACTACTATCCTTACATTTCTTAACGCTATCTCATTCTGTGATGTAGGTTCTGGTAGGCCTAGTTTTCCTAAAAGGCTTCTAAGTTTCTTCTCCTGTTCAACCTTTACTCTAAGTTCTTCAACCTTTTTAAGCATCTCGCCAAGTCTTCTTCTAAGTTCTGCAATATTATCATCAATATGTTTCATAAATTCTCCAATACTATTGAACTCCTTTATGGTGTCACTCATAGACTTCACCTCTGTACTCCTTAAAAAATTGGCTTAGAAGTATTTATATATTTTTAGAGTAGCAATATTTTTTATCTTAGTTAGCTATTCTAGCTGTTTATAGTGGAGGTATAAAGTGGTGTATACTAATGTTTCTAAGTAGGGGGGGTGTTATTGAGACTGTTAGAGCAAGTGTAAAAACTCTTAGAAGTATATTGAGTAGCTATATTGGTAATAGGTTTACTGGCCGTATAACCTATAGATATCCAGCCGAGGGGATCTTCATATCTATAGAGATGGTGAATGGTCTTCTTATAGCATGCAGGGGGGTGGCGCTAGGGGCACTATATGAGGGGGCTAGCTGCTGTGAGGTCGCTGTAAAATATCTAGATAGATTAGAGGGCAGTATAGAGGTTGTAGAGATTAGTGTAGATGCAATTATGAACGATATCATAGTTTTCCCCTCCTCTAAAATAGAGGGGGAAACAGAACTCAATAGACAACTTACGGTAATGGCACCCACTGCCGAATTGGCTAAGGAGGTAAAAGAACCTTCTATACCACCACCCAAATATGGGGTAGGTACAGTATCTAATGAGTGTATAGATCCAATACAGCTCTACAGTATATTAAAGACATCTCAACTAATCTTTCAAACAATCAACTTTCTTCATCATACAGATATTGAGAAGATAGTAAGTGAACTGAGAAGTAGAAATCCTAGCTATATCTATATAAGTAGTACTGTAGATGGAGGAACACTACGAATACTCATAGACGTAACAAACAATATAGGATATTACCAGCTTGAAGTAGAGAACACCACTATATGTGGTGAGGAAGCCCATAGACGATACCTTAAAGAAAATCTTCTAAACGTAAAAATATGGATAGTATAACACCAACAACCTATTAAATGGTATATATGGTAAGAACAAATTATATAGTACTACGTATCTAAAAGCCCCATTCATTTAGGATATGGAGGAGGTCAGAGGTCTGTATACTGTAGATAGGGTTTGGAGAATAGTTAGAGGCTTGAGAGAAACAATGAGAATATAGCTCTATAGGGATGCTACTATATAGCTGAAACACCTACGGTGTATATGGGGAATATATTAAATAGCTATTTAAATTATAGTCATTGGTAGAGTTGATGTAATGGATTTTGGTTTTAAATATTGATTCTATTTCTGGTTCTGTATGTAACACCACAATATTACTTTCACTTACGATTTCCTCCCTCTACAGATATGTTGGCAGTGTCTATAACTATGGGTAGTGTTATCTATATGTTGCAAATGGTGTTATCCATTGTCGCAACTTGAATCTCTTTTAGAGGAGTATCTATCTGGTTTTGAATGGGCTGTTAAAGATAATGCTAATGTGCCTAAGGCAGTAAGCGGTCTACTTTCACATATACTTGGCTCTGCTATATATAGTGAGGCTGTAAGAATACTTCCAAGGGATTCCATAAGGCTTCATGAAGATGGTTGGATATATATATACAAGCTTAGAGACGGATCTATAGCTAGACCCTATTGTGGGGGGCTGGATGCAAGACCTATTATTGAGAATGGGCTTAAAACCGTAACTGTTGTATCAAAGCCTCCAAAACATCTTGATTCAGCTGTTGATCAACTTGTTAATGCAACATATATGTTTAGCCATGAGAGAACAGGTGCTGTTGGGCTCTATGGCGTTGATGTTGTTTTAGCACCCTTTGTTTCTAGAGATAGACTTGACTATAGGAGTGTTAAACAAAATATCCAGAGATTTATCTATAATTTAAACTATCCTTTAAAATCTGGTCAAAGCCCCTTTACAAACATTGTTTATGCATTTAGCAATAAATTCTATAGAGCACTACCTGTGGTTTCTAATGACAAAAAATTTAGATTTATTATCGATATATATGAGAATTACCTGGATGAAATTAGAAGAATTCTAAAGGCTTTTATGGAGGTTTTTAGCGAGGGTGATGCAATTGGACAGCCATTTACCTTCCCCATACCTACATCTATTGTTAATAGTGATTTTGAGAAGTATCTTAGAGAGGATGAAGAGCTGTGGAATCTATATTGGCAGATGGTTACAAAAACAGGACAGATGTACTTTTTAAATGGATATAGACATAGGGCTGAGGATCTATTTTCATTCTGCTGTAGACTACTATCTGATATGTCGAGAGTTAGAGAGGTTCTTCATCAAGCTAAGGGGGTTTGGGATATGCCACCATCTGTTGGCTCTATAAATGTCGTTGTAATTAATTTGCCAAGGCTTGCAATGATAGCTAGAATATCTGATGATAAAATTATGTGGGATAAGCTTGATGAACTTCTGGAGATCTCTAGAAAAACTCTTATGTGGTTTAGAGCAATGTATATAAAACTATTTGGAGAGGGTCTATATCCAATGACTAGAGAGTATATAGATTCTATCAACCCATTTAAATTCTACTACAATACAATTGGTTTAATAGGACTTGCAGAATATGTCTCTATAATGCTTGGTGAGCCATATCTATGGCTAAAAGCATCGCCATCAATTATACCTCAGGTGGTTAAACACTATAGCGATATTCTAAATTATGTTAATTCAAGGTTGAAGGAATTTGAGGAATATGATAATGTTCTCTATAATGTTGAGGAGGTACCTGGCGAAACTCTTGGTGTAAAGCTTGCATGGAAGGATGTAGCGTTTGCTAAAGAGTTAACAAAATCTGAAGATCTATCGATATATATACCTGTTGGTGAAGTAGAGGGTAGAAAAGTACCATTTTACACCAACCAGCTATCACCACCATACACAATACTACATCTAAAACATCAGTTAGAGATCGAATCACAATGTCAGAAGCTATTTACAGGTGGAGTTATAAAGCATGTCTTTATTGATAGAGAGCTGGATGCAAATACCATAGCAAAGTTTATGATGAAGACTCTAAAAAGTAGCGATGTAGTCTATATATCAGTTACACCAACAATAGCTGTATGCCCAACCTGTGGGTATAGAACTATTGGAAAAATTAGCAAGTGCCCAAGCTGTGGAACACCCATAGATCTATGGAGTAGAATTGTAGGATACTATAGACCTGTAAAGTCTTGGAATAGTGGAAGAGTAGCAGAATTTAATTTAAGAAAGGATATGTCAAAAGATATAGAGGATATAGCTGGATAGAAAAACCGTATATCACAGAACCATAAAAATTTTCCAACGACTTACCATACAATTACAAACTCTAGTCATATTATTTTAAAAAGAATTCATATACTATTAATGTATCTTATTTTTAGTACAGCCCAACCTTCTACAATAGTACTTTAGATCATTTACGTCAAATTTTAATTCATTTAACAATTCACTATCAACAGTTCCGTGCATCTTTTTTATTTTAAAGGGATTGTTCAGCTGAAACCGGGAATAAATCACTAGTCATTTGGGTAACTCTTCATCATCACACTATAACTATGTAATGCCTAATAATAAGCTATTAGAGCAAATATTGTGTTGATCTCTAAGATTAAATTTCAGTCGTTAAATGGTATAGGGAATTTAATATGAGTTGTATTATAGCAACTCTTATGCGGTTCATTAATGGGGAGATACGCTAAAAGATAGCAGTTCATAATATTGATCTATATATGAAAACCAAAACAGTAGTGGAGGGTGGTTGCTATAGTAAGTGGTATGGCTATAGAGGATCTATTCTTCTTAGATAGATATAGTTTACATACTATATTTAGATATTGAATTATAAAAAATCTATCTTTTTGTATATGCCCTAGCGGCAGCTGAGGCCATGTCTATAATTACCTTCTCTGGGTTCTGAGCCTTCATTATTGCTGAAGCTACTAGAACACCTGCTGTCCCAAGCTTTATTGCAGCTTCTACATCCTCTGCAGTTGAAATTCCTGCACCTGTCAATAATATAACTTCTCTATTCACCTCTCTAACTCTCTCTACAGTACCTGTTATTACCTCTGGTTTTGCCTTTGATACAGCTATACCCGTCCCTATGAGCTCTGGTGGCTCAACAGCTATAGCTGTAGGCCTTATGGCGGATACAGCAGCTGCTGCTATAGGTGTATCAGCACAAACTAGAGTTTCTAGATCATATTTCTTAGCCTTCTCTACTAGAGCAACAATCTCATCAAGTCTTAACCTATGTTCACTGTGGTTTATGAGAACACCTTTAACACCAATATCCTTTAGAGCTACTATTGGTAGCCATCCTGTATAGGCACCAAATTCATATGGATCTGCATGCTGTATATATACAGGTATCGATACTACTTCAACCAACTTTCTTACTTCTGTTGCAGGTGGAATTACTATAACCTCTACTCCATACTCTCTAGCAGCTTTTTCAGCCGATTTGGCTATCTCTACCGCTTTAACACCAAATGATGTATTATATGTCTTGTAGTTTATTGCGAGTACAGGGACTTTCAAAGTAGATACACCAAAGGGTATTAGGAGTATTTATACTTAATTGTGAATTATATTTAAATAAAAAATAAAATTGGTTATTGCAGCTACTCATGTAGAAGTTCTGTCTTTACCTTTGGCCCCTTAACCTCGTATAGTTTTGCCTCCATGAATCTATTTTGAAGCTTCTGTAGTACAGCAGGTAGTGTAGTGTACTCCATCTCCTCAGGCCCTAGTCTGTGTGGCATAAATGGTCCATGTCTCCTCATATACTCAGCTATAGTCTGTGCTATTCTTCTAGACTCATCAAATGCCGGATCATCAAATAGATCAGCTGGTCCTATTAGTCTAGCATTCTTTATCTGGAACCCTAGAGCAACTATCCTAGGTGGTCCATCGAATCTAGTACACCTTGCATTCCTCTGGCTTACAGGCATTAATGGTCCAAAGTGGCTGCCTCTCATCCAGCCAGCTACAAGATGTGGAAATGCAAATGGCTCTAAAACCTCACCAACCGCTGGAAATCCTGATTGGGCACGAACTATAGCTACAGGATCATCTTTACCAACATACTGACCGGCAATTAGATTTAGTCTTTCAACAGCTACAACAGCCCCTATCTCATTATCACTCTTTCTATAGACCCTTCTCACAACAAATCTACCAGGTGTGCCAATAAGTGCTAGAATATCGTAGAGCTCTTCAGGGGCATTCATAATAACATACTTTCCAGCAATAACATCATAGATCTCAAACTTAAATCCGTCATGAAGCTTTGGATCAATTATAAGACCAGCTGTTGTAAATGGATCTGCAAATACTCTAAATAGCGGGAGGTTAAAGGCACCAGGCTCAGTCTTATCAGCCATAAACACTATAACAGGTTCTGCTGGCCTCTCAACAAATTCCATTTCTGCAACTGAAGGACCTAGACCTCTTACATTACCTGAAAAGGCATCTGTTAAAAGGTCTTGCCCTGCTGCATATAGTCCTAAATCCTTAGCAACCTTTGCAGCTTCCCTAAAAGCATTCCACGCTGTTTCGTGAACTTCAGGAGCATCTACACCCTTTCTATGAGTCATTATAAACTCTAGGTCATCTCCAGCATGGGTTACATAATAGTCTACAATGATTCCCTTACTCTTAGCCTCTGCAAGAACTCTAGCTGCAGCTGCCATAGTGTCTGGGTGGACTACATGGTGACCTGCTAGTGAACCTATATCAGCTTTTATAACAGATATTGTTGTCTTTACTTTTTCTGACATTGAATAACACCTACAAGGGAGTTATTGGATTTAAAGAACTATAAAGCTATCTATTTTAACTGAAAATTACGAGTATACTTACCATGTCCTAGAACTACGGTATCAACTAGTATTATAGGTGTATGGCTTTCTATTGCAAAATGGTATTGGAACGTTCTACAACACAGTCTATATTGCCACACCTCACTCCAGACACTTATGCCCTCTACTAAATAAGTAGATTCTCATTACATTTATAGTGTATATGGATTTAATCTTTTACTACAATAATAATATATGGGTTGAACAACTTTAAAAGACCCTGTATATTGCTACTCGATATAGAAGTATTGCCCTAGAGTTTTCTGCAGTCTGTCAAGATAACTATCAGGCTTATTTATCCTTGGCCTTCCACTATCAGGATCCCTTCTAACAGTTACATCCATAGATTTTAAAAAGCTGTTCAAGGCTTTAGCAACAGAATTAGGTGCACTTCCATAGCCTTCTCTACCAGGTATTCCATTAAATACCATTAGTCTGTCTACAGAGTAGTCGATAAGTAGAAAGTTGTGGTCTATAACAAATATTGGAGTTTTCTTTAATCTTGCAATCCTCTTTATTACTCTTGCTACTGAGAGCTGATCCTCTACATCGATGTGGGATGACGGCTCATCTAAGAGATATATATCGGCATCCCTCACTAGTGTATAGGCTATATAGAATTTTTGAAGTTCACCACCACTTAGAGAATCAAGTTCTTTACTCAATAATCTATCTATACCCAGCCTTTTAACAATCTCTACATATAGCCAGCTATCCTCCTTTATAGCATCACTATTTACACTCTTTAGACACTCTCCAACACTACTACAGCCCTCTACTACCCTCTCAAGGTATTGCGGCTTGTAGCTCATCCTAAATGCTATAGACGTAGTGTAACCAGCATCAGGCTTTAGCTCACCT
Organism: uncultured Ignisphaera sp.; assembly: GCA_938074605.1. GTDB lineage: Archaea > Thermoproteota > Thermoprotei_A > Sulfolobales > Ignisphaeraceae > Ignisphaera. The sequence continues at coordinate 15,104 of CALJEI010000006.1, forward strand.
ACAAGAATTCTAATAAATGTTGTTTTGCCTATGGCGTTAGGACCAACTATACCTACTACCTCACCCCTATATGCCTGTCCAGACTCAACGGTTAGTGTAAATCCATCTAATCTCTTTACTAGATTGTCCCACATAAATATAACTTCACTAGATTTTGCAATATATCTATCCTCTCTAGCTTCATGTAGTCTAAAGCTAATCTCCTCATTCCTAATCCTCATATTTTCTGAAGGTAGAAATCCCTTTAGATAATGGTCTATACCGGCCTTAGCTGTATAGACCTTTGAGAACATACCATATGATCCAGGGATGCCAAAGGCTATAGCTATGAGATCTGCTATATAGTCTAAAAACATTAGGTCATGGTCTACAATAAATATATAGCTACCCCTAGGCAATAGCCTATCTAGTGCCATTAGCACATTCAATCTCTCTCTAATATCCAAAAAACTTGTTGGTTCATCAAACAAATATACATTAGCATCCCTGAGAAGAGCAGCAGAAATTGCAAGTTTCTGAAGCTCACCTCCACTCAACATGGAGATATCCTTATCCCTAATAGACTCCATATTTAGAGCATCAATCACTTCTCTATACATCCCTCTCTCATCAATTTGCTTAAGCACCTCATCTACACTACCCCTCTTTATATATCTGGGTATAAGTTCAATATATTGGATTTTTTGGACAATTCTTAGCTGACCCTGGTACAGCTTATTGAAATAGTCATAGTATATAGTGCCTCTAAATTTCTCTAAAACCCTCTCCTTAGAGGGCTCTCTATCAAATTGCCCTATATTTGGTATAAGAGATCCTGAAAGAATCTTCATGGCGGTTGATTTGCCGATACCATTAGGCCCTAGAATACCGATGATTTTGCTTTCAATAGGCATTGGAAGGCCATATAGCTTAAAGGCGTTTTGCCCATACCTATGGATGAGATTCTCCTCCACCTCCTCTGGAAGATTTACAACACTTATAGCTCTATAGGGGCATTTTTTTACACAAATTCCACAGGCTATACACCTCTCTTCGTAGATTATTGGTTTCCCCTTTTTCTCTTCACTAAGCTCAATAGCCTTATATGGCTTGGTCTTATTAATGGGGCAAAATCTTATACAGGGAATACCGCATTTATCTGGACGACACATTTCATAGTCTATTGTAGCTACTCTAGCCATGGAGTAACACCCAGAAGTTTAACTAAATTTCTAAAAAACATTGATTTATTTAGATATCTTGGTTACCTCTACCACTCTTCTTCTTCCCATTCCTCTTCTTCTTCCCACCATTCTTCTTCCTCTTCTTCCCATTCTTCCTCTAAGAGCATTGTTGGCACCTCACGCCCTAAAGCTTTACAGCAGAGGGTTATTAAACATAACTTTCTTTACAATCTCTAAAAACAATATATTGACTACTCTATTAAAATACTATTGCAGCCTGAGACTCCTAAGAGAATTTTATCCAAGTTTTTCTCAAGCCCCTTAACACTACTCTCTTTAAACTGTCTAAAGACTCCTAGTACCTCAGCTATATGAGTGGATCTTTTAAGTAGCTCGTCCCAGTCTATATATACACAGCTGTAGCTCTTAACGATATTCTCTATTATTCCAATAATTCTATTTAGATCCTTATCATTTTCTCTAGATCGGCTGTGCACTATAACTATATGTCTATCATCATACAGCTTTTGGGTTATGGTATTTAGTATTGTTGATATTTGTCTTTCACTAAAAAGTCTCACCATATGCTCTAACTCCATCCTTCTAGCAATATTTCTACCTCTATTAAATGCAGTATAGGATGTGAGAAATGCTACTACATGGCTTTGCCACGGCATTTTGTATAGCGATGTAGCAAAACATGTTATATCAATACCGTCTTTAGCTAATCTACTGGTTAACTCTAGACAGATTTCATTGTATCTATTGGAGCTACAGTGTATAGGTATCAAGAGTATCAGGCAAGCCCACCATGTGTAATCGGTACTAGTAGAACTTCATCATCTTCATCAATGTAGAGCTCATCAATATTGTCAAAGACGTTGATGTCAATACCGTTAACAAGCACCATTACATCGTAGCTAGGGGCACCATCCTCACTTATTACACTGCTTAAAGCTCTAAACTTTTCTCTCAACTCTTTTAATAGAAGTTTTATGGAGATTCTTCTATCCAGTGGAATATCTATATACGATGCTCCTATATCCACTTTAAATCTTCCTAGGAACCTTACCCTAGCTATATTCTCCACCTATCCCTCCTGACCTTCTTCACCAACACCACTCTTCTGAATCTTAAGTAGATGAGTTATATAACCAGCTATTTGATTTCTCAACTTCTTTGAATTCACTATAACAAGTTTCTTTACCAGCTCTTTATTCTGTTGAAAATCTTCTGAAAACAGATCTGGATGGCTAGATAACAGTCTACGTGCAGTTCTCTTAACTAGCCCTATTCTTACCTTACCCATATGGTAGCCACCATTACTACTCTGAAGTCATCTCATTACTGTAGAATTTAGATCTAGAGTATATAAAGTATTCTGAATACGATAGGTAGGTTTATGTATAGAGGTCTGTGGAGGCTGTAGCCCAAATATACCATATGAAGGTTTTTTGCATAAAAGCTTATATAGAACCTCTGCAGTTGAACTCAATTGGTGTAAGATATGGCTACACCACAGCAGCCAACAGCATATGAACCTACTGGAATCCCAGTAATAATACTTAGAGAGGGTACATCAAGAACAACTGGAAAGGATGCCCTTAGAGCAAATATTATGGCTGCTATGACGATAGCTGAAATGATTAAAACTACATATGGGCCAAAAGGAATGGATAAAATGCTCGTAGATGCACTAGGAGATGTTACGATAACAAATGATGGTGCTACAATACTTGATAAAATGGATGTTCAGCATCCTGCTGCTAAAATGCTTGTACAGATAGCTAAGGGTCAGGATGAAGAGGCTGGAGATGGAACTAAAACTGCTGTAGTGTTTGCAGGAGAGCTACTTAAGAGAGCTGAAGATCTACTTGATAAGGGGCTTCATCCAACAACAATTGTATCAGGGTATAAGAAGGCTTTAGAGTATGCTATTCAGATTGCACATCAGATAGCTGAGGATGTCGATGTAGAAAGTACATCATCTGATGAAATTCTAAAAAAGGTTGTTATATCAGCTCTAACAAGTAAGGCTGTACATGGTGCTAGAGAGTATTTAGCAGATCTTGTGGTAAAAGCAATTAGGCAGATAGCTGAAAAGAGGGGAGATAGATGGTATGTCGATATCGATAATGTGCAAATTATAAAGAAGAAAGGTGCAAGTATACTAGATAGCCAACTTGTCTATGGTATTGTTCTTGATAAGGAGGTTGTGCATCCTGCAATGCCTAGAAGGGTTGAGAATGCAAAAATAGCTCTTCTAGATGCACCACTAGAGATAGAAAAGCCAGAGATTGATGCTGAAATTAGAATCAGCGATCCAATGCAGATGCGTAGATTTCTAGAGGAGAAGGAGAATATCCTTAGGGATATGGTTGAGAAGCTTGCTTCTGTTGGTGCTACTGTTGTTGTTTGTCAAAAGGGTATTGATGATGTTGCTCAACACTATTTAGCTAAAAAGGGTGTTATGGCTGTTAGAAGAGTTAAAAGAAGTGATATGGAAAAACTAGAAAAAGCAACAGGAGGAAGAATAGTTAGCAATATTCAAGATTTAACGGAGAGAGATTTAGGTGTATGTGAACTTGTTGAAGAGAGAAAGGTTGGAGAAGATAAGATGGTGTTTGTTGAGAGGTGTAAGAATCCAAGATCAGTCTCCCTTGTTCTTAGAGCAGGTTTAGAGCGTCTAGTAGATGAGGCAGAGAGAAGTGCTAGAGATGCTCTTAGTGCAGCTGCTGATGTATTTAGACTGCCAAAGGTTGTATATGGAGCTGGTGCATTTGAAATGGAGCTAGCTAAGTATGTGAGGGAGTATGCCAATAAAATTGGGGGTAAGGAAGGTCTAGCTGTAGAAGCATTTGCAAAAGCACTTGAAGGTATAGTAGAGACTCTAGTTACAAATGCTGGTCTAGATCCAGTTGACTTTCTAATGAAGTTAAGAGCAGAGCATATGACGCCCAACGGAAAGTGGTCAGCTATAGATGTATTTTTAGGCAAGATTATAGATGCTAAGACATTAGGTGTTATTGAGCCACTCTTAGTAAAAGTATCAGCACTTAAAGCTGGTACAGAAGCTGCAACGCTAATAATGAGGATAGACGATGTTATAGCAGCATCTAAGAGGAGAGAGGAGGAAAAGAAGGAGGGCAAGAAGGAAGAGGAAGAGAAGTGATATTTTAAAGTCTAGATACTTTCATCAATACAGGTTCAACAAGCTCCGGTATTGTAATTAAGGCTTCGCCTGGCTTTAAAGACGAAATTGCTTTTTTATATTCATTTCTAAGTATAATTGTTGAGAGAACAGCATCTATATCGCTAGACGATTTTATTGTATGTATAATCTTCGTATTTGTATTCTTTAGCACTACTGGGGCTAGCATTGATGGTGCTTGTGACACTACTACAAAGCCTATACCCCATTTCCTTACCTCAGCTACAAGATTTGAGATGGGGTTATCCGTAGAAAGTATGTTGTGGGCTTCATCAACTGCTATTATAAGTGGTTTCTCTATATTGTTATATTGGGCTTTTAACGCTATAGATCTTATCAATAGTGATGAGAATATTTTTTTAATCCTCACATTTGGGATTTCAGATATATCAAATATGTATATTTTATTCTTATCTATAGTAACTTTCTTAAGGCTATGCCACTTTATCTTAAGATAGTTTGTTGAGAGAGGCTTGAGCTTTCTGATTAACGCCTCTCTTGACTCTGTAAACCATCTTGCGGTAGTTGGGCTATTCTCTATAATCTCTATTAGAGTGTCTATTACATCAATAGCTACACCTCTTCTCTGTGAGGCTATGTTAACAGCATCCTCCAGTATGTGTGCTTGGGCAGGTGTTAAATCTAGAGCACTCTCCAATATTTCTATAAATGCCAGTGGCTCTATTCTTATCATCTCCTCTATATCTAGTGGTTCTGGAATTATACCCCTAATAGGATTTGTATATACAACACTATTACTACCATTTAATAGAGACATGTACTCTCCATGCCAATCAACCACAACAACAGCATATCCATTTGCTGCGGCCTCTCTTACAAGTATTGATGTTGTTGTTGACTTTCCACTACCTGTAGAACCTACAATGGCTATGTGCCTCAAAATATGATCATCACTTAATGCAATAGCTATATTTGGGTTGGAGTAGAGATGCCCAATCCTTATCCTACCTTTGTCAAAGACTTCCAGTAGATATTTATACTCATCAGCATTTAAGGTTCTAAAGCGTGGTACAATGGGTACTGGATGCGGTATGGGGATGGTGCTTATATCACCTCTACTTCTTTTAAGGCGCTGAAGAACTTTATCAATAATGCTTGATATGTTTAGACACTGTAGCACTATCTTTAAAGTGTTATCAGCACTGTTAATTCTACACAGAATATTGCCTTGACTAAGAGTTGTAACTAGTGAGCATATTATTTCAGATTCTTTTTTAACGTTATCTACATCACTAGATAGTATGGCTATATATGTAGCCAGCTGACTTGGTTCAATACATGTTAGAATTATATAGGAACTAGCTCTAGATCTAGAGCTTAGGGTTTGAATAAATTCTAATGTAAGTGTAGATAGAATAGTGTTGTCCTCTACTCTTTGAATCATTGAAAGCTCTAGAGTAGAAGTGTAGATAATATGATTTCCTGGAAGTATATTTAGAGCTACTACATTATCATTAACACGCTCTATAAATAGAGCAATGCTTCTTCTACTACCAAGACAACTACAGCTATCCAAAACCCCTGTATAGTAGAGGAAAATATATTGTGTTAACTAAAAACCTACACATAATGTGAAAAGACTGGCTATACGCTTATCTTTATATATACCTTATCCATATAGTTGAAAAAATCTGCTACTTCCTTGTTACTTGTATCAATTACTATTAGATAGCCCCATATACTCACATATATACGGACACTAGCATCTACCTTCTTCTTTGATATTACATATCCATGGGCCACAAAATCCCTTCCCTCAATATATGTAGGTACCTCCTTATCTATCACTACTTCAGCTAAATCCCCCTCTCTAACAATATTTACACTTCTATGAATGTCCATCTGTATAGATGTTTCGTCACAACTCATACTAATAAGATATACATTTGGTATCTTCGACTCACTTACTTTTATAACATTACACCTTAAGTTTACGCCCATCTTTACTCACACAGCTAAATGTAATTTAGATGCCAAACTCTAAAGCTTAAATTTTTTAGAGAATAAATCGTGAGGTAACCACCTTTACTAACCCTAGATAATTTAGAAGACGAGATTAAGCACTAAACTATAGTGAATTTCTATACTATATTAGAGCTAAAGCCTCTATAGAGTAGTATGAGTGGGGGATGGAAATCGACAGATTCATGTAAGATAAACACTTATTATTTGAGACATTGATTATTCTTATGTAAGTGAGTGCTTATGAGTTATACACCTAGAAGTCTGGCTAGTGAGCTTGTTAGATTAATTGATAAGAGAGTAGTAGTTAAGCTTGTAGATGGTAAGGTGTATACAGGGAGGCTTACCTCATTTGACCAAACTTCTCTACATATTGTTTTAGGCGATGTCGAGGGTTCTGACGGTGGGAGATATCACAGGGTTATAATAAATGGTTCAAGAATTTCAGAAATACTTGTACAGGAGCAGCCAACCTTTAACGCTGAAGAGTTTGCCTCAGTAGTTACACAAAAACTTGGTCTAAGAAGTGATGTTATAAAGGTTCTTACAGATGTTAATGCTGTTATTATATATGACAGAATAAGGGTTACAGAAGCAGGTGTAGAGGGCTCTGGAAGTCTAGCCCAAAAAATATATGAGATCTATATGGAGTATATGGAGAGTAGGAAGAAGGGTGTTAAGTAGAGTTGTTTCGAGATAAGAGAGATAGATCTAGCTGGGCGTATAGGTAGGATAGCGACTAGACATGGATATATAGAAACACCATATATTTTTCCTGTGGTGGACCCCACCCTAAGGGACCAATATATATCCATTAATGAGATTTATAATATTGGGTTCAATGGAATAATAACTAATGCTTACATTCTTAAAAAGCATAGGAGTGCTGTAACCGATATACATGAATATCTAAACTTCAATGGCGTGGTGATGACTGATTCTGGTGCTTATCAAATTCTAAGATATGGCGATATAGAGGTAAATAATAGAGAAATAGTGCAGTATCAATGTGAGATTAAAAGTGATATAGGTGTCATTCTTGACATACCCACATCCCATGATGTTGATAGAGATACGGCATTAAGGAGTGCTGATGAAACATATAGAAGGGCTGTAGAGGTACTGGATATAGTAGAGAAATGTAGGGATACCTTATGGACCCTCCCTATACAGGGTGGAACACATCTTGATATCTTAAAGCGCTATGCGGAGAAGTCGGTCGATATATTTTACAGTGGCTACAGCCTATATGCATTAGGAAGCCCAACAACTCTACTGGAACAATATGGATTTGACAGAATAATTGATATGATATTTACTGTTAGAAGCACTATACCCTTCTCAGCCCCTTTACACCTTTTTGGGGCAGGCCATCCATTAATAGTACCATTTGCCATAGCCCTTGGTATTGATACCATGGACTCAGCTAGCTACATACTTTATGCAAAGGATGGTAGGTATATGGGTAGTAGAGCTACATATAGATTAGAGGATCTTAACTACTTCCCATGTGAATGCCCAGTATGTTCAAAGCATTCACCAGAGGAGGTACGGGAAATGCCGATAAATAAAAGAATCGAATTTTTAGCGCTACATAATTTGTATACCATATTTAGAGAGTTTAAGGAGGTAAAGCAGGCAATAAAAGAGGGGAGACTCTGGGAATATCTGGAAGATAAGGCAAATAGTCATCCAGCTGCTCGTAGAGCCTTTGAACAGTTGAAGAAATATTTAGAATTTATCTATAGGCATACTCCAATAGTAAAACCCGACGCTAGAGCAGTCTTCATATTATCAGAAGACTCTATTTACAACCCTAAGATTATGATTCCACGAAGAAGAGTTATTGAAAGGTTTGAGCCTATTGTTAACTGTGTGAATCTAGTACCATATAGTAGAGGGAAGATATTATTAGATAGTGGAATTGAGGGATCTGAATGTATAAGCTATATATACACCCCTATACTTGGTATAGCCCCTCTACACCTAATTGATAGATATCCCTATTCACAATTTGAACTTGGACTGAAAATAACAAAAAACAGTATTATTGATGATCTCTCCTACTTAATTTTTGAGGCACTATTAAAAATAGTTGAAATAAGCAATAAAGTTGTGGTAAATATGTATATATGTTCTGATGTAGAGTGGCAGGAGGAATTATATAGAAAGTTAGTTGATTTGATATCAATGGGAGAGACAAATATAAAAATAGTATTGAAAGCTAATAGGTGTTAGTTATGGGCAACACGATAATATATGGCTGCTATCTATAATCTATGTATGCATCATGCTTTCTCTCTTCTCTGTTGATTGCTGGAGCTGCATACTCTGAATAAGTCTCTCCATCTCCTCAACCTTCTCTGCATAATTTACAAGTTCAGTAACATCTATATCTACATTAAGTACTGATGATATTACTCTTATGGCTGATGCTGCAGCTCTATGGTCAATACTCTCCGGTTCAGTATAGGGGAAAACTGCTATGGCTGGAATACCATGTTCTTCAAGGGCTAGAATTAGCGATGCTAATGGCCCAACGATATAAGCTCCCTTCATAAAGTATGGCGCATCTAAACTTCTTTTACTTGATCTAGTCTTTAACCATCTGAATTCTTCTCTATCTTCACGGAACCTAACATCTAAACCGCCAACAAGAAAAACCTCCCCTACATTAAGCATTTTTACTACATCTATAAATGCTTTAATATAGCTGGCCATAAACCTTCTATCAGGATTTACTCTATTCAATAAAACCACTACCCCAATGTCATTTAGCTGCTTTATAAATACTTCATGTGGCTTACTAAAACCGTAATCCTCTATCGATGTAAAATCTGCAACTAATGGTGTTTCTATAAAGCCTATTAACTCCATATTAAGCTTTGAAACCATATATCTTGTCGCCAAATATCCTACAGCTCCATATCCATGAAATCCTGTTATGAGTATTGAAACATTATTGAGTTGAATGGGTTTTACTATATTTGTCTTATAGCCCTTCATATTTTGTACCCTCAAAACATTTTTCACGTATTTGAACCGCTGCCCCTCTAGTTGCTGTAATCATACTTTCATAGTCTAGAAGCGTTCTACCGACACCTATTAAGCTATCATTCTCATCAACAATCATCACTTCGTCGTAGGGTCTTATACGTGGATCGCCATAGATAACATGTCTTGAAAATACTGTATAGCTGTTTAAAATATCCTCTACAAATTCATTTAATACAACAACTCTATAGTATGGATATGGAAGGACTTTATGAAGGTATTTGGCAAATGTGATATGGGGTATAATCATGTAGTCAGAAGCTCTAATTGTGATAAACATTCTATTACCATAGAGTATACATCTAATTCTCTTAGTATTCTTTGAGTAACATACCCTTAGCAGATCTCTATCTACCTCATCAAATATTTTAGAGGCCTTTAAACCATATTGATAGACCACGAACTTCTCCAAGATATTGAGAATTTTTTCATTTAGTTTTACACATTCTAAATTAATCAACTAAAATACCTCCTCTATAGGTGATATCTATTCAAATCTTCTATATTTCTATTAGCAATACCTGTGCCATAGAAGGATGTGCTTGGTCTGTATCTCTCCTTTAACACCTTTTTTATAACCTCTACAAAGTCCTCCCTATACACAATTTCTCTACCCATCCTTATTGCCCTTAGTGCAGCTTCTGTACATAAAGTCTTTATATCAGCACCTGTAGCACCATCTGTAAGTCTAGATAGCTCTATTAAGTCAACATCGCTAGAAAGAGGCATTCTCCTTGTATGAATCTTAAATATTTCATATCTACCCTTTAAATTTGGTAGTGGTATTTCTACAATTCTATCAAATCTACCAGGTCTTAGAATTGCTGGATCTAGAATGTCTATTCTATTAGTAGTTGCTATTACCTTAACATTATCGAGAGGATCAAAACCGTCTAGTTCTGCTAAAAGTTGTGTTAATGTTCTATGTATTTCTCTTTCACCACTTGTGCCAACATCAAGTCTTTTTGAGGCTATAGCATCTATTTCATCTATTAATATGATAGTAGGAGCCTTCTTTCTAGCTAAATTAAATACCTCTTTAACAATTCTCGCACCTTCACCGATAAATTTCTGTGCTAGTTCTGAGGCCACAATTCTTATAAAAGTTGCATTAACTTCGTGTGCTACAGCCTTGGCGAGAAGTGTCTTACCGCAACCAGGGGGACCATATAGGAGAATACCTTTTGGAGGTTCTATACCCATAACACGAAATATATGGGGATTTTTTAGCGGAAGTTCTACAGTTTCCCTCAGCTCTAGTATCTGCTCATCTAAACCACCTATATCGCTATAGGATGTGTTTGGCCTTTCAATAACCTCAAACGCCTTTACATATGGATCTTCAACTTTGGGTAGAACTTCGACTATAGCAGAGCCTCTCTGATTTAATGCTACTGAAGCTCCAGGTCTCAGCATATTTTTATCAACTGTTTCAAGTACCTGGACAACGAGTATAGGTCCTGATGAACTCTTAACCAGCGCTCTACCATCAGGTAAAACCTCTAGTAGTGTAGCTTCTATAAGTGGTGGTGCCATGAGTTTTTCAACTTGTGCTTTATAGTATTCAAGTTCTTCCTTATACTTTTCTACAATCTCTCTCAGTAGTAGAATTTCTGACTCCTGCTCCTTTATTTTTAGATCTACTTTGCTATATATATCCCCAGCCTCCTCGTTATCCCCAATACTCATTCACTACACCACTATAGAAAATTTACAACGGTATAAAGCTAAAAACAGTTTTCCTAAAAATTAAATTTTAGTATTAAAGCTCAGGTGTTTAATGGTTGCAGGTAAAGGAATTATATTGTGATATGTGTGGAGCGCCTATTGAAAAGGGTAGAGAACATCATATAAGTATAGAGGGAACAGTACTTACAGTATGCAGCAATTGTTTTATACGGATAGAGTCTAGAGGTAAAAAGAGACAGGATATTCAGCAGAGCTCTACGAAACCAAAATCAGCCGGATACCTACAGCCAGCTACTGTAGGTAGACAAGCTGAACAACAGCCATTAGTCAGTAGAAAGGGTACTAGCTATACCACTAGATCTACAAGTCTACAGAATATGGAGCTTGTAGAGGATTATGCTGAGCGAATCCGTAGAGCTAGAGAGAAGTTGGGTTGGACCCAATCGATTTTAGCTAGCAGAGTGAAGGTAAGTGAAAATATTATAAAGAGGATTGAAGGTGGTAAGCTTCGACCCACTTTAGAACTCGCTAAGAGACTTGAAGAGACTCTTGGTATAAAGCTTCTCATGCCCTCTATTGAAGAGGAGGTTAAGCAGCAAAAAGTACAGAAGCATGTAACGCTAGGTGAAATAGTCGATGTTAGGGTAGATAATGAGTAGCATGATGTGTATAAGGTATAGTAGATGGAGCCAACAATACTTATAGTTAAAACAGATTCTGTGGATAGTATAGATGAAATTGTGGCGCTTGTAAAGGAGGCTGGATTCTATCCAAAGGAGATTGTAAGCATAAGAAAGGTGGATAGCTCATGTTTTTTAACACCTGGTAAGATCAATAAGTTAAGACACCTTGTAGAAGGCAACTCTATTAAGAGAATATTTGTCTATGCTGAGCTAAAGCCTAGGCAAGTTACATGTCTAGTTAAAGAATTAAAGGTGGATGTAGTAGATAAGGTAATGATGATTCTAGAGATTTTTCAACAGCATGCAGGTTCTAAGGAGGCTCTTCTACAGATTGAAATGGCAAGATTGAGGCACCAGCTACCCCTTATCCGTGAATGGATTCGAAGGGCTAAAATGGGGGAGCTACCAGGCTTTCTAAGCATGGGTCGATATGCTATAGATGTACACTATAGACATATCAAGAAACGTATAGCTAGACTGGGTAGAGAACTTGAGGATCTTAGGGCTAGAAGAGCTGTAGAGCGTGAGAAGAGGAGGTCTGCAGGGTATATGCATGTAGCAATAGTTGGTTATACAAATGCGGGAAAAACAACTCTATTCAATACACTAACAAACTTGGATAAGCCAACAGGAAATGAAATGTTTACAACGCTATCAGCCAAATCATATGCCATTAGACTATGCAATACAACATTTGTTCTTGTAGACACAATAGGATTTATAAGAGATATACCGATAGACATTATAGAGTCGTTTAGAGCTGTTCTAGAGGAGATAAGTAGTGCTGATATAATCTTTCTTGTTGTTGATGGTAGTAAGAATTTAGAGAGACTCTTTTTAGAACTAGATACCTCGTTAAGCATTCTAAGGGATGTTGGTGCTCTAGGGAAACCGCTATTCATTATGATAAATAAGATCGACCTCCTAAATGATGTAAGCATAGAGGAGTATAGGAGGAATGTAGAGGAATATATTAAGAAGCATACAGTTTCATTAATTGATGTAATACCTCTATCAGCTTTAAAGAGGATAAATATAAATATTATTAAGGATAGCCTATGTCGGTATGTCCAGAAGATCGCAACATAAGGCAGGCACTTAATAGAGATGTGCATGTACTTAGACTTGGCCATAGACCAGGTAGAGATCGTAGGATTACTACACATGTTGCATTAGTGGCAAGAGCCTTTGGGGCTAGGACATTCTTTTTAGCAGACGTTAGCGATCCAACAATCACTAGAAGTATTAGTAAGGTCATTAGTAGGTGGGGTGGTAGCTATTTTCAGATACACGATAATGTTGATCCACTTAGTGTAATAAGAGAGTTTAGAGGGAGGGGGGCCTGTATAGTGCATTTAACCATGTATGGATTGCCAATCACTAAGGTTATAGATGATATTAGTAGTAGATGTCGAGAAATTCTTGTTATAGTTGGCGCTGAAAAGGTTGAGAGAATATTCTATGAAATTTCAGATTATAATGTGGCTATAGGGGCTCAGCCACATTCAGAGGTTTCAGCGCTTGCAATATTTCTTGATAGACTGTGGAAAGGTATTGAGCTTGAGCTATGTTTCCATGATGCAAAATACTATATTATACCCTCTGCAAAAAATAAGGTGGTGAGAAAAGTTGAGTGAGAATCTCATGCTAAAAATTATAGAGGCGTTGACTGGGGAGAATGGTAGGAGGATAGTTGAGATACTATTAAATTCTCAGGGTGGGAGAAGCGATGAAGAGCTTGCTCAGGAGCTAAACCTAAGGGTAAATGATGTTAGGAAGCTACTTTACGAATTATCTAAGCAGGGTTTTGTAGCCTATATTAGAATGACGAAGGGTGAGAGTAGGTGGTATAGCTACTACTGGTATACTGATATAGATATGTTGAAGCATAGCATCAATAGAAGAATGAATGAAGTTATAAGGGTTCTAAATGAGCGTTTAGCTTATGAAGAGTCACAGACTTTCTATATATGTCCAAATGATTCATCAAGGTATACATTTGATGAAGCATTTGAAAATAATTTTAGATGTATACAGTGTGGCTTTGAATTAATAGAGGTTGACAACTCTAGAACTGTACAGTATCTCAAAAAGCTAATTGAGGTTCTTTTGACAATTCATAAGTATAGATGAAGATCAATATGAAGAAGCTTATAGTTGTTGATCTTTTTAGCGGTGGTGGGGGTTTTGCAAGAGGTTTTAATGAAGCTGGTTTTAGTATAGCTCTTGCTATTGATAATGATGAGGCGTGTAGTGAGACCTATAAACTAAACTTTCCCATGGCTATAACTCTCGCTGAGGACATACGTGATATAAGTGGAAGGGATATACAATATCTATTGGGGCTTAGGCCTGATATAATTATTGGGAGTCCACCATGCGAGCCTTTTACGGGTGCTAATCCATACAGAGAGTCTAACCCTCTTGACCGTCTATATAAGGATCCTTTGGGCACCCTAACACTAGAGTTTATAAGAATTGTTGGTGAGATTAAACCAAGAATATTTGTGATGGAGAATGTACCACCATTGGCTAATGGACCTCTAAGAGGTGTTATAAAAAAAGAGTTTGAGTATATGGGCTACGGCAGAATATTCTTTAATATTTTAAGAGCTGAGGATTTTGGTACACCAAGTAGAAGAACAAGGCTATTTATTTCAAATGTTATGATAAATCCTACACCATTAAACAGATATATAACTGTAGAGGAGGTTCTTAAAGATTTGCCACACCCTGGGAGCTCATATATTCCAAACCATGAAATTGTTCCAATAAGTGAAAGGAGATTGAAGAAGATTGCAAGGGTTAGAATTGGTAAGGCTATGTACTACTATCAAGGTGCATCTAAAAAACTACCTAATTTTATAAGACTGGATCCTAGTGATATTGCACCAACTGTATTGGGTTCATCAAGATTTATACACCCATATGAAGATAGACTCCTTACTGTAAGGGAACAGGCTAGACTCATGGGTTATCCAGATGACCATGTATTTGTTGGGGGTAGGGACCAGCAGTATAATCAAGTTGGTGAATCTGTACCACCACCACTATCATATGCAATAGCAAGTTATATACTTAAAGCCTATCTACTTTAGGTGATCGAATATGGAGGGGGGCTGTGGTAAATTAAAGGTATATTTAGTGGCATATGCACCTACAAGTCCTCAGAGATTAGTAGATCTGGCAAAAGTTGCATATTCAATGGATATAGTTAAGGGGTTTATAGTTGTAAAGCCTATTGGTATAGCTGCACAGGCTGGTGTACCAGAAGTCTTTAGAATTGCTTATAAGTTGGGAAGAAGCTTTCTCGTTTTGTCACGCATTAATGAATTGAAGGAGCTTTTGAATATAGATAACATAGTATTTATAGTCCAGAATTCAAAGGAGGCTGACGACATTAGCAAACTACTATATAAAATAGGGGGTAGTGTAGCAATAGTGGTACAAACAGGTGAAACGCCTTTTATGAAAGAGGATCTTTCATATGGCTATATAGCTAAGATACAGGAATTTGATGATAAGCTTTCACCTAATGCAGTAGCAGAGGCCACGGCATCTCTGCTAAAAATTTATTTACATGTCCAGAGATGTGGCAGCATAGGTTAGAGTAGATGCAAAGGTTAAAATGTTCTTAATGGAATTCCACATGAAATCCTTTCTATATTCTAAATGATATTTCTCCTTAGAATCTAAGAATCTATGGGGGTTTATAAATGAGTAGAATACTGGTAGTCGATGCTAATGCAAGAGGCAGGGGTAAGAGGTTTTCAACACTAGATGTAATAGGTGTTGGTCCACGCCTAGTAGTCTCCCTACTGAAAAGCTATGGACACTATGTGGATTTATCACCATATGAGATATTTATTTCGAATCCCAGTATTGCTAGAGATTTTGAAGTTCTAGCCATATCTTATATGGTGAGTGATGTTGGGGCTGTAAGGAGGGCTATAGATATTTGGCGTAAAATTAATAAAGATGGTATTGTTATGCTTGGTGGTCCAGGCACACTTGACACAAATTTGTTAATGAGGCTTGATTTTGATATAGCCTTTAGGGGTGAATCTGAGGTTACCCTTAGTAACATTCTTAGTAGATATAAAGACTTACGTAATGTTTTATACAGTGTTAAGGAGCATGGAATCCTACCAGGATTAGCTGTAAAGATGTCTAGTGGAAAGCTAGCTGATGGTGGTATAGGGCCTTGGGCATCAAGAGAGGTAGTCAGTAAGGTAATACCAGATGTGGATACCGTTACCAGATACCCCTT
Organism: uncultured Ignisphaera sp.; assembly: GCA_938074605.1. GTDB lineage: Archaea > Thermoproteota > Thermoprotei_A > Sulfolobales > Ignisphaeraceae > Ignisphaera. Next base: position 31,157 of record CALJEI010000006.1, read on the forward strand.
CTACTGGGCGTCTAGAGTCTATGTAGAGGTTGTTAGAGGCTGTAGCAACTTCTATAGACCTACATTAGTAGCTGGTACTACATGTCTAAATTGTAATATGTGTAGGACAAGTCCACTCAATTTAAGAATTAAATGCCCTAACAATATACCACCTGGATGTGGATACTGTAGTGTTCCAGTAATACATGGACCTGCACGTTCTCGTGACATGGATAGTATAGTTAAAGAGGTGAAAGCTCTTATAAAGATAGGTGTTACAAGAATTGTTCTTAGCGCTCCTGATTTTCTTGACTATGGCAGGGATCTTCTTATCGAAGGTTTTCTGACAGATCCATGCAATCCTAAACCAAATATAGATATTATCGATAAACTTTTAGGAAATCTTACATCAATTACTGAGATCGCAGATGGAGATGCCGTAATCTCCATTGAGAATGTTAAGCCGTGTTTAGTAACAGAAGAGGTTGCTAAAATCCTTGGTAATTATCTTAGAGGTACTGTGGTTTATATTGGTGTTGAGAGTTGTAGCGATAAACTTTTAACACATATTGGAAGGCCATCTACATGTAGTGATGCTCTTAGAGCTATAGAGCTTCTATCCAGATATGGTCTAAGACCATATGCATATCTTATGCATGGACTTCCATTTGAGTGTGAAGATGATATCAAGGCTACCCTAAGCTGTATCGATAGATTTAAATCCCTTGGCGTAGAAAAGGTAGTGTTATATAGGTTTACACCTCTTCCATATACAGCTTTCAGTAGCTATTCAAGGCCAGAGCCAGCTGTATTGAATCCAATTAAGGCTGAACTCTATAGGAGAGTCATAGAATTTAATAGGGGTCAGAAGAATAATCTGCTAAACAAGATTATAGATGTCGTAGTGGCATGTAGATATAATAGGGATCCACACTACCTAATATCATATCCAGTAAAACATGGGCCTGTTGTACTCATTAGGGCATCACCAAACTTTATAGGAACTATAGCAGTTGTTCGTATAGTGGGTGTAAGAAGTGATAGACTTGTTTATGGTGAGCTTATTTATGTTAAAAAAAGATTAAAACTTAGACAGTATATTTAATAAAACCTTTTATTCTAAAAATAGATCTATTATTAGAGACGGAAATAGCTATGACTAAAATTAAGGGAGAATAGTAGTGGTAAGGGTATCCCTAATAGAACTTGAAACCTTCGATGATATTATACTACTGTTGTACTCAAGAATGTCAGCAGTAAGTATGTCATCATCACTTCTATGTAGTGAGAAAACCTGCTTCACTGTAGTTACCGTAAGCGATGAGCAGATATTCATAATATCGTCACCACCCCCGCCAACAAAATGCAAATTTGCGTCTGTCGATGATCAGGGGAAGGTGAAATGCGGAGACCTTCCACCTGTAGGAAGACCAGTAGTATTTATATTAAATGTCAAGAATATAAAGGAGAGTGACACAATACCAGCCACATTACTCTTATAATAAGTGAAACCAAAGTGAATTACGATAATCACAAAATATTTTTCATAATAATATCTTAAAAACCAGCTACAGAGATACTATATAGAAATCTAAAAATGGTGCGGGGGTGCCCGAGCCAGGTCAAAGGGGTCGGGCTGAGGACCCGATGGCATAGGCCTGCGTGGGTTCAAATCCCACCCCCCGCACCACTATTTAGTACCACATCAAATACCAGACCATATACATTCTTAACACCCTATCAAATATTTTCTTAATTAGGAAAATGTTGGTCTTAATGTATATATTACCTAAAGATGGAGAGCTATAAATGAAGTAAGAATAGATGGTGGAGGAGATAAGGCGGTATTGAACTATTTTTGATTAATATGCTAAATTTAGGTTTACTAAACTTATATTTCTATTTTTGAAGACTGTGAGTAAGGCTTTTTATATGTTTTCTAACTCTACATCTTAATGAATGAGGTTTTGAGGATGGTTCCATCGAGTATCAGTAAGTATAGAGACTCTATTGTTTCAGGACCTATTCTACCAACTATGCTAAGGTTAGGGCTACCACTAATGCTTACAGATATTATAATGCTTATTTATAATATTACAGATGCATACTGGTTGAGTAGATATAGCCAATATGCACTTGCGGTTCCTAGACAGAATTGGCCTATATTTTTAACTTTCATTTCTATACTAATAGGTGTTACAAATGCCAATTTAGCAATACTTTCACAGTATGTTGGTGCCAAAATTTATAGTAAGGTTAGTGAAGTTGCATCAAAGTTGTTCACTCTATGTATACTCATATCAACTGCTCTATTTTTAATATATCAACTTCTAAAGTATTACATCTTTTCTTACCTCATTAGAACTCCGATTGAAATCCTTGTAGATGTTCTAAGATATGCTGAGATTATCGCTTTTGACTTTATAAGCTTTGGAGTGGGTATGTCCTTAGTCACTATAATGCAGTCTTTTGGCGATACACGGACACCAGCTACAATCATGGGTATTGGTGCAATTATCAATGCTATACTTGATCCCATATTTATTGTTGGTCTAGGTCCTATTCCTGCTATGGGTGCTCGTGGAGCTGCTTTAGCTACACTAATTACAAGGCTCTTTTCTAGTATAATTGTGTTATATCTTATAAAGGTGAGATACCCTGAAATTAAGATAGGATTTACTTATAGACTTGATAAAGAATGGTTTTTCCTTAGCCTAAAGATAGGAATACCTGTTACCATAATGACGATATCCGATGGATTTGCATTTACTTTTCAGCAAGCGCTGGTCAATATGTTTGGAGTTGTAATTGCTACAGCATTTGCCATAGGGTTTATGGTTTTAGACATGGCAAACGCCATACTGAGAGGATTTACAATGTCTATAAGCATAATGGTTGGGCAGAATCTAGGGGCTGGAAACTCTTCTCGTGCACGTAAAATAGCCTTGACGGCAGCACATACTATAATGCTATTTGTATTTATAGGCTCCATCTCTGTATATCTTGGGAGAAGCTATCTAATTTCAATTTTTGCAAACGACAGTGCCGTGGTACAAGAGGCTGAAAAACTTGTGACAACAATAGCATGGATTCTACCAATGATGATGCTATCCTTTCTTGGAATGTCTGTAGGAAGAGGTTCGGGACACACAATAGTACCAACAATAGTAAATATAATAAGATTCTGGGTAATTAGAATATGTGTTGGATGGCTACTAGCAGTAGCTATAGGGTTAAGTGCTGTGGGATTATGGACTGCTATAGCATTATCTGAAATAACTGGTGGGGCAATCTCCTATATGTGGATCAGGGGAGGTAAATGGGCAAAACCCGTAATAAAACATCAGTTACAACAAGTTAGATCACTAGATACCATTGAAACACCCAAAAAAGTATACACAAATTAGAAAGATTAATGAAACGTGAATTTAGGAGATGTCTTTCTGCATTGCTTGATAATCACATGGAATTTAATTGGGATAGGGAAACAGAATAGGTGTGTAATATTAATCAATTAAATATAAGTAAATATGTCTTAAGGGACTTTAGTTATATGGGTATATGAAAGTGTGTTAGCTAAAAATATATTCAGGTGGATGTATATTTGGTATGTATTACTTTAGCTAATTTTTATTTCATCCTCAATTCTTTTTATATCTAGATTATAGATTTTTATTGTAGAGCTTGATACTGTAAATAGCTTACCCCCTATGTATACTGATCTTAGAGGATCTTCATGATCAATTATATCCTCTAGATTAAGCCTAGCATTAGTGTGGCTAACTATTATGAATCCTTGTTTAAGGCCATAGCCTATATGCACTGGTATTACTGTTATGTTTCTAGCTATATATACTGTAACTGCATGGTGGTCCTGGAGGGCAGATGACCATGTATTACTTATCTTTATCAGTGATACTTCAGCCATTTCCTTTGGGTCGGAAACATTGAATAAGGATATCTTTAGTGCACCATCTTCTAGACCTATTCCAAGTAGTAAATCTCCTACTAGTGGATGTAGATATTCGCTAAATCCAGGAATCTTTAGATAGCCTAAAACTACTGGATTGGTTGGATCTGTTACATCTATTGCAAATAATGGATCTACTTGTCTAAACGTTACTAGGAAGAATGTATTCTTCACTAATCTAGCAGCGTATATCCTCTCACCCTCTGCAAGACCCTTTAACAAGCCTATAATCTCTAAATTCTTGATATCAGTCACATATACATTATTTGATGTTGATATCGTAAAGAATATGGGGTGTACATTCAGCCTTGCAGCTATAGGTCTATCTTTTTCAATGGGTATTGTTGTAGTTGTACATATAGAGTTAAAGCATATGGTGATTTCAATATCTCTATACATTGGTGGAGCTATTATATATTCTGCAACCTTATATTTAATGATTTGTTCAGTAGAAGTTGTAGCAACTATAAAGTATCTATCTCCATACTCCTCCATACAGAACTGGTCAAGTAAAGAGCCGTTTACTTTAAACATACCTCTATATCTGATTTCAATACCATCTAAAGTGTAGATATAGAAGCGTGTTTCATCAACATAACTATAGTTTAATTCACTGAATTCACTATTTATTTTCTCAATAATGCTAATAGCCTCCTTATAGTCTAACGAAGATAGGTACTCTACAATAGAGCTGTATGCTTTTGAGTATTCCCCCTCCTCTACATATCTATTAATAGTCTTTGCTATGTTACTAGGTAAATACCTTAATGAGATATTGATAAATTTAACTATAGCATCAAGATATAGCTTCTGATAGGATGTTGCAGGAGATGCTATGTATAGATTATTATTTCTAGACATATATATTCTAAAACCATAGTCGGTCATATATGCAGTAGCTCTATACTCTAGAGACTTTAAATCAATAGCAAGTATTATTGTATAGACCATCGGTAGCTCATCTATAGCAATAATTCTATTAGGTTCAATAGGCCTTTCATCTATAAGAGGAATTATATAGCCATCATTATCATTACTATATATATTTTCTGTAGCTATAACGTATAGGTAGTTCTCTGATAGCCTTGAATCAAGGTAGGATCCATATACACTTATATTTATAAGTTGTATAGGGCTATAAATGTTAGATAAATCAAATATGTAGATACTTGATAATTCTAAACCCCTCTTTACATTAATTTTAGTTGGCGAATTCTCCAACATTACTTGGAAAACATAGTTGATAAATTGGGAATGCAATGTAATCACTATAAGTCTATCTCCATATAGGTATAGCCCCTTAACTATAGCATAGCTCTGGGGTTCAGTAATGTTTATTACTGAGGCCACTCTCTTACTTACGACATCAAATATGTAGACTCTATTTTGTAAGGCTATAACAATAATCTTATCGTTATTCTTAACAATATCAGCTTCATCTATACCCTCTACCTGAACATTGGTTTTGGATACACTAGTAGTTGAGTAACTAATAGTTGGATAGAAGGTTTCTCGAGCCAAAGGTGATGGTGTCAGATTAGAAATAGCCATAATAGGCATAGTTGCACCTAAAATTTGCTGCACCTCTAAAAGCATTTTTCTATTATTTTCAATAAATCTTATTATACCTTCATACCCCTTTTCAAGAGATATGTTATTTTCATGTTCTCTATTCTCTATAGTAATAGATGGTGTTGTAGCTATGGATACCAATTGTTCTTTAGATACACTCAAATATCCCATCATTATAGGTAGTGTAATACCTATTAATAACATTAGTATAGATAACACATAGATTTTATTACTCATATTACCCATTGTTTACACACTCAACACTATTTTCTATAGTGGTAAAAGCCTATAACATTACTCCTTGAACAATTTGTACAAACATTTGAACAAAGTAACATTTTATAGTAGGTCTGAAAACATTTTAGTGGTTAGAGCTATGGAGAAATCTTTAGAAGAGTTAAGCGATATTGCCATCAAAATCTATATACATCTACTAGTATCTAGGGAGGCAAAAGGTGTTAGGGAAATTTCAAGAGAACTTGGAATACCTGTTAGTACTGTTCATTATAATCTTAAGAGGCTTGAGGAAAAGGGTCTTATAAAGAGAGACTATGGTGGATATACAATTGTTGTTGCTATACCACTAAGGGGATTTATTATCGTTGGTAAAAGACTTATACATAAGTTTATCTTGTATTCCCTATTCTTTTTAGGGGTAGTGATAGGAGAAGTACTTAGAATAATATTATTCGATGCAAGTCTAGAAAACTCAATGCTAACCATTATTATATCGTCCATAGGATTTGGATTATTTCTATATGAAGCTTTAAAAGTGTATAGGACGTTAATTTGACATGCAGTTAAGTAAACTGATAAATAAATCTAACATTTTTAGAATTCTAGCCCTTATATCTATAGTTTAATGCATTTTGTATTTTAATTTATAAGGGTTTTTAGCATCTAGCAATTATTTAGCAAGAGGTTATGTATATGTCATATGGATGGGAGGCTAGATGGGTTAGAAGAAAGTTTAAGATGGCTGAAGGTATAGAGGTTGAAACATGCTACGATATTACATCAAGTCTTATTCTCTGTCCACTTTGTGTCAATATTTCAAAGATATGTCCAAGTGTGAATGAGCCATCAACAACACTAGTATCTGGTGCTACATACTTTTTCTCACCTGAAGATCTATTTCACCATATGCGTGCACATGCTAGAATGAGTGAATGGAGTCGGGCCTATATTGTAAGTGAGGAAGAGGAGGAAGCAGCTGAAGAAGAGGAAGAAGATTTAGCTACATAGATTTCTTAATACTTCTCCTTTCAGCTTTAATAGTGAAACAACCACATATCTATTAAAATTGTTTCCAAGTACAAGTGGTTGTGAAATACCTACATAAGCAATATCAAAGAGATTCTGCTCAACATCATATACACTAATAGATCCAACAATCAATGACGATAGATCCATATATGTTTGTAGTCTACCCTGTGTATCAATTCCATAGCTTATAAGCCATGGAACAACCCTTATATTGAGATCTGGATAAAGCTTCTCAAGACCCTTCAGTACAGACCAAGCAAATAATTTTGGCAATGTAGCATTTAGAATGTTTTCTGAATTCCAATTAAGTCCTATTGCTGCAACTACTAGACTCTGTCCAACACCTATAGTTTTGTTTACAATCCATTTATTGCTTGCAATTGTTTCAGTTGCATACATATAGTATGGACTTTGATACCTCTGAATGATTGTATACGGCCCTCTAGAAGCACTTTCATTAGTAGCTAGATAAACTATGGCACTTATAAACTTCGGCACATCTCCAAATCCTGCAGGATGCATTGGGAATGCAATATATACATTGCCATTATCCATAGCATATACATCCACAGGGCTAAAGATAAGTACATAAACTTCATCTTTTTTACATGCCCCAAAATATTTTTTGAGATATTGTAACGACTTATTTACATCACTTGTAAAGAACTGTGCTAACAACCCTATTTTACGACTATCTATTGTTGCACCATCAGCTAAGGTAGTTCTTCTAGCAATACCTGTAAGCCAGTATCCATAATCCCACCAGCTTATAACAAGAGAATTTGTAGAGGTATTACTCCTAATAAAATCTAGTACATCAAGCCATACAGTTGTGGGACTGACAAAACCCTCAGCTCTTGAAACCATTGTGTATGTGTAAAAGTACGTAGTATGCTCATCATATGCTATGAAAATAGAGGGGGTTATAGCCGATATAGCGAGGAGAAGTGCTATTATTTGTGTAAAGCCATATCTTACTCTGGCTAGGCGTCCAAGTCTAATAATTGTTGGCTTAGAGTATTGTAACAGTATCCCTACTATACACCCAATTAAAACAGATGTTGCTAGCTTAGCATAGTCTGAAAAGTATGCAGTATTATATGTTGCAAACCATGCAAGGAAGAACCATATAGCTATCGATAGAAGTACTATACTACGGTTTTTCACTACATCATATATCGCTATAGGTATGCATATAAACATGAATATAAGTAGCCCAAGTAGCATGTATGAGGGTAGACCACCTAGATACGTAGGCTGGTACTGTGCTACAGTCTCTGGTACTCCAGATACTTTAATGCCAAGTCCAAGTAAAATCTTTCCAGCTACCGGTAGTATCCTTGTAAGTGTTTCTAGAAACTCTGGAACAACTTGAGCTAGTATAACAATTGCTATACCAGCTACAGCTAGTGCTAGTAGTGTATAGCCATAGATCTTTACTGCTTTAGCTCTACCTAGAAATCTATGTAGTAATAGTGCGTATCCAAAGAATACAAATGCTATTATAAATGATAAAACTAGTACTAATCTCCCCCCATGGTAAGAGGGTATAGTGTACATAATTGCAGCTGGTATCAGAGTCTCTATAGCAAAACCTATACCAGTTTTCTTCTGTATATTGTGTTCTGATAAATCTATGAGAATAGGAGTCATAATAAGTGCTATATATACGGGTATGGCTGTTAGACCTATGCCAGTCCAAGTAGAGGCAGAGTATATAAGTGCTAATGCAGCTATAATGAAGTCTATATAGCTTCTTCTCTTATATGCCCTTAAGTGAAGCCATAGAACTAGAGGAGCTGTAAATATGCCAAATGTATATTTAACGGTAAAGCCTGCTACCTCTCTACTTATGAAGAAGAGTGAATATATGAGGGAGGCTATAATAGCGCCAATCTTACTATTTGTAGCCTCATTTACAGATAATGCAATAAATATTGTAGCTAGCAATGCTAGAAGAGGTGGTATAAACGCCATTAAATCCCATAGATCTACACCAATAGGCTTTACAAACATGTATAGAAGATACACTGTAAAGATGTGTCCTGGCAACTCAGAAGCATAGATTGATCTACATGATGGATACCAGAATATACATGTTACAGGGTTTGCAGCTGAAAGTTCAAACCATGATAGAGGGCCATGCTTAGCAAGATAATCGACAACCCAGTAGTTAAAGAATGGATCAAGCTCATCGAGTTTAGCCTCTGGATATAAAACACCTATACCTGAGCCAACAACATTTATATATTGTTGCATCCTTAGCCAAAGAGCTAGAATGGATATTAATAGAACGACAACTGAGGCTATTACTCTGGAGTGTTTACCCCAAAATGTTTCAATAGAGCCTATACTCAGTGCTGAGAGCCTCATGGTAAACACTATAATAAGTGGTTAAAGTAAGTACTCAAAAGCTTTACGCTCTCCACACTAGTAATAAGTAAAAAGTTTAAATATTGAAAAATCTTTTAGCCACTTCTATTGCTTCACTAAGACTCCTTACAATAGAAACCCCAAATACCTCTAGATCCTCATCTAGATAATCTGTTTCGCTTATTCTCATATCTATAGGGTTTCTTATTACAATTATTGCATTCACATTATTAATTATAGCAGCTATTGCATCGCCAACCTTATCACCTATAAATAACGTGTTTCTAGGTTTCACATTAAGATTATTTAGAGCTATTGATAGTTGGACAGTTCGTGTAGAAGCATCTTCTCTAGAGACTAATGTATTTATACATTTAGTAAGCCCCAGTCTTCCAAGTATTTTTTCAGCTGCCTTTCTGCTTTGCATTGTTACAAATCCTATCTTCATTGAATTGCATAGATTTGCTATATAGCTATGAGCATTATCAAGAATCCTCATATTTTCTACTGCTTTAAGCTCTTCTTCTTCTAGCATTCTATGGATATACCAAAACTCCTTTGTATTATAGTATTTCGCAATAAAGCCTAGAAATGTGTTAACATTATTATTTGAAATTCTTTTAATTTCAGATGTTATTTTACCCCAGTCTATAGGGAGTATAACAAGTGTTCCATCTATATCAAATATTATAGCCTCTATTACACTATTCATTACATTCTACCTTCTCTTTACCTCTACCATACTATAGCTCTTTAAAAATTGCATAAGCTCTTCTCTAAATGGAGCTGACTGAGCACCCATTCTAGTTATCTTTAAAGCTGCTGCAGCATTAGCCATTCTACAAGCGTCAATTATATCCATGCCCTCAGCAATAAAAACTGCTAGTGCAGCGCTAAAGACATCACCAGCACCTGTAGTATCAACAACCTCTACCCTATATGCAGGTACATGTACAGCACTATGCTCAGATATAACCATAGCACCATCACCTCCAAGTGTTGCTATAACATATTTAACACCTTTTTTAATGAGCATTCTACCAGCTTTAACAATATCATCAAAACTCTTTACCTGTATTCCTGAAAGCATTGAAAGCTCAACCCTATTGGGGGTCATTGCATATATGTATCTATAGATCTCTTCTGGTAGGTGTGTAGCGGGAGCAGGGTTTAAAATAACATTAACTCCGTTCTCCCAGCTAACTCTAGCAGCATAGATAACAGTATCAAGTGGTATCTCTAGCTGAAGAAGTACTGCATTAGATCTCTTTATAACATCTATAGCCTTATTAATATCATCTTTAGAAACCTTGTAGTCAGTACCTGGAGCAACGGCTATCATATTCTCGCCACTGGTATTAAGTAGGATAAAGGCAATACCCGTATGTGTAGTATCGTCTATTGTAACATAGTCTGTATTTACATTATTACTCCTTAGAATGTCTATAAGCTGACTCCCAAATACATCTTTGCCAATCCTACCTATAAAATAGGTTTCAGCACCTAGCCTAGTGGCTGCAACAGCTTGATTAGCACCTTTTCCACCAGGTAACATAGTGAATCCATATCCAATTACAGTTTCGTCTTGCTGTGGAAGTTTTGGTAGACGGATATAGAAATCCATATGAATGCTACCTACAACTGATACAACAACCATTTCTAATCACAAATAATCTATGGAGTGCTACAAATTAAAATTTTTGTGTAGCTATATAATCTACGGTGCATACATATGGTTAGTACAAAGATAGAAATTCCAGCGGTAATAATAATACTAGTAGTTATCTACATAATTAGTGCAATATCTATAGCTATTACACATGCCACTCAACAATATGAGGAATTGATAATAATATATCCACAAGGCTATGACATACAAAGTATAGAAAGTTTTGGATGTGTTATTGAGAGGATATTTACAAGATTTAACATGGCGTTACTCACATGTTCTGTTGCAGCTAGAAGGATTATTGAAGGGCTTGGTATAAAGGTAGTACAAAACTTTAATGTATCAATAGATGTAACGACAAGTAATCTTAGAATATACAAAGAGGTTAAACAAGTATGGGTTGGGGAGCATGGCATACCACTTGCTTGGTCATGGGCTATATCAAGAGTTGCTGCAGATATTGTTTGGAGGCACCTTGGTGTAACAGGATATGGAGCAACCATAGCTATTCTTGATACTGGCATAGACCCTACACATCCACTTCTAGCCGGTAAGTTAAGAGGATGGATAGAATTTGATAGAAAGGGAAGACCTGTATGTTCTAGCCCAAGGGATACCTATGGCCATGGGACATGGGTTGCAAGCATAGCTGCTGGAGGCGATACAAATACCTATATCTTTGGTGTTGCACCATATGCTAACATTATATCTGCCTTAGTCCTACCAGGGGGCTATGGTACAGCAGCACAAGTATTGGCAGGACTAGAGTGGAGTTTAGAGCCTTATGACTGTAGAGGGGTGAAGCTAGGTATAAAACCTGATGTGGTTTCAATGAGCTTTGGAGCTACTGCAAATTATAGTAATGTGTTTCTACAGGCCATAGCTAAACTCATAGAAAATGGCATAGTTCCTGTAGCAGCTATAGGAAATTCAGGGCCTCACACGACATCTAATCCAGGCAATATATGGGGTGTTATAGGTGTTGGTGCAACTAATTTTGATAATAATGTAGCATGGTTTAGTAGTTATGAAGATGTTGAGTGGCCTGATCCCCCATCTACATGGCCATTTAGAGGAACCTATCAGAGGGTATATAGAAAGCCAGATTTAGTTGCCCCTGGCATAGATGTACCTGGCGCCTTTCCAGGTGAGCTATTAGCTATTGGTAGTGGTACAAGTGCTTCTACACCAATAGTTGCAGGTATAGCTGCTATGGTTAGTAGAATTCTTGCTTCTAAGGGCTTTAATGGTGTAAAGCTTGTTGAGGAGGTATATAGCATTATAACATCTACAGCAACACCAATAGATACACCAGGTTCTGGAAATGGTTTAGTTAACGCATTTAGAGCTATTTCAAAAGCCTTGGGTCGAACTATTAACAATATAGAGGTAAAGGTAGAACCCTCTACTGTAACACTATGGGAAGAGATAAATGTAAGTGTTAGAGGTGTTATGGAGGGGATAGAGATAGCAGTATATATGGCTGGTGTAGAGGTCTATAGAGGTATATATAGAGTAGATAGGCCAATTACTGTAAGGGTTCCACCTACACATATAGGTGGAAATGAAGTTATCGTTGTAGATCGCGGAGGTCTATACTATGGTGAGACAATAGCATCAGTATTACCATCAATATATGTAACACCAAGTAATGTAACTATAGGTAGATTCATCACCATAACTGTTTCAGGGCTTGGAATAGGGGATCTAATAACAATATACATGAGGAATAATATTCTAACACTGGATATAGCTAATTTAAGGGGAAGCTACATCGGGAGTCTAGCTATACCACATGTACCTCCTGGTAGATATAACATAGTGTTAAACGATTTTTCAACTCCAAGCATAAGACTCTATACCACTATAGATGTAGTTGATAGGGAGAGGGAAACCATTACACAAATAATCAATAGAACTGAGGTATACAATTATACAACTATAGTTAAGGAGTATATGGTTCTACCAATTACAGTAAACATTAAGCATCACTATATATTCAATACAACAGACTATATAGATGTGATGACAGTTTACCCAAATATAACGATACGTAGTATAGAGGCTAAGTCTCTACATAATAGAAGGATATCGTGTAATGTAGTAAACATTACAGAAATATTCAATGGTGTACATAGAGTATGGTTTATCATAAATATGTTAGAGCCTATCGAGGAAGAAGATATAATTTTAAAGCTAGAGATCAGTTTAGGGAATATCAACATTGATTATCCAGTTCCAATAAAGCTTCTAGCCATAGACCCAATTAGAGAAAGCTTAGAGGGACTCAAGGCAAGAATTGGGGATCTTAATGGTTCTCTACTTCTGATGGATACAAAGATGTTAAATATGTCAAATACTATAATAGAGTTGGTAAAGGATTTAGATGAGGCTAAAAACAGAATTGAGAAACTATATATAGAGGTTAATAGCATCAGAGGGAATTTGACAAGCTACAGTCCTATAGTTGACTATGTAGCAAAGAGATTAATGGATATAGAAGATAATGTGAATTTTGTAGAAAGATTGATTTATATAGTCCTTGCGATAGCTATTACATTAATAGTGGTTAGTACTATATTTATGCGGAGGATATCAAAAGGCTAATACATATCATCGTTAATGAATGGTAATAGTGCCATTAGAACAGCATAGTATACAAGATCCTCACGGAGGACACGCCCTTTAGATAATAGCTTTATAAAACCACCTGTATCACCTATATCTCTAGTGCCATAAAAACTGTTGACAACATCCTCAAGTTCTCTATATACACCTTTTTTAATAAGCTCTATAAAACTATCCGGTACTCTAAAAGCAGGTGAAAAACCGTAGAACTCTCTTCCGCTTCTGTCAATAATATGGGCTACATGGATATCGTAGAATAGATTGTCAACTTCAAATATACCAGCTTCCACACCAACACCATAGCTACATATACTGTTTTTCTCTAAAGCTCTTATAGCTCTAACTTTAGCACACTCCATAATTCTATCTAAACCAAATGGTTGGGGAGGTAGATTCTCTCCAATCGGATAGCTGTATATATGGACATCTCTATAAAGGGTTGAAAATGCTTTTTCCACCCCTCTTAATTTAGATGGATTTCTACTTCCAACGCATATATCCAAAGACGCCACCCATAAAATGGATGGATAACGATATGTTTTAGTTTAATATTTACAGCGTTTTAATTTGTTGATAACCGTGTTATTCTTTGAATTTAAAGTTTGGCCACCTGTTATAGTTAAAGCAATACCTGAAAGAGTTATTATGAGGGCTATAATTTGGGTGGGTGAAGGTACTTCAGTTAGCAGTGGGATAGCAAGTAATGTAGCTATGATTGGTTCAGCCAATGCTATTGATGTTACTATAGAGCTTTTAAAGTATCTCAATAGATAGTTCATAGTAGTATGACCACCTATCATTGGTATTATGGCTAGTAGTGATAACCATATCCATGATGATAAGGGTTGATGCCATAGATCATCCTGAATAAAAATATAATTATACGTGGCTACAGTTATGGCTCCAAAGGAATATGTAGGGATTGAATAGCTATATACATCAAGGCATCTTCTAGCAGTTCTACCAATATAAAAGTATATAGCTGCTAAAATAGATGCTGTAAAAGATTCTAGAATACCAACTATATCGAGTATTGAGTTGGTGTATGTATTGCTGAAGAATATTCCTATACCTACAAATGCTGTAGCTATCCCTATAATCTCTCTACTCCCAGGAATCTCCCTAGATATAATAGCCTCTAACAGAAGTAGATGAATAGGATAGGCAACAACAACAGTGGTACTAATGGCTACAGGTATTCTAAAGAGGGAATCCATCCACAAAATAAAGTGTAGAGCTAAAGCAATACCAGCTGGGATGAAATATCTTAGGGATGAGGAACTGTATATAGGCTTTGTACCATTTACAATTGATATTAAATGTAGTAGTGGAATTGAAAGAATGAGTCTCCAAAACGCGCATGCCACAGCAGAAGCACCAGAAAGTCTAACAAGAATAGATGAGGAGCCTATACTAATCATTGCAATAACAAATAATACATAATATTTATAACCCGACATAGTAAGTGCCCAGGAGTAGTCAATGATTAACCAAACTATTAAAACATTTTTGTATATAGAGTATCTGCAACTTAGCCATGTTTAACATCGTTAACTAATTCAATTATAGTTATGTATTTTGCACTACGAGTAAAACGATATTAAACTGTATGTTTTTAAATTTAACCTGGTTCTTCCTTAAATGCTAGGTGCTATAATCTTATGGTGGATCTATGGACTGTTATCTGGCTGTCTATACAGTTATTCGCTATAATGGATCCCTTAGCAGCAATTCCAGCACTTTTAGACGTTATATCCCCTTTAAATGAAAGAGATGCTCTTAAGCTTATAAATAGAGCATCCATTGCTATATTTCTACTCTTAACAATATTCTCTACCATAGGCGGCTATATTTTGTTTGTATTTGGAATAAGTATTTCATCGCTTAGAATAGCAGCTGGCGTTATACTTATGGCTACGGCTATAGATACTCTTATAACGGGGCATAAGCCTGAGAAGATAGTAGCAGGGGAATATTTGATCGTACCTATAGCAACCCCTTTAATTGTTGGACCGGGCACCATGACACTATTGATTGCATCTTCTAGGTTATATGGAATTCTAAGCACAGTTATGGCATCCTATATGGCGTTTATATATACATACACTATACTTAGATTTTCTAACAAGATAACAAGGTTGGCGGGAAAGACATTTATACAGGGCTTAGGCAGATTTATGTCGATAATAATAGCATCCTTTGCAGTAGAGATGTTTATAGGGGGGATAAAGGAATTTATAGCCACGTTATAAGGTGTGTTTTTGGTGGTTTTTAATGAGTTTATGTAGAGATGATGTAGAGAGTTTTACATCTAGATATGGAATTAATACAATGCTAAAGGAATTTAGTGACACTGTTGAAACAGTTGAGAGAGCGTCTCAGTTATGTGGGGCCAAACCTAGTGAGATTATAAAGACCCTTCTACTGATAGCTGATGATAAACCTGTGGTAGCCATACTTCCTGGGGATAGGAGATTAAACTATAGAAAGCTCTCGGCGGTGATAGGCGTTAAAAGTATTAGAATGGCTAAGCCTGATGAAGTGGAGAGATATACAGGGTTTGAAATTGGTGCGGTTTCACCACTATCTGAATGTATTAAGAAGCTTAAGGTGGTCGTAGATGGATCTCTACTTACACTAAACAATATATGGGGAGGTGGTGGTAAAAAGAATAGATTAGTATTTATGAATAGTAAAGATCTTATTAATGTACTGAAGCCGATAGTTGCAGACATTTCTTCATAACTACTCAATTGTTGTTCTCTTGAACATCTCTATAGCGATAAATATTAAGATGACTGATATTATTACTAGGAGTAGTAGCTCTATTTCTGGAGTTAACCACCAGTATACACTACTTAGAAAGCTTATACCAACTAGATGAAATCTAATGAGATCTACAGCATATGTCAGTGGCAGTACCAGGGCAGCTAACTGCATCCAGTAGGGGGCATTTGATAGTGGGAACATAGCACCACTTAATAGAGTTGTTGGAAGAGTTAATAGACCTACTATAAGCTGAAATCCTTCAGGACTTCTCATTGTAGACGCTATTGCTATACCCATAGATGTGAAGCCTAGTGCTACCATTAGACCAATTACTAAAATTATTGGGAGTGCAAGTGGATTTAGGTGGGAGGTTAGCATGAAGCCTAGTGATAACATTATAAGTCCATTTACTACAGATACTAATGCATCCCCTATAGCTCTACCAAGTATTGTAAGGGATCGAGGAGTAGGAGCAACTAA
The DNA here is from genome assembly GCA_938074605.1 of uncultured Ignisphaera sp. Classification (GTDB taxonomy): domain Archaea; phylum Thermoproteota; class Thermoprotei_A; order Sulfolobales; family Ignisphaeraceae; genus Ignisphaera. The sequence continues at coordinate 47,863 of CALJEI010000006.1, forward strand.
AACCTCTTTTAAGAAACCAAACTGTTTATCCCATATTACAGAGATTCCACCCATAAAGCTTGCTTGAAATATTGATGTCGTAAAGATACCTGGTAGTAGGAAGGCTAAATAGTCTAACCCTCTAAATAACGCTGATGCAATAGGTCCTCTTAATGTATATGCCCAACCCAATCCAAAGAATACAAGCCATAGAATGTTATTTAAAATCATGCCTACAACTCTTGATTTAGCTCTGATAAACCGCTTCAACTGTCTGTATATCATAATATACATAGATTCCATCATTAGCATCGCCTCATCTGACTCTATGCCTCATTCTAACTATATCTATGAATCCACCCCCTGAATCTCTAATCTCTCTACCTGTTAAATGGATAAATACATCATTTAATGATGGTCTTCTATAGCTAACCTCTTTCACTTTTATCTCAGCTTTCTCTAAATACCTTAAGATTTCGGGTATGGCTTCAGAAGCTTTTCTAACCTGTATAGCTATGGTTTCACCATCTATAGTCTTACAGCTCTGTATACCATCTATAGATAACTTACTACATACATCGATATTGTTATCAACTCTAACATATATAATGTCATTACCTATTATAGACTTTAACTCATCTGGAGAGCCTAGTGCAATAATCTTTCCACGGTCTATAATGGCAACTCTATTACAGAGTATCTCAGCCTCCTCCATATAGTGGGTTGTAAGAAAGATTGTTACACCATGTTCATCCTTCAACCTCTTTATATAGTCCCATATGTGGATTCTTGTCTGGGGATCTAGACCAAGTGTAGGCTCATCTAAAAATAGTATTCGTGGTACATGGAGCATTGCTCTAGCAATTTCAAGCCTTCTCCTCATACCACCTGAATAGCTTTTCACACACTTATCTTTAAATTCATAGAGTTCAACAAATTTTAGAACCTCTGCTATACGCTCCTTAAGAAGGGTGTTGTTAAGACCATATAGTTTGCCATGTATATAGAGATTTTCATACCCTGTAAGGTTATCATCTAGAGAAGGGTCTTGGAAAACTACACCTATATGTCTTCTAACATTATGTGGCTCTCTAACAACATCATATCCTGCCACAATAGCTCTTCCAGATGTTGGTTTAAGAATTGTAGTAAGTATGTATATAGTTGTGGTTTTTCCTGCACCATTAGGTCCTAAGAAACCAAATGTTTCACCGTGCTTAACACTAAAACTTATACCTTTTACAGCCTCTACATTACCATACCTCTTAACGAGATTCTCAACAACTATATCCATATCACTCTTCAACCTATTTACCTCTCAATTTAATATTTTCCTTAATACTATTGAGTATAGAGATGAAGTTTCTTATGGCATCCCTTAGAATCTCTAGGTCATGTTCGTCAGCTTGTGGTAGGACTGTAAAAATATTAAAGATTGCTTCTCTAAGCTCTATGCCACCTATTTCATCAAAAATCTTCATACCTTTAGCAAAGGTTTTAAGCATATCAATTCTAGCCTTGTTGTCATTAAGAAATTTAAGCCCTTTATCACTAATTCTATATACCTTAGCAATCCTACGACCCCTTGAGACACTACCGACCTCCTCTATATATCCAAGTTGGATGAGCCTTCTAAGCATCGGATATAGAACGCCAGGACTTTTGAAAAGAAAAAACTCCTCTCTAATTCTCCTCATAAGTTCATATCCATGTGCAGGACCCATGGAAAGGATGTATAGTATCATTAGAGCAGTATTTAGTTTGAACTCCCTTGCTTTTCCAAAATACATTTCAACCACACAACTACCTACATAGATATATCTATAGATATATCTATATCGTATAGTATCTTATAAGTGTTAATGTTTAATCTCACTAAAGCTATATAAAGGATAAGAATATACAAAGGTTTAAATTAGTATAACATATGTGGAAAACCTATATATCTTTCTCTTGGTATGCTAATGATATAGATGGCTACTTAAGATGTGATGTATTTGGGTTGCCTTAAATGTTTCTTTCTAATGGTATGCAGCTCCAAGATCAATGTGGGAAGTAGAGGTTGTGAGTAACATCAACTAATATATGCCTCAAGGAAAGTTTTTGGGAAGACATATTATACAGCATTAAATAAATATGAAAAGCATGTAATGTTGTCTACTGAGGAACGACTAAGTATTGCTTGATTGTATAGATTTACTTTATAAGCTACTGAATCAAAAGTTTTATTGGCTTAATTAGATTATTGATGTGAAATTTAAAGGTGATGGGATGGAGAGTGTTGTATATGGATTGATAGTTGGTGATAGTCACATACATGAAAGAGCAGATGAGCTTCCACCAAAGTTTGTAGAATACTTTAGGAATAGAAGATATGATTTTGTTGTTCATACAGGCGATTTGATAGACTACGATGTTCTAGACTATGTAAAAAGTTTAGCAAATAGAACCTATATAGTTCAAGGTAATATGGACTATCTAGATTTACCAGAGCAAGAGATATTTGAAGTATTTGGCATAACTATTGGTGTCATCCATGGCGATCAAGTTAGGCCTCGGGGCAATATCGCAGCTCTAACTAGAATTGCTAGAAACCTAGGTGTTCTAATTCTGATCTCTGGCCATACACACACCCCATTTATAGTATTCGACTCTGGAGTTCTTCACATAAATCCAGGCTCAGTAACTGGAGTATGGGGTGGTGGAGGAGGCTCAATGACACCATCATATATAGAGATAAAGATAGAGAAGAGTAAGAATGTAAATATAATACTGTATCAACTTAAGGACGATGAAATTATGATGGTAAGAGAAGAGGGTATTTTATTTGCATAGAGATGTGGTTTAGAAAAACTACATATTAATACGCTAAGTTTCCTTTAAGAGGTTCACTAATTTGAATAATACTTCCTTAACCATTGAGGAGCTATTTTAATTTTGGTGTTTCATTGGTTTGTCTATGTGTTTTAGAGTGATTCATGTTTTCTTTTATTGTTTAGAGTTATAGGATATACTGTAAGGATTTACGAACATTTTACCATAATCAAATATGCAGACTCTAAATTCCAGAAAGCTGTAGAGCTGTGAAACAATGGGGTTATTTGGTTTATGTGAGTAACTGTAGTGAGGAGCAAATATAGATAAAAAACATTATCTGCCGAGAAACAGCTGAATTTTACATTCAGCTTTAACTACATCACTCCCATCTACTTTAGTGTGGTGTTTTGGATTCGTGGATTTAATATCATGTATTATTATATATTGCATACACTAAAGTCTATGAAAAATTTACCATAGAGGATAAGGTCTTTCAGTTATAATAAGAGATGTTATTCTATAACTTTTATTTTTAACTATTCTAATATTTTTATAGAATGTGATGGAGATGTATATTGTAGTAATATACGTTATAGTGTCTATTGTAACAGTTATGGCAACTATAATGATGATGCGTCTGGAAAGGAGGCATGGACTTTTATGTATGGATGTACACAAGATTGAACGGCCATTTATACCATGTATTGGTGGCTTTGGTATTGCTATAGGGTTCCTATTAGGAATAATGCTCCTCTATGCACTGAACATGGTTTCAGCTATTGAAGTTCTGACTTTAGGGGGCTCCATATTTTTATCACTATTGATTGGTGTGGTGGATGATTTAAATAGTTTAAAATCAAAGGAAAAAATATTATTAGGGCTGCTTCCAGCTTTGCCTATAGTTATAGCAGAATTATATTTACCTAGACCCTGGCTACCCTTTTTAGGACATGCACGCTTAACTATAGTCTATCCCCTTTTGATATTACTGGCATTCTCGATATATCAGAATGGCGCTAATATGTTAGACACACATAATGGTACCCTACTCATATTTGCACTATCTATTCATATATTTGCAGTACTACTAAAGCTACATACATCATTTCAAATGAGTAGTTTAAATATTGTACTTGTCTTTATAGTGGTTCTAGCATCGTATTTACCATTCAATATTTATCCTGCAAAGATATTTAATGGAAATACAGGTTCCTTTATTGTAGGGGCATCATTAGCTATATCAGCTATAATTCTTAGAGCAGAGATCTACTATATCCTAGCGTCTATGCCTATGTTTATAAATGGCTTTTACTATATTTCGTCTGTGAAGGGGTTTCTCCAGAAGGAGGAGGTGAAAAGACCAGTACATATAGATAGTAGGGGGTGTATACATCCATCTACAGGCAGCCGTATACCTCTTACACTAGTTAGAATTACAGTGGCACTCTCTAAAGCAACATTAAGTGAAAAAGAACTTGTAGCAATACTTTATACAGTATTCATTCTCACATCGTTAACTTCATACATCATAACAGTGATGCTAGGCTTTAGCTAAAGTTAGTTATGCATGTTATCCTCCAGGCATCCACAGATATAGTACCTTGTTAATAAAGTCCGTAGGCATTACATCACCTATATTAATTATCTGAACATCTCTACCGAGAAGTAGCTCTAACAAAGACTTAGGCTTTTCAATTTCTATTGTAGGAGCGTAGTATGGCATGCCAGCTAATTTCTTAGCTATTTCAACAGCGTCATCCAATGTACCAATATTGTCTATAAGACCTACATCTTTAGCATCAATACCCATATAGATTTTAGCAGTAAAGACCTCGTCATTCACAGTTCTATGCGTTATAACGCGGTCGATAAATATCTGGGCTGATTTATTCACAATACTGCCAAGAATTTCTATTTCTTCTTTTGTTAGCATTCTAGATGCTGATCCTATATCTTTAAACTCACCGGATTTTATAATTGTTACATTGATGCCGAGTTTGTTAAGTAGCCCATTAATATTATAAAGCACCATTATAGAGCCTATGGAGCCCACTAATGCATGTGGTGAGGCTATGATTCTATGAGCAGGTAAAGATATGTAGTATCCTCCACTAGCTAAGGTTTCAGGAGTATATACGATAACAACTTTGTTTTCAGTTAGTTTCTTCATAAGCTGATATATTTCTTCAGAGGCAGCAGCAGACCCTCCAGGGCTATTAATCACTATTACAACAGCCTTTGCAGCAGGATCACTAATAACTTTATCTACATAGTATTTAAAGTTGGATGGTGTTATGGTAGCACCACCAAATATGTCTGTGCCACTATAGCTTATAGTGCCACTTAACTTGACAATTGCTACATAACCCACCATAATTCTTTCAAACTGTTGTACAAAATTCCAGAGTAGAGTACCTACAATTATTGCAACAATTATGACTATGGATAGTACTACTATAAGGGTTTTTTTCCTCAAGGTAAACCCCAAAAATAATACCGTTAGTGGTATAAAAATTCTGTATTCTAGTAACTATATCTCAACTCCTCTAAAGTACTACGTTAAATCTCCGCATACACAAGTCAGTTCATGTACTATTCTATGGAGTTCCTCAATATTTTCTAGCATCTTTGCGGAAACTCTAGGAACTCTTGTAGCCTTTGCATAGAGCCATATGGTACTCAATATACTGCTCATCATTTCACCATAGGTTCCTAATGTTCTCAGCTTCTCTATAACTATCTTAGCATCGCTTATCAAATCACCAACGACATCTAATTTTGGTACAAGGTCTATCTTATTGATAATAGGAATTACATCAACACCTAGTCTAGCTTGTATAGCTACAGACATTATTGAAATAAAAGCATAGTCTTCATATCTATGGATAACATCTGCATCAATAACAAATACTACTACAAGTTGTCTAGAGATTCTTTTTAAGATGTCCATAAGCTTTATGGCGATATCCCTAAATATGAATATCTCCATCTGCCCAGGTGTATCAATCAATACAAAGTCTAAGTCTATACTATTGATTACCTTTTCAATAATATCTATCTTGTTAGCTAGAATATCCATAGACTTTAATAGAGCACCATTAGGGCCAAGCCCATATTCAATGGCAATTCTATGAACATCTATAATGGATCTAACATCGAAATCAGGAGTATAGGGTATATAATCAGCAGCAGGATCTAGGTTAATTTTATATATTCTATAGCTAAATGTCTCCTCAAGCCACTTAGAATATGCATGAACAAGTGATGACTTTCCAGCACCTGCAGGCCCAATAAACACCACAATGGTTTTACCCATGTGTCTCACCGGATTTGAAATACATTATAGTTTTTCATATACACAATCTTATTATACTACAGAAATACATTCATAAAACTTCAATATTCTTACAATTATACACCCCATCCATGAAATAGATGAAGATTTACTAGATCAAGTTGTTTTAACCATTGATTCTATTGAGGGATAGATACCATAGTTGTAGCCACCTTTGTATTGATTTATTATAAAGTGTAAAGATGGTTTATGCTCACCTTAATTTATATTAATTCTTTGGGATATTAATTAAGATTATGGCCTAAGTATTAAGAGTTGAATTTCTAGTGGATTAGATTTAAAAATGTTTCAATAGGACTATAACCTAGTATAATAACTCCAATACCTCTATCTCTATTCCATATTATAAAGCCTGGAGTAGCATATATACCATATTCATACTGGGCTTCTTTAGAGTCTCTTGCTATAATTTCATCAACATTATACTTATTTATATCAGGTATCGAGCCATAGGCATCCTCTATTAGTTTAAGAACATCATCTGTGGTGGGGTGGATGTTTATATAGACCCTGTGATAAATTTCATTGATTAGCACATGTATTAATGTTGAGTTTTTACTCTCCATATATACTGCTACTAGATATCTATGTATATCGTTGACTTCTGGATGTACTATTAAGTTCTTTAGTGCTAGTGCTATCGTGCCATTCTCTATATATTCTCTTAAAGCTGGGAGAATCTCAACATAAAACTTTGCACAGTAGAGGCACCAGGCATCCTCATAAATAAAGATATAGTTCTTGGCATCAATAGAGCCGATAAGCGGCACTTCATCTTCATTAAATTTAGGCATCTTAATGGTCTCTAGATATATATTTGAATTGTTGAGTATAGGAACACCATAATAGCCATATATGTATGCATATGTTGCTGTTGTAATGTTGGGCTTTGAGATAAAGAATCCTTTTTCATTATCAAAGTATGCTTTAACTAGGTTAACTTTAGATAGATCAGCTGAAGTGCTATATATTCCAAATATTGGAAATACTGAATAGCTGGCTAGACTATTCCTCAACTCACTACTAAGGTCGTTATAGTTAACTATACATAGATTGAAGCTAATATTTATAGCATTGCTAGTATTTTTGGCAATAGCACTACTTATACTTGTAGAGAGCAGATTAAAGAGTTGCATATTTGGTTTAGTACTATGATATATTACGACAAAGGCATTTTCACTATTGTTACATCTCCCACTTAGTTCAGTGATGGTCGGCGTCACTATAGCTTGCTGAGGGGTTATCACACCTCTGAGGTAGAAGAGCAGCGAGACTAATGCTATAGAACTGGCTACAAGTAGGACTATTAATAGTATTATTGTTTTTTCCAAAACTTATCACTTTAAAATAAAATCTTTGTATAGGTTAATAAGTATAAATCACTGTCGCTAGAGGGAAGAACGTTACCCAATGAATGGTTTTAAGAAGTGTTGAGGTGTGTGGACAGGATTGATTTCATTTACATAGTTTGTCATCATCATCTCTCTAACTTTCTTAATTTCCCGTGTCTGTGAAACTATCCACGATAGTTTAACGTAGGCCGTCTCTGGTAGCATGTCATCTCCAGGTATAACCCCTATTTCAAGTAGTTTTCTACCAGTTGTATATACATTCATATTAACCCTTCCAAAAAGTGTTTGGATAGTCATTACTACAGGTATGCCCTCCTCTATAGCCCTCATTATAGACTTTGTCACATGGCTACCTATATGGCCAAGACCAGTACCCTCTATAACTATACCATGAAATTTCTTATCGACTAGAAAATCTATTATTTCGCTTTGAAATCCTGGATAGGCTTTAACTAAAGCCACCCTATCATCAAATCCTACTGATGCTATAACTTCCTCTCTGCTATTAGCCCTTGGGATATATCTGCTATTGATTAGTGAAAGCTCTTTTTTATGGAGATCCACTTTAGCTAGAGGTAGATCATTTATAGATTGAAAGGCATCCCTTCTACTACTATGCATCTTTCTAACCTTAACACCTCTATGAACAAAAACATTACTATCTGAAGGTGTTGAGTGCATAACTACTACAACTTCTCCAAATGGTGCTTTAAGCGTAGTTATTACAGCAGCTATTAGATTAAGAGCAGCATCTGCACTAGGTCTATCACTACTTCTTTGAGAGCCTACAAGAGCTATTGGGAATGGAAGGTTTCTAAGGGCAAAAGCAAGAGCAGATGCTGTAAAGCTCATAGTATCTGTGCCATGTGTAATTACAATACCCTCTACACCTGAGGAAATAGCCCTATATACATTTTCTGCAATAACCTCCCAGTGTTTTGGAGTCATATCTTCACTCAATATATTGAATAGAATCTCTGATTCATATTTAGCAAATTCGGCGAGCTCTGGAATAAGATCTAGAAGATCTGATGGTGTCATAGCAGGTTTAACAGCACCTGTTTCATATTCTACTCTACTGGCTATTGTACCACCACAACCAAAAATTTTAACCATAGGAAGACTAGTTGCTATATCAATTTGAGACTCTCTACCAGTATGAGGAGTAGAAATACACTCACAAACCTCAATATTTTGAATATTATTAATGCTTACACCAATATTATAGCCATTACTAAGCTTAACGATAATTGTATCAGAAGCGCTAAACTCATGTTTTGGCATTAGAAGCCCTTCTATAAATATGTTGCCACCTAGTATAATTCTAATTCTACAACCAACTCCCACATCCAATTTCTCTAAAATATCTCTAACTCTACCACTATAGCCAGGTAGTCGATCAATCATCTTCATCACATCTATAACCAGATTACAATAGAGAGAAATATTAGCTTTTAGACAAAATCTATTCCTGTAAATTAAAAAACCTAAAGTAGTCCCATGGATATATTACTGAATAGTCATACACCATATCATCATGGATATTACTGTGTATTTAAATGGATAGATGTTGAGTATTAGATTTCCTCACCAACTGGGGCTATTTTCTCTATCTTTTTCATTTGTTTAAGATACATTTCATACATTTCCTTTGTGGTTGTTGCTTCATTTGGCGATTTATCTTCCCTCCACCTTATAAATCTAGGGAATCTTATTGATATACCAACATCTGGTTTAATCCAGCCTTTACAGCATGTATGTAGAGGTGATAGTGTGAGTTCAGCACCACTAACCTCCATGACAAGTACTGGTTCGAACCATACATCTACTTCTATATCACTATCAACTCTCTGATGTTTAAACGGTATTCTATATGGCTCTAACTTCTTTGGTAGACTAGCAAGTTCTTCGTCAGTAAATCCTGTACCCACTTTGCATACCGTCTTAAATCTATTTGATTCAGGATCATAGGCAGCAAGTAGAAGGGCTCCAAATGTACCTGCCCTCTTACCCCTGCCGTGAAAGGCACCAACAACAACAAGATCAACAGTATCACTCATTTCACTCTTATAGTCTCTCTTGTATTTTATCCATAACCAGCCTCTTACTCCAGCTTGATATATTGAGTCAGGACTTAGCGACTTTATTACAAGGCCTTCACAGCCATTTTCTATGGCTTTTAGGAAGAATGTTTCAAGCTCCCTTGGGGTGGTAATGACAATACCATCAGCTAGACTAAACACCTCTGATTCTACAATGATTCTCTTTAGCATCTCCTTTCTTTCAGTTAATGGTTTTGTAGTAAGGTCAAGGCCATCGACATAGAGACAATCAAATACTTTTACAATAACGGGATACTCCTTTAGAGCCTCGTGAATATCCTTTTTTCTCTTTCTATGCATAAGCTCTTGAAATGGTCTAAAGTCTCCAGTTTCAGGATCTACTGTGATGATCTCACCCTCTATGATGGCTTCAAATGCATTGACATGTTTAAGCACCATCTCTACAACGTCTGGATATTGATGTGTTATTTCCTCTAGTCTTCTAGAGAATATCCACACTCTGTTTTCCTTCTTATGGATCTGTGCCCTTTCACCATCGTATTTAAATTCTGCTAGAGCTGGAGAACCAGCCTTAGTCAATATCTCATTGGGGTCACTAGCCCTTTCAGCTAGCATTGGCCTTAATGGAATTCCAGGTGTTGGCTTTATATATTTAATCTCTGAAACACCTTTTTCAGCAATAATTTTTGCTATTGCTCCAAGGTCTGGATATATATTGTATGTACGCTCAATAACATCCCTAGGAATACCAAATGCTGAAGCAAGTCCATCCATAACAGTAGCTTCTCCAACACCTAGCCTAAGTCTACCTTCAACAAATCTAACAATGTACTTTGCTTCTTTAGCCTCAGCTTTTGCTAGAATTGCTGATAGAAGTCTTAACTTCATATCTCTACTACCTTCTCCTTGGAGGGAGGCTATTTTTACAAATGTACTATATACTTCATCCACGGTTAAGCTTTTTGATGGGGTAGCTCTGCTATTCTTTATAAAGCCCGCTAAACCCATAGTCTTTGAGGGTCTACCCGATTTAATTCTCTCTATGGCTAAACCATAGTCTCCTAGGCTCTTATACAGCTTCTCAACTTCAGCCTCTTGAGTACCTGTAGCCATAGATATTGCTTTCTGAATACCCTTTTCAGCTATTCCAAGCTCTGGCATGCCCCTCCAATCAGGCCATAGGATGCCGAGTATTATGTACACAACCTTGTCTATAACGTTAGTGGAGGTTTTTTTAAAGAGTGCAGCTAGTGCTGCAGCCTGTTGAATTTTACTGCTGGTCTTTTCAAGGATGTCAAGAGTTTGTGCAATCAGTGAAAACTCCATTTATTACCCCAAGTATACTAATTAGTTTTCAGAGTAGATATACTCTACAGCACACAACCGATGATGATAATCCGGCAAGAAGGACCGTTTATGACAGTTCAGAGTTACTCTGAGGAGGAAGCAGTTTATAGAAGTTCTATTGATGCCCCTAGAAGTTGGCCAGGGATATTCGGTTTAAACTTAACAATAACTATAGAATTTCTATAGCTATGGACCTTTAACACCCTACCCCTATATACATTACCATAACCATCTCTAGCTATAGCCTTTGCACCAACCAGTAAGCCTACTCTCTTCCTATCAGTAAATACCCTTACCAGTACATGATCGTTATACTGCTTTGCACATCCTCTTCTATAACTAACAATAACTCCTATAGCCTTTAGGTGATGGCTGGGGGTATCCAAACCAAGATCACCATGGAGTAAAGTGTATATGGCGAGAATTAAAAAGTTTAACTCACAATAAAAAATCTGTAGCTAAAATAGCCAATGGATTTTAAGCTGTGCCAGTGGCAGGTGCTGATGCTTTTTGCTGAATACCGCCAACAACAGGTAGCTCTGGGAATTTCTCCTTCATCCTCTGTTCAGCCACTATTCTAGCTTCGTCAAGGATCTTCCTAGCCTCGGGTGAGGCATATATGTCTCCAGTTGGCATACCAAGAGCCTCTCCAGCAGATATCACAACATCTCTTAGGCCCTCTTCAACTTCTGAAAGCTCTAGAGACATTTCAGGCATTATACCCTTTATAATCTGTCTAAGCTCCTTTACAACACCAACTACAGGAATTAACCCTGACATGATATCTCCCATAGTTATAACAGTATCAAGCCTTAAAGCAACTTGTTCTAGTGCTACCTGTGTTATTGTTAGCTGTTTAACCATCTTTCTAATCTCTGCAATTTCGTTAGCATACATAGTGGCTCTAACTTCATCACCTTGTGTTAAAGCATCTACTACTCTCTCAAATAGTGTTCTATCCCTTTCTCTGAGTCTTTCTATAAATACCTCAAGTCTACTAACCATAGCCCTTATCTTATAGTCGGCCATTACGAGCTTTTGCTTTATAGGCTCTTTACGCTTAAGGAGGTCCTTAAGCTTTTCACCTACAGTTGGTCCTCCAGCCCACCTTTTTTCAAAATCTGAGAGTGAAACCATCTGTATTCCCACAGCTATGGTTGGAAGGAAATCAACATATAAAAAGTTAGGCCCATGGGTTACAGATATGTGGTGATGCAAGACATTATAGCTTGTTTTAAAGGGTATTATGGGCCGACATCTTTAAAAATATTGATAGCGATTTTCATTACTACTGCTATTATCTAAATTTGGGGGCTTTAGCTTGAAGGCTATAGGGATATCAGGAGTTCCAGGAACGGGGAAAACAACACTTGCAAAAATGCTTTCAGAGTATCTGAAGATACCAACGATTGACTTAAGTGAATATGCTATTAGAAATATGCTTATAATAGCATACGATTCTTCAATTCAAAGCTATATAGTGGATGAAGAAAGGCTGCAGCAGAGTATAGTAATGCTCTATCAGAATGAAGGACCACTAATAATAGATAGTCACTATGTTGAGATATTACCGCGGGAGATATTTGAAATAATATTTGTATTGAGGAGAAACCCTGATGAGTTATTGAGTATACTGCTGTCACGTGGTTGGAGCAATAGAAAGGTTGCAGAAAATGTTGAGGCCGAGCTACTCTCCATATGCACTATTAACATTATTGAAGAACTAGGTGAAGATATAGTTATCGAAATAGATGTATCAAATAGAGATATAAGTGATGTAGCTAGAGAAACTATAGATATACTGTTTGGTGATAAGCCTGCTTACTATGGTCATAGAATTGATTGGCTATCAATACTGTCTAGCGATAGAATTGATAGGATATTAGAATTTATAGAAAAGAATCGTATATAAATGACATATCCATCAAATATTGAATAGATTGGTCTGATAAGGCTAACAGTTTATTTCATTTTAGAGCTAATAAGCATAGATAGGTAAAGAATATGTCTGAACAGACTCAAGTTCAAATACTACAAACAGCTATTACAGCTGAGGTTCCTCCTAATGCAGAACTTATTGAGATTAAGAAGATGGTTAGTGAAATTATTGAAAAGATAAATTCAATAGGTAGTGAAGTTGTAGCATTTACACAGCATGTAAATACAATTAAAACACTTTCAATAATTCTTGGATCAATAGGTATCTGGAGATGTAGTTCATGTAAAATGAATGTAAATGGTGTATGTACTGGATGGAGGCTGCCAGAGGATCTAAGCAATAGTCTAAAGCATCTATTAAGTGATGACGCAGTAATTCAACAGGAAAATATATATAGGCTTAGAATAGATAGGCTTTCATTTATAGGCGCCATATGCCCTATATATATTCAGCGTTAGCATCAAATTGTCTATAGAGCCTCAAGCTTCTTTTTTGTTTTTTCCCTTATTTCACTTATTCTATCCTCAAATTCTTTAATAGTCATCTTAACAGCATCCCCAAGATTCTTTTGGTCTAAATAGAGAACAAGGCTTTTAAAGAATTTTATTGTACAAGATTTAGAATGGAATACTAGTTCCTGTCCACCAATATTGATTTTAATGCCTTGACCCTCGTAAAATATGCGGCCACATACAAGACACATAATTTTCTTATCTCCCATTAATTAAACCCTCTATTTAATTTCTGTAGAGGAGCTCCTTTCTATCACATATTTGTCTAACTCTAGCCTCTTTATAATTTCTTCAGCCTTCTTTACAGCTTCGTCTAATTCGTCTGCTAATACATTAATGTATATTCTTGTCCCCTTTACCCTGAACCTAAATCTTTTGCCTGGCAAACCCTCATATTTATATACATCAACAAGTGTAAGCTCTATAACCATCTTTCTCCACATCTATAATGCTTTTAATGCATTTTCAAGTATTTCTAGACCTATCTTTGCTTCTTCCTCACTTATAATTATTGGTGGTGCTATTCTTATACAACTCTTTCCACATCCTAGAAGTACTAAACCTCTTTTTAGAGCCTCATATAGAATGCGATTTCTGGTATTTATATCATGTTCCTTTGTTCTTCTATTCTTAACAAATTCTATTCCCCATGCTAATCCTATACCCCTTACATCACCAATAACGCTATACTTTTCCTTAAGTTCATATAGCTTTTCAGCAAATAGTTTCTCAAGCCTTAAAACATTATCAAGATATTTTCCAGTAACTTCTACTGTTTTTAGAGCTATCATAGAGGCAAGTGCGTGACCTCCAAAGGTATTACTATGGGCTCCAGCTTCAAAGTCTAATTCAGCTTTAAATATTGTAGCACCTATTGGTATAACTCCACCTCCAAGTGATTTAGCCATTGAGATTATATCTGGCGATATATTAAAGTGCTCTATAGCAAACATCTTACCAGTTCTACCTAACGCCATCTGAATTTCATCATCTACAAGAAGAATTCCATATCTCTTTGCAAGTTTCTCTAACTCTATGAAGAAATCTTTAGGTGGTACAACATATCCTCCTTCACCTAGAATAGGCTCAAAGAATATGGCGGCAACTTCATCCGGTGGAATGTAGTGTTGTAGAACCCAGTAGTCTATATACTCTATAACTTTATTGATCAATTCATTTGGATATTCATAACCGTCTATACCCCAAGGATTTCTATATGGATTTGGAAAGGGTACATGAACTACACCATCCATTGTAGGAAAGAACCACTTTTTCTGAATAGGTTTAGAAGCTGTAAGGCTTAATGAACCCATTGTCCTACCATGGAATGCACCAATAAATGCTATAAAATATTTTCTCTTAGTTGAGAATTTGGCTAATTTTATCGCAGCCTCATTAGCCTCAGTACCACTATTACATAGAAAGACCTTTTTACTAAATGGCCCAGGTGCTATAGATGCTAGTTTCTCTGCCAACATGACTTGATAGGGATTGTAGAAATCTGTACCTGCAGCATGTCCAAGTTTTTTAAGCATCTCAATAGCTATCTCCCTAACCTCTGAATGTGTTGGATAGCCAAGATTTGAGGCTGATATAGATGATGCAAAATCAAGATAGACATTGCCATCTACATCATATAGCCACACACCTTCACCTCTCTCTATTACAAGCGGAAGATGCTTTGGGTCATGAGTTGTTGTAGCAATATACTTTTTATGACTTTCAATAATTTTAGACGCCTTCGGTCCTGGGGGAGGAATTGCGACCATAGGCATTTTATACATAGTAACCACCCTCTTATCAAGTTAATACTTTAGCTAAAACATAAGATATGTAGCTAGTTAAATATTTTTTGTTTAAGATCTTCCACTGAATATCTCAAGGTGTATTTCAAGGTCTCTATGCCGACCTAATACTATGTATCATATCTGATACAAATGTTTCTATTAGAAAGTTGTGCTACAGTTAAGTTTATCTATCCTGTTTAGAATAGGTATTTTTCGGGGAGATATATGCCGAGATTAAGCTCGGGCTTGGTTATAGCTGGAGCTTATGCAGATAAGATTAGACGTACTATATTTGCTCAACTAAGAGACTATGTAAAGAAAGATAAAGAGTGGGGGCAAAAAATAGCATTTGCAGTAGCACAACTAAATAGAGTTTTGTACACCATATTTGCTGAACAACTAAAGATTGATAAGGGTGATGTTGTAAGGATTAGAATAGACTATGATATAGACGAGAGTGGTAAGAATATTGTATGGAAGTGGGATAGTCTAACTGTTGAAGCATTTAGAAGAATTGCACAGGAGCAAATAGATTCAATTGTTAGACAATTGATATCTAAAGCAGCAGAAGTCGCACTAGCAGCAGTAGCATACAATTTAACGAAACTTGGTGAAACATTTGATGGCGATATAGTCTTTTCAGTGACTTTAAATGGTAAAGATGTAGGAGCAGCTATAGTCACTCCCATTAACGAAACATTGGCTCTACTTAAGAGGGGAGGTGTTGTAGAACCAACGCCAGCAATATTTGAAAAAATAAGACTTGAGATACCAGTGGGTAGCACTATAGAGGACATCTTAAAGAATGTTTTAGCCACAGTCATTCAGAGTGCAAGACATGTAAGCATTGATGAAGCCTTAAAAATGGTTAATGCAATTAGAGATAGAGTCTCTGTAAAGCCAATGTCTATATATATGGAGGTTGAGGAGGAGGGTTAAAGATCGTCACAACCCATAGCTGTTTGACTATATAAATTTAAATAACTATTTCTTTTTCCGTATAATTAAGGTAAAGTCTTTCCTATCTATAACTACAACCTCTTCTCCAGGCTCTATAACTTCATTACTTTCAGCATACCAGTACTCACCCTCAACAATTACAAATCCTCTCTTCCCAGGCTCTATACGCTCAATAGCTCTTCCAATAATCTGTTTACTCCCAGGTGTATAAATAATAGCTCTTCTCTTTCTTTTAGCTTCAACTGCTTTGTACATTATAAATAAGAAAAATGCTGAAAGCCCACCACCAACAATCAGTATAAAGTTTCTTAAACTCTCAAATACTCCAGGGTGGATAAATGTAGCTGGATTTATGGGCATTAAGAGAAAGCCGAAAATCAATGCAATTATGCCGCTTATACCTATTATTCCATAGCCTGGTGTAAACATTTCTATGGTAATGAGTATGGCTCCTAGAGCTAGCAGTAGTACAGAGACCACATTTATATTCATTCCCCCACCTATTAATGCTAGTAGAAGGAATACAAATGTAAATGGTAGAATGTCAAGTCTACCGGATAATAACGCTAAAAATGTGCCGAAGAATCCTATAAACCATAGAATAGAATTAATTGTAGAATCCCTTAAATATGAATAAACCTGGATATAGTAGGGTGGTGTAAACTCTTCAATGCCGTAGACATATATAGTGGTATTTCTTTTAATACCATTGTATGTTAATACGACATCTCTTCCATTTATAGCTATTATCAATTCATTTAAGTTATTGGCAGTAAAATCAATTACATTATTATTGACTGCCTCCTCACCATTAAGGACAAGATTTTTTCTAATAAACATTTCAACTGCTGTACTATTTCTCCCTCTAATCTCAGCATATCTTTTAGCCATTGCAACAATACTATTTATTACCTTACTCTCATTGATGAATTCATATTGCCCCGTTACAGGGTTTATTGTTATTGGCTGGGCAGCGCCTATCACTCCATGTGGCACACTAGCTATTATATGCATTGGCTGTATAAGTATACTTGCAGCACTAAATGCTTTATCCATTATAAAGCCTATCACAGGAGTCCTTGCTTCTAGAATCATGTTGGCAATATTAATCGTTGGATCAACATAACCGCCATAGCTGTTAACTACTATAAAAAGGGGAACACCCCTATCTTCTGCTATCTTTAGTGCCTGCCTAACGTATTCTTCAACAGGGGTGTCGATGGTGCCCATAATACCGTCTATCCTTATAAGAATTGCATTAGAGCCACCATTTTTACAGCTAATGTTAGGTGCTATTGTGAGTGTAGATAACACTGCTATAATAAGGATTATAAAAAATAGATTTACTCTCAATAATCTGTGTAGAGGCATTTCTATTTTCACTTTTTAGCCTCCTGTGAAATAGATGCAGAGGCTTTTTGAGCAGCTAAGGCTGTAGCTATAGCTTCACTTGCAGTTCTAGCTCCTAAGCTCTCTGTTATTATTATCACATTCTTTTCTTTAGCTATATCTACATAGGTTTGTAGCTCCCGCAATCTCAATGCTATTGGGTGACTCTCATAAATTAGAGCAGCTTCAGATAATATTTTTGCAGCACTTCTTTCAGCATCAGCCTCAATTATTCTAGCTCTCCTAATTCTTTCAGCCTCAGCCTGATATGCCATTGCCCTAATCATGCCCTCTGGAAGTTCAACAGCTTTTAGTGTAACCATAGAGACCTTTACTCCCCACGCTTCTGTAACTTCATCTATCATGCTTTGTATCTTTTTATTTATTTCATCCCTCTTTGTCAATACATCATCGAGTTCAATTTGCCCAATAACATCCCTCATAGTTGTTTGCGCAAGCATTGCAATAGCATAGTTATATTCTCTAACTCTTAAAACAGCCTTTTCAGGATCTATGACACGGTAATATACAACAGCATCTATCTTTATAGTAACATTATCTTTTGTTATAACCTCTTGTTTAGGAATGTCAATTGTATTGAGTCTCATATCAACAATAAGACCTCTATCGACAAAGGGGACCAAGAAAATAAGGCCAGGACCCCTAGTACCAACAAATCTACCTAGTCGTAGTATTATAATCCTCTCCCACTCCCTTACAACTCTTATGGATCTTGAAAGTATTGTAAATATTATTATTAGTAGTAGAAAAATTCCAAAAATCTCTAGCGGGCCTATAACCATGGGTACCACTGTTATCACTAGTAATGATAGTAGTGATAAAAGTATATTAGCTATCATGAAATCATGTATATAGTTTTGCTGCTTTAATGTAAGACTATAATTTATCTAAATGTAGGTTCTCAATATAATGTTTTAGAATATCATTATGGGTTTCAGCAATAGTCTTAAATTCATCTGGTTCAACAATTGTAAATGGTATAACGTCCTTTATGCTTGGGAGTCCGAAGAGCACCATAATAAGTCTGTATATACCTATTCCTACACCTGCTGTAGGGGGCATACCATACTCAAGAGCTCTCACATAATCTTTGTCCATTGGATGATACTCAGCCTTACCTATAAATTTATGTGATGATTTAAATCTTAAGTCCTCTTCTTTTTTAAAGAAATAGTACTGAATTATTGGATTATTTAATTCGCTATATCCATTGCCAATCTCAAGACTTCCTACAAATAACTCAAATCTTTCAGAATAGTTAGGATCATTTCTATATGGTCTAGCAAGTGGTGAGATATCTCTTGGATACAGTATTACATATGTTGGCTGTACAAGTCTAGGTTCAGCAAATCTTTCAAATATTTTTTCAATTATTTTACCCATTCTAGGATCATCGACTTCTATACCCAGATCCTTTGCTATCCCAATAAGTTCTTCATAGCTTTTACCTCTAACTTTTATACCACTATAGTTCTCAACGGCTTCCTCAATCGATATTCTCCTCCATGGTGGCTTAAAATCAAGTTCTATTCTATTACCATTATGTTCTACCTCCACTTTATAATCACCAAATACATTTTTGATACCATAGGCAATCATCTCTTCAACTAGTTTCATCATATCATTCCAATCAGCAAACGCTTGATAGATTTCAATTTGAACAAACTCTGGATAATGCTGAGCATCTATATCTTCATTTCTAAAACAAACTGCTATTTCATAAACCCTATATAGATTTGCAATAATTGCTCGCTTAAGATAGGTTTCAGGTGCTATACTTAGATAAACAGTTTTATCTAGAGAATACATCTTTGTTGTAAATGGTCTTGCTAGAGCGCCTCCATAAATTGATTGAAGTTTGGGTGTGTGTATCTCTATAAAACCCTTGGAATCTAGAAAGTCTCTAAAACTCTTCTCAATTCTATACATTGATGTGATTGCCTTTCTCACCCTCTCATTCATCATTATGTCTAGGTATCTGAGCCTATACCTCTTATCAGTATCTGCTAAACCATGCCACTTCTCGGGATAGTCTCTCCATGTAATAGAGAGTACAGTGAGTTCATTAACTAATATAGATAGTTCCCCTCTTAATGTCCTTATAGGCTTGCCCTTAACACCTATAATATCGCCAATATTTAGTAGTTCAACAACTTTCCAAGAGTTTTCACCAAGTATATCATATCTAAATACAAGTTGAATTGTGGCAGTACCATCATCAAGTACTGCAAACACTATCTTACCATGTCTTCGCAAACCCATAATCCTACCAGCAATGCTATGGATATCCCCAGCTTCTTCTCCATTATTAAGATAACCATACCTACTTCTTATTTCTGATACAGTTGTGGATGTTTCATATCTGTATTCAGTTAAATATGGATCCATATTGAGTGCTATAAAACTCCAAAATCTATGTTTTTCAGACATTAGCACCACACTACCGAATATACTTTACAAAGGTATAGCTAAAATATCTTTCCATACAGTGAATCCACCATCTCGAAAGATTTAAAGAAAATAACGTACTATTTAAATATTCCGATAATAGTAATATCAATATAAGACAAGGTCTAATAAAGCATATACGTTCAGATGGATAACTTTTCATCATGCTTCTAACAGCGAAGAGCGCTTTCATCACCTAGTCTTAGGTATATTGAGGCTGTTTTCCCACTATTAAGTATTCTACAGGGGAATATCTCTTTATAAAATATTTTATAAAATATTTAATATTTACGTACCCACTTTTATTTAGATGATGTATAGCGTAATGTTGAGGTGTAGGCATGTGTCTAGCATTCCTTGGGTGCCAACACCTGATATTGTTATAAACTATCTACTACATGCGCTTGGAATAGGAGGAGGTGATGTTGTATTAGACCTTGGATGTGGTGATGGTAGGGTGTTGCTGGAGTTTTGTAGACATGGTGCTTTTGGTATATGTATTGAGTTGAATAGAATTCTTTGCAACATTGTTGAGATTACAGCTAAAATTATGAAGGTAGAGGATAGAATTAAGATTTACTGTATAGATTTCTTCACCATAGATTTTAAAAAGATTATGCCTAGACCCACAGTAGTATATCTATTTCTGTATCCATCGACATTAGAGCAGCTTTCATATAAATTAGAGACGGAGCTTGATCCAGGTACAATTATAGTTACACTAGATTTTGCAATAAAGGGATGGAGTCCATTCTATGTTAAGAGTCTAGTTGATGAAAACAGATATGATAGATTAGTATGGTTTTATATCGTAGGAATCTCTAATCCTAATGCAAGAAAAATTGGGTATGCTGATCAAAATGAACTTAATTTAATTGAAAGAAATCTATGCAATAGAAAATTCTTTCTATACTAATTATATTAGAATTTTCCTTATTATTGGTCAGAGTATCGACCCCTCTTCATCCATCAGTATACGTCGACTACATCATCCCCATGATCTTTATAGCTATAGACATCTTTAGCCATTGGATAATTCTATGGTGCTATCTAGGATGATAGGTGTGATGTGTTATATACCATAGTTTAGTGTTGTTAAATATAAATCTCTATTTCTATTATAATGGTGGTAAATGTGTTAAAGGTAGCTATACTGTGTACAGCTTCTCCTTTATGGTGTTTGGTAATTGGGTCTCTTTTACTATAGCTGCATTCATTGGTGGTTTGCGTAGCTTTGGGCCTATGATGATATATTTAGTTGATTCTTCATCTCTACTTTTAAACACTCTAGCCTTTACATAATAGCCATCACTTCTCTCAATATATACATACTTACCATGTTTTAAGGCCATTAACTAGTCACCATAACATCTATGCTTTATAGGAGGTAAAAAGCTAATTTGGTACGCATTATATAGAAGTTTCAGGAGGTGGGTAGCATATCATATTTTAGTTCTTGGGATGAACTTGAAAATGCTATTAGAAGCTGTAGGAGGTGTAGACTCTACAAATTTAGGAAGAATGCAGTACCTGGTGAAGGTAATAGAGAATCTCATATAATTTTTATTGGTGAGGCTCCTGGTTCTACTGAAGATGAAATGGGTAGACCATTTGTTGGTGCAGCTGGAAAGCTTTTAACAGTAACTATGGAGAGCTTCGGTATTTCACGTGAAAACGTATATATAACAAATATTGTTAAATGTAGGCCTCCTAATAATAGGGAGCCTAGTGATAGTGAAATATCGCTGTGTAGCATATATCTAGAGGCCCAGTTGAGGTTCATTAGACCAAACATTATAGTTACTTTAGGTAATATCGCAGGCAAGAAGATTTTTTCTATGGCCAATATGGAGTGGGGTGGAGTTACTAGGATGAGAGGAAAGATATATAGAGCAAATATACTTGCTCTAGAGGTTGCTGTTATACCAACACTTCATCCAGCGGCTGTATTGTATAATCCACAGCTTAAGAAGCTCTTTGAAAGTGATTTTGAGCTTATCAAAACTACACTAAATAGCCTAGGATGCAATAGAGCTAAACCTAAAACCCTTTTCAACTATATGAAGCAGTAATGCTAGTAGAAGTATTATTGTTATGATACTTAAGAGTAGTGTAACGGTTTTAATATCATATGGTAGTAGAGTTTCCTTTGGCAGTGTATATGTTGATGGCATACCTCTGTCTAGGGCATATCTTATAATGTTTGATGTAGATGCTATAAGTGTTGACATTGATAACATATTTATATAGTCGCTACTTCCATCTATCTCTAGATCCTCAGCATAAATATAGTATAGATAGGGAACAATCTTAGCATTGTCATCTAAATAGACACTGTGTATTCTATATAGCTTCTTAAGAGCATCAGTAATTTTTAAACGCAGTGTATCATTCAATTGTTTAGCTAGTGTATTACGTGTTGATGCTATGGCTGAGAGAGATAAAGGGGCAAATTTTTCATTCCACTCTATTATTAGACTTGTAATCTTTAAGACATTTAATGTCGTAGCATATGTTTTATTAAATGCTATAAATTGTTTATACCCACTATTTGTAGCTATAGTGTTGTTTACCAATTTCAGAAGATCTAGCCAGATATCTATAGTTAGACTTCTAGCATAGGCTCTTGTTAGAATCTCTAAGGCTTTTTGTGATGATAGTGTTGATGCTCTAGTGAGATTTCTATATAGATCTATATAGAATTGTGCTTCACTAATTCTATCAAGAACCACCACCAATAGTGGTATTGTTGAGGGGTATATATATCTAAAGCTATTGAATTCACCCAGAGCATTCTTGATACTATTTTCGCTTTCCTCTATTAAATAATTATATATAGTAGTGTTGAGGGTTAGGTATTCATGTAGCAGCTGCATATATCCTAGAAATGCGTAATTTGCAGCAGTATATCCATGCCTTCGTTTTAATGCCTTCTCAACATTTACAGAAAGATTTCTATACAGTGAAAGTGTAGAATTCTTCATTTCTATGGGAAATCTATCTACTAGCTCCTTTGCTCTATTTAAGAATTCTATAGCCCTATGTTCAAAGAATGTATTTACAATTGTGAGACTCTCCAAAGGAGGCTCTATAGAGGTATTATTGTGTAGGGGACCTCCACATATATCAGCTAACGAAGTAATACTGATAATTTTGATGGTGCTACCATCTACAGCTTCTAACAATCCATTGATTGTAGGTATATATATAGTTTTAACACTATTTTCTTTAGCTGCTTTAATCTTTGTAGTAAGACCTCCAGCGGCATCTATAAATCCATCTATAGAAACAACACCTGTTGCCCCCCACCTAATATTGAGTAGATTGGTTTTATTTAGAGCCTTTAGAATAGCTATTGTATATGCTAATGATGCACTAGACCCCTTTATTTGTCTATAACTATTATCAATATAGACATCTACAGCAATATTATCTATATCTACGTTACATACATATCTCATGGCATAGCTAGCTAGCAGAAAGGAGTATAACACACTTTTATCATAATTAGCATTGTGAATAAAAATCCTATATGACGAAGAATTGTATATCTTTATGTAGCTCTTTATAGCGATGCCCACAGATGGATTGCTATCCTCAACCCCCAAGAACCATACATCTATAGTTGTAATAGTAGATACTACTGTGGAGAATAGTAGAAGGAGACAAAATACCGTGGAGATACCTTTCAATCGATGCACCAAATGGGCTATCTGCTACAAAGGTTTTTAGCTTTTAAGAAAAGTATATTTAAGAGGATGATGATGTGGGCAGCCAATGACTGTGTGAAACAGGATGAATAACCCAGATGCTCAAACTGATTCTATCTGTATAGCGTCAGAATGCTGTATGGATCTAAGATCATTAACGAGAATTATAGACTCTTTAACAAAGATTATAGCAGGGTTACAATCCCTAAAATGCCTCTCACGTGAATCCCTAAATAAAATGGTGGATAAGATAACTCTATCTAAACGTGCAGTATTAAATGCGATCAGTAGTCTTGAAGGTGTAATAAGGAGTGATTCATCCAACTCTATAGATGAATACAAACTGAATTCGCTATTAAATATAGCCACTAGGCTTATTGAATGTAGAAATAGTATAGGTGAAATCATAGATGATGTAACCGAATTTAAATGTGGAGAGAAGCTACAGAATGAGTTGACAATATTATACAGCTATATAGACACTATTCTCATTATCATACTTGCATTAGTATTATCAATAGCGAGTATAACTAAGATTGATCAAAAAATGAGTAAGAGATTATCCTCTATTACAGCCTCAATGCTATTTGCATCGCTGACAAACATCTATGTAGAATCTGTACAAAAAACATTAAATAAATGCTTCTATAGGGGAATAAGAATATTAAAATAAGACCCATCTATATATAGGTGTATGTGATGTAGAGATGAATTCCAATGACATTCACTATTTAACTAAAAAAGCTTTGAAGGGGGATATTGAAAAGGCAAAGATTATTCTAAGATACTTATCTAAGTATAAGGTTAGTACAGCAAATATTTCATCATATTTAATTGTGTTCCAGATAGTTATGAACCTTTTAGATATTTCAGAGGAATGTAGGTTATGTGGCGGAAAGTGTTGTAAAGAAGGAGGCTACATACCTATATACCAATTCGATATAGATGATCTCAGTAGCGTATTGGATAGTAATGCACTGAAACAATTTGTTGTTGAAATTGATGGAAGCTACTATCTTTCAAGGCCTTGTCCTTTTTTAAAGGATTGGATGTGTAGTATCAATGCAGTTAAGCCTTATGCATGTCTTTCATACCCATTTGCCTCAGAAGAAGTTCAGATTAGCATATTTACTAGATATTCTAGCTATGTATATCCCCAGCCAGTTATCCCATACTATTGTAGGGCGGGCTTCAAGGCATGGGGTATAATTGTGCAAGTGATAGATAGATTTAGTAATGAAAAGGGTAGAGCCCCTAAACCTATAGAGCTTCTTGAGGTTCTATATAGATTCCTCCATAGTTAAGAGTCTATTTCTTTCTTTCAAGCTTAACTGCAGGTTTTTCTATTTTACTTTTTCTGACCTCCTCCCTTTTTGTTTTATATCCAAGTACATACCCTATACCTAAAGCTAATACTGCAACAGTTATTATAAGAGTGATTGTAAGATTGGGATCTACACCCCAGTTTAGTGTTACAACTTGTATAGAGGTATATGTCTGGAAGATATATGACGTAACAATAGTTGTAGTGTAGCTTGTTATAGTTACTGTAGTTATAGTAGCTTCACTTGTATTTGTGTTGGTTGTATTTGTAACTATAGGGGTATTAGCTATAGATGTATAGTTTGATGCTAAAGAAGCATAGATAGTGTTATCTGTAGCTAGCGCTACAATTATTATAGCCGCCACTATTGCTAATGTTACGAAGCTCTTCATCACCTAACGCACCTGTACATCAAGACTCTCTGGCAGTATATAAAAATTTACTGTTATATTAGAGCTTTTTCTTAGCTCAATATTCTATTACTTTATCCTGTGTTATAAGAAGGGAGTGTCTTACAAGTAGAATACCTCTTAGCATACGAATGCTATTTAGAAATTCTTTAATTCTCTGGCTATCTCCTTTAACTGCTATTACAAGCATACAAATATGTTCATCTAAATGTATATGCATACCTGAGATTATAACATCCCTAAAGGCATGTTGAATGACGGTGAGCTTCTCATCAATATCATCTACACTATGGTTGTATAGAATTGAAATGGAGCCTACAACTTCCTTTGACGAAACCCATTTATTTTCAATAATAAAGAGTCTCAATGCCTCTTGAATTAATTTAGATCTATTCTTAATGCCACTATCTAGCATAATTCTATCTAACTCTGCTATAAGCTCTTTCTGAATGTATACACCAAACTTAATACCTGTACCCTTTTCCACATCTAACATAATTATAACCACATCTACTGCTAATATTATACCAAACTGTTATTATATTACAACAATTTATTTGCTTAACGTCTAGAGATGTATTAGGTATACGATCTATTTGTAGCTCTATACTGTTTTCTTACCTTTTTTGTAGCTCTTTGTGGATAGAAGACTACATCTACATGGTATATCAGTTCACTTATTTCTTTACATACCTCCATTATCTTTAGCCGTAGTTTATGTGCTCTTAGTATTGTTGTAGATGGATCTATAAAACATTGTATTCTAACTATATAAAACGAACCAGCTTTCCTTAAATCAATATGCTTCACCTTTAACTCTTCAATCTCATTAAGTGCTGTGAGAATTCTATACTTTAGCTCAAGGTTTGTATCTAACCCTATGAATGATTTAAATGAGTCTAGAAATAGATTTGATATACTATGAAAGACAAAGAATAGTATGAATATAATTGTAAGTAACTCAATGGCTATACTTCTAGTAAACGCAGTTATAATTATACCTATTGTTGTGGTAAGTGATGCAATAACATCTATTAGAGCGTGTGTATATTCAGCTTTTATTAATTCCATGCCTAGCCTCTTATATTCCTTATAAAGCACTCTAAATGAAATCCACGTGAGTACTGTACCAATGGATGTAGCTATAGCTAATAGAGGATTAGTTGTAGTAACTTCTGCAGCATACTGACTTACTATAACATTGTTTACATAATCTACAAAATTATACATATAGAATATAAAGATTGTTGAGGCTATTATGAATACAAGTATATTCTCGAAATAGAAGATACTCCACGGAAATCTTCTATATACTCGAGATGTAAGGTAGAGCGATAATACAGCTGTGAATTCAAGAATACCATCTATAGCCCAGTGTACAATATCTGTATAGAGTATGAACGATGATGAGAGTAGTGCGAATGTTAATTCAATAGAGAATCCAGTGAGTGAGAGTAGTAACACCTTCATAACTGCTCTATAGGCATCACGGAGTTTTACGACAATACCCTTTGTACTCATTTAGATCACCAACAGATAGCTATTGCCGTTTAATAGATTGGGAACATCACTTAGTTGGATTAAGCAAAAGACTCCTATAGCATATAGTTTAGTATATGGAATTTATAAGGATTTATGGTATTGTAAGCTCTTAATAGTGGTCATTAGGATAACTCTCATCTATTCTATACATTCTATAAATGTTTATGTTAGAAAACTGTTCTATATGGTGATTACTTGTGCTGGTTATCTAAACTCTATCTATTTGTTAGCCTACAGCTAAGAGGTATTGTAATTTAAACATTTGGTAAATTATCTGTAAAATGTAGAGTATTTAGAAGGATCTAACTTATTTTACTAAAATAGAGAATAGAAGTAGCAAGCTTTCATCAAGAATATGGTATTAAGATGAATTCAAGAGGTTGGAGGTACTTAATTGAGCTAATTGTTATTTCTAAGCAATTGAGATGTGAATTACAATAAAAACTTCATATATTTATCTACCTCATCCAATGACCATACTATATTGCCCTTCACTGTAGTGAGGTCTACATAACTTTCGTGAATGATTAGAGGTAGTATCTGCTTATTATTATAAAGACCATATTTTAGTCTTCTAATGTCAAATACTACTATATCAGCTTCTCTACCAGTTTCTATGGTGCCAGCATTGATATTCATTATGCTGTAGCTTCCCTGTGTAGCTAAATGCATGGCCTGCTCCATCTCGATATTAGTATTGCTATATCTATAGAGGGCAACTATGGATGCAATGTCTTTAAGTATATTTGAGGAGCCTCTATATGCAAAAGTTTCAGTACCAATGCCTATTACAACATTTCTTTCTAAGATGGTTTTTATTGGAGGGATACCATTAATACTAAATAATGCATCGCTATAGGGACATATAACAACTTTAGGTTTGTAGTATACTATAGACTCTAGCTCCCATGAGCTTACCCAATTTATGTGGGAGAGCACTACTCTATTTGATAGAAGGCCATTCTTTACAAGATATTCTATGGGGAAAAACCCCTTTCTACGCTTAAATTTTAAAGTTTCTTCAACAGTTCTTGATACTGATATCTGTATATCAAAATTTTTGTTTAACAAATTCTTTATACAGCCCTCTAACATCTCTTCATTAACTTCTAGTAGATTTTCTATGCTTACTATAGGTGAATATAAATCATACGATATATCTTTATCTGGAAACTCGCATCTACCATCCTTTATTATTGGACCTGCTCTAACCCTCAATCCAATATTCTTTGCAGCTTCTACAATTATACTATACTCACTATCTATACTTTGGAATGCCGCAATTCCATTGGAGGCCATATTTATTATAGCTATGGCTATGGCTTTACGTGGATCAAGACTATCTAGATATTTTAGTATTGAGGCTACATGTATATGTGCATTTCCAAATGCAGGTGCTGCCACTTTTTCTCTACAATCAATTTTATCATGACTATAATATCCATAACAGCTACCTACACACACAATCCTTCCTCCATCTATAACTATATCAGCATCCTCTACCATCCTTAAGGGGACATAGGAGGGGATCACATATCTACATCTACTTAATGTTAGATACATTCCTATCAGCTTATATCCTGTCTACATCTAAATAAAGATAATATATGTATATCTAAATCGGGTGTGGATTAAAGTCATGTCACTTAAAATACAATATCTTTCTAAAAAAATGTTGAAAGATATATTAAAGAGCATTGAATCTAGGATTGAGGTAAATGTAGTCTTTATAGATACCTTAAAACAGTTTGAAGAGGCCAAATTAGCTTCTAATAGAAACTTTAGTATTATAGTTTTTAATGCAATTCCAATGCTGTTTAGAGTAAATGAGTATGAAATATACATACCGACACTCTATGCCTTAAATTACTTCTATAATACAAGGGGTGTATATATACTTCCCACGGTGGTTGTTGATGAAGGGGCCGTTAAACCACTACTTAGAGGAGCTGACGTCATGATCCCTGGTATTAGAAAGGTTATAACTAATTTTTCCAAGGGACAGTTAGTTAGCGTAATGCACCCCTCTGAAAAATATTTTATAGTGGTAGGTATGGCATTGATGGACTCTATAGGTATAGTGCCAAATGCTAAGGGGAAGTGTATAGCGAATATATCTCATCTAGAAGACAATATATGGAAGACGTCGTTACAACTTGTAAAATCTTTATCTAAATAACTCTTTTAATTCTAAATAGCTCTGCGTCAGCTCTTCTATAGAGGGTTAGACCGGCAATGTCCTGTATCACTTCAATTCTAAAAATATATTCATAGTTATGAAAGTCTACTTCAGCAATATTTAGAGATTCAATAATATTACCAATATATCTTAGAAGTGATGAACATGAATCTATGTACCAGCCTCTCTTTCTACAGATACCAACAGTCTTGATAGGTTTACTAGCCGTTGTGAGAAGCAGTAGTTCTATAGAAGCTTTAGCAATCTCCTCATATGATGCTTTACATACTCTCTGAATAGGAATAGCCCAGTAGCCTCTTACATATCTGGAGGTAACAACCCTAGCTAAATGAAATGGATCTACAGGATCGGATGATAATACAACGGAAATACCACTATTTTCTAACGGTATACAAGATATATTGATATAGTGCAGAAGAAAAGCATTCTCGACATCACTACACAATAATTTCTCTAAACCAACATCAGTAGTTATAATAAGTTTCAAATTTTCAGTACTTCTAATACCAATCACCATTCATCACGCTCGTACCTCATCATACAAAAGTAGAAGAAATTAAACAAAATTTATAACTCCTAATATATAGTATCTTCTGTAGCTAATAAAAAACTTTATCAATATAATGCGGGGGTGCCCGAGCTGGGTCAAAGGGGGCGGGCTTAAGACCCGCTGGCATAGGCCTGCGTGGGTTCAAATCCCACCCCCCGCACTAATTATTAGTTATAAGTACTTGGATACCGTTTAATCTTGTTAGTAAGAGTTGTAACGAAGCCTGGCAAGGGCTTGGAAACTATTTTTGTCTAGTGATAGGTTTGTAGATCAATATAAATTGTTTTAATAACTATGGGATTATACTTTAATTATGTTGAGAAGTAGTGTATAAATTTTAAACTTATTATATCTATTGATGACCATTATACTTAAGAAGTTCTTGGCTAAAAGAAGCCTACAAAAAACTAGGGGTTAGCTATACACACCCACGAGACTAATTAAAAAAGTTATTATTCTTATAATATTTTTAAGGAAAATCTATAGACTCTATCTAAATCTAATCTTTAGAGCCCTAAGTGATAATAGATGTTTTGCTCCAAGTCATTTAAGACTCAACTCACTCATAGATGGAAGCTTTATGCTGGTAGACTTTGACAGTTACCCATAAGGTTCTCTAATTCACTATTTTGGTTATGGGATATTCAGCTACGTTGACTTTACGTGTTCCCGTCATGCTTTACATAGTCTTTCTTGGGATCAATTTTTGCTGAGTTAATGTATTTCGGTTTTGTTATCGGATTTTTGCAACTTTAGGACTGACTGTAGGTGCAAAGGTCGCAACTCATGTTATGTGAAGTGATCGGCACTTTTTACTTTTTAAGAGGAGGATATCGTTTCTAAAAGTCTTATCCATCATAGCTTTTTCGTTCTAGCCTAGCGTAACGAAAGTTTATGCTAGGCCTTTCTTTTTTCATGGAAGGACCTTCGCTTTGAAACAAGAGTAGTTAAAATGTTTTTCAGTGATGGATAAGGGGATCAAGATGTATTGATATTTACTTCAATGGCTTCGTTTTCTTTTCAAAGGTAAGCAATGAAGTTGCTTTTTAGACGAAACTACTAGGAAAATATACCTTGGCCATAATTTGCTTCTCTCTTCATTTATGTTTGACCAAAAAGCCCCAGTTAGAAGGCTGAAAATGCTTAGCTGCATGTTTGAATATTTTTCATATTCTCATGGCTTATTACAAGCTTCAAAGGATTTTGGGCTTTTATTAACCTATCCTATTTTCACATTATGTGTAAACACTTAAGTACTACCTAACATACCTAAGGGATCTGCTGCATGTTAAAAGCATGTAGCTGTGGATATCTGAGGTAGAGGTCTTAGATTTTTAGGGAATTCGATTCTTATGTTAATTTATAATGAAATGAATTAAGATTAACCATCTACACGGTGTAGTAGATAGCTACTATAAGATCACAACAATAGTTCAGCTAAAATCCCTAGTATTTGATCTTTTCCTTCCACCTTTTTGAATACAGCTTTTCCGGTTCTGTAGAGACGAATAGAAAGACCATTGTAAGTTAGATCGAAAATTATTCCAGCAATACTTCTTTCAACCTTTGCCTTTTTAAGTATTTTTGTTATGGTTTCATCTTTTTTTCTGGGTTTGAAGTTAACTATGATGTTCTTTTCCTCGCCGCACGCTACCTCTATTCCTGCTATATATTCCTCTAGACTTGAATTTGCAATCATAGGATTTGCCCTATCTCTTTTAGGACTTCAACAAAGCGATCCACTTCTTCCTGAGTATTATAAATGTAAAAGCTAGCTCTCACAGATGATGTAATTCCAAGTCTTTGATGGAGGGGTTGAGCGCAATGGAAGCCACTTCTAACCATTATTCCATACTCATCGAGAAACAGTGCTATCTCATGAGAATCAGCACCCTTAACATTAAACGATATTATTCCACATCTAGTTGACGGATCTTTAGGACCATAAACTATGACTTTTTCGCATTCCTGCATGCGTTTAAGGGCATATTCTGTTAGGGCGCGTTCATGAGCTTTAACATTTTCCATCCCTAATACCTTTAAATACTTTATAGCAGCCATTAAACCTATACCACCACTTATGTTAGGCGTGCCAGCCTCAAACTTCCACGGAAGATCACTCCATGAAATTAAACATCGTCTCGTAGTAATGTCAAAGAACACTTCATGAATCATTCCGCCACCTCCGTGAAATGGCTCCATTTTCTCAAGAAGTTCGCGTTTACCATATAAGACTCCTATGCCCGTAGGTGCAAGCATTTTGTGTCCAGAAAAGGCAAGAAAATCAACATCTAAATCCTTAACATCTACTGGTAGGTGAGGAACAGATTGGGCGCCATCCACTAGGACAAGCGCTCCGTAATCGTGAGCTATTTTCACGATATGCTTAATGTTGTTAATTACTCCTGTAACGTTTGAAACGTGAGTTATACACACAATCTTAGTTTTTCTAGAAATCATTTCTTCGAAGGCTTCATAGTTTAGGGTACCGTCATAATTCGCATCAATATATTTTACCTTGAACCCCCTTATTTTTGAAAGGATTTCCCATGGAACGATGTTGCTATGGTGTTCCATAAGCGATAATAAGACCTCGTCTTCACTTTTCAAGTTGCTAAGACCCCATGAGTATGCAACGAGGTTTATAGCTTCTGTTGCACCTCTAGTGAAGATTATTTCTTCCATACCATCAGCGTTTATGAAACTTGCAACCTTTCGGTGGGCCTCTTCATAGAGCTCTGTAGCTTCTCGAGAAAGCGTGTGTACAGCTCTGTGAACGTTTGCGTTGTGCTTTTCATAAAACTCCTTAATAGCCTTGATCACTTGTCTTGGCTTTTGGGTTGTGGCCGCATTATCGAAATATACTAGGGGGTGGCCGTTAATCTTGCGTTTTAGTATTGGAAAATCTTCCCTTATAAGGTGGGGGTTAAACAAAACAATTCACCTTAAAAGCTATTTCAGAAACACACATGTTAAACTTGCGCTATCAGTTTATTAATTACATTTTTGTAGATTTTTAGAGCATGTTCTTTGTCCTTAATGTTTTTGAGAAGCACCCTTCCATTTTTGAATAGACTAATTTCAACACCATCGCAGCATTCAAATACTATGGCTAAGGAGGATTTTAATAGTATTTTAAAGTGTTTCTCTACCTTTTCATAGATTCTTTCAAGGTTAAGAAGCATGGGACGAGGTGGATTGATATTGACGGTTTTCTGGCCACATGCCCACACCAGATGTTTTATAGCCGGCATTTCTCCACTCTTCATGCCCTGACAAACAGGACAGTCTGGCCTTTTAAAGATGTCAATCTTTACAAAGTCCATGCTTCTGAAGTCACAGATAAGTAATTTACCCTTTAAGGTTTCGCCGATATTTGCTAGAAGTTTGATGGTTTCCATGGCCTGTATTGCACCGATTATTCCTGTCGTTGAACCTAGCACACCTCTAACATCGCAGGTAGGAAGTCGCTCGTCTTTAATGTTTGGAAATACACATTCAAGGCATGGTGTTTCAGGAGGGACAAAAACCGAAATGTTCCCCTCAAGCCCTATGGCTCCCCCGAAAACATATGGTATGCGGTGCTTAACGCATACTCGATTAATAATGTATCGTGTCCTCATGTTGTCTAGACCATCGACGACAACATCAACATCACTAATCAACTCCTCAACGTTATCCTCTTGTATATTCTCAGGGACAGGCTCGACTTCTACGTCTGGATTCAAACGTTTTATTCTATTCGCTGCTGCCTCAACCTTTGGATATCGAAGGTCTTTAAGCGAATATAATACTTGTCGGTGTAGGTTATGTAGTTCAATAGTGTCTTGGTCTATAAGCCTCAAAAAGCCTACACCTGCCAAAGCAAGATATAGTGCTGATGCGCTACCAAGTCCACCTATGCCAACAATTGCTACCCTAGATTGTTTCAGCTTTTTCTGTCCTTGGGGTCCAAGCTCTCGGAGCACTATTTGTCTGCTGTAAAATAGCTGGGGATCGAAGAGTATTGTTGACGTTTTAATGTATCCTCCCCCTCCTTCTACCCTATTTCCTTAACATTTCGAGGAATGTCAATTCTTCTCTGAATTACTGAGATATGAATCAGTTTATCTCCAACTTTTATCATATTGCTTTGAAGTTTTTGGTGAAAGCTTCTTTTCACTCAAGCCTGCTTTAATTATGTCTTTCTTTGTTAAAATTTGGTTGTCTCTCCAAGATTGAACTTCGATGTCTGATGAATTGTAATCAACGTAAACTACTGGAATTCTTCTGCATTCTAATTCTTTAAGGATATTGAACCGAAGTCCACCATCAAGAACAATATTTATGTTTTTGCCAATAATTGTTGCAAACTTTAGAATAATATCTGAGCCTATTTTTTCCTTTAACTCTTTTAGGCGGATCGAGTTAATATCTTCATACTCTTTTAGTCTATCTAATTTGACAAGTCGAATTTCTGTGACATAGTGTTTAATCATATATCATCTACCTTGTTTGATATTATTGTTTATCTACACTATATAAAGTTACAGGATGTAACTCTGTTATTTATTGTGGATGTAGGTATTCATTTACATCAAAGATATAAATCTTAACGCTTAGAACGGGGAGATAAGGACGTAGTTTCTATTATCATAAAAATACGTTCTTCTAGCAATTAGAGCATTAATAGTGAAAGAGCTTAGTAAAAATACAACGATACACAAGATTAACACATTCACAAAACGAAGTTAACTTCGACAATAGTAATTCAGTATTTAAAGGAAAGATGAATTGCCTCTCAAGGAGATATTATATCTGAAGAAATTATAAAAAGATTTCAATGCTTACAGAAAGCTTGTTAAGAAATGCTCTAAACAGAAGGAGCCATAGAATAGTTATGTGAAGATGCATGTTATAATCAAGTCCTAAGAAATCTTCTCATAAACTGCGCAGGAAAGAGCTACAGTCTTAAAAGAATGTAAGTGCGTTATATGCAGGCGCTCCTTAAAACAAAGGCTTTAATTTTAGCATTAATTCTTATAGTTGTCAGTACCTTTACATTTAATTTTTGTTGATAAGATGCTTAAAATAAAGAATCTTAGTAATATAGACAAAATGCTGAACGCAATTGAAATGAAGGAAATGAGAAACCTATTGTGCATATAGTAAAGACTCCATGTAGATATTAGCTTGCTGCTAAAATGACGCCTCCTCAGAACTGGTAATTTATTTTGTTACTACCCTTATTTACTTTAACGAGTTGTCGCTATTTTCCAGCATACATCATTGATTATAGTAACTGTATTTCTCACGACGGAAGTTACTATTTCCTTACTACCAACTTCGCGACCAATTATTATGGGTTAATCCAAGTGAGCATAGTCAACTTCCACAGCATTAAGATTAAAAAGCCTTTTGTTATTGCCTTAAACTCCATAAGGGTTTATACTAGTGTCGTAAGATTTAGTTATTCTTTATTTATGTATTGTTTAGAGCTGCTCGATAAGGGTTAGAGAACTTATTGAAACTTTTAAATGAAGGCTCCTAAGGGTAGTGATAAGTATTTAATTATCGTTAAGAAAGTATATCAGAAAGAACCACTGTGGATTTTGGTTTTAGGTTAAAGGAGGAACTTGCCATCTCTAACTTCTTCATGAGATTCTCAAATATTACCCCATTAGTCACAGACCAGTTGAACTCCTCTTTACTCCACACAGCTTTAAGCATATAGTATCATTTAGGTGTGTAGCTATACGTGAATCAAGTCCGTTACAATGTCTCTTGTCAATAGGCCTTGACTCTCTATTTTGCATTTCGAGATATGGAAGGCTGCTATCTTGCTACTCGTTAGCTGAAAAATTTGCGCCTTCTTAGATAGAATTTCCATGAATTTCTCTTCTTCTAGCAAGCTCTTGTGGAAGCCGGTCTAATTCGGGTTTATCTGCGTAATAAGCTCTTATAGCTTTTTAAACACTTCAACATTGAGTACTGCAATGATACTTAATTGACGGCAAGCGCTGAGCTCCTCAGAGTACTTCTTTCCATAAGATCTTCCACGCATCTGACAGACTTCTCCCCTTTATCATCTCAGTTAATATGCTTACCACAGTAAACATTACTGTGGTAAGCATATTTCTTAAACTTGACATCGGTAATCTTATCGCTTACCTCATCGATCCTCAGATGCATTGTTATTATATCTCCTATTGTCTATTCTCAGCACACTCACTATACAATTGACAAACTGTTTGTAATCTCCAATATCTTCTAGAGTCATTATCTTCACTTTGAGGTGATGTACTTCAGGTAATAAAGTTGCAGTTCCATTGTTGTTGCTTTTGACTCTATTTAAGGAGACCTACACCTCTTTTATGCTTTCAGTTACATTTTAATCAAGCTAATTTTTGAAGAGGAGGTTGTAGGTTCTACACCATGGAGGCCCACGACAAACGAGTAGAACGATATAAACATGCTTCAGATAAACAAAATAAACTATCTGGATAATACATTTAATAGAAAGCCTGTGAGGAGTTGACTCTAGCGACTTGGATTTTTATATCCAATGGTCCTCACGATACTCAAGGGTACAGAGGACTATATAGTATCTTATCTAACCACAAAGGTAAGCCAAAAGTCTACCCTTGCCATGAATTAAACATTCTTTTATACTCATTCATTCAGAGCACCAAAGATGTTATAAATCACACATGAATAAGGTTAGTCCGGAACGCACATTTCCAATAAGAAACAGCTTTAACGAAACTCAAAACTAATTAATTCCAAAATAGTTAAAGTAAAAGGAATAAAAGACAAAAGGCAGTTCAAACACCTAAAGACTTAAATATATAAGCATCACAAATTTAATAATAAAGCAAATTTATTGACAAACTAATGTAATGCTGAAATCCCACCTCATGCTAATCTACCTAAAATCTGTACACTATATCGCCTCTAGTTATATACATGATACGCATTGGTAAGGAATAAAGCAGGAAATTATTTATGTATTAATTGCATTATTAACGATAGTAAATTTTAATAACTGTTAAGACAAGAATATATTCCTCATTTATATCTTACTGCTACACATAGATAATGTGATGATTATCTTTAACGTTTTTAAGCATGGTTTTTATTAACTTATATAGAAGGTGCTAATAGATCATGGATGTTAAAAGTATCGCTCTATTAGTTGTTGGAATTCTTCTCTTTGTAGCTGGTTGGACCATTCTACTGAATGGTATTGAGGTAAAGACTTGCAGTTACGCTATCTATGTGCCAAGAGGCTTTGAGGGTGAATTTAAATTGAGTTACACTGAGTGGCTGTATTGGACTAATGTACCTTTAAATATAAGTGACTTTTATGTGAAAGCAAATACTACTAAAAATATTGAATTCACTATTAATAAATCGATTGGCTGGCTACATTTTGTAATTATTGGTGAGCCTATAAAGCAGGACTATCGAGGATCTCTTATCATAGCAAATGCGTTAGATCCGTCACAGCCAATAATAACCCTATCTCTATACCCTATGCAGAGTGTTGGTGGAAGAGGTATAAATATAACATCAATGTTTCTCCAATCACTACAGCCTGGCAGATACGTCCTCTTATTAACACTAGATACAGATGCATATATACATAGAATTTCAATTGCAGGTCCTAGTGCAACTGAAACTGAAAAGCTAATGCCAAAAGTAACATTTACCCCCTCCACATATGATCAAATAAATATACATTACACATGTGGAATCACACTCTCGAATGCAATTATAGCTGTAATAATAATGTCTATAGGCATGGCTATGACAGTTACTTCAGCTATTGTTATACAGCTTCGAGAGAAACTTCAAGCTAAGACTGGTATAAGGTTAAAGAAATTTAGAAAAACATAAACTAGCATATTGACCATTACATCCACTACAATTTTTTCTAAATACTAGATACAACTTATTTTGTACTCAATTAAATAGTCTTACAATTAGTTACACATTACATTTATTTAGATGTTTAGGCTTTACACACTTCCTTTACCTTATCTACAGCTACTCCCCAATACATTTTTGCAAAGAAGTTTGCAGGCTCTAACACAATCTCTATTGCACCATCTCTAGACACCATCTTTATTGGATTTTCAGAAACCAGCTGACATCCACCATGTCTTTCAATAACCTCTAGTGCCTTTAACACATCACTATATTTCAGAAGTTCTTCACAGATGCTTTCACTAGCCGTAGTTACTATGATCTTTATCAATGCTCCACTATAGCTAATAACCTTATCTATACACACCATTCTGCTCCCCCACAGTTGCTTAAAGCTGTAAGCGATTTATAAATTTTAGCAAAAATTAATGAAAATCTTAATATCTCTGTAGGGTCATATGCAGCTGTTGAACCTAGCAGAATAAGATTTTCATCTATATTAAACGGAAATTATATGCTTTAGTTGCTTGAGGTACTGTCTATCACTCGGAGGACGCTAAAATGCAGTAAGCTTGCTATCAAAGATTTACAAAATCTATGAACATTTTCATTAAGGAAGAGAACAATATATTCTATAAATGTGGGACTTAAGGATGATGTATTGTCTGCTAGTTACATACTATACCTTATGTTATTAGGAAAAGGGACGGATTCTAAAGCCTGGATTATCTATTATCATCTCCCAGCTTAAATAATAAGGCTTTAATTATAAAAACTTTCTTTTACTTTATTTATGATTTATAATACATTCAATATATATGAAACACTCTTTTCAGCGGGTCTCTAAATAACTCTCTAAAATAAATCTAGCCTTGAGGTTGAGGTGAAATGAAGACCATAAAAAACATAGCTGCAATAGTTGTAGTGGTAATGGTACTACTATCACTATCTCCAATAGTAGTACCATTAATGGTGGTACACTATGTAGTTGCACAAAATGACGGAAATAGTGTTAATGTTAATAAGAGTAGTGAGATAGAGGTTAGAGTTCAAGTATTGGTGCTAATGCTTAATAATACTTTAACGCTAAATATCTCTGATGAGCTTAAACATGAGATTGAGAATCTACTTGCTGTGAATATTAGCAGTCTTTCTCTAGATGAACTTAGGGAGTGGATTCGAAATGCATCTAGTTTACTATCTAGAGTTGCTAGTGAAATTAGAGAGAATAGGATGCATAAAATTGGTATTGTTCTTGAGAGATATCTAAACGGTCTTAGAATAGCCTTAGAGAATAGATTTAGAGTATGTGTAAGACTATATAATGTTAGTATTGATATTGATGAGATTGTAGCCAATGCAACACAGGCTAGAGATGTAAATCAGCTCTTTAAGATGTATAGAGGTATTGCTAAAGAGGTTGAGGTTAAGAAGGCTGGGAGATTTGCGGAGGCTATAAGAAAACATATAAATGCTACTATAAATACTATAGTTGGTGGTGAGGTTAGGGGGCTAGATAGAGTTGCTGAGAATCTAAATAAACCTCTCCACGCACTAAATAAAACTATAGAGAAACTTAAAGCTATGAATGTTTCAGAGAGTGTTATAGAGACCCTTGAAGAGGCTAGAGGACATATAAGACTAGCTAGGGAATTAATCATAAGTGTATCTAAAGAAGTCAAGTCAATAGAACAGGAGCGTATTAAAGAGCAAGAGCGTATTAGGGATATGGTAAACAGATCTCTTAAAATGCTTATAGAGAAGGCCAATAATCGAATCAATGAGATTCTAGAAGAGCTAAACCAGCTTAGAGATAAGGCTCTTAGTGCAAATCTAACAGTTATTGTTGTAAAAATAGACAATTTAACTACATATGTTGAGGAGATTAGAGGTAGGCTTCTAGAAATAACCACAGTAAAAGACATTAATATTATTTTAAATGAGTTGGCAAGGATAGAAAGAGTTATAGAAGCAATTGAACAAGAGGTAAATAAAGCCCTAAATGCTATGGGCCAAAATCTTGGTGAAAGAGTTAAAGATCTTGCTAATAAAGCTATTGAAGAAGCGGAAGAAATTCTAGAGAAAGTTAAAGAAATGCTTAACGAAACAAAAAATACAATAAACAATATTGTTTGTATAGCCATATATCCACCTCCACCAATATGTATAGCTATTAGAAATGCTGAAAAGCTTCTACCACTCATAGAGAAGAAGGTAAATGAAGCTGAAATTCTAATCAGCAAAGCTAAAGAGCTTTATGCAGCAGGTAGATATATGGAAGCCTTAGCCTATGCATCAAGAGCTCTAGGGATGCTAAAGTCAGCTGAGCATCAGCTTAATGAAATTCAGAATATACTTAAAGCTTTACAAGAAAGAGGTCCTAGGAGATAGAAAGTCCAACAATTTTTCATATAAACAACATTTTTCCTTAACTTAATAACAATTTTTCTTGGCATCTAATGTTCTTCTGCCATGACAATGAATTTTCGTTGAAGAAATTTATCAAGACTTAAAATTTGAAGTAGAGAAACTAAGGACTCTGTCTATATAGTTCTCTCCGACCTTTATTAGTCTATTAATATTAATAAGTAGCTAGGAGATGAACTGTTTACGTAATAGTTAATAGGCCTTCATATGGAAAATCCTTAAAAATATCATCATATCATGATATTGATATTTATGGCGAAAAAGTATGGCTATTAGCAACAAGTATCAGCTACTTCCACGTTGTGTTACATATGCTGAAAACCTAATAATTTTAGCTACATGCGATGGTGCGTCAAACGTAGGGCAAGTAGGTAATGAAGTTGCACGTAGACTAACAAAAATTTTCCCTAATTTGGTTAGAATGTGTTGTCTATCAGCTGTAGGAGCTGGGAGTAAGATACATATTGAAACCTTTAGGAAGGCCAAAGCTGTTATATCAATTAATGGATGTGAATTAGCATGTGCTAGCAATATTCTTAGACAAAAAGGAATAGAACCAACATTTGAAGTTACGGTTGTTAAGGAAGGTGTAAATAAAATACCAACACTAGATTTTGATGATGAAACTATTGCTAAAATATCGGATAGAATAGTACACAATTTCCTAGAAAAATATTTAGGACATTCAAAGTAATTGTATATAGCTAAAAATTAAATACTACTAAATTCATCTAATGTACAAATACATCCGAACATAAATTGATAGTATACTACAATGAGATAGAGTCTCTTAAGCTATTATGCTTTGAGGAAGGGTGCAAGAGGAAGCTCCTAGAGTTATTGGGGACACTCAATAAGAGGGTTTCTAGACCCTAAAATCCTTTTTAAACACCATTTATACTTCACAGCGACAGAGAAAGGCGAGCTTCATCCTTTGGGATGAAATGCTTGAACTATAGTTACTCTACTACTACAGCTTAACTAAAACTCATCTGTAAAGTGTAATACGACTTCGAGGGGATACTTAAAGGGTTAGGAATTGAATTGTTTTGGCGCCGGGGGCGGGATTTGAACCCGCGTGGGGTGTTCCCCCACCGGCTCTCAAGGCCGGCCCCTTAGACCACTCGGGCACCCCGGCATCGATGTGCTACCATATATTTTTGTTTATAGTTATTTTAAATCTTATTGATCTTTGAGGTCTACTTTCTTGATAATATTACCTTATAGCCTTTGTGTGTGGCCAATATCTCCGTTTGTGTAAATGTTTCTGACATTAATTTACTTACTCTTTCTACACCTTTTCTAACTACAATTTGTATTGTCCCCCCCTCTTCTAAATGGCTAGGTGCCTCCAGTATTATTTTTTCTAATGTTTCGAAGCCAGATGATAGGGGTGGATTACTATATATAGCTTTAAACTTAAGATTTTTTACAGGTTCATATAGATTGCCATGGAGGACAGCAACTCTATCCTCACTTAAACTATTTCTTTGTAGATTTCTCTTTGCAACTCTTACAGCTTCCTCATTTATATCAACCATATATACCTTTATTTGTGGATTTAGCTTAGCTAGAACAATACCAATAACACCATAACCACAACCTAGATCAAGTATAGCACCACTATCTGGTATACGGGCATATTCTAGGAGAAGCCTTGTTCCATCGTCAATTCTCTTATATGAAAATAACCCTGGAACCACTTCAAATTCTACAGTTATACCCCTAATGAAGTCTGATATGAGCATATATGAAGATTTTCTCTTCTGCCGAGTATAGTAGTGGTAGACCATTATATCTACCTACTGTGGTTGATTCCTCCTCCACATCCTCGGATATATATTTGGCTCCATTACAACCCTTTCAATTTCAACAGCTATACCCTTTTCACATCTACTAATCTCTTCACTATCCATAACAGCTTTACCTATTGCAACAAGCTCCCCTTTAAGCGTCATTAAAGCAGTTCTATAGCCCTTAGTAATACCCTTTGAAAATATAGCTATCCCTGGAACAGCTAATTGCGCCCCATGTGCTATAGCATCAACGGCACCATCCTTTATTAAAATCTTTGGCAGATGGGCAACTATAAACTCTCCTGGAACAATAACATTACGAAGAATAGAGTCGTCACCATACCTCTGCCATAGATAGAGTGCTTCTGAAACCTCATGTAGAGTTGATGTAAATAGATCCTCTCTAATGTGAGCTACAGCAATTCTTCTAAGCTCCCTCATATGAGCCTCAATACCAAGTAAGAGCCCTATATCATGGCACAACTTCCTAACATAGGTACCAGATTCGCATCTGACCTTGAAAAGAATATCCCTACCATTAATCTCTAGCACATCTATTGAGTAAACCTCTTTCACTCTAAGAGCTCTTTTAACAGATGATCGCAGTGGAGGCCGCTGATATATCTTACCTATAAACATCTTTATAGTTTCTAAAATCCTCTCTCTATCAACATCACCGTGTAGCTCCATGAGACCTACATACTCTTTAAATGAATGCATCAGTATACCTATAACCTTTGTAGCTCTTTCTAGAGCTATAGGTAGGACTCCTGTGACCTTAGGATCTCCCCACCCAGACTAACAAAAGTCTGGGTTCTAGGGTACCCCCATGACCTGCCTTAGTAATATTAAGCATTCTCTTTATCCATGCAACAACTTCATGGCTTGTAGGCCCTGGTGGTTTATCAAGGACTATAAGCCCATATCTTATATAGACGTCAATTGGTCTTTTTGTAGGTATATAGCCATATCTACTGTCGGTATCATCATCAGATTTAATAATGTATTCGCTAGGGATATTTGCTACCATATCAAGCTTTTTAATGAAGTCTAGCCCATATTCCTTCACACTAAACACCAAAAATCTGTAAAGGTTTAAATCGTTTAAAAAGCTAAAACTGTTAGTCTTTGGCTAGATAGAAAATGTTATCTTTTCAGCAAAATTGGAGTAAGTTTTACCTTTATACGCTCCTTCATGAAATCTATAATTCCTGTAGTCTCTAACGCCTTTATAATCTCTTCATCTGATGCCCCTTTAGCAATATCTATCTTCTTGTCTAAAACCTCAATGTGATTTATATTACATCTTCTTCTTTTAACACCTGTTAAGCTCTTAGGGCCTGTTATCAGCACATAGTTTTCATCAATAACATCTACTATAACACATTTTCTACCAGCTTCACGTCCAGAGATTTTTACACATATCCTACCGACTTCAATTGCAGGCATTTAGATATCACCATAGGGTGTTTATATTTTAGAGTACTACAATCTAGGTTTATAGGTTTTT
This sequence comes from uncultured Ignisphaera sp., assembly GCA_938074605.1. Lineage (GTDB taxonomy): Archaea > Thermoproteota > Thermoprotei_A > Sulfolobales > Ignisphaeraceae > Ignisphaera. The sequence continues at coordinate 91,209 of CALJEI010000006.1, forward strand.
ATAATAGTGGTAGATGGTCTTATGACCATATGTATACTGCTTGACATTTCTGACTACTATTTTTAAAGTTTCATTACTATACACTATGTCTTCTATAGCCACAAGGTATATATTTTACCTTCAATTATATAGTAACGTATTTAGCAGGCTAAGGATTGTGTAATTGTGTACTTAGAGTAATGAACATTATAGATAATCTATACATTTAAGCCAAGTATAGTTTAAGGAATTTATAGGAAGTTAATTAAAATATAGAAATAGTACCAAATGTGATAAATTTATGTAAAGCTTGAATGTCTCTCCATAACTATCTTTATAACCTGCAATACAATTTCTACAATTTCATTGGGAGAAAACCTCTCACTATTTATAATAAGATCAAAATCTGTATAATCTGAGATATCAATTCTATATATTCTCATAAATCTTTCTCTCTCCATACGCTCTCTTAATAGCGTTTCATGAAATACCTCATCTATAGACTTTTTATCACGTTCAGCTAATCTCCTAACCCTGGTATCTATACCTGCAATAATAGCTATTCTTAGATGTGCTAAGCCTTTTAAGAGCCATGGTGCAGCATGTCCATCTATTACAACACCGCCTTTTTCAGCCTCCCTTCTAGCTAGTGAATCTAGCTCATAGTCAATAGAAGGATCCTGTTCTGCAAGCTTACTGAGCTCTACTAGTGACACTCCTCTCTTTACAGCAATGTCTCTAAATAGCATACCTATGGATATGTGGCGTAGGTTAAGCCTTTCTGCAAGCATTTTGGCTATAGTTGTTTTTCCACTTCCAGGTGGACCCCCAATAGCTATTACAAGTCTATCTCTATCCAGTAGCCCTCACCACCTCCTTTAGAATTTCACGTAAACATCTTGCACATAACACTCCGCCAAACATTCTCTCAGGTCTCTTTATAACCTTTGGTAATCTCCTTCTATCTATATCCTTTAGCGGAACACCATTTAATATAACACCACATCGTACACACTTCATTGCTGCATTCTTTCTTCTCTCATAGTGAATAACATTTCTGCCACCAGGATTTCTTCTTGAGATCCTTCTATATGATCTTGACCGCAGTGAGGGTTTGACCATAAGATCTTTCCCCTTCCACATCTAAGGATTCTGTAAAATAGTAGTTTCAAAGAGCTAGCTTAATTAGGTTTCTGTTAAAAAATATCATGCACTTTTAGGTCGTCTACATATTTAGATGACGTATAGATCTATTGGGATAGTACCCTAAGTTTCCTTCTTGCATAGTAGTCGTATAGAGGGAGAAATACTAGAAATACAAGAAAGTGTATCCACATAATAGGGACTTTACATATTCCGTTGACAGGAATCTCTAGTGGTATTGGTGCTAGGCAGAGGTCATTTAAGTCAATGTACTCTATAAGAGTACCAAATATATAGAGGGAGAGCATTAAGTATAAAGTTATAGCTCCTATATATGCTGTGAAGGGTATTAAAAATTGAAACATACTCAACCTAAATATTCTACCCCTAATCCTTCTAACCTGTGATGATGCTATAGACATCTTCTTCTTACTTATATGAGCTTTTTTTACAGCTCTATCAACCTTAGTGCTTTCCTCTACATCTTTATATCTAGCTATAATTTTTGTTATTCCATAGAAGGCTACAGTATTTACAGTAATACTAACAGCTATAGCAAGTAGTGCTATAGCGCTCGGCATTAGCTTTATTCACCAATAACTCTTCTCAGCAATGGGTACATCTCTAGTGTTCTCTCATAGGCTAGTATCTGATAGTAGTTATAGATTATACCAACAGCTAATAGAAGTCCAGTTCCTGTTCCATAGCTACCCAGTATATCACCTACAAGAGCTATTACGGCAACCACTATGGAGCTAAATATTGTTAATGGATATACATATCTTGAAAGATATGATGAGAGTACCCTAGGATTTCTCCTCATACCAGGTATATCTAGACCCGCTTTGATTAGATTATCAGCTTGCGCCTCTGGATTAAGACCGGCGATCTCAATCCATAGTAGTCCAAATAGTATGCATAGCATAAAGAAGATAAGTGAATATACTATAGATGGTATTGTATTGTACATGAAGCTATATAGTGAGGGTGCTGAAAGATAGGGTCTAATATTATCAACAAGCTCTATTCCTAAAAAGTTACGCAACAGTGTTAAAATAAGTACTATGTCAGAGATAAGTATTCCTGTAAGGAGGACAGGTATGTTAGTGACATACAGTAGCTGAAGAGGAACCCTCGACTTTATACCGCCATACCTACTCATAGCTATAGGCACATTAATGTGTGCTGCATTGAGATAAGCTAGTATAGCAATAAGCACGACAGAAGTTATAAAACCTACAAGAGTTGGATAACCAATGGCTAGCCTACCAATCAATACATGGTAAATATTAAATGCACCATCTCTTAGCGATGTAACTATATATGGTATTAGCCCATATACTTCACCTTCAGTTTGTAAACCTGAAGCCCCTATAACACTTGGGGTAAAAAGTTCACTAAAGAATCTTTGTGCAACGCCTATCAATATAAATAAGCTTACACCACTACCAAGCCCCCACCCCTTCTGTGTAGCCTCATCAAGCATTACAATCACTATAGCACCCCATAAAAGTTGTGCGAAAACCATTAGTTTAATCCATATACTAACGCCTGCTGGATAATTCCAGTAAAGACCACTAAATACAAATCCAGCAGCTTCAACGATGGCTAGAATTAGCCCAAGACCTTTAGAGGCAGCAGTAAAATCTCTTCTAGCCTCTGGATCACTTAGATCTAGATCTAGAATCTTAGCACCAACAAGTATTTGAAGAATTAAGCTAGATGTAACTATAGGGCCAATACCAAGTTGTGCTAGTGTTCCAGCAGCCATTGCAAGAACTATTGATACAACAGGCGAGAATGGGAGGGTTCCAGCTCTCTCAATCCCATATAGAGGTGTAGAGCCTAGCAACATAAATGCTAAAGCTACTAGACCAGTGTACAGTAGCCTCCTTCCTAAACTAGGTCTCCTTGCAGGTCTAGGTGCTGATGGTATCACCACACCAATTTTAGCTAGTGTCTTGATAATGGCACTCAATACCTAACACCACTGGATAAGGAGATTTTAAACCACACTTATAATTGTTAATAAAAATATGGGTTTATCTAGATAGATGCTACTATAAGATTCCACCATTTATCATTACAGATACTAAAACCTCAATAAATAGTTCATCATACTATAATATTTGAAGATTTTTAATCTAGGGAGGGAGTCTATATAAAGTCCTATTTATTTTTTATAATAACCTCTCCACCTGACTTCTCTATTTTTTCTATAGCTTTCTTACTAGCGCTCCATACAACTAATTTTACTGGTCGTGATATTTTGCCATAGCTAAGTAGCTTATTTATCCCCATTTTACTTAGATCCACTACTATTTTACCGTTTTCCATAACTGCTGTACCCATTTTAACCATTCTATTTACAATTTCCTCAACTTGACCTACGTTAATCTCATTGATTCTCGGTATGGAGCTCGGGCTTCTTGGAATAAATCCTTTCTTTCCAAACCAATCTCTATAGTTCTTTATTACCCATGACCATTTATGTTTATGCATTCCAGCAGCGCCCCTACCACCTCTTGAACCAGATTTTCTATGTTGCCCTATGCTTCCCCAGCCTCTATTTCTATAGCCATGCATCTTTCTACTTTTCTTTTCCCTACGAATAACCATTCTAGATCATCCTCTTGAGGAGGTTATTGATTTCACTACCTCTATAGCCAAGTTCACCACCATCTCTATAAGGCTTCTTTATACTTCCTTTAAAGCCTCCTTTTGGTGGATGCAATCTAAATACAGGTTTTATTCCAAACTCTTTAAGCTTATGGAGTTTTAGCCTTCCCTCATATATAGCCTTTGCAAGCTCTTCAATACTTTCAAGATTAAAGTTTTTCCTAATAAACTCATCGGTCAAGATCTCTCCTCCCTTTACTCTGCCACGCTTTTTAAACAGAGCTGTAAGGGTATCCAGATCTATTTCACCCCATGTAATCCAATCTTTAACATTGTTGAGTATGCCTTGGAGGGATTCTGTCATGGGATAAACCGTACAATGATACTTCTTTACAAGCCTTAGGAGTTTTAGTGTATATTCTACATCATATGGTACTCCAACTCTTCCTCTAAGTCTTATAATGGCAACTAATGTGGTTCTCTCCATACGCTCTGCTACTCCCATACCTTCTTACCCCAATCAGTTAGAGTGACAATACTATTGGTATTTTTAAGTGCATTGTAGGTAGCTTTTGCAAAGTTTAGCGTTGTCCTGGTTTCACCCTTTGTGAAAATCCAAACATCTCTAATGCCTGCTAGTCTAAGTATAGCCTTAGCTATATTTCCCGCTACAAGACCCACGCCAAGGGGTGCTGGTATAAGCTCTACTTCGACACTACCAGATTTTCCAACAATTCTAAATGGTATTGAGTGTGGATCTCTACAGTTACACTCCCAGCTACCACAACCCCTTCTAATAGGAATTATATTCAGTTTTGCATCTACTACAGCTTTCTCTATTGCTGTCCTAAGCTGTTTAGCCTTACCGATACCCAGTCCTACATAGCCATCTTCATTACCAAGTGCTGTAATAACTCTAAACCTAGATATTCTTCCAGCGTCAGTCATCTTTTGGACTAAAACAACATCTAAGATTTCTTGCTTTAATCCTGGGAGCAGTACATCAACAATCTCAGGCTCCATTATTATGGCATTCATTGAAAATATCTGATCTATCGATGTGATCTTTCCTTCCTTAACTAGCTGGCCAATTCTAGTTTTTGGAGTCCATTCTTCTACAGACATACTCATGTAGATTCCTCACCTTTAATAAGTGATGAAATTATTTTAGCAGCATTACTATCCTCAGGAATATTTTCATAAACTTTAATAATAAAGTTTCTCGTCTGCTCAAAGTGTTCAACAATATTTCTTGGGTCAAATCCCCTTCTCAATAATTCTGAGAACTGTCTTTTAAATAATTCAAGGTTTTCTTCACTTATTTTTTTAGCATACTCTGCTATAGCAGCTCCACGAATTCTATCATCTGACGGCAAAACGTCATTGGAACAAGCTACACTAATTTTTGCATCAATAACCCCCTTTATAGCGGCAAATACCTTAGAACCCTTAACAGGTCTGTGTAAGCCAATATCTGGAACAGCCTTCTCTATACCAAGCTTTCTCGCTCTAAGACCAGCCAACAATCCAGTTAAATATGCTGCAGGTGTGTTTTTTGTTCCACCTCTCCAATTAAATAACTTAACTAACTCTTTGCTATGGGCAGCTGCTATGGTATAATCGCCTATAGGGGTTGGATATACAAACTGGACATAGATGTATTTATTCGTCTTTCTTACAACAACCCTTACTTGTTTGCTTTTAACCATGGCATACCTCTTATAGTAGTTTGTCTTACCCTCTCTACGCCTCCTTCTAGGAACCTTATAACTAGCATTATGAGCCATTTAACTACTCACCCAATATTCTGATGTAAAATGCCGTGGTCCCTCATATATCTCTTAAGTGAGGCAAGACTATCAAAGACACCACCTTTAACTTTACGATACAGCAATCTATAGGTCCTTCTATCTATGGTACCATGGTCTCTCAACCATCTAAGGTATGATCTAAGCTTTCTAACCCTATAGACCCACATTATTTCAGGATCTTCTCTAGCAGCTTTAGCACCCTTTCGTTTACCGTGTCCCCTATGCCTCCCCTCTTTTCTGGCAAGGTGAAACTCCCTCCATCTACCCCGGCTATTCCCCTTGGCATACACAGCATATATTATACCATCTTCAATAAGTCTTTTGACCTCCTCTCTAGTTACAGCACTAGATACTCTATCCAGTTGGGTGGCATCAAACTTTACTCTCGATTCACCAACTCCAAGGATTTTAGCGGCAATTTTTCTCTGATAACTTAAATCCATAGTGAAACACCTTTATAGGTTAGCTATTTTTAAGCCTTTCGCCTTTGCTTTCTCGATTATTTCGAGATACTTCTTTAAACCCAGAGTTGAGGATATATAAACTATATGCTTTGATGGATCTAACGATTCAAGCTCTTTTACACTATGAATAACAATTGGTTTTAATCCTGATGGGTGAAGTGATCTTAAATCACTTCTAGTTCCATATCCTATACCAGCTGTAGGCGGATAGCCTTTTAGATGAAGTCTTACAGGGTTATCTTTACCCTTAGGGCTCTTCCACTTTAAATTATTTTCAAATTTTGGGAACTTCCACCAAAGCCATCTTAAAAATTGGGGTTTTCTAGCATTATACCTTTTCCTCTCTTTCACAATCTTTTTAATACCTTCTCTATATTTTAGGAATTCCCTTCTTCTATCAATTAACTGCAAGAGTTCTTGACTCACACAGCAACACCCCTTTCATATATATAGATACCGTCCACAAATACCCTTCTATCCTTATCTTTTATTCTTGTCGCCAATTCTATATTTGCAGCTGTTTGAGCTACAGCTTCAATGTCAACACCTTCGACGATGACGTCTTTTCCATCAATTCTTACCGATACATTTTCAAGGATCTTTGCCCTTCGCGGAGCTCTCTCGCCTAGGAAATTATCAATTAGAACCTCATTACTAGAGACTCTTGCAGTAACTGGAAAATGTGATGATATTATTTTTAACTTATATCTCCAACCCTTAGTAACCCCTGTAATCATATTCCTTATATGGGCAACTATAGAATAGAACTGTGCTTTTCTTTCTCTATCAGCAAAGAATGTTTCTAGCACAATCATTTTATCACCCTCTAACTTTATTTGAATACCCTTTGCATAACTAAAATCCTTCTGAACCTCACCTTTAGGTCCCTTTACCTTAACACTAAGTTCACTAATCTCTACTTTCACCCCATCAGGTATAGCTATTTCTTCACGAATATGAGCCACCCTAGCCATGACTATTCACCACATACCATTAGTAAACATATGCTAGTAGTATTCCCCCCATCTTCATTTCTATAGCCTCTCTATGCGATACAACACCCTGTGATGTCGATATTATTAATATACCTATGTTTCTCGATGGTAGATATCGTCTAATCCAGTATGGAAGAGCTAAAAGTTCCCTATATGTGATAGACCATCTAGGCTTTATGGCACCAGCCTTATTTATTCTACCGAGGAGTTGAACCACTATCTTACCCCATCTTCCATCATCAACATATTCAAATTCTCCTATATAACCATGTTTTTGCATTACTCGCAACACACGTATTATAAGCTTTGACGCTGGCCATATTACTACTTCACTTTTCCTTCTAATTTCAGCGTTAGTTAGTGTAGTTAAAGCGTTAGATAGGGTATCAATTACTACCATAGCATTTCACTCAGTTAAACTTTTTAAATCCTATAATCATGGCCACTTCTCTAAAACATTGTCTACAGAGGTAGATACCATATTTTTGAATTACAGCATCTCTATTTCCACATCTTCGACAAATCTGTGTCCCTCTCCCATATTTTCTTTCAGTTGGAGCTTTAAATTTTGCCATCTTTAATAATCACCTACCACGTGTAATTTTCACCCCAAATAAAATCTCCATGAACAGCATGCTCTCATCTTTGGTAACTCTATGTCTTCTTGGAATACTTCTTACCCTACATCTTCGACGCCTCAATACTCTATAGCCAGGTCTCTCTACTGTTATTGCAACATCCATGCCAAAGATACCTATATCTGGATCATATCTTATACCAGGTAGCAATAGATGCTCCCTTATACCAAATGAAATATTACCATAATTATCGAACGAATTCTCCTTAAGGATATTGTTAACGGCTGATAGAGCTTTTTTCAGAAATTCATATGCTATACTTCCTCTTAATGTAACAACAGCAGCTATAGGCTGTCTTCTGCTTATACCAAACTCTCTTATAGTTTTTTTAGCACGTCTTGTAGAAGGTTCTAAACCCGTTAGCTGGTTGAGAAGCTTTACAGCCTTTTCTAATCTCTCGCTACTACCACCAACAGAGATATTAATAACTACTTTAGCTATTCTAGGTATTAACATTGGATTGCTTCTCCATAGATTGAGTATTTTATCAACATTACTCTGCTCTAGGATTGAACTGTTAAATTTTTCTGGTATAGCTCTAGGTAAAATTGTGTTATTGCATATAATGACCTCTATAGCCACTAATTACCACCCCTTTTAAATTCAAAATACCTTTATAACGGGTTTATTCTCACCAACCACCATGACATAATCTAAGATCGTTTGAAATCTATGGCCATTTAAATCTTCGATTGTTACAAGAGAGTATCTTCTTTTTCTTCCCTCATAGCTTTCAATATTTATTATTTTCCCAACACGCCCAACATTCCTTCCATCAATAATTATAGCTGTTTTACCTATATCCAGTGGTATATGCTGTACAATAGATTGTGATGGTAATTCAATCAATAGTGAATCTAGGGTTTTAAAGGGAAAGGCCTCTACAGGATTTCTAGGATCTTTAACATTTATCAATATATTTCTTCCATCGTGTAGATTTAGCTGGATATTACCATTTTTAACTGTTGTTTTATTTTCAATCCTTACAAGTTTTAATTTAGTCTCTTCCATAGGTATATCTATATACCACAGATATCTACCTACATATGGTACAATTCTTAGATATAGATCTATGTCAGGTATAGATACTATATCCATAAGGCCAACTGGGAATTTGTAGTCCCTTCTTACATGATTATCAACAAGCACTTTCCCATCATAAATAATTCTTTTACCCTCTTTAGCATTTTTTGCAATACCAATCATGTCTCTAATAAGTAATAGGAGTGGAATACATCTATCTATAGGATGTGGTCCTGGAGACGGCTTTACTACCCATTTATACTCCTTTTTTAGGATAGGCCAGAAGGCTGGAGCAGCTAAACGTTTTAAATGATGTGAACCACCTATTTTTGCCATTATCTACACCATCTCTTATTTACTTGACGCAATCTTTTTCTGTTCATCGTTTAATGATTTAGCTTTACCGCTTTTAACAAGCTCGTTACGTGCATTTTGTCTTCTCTCTATTATCTTCCTTCGTATATCGTCAATATTACCAAGCTTTATAATCATTACTTTAGATGGATGGATGGGGTAGAAGACTTCAGTGCCATCAGCTTTCTTTAGCGTAGCACCTTCAACGAATATTCTAACTTTCTTTAGATTAACTCTCATAACCTTACCCTCATGACCCCTCCAATCTCCTCTAACAATTCTTACAATATCGTTTTTTCTTACAGGCAATCTCTTAATTCCTAGCTCCTCCCTAAGGCTAGGAGATAAAGGTGCTGTAATAAGACGCCATCTAAGGTGTAGAGGTAAATTAAACAATATCCGCCTTTGTTTCCTTGGTTGAATTGTTTTCAATTCCATAATATTGCCACCTACTATATTAGATAACCATGGACACCAAATTTGCTATCTGAGACCACCTCTCAACAGCCTCTCTCGCAACAGGACCTCTAACTTCTTTACCCTTAGGCATTCCATCAGGGGTTACAAGAACACAAGCATTGTCTTCAAAAGCAATCCAGGTTCCATCAGGTCTTCTGAAGGGTTTTTTCTGTCTAACTATTATTGCGTGCATGATTTGCCCCCTCATATCCGGTGGACCTTTCTTAATAGTAACTACAACCATATCGCCAACTGTAGCAAATGGTATTCTTCGAAGTCTGGTCTTAATATCCATATTTCCAACAACTACAACCTCTTTAGCTCCACTATTATCGGCAACAACCAATTTAGTTCCATTAATTATACCGGCAACCCTCCTTCTCCTAGGAAAGGCAGCGCCTGTTTTAGCTCTTTTTACGCCCATTCTCTATCCCCTAATCACCTTTTTGTTGAAGTATACCTAAGATGACAAAAGAAATACTTTTTGAAAGAGGTCTAGTTTCACTAATCAAAACTGTATCGCCCTCTTTTGCGTTTATACATGGAGGGTTATGGACATGGATTTTACTTCTCCTTCTCTCATATCTCTTAAATTTTCTAATCCACACTAAATATTCTTTCTCAACTACAGCGGTGCTATGTAGTTTAGCTTTAACCACCTTACCAATAAATAATGAACCTCTCACGCTAACATTTCCATGCCAAGGACACTTCCTATCGTTGCATGCCTTCTCAGGAGGTTTTAGTCCTGGATACACTATACCTACATTCCTTGTAGTTTGTGACACTTTCTTATCACCTTACTGAGATAAGTTACACTAACTCTTTCTCTTTTTAATCTTTTTAAGCCTATCCTCGGGTCTTCCAACTATTGTAGAACCATCAACATCTATATAACTATTCCCTGGCAGTATTATTCTAAATATTCCATATAGCTTTGGGATGGTAATCTCCCGTACATTTTCATCTAGGATCTTTAGGGTATTTGCAGATTCATCTATGATAACACCTCTCCTACCAATCAATCCTCTATCACTATGGGAAAGCACTATGATGTTTAAGCCTATTAGTTCATGATATAATATATTTTTTAATGTACGCCTCACTTTTTAGCCCGCTCTTCACCTACTACTGTAAGAATTCTTGCTATATTTTTGCGTATCATTTTTACTCTAGTAGTATTGGTTAGTGTACCAGACTGTGCTTGTGTTTTTAGTCTTGCCAATTCTAATCTAAGTTCTCTGAGAAGACGAAATCTCTCATCTAAACTCATAGATCGTATTTCATCTGCTGTTAAAGGTCTATCACTCAACGACTACTCACCCCTTCTGAACATTATCTTGTTGCTGTGTAGCTTTTTCTTGTGAAACAATTTCAACATAATCAGAGGTTACACCAGACTTTGTTATTACTACTTCTATACCGAATATGCCAGGCTTTAATAGTACATGAGCTATAGCTCTATCTACGAGCTTTAGGCTTTGCTCACCTGATTTATACACCTTGCCAGCTTTTATTTTTTCATATCTAGCTCTTTCAGCTACAAGTTTTCCACTTACGGTTATCTCACATCCAATAGCGCCTGCACCAAGAACTCTTCTTAAAGCTATGAATGCTGCTCGTCTAAAGTGTATCCCCCTCTCTAAAGCTAATGCAATATTGAATGCTACAACCCTTGCACTTAAATCAGGATTTTCAACCTCAACAACAGTTATCTGCGGATTTTCAATATTGAATAATTTTTCTAAGATAAGCTGTATTGTTCTTAGTGTCTGACCCCTCCGACCAATTATCATACCAGGTCTTGCGGCATAGATTATCACTCTAGTACCTAGTGGTGTTCTTATAAGATCTACACCTGCATAGCCTGCACGCCAGAATTTACTTGCAAGATATTCGTCAACAGCGACCTTCTTTATGCCCTGTTCAATAAAATATCTCTTGATATTTACCAATTATTACACCTCCATAACAATAACCTCAATGCTTGTATGTGTCTTAAATCGTGGAGTAGTCCTACCAAATGCTCTAGGCATCCATCTCTTTAAATAATACCCCCTATGAGCAGCTATATGGATTATTTTTAGTTTATCGCTATTAAGACCTTTCACAATGGCATTGTTTTCAACATTGTCTAAGAGCTTTAAAATATATTTAGCTACTTTCACAGGGTATCTACCTATTGGGCTACCCCATCTCTTCCATCTTTTAGCAAGACCTCTTTTATGGGCTATACTCAATTTATATCTAACATATGGTATGGGCTCCTTTAACTCGATTACCCGTCTTAAAAAAATCTTAGCATCGCTTAACATCATACCTCTTAGTATCTTGCACACCTCATATGATTCTTTTAAAGATATGGGGGCATCTCTAATTACGGCTTTTGCTATTCTTGATTCATCTAGGTCTTCAAGTTCTGGGTATTTCCATATAGGCATGCTAGCCCATCACCATGATTATGATGAGTATCCTCAATTACAGTATGTATCTTAAGTTAAATGTGTTTAAAATCTTAACAGTATAAGAGAGCTTAATAAGAATTCAACAAAATGAATTAGAGATTTACACAAATTCTAGACCAGAACAGTATAGAGATTTAGTACATCAAATAGATAGATGGACACATTACCTATTTTATAGTGATTAAGCTTATTAAATTCTGGAGCAGTATTTCCCAATTGAGTATGGTGGTAACCTTGGTTGTGAACATAAAGCGTTTAGACGATGTCACATGGATTATTCCTAAGGAATATAAGAGGTGTATGCGTGTACCAGCAATAATCTATGCAGATGATTTTCTACTCAATAAAATGAAGGAGGATGCAACTCTTGAGCAAGCAGCAAATGTATCATGCCTTCCTGGTATAGTTGCAGCAAGTTATACATTGCCCGACGGTCATCAAGGCTATGGATTCCCAATAGGTGGAGTAGCAGGGTTTATGGAGGAAGATGGTGTTATAAGTCCTGGTGGAGTTGGCTATGATATAAACTGTGGTGTACGAGTTCTTAGAACAGATCTAACGCTAAAGGATATAAAGCCGCATATAAAGGAACTTGTTGATGCTCTATTCAGAAATATTCCAAGTGGGGTTGGTGCCACGGGCAAACTTAGATTAAGCGAAAGGGAATTGGATAATGTGTTGGAGGAAGGAGCTCTATGGGCATATAGACAGGGGTTTGGAACAGAATACGATATAGAGCATACTGAATCAAAAGGTAATTTAGACTGGGCTGATGCTTCAAAGGTGAGCAGGAGAGCAAAGGAGAGAGGAGCCCCCCAGCTTGGCACACTAGGTAGTGGTAATCACTTCCTAGAAATTCAAACTGTTGAGAGAATCTATCTACCAGATATAGCTAAGAAGATAGGAATATTTGAAGAAGGCCAGATAACTATAATGGTACATACGGGTTCTAGGGGATTGGGACATCAAGTAGCCAGTGATTACTTGATTGTAATGGAGAGAGCTATGAAAAAGTATGGTATAGAGGTGCCAGATAGGGAATTAGCGGCTGTACCATTGAATAGTAGTGAAGGGCAGGACTACTTTGCAGCCATGGCGGCAGCAGCAAATTATGCCTGGGCTAATAGGCAGATAATAACCCATTGGGCGCGAGAAACCTTTGCAAAAGCTCTAAGGCTAGATCCTGAAAAAATAGGCATAAAGATGATATATGATGTGGCACATAATATAGCAAAGCTTGAGGAGCATGAATATGAAGGCAAAAAACTTAAACTTGTTGTACATAGAAAGGGTGCCACTAGGGCTTTTCCGCCTCGGCACCCTGAAATACCATCGGATCATCAAGAATTTGGGCAAATAGTTCTCATACCTGGAAGCATGGGTACAGCAAGTTATATACTACTACCTGGCTCAAGAGCTAAAGAGACTTGGTGGTCAGCACCACATGGAGCAGGAAGATGGATGAGTAGAGCTGCAGCAATACGGTCAAAATCACCAAAAGAGGTTGTTGAAGCTCTTGAGAGAAAAGGTGTATTTGTAAGAGCAGCTACTATGAGGGAATTGTCTGAGGAGACTCCTGAAGCTTACAAAGATGTTGATAAAGTTATAGATGTAGCTATAAGGGCGGGTATAGCAAGATCTATAGCAAGACTTGTGCCAATAGCTGTTATCAAGGGGTAATTTTAATATGGCCTCCGCAGAGAACCTATGCTCATGATCGCCCACGGGTCATTTATTGCATAGGCCAGCCTCGGAGGCCAATAAAATATATAATTTAAGCAGATTAAAACAAATTAATTGACTATAGCAATAACAAAGCGACTTTCTTTTAATCTCACTGAAGAAATTTTAGGTCTTGCAGTCTCTATATTTTGAAATGCTTTATATGTAGTGGAGCTGCACTTTAAGCCTCTTAGGACTTTCCATGGTACCTGTATTACTGGAGTTAACATCCATTTAATAAAACTCATGTAGATACAACTGTAAGGTGGGATGGTAACCCCTAAATATAGCCAAAAACAGTAAGTTGCTGGAAGTAGATATTTAGGAGGCAAACAATTGATGTAACTAACCTAATTAACATTTATGTACATTTTTGAATATATTATAAATTGAAGGTTGGGTTGAAGTAAAGAAATTAAAAAATATATATCCCTGTGTCTTGCTAACTTTTGGTGCTTCAGTCGCATGCCACGTATTCCAGTAAAACTTGTATCGTGGGAGGAAATAGTTGAATGGAGTTGGGGGTTAGCAAAAATAGTAGAAAGTAGTGGGTATACACCGGATGTCATAATAGCTATTGCTCGGGGTGGCTATGTACCTGCTAGATTATTATGTGACTTCCTAGGAGTTGAAAATCTGCTATCAATACAATCACAACACTGGACTGAAGCTGCGAAAAAGGGTGAGAAAGCCATAATAAAATTTGAGTACAACATAGACTTAACCGGATATAGAGCCCTGCTAGTAGATGATATTATAGATACAGGAGATTCTGTAATACTAGCTAAAGAACATATATTAAATAACTGGAGGCCTCGTGACTTGAAGGTGGCTGCACTTCAATGGATATCAAGTGTTGCAAAGCTTAAGCCAGACTTCTACTATATGGAAGTAAAGGAATGGGTATGGTTCCAATACCCTTGGACACGTCTAGAGGATGTTACACAGTTTCTAAAGAGGATTATAGATACCTCCTATAGAGAGGAGGGCAAGACATCATGGACGTTAGATGAGCTTAATAAGAAATTCAATGAGTGGTATAATATTGTAGTTGATAGGAGGTATATAATTGAGGCAATAAAAGCGTTGGTTAAACATGGCTTACTGAAAGTTATAAATGATATATATGTCTATACTATTGCTACATAATTTTGATTTTACTTCAGACGGTTAAAATTTGAATCGGTAAGGTAACAGTTGACACTATCAATCTGCAATGATATACTAGACCGAATATTACTACCTAAATATAGAAAGATACTAATTTATGGTGAGGCAGGGAGTGGAAAGACCAATGTTATGCTGAATATATTGTTATGTTCAAAAACAAACAATAACCTATACTACATTAGTACAGAAGGCTCTACCTTTCTAGATAGAGTATTAAGTCTTAAAATAGCCTCACATAATATTCTATTTTCAATAGCGTTAGACCAAAATCATCTAGCTCAGTTAATAATAGACATAGTTATGATGTATAAAAATCCACAAGCAATACTCATTGATAGTATAAATCATTTCTATAGGATTGAAGCTACAAAACAGCAGAGCCTCAGAATGTTTTTAAACATACTAACACTTCTTGATTTAATTAGCTATGGTAACATCTACGTAATTGCCTCAGCGCAAGTAAAAGCAGATGAATATTATGGTGAGGCAATAGCTGGATATGAGTATCTATCAATGTGGGCAGATACTATAGTCGCTATTGAGAAATTTAGCAATAGTACTAGAGTATTACGACTCGTAAAGCCTTCTATTGATTTAAAATTCAAGTTCCTGATAACTAGAAGTGGAATTAAATGGCTTACTGGATCATAAGTTTAATTTAGAGAGGTTTAAAATATTGAACATTATATTTATTTTTAATTGTTTATGGAGAACCTTTTTTATCTCTATTTATTAGTTGTGAGTATTTGCTTAAAACTCTATAGGCTACGTATCTATCTTCTGGTGAAAATCTATGTGGGTGGGGTACAACAGTCTTTGCATTACAATAAGTACAAACCTCTTTTAGTGTATATTTCTTGCAGATAGGGCATTTTCTTATTCTCCACTTCATTGTTAACCCTTTTCAATCGCTTCATGAACTAGCTTAAAGCGATCAATTTCAAGAACTTTAGCCTGAGTCTCCAGAAACTTACTTATTTTGTTGTAAATATCCTCAGCTGTCTTATAGTCTACAGCCTCAATTTCAATTCTATATCTTGGTGCGCCAACAGTATATATCACGACCTTAGTATTACTTCCATAATCCATACTATTTATTTCAGTTAGAATCTTCTTTATTCTTTCAATACCATCACTTTTATAGCATATAAGTTCTGCTAAAGCCCTAATTTTTACAGTTTTTATTGATATATGTCTTCGTGCCTCACTTAGTATAGCTTCTGCCCAATCTTCAGGTATACCTTGCTGTATAAGTATTTGTGAACCTCTCAATACAGCTTCCTCTAGTATTGATAAGGGATCAGGCTCTTTTTCCAAGACAGACCACACATATTTGTGAGCCTCATCTAAACTTCTATTAATATTCTTAGTTGAGAGTTCTATAATTTTCTGAGCTCTTTGAATTCTCTTCCACCTTAAGATTTTTGTTCTTTTTTCTCCTTCTAAAACTCGTTTAATGGATATATCTATTTGAATTTTGCCAGACTTTTTTTCTACTCTAATTATCTTCCCTACAACAACTTGCTTCTCTTTAACGACATCCCTAATATCTTTTACATATCTGGTGCTTACCTCACTCCATGGAATGAATGCTTCGAGGTTTTCATACTCCAGAAGGTCAGCATAAGCACCATAGTCAAATACCTTCTTTACTTGGGCAACTACAAGTTCTCCAACATCAGGAGTACCATGTTTTTTAAATGGTATACTCATAGAATTTCTCCCAATCTTTTCTAGTTTATCAGTACTGTAAGCAGAAAATATATGAACAGATTAGCCTAAAATTCTAACTACTTCAGCATTAATAAACTTTGCTTTACCACCTGTGGGCTGTACAATTATGGTGCCACACACTAGGCAACGCGCTGGAAATGTTGCATGATCAAAAATAGGCTGTTCATTGCCACACACACTGCATTTTACTCTGACAAACCTACTTCTCGGTTCGGGAATCAAAACTCTTTTCTTTTTGGCCAAAATACATCCACCTCTTTTAATAAACACCTTAGTCTAAACTTTTTCTGCAAGCTCTGGCTTTTTAATTCTTATTCCTTTTCTATGTTGAATATAGCCACATTTACTACACTTTAACTTAAGTACAGTTTTTTTAGTTACTTTTGCAAATCTTTTTTGCTCAGGTTTACGCTTAGAGCCATAACCCTCTTGTTTTCTTAGATATCTACGTTGCCCTTCAGCCAAAGTTCTTCTTTTTCCATGCTTATATATAACAACACTCTGCTTTGTATGAGCTTTACATCTCGGACAGTATGTAACAATACTTCTCGGTATTTTCAAAGATGTTCACCCTTCTAAGGAATCAGACAAATAGAATGCTGTAGAGTTTTATAAGCTCATATTCTCTCACATTACATAGATTTGATGCTTTCTAGGGCACAACATTTTACTGTAAGTAGAATGGCTATATTTTGCACTATACTATGGAAAGCAGCATTTCAAAGTACATACTACCATACATGAACAGTACATGGCATTGTAAACTTCATCTTTCTATACAATATTTTATCAGCTAACTTTTAATCATTTAAGTCTTTTTGATAGTATGTAACGTAGAAAGGTTAGACCTTTATTTCAAAGTAGGGCGAAGATTGGGTTTGAATTAGGTAGATTTCTATAAAGTTAATGAACATCAATTATATCAATATAGTCTAAGGAAGCTAGTACTACTGCATTTTCAATTGGTATTAGTATTGTGTATCCAGGGACTACAATGCTATACTTGTTGTGGAATGGTTTCTTTACCTTGCATAAAATCTTATTATCGTATACTATAATGGATCTTAGAATAATATTTTTAAGGACATCTAAAATCTTAATGAGTGTTGTAAGAATATTACCTAAGGTATCCTGTTCAATTGATATTTCATTATTCATTGCTCTTACTATAGCGTTCTTCATAGATAATTCAATAAGCTTATTTGCAATTTCATTGAATTTGCTACATACATCTTGGGCAAATGGCTCTGATGAAGTATTACACCATTGATCTACTAAAGTACTCAATTTATTTACTTCTCCAAAAACATTTGCAATAAAGGTTGTGGATATTTTATCATCAAGTAGTAGGGAACTCAGCATTTTTACGATATTCTCTAAGGTATTGGATGATGACATGTATGGTCAGCTCTTTACATTAATGAGTGTAGCTACACCCTTAAATACCAAGTATGATGCATAGACATATTCTAACACTATTTCTTCACCACGAGAAAAGGAAAAGCTAGCATCAGCTATTTCTAGTTTGGGTAGGTCGACATCGATACGAATTTTAAACTTTATGTTCTCCTCAGGGGAAAGTAGTGAGTGGTCCATGGAGAATTCACTAATATCAAGCTTCTTTATATTGTAGGCAATCCATCCAGTCTTCCCATTTATACTATTTGGTACTCTGACTAAATGTGTTACATCTACGGTAACCTTTGGATCTATAGGTATGGATATTCTTTTCATTACATCACCTATATAGTGCTCTAACACCTTATACATTTTTAAAGCATCTGAAAAATTAGGTTTGCCAAACTGACCCACTATATATCTCTTGGTTACATCATCTATAGGCATATCAAGCAATTCTTTAGCTATGCGCCGTCGGATACCTCCTTCATTAATTTTCGGAGGTAGTGGAAGGGCTTTCCTATGATTGTGTCCTAATAAACGGGCTTTAATATAAGTGGTTATAGATTCGTCTAATTTGATATACGATACAATTTCACGTCTAATTTCTGGATCCATTTTGTCGAGTGGTGGAATTAATTCTACTATTAAATGAAATCCCCTATTGCCAGAGAATGATGCTTTTAGCATATTAAAATCAAAGTCATTCTCAATTATATCTATGAGTTTAGCTAGATAATGTAAAGCTCTATATATACATCTACTATCCACATGTTCAAACTTCAGAAGTTCAGAGCTACACTTTGGACAGTTTTTTATGTTGTTATATGTGATGTACCCGCATGTCCTACAGAATTTAAATGTAACTATACCATTCTCTACTATACATTCCCGAATATCATTCGCATCAATATCAAATATTAGGTCGCTTCCCATCCACTGCTTTTCATCCATAGATGTATTGGCAGGCTCTCTATATTTTGCCGATGAATAGTATAAGTGACGCGGCACCTTTTCAGTAATTGTTTTACGCAGTTCTGATATAGTCGAGAATGACAAGTGTCTAACATAATTTTCACTATATAGTGGCTGTAGAGCAATTTCACGAACATAGAAATCATTTGGAAGGATTAGGTTTGCCCTACTATAGTATCTCCTAAAAATTTCTTCATATACTTTAAGCCAGTTCTGTGAAGAGATGGAATTATACATCTATTCAACCCTGGGGGCTACATAGAGCTTTAATCTTGCACCAGCAAGCATTTCTAATTCTATTTCACAGGGCATATCTTGCCCTAGTCTTATTGTAGCAATCTCAGAGAGTTTAGCCATTATTGTTAAAAGCGACATATAGTTCATAGAATACATGTTTGTAAATTCATTAAAGTCTTCAGAAACTTGATAGTCTACTAGAGTACCGGTCAGTATACTGAATACAAATTCAACTTCACCAAGATCTGATACTGCTATAAGTGAAATACCCTCTCTGCTAGCCTTAATTTTTAGAACTTCTCCTACATTTTCAAGTACTGATAGTGCTGAGGATAGTGTTGCACCAAGAATTTTTGCCTGAACTTGAAATTCAAGCGAAAGCTC
This sequence comes from uncultured Ignisphaera sp., assembly GCA_938074605.1. Classification (GTDB taxonomy): domain Archaea; phylum Thermoproteota; class Thermoprotei_A; order Sulfolobales; family Ignisphaeraceae; genus Ignisphaera. Next base: position 110,779 of record CALJEI010000006.1, read on the forward strand.
TGGCACCTCTTCGTAGCTCCCAGAGAGAAGTGGTATGGTAAAAGATCTTAGTGTTCCACCTTTAGATATAAAGCCCAATGTTAGTTTAGATCCATCGCTTGAGATCATAAGTTTATCTGACTTTGAGGCTCTTCTTAAGATTTTTGAAGTATTTTCAAGGTTAATTAGTAAGGTAATCTCTCTTTCAACAGAATATTCTTCAAATGCTGTTACAGGAACGTGGAAATCAATAAGCATTACATGTGTAGGATCCATAGCCTTAATTCTTACACCCTCACTTGGATGAAGTATGATACCTACAGTCTCTATATAGTCAGCAAAAGTTTTTAGTACGTATCTCCATATTCTGGCATCTGCAAAGATAAATCTTATACCCAATTTGTTCCTCACCATCTCTGTATATTACTAATGTCTCTAAAAATTTAAATCATAAAATTCATAACAGCTACTCAGCTCATTAAAATCATATTCTATTCTATACATCTAACACCTGGAAATCTCTTTATAAATTCGTTCTTATTGTCATTAAGTTCTATAAAAATTCTGCAGTAGTAAAGACTACAGTGGTCATCTTTACATCTACATGAAATAATATTTGCATTGAATTTTTTAATGATCTCTAGTAACGTATTTTTATCAATTACATCATTACACATTAGTGTGTTACCAGGTTTAGGTAAGCGAATCTCAATCTTGTTACTATTTTCATCAAAAATCAGAATAAGCTTTTCACCATCACTGATATTTAGTAGAAGTCTTAATGCAGCAGGTATTGTTATTCGACCTTTACTGTCAACCTTTACGACATCGCTAAACATCTATGTGTGCACCACTTTTTATCAAATCTATCCTCTTGGTGCTACCCATACAGTAACCTTACCTCCCCCTGTAACATCTAAACTTATTCTGAGGGGCTTTTCAGGACCGAAGGCAATAGTACATTCATCTGCAAGATCTAAAACTTTTAGTAGAGCTTTCAAGTGGTCAACACTGTATCTAGCTATAGCACTTCCAATACTTGCTTCAAGGTGTGTGAGTGGCTGGAATTGTTTTAGCATAGTTTCATATGAGGCAAGCTCACCACTAGCTATGATCTTTATAGAGTTATTTTCAGATGAGTAGAGTAGTGTAATCTCATCTCCAATTAGTGATGAATCTTTTAGAATACTGACTAGTTCTGAAGATGGTAAGGTGGCTGAAATTTCAAGTTCAACGTCTATAGCTCCTACGCCTTCAAACTCTATTTCTGAAAGTGGTACTAGGTACTCCCTTTCAACATTTGATCTAATGTTAAAGACCTTGACATTGAGCTCTCTTGTCCCCTCTGTATACGATATCTCTATTTTATCTCTTTTTGTAGCCCTTCTAAAGGCTTTAACAAATTCATCTCTATCAGCTATAATCCTAACCTCTCTATCAACACTATATTCCTCAAAAGTGGTAACAGGTAGTTCAAATACTACCATGGAAACCTTATCTGGACTTAGGGCTTCAATAGAGAATCTGTCTGGAGATATTACTAGAGGTATTTGATCTACAACACTTTTTAGAGCCATTGTAACTTTTTTAAACACCACACCAACAGGATATACTGCTTTTACACTCATACCAAAATTCCCAAATAAGATATAAGTTGTTTACAGGAATTTAAATTAGAAGCATCATAACACATTTATTAGTGTTTAAACACTAAAATGTATGTGATAGAGTTACCGAATACAATATGAGAGGATGGGTATATGGTTAAAATTTTGATTGGGACCATAGTTGGGCAATATGTTACAATGGAAGTAGAGGCAGAGCATGCGGCAGATATACTCAATGCCTTAAAGAGAGCTTTAAATAAAGGTGGTGATGATGTTAATGATGCTATTAGAATGATTCAACACTTTGATGTATTTTATAATATTATGCATAGGAAATTTAAAGAGTATTTAACACCAAGAAAGGACGTAGGTGATTTAATAAAAGGTAACGTGTTAGTTGATAGAATAAAATTAGTTAGGAAGAATAGTGGAAAATATGTTGTTATAGTATTTGATAAATCTATCTCTAAAGAAAGTCTAGTAAATACTTTAAATAGCCTGGGATATGAAGTGACTGATATTTAAAATATCTTCTTCTCTATTTAGAATGTTTTCTTGACGTTCTCCTGCCTCTCTTTATGGTTGGCGGTACTTTTGATTGTGAAAGTAGACTACTGTAGAGGTTATCCAGCAACTTCTTAGCCTCTTCAACATCTATTTCATTTCTTACTAGCTTATCCCATATTTCACCACGGGTTATAAAGAATTCTAGTTCTAGTGGGCTTAATTCTATAAGTTCAACTTCTTCAACTTCTTCTTCAGCTTGCAGTTCACTTGAAATTTCCTCTGATGATATTGTGGATTCTTCTTCATACATATGGTGGACACCACTATACTGTAGTTATAGGATGACAGTAATATCTAAGAGCTTTTGACAAGCCCTTTAAAGTTTTATGAACACAACTTAAATATGTATAGCTTCAAAAACGATTATACTATTTAAACTTTAGTTTTAAACTTGTAGTAGGCTACTGGAAAAGTGTGCTGAGGTGATTGGATATGGGTGGCAAGCAAAGGACAAGTCTATTCATTGTGAAAAGTGTTCAAGAAGAAGAGAAGGGAAAAGCTAAAAAGCCGAAACAGAGTAGTAAGTGACCTACTATAAGTTTACAGAGATATGTGAAGACCACTATGGTAAAAGATACTTAAGTTAAGGGTATGAAGGTATGGCACATAGAAAAACAAGTGCACCTAAACGTGGTAGCCTTGGAGTAAGGCCTAGAAAACGAGCCAGTGAGTTTATACCTGTTATTAGAAGCTGGCCTAGTATTGATATTAGTAACCCAGTACTTTTAGGTTTTCTAGGATACAAGGTCGGCATGACGCATATTATTGTAGTTGACGATAGGCCAGGGTCGCCTACAGAGGGTAGAGAGATATTTATGCCTGTAACAATAGTAGAGACGCCTTCTATGATACCCATAGCCTTAAGGGCATATGGTGTGAATAGCCGTGGTGGACTAGAAGTCATGCAAGACATATGGATTGAGCCTCCTAAAGAGCTTGAGATATGGCGTCGTGTACCGACATATAAGCCTACAAGCAATATAGATGGTAGAATTAATATGATTAAAGATAATATTGAATTAGTAAAAAGGATAAGCTTAATACTAGCATCCAATGTTAAAGAGGTAGGAGGTTTAAGCAAAAAAGCTCCAGATATAATTGAAATATGTATAGGTGGTGGAAATATAGGTGAGAGGCTGAATTATGCAGTTAGCTTATTGGGCAAGCATATAACTGTAGACCAAGTATTTCAAGTGGGACAGTTTGTGGATGTTATAGCTGTGACTAAGGGTAAAGGATTTCAGGGAGTTGTAAGGAGATTTGGTGTTAAAGAGTTGCCTAGATGGCATAAGCATAGAAAAGGGAGTAGAAGAATTGGTAGTAGAAGCCCGACGATGGGGGCATTATCTGAAGTGCCTCAACCAGGTCAAATGGGATTCCATAGAAGGACAGAGTATAACAAGAGGATAATAATGATCGGTGAAAACGGTTATGCAATTACTCCAGCAGGAGGTTTTCCACACTATGGTATTGTTAAATCCAAATGGATTATGCTATGGGGAAGCATACCAGGAGTTCCTAAACGTCCTATTATTTTGAGATGGCCTATAAGACCACCTGTATGGAGACCTAAGACAGCACCGCAAGTAGTGTATGTTAGTTTAGATAGCAAAATAGCGGGGTAAACCTATGGAGGAGGGAAAATATTTATTAGTTTATCCAATCGAGAAGCGTAAAGCACCTCTATTCAACCTAAATGGTGACCTTCTGGACTTTGTAGAACTGCCGCTACTCTTTAGCTACCCAATAAGGATTGATGTTATAAGAAGAGCAGTACATTCAGCATTTACTGCAAGGCTTCAGATAAAAGCGCGAGATGCTTTAGCCGGTAAGAGAAGGGTTGGTGAATCATGGGGGATAGGATACAGTGTTGCTAGAGTACCTAGACTGAGCAATGGAAGGGCTGTACTAGCACCAAATGTTGTTGGTGGGAGAAGACAATTTGCGCCAACAGTATTTGAGAGACTACATGAAGAGATAAATAAAAAGGAAATGAGGCTAGCAATAATATCAGCCTTAGCAGCTCTTGCAGATAAAAACTTTGTGTTAAGGCGCAACTATATATTGCCTGATAAAATAAAGGGTTTGCCAGTAATTGTGGTTGACGATTTTGAGAATCTAAATACAACAAGACAGGTGAAAGAGTATCTTAAGAGGCTAGAGATTTGGGATAATATAACAAAGGCTCAGGAAAGGATAAGGATAAGAGCAGGTAAAGGTAAAATGAGGGGCCGAAGATATATAGTGCCTAAAAGTCTCCTCTTTATTATTTCATCACCTAAAAGCCCTGTAGTCCAAGCTATATGTAACCTCCCAGGAGCAGACTATCTTACACCTGATAACTTAAACATACTCAAGTTAGCACCCGGAGGAATGCCAGGAAGGCTAGCTATAATATCTCAGAAAGCATTGGAGCTTATAGGAAAGAGATACGTGGTTGAAAAACCATGAGTAGTGAGAAAAAGGATGTAGATGCATCCATAACAATCAACAAGGCAATAATAAATATTGTTACAACCGAAAAGGCATACATCCTTGCAGAAAAATATAACTATCTAACAATAAAGACATATAGAAATATGAGTAAGAGAGAAATAAAGGATTATATAGAAAAATCCTATAACGTAAAGGTAATTAAGATAAATACGCTTATTGATAGAGATGGCTATAAAAAGGCATATGTGAGGTTAGCCCCAGAAAATAGAGCCTTGGACATTATTGAGAGAGCATCGAGATAATAATCTTGATATGTAATAAGATGTATAATAGGTATAGATGATGTATCTGCCGAGTACTGACTAAATGATGAGAGGATTCCCTAGCTGATGAACATATATAATGCAGGTATGGGGTAGTAATGACATCAAGCAGAATCTTAAGAGCACGGTATGTGAATGTATTTATACTATGTACTGATACTAATACCATTAAAGCTATAGATAAGACCATAGATGATTTATGTATGAATAGCATGTGTACCTATAGTGTTACACAGAGTAAGATTGTTAATGGGTTCTTCTATATAAGAATAGAGCCATTAGCTATAGAGAATCTTAATGATATAAAAGAAGTTCTTTCTAAAACTATTGAGAAATTTAAAACCTCAATTTCTTGGTATAAAATTGAGACCATAGAAGTTAAATAATCCCTTATATTACTGGCTGTAATTAACTATTTATTCATCGTGATTCGCTCTTATTACTTAAAGTAATAAGTACAAGGGATAGTGCTATCACTCCAATTAGTAGAGGTATATGTATATACAGTTCCTCACTATCCATATTAGTGGCTATTGATATAAATAGAAGCAGTATAGCAATATTGAATATAATTGTCTTCCTCTTAAGATCTTCGAGCATTAGAGAAACACCCTAATTCTACTAGAACCTCCAATAAGTCTTGATAATCCCCAGCTAATTGATGTAAGTAGGGATAGAAACATGGTTGATGCAATTAAATCGACATACACTATTCTCGTGATTTCATTCAAAATATCTGTGAAAAGAGTATTAGTTGCAGAAAACATTTGTTGAATAGCTGTGTATGAATATGCTTCACTAGGTTCTATGGATAGCATATTATTCAACTTCATATTAATTTCAATTATGTGAAGCCCTTGTGGTATATCTATAATATAAGTACTTCCCATCAAATCATACCAGTACCACTGATATGAAGTGAGCTCATTTATAGGAATAGTATTACCATCCATGGTAATCTCTTTAACGTTATATGCATCGACTAAAGATATGTATAGTTTTGAATCTAGTTGCGAATCTATAGCTACCCTTATATATTCACTAGTAAAGACATCAATTGACATATTGCTAACTTTAGGAAATATATGGAGAGATACTCCATTACTATATGTTATTAAACCCTTTACTAGTATGTCAATTCTACACATATTTAAATAAAACTCTCTATTAACATTTTGAAGACACACATTATATAGATTAACGTTACTCAAATTTGTATAGAATTGATGACCAGTTACATCTAGATATATAGTTACAGGTGAGGAGAGAAACTTAGAGTTAGTAATAAAAAGTATATAATTATTGGAATACAGTGGTATGGGCCCTATGTAATTATTTGAAGCAACTTCAAAACCTATATAGCCATCATTAATTTCATGACCAAATTCATTTACTATGGAACCATAGACTAAAGGCATTTCTAGTGGTACTGAGGGAGAGTAAAGTAGAATCTTATAGAAGCTAGGATAAAGAGGTAATGCAATATAGAATACCAAAGCAAATGATAATAAAAATGCCCCTGCATTTCTAGCTATTCTAAATGGTATAGCCATCAATAATATTCCTAGTGATGACAGTACCCATACACCTTTATGAACTACTGTGGCAATTGAATACAACAACATGTTTGCGTACAATGATGCAAGGATAGGGTTTACTACTAATGATATGAGCCTGTTTACCCCAGGTAGAAACCTAGATAAAAATCCACTAAGTATGCTAAATAGTAAGACTACCATAGTTCTAAATATTATTGTTGATTTTACGTGTAGAAGAAAAAACTCCCAACTCCCACCAGCCAAAACTCTTATGTAGTCAGCAACATTTACTATAGTATTTAGAGATAGTGTTAAAATGGCTATGAAGAATGCATCTGTTATTAATCTCGGCCCCCACTTTTTCAATCCCATGAGAGGTATTGGTAAAGCGTATATGAGTACCCCTAAGTAGAAAGTAAGTATTGATAGATAGTAAGCTATGAGTAATGGATGCATTTCACATCATCATATGGATAGGATGTATGTTTAAGATAGCTGTGGTAAAGGTGGCTGAGGATATACATTGCCTAAAAAGGATGAGATGTACGTTATTAGCCAAAATACTGATGTTCCTATAGCTACCCAAAAGGCACCCCATATAGCATCTTCAATAAGTCCTTGTCCAACTCTCCTTGTTTTTCCCATGGGTATAGGAGACCCTTTAATAGCCCAACCTATAATCCATGTTAATAAAAAGAGGAGCCAAGATATCATAACAGTCTTATTTATCAAATCTTTTATTAGCGCTATAATATCCATAGGATATTCACCCATAAAAAGGAGAAAGTTAATAAAGCGTTACATTAATTTAGAAATTAGATGAGCGTAGCTCACACTCAGACCTATATAGAATAGCTCTAAAACAATAGATTAACAAAGAATATTAAACCCTATAAAAACAATCAAAGGATTAAGTTTCATATCCGATGACACCAACCTATATAAGCTCTCACGAAGCCCAAAACAGTTTATCAAGACTATTAATGGTATATCTATCTACTGTTCCAATATTTATATGTTCTTAAAAACAGCTTTTCTTGTTCAATAATGTTATAAACGAGAGAGTTTAAGTCATTAGATTTAGCTAATATGCGCTTTGCTGTTTCTACACCTATACCACGCCCCTGTAAAGCTATTATGGCAGCAATACCATTCTCTATAATTAGGTGTATCTCCTTAACTATTTTTTCAGCTAAGCTTTTTTCCTCAGGTTTTAACTTTGATATATCAATAGAGCTCCGTAGTTTATCTAATATACTTCTTATCACAGCCAATTGTTTATCGTCAACTAAAAGCAGTGCTCTAGATCCACATTTTGGACATGTTACATGGCATTCAAATATGTTTTGACATTTATTAATGTATTCAGAGATACTTACAGTTAATATATTATAGCATAGTGAACAAAGCATTTTTACATCATTAGATATAAGTCTTCTCTTAGCAATTTCCACTAATATATCCCTTGGCATAATAGATTGTTTTACTATATGGCCAATAGATCCTAGTGATGAGATTTCTAATAGAAAGGGCGATGCTTTTAATGTATTAACTATTTTTATCTTTTTTCTCTTTAGAGCTAACTCTTCTAAAAACTTCTCTAGCGATTCTATATCTATTTTCTCCATAAATAGTTCTCTTAAGGACTCATCAACCAATATAGGTATATTGAGGAGTGATGGTACAATCCGTTTAACTTCAGATAACTCACTATCTTTACTAATTACACCAAATCTTTTGGCAACATCAATAAGTCGTTTCTTAAATACTGATGTATTAATGAGCTCTTTACTTATCACCTCTCTTAGATTCTTACTATTAAGATGCTCAAGGAGATTCTGTAATACCTTAATGATATCGCTGGATTTTATCTGAGTACTTGTGAGGATTACAGAACCTATTTGATGTGCTCTATATGACGTGTTGACACCAAGAAGGTTTCTAAAGATACTGCTTATTGCTAATGAGAAGGCCTCTGAGCCTTTTGTACCTAAACAGTGATAAAATGCAATAATACTTCTATTCAATTCATTTGAATTGTGTAGCTCTACAACAAATATGTTATCACGCGGAAATATCTTACAGAATCTCTCCTTATTCTCCATAAGAAATTGTGTAACAGTATCGTTAATTGAGTATTCCTTCTTTAACCTCTCTATACAGTAATCTGTAGTACCGCTACAGAACCTTCTTATGAATGAACATACTTCACGAGCAACATTTCTGTGAACAGGGATGTTATCTCCAATCCACTTTGGCAGTATAGCGATATCTGATACTGTTGGCGGTGAGAGCCACACAACTCTATTCTCTAAATCTATCCCTTCTATCTTCCATGCCCTTCCTGCTAATACTATTATATCGCCTTCATTACAAGTTACTACAAATTCTTCATCAAGAAGTCCAATGATGTCATTATTCAATACGAATTTTGCTTCAATATGATTTGTATCGGGAATCATATTTGTAGTTAGGTAGTATATCAGCCCCCTCTTAGTTGGGGTACATTCATCATTTCTACACTTAAGAAGATTTATTGAATTTAGAAAATCGATTACAGACTGTAATTTTTCCATAGTTAATGACTGGAATATGGATGTCCTTGTAAGTATGTCTAAGACATCTCTTACTTTTATAGAACTCCTTTCTATGGCCATACCTATAACTTGATGTGCTAAAACATCAAGGGGCTCAATATGTATATCTACGGGCTCTATAACTCTATTCATAGCTCTTCTAGCTATCACTATGGATTCTATGAGTTCTGTAACAATTGGGGGGACAACTATAGCGCCCTTGGAGATATTTTCTTCTCTATGACCAGCTCTTCCAATTCTTTGGATAAGTTTTATAGACTGTCTTGGAGAGAAATATTGTATAACAAAATCTATTCCACCAATATCTATACCTAGTTCAAGACTTGATGTAGAGACGGCAACCTTTATATCACCTTTTTTAAACATTTTTTCAGTATATTCTCTTAGATCTCGTGAAAGAGCACTATGATGAATACCAATGCCATTATTTAAATTGAGGACTCTTCCTAAAGCAAATCCTATTTCCTCAGCTGTTACACGAGTATTAGCAAAAATAAGAACTTGGTTATTAGTATGGATAAGGTTTTTCATAACATTTATAGTGGAATTTGTATCAAAAGTGCCTTCTCGATATGTTTTATCAGATAGAATAACCTCTATTAAATACTGCTTTGGAATAGGTGCCATAACTACATCGAATCTTCTATATCCAAATAGATGCTGTGCTACAGTGTTGATATTTTTAAGGGGTGAAGATATGGCGATTCTCCTGACATGTCTACCAATAATAGAATCTATTCTCTCTAATGAAATGATAAGCTCAGAGCCCCTCTCACTTGGAATTATTTCTTGAAGCTCATCTACTATAACAGCATATAAGTATTTGAGGAGTTTCCTAAACTCCTGTTTAATTAAGAGTACTTGAAGGCTTTCAGGTGTTGTTAAAAGAAGTGAAGGTGGATTTCCCATAATCTTTCTTCTTAAATGGTGTGATGTATCGCCATGCCATATATCAACAGATAGGTGAAATAGCGAGGCTATATTTTTTAATCTTCCAGCTAAATCTCTATTTAAAGCTCTTAGAGGTGTTACATAAATTACACGGATACTTTTTTCATTAATATTTTGGTGTGAAATCTTCAAAAATAGTGGTACAATTACAGCCTCAGTTTTTCCACTTCCTGTAGGCGCTGAGACGACAAGGTCTATTTCAGAGTTGATAATCTTAGAAATAGTTTGTTGCTGAATTTGTGTAAGCTTATTGAATCCTAGTATTCTAAATATGTCTATAACCTCTTTTTCTCTACCTTCCTGTAGATTCACTAAATATGACCTCTCATAACATTTGTTTATAGTTTAGGAGACAGCTAGTAGAGTACTATAATTCTAGAATTCTAGTAACACTTATATTATTTGTTTCTTAGCATCAACATACACTATTTCTTCTTGTCTTCTCTAAATATGTTTATAAATTTTAGTGGTGTACCATTCTATCTAGAGATTCTAGATTGTAGGAGTAGTGCTCTAAGCTATTAAGTATTATCGTGTTAGTATAGAATTCTGTCCCCACTGAACTTGATGGCCACATATGAATTCATAGAAATACCGAAATCCCTATGAGTGGATAGAGGCTCCTAGATATAGAAGAACATCAACTAATAAAATGGATATCCAGGGACAGACAGTATGCGATAAACTATATGCATAGTGTTTATTAGTTCTAATTGTCAATCTGTCTTACTAAAGTATTTAGTGAAATCTAATTTATGGTTATATGGGGCAGATATAAGTCATGGGTATGGGTAAAAGTGTTAGAAGCATTACTACATTCTTCTATACGAAATTTTATGTAGTTATATATGGTTTACTACTTCTAATTTTTTCACAATATGTTCCAATACATCCAAATATGTATATACTGATTTTTTCACAAGGTATTACATCATATTTAACGTCGTCTATTTTCGAAATAATATCCATGGTCGAAAAATACATTGTTATTATTATTTTGATGCTACCGCTAATATCTATTGAAATCGCTAGAACGCTATCTTGTCGCAAGCTAAATATTCTACTTTTAGAGGTAGTGATACTTCTTCTAACTACAGGCAATATAGTATTTGCTGTTGTTTACATTATCTTAACAATAATCTTAATTAAATTCTTAAAAATATTTTTCTATATAGAGAATGAATATAGGGAAAAGTCTGATAAGGAGGATAAAAACAAACAATGTAGAATCGCAGAAACAATTAGCAATAATAAGATAGGTAGGGCACAAAAATATGCCATGATGTTTATATCAATAGGAACAGCTATTTTCACCTATATAATCCTAACCGTTATTTTTAGAGCTAATATCTTCTTAATTTCTATACTAGTTTACATTGTTGCAATAGTAATAGTTTACACCCATAGTCATCATTGTTACAAATCAGTCAATATTTCAATACTATTTAAACAGGCAATATTGATTGGCATACCACCATATGGAGTAATTTCATACATTCAATGCTAACCATTAATACTTAAAACTTTGAAATGCTATAGAATTTCTCAGAATACACTTCATTAGAGAGTATATACTCATTTTAGAAAAATCATGTAGCTATGGTCTAAAAGCATATTTAGCTATTCTGCTAAAATTAAATGAAATTAGGATATGGATTAATTGGTAAAACATAAATTAAAAAGTATGTCATAGTAACCATAATAAGAGAAATACTATGGTGTGCAGTTATATGCAAAGGTATCAGTTATCCTGAGATTCAAGTCCGATATGTATCTATAATAGTTGATTTGATGATACTTCAGCTTCACATTCATCTGTAAATCTCATAGTATCAATCCATATGAAGACCCATAAAACCAATGGTAATAGAGGCTATCCATGTCACATGCTAATTCCATTCATTGCAGTCAATTCTTTGAATGGAATTCATTTGTAGAAGTCCATAAATATCTCAAACTCTATACATAGATAATTTATCCACAGCCATAAAATATATCTTAATCTTGCAAGAAAACTCCTAACATCAAAAACCTAGATCCAAACACACTAAATATAAACCATTAGATGAAGAAACTATTTAATATCATCATATTAATTAAAAACATATTTCCAATCACTTTTGTTCATTAGAATGACTATATGATAAACTCCATATAATTAGAACATAAAAATATTGTTTTCCTATGTTTTCATAGAAATATTTTAAAAACCTTTAAAAACAGAGATATAAATCTATATACAAGAAACTTCAAAAAAGGAGTATAAAAAGGGTTAGAGGTTAAGGGTAAAGATATGAATAACTTATAAGCTATATCTACAAGTTTAGCTTTTAGTTTTGAGTTTAGCTGTGTGAGCCTTATGAGTAAGCAATGCTTTGAAATGCCTGCTGAGTGGAGGAAGTATAGGTATAGGAATAAGACTCTAGAGGAGCTCATAGATATGCCTATGGATGACTTAGTGAAACTATTGCCTGCTAGGACTAGGAGAAGTCTTAGCCGAGGTTTTTCACCTAGACAGAGAAGGTTGCTGGAAAAAATTATAGAAGCTCGACAAAACCTTTTGAATGAGTGCAAGGAAAGCATAATAAAGACTCATGTAAGAAACATGGTAATACTTCCAATCATGGTTGGACTAACAGTATCTGTTTACAATGGCAAGGAATTTGTGCCAGTAAGAATAACACCTGAAATGATAGGGCATTATCTAGGAGAATTTGCAGTAACAACGAAACAGGTAAGGCATGGAGAGCCTGGACTTAAGGCAACTAGAAGCACATTATTTGTAGCCCTTAAATAATAATGCCTAACTCTTTTTAGATTCATTTAAAGATGAGGGACTGAGCATGGGTAAGAAAATCTTATCTCAAAGAATGGGCAGAGGAACTCAGCTATTTAGAAGTCCAAGCCATATGAGAATTGCGCCTATAAAATACCCTCCTCCCATAAATGTAGCCAAACGTGGAGTTGTTATGGAGATACTCCATGAGCCTGGACGAAGTGCACCTATAGCTTTGATAAAACTTGATGATGGTAGTGAATTTTATAATATAGCAGTTGAGGGTTTAAAAGTAGGGCAGATCATAGAAATAGGAGCTAATGCGTCACCAAGTATTGGAAATATTGTTACATTAAGAAGTATTCCAGAGGGTACCAGAATATGTAATATAGAGTTAAGGCCAGGGGATGGTGGAAAGATTGTTAGAACTGGAGGCTCCTATGCAATATTAATAGGCAAGTCATCAACTCAAGCAGTGATAACACTTCCTAGTGGGAAACAAAAATTTGTGTTACTCGATGCACGAGCAACAATAGGAGTAGTAGCTGGTGGCGGTAGACTTGAAAAGCCTTTGCTTAAGGCTGGTAATTCGTATTACAAATGGAGGGCTAAAGCTAGAAAATGGCCGAGAGTTAGAGGCGTAGCTATGAATGCTGTTGACCATCCCCACGGTGGTGGTTCACATCAAAGTGAATCAAAGCCTACAACTATATCTAGAAGAGCTCCACCTGGTAAAAAAGTAGGACATGTAGCGGCTAGAAGAACTGGTAGAAGAAAAGGTGCTCATTAAGAGTCTCTATAAACCATAGAATTTTCTCATCATCTTTTCAACAGATTCGTACCCCTCATTAATAGTCTCAAGAACTTTCGTTCTATACTCTAATTCAGCCTCAATATCATCTCTTAAGAGTCTTCTAGCTAGTCTCTTCATAGTATAGCTATTCATTATCAAATTAGTGTCAGTATTGTATATTTCCCTCCATCCATTATCGATGCGTTCATATATTCTCCACACCCTCCTTTCAATTTTGTGACCTACTCTTAGCCTTGAGATGAGTATTACTAGAGCAGTATTTAGTGACAGCATGTAGTATAGGTCTTGTGGCAGTAGATTTCTTAAGGCCATCTCATATTCCTCTGATGTTGATGCATGGAAAGTTGTAGCAGAGCCTGAACCTGATGCAGCAGCCCTCACAAGTACTGTTATTTCATGACCTCTAACTTCACCAACAACTAAAATATCAGGTCTATATCTAAGTGCTGTAAGACATCTTTGGAACATCTCCTCTGAGGTTTCGCCATAAAACTGTATAAATCTTGGTCTCATGGGAAGCTTTATTTCAGGAATATCTTGAACTACAATTATTTTCCAGTTTGGGTTACTAAGTTGAAGTACGGCATTTAGTAAAGTAGTTTTTCCTGAACCACTTCCGCCTATTATAGAATAGAACATCTTTGCATCGTTTATAAGCCAAAGTAATGCTGCTATTTGAGGCTCTATTATACCACCCTTTATTAGCTTAATGATATCTATTGGAACAGATGGAAGTTTTCTTATGTTAAACGTTGGGCTATGGCTAATAGGTTCACCAAGTGTTGCTGCAATCCTGTATCCTTCAGGTAAAGAAGCATGGAGCTCAGGTTTAATTAGTGATACAGCCTTACCACTCTTTATTGCAAGTCTCTCAAGATAGCCCTTAACCTCCTCCTCACTATTAAATTGAATGTTTGTAACTAAAGCTTCATAGCTTAAAAAATCTCTATGGACAACTGTAACAGGCTTCCTCCAATCAGATAGCTCTATATCCTCAATATCAGGATCTTTTATAACAGAGTCTAAAATGCCGTAGCCAAAGGAATCTCTAATAACATAGTAAAGTAAGTTATTGTAATATTTATGAAGTTCCTCTTCAAATCCAAAATTGAGAGCTATATTTTCAATAGCCTTTTTCAAATCTTCAATATCGTATATTATAAAATAGGAAGTGTAGAGATAATCCATTATTATACTGTATAACTTTAAGCCTAATTCATCCAGAGGGGGTTCTATAACAATATATCTAGTAGTTCCGTATTTATCTACACATATTGTGATACTAGCCTCACCAATATTATAGTTTCTCAGAACCTCTAGACATAGCTCATTTATATTCTCCATATATATTCTGCGGGCAACTTTCTTAAGTACAAAACCTTTAGTATCATAATGTGAATTCTTTTTTGTAAAGACAGTAAATTTCATAGCCCCTATAAATAAGGGCTTAATAAAAGTTTACAGTATAATTCACTATCAGCATTTCCGGCTCTCTTCATCGAAAATACTCAAAAGACCCTCTGATCATCATATCTCTATTTTATTGTTGGTAGCCGGGCGGGGATTCGAACCCCGGTCACGGGGGCCAAAGCCCCGCATCCTTGGCCGCTAGACGACCCGGCTGCATCATAGTTTAAGAGTTTTTGAGTAGCCTTATAAATATTGATGTTTAAAATAAAATATAAAATTCCTTTTGTGGCTATCTTAGACATGAATATGCTATATCTAAGTTCTCCTACTTTAGCATAGGCACTAATAATTTAAAGAGCAGTATTAGCACAACCTAACCTAAAATAGCCATTTATAGAAATCTATATCAAAAATCTTCAACAAACATTAGAATTTAAATAGATATGCCGGGCATCCTAGAGTAGTCTAGCTAGAATATTAGCAGATGATTAAAATATTCTAGAGTATCTGATTAGAATATCTAAAAGGAGTAGAACAAATTTCACATATAGACTATCTAATATAATACATTTTCAATCTATCTATATATTCCAATCTAAGAACTTTATAGACTAATTCGATATACATTTAAAAATTATCTACACACTTGTAGATGTTAAACGTGAAGAGCGGTGGAATGTTTCATGTTAGAAATGATGACTCCTAGACCAGGCTGAAAAATTAGATGAAGAGTCTCCAGAAGCTGAAAACAGGTAATATCATTGATTATATGTGTAACACGTTTACTTAAAAATGGAATGTATTAATGATTGTGAATGTAAACCAGGGGTTAAAAACGATTATAGCGTGATTATATTAATTATCTATTTTCTTCTAAGTTTTTAAGATATTCTATTAAACCCCCAGCCCTTAGAATGTCAAGGGCCATTCCAGTGATGCCCTTACACTTAATTATACGATTTTCTACAATAACTTCACCACTTTCAATGTTAACCTTAATTATTTCACCTTCATCTACTTCTTTAGTTATATCAGGGCATACTATGACAGGAAGGCCATTATTTATAGCATTTCTATAGAATATTCTTGCAAAGGATTCCGCTAAAATAGCTTTAATACCTGCTGCTTTAATTGCTATAGCGGCCTGTTCTCTTGAAGAACCCATACCAAATACTTTACCAGCTACGATTATAGCTCCCTTTGCCTTTTTATGAAATTCAGGATCTATGGATTCAAATACATGTTGAGCTAAATATTCTGGTTCTGTGTACTTTAGATGTTTAGCTGGTATAATGATATCTGTATCTATTTTATCGCCGAGTTTAATTACACGTCCTTCTATAATCATTTTAAATCCCCAGGTTCAGCTATTTTACCTAGTATAGCTGTTGCTGCAGCTACAGATGGTCCTGAGAGATATATTTTTGCTTGTGGACTACCCATTCTACCAATAAAGTTTCTATTTGATGTCGATACAACAATCTCATTCGGCGCTGTAACACCGAAATGTCCACCTATACAAGGGCCGCAAGTTCCATAAGTAACTATACATCCAGCTTCTACAATAGTATGTATATAGCCAAGCTCCATAGCTTTTTTGAATACATTCCAAGAAGCTGGAATAACTATACATCGTGTTTTAACCTTCCTACCCTTCAATATTTTTGCAGCAATTTCAAGATCACTTAATCTACCATTTGTACAAGAACCTATAAAGACATAGTCTACGTCAATGCCTGCCACTTCTCTAACGCTTTTAACATTATCAACACTATGCGGTGCTGAAACTAGAAGTTCCACCTTATCTAGCTCCATGGTATATTCATCAATATATTTAGCATCCTTGTCGGGTAGGATGTTTCTCGGTATTATTCCCCTCATATATTTTATATAGTCAATGGTAACTTCATCTGGTATAAACATTAATGTATCGGCATTCATTTCAATACCCATATTAGCAACTGTTGCCCTATAATCCATTGGAAAACTATTTGGATTCTCAACAAAAACCTCTATAGCCATACCATTAAAGTAGTCAGCTTTAAAAACCTTTAAAATTTCTAAAGCTACATCTTTTCCTGTTACCCACTCCTTTAATTTTCCACTTAATGTGATTTTAAATGGATGTGGTACTGTCATCCATGTTTTTCCAGTAATAATTATAGCAGCAACATCACTTGCACCCATACCCTGTGAAAAAGCACCCAGAGCGCCAGAGGTCGTTGTATGGCTATCAGCAGCTATAACAATCTGTCCAGGTAAAACATACTTTTCCAACAGAATCTGATGCAAAATTCCATAACCAATATCATGGAAATTTTTAACATTAAGGATCTTAACAAACTTTCTTATATATTGCTGTATTTCAGCACTTCTAACATCTGGTGGAGGGACTAGATGGTCAAATGCTATAACAAGGGAATCTATATTATGGACCTTCATCATATCTGCTTTTTCCATGACCTCAATAACATGATATCCAGTCAAATCATGGAAGGCAACGATGTTAATCTTAACCTCTATAACATCTCCAGGGGTAACAGACTTCCCTGAGGCTTTGCTCAAAATCTTTTCAGTTAGTGTTTTACTCATTCCTTGTCACCCCATAACAGATGTGATAAAACTTGGATACCGATTAAAAATATGGTGGTATAGATGGCTAAATATAAGTGAATGTGTTCTATAGTAGGATGTGTTAACATCTTATTAATAATAAAAACCGTAAGGATTTAATTTTTAATGAAGGATATGGTAAGGAGGCCTAGTTATAAGGATTATTAAAAAGAATTCAAAGTAAAATACTGAAAATCGAATATTCAAATCTCAAGTTCCTATTTATGGTGTTAACAGTATATCATTATTACATAGAGTTGTTGGCTTTATTTAAGCCAAGAGGCCTGTGAATGGAGTTAGGACACTACAACGTTAAATGAATTTCAACAAAGTTATAGAGAATTGTTTTCATTTTAATTGACTTGTCTTATATATGGTATACTTTAGTGAAAGTATTTGTAATATTTTAAGAACTTCTTTAATTTCAGTTAACAACTCTTCATCCTCTATGTGGTTTATAGATATAATTTTTGCCTTTGGATTTAATTTTAGCTCTGCACAAGTATCATTATTTATAATTATATAATTTATCTCACCAGCTACACCCATCCCTCGGCTAAGAAAGCTGCTCAATTCATTGCAATCCTTAAATACTACAGAATTTTCTATTCCAGCTATACCCCTTATAATTAGACCTATAATAAAGTTATCAAGTTTATCAATTATTAAAATTCTAGTCTCTTTTTTGAGATACACTAATTAGAGCCTCATTGAATTCATTTAAAAATTTCTCTGCAAGAGTCTTAGCTTCTTCTATGACTGAGGTTAGGATTTCAAGGGGGTGTACTGAGCCATCTGTTAAAATGACTACCTCAGGATATGATGCAAGAGGGTGTTCAAGAATATAGGCTGAATATATAACACCAGGCTTCTTTAGAGCAAGCTTTACAATTAAATTGGGAAGCGAATGCCTATCCTCATCATATATAATAAATCTGAGTTCCCGATCAGATATTTTTCTTAATTCTATGTTTATTCCCAAACAAATATCACCACATCTACTTTTTAACTACTTTTCCAGCTCCAGCTTATAAGCACTATAATTGGTTATTGTCTTTACTTTTATAAAGATTTATTCGCCATATTCACTAAAATGTTCAATAACTGTCTTTAGTGCTTCTTGCCATGGCACTTTAAGTTCAAGGTTTTCAGAAATAATGTTTTTATCTTTTAATACATTTATTAATTCATCAATGTGTGTATTAAATAGTGAGGAAGAAGCTATCAACAGTTTTCTTAGATTGAATGGATAGTGTCCATGCGAAACTTTCTCCATTACCGCTACAATATGTTTAGCATACTCTATAACTGTATCTAGATCTAAATCTACATAAAGTGTTGAAGAGTATACCCTGGGATTGACATTTAAAGCATATCTTAAAACCTCTGCAAGTACATCTATAGGAATGGTTTTCTTAAGTATTTTAGCAAGATCATCGGCTCTCACACCCTTTTGTGGATTGAGTCTCTTTATATTCATATACGTCTCTATATATTCTCTAATTTTGTTTATGGATGATTGTACCTTTGGTTCAAGACCTATAACCCTAAAAATAAGTTTATTATGTTTAAATTCAGCAATAATTTCAGCTTCAAGTGACAGTTCCTCATCTATTTTCTCGAGAAGATCTAAACATACTGAAGTATTGGGGCAGCTGTATGAAAATATTCTCTCTACATAGATATTCTTATTATTTGACAAAATTACTTCCCCTTTATAAGCATATAATCAACTGATATTTTTCTGCTTTCAATATTATTGCATTTTGTGCATTTTAGGGTATCTCCTATCTTAATTAATTGGGAGCCGCATTTTGAACAATAAGCTAAAATTACACCTAGTTTAGGATCTTTCATTGATGTGATATATGGTATGTAATTGTTAAGAATTCGTACCTTTACAAAATCGCCTAGCTTAATATAGTCGTGGAGATTCTGTACTCTAGATTCCATTAACTGTGAGATATGGAGAATACCGGTAAAAATATGCTTAAAAGGTGTTATAATATCATAGCCAATTATTTTAATAGTGGCCATTTCATCTCTTATTCTATCAATAACACCAATCACGATATCACCAGATTTCGGTTTTTTTGGATTCTTTATAGGTTTAATATATATTCTTCGATTGACTGTATCGTATATAGGGATGCCTATAACATTTGCACGTATTACACCATTTAGTGTATAAACTCCTTCAAATGGTATAAACTCTTCCTCTACACACAGCATTTCACCTGGTACAACCACTCTTTTCATAGCTGAAACACCCTACCTTGTAAATCTGTATATAGAGATTTTAAATCTATGGATGTATTTTACATGATTTTCATATGTTGCATGGATAGACATATTACCAGTGTATATGAGCTGTATTGTGTAATCCTTTCTATAGGCTAATCTAGTTATAAGTCTATGTGAATTGGGATTATATTTATGAATAGAATAGATATTGGAGGGTAGTATCTCAAAGGCTTTTTCAAGAAACTCTATGTCTTTTCCTCGACTATGTACACCAAATGGGGGATTCATAATAATAGTATCTATAGGTCTAAGGGAGAGTTTTCTTACGTCACAGCATATGTAGTGAATGGCAGAGGAGGCACCATGGATAGTGTCTAAAAATTCCTTTGCTGTGTATAGAGCATTGTGATCTATATCTATACAGAACACATCTCTAGCACCAAGAATGAAAGCTCCATAGCTTAGAATGCCAGTTCCACACCCAAAATCAGCAACGATCTTATCTTTAATATCGTTATAAATATAAGCATGCCATAGAAGTTCACTCGCTATAGAGCTGTCACACACATATTGTTCTAACTTCTTAATCGGATTTTTAAAAGATGGAATTTCTGTAAGAGCTATCTCAAGCTCTCTCTTACTCTTCACCATGGATATACATACCTATTTAAATTACCATGAAGTATAGCAAGTGCTTCACCAACTGTTAGAATTGGCTTACTAAAATCTTTAAAATCAAATGCTAAGTAGGGGCAAGAAGCTATGACTATTACGTCAAAATTTTTATCAGCCTCTAAATTTATTAGAGTCTCTCTATCTAGCTTTAAAGCTTTTAGAATATAGTATTCTTTATTATTACTCTTAAGTAGCTTAATTAATTGGGTCAACAAGGCTTTTCTATGTTGTCCATAGAAGCCATCTACTATAAGCCATCTTTTAGCATCAATAGCTTGGTAAATTTTCCACATTCTAATCTTTATAATTTTTTCAACATCCTTGACAGGATCCCATAGACTATAGGTATAAGGGTCTAAACATAAAATTTTTGAAGGCGTATTAGCAATGTTCCTACTATATCCAGAAAGGGCTTGAGCTATACAGTGAAACTTTCCACCACTAATAATAATAAATGTATCACAATTCTCATGAGCTACCGGATAACAACCCATGGCAACACCTTTATATTCACATTCACATTTTTCAATAGTGTTGCAAATAAATCTAGCTATGCTAATATGTTGTGGTGAGGCTGCTATACATAGCCTACCCTGTTTTTCTGAACACAAATCTTTAACAACTTTTAAAAGCCTTGACTTATCTACACCAGTATACTCTACAGGTATAAACAATACTTCTATATCATGAGTGTAATGGGGGTATGGTGTATGGCCGAAATGAACTATTAGGTCAGCATTTATACTCTTGGCTCCATACTCATCAATAAGACATGAACCATATGATGGATTAGCTGAAACAACAATCTCTACATCTCTATCTAATAACTGTTTAATTCTATCTATAATAAATCTTATACATCGTTGAAAGCCCTCTGGTAACTGTATGTAGAGCTTCCTTATGTCTCTCGATCTTATAGTATTGACTATTTTCTCTATTTCGAAATCAAAATTGTTGCAGAATTCCATAATATGCTGCATCACTTAAGGAATTCGATATCAATGCTGCATCTAATTGGCAACTTAGTAGAGGCCCTTCTAAGAGCTTCTCTTAATACTTCAATATGCTGTTTGTAACCCAAGACTTCTATGATTTCATCCCAGGGAGCAACAACACAGCCAACACCAATAGGCTTTCCGAAAGCTCTCCTCATACCCTCTTGTAGTCTATCAGCACCTGCGAAAGCCATCATCTTATGCTCTCTTAGAATTTGATGAGGATATTTTCTTACAATTAGTATAAAGTTTTGTTCATTAATTTCAGTACTTAAGAATTTATGGGCCATAATTCTTGCGGCCTCTAATGCATTATGTCTTATAATCCCTCCTTCAAGAGCCTTAAGTACAAGTCTTACTTCAGAATTAAGTTTTGTATTGCCCATAACAAATTTCGTTATTTTAGATGGTGGTATACCATGTATATACTCTTTTCTTGTATATGGAGGCTTTTGTTGATGGGTATAGCATTTAGCTGGCTTTAGAGGCATTTTAATCAACCTTTTGAATTAAGTTAATTTGTGTTTCCTCCTTTTTAACTTTACTATATATTCTCCTTATAAATGTTATCAAAAGGCCTACCTCACTTTTAGATAGCAGGACTCTTCTAACTAGACGTTTAAATGATATAGCAAAGAGTCTTTTTTGAGATTCATTACTTGAAATTATTGATGCAAGTTCATCAATATACTTGTCTAAAATACGCAGCTGCTCTTCATCAGCTTTGTTGATTTTGTCTAGGATACTAGATTTTTTAAGTGCCCTATGAAGAATGTATAGGGCTATTCCTACAGCATGGCTAAGGTTTAATATAGGGTACTCAGGATTTGATGCAATGTGTACCAGCAGATCACACTTTTCAATTTCATTACGTGTCAATCCAACGCTTTCACGGCCAAATACAATAGCAATACTGCTATATCTGGTAGCTATGTCTGCAAATTCACTTAATTCTACTGCTCTTCTAAGTAGATCTATACCTTCAGTACTTACAATACCAGAGGTGCAAGCTGAAATACCAATACCACTTAAAGCATCATCTAAACTACCATAAATCTTGACTTTGCCACTATATAGATAATCAACACCATTTGCTGCAAACCTCTTTACCTCATCAGACCATGGATCTATCTGCGGTTTTACAATAGCTAGCTCATCAACGTCAAAATTTTTACAGAGTCTTACAATAAAACCCATATTTATCTCACCCTCAATACCTACGATAACAATCTTTAGCATGGCTAGCACCTAACTATAGCAGAGCATATAGTTTCATAAAAGAATTTACTACACTCATAAATCTCAATATCATTACATATATTAAGTGTTTTATCTAAAAGTTTTATTATGTTTTGGGTTGATGAGAAGATGAATATTATTGTACATAAATTCTTTAAACATATGCGTATAGCATTATTAAAGAATTCTTCCCAGACCTCAATACCTTCACTACCACCACTCCATGAAATTCCAATATGATTAAACTCTTCAACAGGTAAGTAGGGAGGATTGAAAAATACAATAGATGTAAATGAACCTCTAAGGCATTGTGCTGAGTTGCATTGGATAACATCTATATACATGTCAAGACCGTTTCTCTTTGCTGAATTCCATGAAGCATATACTGCACAAGGCGATACATCAGTTAATATTCCATATAGATGAAGTATTGTATTACTAAATAAATAGATGCTGGCATAACCACTTCCACAGCCAATCTCTATAAATACTTCTTTATACTCATTTTTGTGTTTATTAAAGAAATCCACAACAGTTTTAGCCAGTATATGACTATCTTCAGCGGGCTCATACACATATTCATTTATTAGAATTCTTAGACCATTGTAGGTTAATTCCTTTTCTTTAGCTCTACATATATATCGGCTAATTTCACTATATCCTCTATAGTGAGATGTGATACTCGTTTTCTCCATAAATCACCTTCCACTTTTACTTTATCATTAAGCTTTCTATCTATGCAGTATGCAAAAGCCTTGTACACCAATTTACGTTTATAGCTAAATAAACATTTTGTTAATTCTTCAGCAATCCTTACATATTGATTGTATGGGTTCTTACGTCTAAGAATTATAATAGCTGACGATACTTGTGGAGAAGGTATAAATAGCGAAGAAGGAATTACCCTTAAGACCTCCACATCAAATAGCATTTGCATTAATATTGAAAGCTTTCCATAGTTTTTTGTGCCAGGTTTAGAGATAATTCTCTCAGCAACATCTTTTTGTAGAGTTAATAGAGCTAGCGGTATGCTACTCTGTGCTAATGCTAATAGCAAATGTGATGTGATATGGTATGGAATATTTCCAGTAACTAGATCTATACCCCTCATAGATGTTAATAGGGATAGTGCATCGCCTATTATAATTTCTATATTATTGAATGTCTTTTTTACTTCTTGAAGAATGGGGGTGAATCTATGGTCAATCTCTATAGCAATTATTAACGCATCTATATTTTCATGACCTAAAAACTGTGTCAGATTTCCAATACCAGCACCAATCTCAATAACTATTGGGGATTCTTTACCTGATATTAATTCATATGATTTTTTGGCAATAAATGTTAGAATTTTTGGATCTACTAACATTATTTGACTAAGCTTTTTTCTAAGCCTTATATTGTATTCTTTAAGTTTACTTTTCATCCATTTCAAGAGTTCTCTACGGGTATATGGTAAATCTTTACCAGGGCTCAAAATAGCCAACTCTTTCATAAAGGAGTTCTAAATACCCAAGATATTTCATATCAAGTGTTAACGGATGTGGATTAACAAATAGGTAATATTTCTCATTTCTCTGCAATTCAGCTATGATTCTGTCAACAAACATTTTTATGGGGTCATTTATCTTTAGGCGTCTCTTTACATCGTCAAAGCTTTCGAACTTCTTTTTTCTTCTCTCCTCTAATATAAGGGTTAGCGTCTTTTTACCTATACCAGGTAGAAGCTCTAAGCTATGAAGTCTAATGTTTATGGCTTCAGCTATATTTAGGAACTCTACAAATATACGCTCCTTTTCCTCTACTATTTGCTTTACATACCTAGTGGTGTTCTCCCTAGCTATTGAGGTTAGATCCTCATAAGAAAGTCTGTCAAATACTCTGTGGCCAGGCATATCAGGGGTTAGCGATAAGGGTATTCGTTCTCCAATAGCGATTATAGAACTTCTTAGAGGTATTATTTCAACAAGTGTAAAGAATTTTGTACCTATTCCTTGTGCTACGGGTGAGGATTTGTGAAAAGTATGCTTGTCATAGGGGTTGCCCATAGGCATATAATCTAACACTATAGCAAACTCATCTGGTATTTCTACTAGTCTTCTCCTATATTTAGGTCTCATCACATCCCACCTCTATAAAAAGCTCTTTTTACACAGAGCTTAGTTATAGCCTATAACCTATAGAAATGTTCATAGATTGTTATGGCTGTTGACAGTTTTGATTAATAAACTCTAGAATTTTATTTAAAACAGAGTCTTCAGGTACTGTCTCTTCAAAAGTAAGGAGTGTTCTAAGTTCGTCTAAACTCCTCGGTAAAATATTGAGGATCATCGATATTGTTATATCCTTTAGCTTGAAGCTCTTCAGCGTATTATACATATCTTCTACTGCCTTATCATCACACTTAGATACGTTATCAAGATACTCCAATGTTGAACGTATCAGTTCAGGGATAATGTCATAAGACGATATTTTTTCAGTGTATTCTTTGAGGATCTTCTTAGCTATAACATTTGGGATATCACGAAATTCAATGATTTCATAAGACATCAATTTTCACTCATGATAAAGATTGTGGACATTAATTTACTTTCGTAAAATGGATAATAAAGTCTTTCTTTGCTCTTTTCTTACATTTGATAGCTCTTTTAACCTAGATAAAACCTCCTCTATTCTTTCGGTTAAATTAAAAGCAGGTTTTACATGTTCTGGCAAAAGGAATAGCTTTTTGGTCTTAGATCCTATTGAAACTTCAACTATTAAGGCTTTATTTTTAATTCCGATAACAGTACCAACTCTACCTATATACCTTCTATGAGGCATTCCATTGTGTATTGCAGGATTAACTGTTATATATACTTTATCGCCAGGTCTATAATCTATGGTTATGCTACTCAACGGTGGTATAGATCCACGATCTCTAATCTTCTTTTTCATAATTTTCCTAGATCTATGTCTCAAGCCTCTTGAGGGTTTCACCATTATTATCACTCCTCAATGAATCTCAGGATCTATAACAAAGTATAGGGGCTTACTTTACTCTACCTCTTAATTAAAGCTTATATATACTCATGAACATAGAGGACGTCAAGTTCTAGACACTTAGCCTGAGTCCCTAAGAATTCTGAAAAACTGGGAGAGGTCCTACCGTTATCACCGTTTATAAGTTCTTTAACATATAATCCACCTTCACATTTTATAAAAGCTTCAAATAAATTAGGAGCTAGTTGAAGTATTTTTACAGAAAATACCTTCTTTCTCCTTACAGTATCCCTTTTTCTCCTTAGGATTCTTAATGGTGTACGCTGTTGGATTATTAGACCCTTGAAATAATGTTCAAGTTCAACTATTTTGTTAGAATCAATAGGATTTTCTGTTAAAACTATAGCTCTATAGATCTTAAATGATGTTGAGGCTGATTGTTTTAATCTTGATATAAACTCTCTACTAACACTCATTACAATTCTGAACTTTATCCATCTACTGAAATTATTTAGGGTATTCTCTAACTCAGATAGGCTGATACTTCTTTTTAGCGGATTTTTAAACTCTATTACAAGAGGTCTTCCACTTCCAAGAACCCTTACATCAACATCTTCTCTACCTGCTATGTGAAGAGCTACATCATTTGCATTAACAATAGAGGAGGCGTATTTAGCAGCATCTTCTATTGATAGTGGGTATTTTTTAGATTCATGATCCTTGGTCCATATGTTTTGTGAGATATTTCTACCTAACTTTAAGTAGTATCCAAAAATTAATAGTGAAGGAGATTCCATTTTAATTAAATTATGAACAAGATCTACAATATATATTGTGTCTGGTTTATCAAAATCTACATTTACATTTGTTATCTGTTGGACTCTCTTGCCAATTTCTCTTTTTAATTCGCGTTTAATGCTCTCCCAATATTTTATCCGATACTCTTTAACTATACTGTTTTCACGCTCTAGAATATCATTTGGCACAACGACTCCTATTAGAAAACTCTTTCTTGCGGTTTCTAGAATGTGTTGAGCAATACGCTTTGAATATAAATCGATTATTTCGTCAATTGTGTCATTACATATAAAACATTTTTTCATCTCATTCAATGTTTCACCATCTATACTTATTTTTAGTGCATTGAGAAGAGATTGCAGAGGAAACTTAATGTTTGGAGCAAGAAGCCTTAGTATTTCAGGTGCAGAATTATCTCCCTCTAAAATCCTTCTATGTAGCTCCATAATTATGTACGTCTTTAAAGCCTTTCCTCTTTCAGCATTATCTAGACCACGGCCAAGGTTTGCATGAAGCCTCCCTAAACATCTATTACATAGTGGATACTTTATGAGAATATCAATAGTGGTGTCCACTAAGCTGCGCATTGTGTTTATAACCTGTATTAACTGTTTATTCTTCAATTTTTGATAAATCTATCCCAAGTTTCTTGAGAATTCCATGTCTTCTTTTAACAGTTTTTATAAAGCTGTTTATAAATTCGTAGTACTTTATAAGATCTTTAACATCATCAATGGTTGTACCTGAACCTAATGCAATTCTTAGCATCCTTGACTTATCTAGTATATTTGGATTTCTAAGCTCTTCATATGTCATTGAATTGATTATAGCGAGCCATTTATCCATTTTTTCTTCACCTATTTTCATCTGTTTGTCATCCAATGGTAATAGAGATAGTCCGGGTATAAGCTGGAGCACCTTTGAAAGAGGACCTAATTTTTTTATTGTTTGTATCTGAAGGTATAGATCTACTAATGTTATTTTTCCAGTGATTATACCACGACTAAGTCTCTTTTCAAGTATATTGCTATGCTCTAAGGCCTTAAGCTTCTCTATTAACGATGGTAGATCACCAAGGCCAAGAAGCCTTCCTACAAACCTTCGTGGTTCAAAAACTTCTATTTCAGGTATTTTTTCCCCTGTACCAATGAATTTTATAATAGCCTTTGTTGCTGCTACAGCTGATAGTGCTCCTCCACCCTTAGCAGTTCCATCAAGTTTTGTTATAGCTATGGAACCTATTGGTGTAGCTTGGTGAAATCTTAGGGCAAGATCATATGCTTTTTGACCAATTGAAGCATCTAGAATAAGCATAATTTCGTCTGGTGTTATGGAGTTCGCTATTTCACGCATTTCATTAAGGAGAGCCTCTTCTTCATTGTAGCCATGTCTACCAGCTGTATCAACTATTATTATATTTGAGCCATTTTTAATGCACATGTCAACGCATTTCTTTGCTATTTCTATGGCGTTTCTAGAATTAGTATCGCCGCAAAATTCAACATCTATACTTTTGCTTAATTGTAGGAGTTGCTCATATGCTGCTGGTCTATATGTATCCGCACATACTAAGCATGGTTTATAGCCATATCTTT
Organism: uncultured Ignisphaera sp.; assembly: GCA_938074605.1. Lineage (GTDB taxonomy): Archaea > Thermoproteota > Thermoprotei_A > Sulfolobales > Ignisphaeraceae > Ignisphaera. The sequence continues at coordinate 138,918 of CALJEI010000006.1, forward strand.
TATATATGTAGGCTATTTTAGCAGCGGTTGTTGTTTTACCTGAACCTTGTATACCTACAAGCATTATTACATATGGTGTTTCCTGTGGAAAAATTGAAGGTTTTACGTCACCTCCAAATATATTTGATAGTTCGTCATACACTATTTTTATAAACCATTCATGTTTTGATATATAGGGTGGAGGCTTTGATTTGATAGCCTTCTCTCTAATGTTATTAGTAAGTTGCTGAACTAGCTTAACATTAACGTCTGCTCTTAGTAGCGTTTTCTGAAGTTCTTTTATAAAATTATCAACAGCTATTTCATAGCTTTCTTTTCCTTTTAAAAAATCAGCTACAATTTTTCTTAGAGATTCTAGAATTTGCATATCCCTTCGCTTTACCTTATCCTATATATAAATCTTCTCCCTAGAGCGCTCCAATACTCTACCTCGGTACCTGGTGAGAGTTTAGATGCTATGTTTTCATCTTTAGGCATATCCACTTCAAAGGTTTCGTAGCTTTCCAGATCCATTAGCTGTACTCTATCCCCAAGGACTGCAATTATTTGTGCTACTCTCTTATCTATTATTGGTATTTCAATTCTTTGATCAGAGGGTCCTGTGACAGTTTTTCTTGAACCTGTGAAAAGTCCAATGGCAACTAGATGAACCTTGGCACTACCATGTTTACCAGTTTTAGCCTTTGAAACATCTACAACTCTACAAGGCTCTCCATCTATTACTACATAGCTACCCTCTTTAAGATCTCCTAACTCTCCATATTCTACAGTCATTTTTAGCACCATAAAATGTAAATCTTAAAAACCAGATAAAAACTCTACCGTTTATATGGTAAGTAGTAAGAGGGGTATTTAGGTTTTGAAGATGTCCTTAGGCACCATTAAGGAGAGGGTCTATAGGTGGATTAGTGAGAATAATGAGAAAAGTGTAGACGAGGTCTATGAAACATTCGTAGAATTTATAAAGGTGGTTGCTCCAATTATTGATAATAGATTCAAAAGAATTGATAGGTGGAATATAGAGATACTCGATGATGCTGTTGATAGTTTGTGTGACCATCTTCATGGCAGTTCAGCTGTGATAGCCTTATGGGATGAAATATGGGATGCTAGAATAGAAAAGCGAGGTATTAGTATGGAAAAAATAAAACTGTTTTACAGAATAATAGATGAAGTAGAGAGAAGAACTATAAATAAAAGTATACTGACTAGAACCTGATATATTTAAAAGATTTATAGGTCTAACAAGATATATCTGATTAAGACCACTGTCATGGGGGAAACAATTATGATGTTCTGTCCAGCTTGCGGATCTCTAATGATATTTGAAAAAACTAAAAGAAGATATAGATGTCCGAGATGCGGATATGAGATGCAGAATATGAATAGCAGTAAACCAATAGTATCTAGAACTATTGTACATGGTGAAAAGGAGAAGCTAACGGTAGTTAATTCATCGAATGTTGATGTACCACCTGGGTCAGTTCTGCTCAAGGGGCATATAAGGTGTCCGAAATGTGGCTATGAGGAAGTGTATGCATGGCAGTTACAGACAAGAGCTGCTGATGAACCTCCAACAACATTTTATAAGTGTGTAAAATGCGGCCATACATGGAGGGAATATTAAGGTAAAAAGAATTTTTCATTTCTTATATGAATACCTAAATCAAAAACATTCTTAACAATGGCTGTTAACATTTTACCTTCTTCAATAAGTCTTTTAATATCATCCTCATCAACGAGTAGCATACCAGTACCAATAGCATACATATCGCTAGAATCTAGTACAGCAATATGGTCTCCCTTTTTTATAGGAGGTATGAAGTAATCAAGTGATGCTAATAGTAAATCCTTTCCATATAGAAAGGCTTTTACACCCTGCGGCTTAGCAACGACACTACAGCCATGGCTATAACTATACCTTTTACTAAGATTAAATAGATGGGGCGAAGGAATAAATTTCTCATTATATATCCAGCCACACAGAAGACCAAAGCCTATAACCTTGGCATCTGAAATATTTGTAAGAAAATTTGTTAAATCCTTTGAAACCAGTGTTACTATAACCCAACCTCTTTTAGAATAAAATGACTTAACTAAAAAGTTATTTAGAATGAAGTCTACAAATTTTGATCCAATACATCTAGATACATACTTGTAAAACAATTCATGGATATGTTCTGCCATGGTAAGCATCACTGAATAAGTTAGAATGAGCAGCTTATAGCCTCTCGTGATTATTGATTAAGAATATAATGACCTACAATGGCAGGGGTATGCATTTCTTCGGCGACCATCCTATCTCATATCACTCTAATCAAATACTTTATGGGCTTTCCTAATACGTGAGCATATATTAGGCATAGAATTAGATACTTTAGTATGAATGCAGATATAAGAAGATGATATATGGTTTCATTATAACTGAAAATCTTATTCTATAGGATGGGAAGAGGCTAGTTTCGCAAAGAACAGATAAATTTAAATCCCTAAACCACATATAGATCACAAATAGACCATGCACGCCAGCTAACTTTGGTTGGGCCCGTCGTCTAGTCTGGTAGGACGCCGCCCTTACGAGGCGGAGGTCCGGGGTTCAAATCCCCGCGGGCCCACTTTGTCTAATCATTCTACTACCGCTAGTCTTAGCCTACTATATTGAATAACTCGAGGAGATGCTCCTTGGATTTATATGTCAATCCCTAGTCCCTCCTCTCCTCTTATTGAATACAAGGTTTTTAGTATTATTGATCTTTAATTACTTCAGATGTAGAGAAATCTTCATAAGATCTTCTATTAATGACATGGTGATGTATACGTTCAACTTTGCTTTATTAGATGTAGTGTGGTAAAGTATAGATAATGGAAATAGAGAAAAGTTTAACATATTCATATGCAATAATTATAGCAGAAAAGTAACATTGACAAACCTTTGGATTTAATGTTGGTGTTGATTATATGTTTTTACCCTTGGGTAAATACATTGCATTGTTTTCATTTTGTATATAAATATTTATAATGTCACTTTAATCTCAAATTTATTCCCTGTTTTATTGACTCATACAATTTACTATGAGAGGAGATTTTGCCAGAAGCTAACATCTAGTGTACTACCAATTACTATTGCTACTGGTTTACCATGTTTGACAACTATGGTCTGTGGGACAGCATATGCATAATTGAGTGGTACTCCATTGTTTTGTTCTATTTGAGCAAGTCTTCTAAATAGTATTGCAGTATCGGTATTTTCAACCCATAGAAATATATATCTATCTTTAAAATATCTTTCAAAGAAGTCATGGAGATTTTTACAGTGAGGACATGTAAGAGAACCAAATGCTATTAAATTAATTAATTCCCTTTGACTACTATCTACTGTTTCAGATACTATGGATGAAACACTATCTACATCAATAATTTTGTAAGTTAAGCTATCAACATATAGAGGAATGTACTGTTGGTTTAAGGGTTTGCTAGATATTGGTGATGTTGGGAAGTGGGTATATACATAGTAGATAATTAGGATAGATATGACCACGATTACTATTAATGTTACTAAAAGGGTACTACTTCTACTACCATTTTTTCTTCTTTTCTTACCCTTTGGCACTAGCAATACACCTAGATGGAATGTCTTATTAAGAAGGTTTATATGTTTATTTATCTGTATTTATATCTTTAATAATACAGCTCACATGAGCAATATCAGTTCTGTAGGGTTTATAAGCTACTTATGCATATATGTGCATAAGGGAATTCCATTATGGAGAAGCATATTAGGACTGAAAATCCAGCAGATGATTCAAAATTGGCTGACACAATATCTGTAAAGAACTTGCAGTCTATTAATAAAAATAGTAGTGGTCGTGAATCTGCTGTTTGGGAAGAGGCTTTAATTCAAGAATTCCTATACGCTATAGGACATTTAAATCATTGTGAACAACATTTAATGGAAATTGATTCTAGTATTGGAATGACACTATTTGGGGATATCATTAACAGGGTTAGAGAGCAGAGAAAAATTGTTGGTGAAGCGCTATTCTTTATTGAGAAATTAGAGGCTGTAAAGGGTAGTGATGATGTTAGAACCTCCTGGGAGAGTATATGGTGTACATTAAAGCATTTAGTAACAGCGCTTATACATATTGATGAATGTATAGAGAAAATGTTAAAGAGAATAGGAGGCGGTAGTGGAGATGAGTTAATAAAGTATACAAACATACTTTTAAATGTGAGACACAATATATCAGAGTCATTGATACAGCTATTATCTAGAGCAAGAACATCTGCTGAAATTATCACTAAAGCTAGTGTGCGATGTAGGGAAGATCTATGTGTAGAATTCTAAGAGGGATAGAATGCGTTGGAGTATATAATTATTAGAATATCTCGAAATATACATAAAAATATTAGGAATAGAATGTATAAGACACTTCTGGGAACAACTGTAACTATTAAAGATAAGAAATACAGAGTTAAAGGACTCATAAAAAAGGTTAATGGCAAGGCCCTCTCACCAGGACTATATATGATACCCTCTGAAAGGCTTGAGGATTTTATTGAGAAATTAAGGGAGAAAGGACTTGATAACTATATAGAGGTTCTAAAGCTATGTTTATGTGCATGTACCCTACAGCATTAATATATCATCAATTATGGTGTAGGACATGGATCTTGGAATGATCAGTACAGTTGTTTGGCTAGCACTTATAGACTCTTTTGATCCATGTGTATTTGCTATCTATTCAGCTCTTCTCATATCAGCATCTATGATAAGTATAAGGAAAACTGTTACAATGGGTTCAGTATTTATAGTCTCAGTATATATTGGCTATCTCTTATTTGGAATGCTCTTAAGGTATGTGGCACTATCTCTACCAAGGTATGTATTAGCTATAGCTACAGCGTTGTATGGTACTATCATATTTCTTCACACAATAGCAAAAAGAGGAAGGGCAGGAGACGGTAATGTGTGTCGAGAGGATGAGATAGTATGTAAAATTGGGAGGATACTGAGATTAGATAAGTTTATGAATAGAGGCACCGTATTTACATTTTTAATAGGATTTATAGCAGCATTTACGCTCTTTCCATGTACAGCAGGCATGTATATAATATTTAATGTTTTGACAATCGAACTTAGTGTTATTGAGTGGCTTCCTATAGTATTATTTTATATAGCTATATTTATATCACCATTGATTTTAATACTGCTTAGCTTTATAGGTATTATAAGGTTTAAATCTATACACAATATCCTACTCTCTAATCAAGACCGTATAAAGCTAATAGGATCTATACTACTTATAGCTATATCAATGTATGTCCTAGTCACATCTGTGCCTACAGCTCCTCTAATACTAGGAACTTTTAGCAAATGAATTAGCGCCACTATGGAATCTTTTGATATGAACCTAGTACCTTTACCTGTACTGCTCTTTCTCTAAGTTCCTTTATAGCTTCAGAAACTATTTTATCTTCCTCGTGTCCCTCAAATTCCATAAAGAATAGATATTCCCATGGCTTGCCCTTTATAGGTCTTGACTCAATCTTTGTTAAATTCAGTCTCCGTACAGCGAATGGTTCTAGAGCACTATATAGAGATCCTGGCCTATGTGGTAACGTATATATGATTGCTGTTTTCATGCCTACACCTTTTTTTAAAGGGCTTCTTCCTATAGCAATAAACCTAGTATAGTTGTCTTTGTGATCCTCTATACCTCTCGCAATTATTTCACCTCCATAGATATAAGCTGCTAGCTCTGAACCTATGGCTGCTATGCCACTATTTTCAATAGCTTCTCTAACGGCTTCAGATGTACTTGATCTTGTTTCTATTCTCACATTTCTTAACCTAGCTTCTATGAAACTTCTACACTGTGCTATAGCATGTGGGTGACTAATAACAAGCTTTATATCGTTGAAACTGGTACCTGGTCTTACAATTAGATTGTGCCTTATCCTAATCTCTGTTTCACCACAAATTTTCAGATCAGTGTTTACAAGGAGATCTATGGTTTCACCAACACTACCCTCAAGAGAATTTTCAAGGGCTACCACACCATAGTCAGCATCTCCATTTTCAACAGTTCTAAAAACCTCTTTGATACTTGGTAATGGTATAAATAGCGTTCCACTATCACCAAAGATCTTTAATGCAGCTTCTTCAGTAAATGATGCCCTAGGGCCTAGGAAAGCTACCCTTAGGGGTTTAATGGCAGCTAGAGAAACTCCGTGTACGTAGCTGAATAGTAGATTTGTATAATATTCATCAAGACCAAGCTCTCTAGCAATAGCTGTGATCTCTTCTCTAGCCCTAATGAAAACATTATCTAGAGTCTTTTGATCTATTTGCCTAAGGAGTTCTATCCTTCTTTTCAATAATTTTATAATCTCCATATCAATATTTTTTAAGTCATTTAATAGGACATCATATTGAATGGTGCACAAGGTATATTCCCCATACAGAATGTTGCCAGAATTTTAATTTGGTTAAAAAACCTTACCTATATTTAAGATGGTTTTTTATGGATTAGCATTTATTGTGAGTTATTGTAATAATTTCCTATTGTATTGAGGAGAAAAAGGTTAATGGCAGAATATATTATTATAGGGTGTCTATGGTTTTAATAGGACTAGACTGCCATTTCAATATTTTAATGACTATGATAGTAGATTCACGGTTAAGATTCTTAAACAAAAAGCTTTTTAAGTCTTGCATGACATATTGAGCTGGTAGCTGATGTGAAATATAGATGGAGAGTAACGAAGAAGATGATTTGTCTAAATCATGCCAAGATATCATATTTAGGAAAGCAAAAAGCTTTGATGTTGATGATATTATAGAGATTTATGATAATAGTATAGAGCATTTAGATAAAGAAAGTAGAGAGTGGATACAGAGTATTATAAAGAGAAGAAGTAGAAGAATCAGAGTCTACGTTGTTCACTATAGGGCTAAAGTTGTAGGATTTAGTATAGTCTACAAAAAGAGAGATAAAGCGTATATAGATGCTTTTGCCATAGATGCCAAATTCAGGGGGAAGGGTATTGGCCAATGTTTTTTGAGATACTTAGAGGACATCTTATCTAAAGAAGGTATTAAAAGGGTGTATCTAACGGTTAAGAATAATAATAATAAAGCACTTGGCATGTATATAAAGAATAACTATAGAATATCCAATCTAGTGCTAATTTTTGAAGCTCCATCAGAGAATATAGATAGTAACATAAATGAGTTAGATGAAATTTCAATAGAGATCAATACTATTAAGAGAAGTTCATTTCTAAATGTAAAACTTCTTGATACTGCTATATGGAACAATTTTACATGGGATATAGATGAAGCAATATATCGAATAATTGATAAAGGGGCAATAGTTTTAACAATCTATAGAGGGGAGCATATTGCAGGTACTGCTTGGATTTCAAGAGACTTTAATAGAGTTGTTGTTGAAAGACTAGCCTTATCCTACTATAGACCATCTGAATCACTTAAGATACTCATAAATATGATTAAAATACATATAGTCTCAGGATCTAGAGAGATAATAGTTGTTCCTATAGACTCCTCAAAATTTTCTTTATTAAAGACACTTATATCTATGGGGTTTAGAATAAATGGTGGTGAGTATGTTCTATATAAAGATCTTTTAGAGAATAGAAATCGAAATTATGAAAAAGATGTTATGATAGCTGCAAGGTAGTGTATCATTATGTGCTTAATGAAAAGTTTATATATTTAAATCATTTATCGCTAAATTTAATTTGTAGACATTAAAATTAGTAATCTAGATAAACAAGTTTTATTCTCATCTCTAGTTTTAAAATATAATTCATGATAATAATATTTTTAATCCTCTAGTGGAATAACTTAAACATAGGGTAAGCATTAATGTATGATAGTGTTGGATTTAATCAATATAATATTAAGGAAATTGTTATTAGAGCTACAGAACTCTATAATAAGTATAGAGCTCCTGAAGCCATAAGTAAGATTATCGAAATTAATGGAGATTATATTAAGATATTATTTGAGGGTCATTTTTGTAAAACCTGTGCTGTTAATGATTGGATTGAGGATTTTAAGTATATTTTAGAGGATATGGGAGTTGAAGCTGAGCTTACAAATATAATTGAACCTTATGATGTTGAAGAAAATTGGAGAATAGGTGTATTTAAACTTAAAAAAATTGGTTATGAGGAGCAGTAGAGGTGTTAAGAATGGCTATAGAATATGAGTTAGATGAAAAGGATCTTAAACTAATTGAGATATTAGCAGTAAATGCTAGAGTAACATATACTGATATGGCAAAGATTCTTGGTATGAGTGATGTAGCGGTTTTGAAAAGAGTTAAGAAGCTAGAGTCTAGAGTTCTAAAGAAATATACAATAGTTATTGATCCAAGAAAAATTGGCTACAGAACAATATCGCTAACAGGTGTCGATGTAGAGTCTGAAAAGCTTTTTGATGTAATTACGAAGCTTAGGGATAACCCAATGGTGAAAGGAATCTATTTAACCACTGGTGATCACCCTATAATGGCTATTATATGGGCTAGAGATGAGGATGATTTAGCTAAAATCCATAGAGAAATTTCTGGGATTAATGGAGTTAAAAGGGTATGTCCATCAATAGTGTTAAGAACTTTAAAAGAGATTGATCTATGGTTTAGTATAGATTAAACGCTACTCTTTCTTACCCTGTGTAAGTGCTTTAAGTATTTGTATAATTATGTCCTCTAACGCCTTACTACTCGATTCCTTTGATATTGGTGGAGAAACTTTTTCACCTCTCATATGCTTTATGGCACGTTCTTCAAAGTTATCTAGAACTAGCTTAAGTTCAAATTCATACATTATACCTTCATACTTCTCCTGATATTTTATAGAGCTATTATCATCGGCATATAATACTATAGTTGTTGGAGATGCGTGAACATCATATTTTTTAAAGCTTTCAGCAGCTGCTGTTGATTTACATTCTCTTGCAAACCAATCGCATAATATGACCATAAAGTGGATATCTTTCTTCTTCTGTGAGTATGATTCTACAAATGGAAACCATATACCGTCATATTTTCTACATGCTGAACACTTAGTATTGTCGAAATAAATAACATATACCCCTTTTGAGGTGGGTTTAAAGTATTCACCATCACTCTTTATAAATCTCCACATACCATGCTCTACACTATATTCGTATATACCATGTGGGCACTTCTCATCTACACGTTTTACAAGTGGTACCTCCATTTTATTTACACCACTATTCAGATATCCTAAAACATATATTTATTAAGTTTAATAAATTTGTGTCCTCTTCAATCTAAATTAAGTTTATAAAATAGTCAGAATTCGGGGGTAGGGATGACTATATATGTAATGCTAGGCTTATTTAAGGGGGAGAGGTTTGAGTATGCAAGAGCCTTAATTGATGTAAATATAAGTGTAAGTGTCATTATAGAGACTATTGCCGATGCCCTTAAATGTAGTGAAGAAGTAGATAAGTATTTTCATATTTATGTACCTATAACAGGATTTGTTAAAACAAATAGAGTATGTACTATTGATAAGGCTATTATAGATGGTTCTCTTGTAGAACTTAAAACAGTGTTTCATGTGGTTAACAATAATGCCTTAAAACCTCTTTATTGTGAGGCAATTCTTGGTAGAGATATTTTTCTTTGGTGGCAATTAATTTATGACGAAATGCTCCAGAGAGTTAAAAGTCTAATAGCAAAACTAGATAGCTATTAGTAGAATTCATAACTATTATAATCTGCTGTCATGGTATATGTTATCTAGGATAATGTTTACTATTGTGAGTAGATTCCATATTTTTAATCCTACTGTAGTATTACCATATTCATCTAATGCAATTCTTATATAGATACCACTTTCACAAGCCTCTATACTTCTTTTTAATACATCTATGCTATTGTAGAGTAGAGGTTCTAGTTCTAATTCCTGTAGACCTAATGAATAGGCGTAGTGTAGACAATCATCAATGAATTTAAATCCGATACCAATATTCTTGGCAAAAAGCTTTTTCAAGAAACCTACACATGAGGGTTCGTCGACATATAGGCCTTTAATTAAATTGCCTTGACAAAGTAGAGATGTTTTTAGAGAGTTGATTGAAAGGCATATATGGGTATCCCTTCTGATACCATATGATAGAGTAATGGCAGTTCTAATAATTTTACACAATAAAGAATGTAGGATGCTACTCTCTATATTCTTTGAAACTAATTCAATAATAAATAATCTAAATGGTTTATGGTAGACAGCATTTTTCTCTTGCATATCTTCACAAAAATCTATAGACAGATCGTGAATTATAAACGTATATGGTTAGAGAATTAAGTAGTAATATTTTAAAAGGTTATGATGGTTGGTGTATATGTATGAAGATAATAGTTCTAATGTATACTATTGGATCGCCTAATATAGATAAAATAAGGATAGCTAAAGGTGTTGATCAAAGATTTGGGAGATTAGATATAGTTGCACGAGTTATAGATGTTTTATTGGATGATGCATTTAGGGATCTCAGTAAATATCTAATTGTATATATCAAAAGTATAGAAGTAGCTATACATATAGATATAAATATAATTGATAGAAAGTTTTATAGAGAGATAGATCTATACAATATACTGATACAATGTATAAATAGAAATACAGCCTATTGTTCGAAAATTAAAACAGATTTTGAACTATTATTAGAAATGCTTCAAACAAGATATGAAGTTATAGTTCTTAGTGAAGAAGGTGATAAGATATCCCTGGATAATATAATGGCCAATGCAATATATGTAGTTGGAGCAGAGGAAGACCCTCCTAAGAATATTATATCAAAGTACAGAAAGATATCAATAGGACCTTTAGTCTACCATGCAGACCAAGTTATTGGGTACCTCACATGGGTTATTAAGAGAAGAATTAAAAGCGGCCCGATCCCAGCTTAGGTGGGCTGCGGCCCCTCTCGGAAGCCACAGCCCCACCTAACGTGGCTGGCTTAACTTCCGGGTTCTGATGAGTCCGGGTGTTACCCAGCCACTATGGCCGGGTCGGGCCACAGACGATAGTACTATGACATAGTTTAAAAGCTTTACTATCTTTTCTCTTTGGTCTCCTTTACTGTTAGCGGTACCACATATATTTTTTCTATCACTATGTTAGAATTGCATTTAGGACATAAGCCATCAATTTTACCTATGAAGTCTCCCTCTCTAAATTCACGTTCTAACATATAATCATTGTTTATGCATGATGCTATTGTTATTGTTTTTAGTGGCTGATCTTGTAACTCACTTCTATTTCTTTTCATCATATAGCCTAAGCCAAATCTTAATAGATATATTAGTATAGCTGAAAAAAATACTATAAGTATTATTGTGAGGATATTGCTATCTATTTGTAGATACATTAATATACACCCACACTATTTCCTATACCAGCAACAATTATATTGTCTCCCGGTTTCGTTCTAGTTTTTATTATATCTAATACTTTTTGATAAGCTTTGTCAATACTATCAGCAATCTCCTTAGACATTGGTTTTATTGCTTCATCAATACCCATTTTAATTATAACGGCATCTAGAGGTGCACCACATTTTACAGCAATCCTCTCTATTTCTATTTTTTCAGGGCCAGGGTCCCCTATAGCAGCCCCTGAACCTTCAGATATAGATCCTGATTGCTCACCTTCAAGCTTTAAAGCGGCATCTACTGTTATAATCCTTGCAATATTATATGAAAGCATTTCAGCAATTTTATAAACCCCCTTACCAGGTCTACCTACAGTAGCTCCAGGACCTTTTGCCTTAACAATATAGACATTTCTTCCTTCTATATTAATTAGTGAATAAACTGTATCTTCATCTATATCTATCCTAGGGCTAAGGCTGGCCAGCTTGAATGCTACCATAGGTCCAGCTGAATCTCCTATTGGGATACCTCTAAATACTCCATCTATTGCTTTTGTGTATGGTATTAACTCCTTTACAAGCTGTGGTAATTGTAAGTAGAGTTGCATTAGTAGAATCCAGTTTTCATATTTTTTGCCAAGTAAGTAATAGTGTCTTAAAATTTTAAATACTATAAATAGAGCAGATGCGATGGCTAGAGAAACTGCCACATTGTTTAGTGTATGTCTACTTACATTTGGCATGAATTTCTCTAAGTCCTTCTTAAATTTATCTTCATTATTAGTTATCATGTGATCTAACCTCTTGATGATATCTATAGGCTCTATGGATACAGGTTCTATGACGAAATAGTTGTCAAGAACGCCATTAATGACGTTATCAGGCTCCTTAATACCTAATCTATTGAGATAGTTCTTTACCTTATTAATACTCTCCTTTACTAGCGTCTCTATAAGTATTAAACGTGCGGCAACACCCCTTTCATATCTCATAAACTGTGTTTTCTGTGGTAAATCTGTTAGAAAATAGAGTATGAATACAGCCCAAAATAGTATTGATAATATAGTGTTTAAATTTATTCCACCTTCACCGTTAGAGAGGGGTAACAGTGGAATCGTACTTCAACACCATGATTTGTGTCTTTATGTCAGATAAAAGCTTAGTACTATAGGGTTATTAAACTAATGTTAACATCATCATATAGATTGAGTAATTTTAACAGTTATCTGTTAAAATAATTTTCTCACCATTGTTACCAATTAATACTGTATGTTCATACTGGGCTACCAAACCTCTAGTCCTCTCTACAAGTACAGGATAGCTTATAGCCAACCCTTGAGAGAGAAGGACTTTGATGATTTTGGTTAACAATTCTAACTCATATATATTTGTATACCACCGTAGGGCAAATGGCAGAGCCCTTCTCTCACTATATATTGTATTGAATAGTGTCTGAATATCGTTACTAAGCTTGTTTAACTTCTTAGGATTTAACTTAAGAGAATATATTGTGATTTTACTACTATTTTCAACATACCCTACACCTGTTGTTGCAAACGGTTCTATTGCATATACATTGCCAACTTTAAAGCTTCCAAAATTCATTCTATCTCTAAAATTGGGGATTACTTCACCAGAATGCAGTACGTATCTGTCTACGCTATGACCACTTAGATTATATATGGGGTTATAGCCATAATTCTTTATGGTGTTATTAATGATATTGCCAACTTCACTAAATTTAATCCCCTTATCAACAATTTTAATAGCTTTCTCAACAGCCTCTTTAGCAGCTTCAGCTAGAGTTATATATTTGTCGTCGAAGACTATTGTTGAAGCTGTATCAGCTATATAGCCATCTACATGAACCCCTATGTCAACTTTAACAATGGAATTATCTGTGATTATCGATTTATCGTCTGGTTCAGGGGTATAATGAGCGGCAATGCTATTGATAGAAATATTTGTAGGAAAAGCAGGTATGCCACCATATTCACTAATTTTCTGCTCAATATATTTAGCAACGTCTATAAGACTCATACCCACTTTAATATATCTTTCAGCTTCTTTTCTTATAATGCATGCTATTCTACCTGCTTTTATATACTTCTGAATGGCTTCATCATCTAGCATAATATACATCCATAAAGTTTTTCACTATAAAAATATTTTACTTCTGAAATAAGTATTTTGTTACCTAGATTGAAAATATTTTGTAGCTATTGATGGTGATTAAGAATGGTTAACATAAGATGGTTAGGCCATGCTGCATTTGTAATAGAGCTTGATAATGAGATATTTTTGATTGATCCATGGATAACAAACCCTTTATCACCATATAAAAGTATAGATAGTTTTATAAAGGATTATCCTAGGATACACTATATAGTTGTAACACATGATCATGGCGATCATGTGGGAGAGACTATAGAACTTTTAAAGAGGTATAAAGATGCAAGGATATGTGCTGTTTTTGAATTAGCTGAGTATTTAGCTAGTGAGGCAAAGGCTATCGATAGATCAATACCGGGAAATATTGGAGGTCCTATAAAGCTTAGTGAGTTAACAACACTGGTATTTACCCCCGCATATCACAGCTCCTCTAGAGGTGCACCAAGTGGTATAATTCTTTTGTCAAGAGACTTTTCCATCTACCATGCTGGTGATACAGGGCTATTTAGTGAAATGGTATTGATATCAGAATTGTATAGACCTTTAGTAGCACTTCTTCCAATAGGAGGCTACTTCACAATGGGCTTAAAGGAGGCTATTAAAGCAATTGAATTACTTAAACCACAGTATGTCATACCAATGCATTATAATACATTTGATGTAATTAAGGCGGACCCTACAGAGCTTCAGAAAATGGTTAAAGATAGAGGGCTAAGTACAACAGTAATAATATTTCAACCTGGAGAAACATATAATTTTAAATAATAGACTTCTGCACTAAACTGTCTATCTACTAGCAAACTACTCAGCTCTTTCTACCTAGAAGTTATTCCTCTAGCTCTCCAATTTTTAATGAAATGTTTAAGGTTATTAGCTTTTTCATGTCCTTGGCGCTATAGAAATGTGGCTTACATTCATAGTGTACATAGAGTAGGTATTTCTACTGATGATATACTTAAAGTAAGGTGGATCTATTAAATTTAATTTTGATACAAAATATATTCTCCTACAGATAGAAGTAGGCATCATCCTAATGGTAAAAAAGAGATATAGATGGTAGCAGTTCTCTTTTAGATGGATTTTATTGTCTATTGCTGAAATGGATGGCATGATATTGTGAAACTATGGGTTGTAAGATGAAAATAAGAACATAAAAATATAAATACCCTATCAATATGAGAGTATAGATACCAAAACACCTAGATATTATGGGGGTTATATATTGTTTTAGAAAGGCGGTTAGAACCATTATCAAGGAGTGAAATAGAGTTACTTAAAAAGCTTATTGAAATAGGTAAACCAGTAGAGCTATCTGAACTTGCAGACAGATATAGAATGCCTCTAGCAACTCTCTCATCAATAGTTGAGCTTCTAAAATCTAAAAGTATTGTAGTAGTTGAAGAGACTGAAAAGATATATGGTACACTCTCTAGAGAGGGTCTTGAATACATTGATATGCTACCTGAGGAAAAAGTTGTGTTACTTTTAAAAGAATTAGGTGGGAATGCGTCAATAGATAAAATTGAAAGTGTTTTAGGCAAGGAACAGGCAAACATTGGTATAGCGTGGGCTATAAGAAGAGGATGGATTGTAGTAGAGAAGGGGGATATAAGGTTAAAGGAATTTAAATTTCTTGAAGAGCATCATAAGATGCTTCAAATGTTCACCAATACACGTGAAGTTCCACAGGCACTTTTAGAAGATAGAGTGTTTCAGGAACTTGTTAAAAGAAAACTTATAGTTCTCTCGAAGAAGAGAATTAAGGTAGTTAAACTTACAATTAGTGTGGATGAAGCATTAAAGATTATTGAACATGGTGAAGGCATCTCTAGGCTAACACGTGATGTAATTGTAAATAGATTATGGATGAAAGCAAAAATTAAACCGTATAATATCGAGGCTTTACCCCCCATTAAATATAGTGGTAAGAATCATTTCTTTAAAGAATTCATAGAAATGTTGAGGGAGATTATGGAAAGTTTAGGTTTTAGTGAGGTAAAAGACGATTATGTTATACCAGAGCTGTGGAACTTCGATATACTTTTCCAGGCACAGGATCATCCATCAAGGGATATTCATGATATTCTTATAGTTGAAGGTGATGCAGATTTATCAGAATATATAGATGTTGTTGAAAGGACCAAGAGAGTTCATGAAGAGGGTGGTGCTAGTGGTAGTATTGGATGGGGATATGGATGGAGTCTAAAGAAGGCTTCAAAATTGATATTGAGATCTCATACCACGGCTGTTACAGCTAGATATTTAATATCCTATAGCAAGCCTCCTGTAAGACTATATACAATTGATAGAGTTTTCAGAAGAGATAATCCAGATGCAAGACATCTACCAGAATTTACTAATTTTGATGGAGTTATTATGGAGGAAGATTTTAACTTTAGAAAGCTCCTTGGGCTACTTAGCCAAATACTAAGACATCTAGGTATTAAGAAGTTTAAATTTAAACCAGCATACTTTCCATTTACGGAGCCAAGTGTTGAGGGCTATGGATATGTAGCTGGCTATGGATGGATTGAGGTATTTGGCGCTGGTATGTTTCGCCCTGAAGTTCTAGAAATACTTGGTGTAAAGCACCCTGTTGGTGCATGGGGAATGGGGGTGGAGAGGCTAGCTATGGTTGTATATGGTGTAGAAGATATTAGGCTACTATTTTCAAAAGATATAGAGTTTGTTAGAAGGTTCCCTATAATTAGGATAGATAGATTAGGGGGCGTATAAATATGCCTGTAGTTAGAGCTAAATTGTCTAGACTACTTGGATTAATTGGTATAGATAGTGTTGATTTACTGCAGGATATATTATTTAATTTAAAGTGTGAATCTGAGATTGAAGGGGAAGAAATATCCATAGAGGTTCAAAGCGATAGAATTGATATGTTTTCAGTTGAAGGAATAGCATATGCTGTAAGGCTCTATTTGGAGATGGCCAAGCCATCTATAATAGGGATTACTGATAAAGTGTTTAGAGTATATGTGGATGCACCAGTAAAGAGACCATATATAGCTATTGCAGCAGTTAAAAATATCAATCTAGATGAGGAGTTATTGAGAGACTTAATAGAATTCCAAGAAAGGCTACATACAACCTTTGGAAGAAGTAGAAGAAAAGTTGCTATAGGCCTTCATGACCTTGACAAACTACCCTCTAACACTATATACTATAGAGATATAGATATAGATCAGACATTTATGATTCCACTACATGACTACAGAAAAATGAGTATAAGGGATGTACTAAAAACTACTGAACAGGGTGTGGTATATGGGTCTATATCCATCAATAATAATATGCATCCAGCAATACTCTCTGGAGATGAGGTGATATCACTACCTCCGGTCATAAATAGTAATATAACAAGGCTAGAACCATCCACAAGAAATATTCTAATAGATGTTACTGGAACAGATATAAAGGCTGTTGAAGCAGTTCTAAATGCTATTATTCATACACTTACAGTATATAGTAATATTGTTGTTGCAGCTGAAATTATGTACCCCAATCAAAAATTAATTACACCAAATTTAGCGTGGAGGAAGATGGTTATTGATGTTGATTTTATTTCTAAGTGGCTTGGTCTTGAAAAAGAATATATACACTCTAAAGCTACCACAGCACTAATGAAAATGGGATATATGCTAAATAATGTTGGTGAAAAACACATTGAGGTGTTAGTACCGTACTATCGTTCAGATATATTGCATCAAGTTGATATTGTTGAGGATATAGCTATAGGGATAGGCTATGGTAGTATTACACCAGAACCTGTTACAGCTATAGAGATGGAGGGTGAGAGAATAATTGATAGGGCTATCACTAGAGCTTTAAGAAAGGTTTTAGTGGGTTTGGGATATGTAGAAACAAATACCTTGACGATGGTGCCATCGAAGTTTTTAGAGCTTATAGGTGTAGGTGATTTTATTAAGATAGTTAACTCACCGTCTATGGAAATGGATGCTTTGAGAAATAGTTTATTGCAATCTCTGCTAATTCTCTTAGTCAATTCGCAGCATTTAGTTTTACCTATAAAACTATTTGAGATAGGCGATGTTATTTTAAGATGTGATGAATGCTATAATAAGTGGGTTAATGAGCAGAGAATTGCATGGGTTATTATGGATAGCGAGATAAAGTTTGAAGAAATACATGCAGATCTATATGTAATTTTAAGAGAGTTAATGTTAGACGGTATTGCCGCTATAAAAAGGTGTTCCAGAACATCTTTCATTAATGGTAGATGTGGATGTATTGAAATAGACGGTGAAGTTATTGGTGTAATAGGTGAATTGGATCCAGAAATACTTTTAAAAATCGGTATAGAGTATCCAGTAGCTGGTGTTGAATTATCAGTGGATAAATTGTCTACAATTCTTAAACCCAGGAAAAACTAAAATACTATTAAAATGTGCCGAGTCATATATTCTAGAGTAGGGTGTTGGAATGGATATAGATAAAAAGATTAGCATAATTAAAAGGAATACTGTTGAAATTGTTACTGAAGAAGAACTTAGATCGCTACTTAGTGGGGGTGGAAGACTCAGAGGGTACATAGGGTTTGAGCCCAGTGGCATTTTTCATATAGGCTGGCTTATATGGGGCTACAAGTTTAAGGATTTAGTTGATGTGGATATTGAGATGATTTTATATGCTGCTACATGGCATGCATGGATAAATGATAAACTTGGCGGTAGAATTGAATTAATAAGAGCTGCAGCTAAGCATGTTGTAAGAGTGCTAGAGGCTTTAGGGGTTAATATGGCAAGAGTTAAAGTAGTGTATTCAGATGAACTTGTTAATAAGATGAGTTATTGGGAGAAGGTGCTAAGAATTGCAAAGAATGCCAGCTTAAGTAGGGTTAAGAGAGCCTTAACCATTATGGGTAGAAGAGCAGATGAGGCAGAGTTAGATTTTTCTAAACTTATATATCCATTGATGCAAGTGGCAGATATATTTGAAATGGACTTAGATATAGCACTTGGAGGAATAGACCAAAGGAAAGCCCATATGCTAGCAAGAGATGTTGCTGAGAAACTAGGTTTTAAAAAGCCTGTGGCTATACATACTCCTCTACTTCCATCGTTAAAGGGTATAAGTAAGATGGCTTCTGAAGGCATGGAAATTGATGAGATGATGTCTGAAATCAAGATGAGTAAGTCCAGACCTGATGAAGCATTATTCATTATCGATGATGATGAAACGATAAGGAGGAAGATAAGGGGAGCTTATTGTCCACCAAAGGAGGTGGAAAATAACCCTATACTCCATATAGCTAAATATATAGTATTTGGACAGGGGGAAAAGAAGCTTACAATTGTTCGTAAGCCTGAGTATGGAGGAAGCATTGATGTCTATAATTATAGTGAGCTTGAGGCAGTATATCGGGATGGAAAGCTCCATCCACTAGATTTAAAGAATGCTATAGCAGATGAGCTTATAAAGATTATTAAGCCTATTAGAGAAGCTCTGTATAGCGAAAAAGATCTTTGGATGGAGCTTGGTGAAATAGAAAAAAGTGTCACAAGGTGATATTTTAACTCAAATGAGGATTGAGTAGTATGGCTAAATATATTGTAAGAGCAAAAATAGAAATTGAAGGAGAAGTGGAGAAGTCGGATATCATAGGAGCAATATTTGGATTTACAGAGGGTATGTTTGGTGAAGAGTTTGATTTAAGAGACCTTCAGGATAAGGGAAGGATAGGAAGAATAAGTGTTGACATAAAGTCTGAGAAGGGAAAAACTGTTGGCGAGATACTTATACCATCTAATCTAGATAGAGTGGAAACAGCATTACTAGGAGCTATGATAGAAAGCATTGAGAAGGTGGGACCCTATCAAGCTAAGATACAGGTTATAGATATTGTTGATGTTAGAGCTGAAAAGCTCAAGAAAATCGTAGAGAGAGCTTCAGAACTTGCTAAAAAATTCTTCATAGAGAAGACTCCTGATCTCAAGGAGGTACTGGGGCATATATCTGAAAGTATTAGAATTGCAGAGCTGGTATTATATGGACCAGAGAAGCTACCAGCAGGACCAGATGTTGATGAGAATGACACTATAATTATTGTAGAGGGTAGAGCGGATGTTGTAAACATGTTACGCTACGGCTATAGAAATGTTATAGCACTAGAGGGAGCTCATGGAGCAAAAATACCTGAGGCTATAGTCAAATTAGCAGCAAGAAAGAATGCTATTCTTTTTGTTGATGGAGATAGAATGGGAGAGCTAATAGCAAGAGATGTCATAAAGGTGGCAGACATTGACTATGTCGCTAGAGCCCCACCTGGAAAGGAAGTTGAAGAATTGACTGGAAAAGAAATAGCTAAGGCTCTAAAGAATCTTATACCTGCTAAACAGTTTATAGAGACAATAGAAAAAAGGGCTGTGGAAGTATCTCCAGAGACTCAGCAGCTACAGCCATCTGAACAAGTTCAACAGCCAAAGCAAGAGGCTATTGTTATAGCCGAGTCGCAGCAGGCTATTGCTCCAATGCAAGAGATAAAAATTGAGGCCAAACCTACTGAAGCATTTGAAATACCTCTTACTGTAATCAATGAGGGAAAGAAACTCTTAGGGACATTAGAAGCAATACTATTCGATGATAATTGGAATACAATTGATAGAGTGTCGGTAAGGGATCTTGTTGAAAAGCTTCAGCAGCTAGACTATGGCAGAGTACAGGCAGTAGTTTTTGATGGTATAGTGACACAGAGACTCTTGGATGTAGCATCGTCAAAGGGCATCAAACTAATAATTGGGATTAGAATAGGGAATATAGCAAAGAAGCCAGATAACATAATTGTTATGACGTTTCAAGATATATTTGGTGTAGTATCTTAAAATATTCAACAACAAAAAATTAAGTTCTGCATACCAATTCAACATACATCTTTTATCATTAAGTAGGCATCTTCGCCATTACTATAATATCTTGGTATCCTGGCTTGAATCCTATATCCAATTGATTCATATAGCATTATGGCTATAAAATTTGACACTCTGACCTCCAATCGATATAGACATACGTTGAATAGTTTTTTCATAAGTTCTTCAACCTTAGTCATCAACTGTTTTCCAATACCTCTCCTACGATATTCAGGGTCTACACAAAGTGATACTATATGTCCAAATCCATCCGTTCTTATAACACTCGCGACATAACCTACTATTACATTGTTGCATTCAGCAACTAGAAATAATTCAGGGTATAGAGATTGTAACATTATAAGTAGTTCCATTGGATATGGGTCATTGAAACACTTTTTTTCAAGTTCAAATATTGTTGTTAAGTCGCTTTGAGAGGCTCTTCTTATATTCATTGAACAAACCCTAGAAATATATATGAAGATATAGCTATGGCTACCACTAGTATCGCTATATTAATTAGATCAAGGAGCTTCCTTGATGTTAATATTCTCAATGGTTGAAAAATTGATGAAAGAGCCCCTATAAATATACTGCCATCTGATATGATAAATGGTATAGCGTTAAGTACATATAGACTGAAATTAACTATAAAGATGAAATTGAGATGTGTAAGTAGGTCCTCTATTATTGGATAGCGGAGGAATACACCATTTTTCTCAAACACTAGTGTTTGAGTCATGGTTATACCTAGACATGGTATCTTTACACCCTTTTCACTATACACCCTTACATTAATAGCATTTAAAGTAACTACTCTATCTACACAGCCATTATCATTACATACTGTAATTAGTAGTGGGCTACCCACACTTCTGTTTCCAAGGATTTTCTCGACATCGTCTATAGAGTGTATTCTATTTCCATCTATAGCAACTATAATGTCGCTAACATTAATACCAATTAATTGAGCAGGACATAGTGAAACATTACAAATGCTACAATCTACTTTAGTAACAATTACTGCAGTTGATACACCTCCTAAGAATGGTAACATACTTGACAATATAAAAATTATTATGAAAGAGATTAGTGAGACAATAGCATTTGAGAATATGCCTGCAGCAGCAATATTAATTTTAGTTCTTGGTGAAGCCTTTGTAAACTGCTCTTCATCTAGCTCGACAAAAGCTATTGGAAATAGAAACAGTATACCCACGCCCCAGCTACGTATCTTTACACCCTCTCTAAGGGCTACTATAGCGTGAGAGGTTTCGTGTACCACCACAGCAATAGCTATTGCTGTAATTAAATATACTATTAATTCTCTATAGTGAAATAGTAGAGGTAATGGAATTAGCGTTGGTTGAGGGGGTAAGGTTGTATATCCAGAGACAAACTCTATAAAGGATTTAATCATATTGATAATGATTGGAAGAAAAAATATATAGAAAAGGGCAATACCGAGAAATGCTATAGCCATAAATACTATATGTAGCTCTCTCCTAAGAGGCTTTACTTTCTTTGGTGTACGTTCTCTTCCTATAAATAAGAGGATTCCACCTAATGCAAACTTAATCCTGAACTTAGAGATCCTATATTCTCTATTCATTGAGAAAAGGTAGCCTACCGTAGTAATAGCTATAAATAATAGCATTACATAGAGTGCATTCCACACTAGGTGTCACCGTGACTGTTACAGTGACTTAGATATAGTGAAAATGTAATAGAATTTTTAAGCTGATTAGCGTATGAAGATCATTGTTAACAGACACTTCAGTGTCTTTCACCATAGAGGTATAGTTTAAAAACGTATAGTAGTGGTGTTCTGTATGGTATTTTTAAATAAGTCTATTTAAAGTGGCCAAGAATTATACTCAAAATATTAAAGGCAACTGCGGTGTTTAGTATATTGAATTCTATAGATATAGAAGCTATATGGAAAGAGGGGATGCTGAGTAACTTATAATTATAGGTAAGATTTAAAATATTGCATAGAGTGTATCTCTATACAAAGTGAGTATGACCAAAATTATGAAGGGGATTGGACTGCGAGATTGAGGATGTAATATATGGGAACACAGTCGTTTACTGGATTTGTAAGAGAGGTACACTATGATAAAAAGAGATGGAATATACTTATGGAGAAGAGGAGAAAAACATTAAAAATACTTACAGACTTAAAGAGCTGTGGTGTAATACTAGCATTTGCTCATGGTAGTATTGCTAGAGGAGATGTTGATGAGAATAGCGATGTAGATATAGCATTACTTGAGCCATATCCTAGTGGTATCATCAGGTATTGTTTGGAGAAAAATGGATATAACATATATAGTATATCTATTGTACAAGCAACACCAAGGCATACCCCAAAGATATATATATATCTAAATGCTTTAGAGGAATTGTGTATATCAAATCCACTGACACACCTTGACCCTATAGAAATTGAGTACTATAGATTTAGTGGAATGGCAAGCCTCGATGATATAGCGGCTAATATAAGGGTGGTGGGTGTGGATAAGAGGCTTATATTTATAGAGCCTACAGATTTTGGCCATAGGGAGTTTCCGGTTATTGGAAATGAGGGTTATGTTGCTAAGAGACTTGGAATTTCTCTAAATACTGTAATGGATAGAGTTGAAGCATTAAGCAAAAGGGTTGAGGAAGGACATACAGGCCTCTTTATAAAGATTATACTATCTGATTTTGAACAACTAGAGTTTACCATAGAGAGACTATGCGTGGAAAATTCATTATTTAGAAGAAAGGTTGAAAGATATGGACTATGCCCATAAGTTGTATGGTAATGAAGTAATTGGATGGTGGTATGGCCGTCTACCAAGAGGCTGTGAACTGTGTATGAAAGGCTCTAAGGTAGTGGTATTCATAACTGGAATATGTGGTGTAGACTGTTTCTACTGTCCAATAAGTATGGAGAGAAGAAGGATGAGAGCATTTTATGCTGACGAAGAAAGAATTCAAAAAATTGAATATATTCTAGATGAAATCTTCTTTATACAGGCAGAGGGGTTATCGATAACAGGTGGAGAACCTTTTCAAAGATATGATCTTGTTACAAAGGTTGTTGAAATGGTTAAAGATGTTATGGGTAGCAAATTCCATGTACATCTATATACCTCAGGTTTAGGTGCTACAAAGAGCGCTATAAAGTATCTAGATAGGATTAATCTTGATGAGATAAGATTTCATATTGTAAACAATAGCGTATGGAGATTGGTTGAATACACTATAAAGAATACCTCTATGGATGTAGGTATAGAAGTTCCTGCACTTCCAGGTGGTGAAGAGGTACTTTGGAGTATTATCACCACAGCTAATTCTATAGGTGTAAGGTTTGTTAACATTAATGAACTAGAGATAAGTGAAACTAATATCAATAGCCTACTCCTTAGAGGATTTAGACCCTCTCAAGATGGTAGAACAGTTTATGGAAGTAGCGAGACTGCTATGGAGGTTGTAAGAAAAGCTTTAGAGGAAAGGTTAAGTATATCAGTTCACTTCTGTCCGACTATATATAAAGATTCTATTCAACACAAAGAGAGGCTAAGAAGAAAATCGATTACCTGTAAGGGTTATCATGACATGGTGTCTGAGGATGGTTTGTTGATTAGAAATGGTGAAGAGGTTATTCCTATGATTAACTTGTGTTCAAAAATGTTTAAATTAACCTGCGATTTACCAGCAATGAAATAATTGACATGAAATAAATGGATTTAGACTAAATGAAAATCTAAACTCATTGAAGCTAGTGGAGGAAACAGACTCTTATACTACATATATCCATTCTCTAAGCTATGGATGAAACATGTAGTTATAAAGTTTATATGTCTGTTATCGAATATATTGCCTACCAGGTTTTTACGCGAAATATAAGGTGTGGATACTGGTAGAAGGTGGAGTATATCTAATTGATAGAAAATGCATATAGGGTGAAGATATTGCCTAAGGAAGCAGTACTCTATAGAGTTATAGACGACATGAAGAAATTAGTAGAGTGTACAGCATGTCCAAGAAGATGCAAATTGTTGAATGGGCAATACGGTTTTTGTGGTATTAGATGGAACTTTGAAGGGAAGCTCTATCTAGTTTCATACGGACTTGCTATAGCTGTTGCAATTGATCCTATAGAAAAGAAGCCACTCTATCATTTCAATCCAGGCTCATTAGTTTTCTCAATGTCTACAACAGGGTGTAGTTGGGCATGTCAATTCTGTCAGAATTGGGATATTAGTCAAAGGAGGGTTATAGCTGGATGGAAGTTATCGCCAGAGTTAGCAATAAAGCTTGCTATAGCATATGGAGCACAGGGCATGACATACACCTATAATGAGCCTATAATATTCCTAGAATATGCATATGATGTGGGTCTTCTAGCTAAAAAACATGGGCTGTTTAATACTATGGTTACAAATGGCTACATGACTGATGAGTCTATAGATATGGTTGTAAAATTCATGGATGCTGCAGCAGTTGATCTTAAGGGTCATGGCGATAAAGAATTTGCGAGAAAGTTTTCAATGGTTTACGATACAGAGCCTATATTCAGTGCATTAATTGAATTGAAGAGAAAAGGGGTGTTTATTGAGATTACAGATCTTGTTATACCTAAATATGGTGATGACCTAGAGAAAGCAAGAAAATTAGCTAAATGGATTGTTGAAAATCTTGGCCCAGAAACTCCTGTGCACTTTTTAAGATTTCATCCAGATTATAAAATGATGGATCTCCCTTCAACACCTGTTAAGGTTCTTGAAAAGCATATAGATATTGCAAAAAGTGAAGGTCTAAAACATGTGTATATAGGTAATGTACCAGGGCATCAGTATGAGAATACTTATTGTGCTAACTGTGGTAACATTCTTATTAGAAGAATGGGATTTGATATTCTAGAGGTTAATTTTGGGGACGATTTACGGTGTTCTTACTGTGGGTATAAAGCTAATATAGCTGGTAGAGTTTATCCTATGTATAAGCTAAATAGATTTGTATATATACCTATAGAGGCGTTTACTGAATTTATACACATTAAGCCTGAATATATACGAGAGTTTGTGTTGCATGGGATATGAATTGAATGCAATATTGATGGATGCACACTGCCATCTCCATGAGTATGGGGAGGATGAAATAAAATCTATTATGGATCTAAATATATATGTAGTTGCTGTAAGTGACGATTATAAATCATCCATTAGAACAATCGAAATTTCAAGAAAATATGGCCTGGTTATACCTGCTGTAGGGCTACATCCATGGAATGTCGACCACAATTGTAAAAATGAGGTGGCAAATATAGAGGGATTACTATCAGTGGATAAATCAATTAGAATACTGGGGGAGGTGGGTTTAGATAAAAAATTTAAACCATATACAATACAGCTCCAAGATGCAGTATTTAGGAGATTTATTGAGATGGCAAGGGAGAAAGGTCTTGCATTAAATATTCATGCTGCAAATGCATGGGCTGATGTACTGGATATTTTATATAGAAATGATATTTCACTAGCTATACTACATTGGTATACAGGACCGCTAGATTTGGTTAAGGAGATTATGGATAGGGGCTACTATATTACGGTAAATCAAGCCATCACTATTCAGCAGAAATATAGAGATATTATAAGAATTGCACCACTAGATATTATACTTGTTGAAAGTGATGCACCATATAGATATAGAGGCCTTGTATTTCACCCTAAGGAGATTCTAGGTATTTACAAATATATTGCAGAATTAAAGAGTATGAGTCTAGATGAAGTTGAAAAAAGTATTGTGGAAAATAGCTATAGATTTCTAAGAGCATTAAAAGTATTATAACGGTGTAAGTCAATAAATATTGACTGGGGGTGACAAAGTGATTCAAAACTATATAACAAGGCTTAAAATGCTTTCAGTGCCAAAAGGATACCCTGAAATAGACTTAATTAGAATGATTAATTATAGGGCTTTTGAGAGTTGTGTTAATAATGAAATGAGATGTGCTATAATGTCACTTATGGCAAGGGGTATGGTAATAGCCTCAGATATAGCTACCACCTTAGGTATTTCACGAACTGCAATATATAGACATCTACACTCTTTAAGAAGAAATGGGTTGGTTCTATATAAAGATGGAAAGTTTTATGTAGCAGCTAAACTATTCTTAGTTTACGACACTTTAATTGATAATGATGGAAGTATTAGACTAACCGTACATTCAAATAAAGGTAGTTTTGTTGATGAAGCTCTGGGGGTTGTTTTTGTTAAAGGGGAGCTGTGTAAATGTGATGTATGTATAATAAAAGATGAATGTCTATCAGCTGTAAAAGGATTAGCGAAGAGACTAGATGTAAAAATAAGATCAGAAAAGCCTTTAGAAGCCTTTAAGGAAATTGTAAGTGAAATTGTGAAGAGAGATGTTGTAAATATAGTTAAAAACGGTTATCTAATTGTCAAGACGCCAGAGGAGGTTGAAGAACAGAGTATCGTTGAACATTGATAATAGATCCTCATATTAATAGAAGGTATTATGGGATGAAGAAGCTTATATTCAAATTTGACTATATAGGTAAGATACTTACAGGCGAGAAGAAAACAACTATAAGGCTTTCAACTAACTTAAAGGAAGGAGATATAGTTGAAATATTTGCAGGATGTGTGAGGGTTGGTAGAGCTGTTATAAAAAAGGTGTATAGGAAGAAGTTAGAAGAGTTAAGTGAAGAGGAAGTAAAAACAGATGGATTTAAAACAAAGGAAGATCTATATAAGGCACTCATAAGAATATACGGAAGTAAGAGAATAAATTCAAATCCATGTGTCTATATAATAGAGTTTCAGCTACAGTAAATAAACAGCAATAAAATTATTAAGCTGATCTAAAATACTACTAGGTCTTAGAGTTTAAGTGTGCGGGGGTGCCCGAGCTAGGTCAAAGGGGTCGGGCTTAGGCCCCGATGGCATAGGCCTGCGTGGGTTCAAATCCCACCCCCCGCACTAATTATTAGTTATAAATATTTGAGGTGCTGTTTATTTTTATTGTACTGGTTTAAAGCCAAAGAAGAGTAAGTCGCATATGGTTAAGGATTGTGTTATTATGTTTATATATCTTCTTTAGTATTGATCACTACAGCTTATATGTTATAGAGATGGTGAAACTTAAACTTGAGGAGGATCTTTAATGGTCTCTATACATTGCTTTAAACTATCTTAGGATAGTATAGCGATATATGGTGGTTAAAATGATAAGAATGGGTATTGTTGGTGTTGGTCGATGGGGTAAGAACCATGCTAGAGTAGTTTATGAGCTTAGTAAAGAGCTTTCAGCAGAACTTATGTTTACAGCGGTTTGTGATATTGATATTACTAAAGCTTTAGAGGTGGCCAAGGCTTATGGGGTTCCACATGCTTTTAGTGACATTAATGAGTTTATAAGATATGTAGATGCTGCTATAATTGCTACACCTATAGATGTACTTGCAGATATTGCACTAAAAATTGTGAGTATGGGTAGACATGCATTTATTGAAAAGCCTGGTGCGGTTAACCCTAGAGATATCTCAGCAATTGAAAAAACTGCTGTTGATAGAGATGTAGTGGTAGGAGTAGGCTATATAATGAGGTTTAGCCACACTATAGAATTCATTAAAAAATCTTTTGCTCAATTTAATCCAATGTTTATATCACTTAGAAGATTTTCTAGAAGACCTAACCATATGACGAAAACTAGTATTGTATTAGATTTAGCTGTACATGATATAGATCTATGTCTATATGTTACAGAGGCAGAAAGTTGGCAACTAGAAATGGCAAGGATATTTCACACAAATATTGATGATAGTGTTATCGCTGTATTAAAGGCAGGGGATATCTATTGCAATATACATGTTGATGGTATAACACCACATAAAGTTAGGGAAATAGATGTAATAGGAATTAATGCTTTTGTTAGAGGTGATACTAGTAGAGAAAGCGTTGTAATAGCATGGAGTAACGGCTTAATAAATACTCTAAAATTTGATGGTGAAGAACCATTGAAGAAAGAGATAAGAAGTTTTATAGAGGCTATAAAGTTTAAAAAGCATGGCAGGCTAGCAACTCTTAAGGATGCAGTTAAAGTTCTACAGATTGCTGAAAAAATAATGATCTACTTATAATATTTTAACACAGTTAAAACAACATCATGCTGCTACTTTTTAATAATACAATGGTTAAGAGACCTTTATTTAGGAGATAACTCACAAGATTTTTATAAATCATTTTTGTCCCTATTAATAGGATTGGAGTATGGAGACGCAAAAACATATGGAATTATATATAGAATTCCTTAGAACAAGAAGAAGTATTAGGAAATATACAGATGGACCTGTTTCCATGGATTTAATACTCAAGATCCTTGATGTTGCTAGATATGCACCTAGTGTAGGAAATATATAGCCATGGGAGTTTATAGTGGTTACAGATAAAGAGGTTAAGGATAGTCTTGCAAGAATTTTTACCCCTGGCCTCAACCAATAAAAAATGCTCCTATAGAAATAGTAGTGATGTGCAATTTTGAATCATCGCCATATACATGTCAACAGGACTGCGCAAATACAATAAATTATATAATGCTCGCAGCTCACGCATATGGTCTTGAAACAATATGGCAAGGTTTACTAAGAGATGAAGAGAAATTACGAGTTCAGCAAATTTTTAACATTCCAAATAAAAAGACACTTATAGCAATAGTGGCGTTAGGTTGGCCTGCTGAAAAACCTAAGGCAAGACCAAGAAAACCATTGGAGGAAATAGTGCATATTAATTTTTATGGTAATAAAATAAAACAATTACAATGAGTCTAAGTCAATTTATAGTCCGGCAATTAACTTCTACGGTTTACATAAATTTTTAACTCATTTTTAAATTAAAAACAATATGATGTATCTCTAAGTTGAGAAAGTAATAAACTATTCTAAGAAAACTCTTTCTCAAGTAATTTAAAGACTAAAAGGATTTGCCATTTATGAAGTTATCGAGAGTGAATTTTTTGTGTTGCTAAATGCTTTTTATCTTTAGTTCTGACATTAAATTAAATATATACTAGATTAAAGTTATTGTATGGTAGGAATATGAGGACTGTTAGAATAGTGGTAGAGGGGGTGCTAAGGGGTACGGGTTTTAAGGCACATGTATATCTACTTGCTAAAAAGCTTGGGTTAAGCGGCTATATAATGGATGTAGATGAGGGTAAAGAGCTTATCTGTATTGAAGGTGAGGAGAGGCAGATCAGTAAATTTTTAGAGAACCTTCGTAAAGGACCGCCATTTACGTTAATTAATAGCATAATGGTTTTAGAGTCTAGTGAATCCTGTAGTTCTTCAACATTTAATGTTCGCTATAGAGAATTTTAAAAAATTATGTTATATTCTTGGATAGTATTTCTATTGATGTACTAAATCCTCTCTTTATACTATCTATCATTTTATTAGCAATAATTTCAGCAATCTCCATGGCTTTTTTTCTATCCTTATTGGAGTACATTATATAGAGCTCTATTACGGGTTTCCCTAGCTCTTCACCCTTTGGATGCGATTTTATGTAGAGCTCAGCTGGAGCTTCTCTTAAGATACTCTTTATTATTGGTGCAAGAGATGATTCAGGAATGCCAACAATTTTTAGTAGAATTTCAGCTATGTATATTGAGGGACCTATTGCTTTAAGTCGCGATTCAACCCATGTCTCCCACATCACTTCCATCTCCTGAGGTACACCAGGTAGCGAAATTATAATGGTGTTATCTACTTCAATCCAACAGCCTGGTGCAGTACCTATAGGATTTGGTATGGCGATACCTCCATCGGGTAGATATGCCATCTTAATTCTTTCTTCAGTTAAGGGCATTTTTCTAGCCTCGTACTTTCTTTTAACCATATTATATGCATCTTCATTTAAAGTGAGTTTCCTATTCAATGCCTTTGCAATAGCCTCTAGTGTTTTGTCGTCATAGGTTGGACCAAGACCTCCTGTTGTTACAATAACTCTAGGTCTATCATGCAAAATTAATGTTAAGTATTTGGCAATAGCATCGATGTCGTCTATCAGGGATAGAATTCCAATACACCTAAAACCAAGTAGTGTAAGTTTTCTACCAAGATATGATGCATTTGTGTTTATCACTCTACCCTGCACAACCTCAGTTCCAAGGGTCATTATCCATGCGTCATATGATGACATTATATTCTCACCAGGTATTGTATGTATGCTACAAATTGTCTTATTTAAATAAGTGTATGATGTATTAGTTTTTGTCTAAAAGTTTATGCTAGAAAATTAGTGTCGTTTTATAATAGGCTTTGCCCACCCTCCTCTATTAACCCATATAAGGGAGGCTATTCCTGAAAATATATTACTTAAGCCAAATGCCATCCATACACCAATAGATCCTATGTAGGAGGAGAGTAGGAAGCCAAGGCCTATTCTTATAATCCAGAGTCGTACAATACCTATTATAGTTGGATAGAGTGTGTGTCCAGATCCTCTTCCAACAGACATGCCGACAAAAAACAATCCAAAGAATGGAAGTGTTCCAAGCGCCCACATAAGAAATCTTTCAGTCTCAATATATATGCTAGTAGATAGTGGATCGTCATTAGATAGAAAGAGGGATATTATATTGTCCCTAATCATATAAGCCAGTATACTTCCAGCCATAAGACTTAAACCAACAATAGTATTTGATGCCTTTGCAGCTAGTTTTGCTCTATTAATTTCTTGAGCTCCAAGGCACTGCCCTATAACAATAGCTGTAGCTTGGGTTAAACCCCACATCATGGCATCAGCAATATCTATAATAGTAAAGCCTATACCCCAAGCGGTAGAGGCAGCAACACCAAAAATGTTTATAAGTCTAAGCTGAAACATAAATGCCGTACTATTAAGTGTGTTCATTAATAGTATTGGGAGGCCTACACGAATCATTGATTTGATCCAGAAAGCATCTATATTGCTAGTAAATGATATTTTTAGAAATGAAAATTTCTTGAGTACGATATAGACAAGAATTGCACCTCCAGACGTACGTGCTATAACAGTAGCTATTGCAGCACCTATTACACCCATTCTTGGAAAGGGGCCTATACCTAGTATCATAAGGGGATCTAGTACAATATTGATAATGGCTGATATACCATTAATTATTGCAGGTCTTTTAGTGTCACCAATACTTTGAAGAATTGTAGTGAAGCATAGACCAAAATAGCTTAGTGTAAGATCAATGCTGATTATACTAGAGTAGCCCAGTACATCATTATAAATCTCCTGTGGTACAGCTGTTATAGATGAAAATAGTATGGGTCTAAGTAGATAGTAGGAAATGCCTAGTATGGCACCAAATGATGTTGAGATGGTAAGATATTGTTTTATAACCTTAGTTGCTTCATCATACATTTTTGCACCAATATACTGTGAAATAAGGGATTGATTTGCAGCACCTAAGGCCATAGCCAATGCCTGAAAGAACATAAGTGTAGGCCAAACCTGCCTTGGTGCTGCCAATGCAACGGTTGAATATCGTGACAACCAAAAAGCATCAGCAATATTATATGAAACGTTAACGAGCTGAACCAAAACTACAGGCAGGCCGAGCCAAATTAAGACTTTGTATATAGAGTCATGTAATATTCTATCTCTGTATACACTGATGAGACTGTCACTAGCTCTATTCAATTCATACACCTATACTACGTAAGATATATCTATAGTTATATCTGACTACACTCAAACATTTAAAGTATTAAAGCTTAACGTACTTATTTTATCGTAAGATTATACAAAAATTGAATGATGTTAAGAGGAACAATACTTACATGCATATCGTTACTAACAAATAAATTCTTATTTAGAACTACTGTTGAGTAAGCACGTCCCCTTAAGCGCTTTAGGAAAAACGCATTATAGATGTTATATTTTTAAGCAATTCATCTATAGCTTACTAAGTGTTAATGGTGAATGGGTCTTTGAAGCTATATGCTGAATGCATACCATGTCTGCTACAAGTTAGATATAGAGAGATAGCAATGCTATTTAATAATGAAAGTGAACGTGTTGAAGTAATGAGAAAAATAGTTGAGGAGTTAAATAAGCTACTATCCTTCTTTTGTAGTAGTAGAGAAAATCCTAGCTGTGTACCAACATATATTGCAACAGAACTATTTAGAGTAATAAAAAAGCTCTCAGGCATTGAAGACCCATATCTAAAATTTAAGATAGATGTCCATAGAAGGCTTATAGAAATCTATGTAGAGGCTAAAGAATTTGTTTCAAGATTTGAAAAGTATAAAGATAAGCTATTAATGGCTATAAAATTTTCTCTAATAGGGAATATGCTAGATATGGGTGTTATAAACTATAGACCTCCTGAGGTAAAAGATCTATTGAAAGAAGTAGTAGAATTACAGATATATGGAAATGTTAATACTGCTTTAAAACTTATTGAAAAAGCAGAAAATATAGCTATAATTCTTGATAATGCAGGTGAGGCTGTTTTAGATAGATTGCTTGCAGAGGTTCTTAAAAGTAAGGGCAAAAGTGTAGTGGCAATTATTAAAGGTGGGGCTTTTCAAAATGATATATCTATAGGCGATGCATACTATGCAGAACTAGAAAAGAGTTTCAGTAGGGTGATAGATACAGGTGTAGATGCATCTAGCATTTTTCTTAATTACATTAGAAAAGAGGTAGTAGATGTTATAAAGCATTCTGATGTCGTTATTTCAAAAGGAATGGCGAACTATGAATATCTAACTGAGGTTGAGAATATGATAGGAAAGCCTATTATATATATGTTTATTGCTAAATGTCAGCCAGTCTCAATGTATAGTGGAGTGCCACTGGGAAAACCTGCCATAATTGTCCATATGTAGCGCCACATATATGAAGAAATATGAAAAGAAGAGAACTGATAATATTTTTATACGGCTTAAATTACATACTAAATGGCAATGAGTTATTGAGGTATGTATTAAATGTCCTATGAATTAATGTGGTGGGGGAAGAGAAGAAGGCCATGGATCACATATCTACTTATAGCCTTAAACACTATTGTATATTTCATAACGTCCTCCCAAAATTTTTTCTATTCTTCATCTAGTGACTGGATAGATATGCTAGCCTATGTCCCAGTTCTTCTTCAGTATCCAGAGCAGTGGTATAGAGTAATTTCAAGTATGTTTACACATGGTGATATATTCCACATATTCTTCAACATGTGGTTTCTCTATATGTTTGGAAAGGAACTAGAAAATATACTGGGGGGCATTAAATTCATGGTTCTATATTTCATATCCGGATTCTCTGCTATAATTTTTCATACAGGCTTTATACCACTTTGGGGACCTCTTAACCTAATTATACCAGCTGTTGGTGCTTCAGGTGCTATTAGTGGTATCCTCGGTGCATATCTAATGCTGTTTCCTAGGCGAAGACTCTCCATCTGCTACTTTCTTTTCATAATGCCATTATGCTTTACTACAGTTGCCTCAGCATTTCTATTATTTTGGTTTGCACTTCAAGTCATCTATGGGTATCTAAGGTTTGGAAGTGTTGCATTTTTTGCACATGTGGGGGGCTTTATAGCAGGCATCATAGCAGTCTATATGTTATTCAGGAAAAGACGTACTGAAGAATTTGCAGAGGATTTTGGGTTTTTTAGAATATATACCACTTTGATGCCACAGATAGGTCTAGGGAGAACGATTAAAATAATCCTAGCATTACTATTGATAGCTGTTATGGCTGGAGGTATATACGCAGGTATTATGGCTCCAAATTTAAGAGGGGCATATGTAGTTGACATAAAGGTTTGGAATATAAATCAGGAGAGTTATAGTGAGGGTCAGGCTGCCTATGCACCTATGACAGGAGATAGAATAACCCCATCTGAAGATGATCCAAGGATTATTTTTAATAGACTTTACTGGTCTGGTCTATTTAGCGGACCTCCATCGACACAAAAAATACTTTCAGATGAACTGCAGATAAGATCTGAGCAAGGTGTATTAATAACTATTAAAATTAACGGTATAGCTACATATGATAGATATGGAATTCTTACATATTTTAGTGGAAGAATTGTGACAGATGTTCTAAAAATTTCACCTATGTGGAATGTTGTTGTAGGTGTTGAAAGAAATGTGGTTTACGATGTTAATATATCAGCGAGAGATTTGGCTGGTGAAACAGGTAGAAATATAGTGTTGCCACTTTCATATTCAAGTAGTATAATAACTATGATAGCACTTTATATAGCTGTTAATAAGGACAGAGAGATAGCTGTAGAAGAATCGTTATACTATACACCACCGATAATGCCAGGACCTATATAGTGGTGGATTATGAGCCATAAAGACCACGTTATAGAGAGCTACAGTATATGCTTTGTAGTAACCAGTGATTCGGTATATAGTGGGCTTAAAGATGATGATATAAAGTCTATTGCCAATACTATATCCAGCTTCTGCAAAGGAGCATTATTATCATCTTATATGATTGCTCCAAATGATATTAAAGAGATCCAGAGAAAGGTTCTAGAATCAATAACAAAATGTGATGTTGTTATTGTTACAGGGGGTACTGGTATAAGCTATAGAGACGTAAGCGTTGAAGCCGTTAAAGAAATAGCATTGAGAGAATTACCAGGTTTTGGAGAGCTATTTAGATCCCTTAGCTACAGGGAAGTAGGGATTACAGCATATCTTTCAAGGGCTACAGCCTATATTGTTAAAAACTCTATTATTTTTATAGTACCAGGAAACCCAAATGCAGTAAGACTTGCATTAAATGAAATAATATGTTTATTGGCACCGCATGCTGTATACGAATTGAAGAAACACCGCTAAAATAATTATATGGTAAATCACCCCCATAAAACCATGTGACTCAATCTATAATTAATCTAAGTAATCTAGGATTTTCTTCTTTGGAGATACAGCGGATAAATCAATTGATCAGTATAAATGGTTTCAGAATATTCTTAACTTTTGTAACAATTTCAATTGTTTTTTTAGAGGGTGAAATATTTTTTAAGGTCTCTTCATATTTATTGAAATCACTGAGAAAGCCTAATATAAAGGATTGTATACCCTCTTTTAAGCCAATACTATAGCCCCCCTCAAGAACAGCAGTAATACCAACACCAATTCTTTTGCTTAATGCCCTTAGTAGCGCACCATAGAGGCTATAGAACTTGTGTGTAACCTCCATTTCACTAAGACCGTCGCCTTTATATGCATCAAAGCCTGCTGAAATAGCTATAGCTCTAGGTTTAATGAGCTCTATGATTGGTATAAAAATTTCCTTAATGATATATAGGTAGTCGTCATCGCTGGAGTATGGGGGAAGAGGTAAATTGATTTTTGTTCCTCTAGCTTCACCGCCACCAATAGAGTCTATAGAGCCTGTACCTGGGTATATACCATATTGATGGATATCAATATGGATTACCTTTGGCTCGTACCAGAAGATTTCCTGTGTCCCATTACCATGATGAACATCTATATCCATTATGATAATGGGTGTATAGCCTTTATCAATGGCATATAGAGCAGTAGCAGCAACATTATTATATATACAGAAACCTTGTGTAGGTGCATCCATCGCCCTTCCATATCTACCTACATGATGACCTGGAGGCCTAACTACTGCAAATACCAGTACCTCATGTTGGCTCAATGCTATTTCAATTGATTTTATGGATGTTATTATGGCCATTTCAGCAGTTCTACATGTATTTCTTGAGACATATGTATCGCTATCTATATACGTATCGCCAGCAGTACAAAGACTGTTAACAAATTCTATATAGCTCTTGTCATGTATTTTAAGAATATAGTGAAGATAACCAACATCATAGTTTATTCTATTATCTATAATCATCTTTTGAGGTAAGTAAATTTTCTTTATGGTATTAATGATAATATCTATCCTACTTGGATTTTCAGGATGATAAACTCCAGCTAACGGTCTGTGTAGGTAAAATGTATTGCTATAGAGTATATGGATACTCATATAATCAACCTACATACCTAATTGTTAAGAACTTTAATTATATCTTTAGCGATATAATATTTGCTATTAATCCATCCTTCATAGCAGTCTATAACCTTTACGTATAGAGCCATTGCATCATCCCAAAATTTTTACTTTCCATACAGAAATAGGGGCATTGTACATTCACATAATAAAAATCTCTTCAAAGTTTATAAGTCTAACAATTACTAATTAATTGAAATGAATGTACATTCAGTATATCCCTAGAGGAATAGTATATTATGTGCTATATCATGTCTAAGATAAAATACCTTCTGATTTAAATTTATTAGGGTCAATAATCATTTTATACAAAGCTTTATATTATCAGAGAAGAACATTTACTGTTGAGGGCTACGGGAATTGGATCTAAATAAATATTCTAATCTTATTTTAGATTACTGTGTAGGAGTTAAAAAACTTGATGAAGTGGCATTGTATGCCTCTATTGAAGCTTTTCCACTAGTAAGAGAGCTATGGAAGGGTATAGTGTTGAGGGGAGGTTATCCCAGGCTTATAGTAACGGAGGATATTTTGACTGAAATTCTCTATAGATATGCATCACAGGAACTTTTAGAATACACCTCACCAATAGATAGGTTTATAATGGAGAAAATAAATGTAGTGATAAATATCCTATCACCTACACATTCAAAACCCCTTATGAGTATAGACCCCAATAGAATAGCGAGTAGAGCTAAGGCTTTAAGTGCAATTAGAGAAATATTTATGAAGAGAGATGCTGCAGGGGAGCTACGCTGGGTTATAGCACCATATCCAACTAAAGCAATGGCGCAAGAGGCTGGTATGTCAATTATTGAGTTTGAGGAGTTTATCTATAGAGCTGTTAAACTTCATACAGCAAATCCTATGGATGCATGGATTCAGCAGGCTAAGATGCAGGAAAGAATTATAGCTCTTCTGAGTAAAGTTGACGAACTTAGAATTGTTGATAATGATACAGATCTAATAGCCAAAGTTGGAGGAAGGAACTGGATAAATGATGATGGAAAAAACAATATGCCTGGAGGAGAAATTTTTACGGCACCTCATGAAGATAGTGTTGAGGGACGAATAACATTTAGCTATCCTGCAATATATCGTGGTGTTGAAGTTGAAGGTATTAAATTAGAATTTAGAAGAGGTGAAGTAGTAAGTGCTTCAGCAATAAAAGGTGAGGAATTTTTAAAAAGATTGATAGAGATTGATGATGGAGCAAAAAGAGTTGGTGAATTAGCCTTTGGCCTCAACTATGATATAGCAAAATTTACTAAAGAAATTCTATTTGATGAAAAAATTGGTGGTACTATACATCTAGCACTTGGGTCAACATATTTAAGAACAGGTGGTGTTAATAAATCGTCGATACATTGGGATATGATTAAGGATATGAGGAAGGGTAAGGTATATGCTGATGGGGATCTCATATATGAAAATGGTAGGTTCATAAAGGAGTTCATAGGCTAACTATAATGATATTTCCAATAGTTGAAGTTTGCAATAACAATTTTACTGTAAGAAGAGCTACGAAAACTGATATAGCTGAAATAGTATATGCATTAATTCAGCTAATACCAATAGGATATGTAACGACATATAGTGACATAGCTAATACCATAGGGGTGAGCCCTAGATATGTTGCTAATATTCTTAAAGAGAATAAAAATCCTATAGCCATACCATGTCATAGAGTAATAAAATCTGGTGGGAAAATAGGAGGGTATACACTGAATGGCAAAAGAGCTGACCAATTTAAAGAGAAACTACTTATGTTAGAAAGTCTTGGGAAATCACCCTATAGAATTAGAATTGACATATTAATATTTATGAATAGCTCTAAGGATACAACATACAGTCAAAGATAATCAAGTATGTAGATGAGCATACAAAAGACAAATAATGTTTGAGATAAGCATTTATTAATTAACTAAACAATAAAGCAATGTAGAAGAATTATTTAGAAGTGGGTTGTTAATAATGTCGATAGTTAAAGTGTATAGCGGTACATTGCCGATAAATTCATTAGATGATATGTACGAGCTATTTACCAAATTAGGATTTCCTATAAATACTATGGAAGGAATCATTATACTCAGTAGCAAAAAGGGTTTTATAAAGAAGTTTGAAATAAAATATAATATAAAAGTATATATGGTTGGAAATAACATATTTATCTTTGGAATACTAACAGACGAGGGATCGCTAGAGGCTATTGCTAAACTATATCCAAAGGACAACGAATGGTATTTTGAATGTATTAATAAGGAATATAGTCATCTTTGTTCATCAATTCTAGATACGATTAAGAGGGGCATTAAACTATACAAAACACAAACAACAAAAAGTAGTAGTGATAGGAGTCAACAAACATTTAAAATGAGTCGAGCATTTGAATCATTTCTTGATGGATTTGCTGAAATCACTGCCATCTCAGCAGCAATAAAGTACCCCATAGTAGAAAGAAGGACAGTCAAATTAAGTGAAGTAGGAGAAGTACTTAGAGTAATTGAGTATTTATATTCTAAGTATAAAAATGGAAGATATGTTATCTTGTTACTTGGTAAAGACTGGATGTTTAGTATGGCAGTAGATCTGGATAAGAAAGAATACACTCCATCATTAGTGATATGGAGTAGTAATTTAAGGTTGCTTAGTGAAAAAGCATTAGAGGCATTTAATCAGATAGATAGAGATGAAAACGTGAGATTTACTATCTATTCAATGCAAGAATGACTACCGTACCAAGTAGTGCTGTACACTACAACTCACTATCTAATAATTTATTTATTAAATAAGTAGTTGATAGAGTTTATAGTGTATATCATCTATTGAATTCACATTAATAAGACATTTCTTCAATTCGTTTGAGCTACATACATCGATGGTCTTAACCGAAACTTTCAGTGTTTTTATAAGTTTTTGTAGACTTAATATTTTCTTTGCTATACCATATTCTATTACATCTAGAATAGACCTTCTATACAGTGACAAGAGGGGTTCTAGATAACCATTGTATTGTGGCATACATGCAGAAACAAATTCATCGACACTACATTGCTCTAAAATAATACGTAGACATACACAGTCTACGTAAGGCATATCCCCACCTACAATAAAGACCTCATTAAACATCTTTAAAGCAAGATATATAGCTCCCAAAGGACCGATTTGAAACGGATCTTGTAGGGTCTCAATATATTCATTGATGCTATTTATATTTGTAAGAGAGGAAATAGCTATAACCTTTGTTGCATATCTACATCTCATCATAGAGTCTATCACATATTTAATTAGAGGCTTTCCCATTACTGGATAGAGTAGCTTATCACCAGCTAAAAATCTAGACGATATACCGCCAGCTAATACGGCTACAACTACCATGCTGTTCACTATTAACATTCTAGATGTGCTGTCTGTTGTATTTAATTATGATGAAGCCTAATTAAAATATTTCTTACTCTTAATCTATTATATTAAATATTTTATAGTAAACATTAGTAGTATTAATTGAATACAACATATGGCATTTATAAGGAGGACCTTATGTAGTGTAATGGTCATATATATTTATTTTATCATTTGGATAATTTTACTTAAAAGGACTCTATACAATGTTAATGATAATTAACGTGGTCATAATCTAAATATTAATGATGCTATAGTGAAATAAACCAATACTGTAATTATGTCACCTATACTTGTTACAACAGGAGCTGATGCTACTGCAGGATCTACTTTCATTTTCACTAATAGTATTGGCAACAATGATCCTATAATATCAGATACATAGCAGGAGGCAATTAAAGCAATTGTAACAATAGATGCAACCGCTATGGCGTACTCTAAACTCCATTTTGTTATATAAGATATGGAAAAGCCTATAATGAATGATAAAGGTGCTAAGAACATAAGCATGATACCTACTGTTATAAATTCCTTTAATAATATTTTCGCTAAATCACTTCTCGACAACTTAATTTCACCTGTAATAAGACCTCTTAAAATTAATGCAGTAGCTTGAGAGCCTATGTTTCCAGAGTTGTCTGCTAGCATAGGCAGAAAGGCTGCTAATAGAGCTATCCTCTGTATAACATCCTCATATACAGCTGTAATACCACCCGTAATTATGTTCATGAGGTAGAGGTATATTAGCATAGGAGCTCTTTTTATAGCTAATTTGATTGGACTTATAGCTATGTAGCTTCCCTTTATTGTTTCTATAAGACCTCCATACTTTAGTAGATCTTCGGTATGTTCACTAACTACAACATCTAGTATATCGTCTAGTGTTACTATACCCAGCAGTCTTCCATCCATATCAACAACTGGAATCTCTATAAGGTCATAGGCTATAGCTATTTTAGCTGCCTCTTCTCTATCGCTAAAAGGATCTACATACATATCAATTTTTTCTACAATAGTATCAAGCCTAGCTTCTCTAGGTTTAGTTAAAAGAGTCTTTATATCTATACGGCCAATAAGTTTCCTCTCGCCATCAATAACGTATATATAGCTATGCCTATCATAAAGACCAAGTCTGTTTTTTTGAATATAGAGATCAATAGTTTCGCCAACAGACGTACTTTTATCAAAAATAGGTATCTGTGTAGTCATTATGCCACCGACACTCTCAGGAGGAAACTTCATAACCTTTAATACATCAGATAAAAGCTCACTTGGAAGGAGCCTTAAAATCTCTATTCTCATTTTAGATGGAAGCTTAAGAAGAACATCAGCAGTCTCATCAATAGGTAGTCTTATTATTATTTTAGCCATATCATCAACACCCTTAACAGAGGCAATCTCATACACAAACTCATCAGGAAGACGGGCTAAAACATCAACAAGATTATTAAGACTAGATGATGCAAATAGCTTCCTTCTTTCATCGCTATTAAGTCTAATAACTATGTCCATTGCCTTAGGAGGATCTAGAGAATCAAATAGTTTAACTGCTTCTTCAAGCCTATTCCTATCAATATAATCTGTAATAGTATTAACAATACTCTCAACATCTCTATCTATTATTGACATGTTATCGCCTTTGTTTATCACTACTTAACAAAAATAATTAAGCTTTACTTTCCCTAGAGTAGTTTATGTTATCAACCGCTAATTACTAAGTACAGTATTAATAATTTTCAAAATAATTTATATATATTTGGAGAAATCTACATATTTTCTTTAGGGATCATCATTGAGTATTAGCGAAGATATTAAGAATGTTGTCCTAAGTGGTATAAAAGATGTTAGGAATGGATCTTTAGCTATGATAATAGCTAATGGAATATCACTAATATCAACATTATTATTGATGATCTTCATCTTTCCATTATTGATGGCTCTTCCAAGAGATATGGTAATTAGAGGTTCTATAGATCTATTAAGGTTATTAGGAGCTTCAAGGGTATTAATCGTGATAGCTGCGGTTATGGGATTGTTTTGTATAGTCTCCCTTATCCTAGCAATATATGCAATCTACATAAAACTTATCCCTGGTTCAAATAAGTTAAAGAAATGGAGAGAAGACTTCTCAACACCATCAATGCTTATGAAGATTGGCTATATAGGAGGGTTAATAGTCATCATAGCAGGAGTTATAATAATAGTAATGGCAATAATATCACTTCCTACAATAGGTGGTGGAGAAGCATTTTCAAGCCCTATGAATCTTCTAAGATTTTTAATGCCATTGTTTGGAGGATTGGCAATAATATTAATAGGAGGTCTTCTAGGGCTTGTTGGAAATATTGGATTAATACTACTTTTCTTTAGACTTCATAGTATATTTAATGAAGTACTACTACTAGCATCAGCTGTAATCTTCATAATAGCAATTATTATGGGTATGATAGCAGTTATACCATTAATAGGAATATTTATTAGCATTGCCCTTAGCATTCTATTATTAATAGCCTGGATTCTATCATATACAGGTCTAGGAAATATAGTAAGAAGAATAGATAGTCAAAGCCAAGCTCTACAGCAAACAGCTATATAAGTATAGTAGCTTTTTATTGTATTCTATAATTATAGTTTAAAACCTTATTAAAATTCCATATAATCATCTATACATTAACAACAAACAGTCTCTAATTGGATGCGTATGGAGATTTAAATAGTCAGAATCTCTAACCATCTTCATCAATCATAGAGGGTCCCACTCATCATCCTAAATAATTTTTGATGAACAAAACATTTAAAAATTCAATATAATTTGACAGTCTTACGATGTGAAAGACGATCATAATTTTATAACAGACAGCTATCTTTAGGATAATGATTTTAATTAAGTATAGAACTACACTCTATACTTTTCTTATACCCTTTCTTTTTTCTACAATTTGTTCAACAGCTTTTATATCCATGCTATTGATATATAGTTTATCCTTTGATAGGGGCTTCCCACAATATGGGCATATACCCATATAAAGAGTGATAACATCATTAATAGACCTCATACCTGTTGCATCATCATTGATTCCAGTTATGTAGTAGTATAGGAGCTTCTTACAATTTGAACATCTATACATAACAGGCATTTTCACACCATAGCTGGCGACCAGGAACTGCATCCTTACCTATAGCGATAGAGAGCTATTTATATTTATCTCTAGTTTCGTTTAATATAGACAAATATTCTTCAATGGAATGCGATAATGCTTCTAATAATTTCGATTTTACATCATAGGTATAGAATTTCTCTACAAGCCTTATAGTAACTCCTCTGGGGGTTATTACACTATCTCTTATGTCACTTAGAGATTTAATATTTAGTAGCTCTCCAACGCCTTTAAATAATGAGGAGATTGCTCGTTTAGCAATAGCGTATGGTATTCCAGACTTAAGAGCTGCTAATATAAATGTATCTGCTATCTCAGCTAATAGTGCTGGCGTTGATGCTGATATTAGTGTAAGCATATCGAGTGTTTCCTCATCAACCCATACAACATCACCTAAATATTGAAAGAGTTTCTCGACATCAGAATCCCTTTCACCATGGGGAGTAAGTGCTATAAATCCACTATTAACCTCTACGGCTATGTTTGGCATAGCCCTATATACATGAGATTTGGATAAATGATTTTTAATAGTCTTATAGGAAACTAGAGCTGCTATAGAGATTATAATTCTATCTTCAGCTATAGAGGAAAGCTCATTAGCAACCCTTATAACATCATTGGGCTTTACAGCTAATACAACTATATTGCTTTGGAAAGCAACCTCTATATTACTTGATGCGATTCTCAATCCTAGTGTTTTAGCATATTGAAGAGCTAAAGGCTCTTTGTCATACACAATGATGCTGGAGCTGCTTATACCTTTATTTATAAGACCTGTGGCTATAGCTTTTCCCATTCTTCCAAAACCTATTATTCCAATATTCCAATTCACTAGATTCCACCTACTGAACACCATATTTAGAAACCCTTTTATTTTTGATCTAGTACCAAACTATTGTACTAGGTATGACTATATGCTGTCAGAACCACCAACAACAAAAATGTTCAAAAACATCATTACCACACTTCGTGGTGAAGCAGGATTTCGATATATAGCTAAGGCAAGGGAAATGACTAGAGTAGGTCTTAAGGTAATAAATTTTGGTGTAGGGCAACCAGATGTTCCAACATTTCAACATATTGTCGATGAAGCTAAGAAAGCTCTTGATAGTGGCTTTACAGGATATACTGAAACCTCAGGAATACCAGAGTTAAGGGCAGCTATATCAGAATATCTAAATAGTAGATATGGATCTGATGTTAAGGCTGATGAAGTTATAGTTACACCTGGTGCTAAGCCCGCCATTTTTTTAGCTATTGCATCATATATAGAGCCTGGTGATGAAGTTATTATTCCAGAGCCATCCTTTCCAGCATATCCAGAG
The DNA here is from genome assembly GCA_938074605.1 of uncultured Ignisphaera sp. Classification (GTDB taxonomy): domain Archaea; phylum Thermoproteota; class Thermoprotei_A; order Sulfolobales; family Ignisphaeraceae; genus Ignisphaera. The sequence goes on from CALJEI010000006.1 coordinate 183,358, forward strand.
ATTGTAAGATTCCTTGGTGCTAAGCCTATATATGTTCCACTAAAATGGATCAATGAAGATAGAGGTTTTGAAATAGATCTCAATACCATAGAAAGTGCTATAACATCTAAAACAAAGATGATTGTTATAAATAACCCCCACAATCCTACTGGCACGGTCTTTAGTCCTAAACAGATTGAGGATATATATAGGATTGCTGCTGAACATAGACTTCTTATACTTGCTGATGAAATTTATGATAACTTCCTCTATGATGGAGAGAAATTAAAGTCCTTTATAAGTTTTGCTGATTGGAGAGACTATCTGCTTTATGTAAATGGATTTTCAAAAACATTCTCGATGACTGGCTGGAGACTTGGATATCTTGTGGCTAGAAGTGAGGTAGTATCTAAAATGACTAGACTAGCTGTAAATATATGGTCGTGTGCTACTTCTTTTGTACAAAGAGCAGGTGTTGCAGCTTTAAAAGGGTCGTGGAAGACTGTTGAAGATATGATAAAACTTTTTGAAAGAAGAAGAAATGTAGCAGTAAAGAAGTTGAAAGAGATTAGGGGAATTAAAGTATATCCAAGTAAAGGAACCTTCTATCTCTTTCCATACATAGGCGATATATTGAGAGTCGTGGGTATGTCATCAGAACAATTCGTGGAAAATCTTATTGGGAGAAAACATGTGGTTGTATTGCCAGGTACGGTATTTCCTGACAAAGCTGGTGCAGAATTTATTAGAATAAGCTTTGCCTTAAATGAGGATAAAATCATTGAAGGTATTGAAAGATTTAAAAGTTTTGTAGAAGAGTTAATGAGAGGATAAGAAAAAGCAATTGGCTCAGATTAAATCATTAATGACCTTCTTTTTCTAGGCATAACAACAATGCCATCAATAGGCTTGTTATTTAGGTAATTCTCAATAGCCTCTACGACTGCCTCATCCATTCCTATAAGTGATTCATATGTATATGCCCCTATATGAGGTGTTATAATGATATTTGAATATTTTTGTAGGGGATGTTTTTCATCAATAGGCTCACCTTCAACAACATCAAGAGCAGCGGCAGCCACTTTGCCCTTTTCTATATATTCAATAAGGGCTGAAGTATCTATGAGTTCTCCTCGAGCAGTATTAACTATTATAACACCATTTTTCATCTTCTCAAATGCTTCTCTATTAATCATATGCTTAGTTTCATCTGTTAATATTGTGTGAAGAGTTATTATATCACTTTGTTTTAGTAGTTCATCGAGACTTTCTACATATGTACATCCAAGCCTTTCTATATATGCTTTAGGTACATATGGATCATATACAATAACTTTTGCATTAAATCCATTTATAAGAATTCCAGCAACTCTAGATCCAATATTACCAAAACCTATGACACCCACAGTAAGGTTTGGCAATTCTTTACCTACATACTTTGCTCTCTCATGCCATCTGCCACTTTTTACACTATTTGAGGCTTCTACAATTCTTCTAAGAGCAGCAAGTATTAGTGCTATTGTAAGTTCAGCTACCGCCTCTCTTTCTCTCCATCCAGGCACTCTGGCAACTATAACACCATGCTCTTCAGCAGCCCTAACATCTATATTGTCATAACCTATACCATGTCTTACAATCATAACAACATCCCTATGATTTTCAAAAAATTCTCTACCATAGAATGGTGTAACGCTTGCTATAATGAAATGAACGCCTTTAAGTTTTTCAGCAAGTTCTACACCATCTATATCTTTGGGAACATCAACCTTTATAACCTCGCCTAATTTCTTTAGTCTATCTATAGCATTGGTATAGATTCCAAAAGACTTAGAGTTAACAATAGCTATTCTTACGGTCACCGTCAATCACCTTGTAAAGTATTCTCCAACAATTGGTTCAAGGGATTTCTTAAGCTCTTCAATCTGCCTGCTATCTAAGCCTTCTTGCATTTGAATAGGTGGATACCCTGAATTTAAGCCTCTAAACTTTAGTATTTCTCTCAATAGCTCCTGGGTCTCTAAGTTAAATTTGGCCAACACTTTTCTAACTCTAGTAATCTTATACTGAAGGTCTAGGGCTCTATTATAATCTCTACTCTTTACAGCTCTATATAGCTCTACAGCTATTTCTGGAAATGCATTTGATATTCCACATATATGTGCATGCATACCTATTATAAAGGTGAAATATAGGAGGTTATCGCCAGCTCCTCCTAAGAAATACTTTGTTCCAAATCTTTTAACATATTCAATCATCTGTTCAACATCATAGCTCGTATCCTTTATACCTACAACAGCTGATACCTCTCTAGATATATATTCAAAATCGTCTGGCGATATGTTATAGCCTTGTCTACCCTTATTATTATAGATAACAATATCGATGTCAGCTTTCGATGATATATAGCTAAAGAATTCTACTAAACCCTTTTTGGTAGGTCTATGATATATAGGGCCAACAACACTAACAACCTTATAGCCAAGATCACTAACATATTTAGCTAGAGAAACTATTGACTCTAAATCAGCTCCACCAACATGTGGTAAAAGGGCGAGTTTATTAGATGCAAATTCAATAGCATATTTATAGACTTTTTGTTTAACTGTATTAGATAGTATAACACCTTCACCATATGTACCTGTTAAAAATAAAGCACCAATACCTTTGTTCATCTGAAACTCAATCATTGATTTAATACATTCTATACATAAATCGCCATCCCTTGTTAATGGTGTTAATAATGCAGTTAATACACCCTCTACTTTAAATTTCATATTAGGTATCACCAAAAATAGTATATTATGCAAAAACTAAAATATTTTAAATATAATTATTTAGCAATACTATGGAAGGTCTGTGTATATAGAATGGCTATGCTTAAAAATATTGTATTGTTGGAAAAAGATTTATGTTTATAATGTTTTAAGTATATTGCTTATAAATTTAAAGGATCTTTTTATAGACTCTATGGGCGGCTGATATGGATATGTCTCCTGTTCAATTATAATCCATTCAGTTCCACCAAAATCTCTTAATGCTTCTATTATATCGATCCACCTTGCCTCACCCTCTCCAATAACTACTTCATACCCTTTTTCAATATTTTCTAATTCTAGTGCTTTCTTCTTTGAATAGTCTTTAGCATGTATTGTTGTAACTCTTCCTCTATATCTCTTAATAATGTCTATAATTTCATCATTACTAATTTGTGCAGCTAGTGCATGTCCTATGTCAAGTTGCATAATAACGTCTTTGGATGTACTGCTAAATACTATATCCCAGGGTCTCTCACCTTCAACTGCTATGAATTCTATTCTGTGGTTATGGTACCCTACTTTCATTCCATATTGTGCAAGCTTGCTAGCAATACCATTTAGTAGTTCTGAGAATTTTATCCAATCGCTTTTTGTTCTTCTTAATTCCTCGGGAAGACCTGGTATAATAATGTACTTATTTCCAAGAGCTATATTTAATGCTATAGTTTTTTCTAGCTCTGATTTAATAAGAGCATTAATTGGAGTATGGCTACCCGCTACTTCTAAGCCTAGTTTATACAGTATTTCTCTTACTTTATCAGGCTCTCTGCCATAAAGGCCAGCAAACTCAACACCATCAAAACCTATGTTTGTCACTTCTTTAAGTATGTGTTCAAAAGACTTTTGAAGTTCATGTCTTAGAGAGTATAATTGTAATGCTATACGAAGGACCATTTCTAGCACACCAGAGGTAGGCTACATCTATTAAGAAAGATATTTAAAGCTTTTAGCAATTAGATTACAGCTGTTTCTGAAGTATATTCATGCATAGAACCCCAGTAGTAGAGATAAAAAGGTTTTTATTTAGGTGCTATGACTGGTAGTCTGTATGTCCTCGGTGATATACTCTTGGAAGAATCTCTCATAAAAGAGTTTAGCGGCATTCTTTACCCTGAAGATAAAGAAGCTTCAGATTATAAATATATATATTTCATTTTACCTGAAGGCTATACCTCTATAGAAATTGAGTATGATTTTGATAAGGAGCAGGGCTGTATCATAGATATAGGTATTTTTGACCCAAAGAATACGTTTAGAGGTTGGAGTGGCTCATCAAAAACAAAAATCTACATAGGTAATATGTCGGCAACACCAGGATATATATCTGGGGAAATGCCTTCGGGCACTTGGTCTATAGTACTTGGTCTTGCTAAAGTTGTAAAATTTGGATGTAGATATAGAGTCATTGTTAAGATGTTTAAATATGTTGACATGGCTTCAAATAATAAGGAATGTACTTGTGTAGAGAAAATAAAGCATAGAATGAATGGTGGATGGATTAAAGGTGATCTACATACACATACTATCCACAGTGATGGTAAAGATGATATATGTAATCTAATCTTAAAAGCAGCAAGGTTAGGTCTTGACTATATTGCCGTAACTGACCATAATACTGTTAGCCAGATAACTGAAATTAAAACAATAAAGTGTTCAGAAATACTGGTAATTCCAGGGATCGAAATTTCAACGTATTATGGACATATAAACACATGGGGTATGAAATGGTTTGATTTTAGGAGAAGAGATTTAGATGATTTTAAAAAGCTTATTGATGAAATACATAGAGAGAACTTATTAGTTTCATTGAATCATCCATACAATTTTGATATGAATTGTATTGGGTGTGACTTTAAATATAAGGGGCTAAGGGGTTTTGACTCAATTGAGATATGGAATGGTCCTACACCAGTGGCATGGAATGCACATGCAGTTAATTGGTGGCACAATCTACTTGTTGAAGGGCTAACCATACCAGTTGTTGGTGGAAGTGATTATCATGGTGGAAGCGATATTGAGCTCGCCACCCCTACTACATGGATATATGTTAATGCAATAACAATGGAGAATATACTTAATGGTATTAAAAGGGGAAGGGCATTTGTATCTAAAACCCCAAGTGGACCAAAAATAGATATGACTATATACAATGGCAATAAATGGTATAGTATTGGAGATAGAATAGATAGTTTAAACAAAGATCTCAAAGTTTTAATAGACGTAGAAGTAGATAAAAATACCATAGATAGGTATGTAGATGAAATTATTTTAAGAGTTATCACAGCTAAGGGGGTTATTAAAATATATAACATAAGAAGAAGGCTATCTAAATTTATGGATACAATTACTGTAGATGGTGATACTAAATTTATTCGAGTAGAAATAGGGCGCTACAGAGATCTATATTCCTTAAAACCTAGTGAAATTATAGAATTTCTTACCTTAAGCAACCCAATTTATATACCCTAAACTTGTGGGTCATCATCTTTTTATTTACTTCTCATCACATAGAGATTTTATGGTTGGGTTACATGTTTTTAGATCTCCCTAGATTGAAAAAATATAGAATGAAGTATATATCTAGTACTCATAAGGTTGGAGAAAAACATCAAGATTTTTACAATGTTCCAGCAAAAAATGAATACACTATAGCTGAAATTGAAGGTCCAGGAATAATTGTAAGTCTATGGATGGCTCTAGGCTCACGTGATAAAAATATTTTAAGAAAAGCTGTACTCAGAATATATTGGGATTATGAAACAACCCCTAGTGTTGAAGTACCTGTTGGAGACTTCTTTGGTTCTGCAGGTAACGTAGGGGAATATATACATCTTGGTCAAAACATACCTATAGGTCTAGGTAGATATATCCATTTCTGGTCTCTTCCAATAGGCTGTACAAGTGGTGGTTACTACACATATTTCCCAATGCCATTCAATAAAGCGCTACTTAAGCTAGTCAATATGGGTGATATAGATATAGATCTTCTATATTATATGATTGGTTACATACATACAGAAAATGTTGATGATATGGCAAGATTTCATGCTATCTGGCGTAGAGAAAAGTATACAAAAGTAGGTGAGCCGTACACAATACTTATAGCTAAGGGTAGAGGTCATTACGTAGGTACATTACTTACTATGGAAGGGTATGAAAAACATAAAGTATTTGGTGGACTAGGCTTCTTAGAAGGTAACATGGAAATAATATCAGATGGTGAGCTTGCATATGGTTCAACGGGTACGGAGGACTACTTCTTAAGCGGATGGTATTTCATAAAAGGTACTTTTAATGCACCTTTTCATGGACTTTTGGTAAAGGATTCAGAGAATTTTAGAATAGTTGCATATAGATTTCATATTCCAGATCCCATACCCTTTGAAAGAGAACTTATTGTAAGGATACATCATGGCGAATGGGATGAAGTTTCAGCAGATTATAGCAGTGTTGCTTACTGGTATCAATTAGAGCCCCACTATGAGTTTACAAAGATAGACCCTCTACTTTTGACATAGTTGCACCATCAAAATCTTATTTTTAATCCAAATGAGAAACTGCTGATTTTTACTGTAATAATGTTTGTGCTTCTATAATTTTTGTTGGAATACTTGGTTTAAATACTACTCTATTCATGAGACATCTATTCTGTATAGGAATAATATACAGCCTCTTTCCCTCTATTTCAATTGTTTTATATTCAAACCACTGGCCATTGATGAAACTTTCTATTGTTAGATAACCTCTACCATCTATGGCAAATAGTATTTCCTTATACTCTAATGTTCCAGGAAATGGTGTAGAGAGAACTTCATCTTCTGTACTATAATTTCTTAGAGTGGTATCGCTATCCTCTATGAATAGATCTAGGTATAGTGTAGTTTTTGGATTTCCTTCAGATACTCTTAAATCCCATGGATGAAGATCTGGCCATTCAAAAGGTTTTTCTATATCTCCACCATCTATGTCTAGAAGAATTGGTAGAGCTGCTGATGGTGTATCTCTTGTAAAGCCTATTGTGTATGGTTTTCCACTATATAGTATTGACGAATCTCTAGACGTTCCACATCCCAATATTGCTATGGCTCTAAGTCTATCATCTATATACCATAGGGCTAAACCTTCTCTATAAATAATTCTATAGAAATGATAATTGTTAGAAACATCGCTAGGTAGATACTTAGTTAAATCCATTTCAACCCTTGAGCTAAAACCACCAGTAAATGCAGCTAAAGAACCTTTACTACAATGCCACATAAAGTGTATTACGCCACCACCAAAAAGATCATCAAGTTCAAAACCAAACCAAAGCATAGGGCCATCGTCAATCCTAGGAAGTTTAGCTCTAAGTTCAAAAACACCCCATCTAAACAACTCCCTAGATCTCAAAGACACTGTGATATAGCCAGCAGGCCTAATATACCTCGATATAAATATAGTATATGCTTTTTCTTCATTAGTAAATAACCAGAAGTCCTGTGGTTTACAAGATTTGAAAAATTCTTCAATACCTTCTACTGAACTCTTTACTCTAGACCAACAGTAAAAAATAGTATCTAGACCATCAATGGCAATTGGTGAAAATCTTATGCCTCTATTCATAACCTTTACCCCATAAGTTATTGAAATACTTGATAACATGTTTATATGTAGTGGTAGTAATAATTTTAAGAATTCTTTTTTACTTCTCTAGTAGCAATTAAATTTGCTCCACATACATCTTTAACAATAACTTGCCCAATCTTTATAGGTGCTTCAACCTCAATTAAAGCTGTCAGCCTCATTATTTCATTGATGCATTTTTTTGGTATGGGGACATCTGTTTTTACAGATACTACCGGTAGATCACCATTTTTGACTTTTACGACAGACATGACAATTCTTTTAGGATCTAAAATCTCCTGCCTTGCATAATTAACACCTCTTGGACATAGAGCTCCCTCGATTTTAATATTGTCTAAGACTTTGTACACCTTTATAGAACATCCTATGGGGCAAATAATACAGATAAGCTCTATTTCATTATTACTCATGTGGGGATAACCTCAACAGGAACAGTTACATAATGATTTTCTGTAATTGTTTTAGCTGGAATTTTTATTCTAACCATTTCTGCTGGTCTTACACTATACATTTTTATTTTAAGGTTAGCAATAGATAGATATACATTATTTTCAGGTTTCTGCACTCTTGCGTACAAAATTACATCTCTCTCCCCACTGATATAGTGTGGTACAACAAATCTTATATTTCTACCAAGTGTCATTTTTATCCAACTTTTAGTAGGAATACCGCTATTTTCGATATAGATTTTGGCTCCCTCAGCAGCTATCTCCCCTTGTTCAGCGGCATAGTCTACAAGATCATTTATAACGAGAGCATTTCCTGCTACAAATATACCTGGAATACTTGTTTCAAGAAACTCATTTACGATGGGGCCCCTTGTCTTAGGATCCATAGCAACACCTATTTTCTCAAGGAGCTCTATATTGGGTATTAATCCAGCAGCTATAACTATAGTATCACACGGTATTTCAAATTCGGTAGACTTAATAGGCCTAAGATTTTCATCTACTTTAGCTACTTTAACAGACTCAACCCTCTTACTGCCAATAATATCTGTTACAGTATGGCTTAAGTAAAGAGGAATGTTAAAGTCTCTTAGACATTGGACAATGTTTCTTATAAGACCTCCAGGATAGGGCATAATCTCTATAACAGCTTTAACATTAGCTCCTTCCAAGGCAAATCTTCTTGCCATTATAAGACCAACATCTCCTGAACCAATTATAACTATATTTTCCCCAGGTAAAATACCATAGAGGTCCATTAAAGTTTGTGCTTCACCTGCTGTGTACACACCGTCTGGCCGGTCACCAAATATATTAAGCTCAAATAGATGTCTTTCTCTAGCACCAGTTGCATATATTATTGTCTTTGTATCTATTTTATATACACCATTTGGTGTTATTACATTTACTCTTTTCTCTATATAGGAGTTAAATTCTATTGAATGTACATAGGCATTTAAGATAAGGTCAACCCCAACGCTATACATTCTATCTATTAGCCTTTGAATAAATTCACAGCCAGTTAAATCCTCTTTAAAATAATGAATTCCAAATCCTGGATGAATACACTGAAGGGGTATGCCACCCAGAATATCTCTATTTTCTATAAGTACTGTCTCAAGACCTAATAGCTTTGCTTTAATTGCAGCTGCTATTCCAGCAGGACCTGCACCTATAATAGCAACATCAGCTCTTCTCTTAATCAAGTTTTACTCACCATTTTATTCCTTAATAATATTTTTATGTCGCCTAAACCATACTGGCTTTTTTTAATAGTAACACTATATAGTGGTATCCCTAGTCTTTTTGATAGTAATAGGGCTATCCTCCATCTACAAAACAGTCCTTGACACTTCCCAAAACCTGCTGTAGTTCTAAATTTAATACCATCTACGGTAGGCTTAGCACCTATCTTTATTATTCTATCGATTGCCTCAAGTATCTCAGCTTCAGAAACAGTTTTGCAATAACAAACTATTTTTCCATAACCTGAATTTCTTCTTATTAATTCATCTAGCTTCTCTATATCAATACTTCTAATACTCTTTATACCCTTTCTATAGCGAATCCAGCTACTCTTCTCAACAAGATTTATATCATATCTTTCTGCTATTAACTTTAGAACGTATTTAGCTATAGCAGGAGCTGCTGTTAAACCAGGCGACCTTATCCCAGCTACATTTACAAAGCCCCACGGCTCCATATATGCATCTATAAGCCAGTTGCCATAAGGTGGCTCGGGTCTTAAACTTGCAAATCTTCTTATAATTTTTAGTGTAGGTGGTATTCTCTTTAATAGCCTCCCACCTTCTCTAATAAGATAACTAAAGCCATCTTCTGTTGTAGCTTTACTCTCCCTAGCGTCAATAGAAAGATCCTCGGCAGTAGGCCCTATCATAAGATTGCCATGAACAGTTGTAATAGCATATACGCCTTTGGTTATAGGTGTTGGTGTTGTGTGTAAAATTTTTATAGGCTTTACATCGACATCTTCGTCGAAGACTATATATTCACCTCTCCTAGGCTTTATATAGAATTCGTGTGCTACTCCAGCCATATGTGATATATAGTCTGCATATAGACCAGCTGCATTTATGACGATATTAGCATCTATAGATCCTCTATTTGTATCTATACCAATAACACTGTGATTCCTAATCCTAATATTTATTACCCTAGTCTCTACAAAAATTTTAACCCCATTTTCAATAGCGTTTTCAGCAATAGCTATAACTGCTTCAAATGGCGATATAGTTCCAGCTGTTGGAGCATATAGAGCACCTTCTGCCTCAGGATTAATATTTGGTTCATAGCTTGTAAGCTCATCTCTATATATAATTCGTACACCAGGAACGTCATTCTTAATAGCAAAAGATATGTACTTTTTTGCCTCTTGCTCATCTTCACTACTATAGAACACCATAAGTTCCCCGGGCCATCTAGCAGGAATGTCTAGCTCTTTAACCCAATTCATCCATATAGAGTTTCCCTCTCTACATAATCTTGCCCTTAATGGGTATTTCTCCGGATCTTCTTCATGGCATGGGTGTATAATAGATGTATTTGCTTTACTAACACCCCATCCAACATCAGGTTCCATTTCAACAATAGAAATATCAAAATTTTCATACATACTCAGCACTCGCGCTATAGATATACCAACAATTCCTGCACCAATTATAACAACTTTATACCTCTTCACTCTAGATCTACCATCTGCTATAACTAATCATAGCCATATGCCCATGGAACTTCTTTTGCCCATCCAAGTGCTCTTTTTACAGCAGCTTTCCATCCACTGTATAGTCTCTCCCTTGTTGTTGGATCCATTCTAGGTGTGAATTCCCTATCGATTTTCCACATATCTTTAATCTCATCTAAACTCTTCCACAAACCAACGGCTAGTCCTGCTAAATATGCTGCTCCAAGTGATGTGGTTTCAGATATAGCTGGTCTAACAACCCTTACCCCAAGTATGTCAGCTTGGAACTGAAGGAGGAAATCACTCTTTGAAGCACCTCCGTCTGCCTTCAACACCTCTATTTCATGTCCTATATCTGCCTTCATAGCCTCTATAACATCTCTTGTTAAGTATGCTATAGCCTCTAGTGTAGCTCTAGCAATATGTTTTCTTTCCGTACCTCTTGTAATTCCTATAATGAGTCCACGTGCATATTGGTCCCAGTATGGGGCTCCCAGACCAACAAATGCTGGTACAAAATACACCCCACCAGTATCAGGTGTAGATTCTGCTAGTGGGTTTACCTCAGCTGAAACCTCTATAATCTTTAGTCCATCTCTTAACCACTGGATAGCAGCACCAGTTATAAATATGCTTCCCTCAAGGGCATATAGAGCTTTACCGGGTTCCAATGAGTAGTATATTGTTGTAAGTAGACCATATCTTGAGTTAATAGCTTTAGTACCAGTATTAATGAGAATAAAGTTACCAGTTCCATATGTACACTTAACATCTCCCACACTAAATCCTACCTGGCCAAATAAAGCAGCCTGTTGATCACCAATAGAAGCTACAACTGGTATATCTAAACCACCCAAAATACTACTAACTTCAGCACCTATATATCCATAAAATTCCTTATCGCTTGAAGGTCTTGGTAGGGGAAGTGATTCGTGGGGAATTCCACCATGTATTTCTAAAAGTTCGTCATCCCATTTAAGCTTATGGATGTTAAAAAGCATTGTTCTTGAAGCATTTGAATAATCTGTAACGTGAGCTCCCATTTTTTCAGATGTTAGTACATCTCTGGAGCCCTTAGTTAAATTCCATATAATCCACGAATCTATTGTACCAAATAAAGCTTCTCCCTTCTTAATATATTCGCTAACTTTTTCACTATTCTCTATAAGCCACCATATTTTTACACTTGAGAAGTAGCTATCTGGTGTCAACCCTGTTTTACTCTTTATAACATCCATATAGTTCTCTTTTAGCAGATCTACATATTTAGCAGTTCTTCTATCCTGCCAGACAATTGCATTATATAGTGGGTTTCCTGTTTTAAAACTCCATACAACTATTGTTTCCCTCTGATTGGTTACACCAATAGCTGTAATATCTCTTGGATTAATATGGGATTTTCTAATAGCTTCCTCCATACAAAGCCTTGTCTTCTCCCAGATTTCTATAGGGTTATGTTCAACCCAGCCTGGTCTGGGATATATCTGCATATGTTCACGATAACACCACCCACCTTTGATGGGAATTCCATCAGATGAAACTATAGCTACTCTAGTTCCAGTAGTCCCTTGGTCTATAACCATGATATATTTCTCCATCTAAACTCCCTATAATCTTAATATACTAAGGCATCAATATATGTATATATGTACATAAATTTTGTTGGTATTGTATATGCCTAGATACATAGTTGATAGAAATGTATATGAGATGTTAAAGGATATTGTAGATACGCTAAGTGATGTATTTAGCTATATAGTAACTAATAGAATTGTAGTAGTAAGAAGCTATGGCTCTAAAACAAAGGCATTGGCAAGAATATACGCTCTTCCATCAATATGGAGATATGTATTAGAGAGGGAGGCTATATACATTATAGAGGTAATAGATGAAAATTTTTCTAAACTCAATAGAAATGATCAGATAAAGGTGTTAATACATGAACTTCTCCACATTCCATTCAAATTTTCTGGAGGTCTTAGGAAACATGGATTGCATGTTAATGATAGAGTTGTAGAGAAACTATATAAAGTGTATATTAGTAGAAAGCAAGCTGGAGGTAAAACTCTTTAAATGGATACAATCATACATTTCCTAGTTAAAGTAATAGTATATAAACCCTCCTATAATATACTAGCCTTATCGATTATAGCATCCTCTTAGGTGGATAACATGAGGAAAATTTTTATGAGTAATCCTATTGTTGAAATTGATGGCGATGAAATGGCGAGAATTATGTGGCATTGGGTTAAGGAGAAGCTTATAGAGCCTTTTATAGAGCTTAAAGTTGAGTACTATGATCTTTATATAAAGGTTAGAGATAAAACAAATGATAGAATTACGGTGGAGGCTGCTGAAGCTATTAAGAGAGTGGGTATTGGTGTAAAGTGTGCAACTATTACTCCAAATGCTGAGAGAGTTAAGGAGTATAATCTTAAGAAAGAGTGGAGAAGCCCTAATGCAACAATTAGGGAGATTCTAGATGGTACAATATTTAGAGCTCCTATACTTGTTAAGAATATTGTGCCTGCTGTAAGATTTTGGAAAAAACCTATAGTTGTAGCTAGACATGCCTTTGGGGATATCTATTCTGGTACTGGTATAAGATTTGATGACGTTGGAGAGGCAGAGATTGTATATAGATCTAAATCAGGTAGAGAGATAAGGGTTAGAATAGGGGCGTTTTCAGGTCCAGGTGTGCTTCAGGCATACTACAATATTGATAAATCTATAGAAAGTTTTGCAAGAGCAGTATTTAAATATGCCCTCATGAATAGCCTTAACGTTTGGTTTGCAGCTAAGGAAACTATCTCTAAAGTTTATGATGCTAGATTCAAAGAGATATTTCAGGAGATATTCGATAGAGAATTTAAAGAGAGTTTTAGTGAAAGGGGACTGAAATACGAATACTATCTAATTGATGATGCATATGCTAGAGCTATGAGATCTGAGGGAGGATTTGTTTGGGCGGCTAAAAACTATGATGGTGATGTGTTGTCAGATATGTTAGCAGCAGCATATTCTGGAAGTTTAGCGATGATGACATCAGAACTACTCTCCCCAGAAGGCCACTATATGGCGGAGGCTGCCCACGGAACTGTACAGCGACATTACTATAGATATCTAAGGGGTGAGAAAACATCTACAAATCCAACAGCAATTATATTTGCATGGAGTAGAGCCTTGAGAAAAAGAGGAGAGCGAGATGGATTAGATGCGCTTATAAAATTTACAGAAGTATTAGAGGAAGCAGTAAAGAAGACTATAGAAGTAGATAGAATAGTTACACAGGATATCGCAAAAGTAATGGAAGGACAGCCAAGTTTAATAGCTACAACAGAAGAGTTTATAGAGTCTGTGAGGAAAAATCTTGAACATCTATATCAACACAAATTAAAGAATTGTAAATAAAAGAATTGTATTGTGAACGCTCTCTAAATTTAACATATAGACGCATATCACACAATCTCATGTTTACCATGTAAAGAAGTAGTGGAGCATTACAATCATAGTAGTCGACACTAAAGCCAACTATTTTACCTTCTACATTTATATAATAGTATATAGTGAAATTTGGTATTTGAAATCGTCAGAGGAAGAGCAATATTAAAATGTGATACGTGTTCAAATGGTCAGACAAAATTATATGAAGATTAGAGTTATAGGTGGAATAGACGTAAACTAAATTCAGGTATTTTGAATATGGGGGTAAAAATCTCTACTCTAGTAATACTGCTCATGGCTACAGCTATCCTAGCGGCTACAGCCTTATACGTAAGGAACATACTTGAGGTTAATATAAGGGGTACTGTAGATGTTAAGCCTACGACAGTAGATGTAAATCTTAATATAGATAGTAGAGAGGGGGAGAGAGTAATTTTCCTAGGCACTCAATATATACCTAGAGGTACTGTAATTGTTAAGCCTCAACTAGTTGGATATGAGGGAAACCTTACCCTTATTCTTAATGGTGAATTAGAACTAACTTCTAGTTCACATAGATATAGGATTTCAATGCCTTGTCTGACAAGTATAAGAGAGCCCTGTTATAGGATAGCCTTAATAATACCAGGCTATGATGAACCGCTAGCCATTGAGAAGGGAACTTATAATATAACTCTTGTTGTAAGATGGAATGCTAATGGTGTCGGTAGATTCCATCTAAAGCTACTTCTAGAATATTATGATGGTTAATGTTAAGGAGGATTAAAATAGTCTAAATTTTTACCTTTTATAACATCTAGAAACACTTCTATAATTTCATCTTCTTTATCTACTTTTAAAATTCTTTTAGTATCCAATGTGGGTTCCTCTATTAACCATCATATATCTACAGGCATCTTATTATAGCTCTTTTGCTACTGTTTCAAATTCAATAGAAATTTGTGCGGTCTAATGTTATTTGATCAACTGCTATAAATTTGAAATGGGAGTTTAAACCCAAAACTTCTCTAATTCATTTAAAAATTACGGAGTTTTTAAAACAAAAGGAATACCAAGTGGAATAAAACTCTATAACAGTATTGACCTCACGATTAGCATGGACTTGCCCAATAATACATCTATTAATAATTTAAGCTACTTTATCTAAATCCATGCCTTTGCAAGAAGTGTAAAAAGGCCTGCTACTTAATATGATAGTGAAAACATTATAGATATGGTGGTGTGTTAAGGTGGTTACTGCCATAGAGAAGCTCTATATAGATTATGTTTATAAAAATATGGATAATGCATCAATGTTCTCTGAGATAAAGCCAGGTATAGTGTTATTAAGAAATACAAAGGTAGCTACATTATTTAGTCATCCACATGTTAAGCTATGGCATAAATTTCTTTTAGAAATATTCGATCCTAAAATACTTGGAAAAAAATATGCATTAATTCTTCCTTGCTCTAGTGTAAAGCCGTATAGGATATCTAGGCTGCATAGTCAGCTGGAATCCATGTTAGCTAAATATAGTCTTGCAGATAATATTCAGAGGTACATTATCTCAGAGCCTATGGTGTTAGTTCCACGGGAGCTAGATATATACTATCCATTTGCAAACTACGACTATCCACCAGAGGAGCTTACAGAAAAGGATCTAGAGATATTTATAGAATTACTATCATTTGTACTACCAAAGCTTAAAACACATAGAAAGATCATAGCCATTCTACCAAAACATCACAGTACTATACTGACTTCAGCTCTAAAACTTTGTGGCAATTGTATTACAGTTGAAATCTATAGCTATGGTAAAAAAGCATTTAAAACAGTAAAGAATGTTGTAGAAAATCTTAGAAATACTATAGCATTACACAATTTTTAGCATCATAGAGAGGATATTAGGCAGAAAAAGGCTATTATCGCAAAAACTTTTTAGTCCAGCCTTAAA
This sequence comes from uncultured Ignisphaera sp., assembly GCA_938074605.1. Lineage (GTDB taxonomy): Archaea > Thermoproteota > Thermoprotei_A > Sulfolobales > Ignisphaeraceae > Ignisphaera. The sequence goes on from CALJEI010000006.1 coordinate 199,304, forward strand.
CCATTTTTTGTAGGTGACACAGTTGAGCCAATGGTAAAAATTAAAATATATGTGCCACATGTAGATGCAGCTCAATATAGTAGATATTTCAATAAATTTGCTAAAAACCATAGACAGAGGCTCCATAAAGCAATTCTCTGAAGGTGTTCTTTGTATGGGTGGCTGGATTTGGAATTCTAGAGTAGAGTCTATAGATTGTAGTGAGTTAAAGAAATTACAATTTCAACAATTAAAATATCAACTACTAAGACTATACCAAAATTCACAATATTACCACAAAA
>CALJEI010000007.1 GCA_938074605.1 uncultured Ignisphaera sp.
GACAATGTTGTAGATGAAGGCCCATGCAATGTTTTCAGCAGATTTTCTCTTAACTATATTGCTTAGGTTTAGGAGGGTTATGAGGTCTGTTAGTTTATTTCTAGTAAGTACGACGTCTCCAGATTCCTTTGAGATTTCAGAGCCACTGCCTATTGCTACCCCAAGTGAGGAGGATGATATGGCTGGCGCATCGTTAATTCCATCTCCAACAAACATTACTTTAGTTCCTTCGTTTTGCATTTTCTTTACTAGTCTTGCTTTCTCATCAGGTTTAAGTTCTGAAAACTCAAGGTCTAGGCTAAGGACTTTTGAATAATATTTTACGCTAGCTTCGGTATCCCCACTTACAAGACCTACCTTCAGGCCACGCGACTTAAGCTCTCTAACAACCTCCTCAGCTTCAGGCTTGAGGGAATCCCCAATTTCAAGCACTGCTAACACCTTATTCCCAATAGCAATGAGAACCGCTATAGAGCCTCTACTCCCAATATCCCTAACAAGCTCCACAACCCTACTATCATAGCCTGCCCCCACTCTCTCCATAAGTTCTAGATTTCCAACGGCAACCATTGTTTTGTTAACAAAGCCAGCAACCCCCATTCCAGGCATGTGAATGAACTCAGATGGCTCCTCCACACCAATCCCTCTATCAGCACAGTAGCCTAGAAGAGCTTTTGAGATAGGGTGTTCACTCCTAGACTCAATGCTACAGGCGTGTTGAAGCACCAGCTTCTCATCAATTAATTCATCAATTAGATAAACCCTTCTAACTAACGGCTTTCCAATGGTTAGGGTCCCAGTTTTATCAAATAAAACCACTCTTACCTCAGTCGCCCTCTCAAAAGCATCTCCACGCCTCACTAGTATACCACTTCTAGCAGCTCTTAATACAGCTATTGAAACAACCATTGGAACCGCTATTCCAAGAGCACAAGGACATGCTACAGCCAATACGGCTGCTGTAAATGTTAGTGCAAGAGTTAGTTCGCTAGCTAGAAACCACCAGTAAGTTAGTGTAAAAATTGCTGTTACTATAACAGCCCAGGTGAGAAGCCCTACAATTCTATCAGCAATCCTCATTACTTTAGGTTTATAGAACTGAGCCTCCCTAATAGTCTCAACAATATGGTGGAGGACTGTATCTCTAGAGGTTCTAACTACCCTAACTCTCAAGTAACCACTCGTTAGAATACTACCAGCTAGTACCGGATCTCTTGCTTCAGCTTTCTTAAGCCTAGGAACAGGCTCTCCAGTAAAACTCGATTCATCTACGTAACCCCATCCATCAACAACCACTCCATCAACCGGTATTATCTCTCCAGCCCTAACCTCCACAACCTCTCCAGGCATGATATCCGAAACACTCTTCTCTTGCACTACCCCATTTTCAACCACTTTAGCCTTTCCATAGAGGGTTTTAGCTAAATCCTCAAGAGATTTAAGAGATTTCTTCCTTAACCTCTCCTCAAGGTATCTCCCAAGACTTATGAAGCCAATAACACCTGCTGATGCCTCAAAGAATGAAGTGTTGTAAAGGCCTTTATGCCACTCTATAAGATTTAGAACTCCAGCCATACCAGCTACTAATGTTGTAAAAACGGATAGCGCTACTAGGGAATCCATAGTTGGAGAGAGTTTAGCTAAAGACCTTACCCCTCTAACAATTATGTCAAAACCCATACCCACAGCTACTACAGCCAGCAACGCTAGTAGAAGTTCACTTTCACGATATGGAAGTAGCTCATAATACATGCTCAGCATGGCATAAACTACAACAAAAAGCCCAATTGAGAAGGCTGTAAGTCTTCTTTGAGTCAGAAATTCTTCTCGAGGCTCTCTACTTAAAACCTCTTCAGCAAGACTAACAACGCTTATTCCAAGACTCCTAATTCTCTCAATTACCTCATTAGAGGTAATTGAAAGGGGGTTATATATTATGTTTATAAGGTTGGTCACAGGCGATACATGACACTCTAGAATGCCAGAAATTCTTAAGATTCTCGACTCTAATATGCTTACCTCATTTTCATCTAATTCATGGGTTGAGAAAACTATTCTTTCTTTAAGGAGATCGTATCCAGCTTCTCTTACCGCTCTATATATATCTCTTAAACTACATTTCTCACTTTCATACTCTACAACAGCTTCTCCTGAAGAGAGATCAACATCAATTCTGTGAAAGCCTTTTAGCCTCCCTAAGCTCCTCTGTATAGAGTAGAGGCAAGTAGGACAATCAATACCTACTATCCTAATCCTTTCTTTCACTAAAGCCACTAAACATGCCCCACAGGACCATGTTTAAGATAGTATTCAGGGTTTTTATCAAATAATTCCCTACAGTGCTTACTACAGAAGTAGTATACCCTCCCCTTATAGATAGTTTTATGGGCAGTTTTCACAGGATCTACCTTCATCCCACAGACAGGATCTATCTCAAGAGACATGTTAAACACCTCCACATTTACTTTTAAAAGTTATTAGCTATAATCGACAATATTAAAGCTACTAACGTACTGCTATGAAGATTAGTAAGAGGAGAAGATTTTTAACTCTACTGAATAAGAATCAGCCCATCACTTTAATATTCTTAGTAACTATTGATTTACTTGCTACTAAGCATTTTACATTTGAGGTTTTCTTGGAGGTTGCTAAAACATTAGGATGTAAAATTCTAAAGATTGCTCTAAAAGTTTCTAAACCCAAATGGAGTATAGGAGGGAAATGAAGTGATAAAAACATAGTAGCTAAACCTTTTAAAGACTTCTGTTTAAATAAATATGCCTAAGGTTCTACAGTATAGAATCTCTCATCAAAAATTTCACCATATTTATGAAATAAGCCTATGTACCTACTAGAAAGATGGCAAGATTTTTACCAAGTCTGTAAAATCTCTTTAACAAACATTTATTCCTCTACATCCAAGCTTAACGTTAATTCTAGTAGTTAGAACAGTAAATTAATTATGGTTGGTCTAAAGGGACTCGAACAGGCCTCTTTTCACGATAGCTTTGCCAACAGGCCTCAGCTATTTGCGAAACTCTTAAGCCATCGACTATTGTTGGCGAAGACTCTTTATCTTCAATAATAGAGTTTATAAATTCCTTTAATTCCTCTAAATATGCTTCATCCCATCTTTTTATAAACCATGGAGCTCCGTAGTATATAAGCCCTTGCTTAGAGCCATATGCTAGATTTTCATCTCTATTCGTCCCTATATATATTACACCATCAGTTCCATAGACTTCATTCCTCAACTCATATCCATATGGAAATCTCCTAGTTGCATGTATTACTCCGTGAAGACCTCTTAATGTTTTAAATATTATGGCAGCTGCATCTGGATCTCCAAAAGCCTTCATATCTTCATACATATAGCTATCGCCAATAACATATACTTCGGAGATTTCATCATTTAGTAGGTAGCGCGCTATGTCAAAATCATGTGATAGCTGGTCTGCAAACATTCCACCACTCTTCTTTGGATCTCTAGCCCACTGTGGTGGAGGCTCTGGGTCTCTAACAATTGCTGTAAAGGCTATAGGTCTTCCTATACCACCATCATCTATAATCTTCTTTGCCTTTCTATATATAGGGTCGTATCTTCGTTGGAATCCTATCTGAAACTTAACACCATATTTTTTAACAACACTTACAATTTCGATAGATCCACTTAGTGTTGGAGCTAATGGTTTTTCAGTAAATATATGGACACCCCTTTTAGCAGCTTCAACTATATTATCTCTATGGAGATATGTTGGCGTAGCAACAATGGCAGCATCAGGTTTTTCACGCTCTAACGCCTCTATGTAATCCACATACCATTTAACCTTAAGACTTTCGCCAACCATTTTAGCAATGTTTTCAACAACGTCTATAACGGCAACTAATTCTGCTCCACTAATTCTATATCTAAGATTTTCAGCATGAATTCTGCCTATCCTCCCTAATCCAATAACAATACATCGAATTACCTTCATTGGTGCCTCCCACAAAAATTATTGATGCTATTGTTTTTAAACTATAATCTAAATGTGTAATACTTTAAAATTAAGGGGGAATATGTTTTTAACCCTTTCAAGTAGCTTATGGAGTGGGGTATCTAATGTCTAAAATGTTGGCGGCTAGATTATATGGGGAATGGGTTCCGCGGGGAGGTTATAAACCATTACCTACTGAGGAAAAGAGTAGAAAGGCTTTACATGGTAGTAGAGTTTGGAGGAACCCTATGCTAAAACTTGAAGAAATTGAAAAGCCTAGGCCTGGTCCTAGACAAGTAGTTGTAAGAATTAAGGCGTGTGGTATTTGTGGTAGCGACGTCCATATGTATGAAAGGGATGGTGAGGGATATATGCTCTATCCAGGTATGGTTCGCCTACCTGTAACTTTAGGACATGAGCTTTCGGGTATTGTTGAAGAGGTTGGCGAGGGTGTTACTGAGTATAGACCTGGCGATGCCGTTACTGCTGTTGAGATGTGGTACTGTGGAGAGTGTCCAAGTTGTAAGAGGGGTTACTTTGACCATTGTATAAATCTTGAGGAAATGGGGTTTACAGTTGATGGAGGTTTTGCAGAGTATCTAGTTGTGGATTCAAAATATTTGTGGAAAATTGATAGCTTTAGGGAAGTGTATGATAATGATGAAAAAATGTTTACAGCAGGTGCTCTTATAGAGCCATTTAGTGTTGCATATAAAGCTATGTTTATAAGAGCTGGAGGCTTTATGCCTGGAGGCTATGTTGTTGTCTATGGCGCTGGACCAATAGGGCTAGCAGCAATAATGTTGGCAAAGGCGGCAGGAGCGGGTAAGGTAATAGCATTTGAAGTAGTTTCAGAGAGGTTGGAGCTTGCAAAAACTGTTGGGGCTGACCATGTGTTTAACCCTATGGAGCTTAGGGAAAAGGGAGTAACAATGCATGAGAAGATACTTGAAGTTACTGAAGGTCTTGGCGCAGATCTACAGATTGAAGCTGCAGGCTATCCACAGCTTATAAGTGAAATGCAGAAGAGTTTAGCTATAGGTGGTAAGATAACATGGATTGGTAGAGCTGATAGAGAAGCACCAACATGGTTTGAATACTTTCAGATAAAAAGTGGACAAATATATGGCTCCCAGGGACATGTCGATGGAGCACCGTTTATGTGGGTCATAAGGCTTGTGGCAAGTGGAAAAATAGATCCTACAAAAATAGTTACAGCAAGGTATAGGTTAACACAAATTATTGAGGCTATGGAAAGAGCTAGACTTAGAAAAGATGCTAAGATACATATAACTCCATAGATTGAGGTGAATCTTATGGCTATAGTAAAATCGTTGAGTGAAAGATGGGGGAAGCCTACACTAAATAGATGGGGTAAAAAGATATATTTAGATCAAATGACTATGAGGGATGTGGAGGAGAGGGTAAAGGAGAATGATATAGTATTTCTACCCATAGGCTCTACAGAAGCCCACGGACCTTTTGCACCACTAGGAGAGGATACAATTATAGGTGTTTCAATAGCTGAAAGAGTATGCTATGAAACAGGGTGTACAGTAACACTTCCAATTGCATATGGAAGTCATCCAAGTCACCACTATGGTTTACCTGGCACCATACCTGTAAAAGCTACAGTATTGATAGAATATGTTGCAGATGTAATTAGATGGCTTTCTAATGCAGGTTTTAAGAAAATTATTGTGTGGAATAGCCATGGACAAGAGTATGTACTTCCAATAGCTAAAGATATAGCTATTATAGAGAAGCAGGTACATGCACTAATAATGGTTACAAGCTGGTGGGCATGGGTTCAAGACCTACTTAGAAAAGCTGGGACAGGAGAGGAGATAGCACCAGGGGTAAAAATTGAGGTACCATTTATACATGCTGATGAGGTTGAAACAAGCGTTACATGGTATGTAGCACCAGAGTTGGTAGATGTAGAGATGCTTAAGAAGGAGGGTGACTGGGGTGTTAAAAGACTTCTTCCAAAAGAATATGTAAATACAGCAGGAAATGTATTTACCGATAGACCATTCAATTGGTATGACATTAGTGCATTACCAGAGCTATACTATTATAGTAAAGGATTTGTTGGATGGCCAAAACTAGCAGATCCAAAGAAGGGTGAGGTATTAGTGAATAAAGTTATTGAAAGAGTAGTTCAATTTGTAAATAAGCTTAGAGAACTATATCCACCAGGCTCTATACCAAGGACATGGATAGAATTTAAAGATATGCTATATCTTAAGCCTGGGGAAGCTGTAGAGCCACGTGGATAAACAATTCCTACTTTTACCAAATCATTTTTTAAATAGATATAGAGTTGAGGTTTATGAAACTTAGTATAGTTATAGCAACTGAAGGTATCTTTAAATGCTGTAAAAATTTTGAAGAGGGAGTTAAATTAGCTTTAGAAAGTGGTTTTGATGGTATTGAACCTTCTATTCCAAATCCATGGAACTTTAATATCAAGGGGTTAAAGAGTTTAGTAAAGGAAAAGAATTTAACTATTTCAGCATTTAGTACTGGATTAGGTTTTTCTAAGTATGGATGGGACTTAGCCTCTAGTAGTGAAGAAGTAAGAAGTGAGGCAGTTAGAGCTATCTTTAAACATATTGATAATGCTGTTGAATTAAATGCTATGGTTATAATAGGCTTGATTAGAGGAAGGGGGGAGGGAGACTATAGTGAGAGAAAAAAGCTATTTTATGAAAGTATTTTAAAATGTGTTGAATATGCTGAAAAGAATAGTGTTACTCTTCTTTTAGAGCCTTTAAATAGATATGAAACTAAATTAATAAATAATGTAGATGAAGCACTACAGTTTATCTCAATGGTAGGGTCTAGGTATTTAAAGCTACTACTAGATACCTACCACATGAATATTGAGGAGTATAGCATTGAGGGAGCACTAGTTAAAGCAAGTCCCCACATAGGCTATATACATATTGCTGATAGCAATAGACTTCCCCCAGGCTTAGGACACATAAACTTTAGAAATGTCATAGAGGTGTTAAAGGCTCTTAGCTATAGAGGATTTCTATCAGCTGAAGTTATATTTAGAGAGTCTCCAAAAAAAGTTTTTGAAAAAACATCAAAATTCATGAAAATATTGCTTGAGGATAGCACCTAGAATGTCAATAGCTTAACTCTATCTAGTATATAAAAATAGTGGAATTGATGTTAAAGGTGTTCTGCATTCTATCTTCTTCCAAGTACTCTATACAACTCCTTCTCCACTACAGCTAATCTGCTTTCCGCCAACTCTCTATATAGTCTTTTAAAAGTTGGTAGCCCTATTAACTGTTCTAGTGCCCACTCCTTGGCAAACTCCCCACTTTTAATCTCCTTAGCAGCCTGCCTAATTTTGTTTTTCAAATCCTCTGTAAGGTATCTCTTTAACCTAGTGAGATGCCCATACTGACTTGTTCTTGAGTGTAGCTTAAGCTGTTCAAATAGTCCTAGCTCCGCCATATGCTTTGCCACCTCCGCCAACTCTCCAGATGCATAAAGCTCAAGTATAACAACCTCTGGCGATACCCCAAATTCCTCTGTCACTACCTCAAAATATGCTATAAAGGCTGCTATTAGAAGGGGGCTCCATGTCTGCTCTGTTAATAGATCAACCAACGCTTCTTCATCAAAGCTTGACTCTATAGCTACTCCACCCGGTCTCCCAATAGCTCCAATACCCTTTGCTATAGCTCTTGCATAGCCCCATGCATTACCTGAAACATTTCTAGCAACACCAAGCAGTACTGGGTATCCCCTACCCTGCTTATGAAGATCAAGAATACCAGCACCAATCATCCTTGGTGCAACCATTACTGTATCAGCATTCTGTGGAGGCTCTATAAACCCATAGGCCACATTATAGCCACTTGCAAATACCAATACATAATGTTTTTTATCTCTAGTATACGGCTCTATCTCTCCATAGAAAACCTTTGGCGCAACTTCATCAGGTATTAGAAGAGCAATTATATCAGCCTTCTTAGCAGCTTCACTAATAGAATATACCTCAAAACCAGCTCGAATAGCCTCTTCATATGCAGAATCCCTAATATTTCCAACAATTACCTGAAGTCTATAATCCCTTAAAATTGTGGCCCATGCCCTACCCTGATTACCAAAACCAATTACAGCAATAGTTTTATCTTGAATTAAATCTAGATCGCCATCAAAATACATTTCAACCATACAACCACCACACTAAACACTCTAAAACAGACTTTTTAAATTACCAACCCACTACAATAAATTAATACATCATTGCTAAACCTCAAGAATTGTATAAATGTTAGTATTCTTAACACAATATCATTCATATATAGAAACAGTAATAAGATGTACTACTACACAGGAGGCTTTTGCATAATAGTGGAAGCATTATATAGATTTCTTAGGCTTTTTGTAAAACCTTATAGAACTCTATCCCCAGGAAATTAATGTGTAAAAGATTCACATTGAGTAGTATAGATAGTTTTTATTTTTTTAATTATCTAAGTCTTCTTGTGGTTAGATAGATATCTAGATATTTTGCAGCTCTTAGACCACTCCCAAATGCTTTACCTATAAAGGTAGGACCAGAAACTACATCTCCAGCTCCAAAAATCTTTTTAACACCTGTTTGGTAAAATCTATCTACAGCTATTCGACCGTCTCTATCAATTCCAATACCTGTAAACTCTATAAATGGTGGTGTTGGTGTTTCTCCTACTGCTGTTATTATTAGATCTGTTTCTATTGTGAATTCAGATCCTTCTATAGGTATTGGCTTTGGTCTTCCACTTTCATCAGGCTCCCCAAGCCTAATTCTAATAAACTCAATGTTTTTGGCAAAACCATTTATAGAAATAATTTTCTTTGGCTGTACAAGCTCAATAAAATTAACACCTCTATTAACAAGACTTTTTATCCAGTATACACCTGCAGGAGCCTCCCTAATACTCCTTCTATATGTTAGATAGACCTTAGCCTCATTTTCTAAAGCTTTTTCAGCTGCATCAATAGCTGAAAGTCCTGCACCTATAACAACAACATTCATACCTCTAAGAGACTCTTGAGATGATAAGCCTTCTTCATATATTCGCCACATATGGAGATACTCTAATGCTGTAATAACATTTCTAGAATTTTCACCCTCAATACCAAGTTTTCTAGATCTCCAAGTACCTGTGGCTATGAGAATAGCATCATATTTTTCTACCATATCCTCAAGCGCTATAGTTCTTTCAACAAACTCATCACCTTCATCATGCCTTTCCTGATTTCTTGCAAATACCTTTGTTCTAAATATAAATTTCACTGATAGTCTATCCCTTAAATCCTCTACACCCTCAATAACATTATCTGGAAATATCCTATGGCTTGGTATAGCAAACATCATAAGGCCTCCAGCATATGGAAGCTTATCATAGACATCAACATCATAACCCTGGCAGGAGAGATAGCCTGTAGCAGCAAGACCTGCTGGCCCAGCCCCTACAATAGCTATAGACCCCCTTCTACCACCTTTATCTCTACACATAAATGCAAACTTCACGTTATATTCACCAACTACCTATTTAATGTTAGCAATGGTTCAAATTTTAAAAATTCATGAATAGTCTTAGCTCTTCTTAATTAAATGTAGAATTCCATCAACATCTCTATTCTAATTAATTTCTGTTAATAATAATCTAGTATTTAGTGTTACTAAATTTGCTTTCATATTAGTTTGCTATGTAAAGAAACAATGATACCAACCTCCATAAACTGATATGGGGCTTAGTCTAATAAAGCTGTTGTGTTTCTAATTATGGATTCTACTCAACTATTTCTCTAAATTTTTTTAGATAGTCATATACATTCTCTTCTTCAGCTCTTTTTTCTAGATACCTTACATCAACTCTATCTCTCCACACCATATAGAGCCATAGGGCCTTGTCCCTATCCTCAGTTGCTCCCCAGAATTTCCAGCCCGCTAGATATGTTATAATTAACTCTTCTACAGGCTCTATATAGAGATAGTACTCCCCAACCTGAATTTTTGTTGGTTGAATTGGTTTTGTATATATTGTTGATACAATGTCTATAGATTTAAGCTGAAGTATTTCATATTTAGGTAGATAGCCTCTACCAATGCTTTCAGAAAATTTTTTTAGAAAAAGCTCTACAGCCTCCCTAGCCCCTACACCCTCAACGATTATATCAACATCCATAGTTCTATAGACCCTACCAGTATAGATTTCTACAGCAAAACCTCCTGTCACTATAATTCTTCCAAGATTTCTATCAATCAACTCCCTATTTAGCCAAGCCAAAAAATATAGATATCTCTTACCTTCATCAGCAATTGAAGTAAGTCTCGATAGAATATTGCTGTAAAAGATTCTATACAGCTCCTCAGCAACACCACTATACATTACTTCCCCCAAAATCCTAACACCTTCTTCTTACAGCATCTCAATTTCTACCTCTAAAACCCTATTAAATCCACTCCAGCAAACCACTCTTACATAGTATCCAATAAGCTCTCTTGCAATTAAACCAAGCCTAATAGAATCTTTAACATCTCTTTTAGTCGTCCTATATCTACCTCGAGAAATATAAGATAATCTATATACCACCCTAAATATATTCCAATTAGATGTATATATATCCTCTATCTTAGCTTCACCACAAATTCACTAAAATAGATAGCATATTGTTCAACCCCCAATTATATAGATAAAATATAATAAACTTTCTACAAGCCTTTATACTATAGATAGTTTCTACAAAGTCTATAAACAGAATGGATTCAGCATAAAATTGTCAATAGCTTTCAAGTAATTAAAACAAGTAGTACTCTAATCACCCCATCCTTCTAAAGAACAAAGGTTTTTCTTCAGCAATTCACTTGATTTACAGTTTACAATTTTAAGCCTTTTCTAAAAACCTTTAATTTTATTTTATATTTAGTTGAAGAACTTTTATTTTAATATCCTTAGCTCATAGTTAATTTCATCGTTAAGATCTATAGTAGCATAGTATCCTTTGTAAAGAGGTCCTGGATTTAGAACTAGTGAGTTGCCTATAAAGTCAACACCTCTACCCTCATGTATATGTCCACATACAACCAATCTTGGTCTATACAACTCTATGAATTCTCTTAAACTTTTTGAACCAACATGTAGACCACTATATGTTAAATCTACCTTAGTATTGTAGGGTGGTGTATGGGTAAGAAGTATTAAATGTTTATTTCTATCTATTTGATTTAGAGATTTAACCACTTCATTTATTAATAATCTATATTCATTATCACTTAACTCAAAGTTTGTATAGAATGGTGAGCAAAGCCCACCGCTAAAACCAACAATTATATAGTTAAGATATGTAGCTATATTGCCGTGTAGTAGTTTAAACATTTCTACACCAGAAAAAATATCTAGTAGCTGAGGGCTATCTATATTTCCAAGCACTAAATACACATTAATGTTAGAACTCTTAACAAGATTTGAAATAACATTAATAACTTTATCATATTTTCCACTATAATCAGAAATATCACCAGCTAGGAGAACTATATCATAGTTTTCTTTCTCCATAACCTCTTTAAGTGCTTTCCAATTACCATGTATATCAGAAAGTGCTAAAATCCTCATAACAAATACCACTAGATGGTAAACTCATGGCCACAGAATGGACATTTGATGTAGCTACATTTAGCGGTGTACAATAATATGCTACACGACTTACATGAATAAGCTCTAGCATAGATTGTATCAAAACGATTTCCACACTTAGGACATACTACCTTCACTAAATCACCTCGTAAAAAACAATTATTAGTAGACAGTTAAAAACTATTGCTTTCTTTAAACAATGTCAATAGTATGTCGTAAGAGTCTTGACTTCTAACACTATAAAGGCTGTGGCTTTTTACCCATAAAAATTTTCTATAGCCTTCTCTATTTGCTAAAGTAGTTAAACTCTTTAAAGATTAACACCTACTTCAATTATAGTGATATGGGATATAGTCTTTGGGAAGACAGTATTTTATTAACAGATGTTGTATTCATTATTCTATTTATAGATAATTTGGCTTAGACTTTAAGAAAATTATGTATTAATACATTTATGTATGGTATTAAGAGCTTCACAACACCACTGTGGATTCTTTAGATGAGCTCTACCAACAGCTACTAGATCTACTCTACCTTTAGCAATTAGTTTATTAGCAAAACACGGATCTTCAATACCTCCTACACCTATTACTGGAACATCAACAAACCTCTTAATCTTCTCAGCTAAAGGTATAAAAAATCCTTGAATTCCTTGTAGTTGTGGTGGAGCTCCACCACATAATCCTCCAGACACATCAATTATATCAACACCGATCTCCACTAATTTAATTGCTACCTTAATAGCTTCATCTATAGTAAATCCGCCTTCCAACATATCGTCTACCCCTAGTCTATACATAAGTAATTTACCTTTGGTAGCTCTTCTAACCTCTTCCACAACAGCTAGAGGAAACCTCATTCTACCTTCAAGAGATCCTCCAAACTCATCCACCCTCTTATTAGTTATAGGTGATAGAAATTGGTTAAGCAGAAATCCATGTGCACCATGTAATTCAACACCATCAAATCCAGCCTTAACAGCTCTTATAGCTGCTTCTCTAAATGCCTTTAAAACTCTTTCAAAGTCTTCAGAAGTCATTTCACGTGGAATATCAAAACCTCTTGGAACTAGAACTGGCGATGGTGCTATAGGCTTACAGTTACATACTGCTGGATTTGCTCTTCCTCCAGCATGGTTTAACTGTATAACAGCTACTGCACCACACCCCTTAATAATGCTTGAGAGTTTACTTAAACCTTCAATTAATTCATCACGCCAAATACCTAATTGTCTAGAACTATATTTGCCTTCAGGAGATATATAGGAATGTTCAACAATAACTAGACCAACACATGAAGATCTCAACATGTAGTGTGTCAACAATTCATTTGTAACTTCACCTTCAGGACTAGCTAGCTGTGTTGCCATAGGTGGTAGGACAACTCTATTTCTAAGTCTTAAAGATCCTATAATTAATTCACTATCTAAAGAGGTGATAAATATCACCTTATATCCAAAATACTTTAGTTGAAGTTTTAAATTTAGACAGTACTTAAAATTAAGCTTCATATAGTTCATGCTAGGGTAAAACTCATAAATCTAATTCCTATAATGTAAATTTTGTTGAGGTGTTGCAACGATTAAAAAGAAGTCAATAAGGGAGGTGCTTAGAAACAGTATATGGAGGGTTATGGAGGAAAGAAATATAGCTAGATTTCCAAGACCTGTATTTGGTAGAATTCCTAATTTTATTGGTGCTGAGGAAGCTGCCTCAAGGCTAATTAATACCAATATGTTTAGAAATGCTAAAGTCGTTAAAGTTAATCCAGATTCACCTCAAAGACCTGTTAGAGAAGCTGTTTTAAGAAATGGTAAGTTGTTAGTAATGCCAACACCGAGAATTTCTAAAGGCTTTCTATTAATTAATCCTAGAGAGCTACACCCTAGCTCATATGAATATGCTTCAACTATTAGTGGAGCGTTTAGATATGGCAAAATAGTTGAACCAGAGAATCTACCTGAAGTTGATTTAGTTGTTGTAGGTTCTACAGTAGTTAGTATCTATGGGGAGAGGTTAGGTAAAGGTGAAGGTTATTCAGAACTTGAATACGGGATTTTAATAGAGTACTATAAATTACTACCTGAAGTACCTATAGTAACTACAGTACATGATGTACAGATAGTTGATAGCCATATCCCTCTAGAGCCATGGGATTTTACAGTAGACTATATATTTACTCCAACTAGAGAAATAAAAACTGTGGGGGAGAGGATTAGACCTCCCGGCATATTGTGGGAGTATCTAGATGATAAAAAACTTAATGCCATACCACTCCTCAAAGAGTTAAAACTTCGTAAAGAGTTGTATAAGAATAGATATTAGAGGCTTAGCATAGCTACCATAAGTTTAAGGTTTACATTGATTAATATTTAAAGCTAAGAATTTATATGAAATTACTAAATATATTTAGAGATGGCTATAAGCTATATAGCTAACATCGATTGGATATAGCTTTAAAATAAAGATAGAGGGGGTGGCAAGTTTATAGGTTTTTAAACACTATTCTAATGACACAAGCATATAAATTTTAGTATCCAGTAGTGGGTAAATGGTTTTTTAGATATAAAAAAGAGATGTGTATTGCTTTTTATAGTAGAGGTGCTCTTAAGAATGACATCTAGCTGCAATAACATACTGTGTATCAATGATCTAACGGTTAGCGTAGGCTCTAAAACTGTATTAAAGAATGTTAGTCTTACTGTTAACAAGAATAGTACTGTATTTCTTCTTGGCCCTAATGGTGCTGGCAAAACATCTCTTTTAAGAGCTTTAATAGGCTATCCAAATTACAATATTGTCTCTGGTAAAATATTATTTGATGGTGAAGATATAACATATAGCCCCATGGAGCATAGGGTATCTAGAGGTTTAGCTATAGCGTATCAAATTCCTCCAAAGCTTACAGGTGTAAGAGTAAGGGATCTTTTAGTAAGTATATGTAGGAGAACTGGGTGTAGTGTTGATGAAATTGTAGATGAGCTTGAAATAAACTATCTACTCAATAGAGAGTTTGGTAAAGGTTTTTCAGGTGGTGAATTGAAGAGGATTGAAATTGCAACAATAGTTGCACAAAAGCCAAGACTTGCTTTTATTGATGAACCTGATAGTGGTGTTGATGTAGATTCCATAGCCATTATCGCTAGGGTTCTTAGGAAACTTATTGATATCTCGACATACAGATCAATTGTTATAATAACACATTCTGCATCTATAGCAAAGTATATACGTCCAACACATGTATGTATAATGATTTCAGGTTCTATAAAGTTCTGCGGAGATGAATCTATACTAGATGAGGTGTTTAGCTATGGGTTTAAAAGAATGGTTAGCTAGAGTAGTTGAGGAGGCTAAGCAGGGACTCAATAAACCATCTCCATATGGGGTAGATATAGATGTTACTACATATGCTGTTGCTGAGGGGGGTGGGTATAGATTTGATATGGGTAGTATAGATAGAGTTGGGGTTGATTTAAAGGCAAAAGCTCTTTATCTACAGATTGACCAAAGCTATTTTAAGTATATAAGTAGGATTCCAGGTGTTGAAGTCCTTAGAATTGAGGATTTTATTGAGAATTATCCAGATGAAGCAAAAGAATATGTATGGAGGTTGATAAGACCGTCTATGGATAAATATGTAGCAGTAGCAGCACTTAGGGGTATGGGGGGCTACTTTATAAGAATTAAAAAGAATACCAGAGTTGAAGAACCGATAATGGCATGTCTCTTCATAAGTCTACATGGACTTCAAGCTCCACACAATGTTGTTATTGTTGAGGATGGTGCTGAAGCTACGGTGTATACAGGCTGTACTGTAGCTCCAGAGTCTATAGGTCTTCATATAGGGCTTTCTGAATTCTATGTTGGTAGAAATGCAAAGCTTAGATTTGTTATGGTGCATTCATGGAATAGAGTTACCCACATTAGACCTAGAACAGTTGTAAATGTTTCTGAAAATGGTGAATATATATCATATTATGCTAATTTAAGTAATGTAAAGACTTTACAGGCATATCCAAGAGTTTATCTAGATAGTGGGGCACATGCATATCTAGCCTCTATACTTCTTGGTATAGGTGATGCTGAAATAGATATAGGTAGTGGAGCAGTACTTGAAGATAGTGATAGTAGTGTAGAGATTATATCAAGAACTATTGCAAGAGATTTATCTAGAGTTGTTATGAGGGCTTCAATAGTTGGTAGAGGTGGTAAAGGCCATATAGATTGTAGAGGGCTTATGCTATCCAATAACTCATTAATAACAACTATACCCGAACTCCATGCAGAGTCTTCAAATGCTATTTTAACTCATGAAGCATCGATAGGAAGGCTTGCTGAAGATGAAATTTATTATCTTATGAGTAAGGGCTTTACAAGAGATGAGGCTATAGGAATTCTTGTAAGAGGCTTTATATCAATTGATATAAAGGGTATTCCAGAGAAGGTTAAAAACTATATAGAAACTATAGAGAGGTTAACAGCTGAAAAAGCTATGTAGATTACAACATAAATATTCTTTTAATTATCTCAATCCCAAGGATAGAGGCTAGCAATACTATAAGTGATGCAACTAGAACCCCTAGTTCTATAGCCACTAACGCCCTCCTTCTATCAATCCCAAGAATATGGGCAACCAAAGAACCAGTCCATGCACCAGTACCTGGAAGAGGAATAGCAACAAATATTATAAGCCCAATTAAGCTATAGCGATTAATTTTAGAAGCCTTAGAATGCGCATATCTCATAACCTTTGCATACACTCTTCTTACTATGTTGGGAACAGCTCTAGAATTCATGATGATTATATCTAGCCATTTCAAAACTATAAGCACAATAGGAGCAACTATAAGATTGCCAATAACAGCTATAGTTAATCCATATACAATAGATGTAGTATCTCTAAAGAGTATAAAAACCATTGGTATAGAGCCTCTAACCTCAGCTATAGGTAAAAGTGAAACAAGAAAAACTACAAAATATTCAGCTATACTACCTCCAGCCATAACACATCCACAAATTTTCTACATCTTTAGATAACCCTTAGCTCCTTCAGGCAGAGGCTCATTAGGAATCAGCATTTTTCAATCCATGCAATAGCTTCAACCTCAATCTCAGCATCTCTAGGTAGTTTAGATACCTCTACAACACTTCTAGCTGGAGGATTATAGGAGAAAAACTGTCTATACACCTCATTAAATTCTCCAAACCTTGAAATATCCCTTAGGTATACAGTCACCTTAACAATATTCTCTAGAGAACCTCCTATAGATTCTACAATTACTTTAATATTCTCTAGAACTCTTCTAACCTTTACCTTAAAATCCCCCTCGACAATGTTATTTGTATTTGGATCAAGTGGTAGCTGTCCAGATATAAATAGCCAGCCATTTACACAAATAGCCTGGCTATAAGGGCCTATAGGCTTTGGTGCAGCATCTGTATAGACTATCTTCTTCATTTTGCATCACATTATATACCATATGTCTAAAATTTATACTTTACTTCCATTTTCTAACACAGTATTAGAAGTAGTTAAAGACTTCATGTTGTTTTAATAACCAAAGACTTTCTATAGCTGATTAGAGTACAATACTGTAAGCTATATAATTGTTTAAATTGTTGGGTTAAAGTTGGTTGGGTGTTGAAGAAGCTTTGGATAGCACTATACTACACTCCTCTCTACGCTATAGATAGATTATGTAATATATTTACTGTAGCTTTAGATAATGCTTTTTTAACATTTTTATTGCACCTCCTATAATTCCCGGTATTCTAGATCTATAGAATCTTAGACTTCTCTTTATCTCAATCGCTATTGCTTCTACTTCTGGCGGTCTACCAAATTCTGCTATAAAGGCACCACCTGAAAAGGGGTGGTCTATAGCAACAGAAAAGCCTTGTTCTTTAAAGTAATTAGCCACCATTTTTACAAGTTCTTTTGATGCTGTTCTATATCCTCTGGATGAAATGCAGATATCTGGCCATTTCTTTATATTCTTCATCCCATGTATATCTATAACTATTTTTATTCCCCCTTCTCTAATAACCTCCTCTACTCTTTTCCAAAATGGTGTTAAAATAGCATAGGATTTATTTAAATTATAGTCTTGCATGTAAATACCCTCTATTCTATCAATTTTACTTAATGTAGGTAGAATAGCCCATAGCTCTTCAGCAACAGCAGTTTTATAGGCTATCTCCCACGTATATACATCTACAGCTGAATGATATGGTACTATATTCTTTAATTCATGATATGTATAGAATGTCTTAAGATATCCACACATTTTTAGACATTTTCTTAAAATTTGAACTACAAGTCTATACCCATCAGATCCAAAGCCATGTACTGCTGTTACTAGTAGTGGGTATCTCCCCCTAACCTCAATAAAACCCTCAATACCATCAAAATCCATAGTAGTCACCTCATAAACTAACATCTTTATCTATATGGTAAGAGGATTCAATTTTAAACAGATCTATAAACTTTAAATAAATTGCTAAACATTTGTATCGCTACATATTTTTGAGGAGGAAATACTATTATTCTTACTAACTTTGCTACATAGCTTTAGATATTTTCATTGGTTGATTTCTTCTATAATCACTTTAGAGAGTTTCTCTATACCTATCCCTATTTCAGTAATTGTTGGATATGTAAAGTTTAGTCTCATTGTATCAAAACCGTTTTCATTGTGATAAAATCCTTTGCCAGGCACATATATAACACCTCTACTAAATGCCTTTTGTAAAAGCTTTTCTGTATCTATTTCAACATTGAGTTTAATCCATATAAACATACCGCCTATAGGCTTTGTCCACCAGGCGGACTCTATAATATGCTCTTCTATAGCTTTAAGCATTGCATCTCTCTTTAATCTATATATACTTTTAATTCTAGGTATATTTCTCTCAACAATCCCCTCCCTCAATACAATAGCAGCAATGTATTGGGTAAAAGCTGGTGTATGGAGATCTGCTATCTGCTTAAATGGCTCAAGACTCTCTATAATCTCTCTAGGAGCAACTATATGGCCAAGTCTCATCCCTGGGGTTAGAACCTTACTTAAAGACCCTACATATATAACCCTTCCACTGTAGTCTATTGAAAGTAGAGGAGGTACATATTTATCTTCATCAAATATGATAAGCCCGTAGGCATCATCTTCAATTATAAGAAAGTCGTATTCTTCAGCAAGCTCAAGTAGATGCTTTCTTCTATCTATAGATAGCGTTACCCCCGAGGGGTTTTGGGCTGTTGGAACTGTATAAAGTAGATTGACTTTTTCACCTTTAGATCTAAGTTCTCTAAGTTTTTCCTCAAGAATATCAGTCTTCATACCATCATCATCTATAGGTATGCCAATAAATCTTGGTCTTCTTGCTCTAAATGCATTTAAAGCTGCTATATATGTAGGTTCTTCAACAGCTATATAGCTACCCTCATCTAAATACATTCTAGCTATAATGTCTATAGCCTGTTGCGATCCTGTGGTAACAATAACATTATCCATACTAGTTTTAATTCCTCTAACCCTATATAGAAAATCTATAAGCTCTTTTATATACATCGATATACCTCTACTAGGCATATACTGAAGTACATCATATCCATAGCTATCCAAAACCTCTACAGCTATTCTCTTAAGATCATCTATAGGAAATGTAGATGGATCTGGCAAACCACCTGCAAAACTAATCACATTTCTATCCTCTAAAAATGTAAGTGAATACCTAGCCACTATAGATGCTACATAATCACCGTCTTTTGATCTAAATCTTCTATAGTCGATCATAACTTTATCCACAAAAATCTTCATTGTGTAGGAATAAAACTGTTTATGAAGATAAAGTATATTTAAAAAGTTAAGACAGGTATAAATCTAGCCTCCACCCTAAATAGTGAAGGGTTTCTAAACATCTAAAATACATCATCCATCTATAAGGTGGTTAAGAGTGTTAGAGCCATAAACATATATCTTTAACAAAATTAAGAGTATGAAGTTTAGCTCTTGTTATAGATTTGTATTTGATGGTATAATTGCTTCATCTCTTATAGGTGATGTTTTTGACTAGCCGTTTCTAAACTCTAGCTACTACTATTTGGTGATATGTGTATGGTGTGTGTAGAGCATGAGATGCAGGGGTCATAGCTTCTTATTAGATACAATACCCTTTTCTTTATATATTCAACGTTATTTAATTGTCTCTCTATTAGTGTTTCTACCAATTCTTTAATGTCTTGCTCCATTGCTGCTATATTCATGGTTGTTGGTGTAATGATGTTTGCATATGTTATTAACCCATCTCCACTACATCTATAGTGATGTATTAAAAGTCCTCTTGGTGCTTCAACAATTCCTATACCCTCGCCTTCTTCCACCATGGTTTTTGCCCTTGGTGTAGCTGGGGTATTTTGTAGCTCATCTAAAACCTCTATGATTTTCTCAAGACAATAAGCTACCTCAATGAGTCTAGCTAAATTGTAGAGTAGTGGGTGTTGAGGCCATTTACTTAACACTGCTTTAAAGTCTTTGTAGAATTCTCCACTAACTCCATGTTGTATTTCCCGCAATGTGGTGAGTCTAGAAAGAGGGCCAACTCTAAATATTTTTTTAGCACCATTTATAGTTATGTACACATTCTTAGAGTAGCTATACTCTATAGGTTCCTCAACTATAAACTCCATATATCTGCTGGGCTGAAATAGCAGTTCAGCATTGTTATCATCTATAATCTTTACCATACCGTCATAAAACTCTATCTCTTTACTGCCTACTAATACTGCCATTGACTTTCTTCTATATACTACATCAGTATTGCTTTCAATGAAGCTTTCTATTCTCTCTCTCAGTTCCCCATATAATTCACTTAGAATCTTCAATCCATTTTTAGCCTCAGTCCTCATTACATCTATATCTTCCCTCAATGGAAGTTTCAATACACCACCTGGAACAGCATTAAATGGATGTACATGTCTCCCCCCACTAATATCAACTATTCGTAAAACACATTTTCGTAGCACTATGAACATTTTAAATAGCTGTGTAGAATATATGTTACGAACCTCTTCACCATGCTCTATATCTGGATATAGTAGAAAGCCTAATTGTAGTAGGTGGCTTTGAGCTACACCACCTAGCCCCATAACCTCTCTTACCATCCTTGAAGCTCTAGGAATTTCTACACCAAGTGCAGCTTCTACTGCCTTAACTGAAGCAAGATGGTGTGCAACTGGACATACCCCACAGATACGTGGAACTATATTTGGTGCTTCCTCAATAGGTCTTCCAATAAGAATTTTCTCAAAACCTCTAAAGCCTTCTGCTCTAAGCTGAACCCTTGCGCCACCCTCCCCAATATCTATATATGCATAGAGATGACCCTCTATACGGGTTACAGGTTTAATCTCTACTAACATCTTTTTCAATCCTCTCTCCACCAACCCTTCTATGATATGGAATTGTTGAATAGGGTAGTGTAAACATTGATAAAAGGCCTATGGGGTCAGGTATAGCTTTAAGAATTTCTTCTGGTGGTTCAACTGAGTAGAATATACTAAGAGCATCAATCATATCAGCTGCTTGATCTTTGGAATTAGGTAGAGGGCCCATACAGCCTATACAAGGTGCTCCTTTACTAGGGCATAGAGCTTTACAGCCAGCTAGTGTTGCTGGACCCATACATAGAATACCCTGCTTTAGAAAACATGTATTTATATCAATATCGTTTAGTGCTAAAAGTTTTCTTCTAGGCTTCTTTAAAGGTTTTTTATCATCTCTATTAAGTGGACATTCATTACATACACTAACTTTGGGTAATACAAATTCTTTTCCATAGATTAGCGAGTCTAGCAAAGTCTCTATTAATGGTTCAGGTGGTGGACAACCTGGAACCATATAGTCAATTTTTACAATGGTGTTAAGTGGTACTATAAATCTTGTGAGTTTAGATCTAGAGTTTGTTGTAGAGGGTTTTAGAGGGCTGAATATCTCTCTAAGTAATTCTTCTCTCTCAATTGTATTGGCTAGCCCTGGTATTCCTCCAAAACATGCACAGCTACCAAAAGCAACTATTTTTAAAGCTTTTCTACTAGCTTCTTTAATAATTGCAATATCCTCATAAGTTCTAATTGAACCTGTAACAAACAATATATCTACATTCTCTAGCTCTTCTCTATCCACTAAAAGTGTTGAATAAGCAATTCTCACCATGCCACTGCCTATAAGCCCACAGAATCTCTCCATAGAGGCTATAGCAACTTCACAACCAGCACAATAGGCTAGACTAACAATACCAATGTTTATAGTCATTTAACCTCTACCTCACGGTACTCTATAAATCTTAGCTTTGGTAGTCTAGTAGCATTTTCAACAATCTCTTTAGCTATTAAGGCAAATCTATCAGCTTCACCAGCAGCTATCCACTCAAGTCTAAATCTCTCATCCTCAAAACCAAGCTGCTTTAGATATGCCTTTAGTAGAGTAGCCCGCACTCTAGCTTTATAATTGCCATTTATAAAGTGGCAATCATATGGTGGATGACAGCCACTCCACAATACTGCATCAAAGCCGCTGCGAAGAGCTTTAAGCACATAGTAGCTTTTAAACATACCGCTACAGGGTAGTCTAACTATATAGATTTGTGGAGGATACTGAAGCTTACTAACACCAGCTGTTTCAGCAGCAGCATATGCACAATATGTACATGCAAAGACTAAAACTCTTGGCTCTACAGACATTATACTCACCTTAGTATCTCAGCTACCATCTCTTCTACTTGCTTCAGCCCTAGATTTAGAACCTCTATTGCTCTACTTGGGCAAGAACCTACACAAGCACCACACCCCTTACATAAAGCTTCATCAACATAAGCCACATTCCTTCCACCCCTTTCAACAATTTTTATAGCATTGTATTCACAAACAGTAAGACAAATTCTACAGCCACTACACAACTCTTCATCAACTTTTGCTATATAGGGTTGTGTTTCTATATAGCCTCTTGAAAGTAGTGTTATCACCTTACTAGCAGCAGCACTAGCTTGAGCCACAGTCTCCGGTATATCTTTTGGTCCAGCAGCTGCCCCACAGATATAAACACCATCAACAGCAGTTTCAACAGGGTTTAACTTTGGATGTAGCTCTAGTAGAAATCCACTACTGGGTAGAACTCCCAACTTCAATATATTTTTTACAGCCTCTGTACCACGTCCTGCAACTATACCAACCTCAAGAACTACAAAATCAACCTCAATTGATATTTCACGACCTAGCGCTGGATCATATGCTCTAACAGATAGTGTTCCATTTGGATTGCCTCTAACCTCACTAGCTCTACCCTTAACTATATAGACCTTTGGTAGCTGCCTTATCCTTCTATAGAATTCCTCAAAGCCTTTTCCAGAAGCTCTAATCTCATCAGCAAATATAAAGACTTCTGCATCAGGTAAAAGATGCTTAACATACCATGTATGTTTTAAGCTAGCCATACATCCAACTCTACAGCAGTAGGGTAGATGTCTTTCATCACGTGAACCAACACAATTTACTATAGCTATACGCCTAGGCTCTTTGCCAAGTCCAGGTATAATAAGTCTTCCCTCTGTAGGTCCATAGGAGCTAGCTAAACGTTCTAGCTGTAGCCCTGTAACAACATTGGGGTATTTGCTATAGCCATACTCATAGATGTTTGAAGCATTGTATTCTTCAAAACCTGTTGCAACTACTATAGCACCAACCCTAACCTCTATAACTCCACCCCTTTGGCTAAAATCTATAGCACCAACTGGACATAGTTTTTCACATATTCTACATACCCCCTTCTGAATATATAGACATGTATTTGGATCTATAACAGGAATACGTGGAACTGCCTGTGGATATGGTATATAGATGGCTTTCCTATATGAAAGTCCGGCATTGAATTCATCAATAGCTTTACCAGGGCATTTAGCAATACAAATAAGACATCCTTTACAAAGATCTTCTCTTACATACCTTGGTTTTCTAAGTATTTTAACTAAAAACTCCCCCACTCTACCCTCTATAGACAATACCTCACTATATGTAAATAGCTTAATGTTTGGATGTTGAGCAACAGCATTCATTAAGGGGCCTAGAATACATATTGAGCAATCAAGTGTGGGAAAGGTTTTATCAAGTTTAGCCATATTACCCCCAATACTAGGTTCTTTTTCAACCAAATACACAGTAAAACCAGCATCAGCAATATCTAGAGCAGCCCTTATGCCAGCTATACCACCTCCTATAACAAGAGCTGCTGGAATAATGGGGAGTTTCTTACGCTCCAACGGCTTATTGTTTCGAACCTTTGTAATAGCTGCTTTAATAATTCTAATAGCTTTTTCAGTAGCCTTCTCCTTCTCTCCTTCGTGTACCCATGAACACAACTCCCTTATATTAACCATCTCAAGTAGATATGGATTTAATTCAGCTCTACGAAGAGCTTCTTGAAATAACGGCTCATGCGTTCTAAAAGAACATGCTGCTACAACAACTCTATCTACACCACTAGACTTTATATTGTTCACCATACTCTCTACACCATCTGTAGAACAGAGAAATCTATGGTCCCAGACTACAGCATCTGGTATTCTTCTAATCTCTTTAGCAACTCTCTCAATATCTATAACACCAGCTATATTAGTGCCACAGTGACATAGAAATACAGCTATCTTAGCTTTACTCAAGCTACTCACCTTTTTACAATATATGGCAGAATTCTATCTATTGGAGAAAGATTAAGGTTTAGTGCAACATCACTTTCACTTAATCCTATTTGTAAACCAATTAATTGAGATAGAAGCATTACTGATAGCTTTGGCTCATCGCTAAACATTTGCATTATAGCCTCCTGCCTAGAGTCAAGCATTTCAAAACAATATGGACATGTTGTTACAAGTAGACTAAATCCCCATCTAGAGGTACCACTAATTTTATTGTATGCTAACCTCATAGCAAGATTTGGGTTTGTGGCTAGTAGTACAGCTCCACAACAGTCTAGCCTCTCTGGATAGTCTCTAGTTCTAAAGCCTAGAGCTTCAATAACTCTCTCCATTTTGCTAGGATTCATAGGGTTGTCAAAAGATGGTGTAGTTGATGGTCTTAAAGCGTGGCAGCCATAGTGTGTAGCCACAACTATATCGCTGTACTGTCTCCTCTTAGCATTCTCTAGCATCTTAATACCAATAATATCATGGAAGAATTCGATTGGGTGTATAATCCTCGGTATTTCTTTAAGCTCAAGGCCTTCCTCCTTTAGATGGCTTTTAATACCCTCTAATAATTTTCTATCCTCTTTAAGCCTATAGACAGTTTCTCTAAGCATTAAATAACATCCATTACATAGAGTAAGAATACCAATGGTTTCAGGATTATGTAGAGAGGCAAGAAGTCTAGCTGTTAAATACAGTGATGTTGATGGATATATGCTTCGAAATGCAAATCCACAGCAATTTATATTTCTAGGGACTATAGGCTCTATATTGAGATACTGGAGAACTTTAAGTATAGATACTTCAACAGCAATTTGTTTCACTAAAGTGAAGCACCCAGTAAAAATTACTACTTTCATTTGCTATCCAAACCTCTTAACATATTTAGTATCTCTTTAAATTTCTCATTACCTATAGGTTCTGGAAGGGGGGCTAGACCTAGTAGCTCTCTAATATCCTCAGTTGTATAAAAATCTCCATCTTTAGACACTATAGTTTGGCTTGTAAATGCAAGATATGTATTCATAGTATTTTCAGCCATATTTAGATATATCTTGGGTGCAAGACCCCTCTTTGCAGCTTCATGCTGTAGATATTCAATAATATCGTTTAGAGGTACTTTCTGTGGACAAATTTCAACACATTTAAGGCATCGAGCACAAGACCATATACTAGAGCCTCCTATAATCTCCTCATATACATCGCGAAACTCTTTAAATATAGAACTGAGATAGGCTTTTACAAATAGATTTGGTCGAAGGCCAGCTGGGCAAACACCTATACACTTAAAACAAGTGTAGCATGCTCTAATAGTCTCTAGGGAGATCTCTAGCAAGATTTCAACCACCATATTATCTCACCATACTATGGTGTGAAACTCCTAAAAATCTTCATAGGCTGTAACTAGAGGTTTTTCAGCCATAGAATGTTGTCACCTCATATAAGGTTAAAAATTTATGTTGGTGATATCTGGTTTTGGTGGGGTATTTTGAGGATTGCTCCTATAGGTATAGCCATGCTTGGAGATGAGAGAAGAAGTGTTATGGAGCGTCTTGAGGGTGAGTGTCTAAAGCGTATGAAGAGACTTGCAGAAATATTAGATACAAAGCTTCAGTATTACTGGGGTTCTAAGCCTGAGATAGTTCTTGCACCAAAGGTTGTATCATCTGTTAGAGACTCTAAGGAGGTTGGGGAATATCTTGCTAGAAATAATGTTAAGATATTGATACTACAGTACTACATATGGGACTATCCATACCTTGTATGGCCTCTAGTTAATGTGTTGGGTAGGGATAAGCCAATACTTAATGTTTCTAATAATGAGGGTGAGTATCCAGGTAATGTAGGTCTTTTAGCAACAGATGGTGCTCTTAGACAGGCTGGTCTTAGAACACATAGGGTTATAGGCGATATTGAGGATCCAAAGATTCAGGAGGAGATAATTGATTGGGTGATGGCTGCAGAAGCTGCTGTATCGTTGCGTGGGCAGGTATATGGTATTTTTGGAGGTCATTCCATGGGTATGGAGACGGGCTACTTCCATATGATACCTGTTCAGAGGGTGTTTGGTGTTACAGGATATCAGATAGATCAACTACTATTAGCTAAGTATATGGAGAAAGTTCCTAGTGAGGAGGTTGAAAAAGGATTTAAGTGGCTTAGTGATATGCTTGGAGATAGAATTAAATATGATGGAAAGATGTTAACACCTGAAAAGCTAAAGATGCAGCTAAAGCTTTATCTAGCTATGAAGATAATTAGTGAAGAGTATGGATTTGACTTCTGTGGAATAAAGGGGCAGAGAGAGTTTACAGAACATGTTGTCATTACAGATGTTGCTGAAATGCTTATGAACGATCCATATGATTGGAATGGGCCTAAGGAACCCTTTATATGTTCAACAGAGGCAGACTCATTTGGAGCTATAACAATGCAGATTCTAAAGTATGTTAGTGGAGGGCTTCCAGTACTTTTTGCAGATGTAAGACTATATGTACCTGAAAAAGATATATGGATATTTGCAAACTCTGGAAATCATGCAAGTTGGTATGCAGCAAGAAGCTTTGATCCTAGAGAGAATCTTAAGAAGGTTACCCTCTGGCCAGCTATAGAGATGTACTTCCCTGTGGGAGGAGCATCAGTAGAATTTGATGCAGCACCTGGTGAAATGACTTTTGCAAGACTTGGGATATATGGAGATAAAATGTATATGGTTATAGTGAGAGGAGACTCTATAGATCTTCCAGAGGATGAAAAGAAGAAATTAAGAGATCAAACAAATCCAACATGGCCTCACATGTATGTTAAGCTAAAAGCATCATTTGAAGAATTTATAAATGTATTTCCAGCAAATCACATCCATGGAATAGCTGGAAACCACGTGAATAAACTTGTTAAATTCTGTGAAATAGTGGGTATAGAGCCTATAGTGGTAGGCGAAGATAAACAAAGGATTAGAAAACCCCTATGGAAAATAGTTGGCTAATAGTATCGTGAGATAAAGCTTTTTTAGAGATACAGCCTATAAAAATAGTTATGTTTTTTAATCTAATTTTTAAGATGTTATTTACTAATATGTATAGCAGTTTATTTTATACCAATGTAAAAACTTCTCTATGGTGGAGTGAAAATGATTTTTATTGGTTGCTGCGGCTTTTGTGTATCTAGATCTAGATACTATAAACTCTTCAATGCTGTAGAACTTCAAGAGACTTTCTACGATCCACCTGATATTGATAAGCTAAAGAGGTATAGATCTGAAGCACCACAACACTTTACCTTTACCCTAAAGGCTTGGCAGGCTATTACACATCCCCTTGATTCATCAACATGGAGAAGAGCTAGATTTATTCCAGATAAAGGTTTAGCTAATAGATATGGATTTCTAAAACCGACTAAAGAAGTTTTTGAGGCTTGGGAGAAAACTATTGAGGGTGCTAGAGCCCTAGGAGCTAGAGTTATAGTGATTCAGACACCGCCAAGTTTTGGCTATAGTGAGGAGAACTATAGAAATACTATAGAGTTCTTTTCAGCAATTAATACAAATGAGTTTATTATTGGCTGGGAGCCTAGAGGGACATGGCTACAAAATATTGATAGAGTAGTAGAAATTGTATCGAGATTTAAGAGTGTTATCCATGTTACAGATCCATTTAAGAATCTATCCACTGTAGAAAAAACCACAGTATACTTTAGACTTCATGGGATTGGTGAAGGAGAGGTGAATTATAGATATAAGTATAGTGATAATGATTTAGAGAATCTATCTAGAGTAGTTGTAGAGTATGAAAGGAGGGGCAGGGAGGTATATGTAATGTTTAACAATGTATATATGCTACAAGATGCAGAGAGATTTAAATCTATACTTCAAACTAGTACCCGTCTCTAGATACTCATACCACAAACCTTCTATAGATTAATACCTAGCATATCCAACATCTATACATTACTGCTTGTACAAAATCTTTAAACCCATCTCCACAGCATAGATTTTAGGCTATTGCTTGAGTTGATTCAGCATATAAATCTCTTGTGGCATGGTGATACATGTTTATATTTTTGTTCTTGTCTAATTAGATAGGGGGTCTCTATTGGCTATTGAGTTAAGAGTGAAGGAGTTATTGGGGAAGATGTCTATTGAAGAGAAAATTGCGCAACTACAGTCTATCCCGGTGGATAAACTTTTGGATGGAGGGGAGTTTTCAGAGGAGAAAGCCAGGGATCTACTGAAGCATGGTATAGGTGAGATTACTAGAGTTGGTGGTTCTAGGACTAGTTTTAGACCTAGAGATGCTGCTAGAATTATAAATAGGATTCAAAGGTTTTTAGTTGAAAAAACTAGACTTGGTATACCGGCTATAGTTCATGAGGAGTGTTTAGCGGGTTTAATGGCTCCAACAGCAACAGTTTTTCCACAAGCAATAGCACTAGCATCTACATGGGATCCTGATTTAGTATATAGAATTGCTTCAGCTATTAAGGAGCAGGTTCTATCTATAGGATCAAGACACTGTCTATCTCCAGTTCTAGATCTTTGTAGAGATCCTAGGTGGGGTAGATGTGAAGAGACATATGGCGAAGACCCATACCTTACCTCATCTATGGGGTACGCCTATGTAGTAGGTCTTCAAGGAGGTGATATATCAAGAGGTGTTGTAGCTACAACAAAGCATTTTGCTGGACACGGCTTTCCTGAGGGGGGAAGAAATATTGCACAAGTTCATATAGGTGCTAGAGAGTTTAGAGAACAGCACCTCTACCCATTTGAAGTTGCTATAAGAATTGGTGGAGCATTTTCTGTAATGCCTGCATACCATGAGATTGATGGAATTCCATGTCATGCAAATAGGGAACTTCTAACTGATATACTTAGACAGCTATGGGGCTTTAAGGGAATTGTTGTATCCGACTATGGTGGAATAATACAACTTGCCACAATTCATAAGGTTGCTAAAGATTGTGTAGAAGCATTTAGAGTGGCCTTAGAGGCTGGAGTTGATGTTAATTTTCCTGATGTTGTGTGTTTCAATGAGTTAGTTCAGGCCGTAAGGGAGGGCATTATTTCAGAATCTCTTATTGATAGAGCTGTTGAGAGAGTTTTAAGGCTAAAGTATCTACTTGGGCTTTTCGATAATCCATTTGTTGATGAGTTAAAGGTTCCAGAGACTCTAGATAGTGAGAGTTATAGGATGCTTGCTCTAGAGGCTGCTAGAAAGGCTATAGTACTACTTAAAAACAATGGGGTTCTACCACTACCAAAAAACATTGGGGCGATAGCTGTTATAGGACCTAATGCAGATAACCCAAGAAATCTACTAGGGGACTACCACTATGATGCCCATATGCCAAAAGAGAAAGAGGAGGTCTCTGTAAAGGTTGTAACTATTCTTGAGGGTATAAAGAGGAAGGTTTCTCCATCAACTAAAGTTCTCTATGCTAAGGGTTGTGATATTAATTCTTTAGATAGAAGTGGTTTTGAGGAGGCTATAAAGATAGCTAGAGAAGCAGATGTTATTATAGCTGTTATGGGTGAAAAATCTGGTTTAAATCCAAAATGGTTTGGAAAAACATTTGAGGAAACACAGTATACATCTGGTGAAGGTGTTGATAGACTATCGCTTAGACTACCTGGTGTTCAGGAGGAGCTTATTAGAGAGTTATACAAAGTTGGTAAACCAATAATTCTAGTGTTAATAAATGGAAGACCTCTTTCAATATCATCAATAATGCCATATGTTAATGCTGTTTTAGAAGCATGGCTCCCAGGTGAAGAGGGTGGGAATGCTGTAGCTGATATAATTTTTGGTGACTATAACCCAGGTGGTAGACTTCCAGTCTCCATACCGTATGACGTTGGACAAATACCTATATACTACTCAAGAAAACCATCCTCATTTAGAGAATATGTTGAGTATCAAGCTGAACCACTCTTCCCATTTGGGTATGGATTAAGCTACACAGAATATAGATACAGCAATTTAACGATAGATCCTATAGAGGTAAAGCCGTTTGGATATATAAAAATAGGTGTAGATGTAGAAAACATTGGAAAATTTGATGGTGAGGAAACGGTACAGCTCTATGTATCAAAAGAATATTCATCTGTAGCAAGACCAGTAAAAGAATTAAAAGGCTTTAAAAAAGTGTTTATTAAAGCAGGAGAGAGAAAGAGAGTAGTATTTATGCTACCTATAGAGGTTTTAGCGTTCTATGATAAGTATATGAGGCTAGTAATAGAGCCTGGGGAGTACAGAATTATGATAGGAAGAAACGCAAAGGAAATAGTACTTGAAGGAAAATTTAGAGTAGTTGGAGAAACAGCTATTATTAGTGAAAGAAGACAGTATTTCTCACAAGCTGAAGTATATTGAATTGAAAATAGGTCTCAAACTTAATCTACATTTAATTTTTTATTATTTTCCTTTACAACCATACTCTTAGTCTCCTATACCAGGTAGTGTTACTTCATTTAGAGGATTTAGTTCCATGCATAGTCTTAGATGTGTTACCCATGTTTGATATGGAAACTACAAGTTTAATTTTCATCAATATGTAATATAGATGACACTCATTATCTTCATTAATGATTTGTTAATTAATTTAAGTTAAGCACTGTCATTCATTTTTAATGCCGTAACAACTACACTATTTGTGTATAGAGGTGTATGATATGTCCTCCATATTTGAAGGTATATACTCTACAGTTAATGCCATTAAGGGCTTTAGAGCTCCCGGAAAATATATACAGGGGGCTGGAGCTCTTAAACATATAGGTAAGTTTGTTAAGGTTTTTGGTAGAAAAGGTCTTGCTATAGCCGATGATGTTGTTATGGGCATTACAAGAGGCATTGTTGAGAGAAGTTTTGCTGAACATAGTCTTTCCATAGAGTTTGAGATTTTTAGAAGGGAGTGTAGTTGGGAGGAAATAAATAGAGTTAAGGATATAGCATCTAGACTTGGCGTAGACTTTATTATGGCTTTTGGTGGTGGTAAGGCTATAGATACTGGTAAGGCTGTTGCAAATCTTCTTGAGATATCATTTGTGAGTGTTCCAACTATAGCCTCTACAGATGCTCCCACAAGTGCTATTTCTGTAATCTATACAGAGCCGTATCCTGGTGAGTTTGTAGAAGATGCATTTTGGCCTAGGAATCCAGATCTTGTTTTAGTTGATACAGAGATTATAGCAAAAGCTCCTCCAAGATTTCTAGCCGCTGGTATGGGTGATGCATCCTCTAAATTCTTTGAGGGTAGAGCTATTGTTCAGTCGTTTAAGAAAAACTTTGTGTTTAGCGAATATGAGGGGAAGAGGGGGCTAGAACCATTAAGAGCACCCTTCATAGGCTTTCAGCTATGTAGACTCACATACGATATACTTAGAAGATATGGTGAAGAAGCCATGTACTCAGCAAGAAAACATGTAGTAACGCCAGCTCTAGAACTTGTTGTTGAAGCAAACACCCTTCTAAGCGGTCTTGGCTTTGAAAATACAGGAGTTGCTGTAGCACATTCAATATACTTTGGATTTACAAAAATTCATCACAAGATGAATCCTCCACAGTACCATGGAGAACTTGTAGCTTTTGGAACAATAGTTCAACTCATTATGGAAGGCTTTGCACTAAATGATGTATTAGATTATATGAGGTGGGCCCATAGCGTAGGTCTTCCAATAAATCTAGATGAGCTTGGACTTAGAGATGTATCTGATGAAGATCTATGGAAAGTAGTTGAAACAGCATATTCTATACCACACATACAAAATGAGCCATTTGAAGTTACGCCGGAGATGATATTTAGCGGGATAAAGGCTGCTAATGAGATTGGAAGAAAGTTTTCACAGCAATGCCCAAGAACGCCATATGAATAGTCAATTAATTATGGAAATGCTAACTGTTAAACATAGCTATTAATAAATCCCTTTGATGTTTAGACAATATATGCCTCCCCCTTCTAATTATAGATGATAGTTGACATCAAACTATTTTTAACGCCATCCTCTGACTTTACTATCTATAGCTCATCATAGAAAAATATTTATAGTCGTTCTTTCCCTAAATAACTTGGTGTATGGATAAATGGTTAAAGGGCCTAAGATATCCTTTATAGGAGCTGGAAGCGCTAGGTGGACAAGTAGGATACTAATTGATATATTTACCAATAAGGATCTTCAGAATTCTGAGATATGGCTTATGGATATAGATGATCGTAGACTAGATATTATAGCAACATTTGCTAAAAGATATATTGAGGAGCTTAAGATTCCAGTAAAGGTTTATGCTACTAAGGATAGAAGAGAGGCTATAAGAGATGCAGATTTTGTTATTTCTACAGTTCTTGTAAAAGGCTATACATACTATGAGACTATGAGGAGTATTTCTGAAGAGCATGGCTATAAATATGGTATTAATAGTGTTGAGTGGAACTATGTTGGAGACTACCATACTATATGGGGCTACTACCAATTTAAGGAGCATCTAAATATTGCAAGAGATATTGAGGAGCTTGCCCCAAATGCTTGGTTCTTTATAGTTGCAAATCCTGTTCTAGAGCTATCCACAATGGTTAGTAGAGAAACTAAGGTTAAAGTTGCTGGTATATGCCATGGCTTTCTAGGATTTAGAGCAGCTATAGAAATTATTGCAATGAGGCTTGCAAAAGAGGTGCTGAAAAAGAATATAACACCTGCTTGTGCTGCACATCAGCAGGAGTGTCTAGAGGCTATAATGAAGCTTATAGAGTTTAGTGAACTAGAGTTTGAAATGGCGGGCCTCAACCATGTTATATGGCTAACAAAGTTTAGGTATAAGGGAGAGAATGCATATAGATATTTAGATGATTGGATCCGTGAGGATGCAGAAGAGTATTGGAGGATTTGGAGGGAGACAACGGTAAATCCATGGGATTTAGATCTTTGTCCAGCAGCTATAGATATGTATAAAACCTATGGATATTTACCTATTGGCGATAGCGTTAGAGGTGGTACGTGGAAGTATCACTGGGATTTAAAAACAAAACAATATTGGTATGGACCGTATGGAGGTCCAGATTCAGAAATAGGCTATGCATTTAGAGTGTTAGTTGTAAGGAGGAATGTTGAGGAGATGGCTAGAGTGGTATATGATTTATCAAAGCCTATCACAAGTTCAATACCTCCAAGGCCTAGTGGAGAAGTAATTGCGACACTTATAGACTCGATATATAATGACAAGCCTACAGATAGATATCCACTACCAGTCCCAGGGCCAAAGCCGCTATATGCACCAATATATGTTAATATAGTAAATAATGGAGTAGTGCCAGAGATACCAAATAATGTTGTAGTTGAAATTCCTGTAAAAGTGGATGGAAAGGGCATTCATGCAAAGCCTGTAGGAAATCTGCCAAGCGTTATATATAGATATGCTATTCTGCCAAGGCTAATGAGGATGGAGTGGGCGCTAGAAGCAAATCTAAAGGGTGGTAAAAACACGTTGTTCAACTGGTTAATTATAGATGTTAGAACAAAAAGTACTAAGCAGGTTGAGGAGGCTATAGATGCTATACTGAGAATGCCTGGAAATGAGGAAATGGCAAAACATTTTAGTTAGAGCTACAAAAATTTGAAATAAAATTTTTAATAAATTATAGAACTTGCTATATATACTGCATCAAATACTTTACTGATACCTCTAGGTTTCTAAGCACTTCATCATCTGAGGCTTCAAATGGTGGTATGTACTCTAGAAATAGATAAACCTCTTTAGCTCCAGAGTCCTCTATTGCCTCAACGATCTTGCTAGGATCTATTATCCCTATTTTATTGTATTCCTCCGTAAATGGCCAGTGTCTATCCCCCTTACCATCAGTTTGTTGAATATGTATAGCAGGTGATTCTGAGGCAAATCTTTTTAGCCATTCATATGGATCCGCCTCAATTTCTTTTAACGTACACTGGTGACCAACATCTATATTGAGTTTTACTTGAGCGCCTTCACCAACGTTTACTTTTGATAGAATGTCCTTAGTTTCATTCATCGTCCATGGAGGTTCTCTTGCAACTGGCATAGGCTCCCATAGAATTATTTCAAGCCCTTTATATTGTGCATACCTTTTAAGAGCCATTACATATTCTATGAGTACTGCATCTAGATACTCCCTCCTCTGGGGATTTTTAAAATCTTTTACGCTTTTAGCTGCTATATGCCCACCTGTTGCCTTTACCCCTATTTTAGATGTAAAATCTATTGCACGCATATACCAATCAAGAGCATCTTGCCTCATTAGGGGATCTGGATGAGATAACATATTAAATGAATAGGCAGCTAGGCCTGTAAAAGTTGAATGAATTGTTATACCATTTACTTTTATAGCATTGATTATAAGTCCAGCCATATAGTCAACTACATGACTTAGAGCCCTAGGGTCAAGAAGATCAAATGAAAATTGCACATACTTTACATCAAGTTTTGACACAATTTCACTCCAGTCTTTAGGCATAGGCCATCTCTTAACAGCCCAACTAAGATTCAACCCAAATCTTATTTTGGTCATAGGGATACCCAGATAGCTACTACTACCTGTAAAATTATAAATTTTCTATAGCTAGTACTATATTAATGTCATTAGTAGAAAGGGAGTTGTTTTCACTATATTTACGAACCTCAAAGTATTTAGGTATAGACTTAGCTATAATATATTAGATGTATATGGCTAGTAGATTTGAAGTAGAGCTAGTTAGAATACTAATGCTATCTAAAGATTTTGTTAGCGGCTCAAAGATAGCTCAAATGCTTGGCGTCTCTAGGGCTACTGTAAATAGGTTGATTAGAGAGCTTGAGGATAGAGGATTTGTTATAGAAAGTCATCCAAGGTTAGGCTATAGAATTGTTGTTCACAATGATTTGGAGAGAGTTAGTGGTAGGGAGATATATAGGGGGTTTATTGTCTATAGAGTTGAGTATATAAAGGAGTGTAGCTCAACTCAGGACATAGTGGATATACTGGCTAGAGAGGGGGCACCTGAAGGCATTACTGTTGTGTGTGAAAAGCTCTCCAGGGGTAGAGGTAGGCTTGGGAGAAGGTGGGAAGCAGGTGAGGGCGGTCTATGGTTCACCGTCTTGCTAAAGCCTCCTTCAATAAAGTCTTTCCAGCTACTCTCACTAGCAAGTGGCGTCGCTGTTGCTAAATCAATTAAATGTCTTTTCAACGTAGATGCAAAAGTTAAGTGGCCGAATGACGTACTAGTTAATGAGAAGAAGGTGTGTGGAATCCTAATAGAGGCTAGAGTTGAGGCAGATAAAATACACCATATAATGCTTGGCATAGGGGTTAACGTAAATAATACTCTCCCAGTAGAGCTACAGAGTAATGCTACAACAATAAAGAATATTATGGGGGTAGAAATTCCAAGAACACCACTTCTAAAGAATATAATTAGAGAAATAGATTTTGCATATAAGAAGCTTATTGATGGTAATCTAATGGATATAGTGAACGAGTGGATTCTATACAGCTCAACAATAGGTAAAAGAGTAAAAGCAATAACATTTGATGAAGAGATAGAGGGTATAGCAATAGGTTTGGATGAAGATGGAGCGCTTCTTATAGAGACTAAAGGTAAGGAGGTGAAAAGGGTAGTAGCTGGTGATGTAATACATCTAAAAGAGCAAACCTATACATAGTGTATGGAGAGAAGTAGTGGGGAATAATTATGTTAAAATTAAATAAAATCATTGTATTTAGGTTTGATAAAAAATTGTTTTACTGAAAACCCCTAGATATATTTAGTGGACTCCAGCTACCCTCTTTAGGAAGGCTCTAGCCATTTCAGCATATTCTGATATGCCTTCTTTGCAGCATAGCCACCAGTCATAACATGTATATTCTTTGATTTTAACTCTCTCTGCTGCCTCATCAACAGTTCTTGCTGGAGGTACTATAACTCTATCTCCAATAAGATCATTATTTGGCCAATTGGCTGGTATAGCTGCAGCAAGTTTTTCACTAACCTGAAGCCCTACTATAATCCTTAAAATTTCATCTATATTTCTTCCAAGCTCTTGTGGATAGTATAGCACTACTCTTATAACTCCATTAGGGTCTACTATGAATACCGCCCTAACAGTATTGGTTACACTTTGAGCATGGAGAAAGCCAAGCTTTTTTGCTACCTCAGCAACAGGATCAGCAATAATTGGAAATGGAATCTTTACCCCTAAATTCTTTTCGATCCACTCAATCCACTTAATATGGCTAAAGACGCTATCGACGCTATGTCCCAATAGCTCTACATTAAGCTTCTTAAAGTCTTCATACCTCTTTGCAAATGCTACAAATTCAGTAGTACATACAGGGGTGAAATCTGCTGGATGACTGAATAGCACAAGCCATTTACCAGCATAGTCGTTAGGTAGTTTCTTAACACCATGTGTTGTATCTACAGTCATTTCAGGAAGTTTTTCGCCTATTAAAGGGATTTGCCCAGGCATATTCCCACAATAACTAATTTATACAGACTAGTTTATAAATTTTATGTATGTAAATTAAAAGTTTAAAAAAATGGTTAATTTTACTAAATAGTTACATATATTGTTAAAACTATAAAAATAGTAGAATTCCATAGTCTGGATGAAAAGCTTCTATAAACATATCCCTATCGATAGATATAGTTAGACCTCCACCCCTAGTTATAGGTTTTTAGTTTCATCTATTGAAAAGTTAATCTATTATATAATCATAATTAAAGTATGTCAAGACCTATACTTCTCGGCTTCCTCGGTAGTATTTTCAAGATTCTATTCAATATAAGCTAAACAGCATCGTAATAAAGTTTAAAATCGTCTAGTTTTCATCATGGTTGCTCCTAGGAGAATCTCTATACCTAGAATTAGATGAGTTTTTAAATTCTATGGATTAACTTTAAGTAGAAGATGTGTAGAAGGTTGTATAGGGTTACACTAAATGGCTCCCTAATTAATTTTTAAGTGCAAATCTTTGTAGTATTCTTTTTGAGGTTGTTAGAAATGATTGTAATTCCAAGGGACTATGTTATATATAGCTTCTCTAAAAAGCATGTCTCTAAATATAGAGCTAGACCTGGTGATCGCATAGTTTTTAAAACTCTTGATGCTTTAGGTGGTCAGATTGTTGATGAGAGTACTCCTCTAGAATCTATAGATTGGAGTAGAGTTAATCCAGCTACAGGCCCCCTATATGTAGAAGGCGCTGAACCGGGTGATACACTTGTTGTTGAAATTGAGTCTATAGAGATTTCAGATCGTGGAGTTATAGTAGTGGTGCCTGGCTTTGGCGCTCTTCAGGATAAGAGTTTTAGATCTAGGGCTAAAATTGTAAAGATTAGAAGTGGTAAGCTTTTCTTTAATGGTATAGAAATTGATGTAAAGCCTATGGTGGGCGTAATTGGCGTAGCGCCTGAGGGTGACGATATTCCTACAGGTAGCTCTGGACATCATGGAGGTAATATGGATGTAAAGCTAATATCTACCGGTACTAAAGTCTATCTACCAGTTTTTGTTGAAGGTGCTCTTCTAGCTATTGGAGATCTACACGCAGTTCAAGCTGATGGAGAACTCTGTGTAGCTGCAGCTGAAGTTTCTGGTGAGGTTCAAGTAAAACTTGATTTAATAAAGGGAAGAAGGCCTCGTTATCCAGTTATTGAAACTATGGATGGATATGCCATAATTACCTTTGGAGTAGATATAGATGAGGCAGTTTATAGAGCTTCTGAAGAAGCCGTTTCTATACTTTCAAGGGCTTTTAATATAGACTTTGAAGAGGCATACATGCTCTCAAGCTTAATAGTTGATATTAGGATAAACCAAGTTGTGGATCCCGTAAAAGGCGTAAGAGCTGAAATTCCAAAAAGGTTTATTAAATTAGATCACCTCTTATATCCGTAGGGCTATACAACATTAAAAACATGTATGTTTTTAATGTTGTATTGACTCCTTAATACCAACACGTTTAGGCAAAACTATTATCAGCCATTCTATGGGATGTAAAATAGCTATATTAATACTTTTACAGATCCTCTTATTTCTATTCTACGGCGGTTTTAACTCTTTAAATTTTTCACTAGCCAGTTCTCCTCCTACACCCCAGTTCTCCTTGGGAACCTCAACAACTATAACCTCAACAGCATGACGTGGAATGCCTACCTCTTCAAAAACTTTTGTAATCCCAGAGATAATCTTCTTCTTAGCCTCATTAGAGACTCCAGCCCACATATATACAGTAACTATAGGCATATATTCCACCAAAAGATATAGCAATAATTTAGGTAATTAACCTAGATTAAGATTCTAGCTATACTAAAATTAACGTTGAATCATACTCTTGTTCTTGTTTAGGTAAGAGTTTCTCCAATAACTAATTATAGCACTAGTTAAATTTATAATCCATTGGTTTAACCTGACTACCTACCACTAAGAATTTAGCTAAATCTCTTAGCTATGATGGATTTCATAAATTTGTTTCTAGCCATCCTCTCTAATTCGCCATTTGGTATATCTACTTTGACTTAGATGTGGATCTATCTAATAGATCTAAAAATCTAGTGTAAGCATCATCATGTTTTACTGTATGATTAGATTGAAATATTTTGATTTGGAGTGAGTTTCTCACATACTCTCTTGCATCTTTCAATGATTTGATGTAGCCCAAGCCAACGAGTTGTATGAGGATATTGCCTATAGAGGTAGCTTCTTCAGGTCCTGCTACAACAATTCTATCACTAAAATCAGCTGTAAGCTGGTTGTGAAGCCAATTTCTAGATCCACCACCAACTATGTTAATCTTCCTAATTCTTTTTCCAGTAAGATCCTCAATTCTCTCTATAACGTACCTATACTTCATAGCTAGACTCTCTAAAACTATTCTAATTAATTCGCCTATGCCGCTAGGCTTCTCCTGCTTCGATTCCTCAAGATACTTCATAATTTCATCAATCATATCTAGTGGTGCTAGAAATCTTGGGTCGTCGGGATCTATGAAGCTCTTAAACCCTGAAGCTTTAGCTGCCATCTCCGTTAGCTCTTGATATGAATAGTTCATACCCCTTCTAATTAGTGAAGCTCTTATTTGTTCAATAAACCACATGCCCTGGACATTCTTTAGAAATCTAATGGTGTTAAGCGCTCCTCCTTCATTTGTGAAGTTATATTCCATGGCTTTTCTATTTATTAAAGGTCTGTCAAGCTCAACGCCTACCAAACTCCATGTACCACAGCTAATATAAGCAGAATCTTCATCTATAGGTGTTGCCACAATAGCTGAAGCCGTGTCATGTGTAGCTGGCGCTATTACATCTATAGTCCTAGATATACTAAGTTCTTCAGCTAATTCGCTAGATATAGGTCCTAGCCTAGTTCCAGCTTCTATTACCTCTGGAAATATATTTGTTGGAAAGTTTATTTCCTCTAGAAGATCAAAAGCCCATTTCTTTGTATATGCATCAAGGAATTGTGTTGTAGAAGCATCCGTATATTCACAACTCGTTACATCTGTAAGCCAATAGTTAAAGAGATCTGGCATCATGAGAAATGTTCTTGCTGCATGTAGTAACGATGATCTATCCTTAACCATTGCATAAAGCTGGTATAGGGAGTTTATAGGCATGAATTGAATGCCTGTCCTCATATATATTCTTTCAGGAGGTATAACCCTTAGAAGTTCCTCATATGCCTCCTTACGTCTTGAATCTCTATAGCAGTAGGGTAAACCAACGAGTTCGCCATTGTTATCAAGAAGCGCAAAATCTACACCCCAGGTATCAACACCTATAGAAGCTATTTTATTACCATACTTTTTGTAGGCAAGTCTAATACCCTCTTTAACTTCATTCCAAAGTCTTGGAATATCCCAATACAGATGTCTGCCAATTCTAATTGGGCCATTAGGAAATCTATACACCTCCTCAACATCTAACGTCTTGGCATCCAAATTAACTTTGCCAATCAATGCCCTACCGCTACTAGCACCAAGATCAAAAGCAAGTATAATAATAAGCTCCACTAAAACCACCTCAGCATAGTAAATAGAAATGTAGAGGGGATTTATAACCTATTTTCAATACGTATCAAATTAGCCAATAGTGATGCTTTTGATTTCCTTTTAAAATTAAATGCCTCAATGGGGAGTTTGTCTTAAGCTATTAAGTTGCTCTATTTAGTTTTCTTATCTATAGAATCTAGGATGTATTTAGCTACATTAGGATAATCTTTATCGCTATAGCCGTGAAAAGCTGCTTCGAGATATCTATGCATAGCTGCTGCTGTTATCGGCATATTTAGCTGATATGTTCTAGCAGATTCTATGAAGCATTGAAGATCCTTAGCTGCAAGCTCAACTTTAAACCTAGGAGGATACTCCCCAGTAGCTCTTTTAAGAAATCGAGTTACTATAGACTCCATCCAGCTTCCCCTTACAAGATCTTCAAAATAGCTAAAATCTACATCATATATTTTTAGAAATGATAGGGTTTCAGCTAATGTTGCAACAATAACCATGTTTAGCTGATTAAGGGCTAGCTTAAGAGCCATAGCTCTAGGGACTTTACCAACATATATAATTCTTTG
The DNA here is from genome assembly GCA_938074605.1 of uncultured Ignisphaera sp. GTDB lineage: Archaea > Thermoproteota > Thermoprotei_A > Sulfolobales > Ignisphaeraceae > Ignisphaera. Next base: position 40,944 of record CALJEI010000007.1, read on the forward strand.
GGTGATACTAGAGAGAAACTCTTGAACATTTTTACTCAACTCCTTATTGCTGGCAACCATAGCTATAAGCTTTCCCTCTAAAACCTCTGATACGCTACCCCATACAGGAGCTTCAACATATCTTCCACCATAATTCTCAACAACACTGCACACCCTTGACGATATACCTGTGGATACTGTAGCCATATTAACAACATCCCTACCACTACTTTTTTCAATAAATCCATTTGGCATAAAAGCTACGTCTACAAGAGCATTATCATCGGCAACAAATATTGCTATAACATCTGACTCCTCACAGCATTTAGCAGGCGATTCAGCTACATATGTATTTAATTCGTTTGCTAACCTACGAGCTTTATCAAGAGATCTATTATATAGAATTACATTAAAGCCAGCACCTTTTAGTCTCTTAGCTAATGCTGAACCCATTAAACCTAAACCCATGACACATACCTTCATAGATGTTCGCCAAACCATGATTACTATTATAGGCTGGAAATAAACTCTTGAGAACCATTAACTATTAGTTTAACTCTAAAATATAATCTACACTATAATGTAGGGAGTAGTATATAGTAGAATACATAGTTATTTTCAGCTATATGGTTAAAAGAAATTAGCTACTCTAAAGCTAGAAACATTAATTAGCCTAGATAATTTCACCAAATATCTAAGGAACAATCCTATTGAAAAGGGTGAATAGAGGTAAGAAGTTAAGATATTAAAGTAGATATGTCTTAAAGGCCTAGTTGCTATCTATAGTTATAAATGTAATTAAAATTTATTTAGTAAGGCTTGATGAATCTTTTCTAGAAATCAATGGGTAGCATATTATTGAATTGATATCATGCTTCTTTCTGCTACATCAATTTGTTTCATTATTTTCTCTACAACTCTATGGTTAACTTCAATACCAAGCTTCCTTAAAGCTATTATAATTGGTCCGATAATTGCTTTATATCCTATAATAGGCTCTTTTAATATAGCTTTTCTCAACATCTTTCTAATATTCTCTTCAAAAACTCTTCTTACTATCTTTGATTTAAATACACTACCAATACCGCCAACAACGATTTCCTCATCTATCATATCGAGTTTTTGTGCAACAGTGTATACAGCTAATGCTAATTCTAAACCCGCCCTCCTCATAATCTCCATAGCTATTTCATCTCCTTTCTCAGCCTCTTCATCAACAAAAACAGCTATAGAGGCTATTCTACCGATATCAAAAGGCTTCATTCTATATATGTATGTAACAATTTCTAAAAGATCGTTAACGCCAAAAAAGTTTTTTATTCTATCAACTAATGATGTATATCTACCTCTATCATCGTATGCTCTTGAAGCTGCATTTAAAGCTTGTAGTGCAATCCAAGACGCACTTCCCTCATCTCCAACAAGCCATCCCCAGCCACTTGATCTAGCTCTTCTACCCCTTTTATCAATCCCAAAAGCTATAGCGCCAGTTCCAGCTATAATGGCTATTCCAGGCTCCCCCCATGTAACTGCATAAAAAGCTGCTACAGCATCATGTTCAATAATGATTTTTTCAATTGGGTAGTTAAGTTCTTTAACATAACTCCAAGCAATTTCGAAGTCTTTTTTAGTATCTAGCCCCGCCCAGCTAAAAACAATTAAATCAATGTCGTTAAATTTTAGCCCAGAAACATCTAGACAAGTCTTCATAACGCCATCTATATTCCTTTTAATAATATCTGGCTCAAGAATTATATCAGCAGGACCTCCAGAAACACTACCTAAAATATCAAGATTTTGATTAAATGTTACTGCTATGGTTTTTGTTTTTCCTATATCAATAGCCATAAACCTCATACAGATTTCCACCACTGGATACCACTATATTTGATTCAAGGCCTTTATTAATTCTTTGTGTTAACATTCTATAGCAAAATACAATCTTCATTAGCTAAATAAAAAGTATTTATACTAACAGCAAACTAGGTTTTAATACTATAGGCTGTTTTATATGAAGATTTTTAGATACAACTATAAGACAATAAGAAGTCTTCTAAGTAGAAGAATATATGGTAGAAATTTTTGTTTTTTAAGCATATCACCAATATCAAAGTATGTTGTGAATGCTGCACTTAATGTTGCTAGCCAATTTAAAGCACCTTTAATTTTTGTAGCTTCATTGAATCAAATAGATGTTGATGGGGGATATACTGGCTGGACCCCTATGGGATTTGCTGAATATGTTAAAGAGTATGTGAGGAGCGCTGAGTTAGATGAGGTGGTAGTTATTTTACAGCTTGACCACGGAGGTCCTTGGCTAAAGGATGAACATATAATAAGGGGATATTCCTATGAAGATGCTGTAGATAATTTTTTAAATTCTTTGAAAGAGTTTATAAAAGCGGGCTTTAATTTAATTCACATTGATACAACCGTAGATCTAGATAGAGCTAGCCATACTGCTGATCTTGAAGTAGCTATTCTTAGAACTGTAAAGCTTATTGAATACGCTGAAGAAATGAGTAGAGAATACGGTGCTGAAATAGGCTATGAGGTGGGTAGTGATAGATGGGGCTATAAATCGCCTGAGGCAATAGATAAATTTACTGAATATGTGGTCTCTAGACTTAAGTCAAATGGGTTTAACATTGAAAAGATAGTTTTTGGAGTAGCTGATGTTGGCACAGAAGTGAGGCCAGATAACAAAGTTAATCCATTGACTATTCAAATATTTTCAGATATTATGCAACGACATAGTATGTATCTTAAAATCCACTCTGGAGATTACCTAGATTTTATAGAGACTTTGCTACAGAATAATGTTGGGGGATTGAATGTCGGGCCAATGTTTGCACACACCATGTATTCAACCGTAAAGAAGCTAATCCTTGGGAACCTTAAAGATGAGTTGGCTAGCGAATTAATTACTGAGTTAAATATGCTTATAATGTCTGCTGATAGACTAAAGAAGTATACAACTGGCAAGCTTAGTGTTATTGAGGAGTATAAGCTTGGGCTCGCATCACGATATATATGGACTAGTAATAGAGCAGAGGCATTGTTAGATAAAATCAGTAGGTATATAGAATTTGATTTAAGAGCTGCACTAGTTAAACAACTTGAGGAAGAAATCTCCAAATATTTTATAAGATTGGGGCTATTCCATATAATCTAGCATAGATTATCAACACTTTCATAAAGCCTAGAGGTTTATCTTAAAACCATCCACTACCTACTCTAGAATAATAGTATTGAAATAATTTATTATAGAAAAGCAGGAAAGTAGGACAAGCTATTTTTTCAAATAGAAAATAAAGTATGTAGAGTTTAAAGATGTCAATATGTTATAGATTTTTAGCAATAGAATACATATTTTCATATAAGCTTCTGTATATCTATTAAGGAGATATTTATGCTAAAATTATTGAAAATATGTATTGCCATGGTTAAAATTGCCATTAATGTTTATTGAAAGAGGAGCTTATGTTTTTTAGGCAACAGCCATCTAGCTAGATAATCATTTAAAGGATTAGTGATAGAGTTTTTCAAAGGAATTTTTATAGGGAGTGAGAAACCGGTAGATTCTAGGTGAATTGTATTGAATATTGCTAGTAAAACAGTTCAAGATATTTTAGAGATACCGTATGTAGTAGAGCTCATTAGAGATAATTTCAATGCTATAGAGTTGCTTTCAAGTGAAATTCAATCTAGGTGTAGATGTCTATATTTTATTGGATGTGGCTCTTCGTATTATATTGCAATGCTTTCCAGCCATCCACTATATGCAGCTAAAGATTTTAGCGTATATGCCATGCCATCCTCAGAATTAGTAATATATCATTTGGATAGAATTACTAAAAGTTGTTGTGTTGTTGGTTTTTCAAGATCTGGTGAAACAGCTGAAACTTTAGAGGCCTTAGAGGGCGCTAGAAGGCTAGGAGCATATACAGCAATGGTTTCTATATCAAGAAGCGAAAGAGGTATGAATGCTGTTGATAGATATCTCTATATCGATGTTGGTGGCGAAAGAGGTATTGTTATGACAAAAAGTTTTGTCGCATTATCTATAGCAGGGCTCATAATCTCTATATCCATAGCATCAAGGTGGAGACGCCTAGATTTAGTGCAAAATATGTTAAGCGCTATATATGGCTATTTTAAGGATGTTATAGATAGAAGGGAAAGTTATATTGATGTAGGAAGGGAAATTGCTTTAAAAAACATAAAGAGATTTATAATACTAGGTTCAGGACCTTCGTACCCTATAGCCCTTGAAGCTTCTCTTAAAATAAAAGAGACGTCATATGTAGCTACAGAGGCCTTACATTCTCTAGAGTTTAGACACGGACCTATAGCAACAATAGGTGAAGAACAGTCAATTATATTATTGAATCAAAGTGGTAGAAGTTATCCCTATGTTTATAGACTCTATAGAGAGCTTAGAGAAAAAGCTAAGGGTTATAGTAAAACGACTATATTTATTAGATTTAGTAGTAGTGATGTAGATGAAAATACTATAGAGATTCCTAAACTAGATGTAGAGGAATTTGAAGCACTAACCTCAATACTCCCTCTACAGCTTATTGCAGTAGGATATGCAAATGCGCTAGAATTAGATGTTGATAGACCTAGGAATCTTGTTAGATTTGTAAATACATTTTAATTAAATAATGTTGAGATATAGGCGCAATATCATAGATTTTGCTATCTCCCCTTGATAAACCATTCAAAGTTTCTTTTAAATATTTTTTCAATTTCTTCGTTACTTCTTGCAAGAATTTCCTTTACTATCATTAAATCTCTATTGAAAGCATTTTTAATACACTCTCCATCGATAGAACAGTCTGAACCAAACATAAGCATTTCAGCACCTAAATAGGTTATCGCCTTAAATAATGCATCTATTTTCCACTGCAGTGGTGCACCTGATGAGATATCAAATATTATCTGCGGTCTTCCATAGGGAGATGAAATATATCCATATCTTATTGGATAAAGAAATCTACCACCTACTGCAAGCGCTTCGTCAACCCATGGCCAGCATATGTGGGCTAACGCAATTCTCAGTTTTTTAAACCTCATAAGCGCTTCCCAGAATACTGGTCTACAAAATCTTGATGAGTCTGGAAATCCCCATGAAATTCCACAGTGGAATAATATGGGCGTATTTATTTCTTCAAGCTTTTCATATAGTGGATAGAATCTTTCTTCATATGGATACCATCCAGCTGGAATCATTTTAACACCGCTTAACTCCTTGTCTACTAAAGCCCATTCAATAAGTTTTATCAATTCATTAATATTGCTAAGCATACGGGGATCGACAAAAACAAAGCCATATACTCTATCCTTTAGCATCCTCTGGATATTGGATAAGCGATTTACAAACTCTCTAAATTCTTCAACACCTATAGGAGTCCATACATCTTTTAACAAATGTGGATGATATGAAATTACAGCCCCCTTCTCTATATCTGCTTTATCAAAAGCTTTCTCCACGTCGCTAACCGTCTCCTTACCAGAAGAGTGTATGTGGGAGTCACAAATTTTTATACTCAGGATATTCACCTCTACCCTAAAACAATATTATGAGGTATTTATAGCTTTATATAATAGATAGACGTTGGAATATATGCCCTGCTGCTTAGGATGGTAAAACTAAGATAGTGTAGTAAAATTTTGATTTTAATTGAAGTTATGGAATACTTTTACTATAATAGAGAATATTCGTTGTACTACTTTTATCCTATGTAAAATAAAATAATTTAACGTATAAATACGCCAATACGTTTATATATCCAAGTTTATACACATAGTATTTGTGATTGCTATGCCTATGGTGTTGGTAGTCTATTTTTCAAAAACTGGTAATACTAAGAAGCTTGTTGAGGGTTTTGCTAAGGGGGTTAGTAGAGCTGGTGTTGATGTTGTTGTGAAAAGCGTTGATGAAGCTAAGATAGAAGATTTACCAAAAGCAGATGCCATAGTGTTTGCAAGCCCATCTTACTTCAGATTACCTGCATGGCCTCTAAAGAAGTTTATAGATGATTCAGTAGAAGTCTATGGTAGACTTAATGGAAAGATAGGCGGAGCTTTATGCACAGCTGCTTCAGAGCTAGGAGCCGTAAAATGTATTCAGACATTGAAAGAGGTTTTAGAGGAACATGGAATAGTATTTATAGGAGAAGGGGTCTGGGCTATAGAAACGCCAGACGTAAAAGCCCTTGAAAAAGCGGCTAAATATGGAGAGGAGATAGCAAAAAAATTGAAAGAGAAATAGAAGGATGGATGCAATTTAGCCAATGAGAATAGAATTCGCCTAGCCCTCAATGGTTAAGCACTATACATGCTCATTCCACATCTTTAACCACATTCTTTTTATTATCTCTTAAAAATTCTCTACCTCTATTAAATGGCTGCTGTTTTAGTATTTTCCTAACTGGTTCAGACACTCATTACTATGGTTGTTGTACTATTAGGATTGAGAAATAGAAAAGATGTAATTTTAGTCAGGTAGGACGCTACTCTTATGAGGCGGAGGTCCTGACCCAAATCCCAGCGGGTTCGCTAAACCGAGTTTTATTTACATTTCTACAGTTAGTATTATATGAAATACCTTAGCTCGGTGGTTCTAGACATAGCTGCATTTATTGATGTATTTTATTTTGAGAAAGTGTGTTGAGCATGATATGCATGGATCGTAGTTTCTAACTATTTGTTCTGCTAACCGTTGCGCATCTATTGGATTTAATGTTACTAGCTTACTACTTAGTGCTAGAAGGTCTTGCTCTATGCTCGCTAGGTTCTGCGATGTTGGTGGTATTATGTTGGCGTTTACTACATATCCTTCATCATTTATTTCGTATCTATGGTACAGCATGCCTCTAGGGGCTTCCGTTATTGCTGCGCCTATGCCTCTCTTCACCACACCCTTAACGTAGGGTTGTTGAGGCTCTCTATAACTGCTGATGAGCTCTTCTAGCTCTAGGACTGAATGATATACTTCAGCTGCTCTAGCTATTATTGACTGAAAACTGTTGTATAGTGGTGCTCCATAACCGTGAGATTCTATAACACTACGAACCTCAGGGTCTAGAAGATCGTAATTGTTGTTATATCTTGCAAGAGGGCCTACGATGTAGCAACCTTTACCCTTAAGTTTATACCTAAGCGACGTCGAATACCTCGTTTGTTCTACGACAAGATTATCTTCAAATTCATCCTCAGATATGTTGAGACCTTCGCTAGATACTACTCTGCCCTTAAGTATGGGATACTCGCCTTCACCCCTAAGCGATACGAACTCAGCCTTCATCTTAATGTCGGGTATAGGTAGCTTGAGCACCCACTCTAGCAACTGCCTAGCATACTCTTTCACATAGCTTAACTCTCCTAGCAATGGAAGTAGTTCTTCTCTTCTAATAATTCTATAGAAACCGCCAATCCTGCAGGAAATTGGATGCTCAGAGCGACCACCTATAACTCTAATCACTTGATTACCCCACTGCTTTAACTTCATACCTCTCTTAACTATCTCTGAATAATCTTTAGCCATACTTAAAACGGATTCATATCCTAGAAAGTCTGGTGCGTGTAGCATGAGGATGTGGAGCGTATGACTCTTAATCCACTCACCAAGATATAATATTCGCCTAAGCCTCTCTATCTCCTCAGGTACTTCAATATCCAATATCTTCTCTAAAGCCCTACTAGAACTCATTATGTATGCTATAGGGCATATACCGCAGATTCTAGCAGTGATGTCGGGCACTTCATAATACTTCCTACTTCTCAAGAATGCTTCAAAGAATCTTGGAGCCTCAAATATGCCTAACTCAACCCTAGAAATGCTACCATCATCTAACTCAATGAATAAACTCCCCTCCCCCTCAACCCTAGCTAAGTAATCTACCTTAATAACTTTACTCATACTCTTCAATCACCTTTCTAAACTCTTTAGACCAATTAGTGAATTGCCTAAGAAGAAGCTTTATCTCATTAAGCTTAACACCTAGCTCTTTAAAACGTGCATTCAAAGCCTCTGGCTTAGGATCTTTCATAGGACCATAACATCCATAACAGCTCCTACCATACGAAGGACATAGAGCGCCACAACCCCCCATAGTGATAGGACCTAGACAAGGAACTCCTCTCACAACTAAGATACATACATTTCCCTTCCTCTTACACTCAAGACAAACGGAGTCGATGAGCAGCGTAGGTATCTTACCCTTAAGTAGCTGTAAAATGAAAGAAAGCAATTGCTCCTTGTTGATCGGGCAGCCGCGTATCTCGTAATCAACATTAATGTACTTTGAGGGAGGCTCTACATACTTAAGCACTTCTATCCACTCAGGCCTTGGATAAACGTATTGCTTGTACTCCTCTATGTTGGCCCAGTTGCGAAGAGCCTGTATCCCACCAGAAGTAGCACAAGCGCCTATAGCTACCACAATCTTAGACTCCTCCCTAACTTTCTTAATAATTTCAACCTCATGCGGTGTCGAAATAGAGCCTTCTACGAAAGCAACATCATAAGGGCCCAAGTCAACAAATCTCCTAGCCTCATAAAACAGGGCAAAATCTACTAAGCTAGTTAAATCCAGTAGCTCATCCTCTAAATTTAGGAACTGTAATTGGCATCCACCGCAACTAGAGAACTTGTAGATTGCTACCTTAAGCTTCTTCATATTTGATCAACCCAGAAGTACTTACTTATAAACCATAAAGGAAACACAGGGCCGTGCTTGCAAACAAAGTATGGACCCATCTGACAATGGCCACACAAACCAACGCCACACTTCATTCTTCTTTCAAGAGATAGGTAAATCTTGTTCATCTTGAATCCTTTCTCAAGCAACTCTTGAGCAGCAGATTTCATCATCATTTCAGGGCCGCATACGAAGGCATAAGACTTGCTAGGATCTATATTCACGTGTTTTATTAGATTCGTTACAACACCTACGTTGCTTCTCCAACTCTCACTAGGCTTATCTACAGTCACATAGAACTCGGTATTAGGGATCGACTTGTAGTAATCATATTCGTAGGTGAAGAGAAGGTCTTCGACTGTTCTAGTACCATAAAGAATTATTAGCTTGCCGTAGGCACTTCTATTCCTAGCCACCTCTCTTATTACTGGTCTTAAGGGGGGTAGGCCAATTCCACCAGCTATCAAGACTATGTCTTTACCAACTATAGCATCCATAGGCCATCCAATGCCATAAGGACCTCTAAAACCAATTACGTCGCCCTCCCTAATCAGCTCGAAAGTTTTGGTAACGGAGCCAACAAATCTAACTGTGTGAGCAACAACTCTAGACTTCTCATCTAAGTCGCTAACGGATATGGGTACTTCGCCGACGCCATGTACGTAAAGCATGTTAAACTGTCCCGGCTTGGGCGGCTCAACGCCATTAGGCAACTTAACGTAGTACGTCTTAACATTCCGAGTCTCGGTTTTCACATGAGTTATTAAAGCTTTAAGAGGGATTAAATTAGCCATATGTTTACTCACTTCTAACCGCCCATCAGAATCTTCTTTACTGTTTCCCTCAAGTCTATGCCTGTGGGACACCAAGTAATACATCTACCACATCCTACACATCCATACGTGCCAAACTGTTTTATCCAGTAGGCAAACTTATGGAGAACAAAATGTCTATACCTAGCCCACAGGTCAGGCCTAAAATGACCTCCAGCTACTTGACCATAAGTAAAGTTCAGACAGCCATCCCACACCCTAACTCTTTTAGCGGATCCATTAATTAAGGGGACGTCAAGTATATCAAAACAAAAACAGGTTGGACAGACCATGTTACAGTTTGCACAACCAAGACACTTCTCAGCAACCTCCTTATAAATTTTAGACTCTATATGTAACTCAAGTCCCTCAGGTAGCCCATTTAGCTCAAATCCGGACCTGGCTTTCTCACTAGCATTACGCATAACAGTTCTAAATCTCTCGTATGTAGCATCGTCAATAGGCTCCACCTCAAGCAGGTTAAGTAGTTTTAAACCCAGCTCACTACCAGCCTCTAACACCAACCTATCATTTAGCTTAGTATACGCTAAGTCAAAAGAATCTCTAGCTCTAGGTCCCGTATTCATAGTACTGCAAAAACATGTACCGCCAGGACTAATACAATTTTCAACTATAAGAACTAGGCTTCTTCTAAGACTAGTGTAGTATTCATCAACGCCTAGGAGAATCTTGTCAAGCACTTTAATGGAAGCTAAATCACAAGGCTTTAAACCGAAGAACGCAAAATTATGTTTTTCGTACTCTGGAATACTCACAATCCAATCATTGGAAACCATAAAAAGAGTTAAATTAGGCGGATAAAGAAACCTTTTAGGCGAGTCCGGCCCATGCCTATAAAAACTTCCATTAACTAACAAATACCTGCCGGGACTCTGGACATCCTCAACATCTTGAGCAAACTCATCAAAGGAATTTAGCTCCCCAAGCCTTAACACTCCATCGACTACTCTATATCCGATAACTACATACCCTAATCTCTTCAACTCGCTAAACAAAGTCCTTAAGCTGTCAGCCTTTCCAACGTAAAGGCCAGTTAATGACATATAATACCACCAACCTAAAATCAATCACATATTTCTTCTAAATATGTAATTGTTATATATTATAAGCTTTAAGGTAATATTGGCTAACCCTCGAATTACTTTAAGAGTTTCCCATTTCCGGCCAGCGTAGTTAGGGAGAGGTAGAAATGATCGTACACCAGCACTAGGGTTGCCTTAACTGATAACCGTCGTAATAGTTCTAAGTATAATGTTGATTAAGGGGATTAAGTTAGGAAATGAATTAAGTGATGCATGTATTCGTTACATGGGATGTACCCCCTTTATAATTCTAATTTTAATGCCTAAAATTCTAGGAAAACAATAATACATTTTGTCAGAATCTTTATAGGTAATGAAATTCTAACAACACGTGGGGAAGTAGTTATCATGACGTACACCTACCTTAAGCTAACTATACCTATTTCACCCTGTATTCCATATCTCATCATTTAAACACTAGCTTTAATTGATATCTGAGGTATATTCAGCATAGGTGAGTATATGAACTTAGAGAGAATCTCAAATCTTAAATACGTTGTTAGGAGTGGGTGGGTGATAAGGGGAGTTCCAAACTCTATTGCTGAGACGGTAGCTAGCCATACTTTTGAGGTAATGTTAGTTAGCATCTATCTAGCAGACACGCTAAGAAGTGGGTGTCTTGAAGTTGATGTTGAGAAGGTTTTGAAGATGAGTTTACTGCATGACGTACCTGAAGCAGTTATAGGAGATGTTGTAAAGCTAGTTAAGACCAAAGCTCCTGAACTCTTCACGAAAATAGAGATGGAAGCTATGAATCAACTCAACCTAAGTAAATATATGAATTTATTGGAGGACCTAAATAAGGATCTTACCATTGAAGCAAGGCTAGTGAAGCTTTCAGATGCAATAGCAACATATCTTCAAGGTATGCGCTATCTTAAAGCAGGTTACGAGAACGTAAGAGAGATAGTACTAAACGTTAAAACAACCATTGGGGAAACAATTAACTCCTGGCTACCTAAAGATTGCCGCTACTTATTAAGAAATGCATTGAAAGATATAGGTATAGACATTACATAATAGTCATTTAGGTTTATAAAAAGAGATGGTATGAAAACTCCTCTAATTCATAAATATTTTTATCCTTATCTTTTCAGTCAACTCTATGAAAGAAAACCTCAAGAAGCTAAAGAAACTACATATGATGTTTCTAATCTAAAAACTTAAATTACAGTTGAAAAGTATGGAATGCACTGACTATACGAAGGTCTCCTCAAGTATATGAAATGATATAAACAGATGGTTGTAGTTATCTAGAGCTCTTATTAAGAAATCTCAATGTTTATTTCTTGTGATGAAACTTATTTTATTACTAATTATCCTATTATCTTTATAGGTAGATAAATTTTGGGGTAAAGACAAGTAGATAGATTTTTGAGGTAGTGTTCAAGAAAATAAACTTTATGTAATGCTATTATATAATTATATTTGGTGATTTAATGCCAAAAATATCTTTAATAGTTGCCTCAGAAAAATTGGATAAACTACTTCCAGCAGCAACTCTAGCTACAACAGCAGCTATCATGGGTTGGGAGTCAGAGATGTTTTTTACATTTTGGGGACTCCTAGCCCTAAAAAGAGGTTATGAGCCAAAGGAGGTTAGCTCAGATTATAAAGTTTATGAAGATAGTTTAAGAAGAGCTATTAGCTCTGGAGCTATACCAAGTTGGCTAGAAGTATTGGAACAGGGGAAGAAAACTGGAAAGTTAAAGATTTACGCCTGTTCTACAACAATGGATTTTCTCGGTTTGAAGGTTGAAGACCTAGTGGATTATGTTGATGAAGTTGTTGGTGCTGCATCTTTTCTAAGTAAGGCAAAGGATTCAGATATTACTCTCTTTATATCCTAATGTAGGTGGTAGTTTTATGAAAGTTGATATAGTTGTGGATGCGCGATACAAGTCTTGTCCAGGCCCACTTTTAGCATTAGCTGAAGCAGTTATGAAAGCTAGCCCAGGTCAAATAATTATGCTCTTAGCAACTGATCCAGCTGCTCCTCGGGATGTTAAGGAGTGGGCTTCAAGCGTAGGTCATAAGGTTCTAAATATTGAAAAAGTTGATGAAACATACCAAATATATTTGGAGGTGTCAAGATGACTTATAGCGATCTATCAAAATCAATAGATGAGTTAATCAAGTCACATGGTTTACCAAAGAGGGAAGTTTATTTAGATCATGAGAACTCTGGTTTAATAATCCCAGAAGCCATAAAGGCTATGAATGAAGCATATGAGTTAAGCGGTAAAGGACATCCATCTATAACACATTTAATGGGCTGGAGAAGCTATCAAGCTCTTTATGAAGCCACTGTAAATATTGCTTCTGTAATTAATTGTAGTCCAGAAGAAATAGTTTATACTCATAGTGGAACTGAAGCAAACAACTTAGCCATAATAGGCTCGTCTGAGCTCTCGCCAAAGAGAAAGAAGATTATAGTGTCAAGCATAGAACATTTAAGTGTAATTTTTCCAGCTGAAAAACTTGAAAAACGTGGGTTTAAGGTTATAAGGATACCTGTCGATGGAGAAGGTTTTGTAAACTTAGATTTTCTATCTAAACATGTCGATAAGGAGACCTTAATAGTAAGTATAGCAGCTATAAACCATGAGATAGGCACTATACAAGACCTAAAAGCCATAAGGGATATTGTTAGAGATAAAGATGATAGAATTTTGATTCACACAGATGCCTGTGATGCTCTTGGGAGAATCCCACTAGATATGAAGAAACTTGATGTTGATTTGGCATCCTTTAGTAGCCATAAGGTATATGGACCTAAGGGTGTAGGTGCATTATATGTTAGAGAAGGGATTAAGCTTGAACCAATTATCCATGGACAGCTTAGCACACAAAAACTCTGGCCAGGTGTTGAGAATACGCCTAGCATAATTGGTTTCTCTAAGGCTGTTGAAATTATACATAGAAATTTTGAAGAAAATGTGTCAAAGATGATTAGCTTTAGAGATCGTTTAATTAACGGTATTTTAAGCAATATTGATTATACTTTATTAAATGGTCCTTTAGGCTATAAACGCGCTCCTGACAATGTGAATATTAGCTTTCTTTATTGTGAGGGGGAGGCTTTAACGGTTGAATTAAGTATGAAGGGCGTCTACGTCTCTAGCGGAAGTGCTTGTACGAGTCGTGTTTTAGAGCCTAGCCATGTACTTTTGGCTATTGGGCGAAAATATGAAGAGGCGCATGGGAGTTTGCTAATGAAGGTTTCACCATTTCATACAACATTAGAAGACATAGAATATGTTTTAGAGGTTCTACCTGATGCTGTTAGAAGAATTAGATCACTAAGTCCAATTAAACCCAAAGTGAGGTGATATAGATTTGTCAAGTCGAGTACCTCTAACATATGGAAAGAAGGTTCTTGAGCTATTTAGAAACCCAAAAAACCTTGGCAGAATAGAAGACGCTAACGCTGAAGCACTTGCTGGCAGTCTAGCATGTGGAGACATGATAGCAATATACTTAAAAATTGATGAATCAACTGAAAAAATTATTGATGCAAAATTTGAAAGCTATGGCTGTGCTGCAAATATAGCTGCAGCAAGCATATTAACTGAAATGATTAAGGGGAAAAACATCCAAGATGCTTGGAAAATCTCGTGGAGAGACATATCTAATGAGCTCGGTGGGCTGCCGCCCGTTAAATATCATTGTAGTGTGCTTGCAGTTGGATCGCTTAAGAGAGCTATAAGAGCTTACTACGCAAATAGATCTAAACCAGATTGGCTTCCTGAGGAGTTAACACAAGAGGAAAAACATGTTATAGAGGAAGAAAAGTTGATGGAGATTCTCGCCAAAAGAATACAAAAAACAGAGCTTTAACAAGTTAAAACATTGATTGGTTAACAATACAACGTTTATATCATTTCTATTTTTTCATAAATCATAAACTCTGGTATTTTATGTGTAGCCAATAAAAAGGTCTTTATATCTAGAAGTTTTCATTGTCTTAATCAATAGTATAGTGAAACTTTTCAACATTAAATGAAAGCAAAATATTCCTTGATGAAATAGGTTTCTCAATTAACATTTGAACTCATTACCCTTTGGACCAATTGGAATTAGCCTTTTATTCTTTTTTAATCTACTTTTCCCTCCACGACATGTTCTTCAGACCTTATCAACAGCTTTCTGCAACAAACATCTATCCAGCAGTTTCTCATAGAAAGATTTAAACATCTATTAAATTTCTTAATTATTGAAGCTAAACATTGATAGAAGACTTCAATTCACATAGACTATACCGTAAGCATTGAGGGTTAGGATCCTCATCACGTTCTCAAGATAATCAGAATATCCTAGCCTCTCCTCTAGAAATGAGAAACTTGCTACAATAAAATTCCATAGAGACTCTACATCTAGTCCTTTAATTACTTCCTCAAATGCTAGGCCATACAAAGATCTATAGACTTTAACCTAAACCCCACAAATGTAGTCTTAAATCTATCCTATATTCTTTTATAGCTGGCCCTGTATAGCCTTATGTAGCTTAGATCCTTGGGCTTGTAGGCTATTATTTGGCGAAAATATTTAAAGGAAGCATATGTTTTCAAAGATGAGGAAGTAGAATATTTTAATGAATTAAAGTAATGCAATAGAAAAATGTTACAAAGAGTAGTTGAAAAGCTATAATCAGATTGATTATCTATAAACTAGAAGTTTGAATCCTAAATTCGTATAACTTAAGCAAGGAATGTTCTAGGTGTGGAAAGATAAGCTTCGAAAGGAGTAATGCATGAATGTGTTTGTTGAGGATGGATAGACTTTTGAATAATCCAATAAATCTCTACTTCAATAAATTGAGAAAAGTTTAAGGTTAGTGAATCTCAAGAGTTGTGTAGATTTATCAAAAGCCATGTGCTCAGAATTCTATGCATAGGTTAGCAATATACATGAACATTGTTTTCAACTCAATGAAACTTAGCTAGAAACCTTTGAATTGCTAATCAACTTTAGCAGGCTATTTTAAATTAACCGAAAGACTTATATAGGTGCACTAGTATCCATTTTTGGTACACTACTATGCATATACCGGATGGATATCTTTCACCACCTGTTGCCGGAATTACACTGCTCCTAACGTTGGGAGTTTTGCTAATAGCTATTCGAAAAATTTCCTCATCAAAGGAAGCTCTAAGTGAGAAAATATCTTTGTTTACTGCTTTAAGTGCAGGAATTTTTGTTGCACAAATGATTGCATGGCCCATCCCAGGAGGCACTAGCCTACACCTAATAGGAGGTGCGCTAATTGGAATTTTAATAGGTCCCTGGCTAGGTATCCTATCTATGGCCTTAGTACTTTTAGTTCAATGTTTAATCTTCCACGATGGTGGGTTAACAGCTATAGGAGCTAACATACTGAATATGGGTGTTATAGGAGTTTTAGCTGGTTATATGGTATTTAAGATCGTCTATAGAGCCACTAGGAAAGTATGGTTGAGTAGCTTTCTTGCTGGATGGCTTAGCTTAGCATTAGCTGGACTTATGTGTGGTATTGAGTTAGGAATTTCATGGAGCTCCACTCTGCCCATATACGTGATGGCTCTATGGCATACAGTCTTAGGCCTCATAGAGGGTTTAATAACTAGTAGTGTGGTAAGTTATATTGTTATAAAATCTCCCAAGATCGTAGGGTGGTTCTAATGCTCTCCCGCAAAACACTACTTACCATATTTATCCTCCTAGCGTTAAGCCCAATCTTTGGTGTTATTTTAGCCGAAAAGCTAGGATATCATGAGCCCCTAGATTTAGTGGCTGAAGAATTAGGGTTAAGCGAGTTTGAATTTACGTGGACGCCTCTAAAGGACTATGTAGTGCCTGGATTGCCCGATTGGCTAGGGTACATGGTCTGTGGTATTTTAGGAGTGCTAGTAATAATGTTTATAGGCTTTATCATAAAGGCTATGGTAAGGCGGTAGGGAATTGAGTTCTACAGTAGCTAGAAAATTCCTTGAGGCTGCTTCTCAAACTCTTGAAATAATAGATCTACAAGGCCAAGGGGAGGCTTCTCTTATTTTCATGGTAATGTCCTTGGTCATTATAGTTTTAACTTCCTTTACAACAAGCTTGCATGTGGTGATCCTCACATTAGCTGCTTCAATTGCAATACTCATCACACACAGTTCAAGAAATCATCTAAGAAAACTCTTTTCAGCTCTCGTGTATGTGTTTCTATTTTCATTAGTGGCCTTAACACCCTTCTTAATTGAGGGTTTCATAAACCTCTACTTTTTCTATGTGCTTAGAGCTATTAGTGCAACTAGCTTCTTACTAACTACAACAATAGTTTTGGGTTGGGAAAGACTAAGTGAGTTTATGAGAAAGCTTAAACTACCTGACGTAGCGCTACTTTTAACAATGCACATTAAAATAATTTCAGTTTTACTTCGTGATACATCAAAGATACTCTTAGGTAGAGAAGCAAGGCTGATTAGAAGTAGAGGTGTGAGAAGCTTGCCAATCTACGCTACTGTTATAGGAGATCTTATAATTAGAAGTAGTGAAAGGGGCAAGAAGGCCCTTCTAGCCGTAGAAGCTAGGATGTTCGGTAAAACATCTGATAAGCTAAGCTTTTGTAAATTCTTCAGGCCATCAAAACTAGATGTAGTAGTTTCTCTAGTAGCATCTATTGAGTTTCTAATATGTTTGATGGGTGGAACACCTTGGTGGCTAAGCTACAGTTAAGAAATGTGTGGTTTAGGTATTCTAAAGAAGAAGACTATGTTTTAAGAGGTGTAGAACTAGATTTAAATGAATCAGAACTTGTAGTGGTTAGAGGACCTAATGGATCAGGCAAGACAACATTGATTTTAGTAGCTGCTGGACTCTTAAGGCCTGAAAATGGAGAGATCCTATTGGAGGGTAAGCCAATATATGAGCAGCTACCGCTAGCTAGAAGAAGGATAGGAGTGACTTTCCAAGATCCGGAAGACCAATTCTTTAACGCTACGGTATACGATGAGATAGCTTTTGCACTAAGACAACTCAAAATTAGTGAGGATAAAGTAAAGGCTTGTGTTACCAAAATTGCTCACAGACTGGGTATAGAACATTTACTAAGTAGGTCGCCCTATAGATTGAGTGGTGGGGAGAAGGTCAAGGTAGCTCTAGCTTCAATTCTGGTGTATGAGCCCGAGATACTATTACTAGATGAGCCAACTGCATACCTAACACCTGAAGGTAAAGATGAGGTGATGAAAATTCTTAGCGAGCTTAAGAATAGTGGAAGATCTATCCTCATAGCTACTAATGATTTAGACATCATTAAATATCCAGTGGATAGAATCTTAAGGATAGTCAACGGCAAATTATTTGCTGAGGCCAACAGAACCTTAGATAAAATATGTTGAAAATCTAAACTTTAGAAAAATTACCATGCTTTACAGCTTTAATGGGTTAATATTCCCTCTGAAGAAAATCTTTATGCATTACTCTCAATTCTATTGCGCTTTTTACTTGTTTTTAATGTTACAAGTATTGAAGATAATACTGAAAAATTTTCCTTATCTCTACTTCACAACTTAGCTTCCTCAGACATACTCTTTACATCATGTATTGTATATATTAACACCACTAACCTAGGAGAAAGCCTTTAATAACTTTTCTTAAGCTCAACTACTTCACTAACATACACTATCGTTCTAGTGATATACTTAAAGTTAGAGTATTAACAATCATTCTTAATAGTCTCCTTATCTCTAGCTTTTAAGCCATCCAGAATAAATCTCAATTCTTTTACATAGAATTTAGCTTATAGCAACTATATCTCAATTATTTTCCTCTAGTTTCTTAGATCGAATTAACTCAATATAAGTCTTTAACCTTAATGTATGTAACTAGGTATCTGATAACTGTTTTTCTACCCATTCCACTACACTTTACGATAACTAATTTAATCCATCGTCCTCTACCTTAGTATTTACCATTACTAAATTAAGTCTATCAATTTCCAGATATCATGATAGTCTAAATTATGTTGCACCTTTGAATTCAGCTTAAGCAAACAACGTACCTCTTTTTACGAATATTGTTAACTAAATTCCTTGGGCTTAGCTTAATTATTTTCCCTTGATCGATTATATCCTTAATTTCCTCAATCCATACACGTATTTTCTTAATTCTACTTATTTTCAACCCTATTTCTAACTTAGTAGAAGTGGAGGGGCGTTGAATGGTTTTATGTACCAAGTACTTTCAATTCTATTCTAAGTTTCTTACCTACATAGATATGTAAGGAACAAATTTATTACCCCTATTGGATACGTAGATGAGGTTTATACTAGTCTTATATAACTTTACATTATCACAAAAATTTTTATATATGTTGATTGGATGGCTGTACTGGGGTAGGTGTATAATGTCTACTGAAGTAAATATTCCTAAAGAAGTATCAAAAGCTACTGTAAAGGTAGTTATATACATAATACTTTATGTGGTTGTAGCTGCTGTTGTCCAGTATATATTTACAGGTCTTCTACCATCATTTAAGCTAAAAGTAGCTGAATATGTAGTGTATGCCCAAATACTTTTAGCAATAGCATTTGGCTATATAATAATTATGGGTATTTCAAATGTAGTCTACTGGATTACAAGGGCTAAATATGACCATCCAGCAGCTGCTGCCATTAGAAATGTTACTAGAATAGTTGGCATAGGCGCATTAGCAGCTGCAATAGCTGGAGGTGTTGCTGGTGGAGCTGCTGGAGTAGCTCTAGGCGGCTTTCTAGGTATTGTAGTAGGCTTTGCCGTTCAACAGGTCTTGGGCCAAGCGGTAGCCGGTCTATTCCTATTAATAGCAAGACCGTTTAAAATAGGCGATAAGGCAGTTCTAGCTGGAGAGGATGGTGTTGTTGAAGATATTGCTGCACTCTTTACAACAGTATCTAAAGCAGATGGTAGTAAAGTACTTATACCAAATAATATCATCATTGGCTCAAAGATTTATCTAAAACCCAAGGGGAGTAGCTAAACCATATTTTTTACAAACTTCTCTACAACTTCATAAATTAATACTTCAACTCTATTAGATGAAGCTATATAGCTACATTCCATAGCTCTAAACAACCCCATGTTGCTACATGGAGATAAAAACTCTAACGCCAAAGCCTTAGGCTAACTACGAAATAGATCTAATTGAATGTAGAAATCCTTTCCAATGGTAGAACTATCTGCACAATACACCATTTTTACTTTAAGTATGACGATTGTAGGGCTTTTGTTTAGCCATCCACATTCTGCTATATCTACTATAGATGGATTCTCCTACATTAAGTACCGTGTATATGAATATCCTTGTTATAGCTTTTGCTAAAAGCGTTATGTATTCTACTCTACATCTGAAGCGACTACATTTAGTGCCTATATTTACACTATATATAGCTTTTACCTCATTTAGTGTGTGTAGACCTATGGTAAACATTCTAATACCTATTGCAATTGATAGTGCCATAACTGGGCTAAGCTTAGATAGATCCCTCATTAATTTACCTATAGATAGCATTCTAATTGATAGTATTGTTGAAAGATAGAGTAGCATTACCCTTGCCATAAATAGCATCAGTATAGATACATCTATACCACTATTGACTACAATTTGAATAGCAGCTGAAAGTAAAAGAAATGGTGCTATAAATACAGCCATTGGCGGTATAGCGGTTTGAAGAAACTTTTTAACGCCATCCATATGAATTAGGTAGATGAATTCTATAGTAAGTAGGGCTAAAAGTAACTGTAGTGGTGCTATAAATACTGTTATTGTTGCTAAGGCTAGAAGCAATATTGGTATAGCGGTAGGTGCTTCATACCGATATTTCTGTATAGCCTTAACAACACTATTCATCACAACCATTTAAATTCCCAAGCTCAACTACTCTACTAGCTTGTTCTACAATCAATCTACTATGTGTTGCCATAATTATGCATACACTACTTCTTCTAGCTACATCTAGGTAGCTATATAGAATTTCAGTAGAGTTATTGTCTAAACCAAGTGTTGGTTCGTCTATTAGAAGTATTTTAGGTGAAGCTATATATGATAGTGCAAATGAAAGTCTTCTAGCTTCACCAACACTTAATGTATAGGGATCTCTATCAATAATTTTAGAGAGATTAAAAAACTCTATAGCATTTTCAACAACATCTAGGTTTTTACTATAGATTTTTGAATATAGTTTAAGCTCATCTATAACACTAGCTGTAGAAAACCAGTATATGGGTCTTTGAGGTATGTAGAATAGGCTTCCAAATCTCCTAATAGATCCTTTATCAGGTTTTATAAAGCCTGCCAATACTTTAATAAGAGTTGTCTTACCAACTCCATTTCTACCATATAGAGCTATAACCTCACCCTCTCTTGCTTTTAGACTAAGCCCCTCCACAATATATCTATCTCCAAGCTTAACCCATACATCATCTACCCTTAGAGCAACGCCGCCGTAGTGGTTGTAATACTCTGTTTTTGTAGCCCTATTTATGCTATAGCTATCTTTAGCAATCTCTATAACAGCATCTACGTATTTCGCATAGCTTTGATAGCCGTGATCTGCTACAACGACCGTTAGCCTCCCTTCATCGACCAAACCTCTAAATTTCTCCATAACATATACTAGTTTGCTATAGTCTAGATGTGTAGAAGGTTCATCAACAAGTATTAGCTTAGCGCCAAGAGATAGAGAGAGCTGTATAAGCATATCATATAGCTCGCCATCAGATAGCGTTTCTATGGGTCTTAAACAAAGTTCATCGCTATACCCCCTCTTTAAACCAAGTACTGTAAGTTCGTCGCATACAGTGCGCCCTATAAGGAATGACCATGTATCTTGTGGAATGTATGTTACTAAACCATTTAGTAGGGCGTTGAGAGGCTGCATGTTAAATACTTTAACTACCCCAGATACACTATATAGCTTATATAGATTAGGGATGTAGCCCGCTAAAACCTTTAGCAACGTCGTTTTTCCAGAGCCTGAGGGCCCTGTAATAATGGTTATTGTGTTTTCCTCTACATATAGATTAATTCCATTCAATATAGTTTTACCGTCTACCGATAGAGAAAGATCTCTAATCTCTATAGCATTCACATTACTACACCACAACACCTCTAAACCTCAATAGCCTAGCAACATACTTCGATATAACGATAGCAAATAGGGAGTCCATAAAGATATCCTGTGGTATAAAGATTACTACTGTAGCTATAAATAATGTGGCTAGAGGATTGTGAATATCTATACCAATTGATTTAACTAGATTGGCAGCCCATAGCATAAACCTTTGATCGCCAAGCGCATAGTATGTAAATATCGTAAAGCCAAGAAGATATGTTGGGAGTAGAGCTAGGAGCGAAAAACATAGCAGCACTATAGTATCAATGGGTTGAATATTGGTTAGATTGCGTCCTCTAAATTTAAAGTAGAATCTAGTAAGAATGCTCATAAGAGGTGCTGATATAAGAAATCCAAGTAGATAACCACCCGTTGGACCAAACAACACCACTATACCACCTCTAAAACCTGCTGCTAGAGGAAGTCCAAGTGCTATAAATATAAGGTAGAGTGCCATAGAGAATAGTGAGTATCTTGGGGGTAGAAGAAGCCCAGCTAATATAACACCCATACACTGTAGGGTATATGGAATAGGCCCTAGATAGAGGTATAGCTGTGCTAGTAATCCAGTAAGTATAGAGAGACCTATACTCAATACATAATATACAATATCCCCCAAACCCCTATTCATCATGAAACTGTCACAAAAACACAATAGTATTCCAACAGATATAAAAGACTTTCCAGCTATTAGACTAAGTGAAACTGTATCAAAACAATTAAAAGATTAGCAATGTTGATAGCTGATTAGTGTTGGTTAGAGGAAACTATATGGATTATATAAATTTTGATGAGTTTTTAGTAAATCTTTTGTTTAAGTAGTGTTTTTAGTGAAATACCTAGTTTTATTGTTTCAATCCAGTAGGGTATAGCTAGAGCTATTAGTAGTATAGCTATGTGTATAGGGGGTTTAGCTAAAGCTATATAGAGGGTGATTGTAGTTGTTGTATATAGTGTATAGATGGCTATTCTTGGAATAATATATCCCTTGACTATTGCATATGCTGCTAGCTGTGGTGGAAGGTCTGCTTTAACTATATATTCATTAGATTTTGTTTTCTCTATAAAACCTAATCTCTCTAGCCTATTTAATATCCTTTGAGCTTTTCCAGGGCTGCTATAGTTCATTAGCCTCTGAAATCCTCTAACAGATATTGGTTTACCATGGCTTCTAAGTTTTAGATATGCATCAAGATCTTCTCTAGAAATCACCTTTTAGCACCAGCCAAATACATTGCTATATAGATGGAAAAATAGTTTAAATTTTGTATAGAGTTCTCCAAATAATGTATACAACTAGTGCTACAGACACTCCTATAGCTATAGCGATTGTGGTTGCTAAGCCATTTTGATACTGTTGATATGGTGTTTCTAGATTGTATTTCTGTTGTGCTATGGTTAGTGCTGGTTTAAAGGATTTTATATCCTCTAATATGGCTTGGGGTAATGTATATGAACAGCCAATTGTTTTTATCAATACCCCCTTGACAACTCCTCCATAGATAAGATCGCTATAAGAGGCCCAACCTCCATAGACATCATTATACATTAATCTATTGTTCCATCCAGCAGCAATAGGGCTACTAGCTACAGCATCTATAATCATGTATATATCCTTTTGATCTAAACCCAGTATAACACCTTTGCTAACTAGTATTGTAAGTAGCTCAGAAAACGCTAAATTTATAGCAGATTTCTGTATACATCCCCCCTTAGTGACGCTTGTCTCTACTTCACTATACTTTGGCGTAGTTTGTGTAGTGCAGACCTCTGGTTCTAGAAGCTCCATTCTAAGTCCAAGGATATAGGCTATAGGCTTATCCTCGTTATAGTCTTCAATACAGGGTGTAGAGCCACAAAATCTCTCTATATATAGAGTTACACCAAATACAAGATTTTCGCCAGAGGCTAGTCTATAGATATATTTAAATACATAAGGCCCACTACTATCAACAATAGCAATAGGGCTAAATCTAGTTAGCAATACTGTTATATTGTAGTCTACACCAGGTTTGTTAAATAGAACTTCTATAGCATTTAAGTCAGCTGGATTAAAACATGCATAAACATTTGTGATAATAGACATAGTTATACCTATGATGATAGCTGTTATCAGTATTATTGATATTGCTATATTGAGTTTTTTATTTATGGACAATAGTTTTCACCTTTCTGGAAGGTACTAGGGGTTAAAGGTATTTAGTACCTATACAAAGTAGCACAATTGTCATAAACTATATGACATATATAAAAGAATATCTAGGGTAGTGCTATCGTGGCATACCATGTATTTCTAGGCTGTAAATGTATGAAAGGCTGAGTTGTTTAAAGGGTGTTGGTATATCCGTCCATAGAATCCAATAGATTTAAATACTATATTTTGCTCTAACATAGTTGGTGTGGGTATGGGTTGTGGTAGTGTGTTAAAGGCTGTAGATCTTAGGGTTGAGTTTGCTAAAAATCCTCTTGGTATTGATGAACCAAGGCCGAGATTCTCATGGATTTCACTACATAGTGAGAGGGGTCAGTGGCAAAAAGCTTATAGAGTTATAGTTAGTTCTAGCTATGAGAATGCTTTAAATGGTGTAGGTGATGTTTGGGATAGTGGTGTTGTTGAATTAGATTCTAATGTAGTTGAGTATAGTGGGCCGCCTCTAAAGAGTTTTACAAGGTATTTCTGGAGGGTTAAGTGGTGGGATGGTAGTGGTAGGGAGAGTGAATGGAGTGATGTAGCGTGGTTTGAAACAGCTATTCTTAATTCTAGTGAGTGGAGGGGTGTGTGGATTGGTGGTGGTCAGCTTCTTAGAAGGGAGTTCTACATAGATGGAGATGTTGTTGATGCTAGGGTGTATATAGCTGGTTTGGGCTACTATGAGCTTAGAGTTAATGGTGTGAGGGTTGGGGATAGGGCTTTAGATCCTCTTTGGAGTGAATATGATAAAAGGATATACTATAGCGTATATGATGTTACTAACATTATTAGAAGGGGTGTAAATACTGTTGCCGTCATGCTTGGTAGAGGTAGATATAGCCAGAAATTTGAACGTGGATTCCAAAAGGTGAAGTATTATGATGAGCCTAAGCTTCTTATTATGTTAAGAGTGAGGTTAGCTGATGGTAGAATAGTTGAAGTGTTTTCAGATGAAATGTGGAAGTGTCTTGATAAAGGTCCAATTATAAGTGATGATATATATGATGGTTTTAAATATGATGCAAGATTAGAGCCTTTGGGGTGGGATAAACCAGGTTTTGATGACTCTAGCTGGAGGTTGTGTTCTAGGGTAGCTCCTCCAAAGGGCGTATTGGTATCCTCTACAGCTATTCCAGCTACAAAGGCTGTAGCTATATTTAAGCCTAGAGAGGTCTATAGCCCTAGTCCAAATGTATATGTATTTGATTTTGGTCAAAACATTACTGGGTGGGTGAGGCTGTGTGTAAGGGGTTCAAGCGGTAGTATGGTGAAAATAAGATATGCAGAGGTTATTAATAGCGATGGAACATTGAATACAAAGAATCTTGGAGCTGCAGAAGCTACAGATATCTTTATATTGAGAGGTGATGGTGTAGAGGTTCTAGAGCCTAAGTTTACATACCATGGCTTTAGATATGTAGAGGTAAGTGGATCTATAGCCCCACTATCTTTAGATGATATAGAGGCTGTAGTTGTACATGCTGATCTAGAGCCTATAGGCTCATTTGTATGTTCTAATAAGTTGGTTAATGATATCCATAGGCTAACTATATGGAGTCTTAAGGGTAATTTAACAAATGGTGTTCAAACTGATTGTCCTCAGAGAGCTGAAAGAATGGGGTGGCTTGGAGATGCATGGCTTTCTTCAGAATCTGCTATACTGAATTTCAATATGGTTAAATATTATGAGAAGATTGTTAGTGATATAATTGATTCTCAGAGGGAGGATGGTTCTATACCTGATGTTGTACCACCCTATTGGGAGCTCTATCCAGCTGATCCTGCATGGGGAACTGCATTTATATATATTCCATGGATGCTCTATCTATACTATGGAGATAGAAGGGTGTTGGAGAGAGTGTTTGATTATGCAAAGAAGTGGTGGGAGTATCTATATAGTAGAACAAAAGATGGAATTCTATATTTTGGTAAGTATGGCGATTGGGTTCCACCAGGAAAAGTTAGAAATACACAGGATTGCCCTTCAGAGGTAATTTCAACATGGATTCTCTATAGAGATGCAAAACTGTTGATGAATATTGCCAAGGTTTTGAATAGAGATGGTGATGCACTTTACTTTGAAGCTAAAGCTAGAGAGTTAGGGGAGGCATTCAATAAAGCCTTCCTCCATGAGAGAGATGTTTTTGGGCGTAAGATTCTAGGCTACTACTCTATCTATACATCAGCTGGAGGCACATTACTCTATCTAGGTTCACCTGAATTTGGTGGTTCACAAACATGTTTAGCACTACCTCTTGCAGAAGATCTTGTACCTAAGGAAAAAGTTGCCAATATTCTTAATGCGCTTATATATAGCATTGAGGTTGATTGGGATAAACACTTCAATGTAGGTATACTTGGCATGAAATATGTTCCAGAGGTTTTAGCAAAATATGGCTATATAGAGCTTGCATATCAAGCTTTAACACAGGAAACCTACCCAAGCTTTGGATATATGGTTAAAGAGGGTGCAACAACCCTTTGGGAGAGGTGGGAGAAGCTAACAGGACCTGGTATGAACTCCCATAACCACCACATGTTTGGCAGTATTGATTCATGGCTTTATAGAAGATTAGCTGGAGTTGATGTAGTGGAGCCAGGATTTAGGAAATTTATAGTAAAACCACCTCTAATTAATGGGCTTAATCATGCATCAGCATATCTATATACGGTAAGAGGGCTTGTGATGGCTGCATGGAGTAAAGGTGAAAAAACATTTAAGGTGAATGTAACTGTTCCAGTAGGATCTATAGCAGAAGTCTATCTGCCAAAGATAGGAGGAGGGATTGAGATTCTTGAGGGGGATAAAGTGGTGTGGAAAGCAGGAGAGCTATCTAAAGTAGAAGGCATTCTATCGGCTAGGGAAGAGGATGATAGAATTATTATTGAAGTAGGTTCGGGAAGCTATAGCTTTACGGTAAAAGTTATAGAATAAAATTTTTATATTAAAGCTATTTATATGTGAAGATTTTCTTGCCAATAACATGGATATGTTGGAAGAACTTGTGTGGATAGAGGTAATTTGCTTAACATGTAGATTTTCCCATAGCTATAAGCTGAAAGAAAACTATGGTGTAGTTCAGTTAAGGGGTTCTAAGGCCTATGGAGCTAAGGGTTGGTATTAAAGTTAAGCAATATGTGGTGTAAATCTCTAGTATAGAATTCTATGCCATATATTCACAACTATTTTTAATCTAGATGTAGCAATACTGCTTTTAGTGATCTATAGGATGTTTGGAATGGAGATAGTATCGCCGCTTATGATAGATATGTATAGGATTGATATTACTAGTGTTGAGGGGAATGTACTATATAGAAGGTATAGAGGTGAAGTAATTGAGAAGGAGATTCTAACAACAAGGAATACTACGCTAAAGCTACTACCCATCTACCCATTATACTACCCAAGATTTGTTACAAGGTATATCCTATGCGAGTTTTCTACACCCATCTATATATCGCCAATGGATAGTCTATCCCTCTACATATATTTTCCAATTGATATAGCTGTATATGGCTATAGAAATAGCTTCTTCACCATTCTAGATATAGTTCCCTTGCATAAGCTATATAAATATACTCTCTATGGACCACCATCGAGATATGGTGATGTAAGTGGTGTTATTACTAGATACTGTAGAGCTAGTGTATCTCTAGAGAAGCCTAGGGATCTAGAGCTTGGTTTTTGTTTATCACATCTAGAGATAAGGAATAGTCTAGAGAGATTTGTAGTTATGTCAAAGCTATTGCTAGATTCATCACTTCTAACAATATTTTATGAATTAGGTAGCTGGAGGTGTTGTACACAAAACATTATAGTTACAATTAACAGTCTATCAACAGCTGTTGTAGAGTATGAGAAGCAGCCTATAGAGCCTGGATTTAAAGCAATAGATAAACCGGAGGAGATTAAGATGCATTTAATTAATAGAAGTGAGATGGTGTGGGGATATTAATGGAGTTAGCAGATATTATCAAAAAAGCCCAGTTGTTGCAGGGCGGCGAAATACTGTATAAAGTTATCGTATTTATAATTATATTAGCTATTGGAGTAACAATTAGTATTATAATTAGAAGAGCATTTCTAAAGTTTCTCTTAGCTAGAATGTCTAGGGCTATTGCATCTAATTTAAGTAGAGCTCTATACTATATACTTGTATTTATAGTTGTTGTAGCAGCTTTTGGAGTTATTGGCATAGATCTTACGGGGTTTATAATAGCTGGTGGCTTTGCTGGTATAGTTGTTGGTGTTGCTCTTCAGCCACTTTTATCAAATCTATTTGCAGGACTCTACCTAATGTTTGAAAAGGTGATAAGTGTTGGTGAATTTGTTGAAGTTGGGGGTAATGCTGGTGAGGTAACTGAGGTATCTCTATTCTTTACACGTATAAGAACATTTGACGGTATTATTATTAATGTAGCTAACACTCAGATAATTAGTGGTGTTACAAAAAACTTTAGTAAGGCTGTAGCTAGAAGAATAGAATTTAAACTTTCAATAGCATATAGAGAGGATGCTGAAAAAGCATATAGAATACTAAAGGATATACTAGATCAACATCCATATGTACTTGTAAATCCACCTCCAGACATATTTGTTTCAAATCTTGGTCAAAGTGGTGTTGATATAACAGTACGTGTATGGACACCTCCACAAGTAGCATATGATGCAACAAAGGATTTGTTATGGAGAATGAAGAAGGCGTTAAGTGAAGCTGGTATAGAAATTCCATTCCCACAGGTAGATGTATGGTTTAGAAATACACTAAATTTAGAGCATATATATAGGGAAAGCCATAGTGAGTAAAATAATGAATTGCATTAATCTTTAAAATAGTTATACTATTTTTAGCTATCTATTAGCGAAATAATTCTATTAACTATATATTCTTTGTTGCTGTGAAACTTTTCTCTATAAAGTTTTGCAAATCTAATTAATAGCTCAACTCTATCTCTATCCAATCCAAGAACATCTCTAATACTACCACCTTCCATACCTCCAAATACTATAAAATTTATAATTCTTGTTACATTAGATGGCTCTAGACAGTATCTTCCAGACTCTAAATCTATAAAGAATGGTTTACTTGGATCACCACAAGATAGCACTACCTGTCTATAGGGTCTTGAAAGTTCACCAACATCTATATTGAATTGATCGAGTCTATATGCAGCTAAAATAAGATTTTTTATAAGACTAGCTACACTTTTTCTATCATGTACTGTCTTTAGAAATTCCTCTACTGTTAAACCATCTACATAGTCTCTTACTATAAAATCATCTGTATAGAGGTAGATGCTTGGTGCATATCCATGTTGCTGTATTGCTTCTAGCAATTTTGCTTCATCTACTAGAGAAAGTCTTTTTGAGTCAATTCTTCTAATCTTTAGAGCTACAACCCCATACAGTCTATGTCTAGCTAATATAACTACTCCTGCATGGCCTTTTCCAACAATATTATATCTATCTATTTTGGTTTTCCCAAAGCTGTATATAGCTTCAATACCTATCTCCTTAATATTTTCAATTCTATCTATACAAGATTTCTGCCCCTTATATGGATAACACAATACTTTAGGATATATATCAATGGGAATTTCAATTAACTCATAGCTTTGACACAGCATCTATATAGATCTACCAAATAATGCTAGTAGCAGTAGGGATATCAAGGCTAGAATAGGTGATAGATAGATAAAAAGTTTTTTAGAGATATAGCTAGATGATTTAAACTAGCTTTGATTTAAACCAATTGACAATTTCATTAATAACTCTAGTCCTTATATTGTATGTGGTAAATACATGATCACCTTCATCGAGTAGTATTAGCTTTTTGTCTACCGACTTTAGTCTATTGAAAAATTCTACTGATTGTATATATGGTACAACACTATCGTTTTTAGCATGTATTATAAGCATTGGTGTAGATATGCCTTCTGCTAACCCCATTGCATTTACTGTAGCTATACTCATTACACCCTCTTCCTTAATGCGATTAGGACCAAATATATAGTATCCATTAATTTTCTGTGCCATACTTTTTGTATTTCCAATAAGTTTAGTAAAGTCTATAGCTGGTGCAAGAAGAGTTGTTGCTAAAATTCTATTTTGGTACTTTGATGTGATTTTAATAGCTACATAGCCACCCATGCTAAGACCAATTAAACCAATTTTTCTAGGGCTGTAGGTAGCCTCAATAAATTTTAGAGCATTTTCAGCATCTTCAACAGCATAGTCTAGCTTAAACTCCTCAAATGGTAGAGGGCTTTCACCATGGCATCTATAGTCAAATCTAAAAACAGCTAAACCTATACTACATAGAGCTCTAGCAATATCTACAAATAATCTATTTGCCTCTATTTTGTTACCAGTAAAGCCATGGAGCATTAAAACTATTGAGGATGGACTTGGTGTAGGCATATGGATATATGCCGATAGCTCAAAGCCGCTACTTGGAAAAGTTAGAGGTTTCTCAATACATACCATCTTTACCACATATAATGCTGGGTGGGAGGTAATATAAAAGCTTTTAAATCTAGAACCCCTACTAGCTATAGTGTCCATCCAAATTTGCTCTAGGAATCTATTCAAGTTCTATTCATAGAAAAGACTCTATCCTCTATAGCATTTCTTTTGGGATTAGAGTCATGTATCTAAATAGGTTTTTATTGATATTAATACCATTTAGCAGATATTTATTGCTGTCGTGAGGTAGAGGAGATGTGGTATTAAAAATATTTATCTCCATATAATTCCATACCCCTACTAGCATTACAATAACGAAAACTTTAAATACATCCCTATAGAGCTATATCTGGTGGTAGTTGTGTCAAAATATACGCCAAGGGAGCGTATCCATATTGCTCTTAGTCATGAAGAAGCAGATAGAGTTCCTATAGACCTTGGATCACCGTTAGCAGGAATTAATGTTCTTGCATATAGAGAGTTAAGAAAGTTGCTGAATTTGCCAGATAGACCTATTAGAGTCCAAGACCTTGGTATGACGGCTGTTGTTGAAAAAGAGGTTCTAGAAATGCTGCATATAGATGTTATAGATGTTAATAGATCTTTAGAGCCATGCCCACCTACAGATACAAGATATAGGACTTGGATTTTTAGAGGAGTTGAAGTTGAGATAATGGATAGCATCAATATTTATTCTAGCGCCAATGGATATATAGCTGCTATTGGCGATAAAATCATAGGTAAAATGCCTAGAGATGGATACTATTTTGAAAGTCTTGATGGATGTGGGTATGGGTTATATGAAGGTGCACCACTAGCAAATGCTAAAAGTGTTAGTGATATTAAGAATTTTAATTGGGAGCAGTATCTATTTACAGATTATGATGTAGAGAATATTAGAAGTAGAGCTGAATGGCTATATAGAAATACAGACTATGCAATTATACTGCCGAGTGTAAGTAGAATTGTAGGTCTTCATGATGGTGGTGGCCAGAGGCTTAGGGGATGGGCTAAATGGTTAACAGACTTAAAACTTAGAAAACCCTTGGCGGAAGCTATACTAGATCATATAACAGATATATATAAGCATAATATCAGTAAGCTTTTAAGTAAAGTGGGGAACTATATAGATGTTGCTGTTATTTTTTGGGATGATCTTGGCACTGAAGAAGGTCCTCAAATCTCTCTACAAACATTTAGAGAATTCTATAAACATAGATATGAAGAAATCATAAAGTTATTTAGGGTGTACTCAAAAGCATTTACAGCTATACACTGTTGTGGTTCTATTTATTCTTTTATAGGGGAGTTTGTTGATATTGGGCTTGATATTCTTAATCCTGTTCAAATTTCTGCTAGGGGTATGGATCCTGAGAGGTTGAAGAGGGATTTTGGTGAGCAGATAACTTTTTGGGGTG
>CALJEI010000008.1 GCA_938074605.1 uncultured Ignisphaera sp.
GAACACGAGATATAACAAGAATATTAGATGAAAAACAATGCCAATGTGGAAGAACACACATAAAAATAGATAGAATACAAGGAAGAACAGACGATATGTTTATAGTAAATGGAGTAAACATATGGCCAACAGCAATAGAGGAGGTTATTATGCGTGAACCCCTTGTAGCTCCACACTATCAGATTATTATTGAGAGAGAAAACGCCTTAGATAAGATAACAATACTGGTTGAAGCTACAAAACATATACCCAATTGTGATAGAGAAGCCCTAGAAAGAAAGCTTCAAAGAGATTTAAGGGAGACCATATTTGTTACCCCAATAGTTAAAATTACTGACCCTGGTACACTACCAAGATTTGAAGGAAAACCAAGGGTTGTTGTAGACAAGAGGACTATATAGATGATTTAAAATGAGCAAGGTAGAAAAAAGGTTATTGGGTGAAGAAACTCTAACAATCTTTATGTTAGGTAATGAAGCTATAGCGAGGGGGGCTATAGAATATGGTATTGGTGTAGCAACAGCCTATCCAGGCACACCATCAAGTGAGATTGTAGGAGCTCTTGCTGAAGTTGCAAAAGATCTTGATATACATGTTGAGTGGAGCGTCAATGAAAAGACGGCCTTTGAAGTTGCATATGCTGCTGCAATGAGTGGAGTACCAAGTGTTACTGCAATGAAGCATGTAGGGCTTAATGTAGCTTCAGACCCCCTT
The DNA here is from genome assembly GCA_938074605.1 of uncultured Ignisphaera sp. GTDB lineage: Archaea > Thermoproteota > Thermoprotei_A > Sulfolobales > Ignisphaeraceae > Ignisphaera. Next base: position 715 of record CALJEI010000008.1, read on the forward strand.
ATGACAAGTGCCTATACTGGGGTTAAGGCTGGCTTTCTAATAATTACAGCTGACGATCCATATATGCATAGCAGTCAGAATGAACAGGATAACAGATGGTATGGTATTCATGCATATATTCCAGTGCTAGAACCTTCAGATCCACAGAATGCAAAAGACTTGACATACCTAGGTCTACAGCTTTCAGAAACCTACGGACATCCATTTATATTAAGATCTGTAACAAGGGTTAGCCATACTAGAGCTCCTGTTAAACTTGGAGCTATACGATCCCCTAGGTCTACAGGAGTTTTTCCACGTGAACCAATTAAATGGGCTGTTATTCCAGTACATGCAAGAAAAATGAAGCTAAAGCTGATTGAGAAATGGAACCTATTAAAGGAGGTATTGGCTGATATACCCTACAATAAGTTTGAGGATACAGACTCTTCTCTTCTAATAGTAGCTTCTGGTATAGGTTACCCCTATGTAAAAGAAGCTCTTAAACTCTTAAATAAAGAGGCTAAGGTATTAAAATTAGTGACTCCTGTACCACTTCCGATAAAGCTTATTGAAAAAGCTATTAAAAATATAGAGAAGATTCTTGTTGTAGAGGAGACAGACCCTGTGGTGGAAATACAGCTAAAAGCTGCTCTTCTTGATATGGGTGTAAACATTAAAGTTTATGGCGAGAATATAATAGGTAGAGTAGGAGAATTAACCACAGATAGAGTTGCTCATGCTATTGCAAAGATGTTTGGCATATCCTGGTCCCCCCCATCAATATTTAGCCTAAACCTAGAGCCTCCTCCAAGAAGCCCCATACTATGTCCTGGTTGTCCACATAGAGCTACATTCTACGCACTTAAGTTAGCTACAAAAAAGCTTGGCATAGATCCCATATATTCTGGCGATATAGGTTGCTATAGTCTCGGCATTGCACCACCGTTTAATGTACAGGATGTTATAATTGAAATGGGTGGAAGTATAGGGCTTGCCAATGGCTTTGCACACACGGTTAGGGATAGACTCACTATAGCCATAATAGGCGATTCTACATTCTTTCACGCAGGAATACCGCCAATGATTAATGCTATCTATAATAGTGCTCCAATGGTCATATTGCTCTTAGATAATGAAACAACTGGTATGACCGGTTTCCAGCCACATCCAGGTACAGGAATTACAGCAAAGGGTGAAAAAACTAAGAAGATATATGTAGAGGAGTTGGCTAAAGCTGCTGGAGTAGACTATGTAGGTATTTTCGATCCCTATAACATTAAGAAGGCTGTAGAAATTATTGTAGAAGGTATTAAGGTGGCCATGAATGGAGGTATAGCATTTCTGGTAGCTAGAAGGATGTGCTCCCTATTAGCACAACGCCTAATGCTACTCAAGCATATATATAGGATAGATGGCGAGAGATGCACTGGATGTCAACTATGTGTAAAAACATTGTCATGTCCTGCTATAGTTATAAAAGATGAAAAGCCACATATACTTGAGTCACTCTGTCGTGGATGTGGTATATGTGCAGAGATATGCCCAGTAAAGGCTGTGGTGAAAAAGAGTGAAGATTGAAATTGTATTTAGTGGTATAGGTGGTCAGGGAATAATAACAATGAGTAGTATTATAGGCGTTGCTTGCACAAAGTTAGGTATAAATGTGATAACTGCTGAAACACATGGAATGGCGCAGAGGATGGGAAGTGTAGAAGTTTTTGTTAGAATAGGTGATGTTTATGCACCTCTTATAATGCCTGGAGCAGCAGATTTTGTAGTAGCATTGGAGATGATAGAGGGTTTGAGGACCGTAAGATATCTAAAAAAATGTGGTTGGCTTGTCATAAGTAACTTATACTTACCTCCACCAGAGCTAAGCAGTGTACCAACAAGAAGCGATATTCTTAATACACTTAACCAGCTTCCTATAAAGATGCTACAGATAGACGTAGAAAGCATTATAGAAAAACTTAAAGACTCCAGGATTTCAAATACGGTGATGTTGGGGGCCTTAATGGCCATTGACGAAATATCGAAAATAATACCCATGAACATTGTAGAGGATATTATTGACCAAGTTCTCGGTGATATAAATAGAGAGGCATTTTTAATGGGCTATACCCAAGCTCTAGAAAAGCTAAATAAAAAAGATGTAGCTATAGCTAATGTGTGTACATTCTAGAATCTCTATCTCTATAGCAGATAGAACAATTAACCATAACCATTAAAAATAGATTAAAATTGTTTGAAAATAAAAATAATAAGACGCTAACTTCATCTCTTAAAACGAGTCTTCATAAGACTTAGAGTTATAAAAGATATTAGAGCTATAGCTGTTGCTGGTACCGTTGGATATATCCATGTCACTCTATATAGATAGATATACCATACTATCCCTGTTATAGCTCCTAATAACATAGAGGCTATAGCTCCTTCCCTTGATGCCTTTTCCCAGTAGAGTCCTATTGTTACAGGTCCTACAAAACATGCAAATATTGTGCCAAAAGCTGCCCCAACAATATCTATGATGACTCCGCCCCCAATCATGGCAATTGGTATAGGTATTACCGCAAATGCTATTGCTATTGCCTTTGCAATATAGAGAAGCACTTTCTCACTCTCTACCTTTAGTATAGGTTGCACAATATCTCTTAGAAGTGTATTTGCAAGTGTTAAAACCGTTAGAGCTATTGTTGACATAGATGCTGCAATAGGTGCTGCAAATATAAGGCCTCTAATACCAGATGGAACTATTAGTGAAATTGTTTTTGGTATAACCCAGTCTGTATCCCTCATAAGCTGTGTTATCTCTTTCTCAGAGATTCTGTAATCCAGTATTAAGTGACAGAATATCCCAAGGGAAAACATAAGCATTGCATAGAGAAATACTAGTATAGGTCCTATTATTCTACCCTTAGATACTGCTCTACGGTCTTTTGCTGCATAGAAATGTATAAGTAGATTTGGTAGTGCTATTTGTGCCATACCTATAGAGAATGCTATACTCATTATCAGCATAGAGACCATACTTCTCTCCATAGCTGGTGGAGGACCCATACCATCAAGTTTTAGCCATAGCATTCCAGATTTATTGAGAATATTCATATATGCTAATTGTTCAATACCTTTAATAGGACCTCCAACATACACCATTATGTAGCTAAACGTTAAAACTGCTGCTATTAGCATTAGCAATCCTAAAAATAGATTATTTACAGTAGCAGCCTTTAGACCTCCAATAACTATATAGATGATTATAGGTATAGCAAGTAGAAGCATTGCTAATTCAAGGTCCACCCCTAGTTGCATTGAAAGTATGACAGCACCACCCTTATATACACCCACAAGGTAAAAGCTGAATAATGCTATAATAATTATAGCCGCTATTGTTCTTACCAATTTATCTCCATATCTATACCCTATAAGCTCTGGTATGCTCATTACATTTGCCTTTGATATATAATTGAATAGCCTTTCTGCTATAATAACCCATAACACTACAACACCTATTACATGCCAAGTAGTTAGCCAAGCTCCAAAGCCTAAGTTGTATAGATATGTAGCCCCTCCACCACCTAGGAACGATGCTGCACTAAAGTATGTAGCCATTATTGAGAATGCTAAAAGCCAGGGACCTAAAGTCTTATTGGCAAACATAAATCCGGTGAGTGTCTTGCTTGTTCTATAGCCTATAAATCCAATGGCTATTGTTAAGAGCATTACTATGAATATAATCATTACATCAATGAACAAGGTAATCTGGAGCTGTGCCACAATAGTCATTCACCTTTTACTTCTTTATATACACCATAGAGTATTCCTAGAGCAAGCACTACTATTGATACTATGTATCCTAAGATTATTATCGGATCTACCTCTACAATATTTAATACATAATGGATCTGCCCCATCTAATCACCCCAATAAGTTTTCAGCCATTTGATTTTTGGTGAATAATCCTTCTACTTTTTCCTTCACTTCTAGGTAAAGTCCCTGGATCCTCAATTATAACTTCAGGTGTGACAAGGATAGTTTCTTTAAGTTCATATTGAAGTTCTTTCATTAACTTCATCTTCTCACCTTCTGTCAGCTTTTGATGTGATTCGACTCTGATAATCAATTCATCTCCATAGTCGAAACTTCTAATTATAATCTGATATTCATTACCAATCAAAGGATTTTTGAAGAGTACACCCTCTATTGCTGTTGGCCATATGTTTACTCCATTTACTATAAACATATCGTCTGTTCTTCCTTGTATTCTATCTATTTTTATGTGTGTTCTTCCACATTGGCATTGTTTTTCATCTAATATTCTTGTTATATCTCGTGTTC
>CALJEI010000009.1 GCA_938074605.1 uncultured Ignisphaera sp.
TCTATCTGTACTGGTCCAAGGCTGTAGTAAACCTCTATATCGCTTTTATCGTCTCCATTTAAGTCGAGCTCTTCAGATGTTGGAAATTTACCAAAGCCTGTATCTACTCGTCTATATGCTCCTTTAACAGGTATTGTTCCAGTGTTTTTGACATTGACATCAGAAACTTTGCAGTAGTAGCTCGGATAAGCATTTTCCACTTCTATGATTAGATCTTTATCGTTGTCACCACTTGGATTTCCATTATCCTCATCTTTAAGGTCATCGAAATATGCAGTACAGCTAGCTACCCAAGGCTTACCATACTCATCGCCCTCAAATGTTCTCGGTTTACCTGTGAACTTTACATCTACGTCTCCTGTTTTTACTGTTGCATGTATTTTTAGTGTATCATACCACATAGCTACAGCTGAAAACACTAGAGCTAGCACGATGATAGGAACAAAAAGCATTATTATCCCTCTACCCACTTTACCACACCTCTAATAGAGCTATCCTTTTTATTTTATCTATGCTGCTACTTTATTTTATCTATGCTACTCTGCTGGTGCTTCGTTCCACTGTATGAAGTAGAGATGTAGCTGAAGCACCAAGGTAGTGTCTTCTGGCGAGTCTTGCAATACCTTTATTGTTATAGAGAATTCCTTGCTGTCATCAGGCTCTATCTGTACTGGTCCAAGGCTGTAGTAAACCTCTATATCGTTTTTCTCGTCTCCATCTAAGTCGAGCTCTTCAAATGCTGGAAATTTACCAAAGTCTGTATCTACTCGTCTATATGCTCCTTTAACAGGTATTGTTCCAGTGTTTATTACCTTAAAGTATATAGTGCATGAATAGCCAGGATAAGCATTATCAATTTCTATGATTAGATCTCTATCGTCGTCACCACTTGGATTACTATTATCCTCATCTTCATGTTTATCGAGCTTTGCAGTACAGCTAGCTACCCAAGGCTTACCATACTCATCGCCTTCTTCAAACCGAATCTTATCAAACACTACATCTACTTCTCCTGTCTTTATTTCTGCATGTATTTTTAGTGTATCATACCACATAGCTATAGCTGAAGCTAGTACTGCTAATGCTATAACTAGTGCGAGTATGGGTATTAGTATTCGGGTTTGCATTTAATTCACCCTGCCTCTACACATGGGCTATATTGGTAATACGCTTTTGCTGTAACTGCTTCAGTTGTTTATATTTAGTTGTTGCAAATGTTTCTTTAGCGGCTATAGATGCTTACCCCATGGATTTATAGATTCTATTTCTATTCACTAAATGGCATCTATGTTAAGGCGTCTGTATTAAACTTGTGGATAGAAGTTTTATTGCTACTTTATGGATTTAATTAGGAGGAGGGGGCTGGTGTTAGATGTAAGGAGGTTCTAGATAGAATGCTGTGAAAAAGGTTCTAGGTCTAGTGTTGGAAAGACTTTAAACTCTTTATCTACATCTAAGCAATTAACCTATGAATATGGGTTGTAGAGAATGCTATAGAGCTAAATACTTCTAATATTAAAAGACATGGTAAAGAGGGGGCTATATAGATGGAATCTATAGCAAGCTTTTCTAATTTAAGAACTATTGGAAGATCTCTAAAGTATGGCAATCAATCTATGAATTATTGGGTTTAGCTAATCATAGGAGATGGTAAAGAGTATAAAATATCTCTATTAAGAGTTGAAGTAATGTGTAAAAATTTAGCATCTATTTAAAACTCTACTTAAAATTAGCTATACTACTCTATAAATAAGAGAAAATAGCTATAGGGAGGCTTCTCCATAAATCTTTCCTCCATCCTAATTCTTGTATTGGTTTTAGACGATATATTCTATTTAGCTATAACACTCATTGGATTAGAAAACAATGTTTAGACTCTTTAATACAATATCTATTTTAGTTTATTTATTGAAATACTGCCATAGGTTTTACGTAGCTTTTTCTACTTACACCACATATAATCTCTAGTGCTTCGTTAAGATTAATTCTATCGATAATTGTGTTAAGCTCATTTAATTTTTTAAGAAACTCTATAGCTTTTTGCATTGTGTATGGATTTATGTATGAGCCTATAATTTTAATCTCCTTTCTATATATTGTATGAGGTTCTATTTCAACAGATTTACCTGGGGGTGCAACACCAAATAGAAGTATTTTTGCTTGTGGCGCTACTATATCAAATTTCAATATTTTTGATATTGCATCTATATTTCCAGTTGCATCAATAACTATATCAAAGCCTCTACCATTTGTTAACATTCTCGAGGCTTTCACCACATCATCCTTAGCTGGATCTACAACTATATCAGCTCTAAGCTCAAGTGCTTTTTTAGCTCTCTGTGGCTGAATTTCAAATACAGCTATATCTGCTACTAAAATTCTTTTTAGAGTAGCTAGAAAGATTAGCCCTATTGGCCCAGCTCCAAATATAGCTATCTTTTCATCGCCTCTCAAAGGCTTTATAAGATCTATGCCATGTAGTATACAGGATAGTGGTTCTGCTAAAGCAGCTCTTTCAAACGGTATATCGCTAGATATTCTATATATTGCTTCAGCAGGAACTACAACTCTTTCAGCAAAGCCGCCAGGTCTAGTAACGCCTACACCCTCCCAATTTTCACAAAAATGTCTAGCACCAATTCTACAATAGTAGCACTTCCCACACGCAATATTAGGATCAACAACAACTTTATCGCCAATAGCAACACCATCAACATTTCTACCAACATCGATAATAGTGCCAGAGAATTCATGGCCTGGTATAATAGGGTATCTAACTCTAGTCTCCCCACCCCTAAAAATATGGATATCAGTACCACAAACACCACAAGCCTTAACACTAACAACAACCTCACCAACACCAGCCCTAGGCTCTTCAAACTCAGCTATAACAGCATCATATGGCTTACGAATAACAATAGCCTTCATTTCACACAACCAGCCACAAACTATAGATCTATAGATTTTAAATCTTCTCCTCCTTAAAGCTAGGGCAAATACATTTCAAATTAAGCTACATCCCCTAAACCTCCAATTAGAGGACTAAAAACATATCTAAAATATTATTAAAGCATATTTGGGGGAAGGGGAGGCTATATAAATCAGCTAAACAGCTTTCTAAAGACAGAAGGCTTAAGGTTGAATCCAAGTTAATCCTAAAAATACTTGCCTGGAGAACAAGCTTAAGGTGACAGTAGCCAATGGAGGTAAGAAGCTTGAGTTTAGCAAGCTTTCTACACATATTGCATCAAGAATTTTTTATTTTATAAAAATTTATAAAAATAATTTTTGGATGAGCTAAATACTTATATCAATGTAGTTATAGACCATACTGTTTTATTTTGTTCTCTATAAAGCTTTTTGCCTGAATAACTTCCTCATCTAGCCTATCCCTTATATCCTGACCGCCAACATCTATTGCTATACATCCTCTAAAGCCATGTCTCTTTAATCCTATGAATATAGAGTCCCAGTCAATAGTTCCTTTTCCTGGTGCCCAATGGAAATTGTCTCTACCATCATTATCAGATATATGTACGTAGAGAATTCTATCTCCTAGTTTCTCTATCGATAAAGGTATTAGTTCTTTAGCGGCATGGAGGTGTCCTGTATCTAGAACTGCTCCAAAGTTATCCTCACCCACTTCATCTATTAGTCTCAGCATTGCATCGCTATTACTTATAGTTTCACCTATTCTAGGTTCTATAACAAACTTTAGATTATATTCAGCTGCAATTCTACTACATCTCTTCATAGTATTGACAAGGGTATTCCAAAAGTTTCTCCAAGAGAAATCTCTTGGTATCTCAACACTATATCTTTCACCAAAGACTATAGCTCTACTATATGGCGATACACCAACAAATTTTATTGGTGGTGTAAATGTGTCTGTTTGTATAAGATTTGAGTTGAATTGAATGGCAAGTTCACATGCCCTTCTAAAATACTCTAAAGCTTTTTCACGAATACTACTATCCATAGAGACAAGATCTCTAAATATTGCAGCAACATTAACTACCTTTACACCTCTATCAGCTATATACCTCTTTAGAGAATTTCTATGTTCTTCAAATTCCTTCAAATTCTCATAGCCTACAAACTCAAGCTCTATATTGCTAAAACCAAGCCTAATAGCATCATCAACAACTCTATAGACATACTCCATAGGTGGTGGATAGCCATACTTTGTTATAGCATAGAGCCATGCTAAATTAACGGCAACCATGGTTTTTACCCTATAGACTCTTTATTCTATATTTATACTTTTGAATCCACCGCCTATTATATTCATCGCCACCAGGGATATTTGCACTCATCCATACAGGTGGCTCTACACCCTCCTTTACGAGCTTTTCAATAGTTTTAGCAATAAGCATATTTAGTGTAAATGCCACTAGTATTGTTGAGCTTGGAGCTACCTTTTGTGGAAAGCCCTCTATCTCAACAATGGCATCGCCAAACGGCATCTTACAGTCTATAACTATATCAGCAACCTCAAATAGGTTCTTTTTACTTGGATGTCTAGCTGGGTGATCTAGTGGTATAGATTTTGAGAATTCAGGTGATGTAACTGCTATAACTATTGCTCCTCTTTTCTTAGCCTCTAGAGCAGCATCAATGGTACAGGAATTTATTCCATATGCTGTAGCAATTATAATTGGATCACCTTCCTTTACATCATAGTAGTCTAGTATGCGTGAACAGTATTCAGGAATTCTTTCAATAATTGTTGATTTTATAGCGCCATGGTGAAGCATTATTCCAGGTTCAAATATGGGGTTTATAGGCACTAAACCTCCAGCTCTATAGAATAGCTCCTCCATAGCCATATGAGAATGGCCGCCAGAACCAAAAACATGTATAATCCTATCCTCCTTTATAGCCTTAGCTAGTATATCAGCTGCACGTTCTATGCTGCTTCTCTCCTCCTCATAAATCCTTCTTAGAAGAACTACAATATTCTCATAGTATCTATCTATACTATCCTTCATTTTTCACCCAAGTTATTCCAGCCAATATACTACTTTAAAACTTTATTACTTTAAAACACATTAGAAGTACCTCCAATTATGATCTAGTATTGTAATTAATGCTAATTCTATTTAGTATTGATGTATTGATAAAAATTTATCTACTGGCTGTTGATACTTATGGTTAAAGCTTGGTGTTGTAAGAGATGGTGTGTATAGCTTTAGTTAATTCTTTTGTTGTTACACCATATAGGGTGGTGAGAAATGGTGTGGTTGTTATAGATAGTGGGAAGGTAGTAGCTGTTGGTTCAGTTGATAATATAGCTATACCTAGCCATTGTGAGAGAATTGATGTTGGTGGCAATATTGTGGCCCCAGGTTTTATAGATATTCATCTCCATGGTGGTGGAGGAGCTGATACAATGGATGGTATTTACGATGCTCTTAACACAATCTCTTCAACTCATGCTTCAGGGGGTTCTACAGCCATTTTACCATCAACTGTATCAGCTCCTCTAGAGGATATCGTTAGAGCTATTAATGCTGTTCGCAATGCTATGGCTAAAGGTGTTAGCGGTGCTAGGATTCTGGGCATTCATATAGAGGGGCCATATATTTCACTAGAGCAGAAGGGTGCTCACGACGAGAGATTCATAAGAGAGCCATCTAATGAAGAAATAGAGATGCTCCTCAAAAATATAGATGTTGTAAAGAGGGTGACAGCAGCTCCAGAGGTTAGAGGTTGTTTAAAGCTTGGAGAGCTGTTGAGCTCACAAGGCGTTTTAATGTCAATAGGACACTCAAATGCTGTTATGGATGAAGTTCTACAGGCTATTGAATTTGGATATAGGCATGTAACACACATATATTCCGCAACATCAATGACTAGAAGGATTAGAGCATATAGATATCCAGGTGTTGTAGAGGCCTCCTATCTAATAGATGATCTAACGGTAGAGGTTATTGCTGATGGAAAGCATTTGCCGCCCGCCCTAATAAGGCTTGTGTTAAAGAATAAAGGTTTAGATAAAGTTTGTATTGTTACAGATGCTATGAGAGCCGCAGGACTGCCGCCAGGAAGATATAGACTTGGTCCAATAGAGGCCATAGTTGATGAAGGAGTGGCATGGCTACCTGATAGAACAGCCTTTGCAGGTAGTGTTGCAAAAATGAACACCATGGTGAAATTTCTAGTAGATGAGGTAGGTTTAACAATACAAGATGCAATAAAGCTAGCCACAATAAATCCAGCTAAAATAATAGGAATAGACAGATATAAGGGCTCACTAACACCAGGAAAAGATGCAGATATAGTTATTATGGATAGAAACCTTGAAGTTCTTCTAACAATAGTTGAGGGAAGAACTGTGTACAAATCAAAGGAATGGCAATACTAATACCCCTGTATTACATCAATACAAACTCAATTATGGTATTTACATTAAATTAAATTATAACTATATTTAAACTGGAAAACTACAATGCCTCTAGAATGATGTGTTCGCTCCGTGCTGAACACCATGATGACGTCGGCCTGTTCTGATAAATATGAAAGTATGGTTTGCTATGAATTAATTGAAATAGGCAAAAATTTGTTGTTAAATAACTAAGGTTGGCTAAGACTTTTTATATGTTGTAGAGAATTGTACAGATACTGGAATAGTGTCAAATAAGATTTTAGCTTTGATAACCCCCTCAATGGTTATAGTAAACTTACCTGCCCTAATTGCTGAAACTACTCCCCCTCCAACTTTTTCATATTCAAGAGTAATCTTCGTTGATTTATATATAGTTGAGTTTGCAGGAACCTTAGTGGGAGGTAGGGTTCCAGCCCCTACGTAATTATTATTTATGTAGATGGAGTATGAATCAATCCAGAATACTGGTGTATCATATTCTGTTGGATTAGTAAATTTAAGTTTGTAGGATATGTCACAACTTGTTAGCCCAATCCTATCAATTGAAACATCTACTAATTCAATCTTAAGATTTTCAACAGCTCTTCTCTCTCTAATTATAGTATATCCTAAGAGGCCTAGAACTCCTACAATGACGACTATGATTATAGCTAAGAAAATCTTTCGCCTACTCATACCCTGTTACACCTCTAATCCTATTTTCTCCTTCCAGTTTTTTAAATTTTAAATCCAATTACACACTATATTGTTAGCTAAATTGATGTTTATTTGTAATGTATAGAAAGCTGTTGAATTTAATTATTTTATAACCAAAAATCTTAGACCTTATTATGAACTTAAATAAGGTAGACGCTAAGGAGAAGAACATTATAAAAGAATTGCTGAGTGAATAGCTAAGAGCTCATTGGATAAACTTCTTAAAAATGTTGCAGTAAAGATTGTGGAGAAGCCAAACAAAGGATAAGAACGATACAATATGATTCCTCAGAAAGTAGCCTTAATATGAAAATTCCCCTCTCCATTCTTGGCTTGCAATCACTTCATAGAAAATCTTATTTTAGTTAATAGGCCGACGAAAATAGTAGACAAAAATAGAAGAATCTTTAACGCTAATGGTGCTTTCTCGTTAAACTGCATATGGCCATAGGGCTTCTAAAAATTATCGTGAAAATAAGTCAAATAAAAAATCTATAACCAAATCCTTTAATTATAACAATTTCTTCTTCAAAATAAGCTTTATTATAACATATAGGCAGTTTTTCTACTATGAAAATATCTTCCTCTATTAGATGGACGATGTATTTGCATTTGTGTGGCCATCCCTATTCCACTCATATTACAATTAGTCTTCTTTCTAACCTTAAGGAATGAGAAATTTGATTTACCACTATTTACATAGAAATATATCATCTACAGTAATTATTGTTAATACTTTAAAGTAGTTATATTAATTAAAGCTTTGTATAGGGACTAAGCTAGAGAATGGCTGGTGTAATGAATGTTGCTACTATGGCTGCAAGATGTAGTGCTGTAATTACTGTTATGAAGAGTATATCGATTTTTCTAAACTTAATTGATTTGTAGAATGTTCTTTTTTTGCTATATCCAAAGCCTCTAAGCTCCATAGCCTCAATTAAATCTTTGGCTCTAATTATAGAACAGACAATTGTTGGTATTATAATGGCGGCTAGCCTTCTAATTCTATCTGTTACTCTACCCTTTTCAAACTCTAGACCTCTAGCCCTTTGAGCATCATAGATATTTTTCATTTCATTAAATACTATAGGTATGAATCTTAGTGCTATTATAAATGGATATACATAGGTATATGTAATACCAATTTTTGTAAATGCCTGTACTATCTGCCATGGAGTTGTTGTAGATAGTAGAATTAGTAGAGCTATTGCTAGGCAGAGAATTCTAGCTATAGACCTTATCTGCACCATGGTAGCTTCAGCTATAGATATATCGGTAAAGACAAGCGATACTATAATGTTAAACACCACTATAATGGCGATAAATGGTGCTAACCCCCTTAAGAGAAAAATAAATTTTATAACAAGGTTTCTATATAGTGTTAGAAGAAGAGTATTTGCTATAAATAGTAGAAGAAGTATATCAAGTCTAGCTACAATCATTGATATAGCAATGGTTAGTACCACATATAGTAGTTTAGCCCTAGGGTCAACTGCATGTAATATGCTATTAGATTCTTCATATAGTAGGGCATAGCTTATAGAATCAAAAAAGCCTCGCTTCATCTTCACATCCTTGAAAGCATTGTGTATAGCTCTATTTCATTCAATGGCTTTATATATCTATCTAAATCAACTAGCTTAATAAGCATAGGTATCTGTGGAGGAGCTACTCTTGCTCTAGCAAGCAACATATCGTTATACAGTATTTCATTTGGAGGTCCTTGAGCTAAAATTCTACCATCGCTTAACACAATGATTCTATCTAGGGGGGCATATGATAGAAACTCAATGTCATGTGTATTTAAAATAATTGTCTTTCCCCTCTTTATAAGATCTATAAGTATTTCTAGAAGCTCCATTTTAAGTGAGAAGTCTATACCAGCTGTAGCTTCATCTAATACAACAACCTCTGGATCATAGACTAGAATAGATGCTATAGCTAATCTCCTTTGCTCACCAACAGAAATTTCATAGGGTGATCTATTAACTAAATGAGATAGGTTAAAGTATTTTAGTATAGCTAGAGCTTTCTCTTCAGCATTACTAACACCCATATTTTTTGCTGAAAACATAACCTCTTCTAAAACAGTCTCTTTAAAGAATTGATGAAGTGGGTTTTGGAAAACAATACCTACATATCTAGCTAGTTCCGCTACAGAAGAGCTTAGAGTATCTCTACCAAATACCTTTACCCTACCTCTAGAAGGCTTAAGAATACCATTAAGATGTTTTACAAGTGTTGTTTTTCCTGAGCCATTAGCACCAACTATAGCTATAAATTCACCTCTATATACATCCATATTTATACCTTTTAATGCAATTCTCCCACTATCTGGATACACATACCATAAATCATTAATAGAGATTATTGGCTCTTTACCACTTTGCTTTACTCTACTAACTCTATCTATTAATGCATTACTATACCAACCATTATTGTTAGACAAAAGCTTTCTAAATATATCTATAGATTCATTTATGCTTAGCGGCATGGATTCTACACCAAGCATTTTAAAGAGTCTTGATATTGAGGGAATTTCTATACCTCTACTAAACTTTCTATCTGCAATTATAGCTAGAACATCCCTAGGCTTTCCATCTGCAATAATGTGTTTATCTAATACAATGAGTCTAGATATATATTTTATGAGTTCTGATAGTCTATGTTCTATTACAACTATGGTTATACCATATGTTTTATTAAGGTTATGGAGAATCTCTAGAAGCTCTTTTACACTATATGGATCTAAATGTGCCAATGGCTCATCTAAGATGAGTATCCTTGGCCTATATGCAAGAATACTAGCTAGTACTACTTTTTGAATTTCTCCACCAGATAAACTATTTGTAGCTCTATTCCTTAGATGTTCTATCTTTAGACTACTCAATACCTCTTCAATTCTTTTTAGAATTGTTTGTACATCAAATAAAAGGTTTTCAAGAGGGAATGTAATCTCCTCCTCAACAACTAAATTAACTATTTGGTTTTCAGGTATCTGAAGCACAATACCAACTCTACCAATAATACTCCGGATATCCTTTTCAACAACATTAATTCCATCAACACATACCTCTCCATTAAGTGTACCTCCATAGATATGTGGTATAAGTCCTGTTACTATTCTAGCAAATGTTGACTTCCCCCCTCCAGATGCACCAGCAATTGCTACAAATTCTCCATAGTCTATAGATAGATTGATATTCTCTAGTGCTGGAGAGGTAGAATTTGGATAAAAATAAGTTATGTTTTTTAACTCAATAGCTTTATTACACATCTATTACATCCTTACTATTTAAAACTCTTAAGATTTTTAACAAAAAGCATTTCGCTAATGCCTGGAGCTCTAAGTAATGCTTTTATAGCTGGTATCGCTATTGCAAATCCTATTATAGCTTCAAACATATATTGAACTACATAAAATAGTGGACTAACTGTAAATAATCCTCTTACTACTGTAATTTTTGTTATTCCAAATACTCCACTGTATACAGGTGGTAATGAGAAGATAAAGCACCCAAGTGCTTTATCAAACTCTCTAGCTATAAAGAAGATAAGATAGAGTGCTATATACTGAACACCTTTTCTACTATTAAGCATTCTAATAGTAACTGGAATGAGTATAGCGGCTATTATTTTATCAAAATATGCAGCCATATATACATACCAGTACTCAGTTACTGGGTAGAACGGTGGTGTAAACATAGATGATATAAGTATTGCAAGCATAATTCCTATAGCTATCTTCCATCTTTTTGTAGCAAGCATACCAGCAGCTAATGCTGAAAGAGGTGCACAAGGTATAAATGGAACACCATATGGATTTGGTGGTGTTAAAGTCTTAATAATATTGCCAACGAGTACTGCTGCAGCACCTATGTAGGGTCCTAGGATAAGACCTAGTAAAGGTGCTAATGAAGCTCCTAGATCCATTTTTATTTGTGGCAATCCTATGACAGGTACTGCAGGGAGAAATAGAAATATATAGTATATAGCAGCTCCAATTCCTGCAAAACCTGCTATATAGCTTGGACTAACCTTTCTACTTCCACTCATTACATCTTCCTGTGCTGAGTTTAACACAGGGAAATATTTAAATGTTTCTGTGTAAATATAAAACAGTGTGGGGTAATAATGAAGCATAGTATTGAATCAAATGATTACTGGCCATATATAGTTATAATGCCTATAGATCCTAGTAAAAGGGCAAGCTATACACTGACACTATTCTCAACACCAACATCATTAGAAATACTAAACCTCTTTAAATGGGATGAAGAGTTATGTCAAAAGAATATTATATTGAGTCTCCGCCACCACTCAAACAAAACCATAATAGCTACTCTTAGAAAACTTGTTGAACTTAAGTTGCTTAATGAGGAGATAAAGACTATTAAATATAACAATAGAGTTGCTAGAGTAAAATGCTATAGACTTACAGATATTGGTAAATGGTATAATCTTTTATTTAAAGACCCTAAAACATTTGATAGAGAGATATTGAGGGAGAATTTAGTTGAGCTAATCACATGGCTTATAAGTAGATTTAAAATATATGGTAAGGAGCTTGGTATTGATATAATGAGAGTTATTTGTAGCGCCATAGCCGATATAGGAGATGGGGGTAACAGCTCTGAACAGAAATAAATATAGTAGTGTAGGTGATGGTAGGTAGATGAGTGGGTGGGGCAGGATGTTTAGATCCTATATAGAGATGGTTTATCTATTCTAATTTAACGATTTTATCTAAATTCTTCTTCCAGCTAAGCTGCTCTTTATATGATGGATGGGGTTTAAATACAGTCTTTATACTCTCTATGCTATCACCAACAATACTTATTTTACTAACGTCTATCTCCCCATAGCCCCATTTTGAGAGTAGGTAAAGATAGCCTATATCACTAGGATTAAAGCCCATAGCATAGGCTACTATAGAATCAAGGTTTACAGGGTTTGTTGATGCAAATACTACACCCCATCTCTTAGCTGTACCAGATACAGGGCCTCTTCCCTCCATAGCCTCAACACCATCAACAACACCTAGATCTGGCATTAGATATGTGGCTAGCTTTGCGATATTGTAGTTTATTGTTAGAAAACCTCTATGCATACTATGCTTCCAACCCTTTTTTATAGCCCCCATAACAATATTTTTAATTGAGAGTGTTACCACTACAGTGTCATGGGTTTTTGCCCTACATGGCGATATTTTAACAAAGTTTTTATCGAGAAGAATCCCAGATATATAGACCTCATAAACACCTCCATGCTCATCCTTTAACTCAAATCTTTTTTGACTATATTCATCTAAGTCAATAAACTCTACATTGTATCTATCCCTAAGCTTGTAGTAGTCAAAATTTCTAATAGCCTCCCTAAATGAGCCTATAGTTGGTGATTCAGCTATAATCACTTCAGAAACACTAAACTTCTCATATATGAAGCTAAGTATAGCCTCAATAGTCTCAAGAGGTGTTGCAGCAAGATATGTTATAGCTGAAACAAAATTTGGCTTTATTAAAAACTTTCTACGGCTTCCAACAACAGCTTTAATCTCATTTTCTATAAGCTCTAACACCCTTTTAGTACCCTCAGCATGGCTAAAGCTTCTAGCAATAGCAACAGACATTAACACCAACCACATGGAATAACTATAGGGTTTCTCCTTTTTATATATAACCACTATAACACTCAACAGAGACGCTCATATAATTAAACAATTATTAAGACACAGATTTTATATAGCATCTTCGGTTGAATTGAAATAGTGTGCCACTAGCCTACTTCTAGTACTATTAGCTTGGAGTTCTATAGATGGAACATACCTTTCTAATGTACTAATATGTTTTAGGATGCAGAATAGCCACTATAAAAGTTGGTCATGATACTAATTATTTCGCTGAAGAAAGCCTATAGGAGAATTATAACTACTGCTTGAAAAGATGTCAAGAGGCTTTATAGCATCATAAAAAGCTGTAGACTACTCAAGGACGATGAAACAGCCTCTTATAGGGATGTTATTAGAGCAGCATCAGAGTTAGCTATAGATTAGGATAGAAAGGTATTTGAAAAGCTTCTTGCTACCCAAGGATGTTATAAGGCTATCAATACAAGCTGGGATGAACCTGGTTTAGCAGTAGTAGAAGCATTGAAAGCTTCCAAGAAATGGTGTAATAGAACCATATATTGTTTACAAGCTCCATTAAGTGTACTAAGCTTGTAACAATCTATGGGAAGACGGGGGTTATAGAGCTTGCTAGCTTAAGATACTCGTAAAAGATGTTATTGCAACACCTGTGCTACCATGCAAAAGGCTATTATAGCTTTCTTGACATCCTTTGCACAAGGGGTTTAAGATATCTTGTTATGTAAAGCCTAGGGTAATGTAGTGCTAAAATTGAGGGATACAAATCAGTAAGAGATATACCATAGATTTAACAATAAAATTCATTGTATGCCGTAAATATATTGCCCTAGTTATCAGAGGGTAACCACACGTTCATCGATATCCTCAAGCTCCCCGAAAAACTCATCATCAATAAATTAGATGGCAACACCTCTTTTTTAAGATTATTGCTACATTAAATTATTAAACTTAGTTAATACTGTGATAAGCTAATAGTGGAGTAGCGGCTATTAGTGCAAGTGATTTATTCGTATTCTATTGTTGCTGGGGGCTTTGGTGTTATATCAAATGTTACTACTCTTATTTTTGGTAGAGATGCTACTTCTTTAGCTAAAAGTTTAAGCTCATTAATATCTATTCTTGGCACTTCTGCCATCATATAATTTTCTGTCTTAACGATTCTTATTGCAGCTACATATTCCCCTCTATTATTATCTGTAAGCTCTATAAGTATATGTGGATTGCTTCTACCATCAAAGTAGCTATAGATTTTCAATACATCTAATCCTGCCGGATATCTCTTTATCAGCACAGGATGTCCATATACACGAACGTTATCAACCACTCCTGTTGTTTTAATGTTAAAGACTATATATTCAATTCCATCTATACTTCCCTCACCAGCTACGTCATACTCCCATATAGCTGGAAAATATTGACTATAGCCACTACCATTAAGTCTTTTCTCAACAATCTTTGTAGCCTCCCTAACTAATTCTAGCTTCTCCCTATACATCTTTCCAACAGTTCTAATGAGAAGTCCTGGTCCTGGGAACGGCTGTCTCTCAATAATACATCTCGGCAAGCCTAGCTGTCTAGCTATTTCCCTAACCTCATGTTTATAGAGTTCTATTAGAGGCTCTATAACCCTTAAATTAAAGCGCTTAAGAAGCTCATCGCTTAAAACATTATGTTGCGTCTTTATTTTGCCAACAGTTTCAACAACATCAGCCTTTATAGTGCCTTGGACAATCCAGCCACACTTCTTCTCTTCAGCAATTCTCTTAACAGCTCTATAGAAGCTCTCCCTAAACGCTATCCTCTTCTCCTCAGCATCGGACAACCCCTCAATACTAGAAATTATATTATTGGCAAAGTCGTAGATCTCCAAATCAAGTAATCCTTTTAGAGCCTCTTTAATACTCCTAGCTTCATCAAATCTCATAAAACCAGTATCTATAAAAACTGGATAGACTTTTTCACCTAGCGCAAGCTTAGCTATAATAGCAGAAACAGTACTATCAACACCACCACTAACACAAGCTACTGCACAATCAATATCTCTATATAGAGACTTAACCATTTCAACAAGTTTTTCAACAGATAATGGAACAACCAAAACCATACACCCACACATTTATATAGGCTATACAATGAGGTATGAGGAATAAAAGCTTTTCCACAAAATAGATATTACATAATTATTTAAATTAAATTATTTAGTTCTACTATAACTATAGATGCTAAAATATAATATGTTGTGTGTCTAATAGATAGCTTTGGTGAGTAGTTTTGATGCTAAACATCATAAAAGATATTGTGGATAGGTTTACTCTTAAAGAGTTTGCACAACTTATTGACAATACGTTAATAAAGCCTATTGCAACTATAGATGAGGTTTTGAAGGGTGTGGAAGAGACTAGAAGATATAGATTTAAATGTCTAGTTCTATCCCCAAGCCATGCAATATATACTCTATCTAAAGGATTAGCTGATGATATCAATATATGTAGTATTGTTGGTTTTCCAATGGGGTATACATCAACAAAGGTTAAAGCTATGGAGGCAGAGGAGCTTTTATCCCATGGTGTAAAGGAGATTGATGTTGTTATGAACATACAGCTTTTTAAAAGTGGAATGTATGACGCTGTTTTAAGTGATATAGCTACTGTAGTTGATATTGCTAAAAGGTATGGTGCTATCACTAAAATTATTATTGAATCTCCACTACTTACATATAGTGAGAAGTTAAAGGCTATAGAAATAGTTATAGAGTCTGGAGCTCAATTTGTAAAAACATCTACAGGTTTTTTATCAAAAACACCGCTACACGATGTCTATATACTTGTTGAGGCAGCTAGGGGGAGAATTAAGGTTAAAGCAGCAGGAGGTTTTAGCAATGCTATAGATACACTTATTGCTATAGCTATGGGGGCAGAGAGAATAGGATCTTCATCAGCTATACAAATAGCTAAAGAATTCCAAGAGCTTAAGAATCTTAAAAATATAATGTAGATAGTGATTCAATAGATACCCTATTGAAGAGTGAGTCTATGTCTAGCTATGAAGTACCTGGTATAGGTAGGATATATAGTGAGAAAATTGGCCAAAGATCTGTAAGAGTATGTGCAGAAATAGCTGACTATGTCAAGATATGTCTAACAATGGATATGGAGCCCCTTAAACAAGAGGCTGAAAATGAGATTGAGAAGCTATTTACAAAATATGAAGCTATTCTAGTTGAAGGTTTTATTAAAGGACTAACATATGTAGGGACATTGATAGAGATTGAGAAAAAGAGTCGCACCTCAATAATATATATGTAGTAATATAGAATATGGTTGAAAATACATGTCGTTAACTACAGTAGATCTACTTATTAAACTAGCTAATGAGATTAGAGATGAGAATTTAAGATCTTTAGTGATAAACATAATTAATAATCCAAGGCTTAGCTTTACATCTATAGAACCTTTAATTAGTATAGCTGATTCTCCAGCTGCTCCACGAAAACACCATATGTTTTCAGGAGGACTTATACTACACACTATTAGTGTTACCAAAATTGCACTAGCTATACAAAAGATTTTTGAAGAGGTATATGGGGTTAAAGCTAATTGCGATTTAGTTTTAGCAGCAGCAATTCTACATGATATATACAAGTATTATCAATATGATAGAGATATTACCAATGGCGGTTATAGGCCTAGAGATGATTGGTATCTTAGCCACGACTATGCAATAGTTGCTGAAATAGCGAGAAGAGGTGGTGGGGATGATCTTATAAGAGTTGTTTCAGAAGTTCATGGTGTTGCACCAATAACTACACTTGAAGGCTTAATAGTTCATTTAGCTGATTCCATAGATGCAAGATTTGGTGAATATATACAAACTGAAATTCTTTCAGCTATAAAAAACTTTGGACTTGAAGAAAAGGGATGTAAACCTGTATCACTACTAGATACAGCTATAAGAAAACTTGGGGCATCAACAATATTTCAAAATATTAAGGATAGAGTAAAACTTTATGAACTGTTTAATACAGTATGTACCCAACCTCACCAAACACTAGATACACCTCCCTAAAATAATTCATAGAGCTAAGAGGATATTCATTAATGATAGGCAATAGCCGTACTAAGGAATTTAGTTGTCTATCACATTAAACTTTATACTATATTTTGAAGTAGCTATAAAAAATGTTTTAACTTAAACAAATTTGGCTATTGTTTTTGTGCAAGTTCTTCTTCAGTCTTTCTTCTCTTTATAGCTCTATCAAATACTATCCAATTTCTATACCATTCCTCATTTTCCTTCTTAAGTAGTTCTAGAATTGCGCGTGTAAGATCTCGAGCTGAAATCTCATTTACATTTTGCTCAAGTAGTCTTCCCTCAATTATTTTAGCTATCTTTCTTGCAACTTCAGGTGTTGCTCCAGCTTTAAGACAGCTAACAACTATCTTCTCTGGTATGAATTCTTCTTTAGAACCATCCCTCTTGACTATAGTTATGGGCATGTTACCTCCACCTAACATACTCTAGCTAGGAAGAAGTGTTATAAAATTTTATGAAGTATAGTAGTATATCCAATATATGCTTATAATACTTGAATAGAGTTTTTATTGATGTGGAGATAGTATGGTTAGGGTATTGATATCAGGGCTCCTTACATATGACTCTGGTAAAACATGGCTAGGGATCACACTTGCTAAAAGACTTTTATCACATGGGGTTAGTGTTGGAGTCTATAAACCTATTGCTGGACATAATGCATGGAGCCAGTATTCAACTGTTGTAGAGAGCTTTAAAAGAGGGGTTTTGGTTGGTGAGGATGTGCTTAAATACACCAGCATACTTAAGGATGTTGATATAGAGCTTATGAATCCTATTGACATATTGTTAGCACCCCCTGATCCACTGATCTATCCTGGTATCAATATCTATAGTTATCTCTATGATATAGAGAATCAATTTGGGCAAATTGTTTTAGCTAGAATAAGCCTTTGTTTAAAGAGAGTAACACAACATCTTATGTTTAAAAATAACGTTAGAAGAGTAGCTCCACCACTGAGAGACGAACTTGAACAGCTATCAGCAAAGCTAAATGCTATTGAAGATAGTCTCGATAGTTTTATTCAGAGGTTGAGGAGTAGCGATATAGAGAATGAGCTAATGGGATGTCTTGAAAGAATAGAGCTGGGAAGAGATGTTATACTTATTGAGTCGTTCAACAATGCTATAGCACCCTTTAGAAGGATACTTGATGATATTGACGTACTGCTTGTAGTTGCTCCAAGTATCGTAGCAATCTATAGAGATGATAGAGCTATTATAAAAGCTGTTAACGAAGCTGTTAATAGATATGGTGAAAAAGGCTTTGAGGCAGTACACCTCCTATCTAGGGTAAGGCCCAGCACAACATTCTATATTAGACCACGGAAAAATATAGATGAATACGATGAAGCTATAGAGCAGCTAGCTAAAGCCATAATATCAACACAATAATTAACATTTATACAACAGCTATAATGTGGATACCGTGATCACTAGCATAAGTAAAAACTCTATTCGGTCTAAACACAAGCTACGCTATAGCTAAATCTTCAATGGATTTAGCTATAATTAAGCCTCAATCATATTTCTATTCATGGAGATAGCACTACGATTCTTTAGTATAAACGTTAAGCAAAGTCTTTTTAAGAAGCAGCTACTATAGGTCTTTCACTTTCTAGCTCAACATATGGTAGACATTCAATACTCTTAATAAATATTATTAATAGGAGGGAAGGATTAAGCCTGATGCCAATAAATATTTAAGGCTAGTGCTACAGGATTGTAAACATGGATGACAGTACTTTATACTTGGCTTAATTTGAATTCTATATAGTTGCCGAAAAACCTTTGTTCACTTGAAGACGATATTTCTTATCAATGATATTACTATCTATATTCATCTCAATTAGATTGTTAGTTTAAGCCTACCCTTAATCATAGATGCTATAGAATTGAGTTGAGTAGTGCCAAGTTTAGTAGCATCAAAGTTCTACACAATCTAGTTTATTAGCAGTCATCTAAATTAAAACAATGCCAACTCAACACCATGTACTATTTCACTATGTAGCTGATCAACCTCATGACAACACGAAGATTTATATATTATACCACCTCTAACACCTGCTACAGGTGTATGTGGTGAATCTTAATAAAGAGGATTTACTCAATAGATTGAAGGAAGCAACAATCAATGGTGATTCTGATGAGGTTGCTAGACTATCTAAAAAGGTTATTGAGTTAGGTATTGATCCTCTTGAGGCTGTTGAAAAGGCGTTGGTTAAAGGAGTTATTGAGTTAGGGGATAAGTGGATTAGTGGTGAAGTCTTCATATCTGACATTATTGCTGCTGCTGATGCTATGAAGGCAGGTCTATCTATTCTTAAGAGTGAAATAATTAAGAGAGGCAAATCTATTAAGTATTTAGGAAGGATAGTTATCGGTACTGTTGAGGGCGATATTCATGATATTGGTAAAAGTATTGTTGCAGCATTGTTAGAGGCTTCAGGTTTTGAGGTAATTGATCTAGGTATTGATGTACCTCCACAGAAGTTTATAGAGGCAATAAGACAGTACAATCCAGATGTAATTGGTATGAGTGCTCTAATGACTACTACGATGCTTAAGCAAAGGGAGACTATAGAGGCGATAAAACAAGCTGGTTTGAGGGATAGAGTTAAAATTGTTGTAGGTGGTGCTCCAACAACTGAAGAGTGGGCTGGGGAGATAGGCGCCGATGGATGGGCACCTGATGCAATTAGTGCTGTTGAATTAGTTAAAAGGCTACTAAATATTGTATAAGGTGATCCCCTTGGCTAAACCCAGGATAGAGGTTCTTGACAAGGAGGAGGTTCTTGAAATACATGAGCGATCACTTAATATTATCAGTAGAGTAGGTGTAAAGATAGAGCATGAAGAAGCTCTTAAACTACTATACAGTATTGGTGCTAATGTAGATTTTAGCAAGAGAATTGCCAAAATACCTGAGTATATTGTTAGAGAAGCTCTAAAGAGAACACCAAGCTGTGTAAGGCTCTATCATAGAGATGGTAAGCAATACATCGAACTATATGGATGGAACACCTACTTCGTTGTAGGTTCTGCAGCCTACTACTACATGGATTTAAGAAATGAAGTTAGAAGACCGCTATCAAAAGATTTAGCTGATGTAGCAAAGGTTACAGACTATCTACCAAATACACATTTAATGTCAACAGCACTAGTTCCAGCTGATATATCTGAGGTTCTTGCTGATCGTTGGAGAATGTATGTTGTTATGAAGAACTGTTCTAAGCCTATAGATACAGGTGCCTTTACAATGGAGGGAGTACCGGATGCTGCAAAGCTTATGGCTGCCGTAGTTGGTGAGGAGAATATCAGTAAAAAACCCTTTATGATATTTGCTGTGTGTTCCTCACCACCACTTAAATGGAGTGCCCTAACAACACAGAATCTAATGGACTGTGCAAGATATGGTATACCAGCACATATTATACCAATGCCGCAGACTGGAGGTACGGCTCCAGCAACGCTAGCAGGCGCTATTGTACAAGCAAATACTGAGTTTCTAGCAGGCCTTGTAATAGCTCAATTTACAAAGCCAGGGGCGCCTATAGTCTATAGCGGATCTCCGACGGTATTTGATCAAAGGTTTGCAACATCCTGTACAGGCTATATAGAGGTTAGCCTTATATCAGCAGCAACCTCACAGCTTGCAAAATTCTACGGTATTCCAAGTGGATGTTATACAATGGTGAGTGATGCTAAAATTGTTGATACACAATCCTCTTTAGAAACAGCTTTTGGTGCAATGATATCAGTGTTAGCTGGTATAAATATGGCTATAGGTTCTGGTATGCTGCTGGAGGAAAACTGTATAAGTTTAATTAAGCTTGCTATAGATGATGATATTGCTGGCTCAGCCTTGAGGTTTGCTAAAGGCATACATGTTGATATAGAGACTGTCGCTGAGAGGGTAATAGAGGAGATAGGCCCAGGTGGACTATTTCTAAAACATAGACATACACGTGATTGGTGGAGAAAAGAACATTTTATACCAAGGCTTTTCGATAAGAGAACTACAGATATGTGGAGAAAGGGTGGATCTAAAGATCTAAATACTGCTGCTAGAGAATATATTGAAAAGATATTGAAGGAACATACACCAGAGCCCCTACCACCAGATATTGAAAAGACCCTAAGTGAGGTTATAAAGGGGATAGCGAAGAAGTATGGTATTGAGAAACTACCCGAGGTGTAGATAGGCCATGGCGAGCTCATTAAGAAAAGAACTTGGTATAGTTCTACTCACAGGTATAGGTATTGGTGCAGTTATAGGCTCTGGTATATATACCCTTCCAGGACTTATAGCATCTGTTTCTGGACCCCTCTCAATTACAGCCATAGTACTAATGGGTGTAATAACCTTTATACTAATGTATATACTTGCAAAGCTTGGTAGAATGTATCCTAGGGCTGGTGGTCTGTATTATTTTGCTAGAGAGGTTCTAGGGGATCTTGCAGGGTTTATAACAGGTCTTAGCTATTATTTCTGTTGTTTCATAGGTACTGCAGCCATAATCTATGCATTCCTTCTATATCTCTCATACTATATACCTAATATTGTTATAGGTTTAACCCTCACGCCGCTGGGTACAGCTATAGCCATAGTGATATTAGCTATAGTAACAGCAATTAATATTATTGGTGTAAAGTATGGTGCTGGACTAAACTTTATATTAACAATTGCTAGAATAGCACCTCTATTAGCATTTATAGCAATAGCGTTTACAAGAATTAATATAGGTAATTTTGAGCCATTTGCACCATATGGACTTGGAAGTATAGGGCTTGCAGTAGCATTTGGCTTCTGGATGTTTGTTGGTTTTGAGAGCGTTGTACTGGTTGGTGAGGAGGTTAAGGAGCCTGAGAAGATAATAGTAAGAGCAGCCATGGCAACGGTAGCTATAGTTACTACAATCTACATACTGCTTATAGTGTCATTTACAGGGGCTATAGACTGGGAAGGTCTAGGGATAGCTAGAGGGGACTGGGGAGCGTTAGGAGAACTCTCATCACCTTTAGCTGATGTCTCTAGAGCTCTTGGGGTAGTAGGGTTAGCTGAGCTAATGGTTATAGGAGCTGTTATTGCATCAGCTGGCTGTTTTAGTGATTGGGTATTGCTCCAAGGACGTGTAGCCTATGCTCTTGCTCGTGAGGATAGATTTTGGAAGCCTATAGCATATGTAAATCCGCGCTTTGGAACGCCATCAAGAGCATTAATACTATCATCACTACTAACAGCAATAATTATGATATTGATTCCAAGCTTCCCCAACGTTATACTAATTGCAATGATAACAGAGTTTATACCCTACGGCATCTCAGCGCTAAGCCTCTCATCAATAGCGGGACACAGCCGAAAGATGATGGCTATAGGGGCTATAGGCTTTCTTCTAGCTTCCCTATATATATACTGGGCTTGTTGGCCATGGACGCTTACAGGCACCATACTAGCTATATTGAGCCTTATACTCTATCCAATTATAGTAAAGAGCTCCTCACTATTCTTAAAAGAGCTAAAGAGAAATACCTGGTACATTGTATACTTAATTGGACTAACACTAATTTCACTACTAGGCGATGCAATGTTTGAATACAACAACTTTCTACCAATATCACCCCTAAACATATTTACTACACCAATAGATGTGGTTGTCATTATAATATTTGGAATTGCAATATTTACATGGGCTATAAAGACGCAGAAGTCAAAAATGTCTTAGTTCCAAAATCAATATTTTTTAACCTCAATTTTCTATCTAATTCCATAAGATGCAATTTCGACTCAGCAAAACCTTACTACAAGTTTTATAGGGAGATTATGTTCATAGAATTTTGAAACTCTTATAATAAAATTTAGATCTATTAGAGGCCAAAAACCTAACGTTGATAGGTACATAAAGGTATTTTAGTTTAGTATGGTTTATAGAGTTGAGATGGAACAACATGATGATGAGGAAGAGCCGAAGTGATTTAATGAGCGGATTATCCTCAGCTGAAACCATATTTTCTATATAATCTATCGACTATAGAGTAGAGTAGTATTGATGTTAATAGCAATGCTGAGGATAGAAATATGCCGTATTCCATAGAATTTGTGGCTGCAACTATATAGCCATTTACAATAGATGAGAATATGCCTGAGAAGGGCCCTGCTAAAGTATATATAGCACTAAATCTACCGATAATATCCATGGGTATAACTTCATTTACTATAGACCAAAATGATGGTGTTGAAATTCTGTACATTATAACGGATAGCAATATAGATGCCATTCTAATTGTAGGTGGGCTGAAGAGTACTGAAGATAGTAGCAGAATAGTGGATGGTATTAGCCCTATATATAGAATTGTTATCTTTCCCTTTAAACCACCTACATTATCTGAATAATATCCTGCTGCAACCTCTAATACACTAGATACCATAGCTACTAGCACCATATAAATTGCAATATAGTTATAGCTATATCCAAGCTCCTTTACTAAAAATGTTGAGAGCCAGTTAACTATAAAGCTCCATGTATATAACGCAAAGAGAAAAGCTAGAAATAGAAGTATTCCTAATTTGATAATTCTACTTCTATCTAAAATTTTGGTTCTAGAACTCTCTCTAGCTCGATTACTACTCCATATACTATCGATAGAAAATCTCCATGCAGTAACTGTAATAGGTATGTAGATAAAGCCTATAGTGCTTGCTAAAATCATTGAGTTTCTCCAATTGCTACCTATTAATGCAATAATTACATATGTGAGTGCAAGACCAATTATAGCGCCAGTATTATATAGGGCAGTTAGATAACCATATCTACGACCACTTGAATATAGTGATGTAATTTTTGCACAAACTGGCCATACGAATGGCATTGAAAAGCTTAAGAGTATTCTAGCAATAGTTAGAATAGCTAGGTTTATAGAGAATGCAGTTAGTATTGAAGATATTGAGAGTATTGTTAGAATGGCTATTAGAACTTGAAGGGGGTTAGCTCTATCTATATATCTCCCAATAGTTGGAGCTGCTATAACAGATACTAGAATCCATAGTGCCATCAAAACACCCATCAAATCATAGCCTATACCAAGCTCTTCTACAACAAGGGGGAGGACTGTTCCAAATAAACTAAACTGTATAAATGATACTGTTGTAAATCCTAGGCAGATTAGCGAAACTACATGCATAACTTTCATCACTATAGTAGCAGGGTAGATACAAATTCCAGAAATTTAAAGTTAGCCCTCCATATCTCTACTAAAGATATAATAGAAAAGTTCTACAACACTAGATATGCTACTCTAATAAGTGATGTGCATTAGAGGTAATACTACTAGTTCTCAATAGAGAATCTCTATCCCTCCATACACACCTACTTTCTAAAATCCACTATAAAAATATAGTGGAAGTGGTATACAATTAGCTATAACAGTATCTCATTATTTTATTGCTCAATTCCTTTTCTTTAATACATCTAAGTATTTCGTGCTAGAGGTATTTAAACGCCAAACTCCTTTAGATTATGTAGATAATTTCATTTCTTCTTCTACACATTAGATAATCCTATATTAGTGTAAGAACTGCTATAAATCCTATAGCACCTGCTATCATTAAAAAGACGTTTCCCCCAAATCCTACTATAATTCCACCTATTAGTGAGCCTATAATCGACCCTATTTCTCTAGACATAAAGTAGTGTGCTGTTGAGAAGCCTGCAGAACCCTCTATAAACATATTGTAGAGTGTTATATCTATTAGCATGTATAATAGGGATGATAGTAATATGTATATGGCTAAGGTTGTTAGATCTTTTACTGCATTAAGCCCTAGTATAAGTATAGAGGTTCTTAACACCATTATAGATAGTGTAAAGCTACGTCTACTTATTGAAAGATTTCTAAATACCACTATCATAATGGCTGAAAGAAGTGCTGCTATACCGTAGGCCATCCACATACTATATAGAGATATATAGTTTCTTAGGAGAAGTGGTAATACTGTAAAAATATAATCTCCTAAAGCAGTAGCTATAGCAATGGATATAAGTATTCTATAGAGTGGTAGTACAGCTCTGCTATTCCATGTAGCTATATATATGTAGCGGGCTATATCTGGCTTATCTAGAAATAGAATAGATGAAGATGCCTTAATATACATTCCAATACCACCTATACCTCTATCTAGCTTATAGAATCTTCTTTCAAAGGATAGTAATATGGGTGGTAGAAGTATAATAGATATTGTGGTAAGAGAAAATAAAAGCCAGAACAGAATAGAAGGTGTTAATATACCTATAAGTGATATTAAGAGAAGAGCGGCTCCACGTGATAAACTGCTTATAGATCTCTGTACTACTGAAGCTGTAGACCACATACCACTATCTATATTTTCAAGCATTGTTACTGAGATTGCTAAATTCATTGAAGCTGTTGAAACTGCGTGCATAGCATATAGTAGGATAGCTGTTAGATGATTTATTGCTATAAAGCCTATGTAGGAAATAGTTAAACAAGTTAGCGATATGAGCATAAGTAGCTTGTTGTATCCCTCATCAGCAAATCTATTCAGTAGTTTGTTTGCTACTACATACACTATACTCCATATAGCTCCTAGCAACCCTAGATAGATCCCTGAAACATTTTGTGTATATCCAATAAATATAAATAGTATTGGGTCTAAAGCTACTAGCACACCATATGCTATAGATACTACCACTAGCCACATTAATAATCCTCATAACAGTCATATAAACATGTACAGTATTAATAAGATGTTATATATATAGGCGGTGGAAGTTAGATGTTTGGCAACCGCTTTTTACCATATACATACATTAGTACTCTTCCAATAAAAGATGCTATAAAGATGCTTTGCATTGCTAAAAGGTTTATAGATGCTATAAAAGATCCTAGTTTTGAGGATATAGCTGCTGCTAAATTAGATGCTACTCCAAGTATTGATAGCATATATATCCTTTCATTTACATTAGCTATGTAGAGATTGTATATACCTACAATTAAATTGAATGCCGCCCAGCCAAATCCTGAAAACATATTTAGAAGAGCTTGATATTCCATTGTATATGATATGAGGAAGAGGAGGGGAAATAAGGATATTGGTATTATGGATATTATAAGAACTGTTTTTGGCTCTATTCTATGGTAGACTCTACTAAGGATATAGTTTCCAATTGATAGAGCTAGAGTTGCAGCTATAGTGTTCATTGATATCCATGTTTCAGAACCATTAAATATATTTATTATATAGTAATTCCATAATGCAGCTGGCAGATTCACAAAGAATGTAAACATGATCATAAAAACTATATAGTTTTTGATCTTGCCATTATTCATTATATTTTGATAGCCTCTAAGTACATCGCTAACACCTAATTTGATTGGGCTTCTCCTTGTAAGATCTTTCATCATAGATAGTAGAGTAGATGAGGCTAGTGCTGTTATAAGGGAGGCTGTATAGCATATTCTGTAGCTTAGTAGATGTGGCCCCATAATACTAAATAGTGTTATAGATGATGTTAAGGCGATTAGCGCTGATGATGTGTTTAGTGTACTGACTCTACTAAATACCTTTACAGACTCCTCCCTTGGAATCATGTCAGCTATAGTATCTGAGTATGCTAGATTTGCTATAGCTCCAGATAGCTGTGCCATAGCTACAAATATGTATAGTGCGTATCTACCTGGTACTAAATCAGAGAATCCTGTTAAAGCCCATGAAACAATATTGAGTGATGCAAATATTTTCCATAGGCTAACACGTCTATCCCTATATCTATGTAGAAGGGTAGGTGAGAGTAGATTTCCTGCGGCAAGAAATGCTAGATTTATAAATGTTAGTGTACCAAGTTCATCAACACTATAGTTTAGCACCCTAATTGCATATGCCTGGTTAAACACCATTGATATGTTTGCAGAGAAGCTGTAAAAAATTGAGTGATAGATCCATATCCTATAGTACCTGCTCCACTGTTGCGAATTCATTGAATTTAAACACCAGTTGGAAAATGCTATTTCTATGTTTTGACTATAGCCTCAGGAATTCTCTCCTTAACACCTTTCTCTATGGCTGAGATTATTCTGCCCAGCTTTCTATAGTTTATTATGTGGAATTCTAGTACAAATTCCATAAACCCACCCTTTGACCCAATATATGTTACATCAGGTTCTGTTGCAAGATCTTGTTCAACAGTTTTTGCAGCATCTATAATTGTATTTCTAGCATCATCCATAGGGTAGCTCTGTGGGATGCTTATAAATATCCTTGTTACTAGTCCAAGTGGTGAAGATCTATTTATAATGAGACTATTAACCACCTTTGAATATGGTATAAAAACTTTTTCAAGTTTAGATGTTTCACCAATAACACCAAATGCATCTAGATCAACAATCCTTATGCTAATTCCATTAATTTCTATCCAGTCTCCTCTCTTTACAATATTTTTTGTTCTAACATAGAATTCTGAGCCCATATTTCTTAGAGCGTCAAAAAACATAGCTATAAGTACAAGCCCTATTAAAAGCACTAGAATTGATAATACCTGTATCTCAGGGGCTATAACTGTAGCAACTATTAGTGCTACAATCACATATATGCCTATCCTAAGTCCTTCAACCACTCTAGCTATATACTCCCTCTCAACTCTTCTAAAAAGTAGTGATACAAGGCTTTCAAGACCTCTTACAATAATATATGAAACTACAACTATTATGGCAGCAGCTATTAGTCTGTATAGAAGTGGTGAAAGTGTTTCCCATATGTTGTTCATATACTATCCTAACCTCTTGTAGCTATTCTAAAAGTTTCTGCATATCTTCTAGCAAAAATCTCTTCATGCTTTCTAAAAATCCTTTCAATACTATCCATGGCTTTCCTCACATCATCCTCAATACCAGTTACCACAATTATATCGCCTGTCTCAATAGTTTTAGAGGCATCTGTTACTACTCTACCACCCTTCTCTAGTAGCATAAATTTAACATTTTCTTCCCTAATAACCTCCTCTATCTCCGCTAATGTAATTCCAAGTATACCTCTTCTTACAATTCTATGGAGTGCCACCACTAGATTTACAATACCTGAAAGTTTTATAGCTACCCATGTATCTGATATAAATATTGTCTTTATGGTGTTTACAGTAAATTCATTTACATCAACTATATAGTGTACACCCTCTCTAATTAGTAGATCCCTATTTGCTGTATTGTTAAGTATTGAAATAATTATAGGTATATTCATAGATTTTGCAACTCTTGCTAAAACTATATTATCCTGATCATCATCCATGGCTATTATCGCTAAATCGTATTCCTCTAGCTCTTCACTTGTATAGAGTCTCTCTATTGTTAGATCAGATCTATATTCTATACCGAGATTCTTTGCAAGAATAGCTACTTCTTCATCAAGGCTTAATATAATTATCTTGGGCTTTGGTCTAACATCCCCTATAGCATCTAGTAGAAGTCTAGCATACCTCTTACTAGTTGCTAAAAGAATTTTCATGATGTTTTACACCTTTCTCCACATAACTTATACAGCTCTATTTACTTTGTTTTAACATTCCTCTAGAGGCTAGTTTTAAGGTAAGTTTTTTAGCTAATATATCCATAAATATTTTTCCAAAACCTCTAACCTCTTCTGGTATAGCATCTATACAAGTGTCATTTCTAATTCTAACTAACTCCATAGGAGTGTCTAGGGCTATTAGAGGTTCAATACTCCATGGTGTATAGTCAGCTGTTAGAAAGAGCTTACGCTTTCCTATAGCAATAGTGTATGAGGGATATTGAAGGTTTTCAAGAGGTTTAAATTCTTTTATCATTCCATAAACTGAAGCTCTATAGGCCTCTAGAAACTCTGGGGTAGAAAGTGGTACTGTAAAGTATAGCTGGAAGTGACCATCTATAATACCCTCTACAGCATCTATTAATAAATCCTCCTTTAAACAATTAGAGTCTAAATTTATGTAGAGAATAACAGGATTTTGAACCAGTTTAGCGCCTACCACAAATAACTTTCCCCTACTATAGGGTGGGTCTAGAAGATATAGTGGTATAGGTGGAGAAACTTTTGGCCTTGGGTATCCGTAGAAGATAATATAACTTTCACTAACATCAAAATACCTATGGATTACCCTATAGACATATTTAGTCTTAGAGAGCCCTCTATGCGAAAGAGTATACATAACTGTACTAACATTTGTATAGAATCTTCTTTCAGCCTCTATACCGGCCATGGATTACCACATCTAAAATTGTCCTACCCTATATTATAGTGTGTTAAATACTATTAAGTTTTTCTCATACATTACTTTAAATTAGTGTATTGGTAGAATATAGGGTCTACGTCACGTGAAATAAAAATGGTCTTGTCTCAACAAAATCTAAAAGAATATATTGATTTAAACTGGTGTATGGATATCGACAATATTTCTAGAAGGATTTAATAGCTGTATTGGAGCTTGATAGGGTGTGTTGGTCTATAGGGGATTGTGTAGTAAGAATAGTGCCACTAAGCCTTATTTAGCTAATTCAATTAAAATTTCTATGGCTACTATACTCTTTATGGTGTTAAGCTATTGAGCTATTTCCCAATATCTGCTAGAGATATTGAGGCTCTTGTTAAAGCTGTTAGACTTGGTGAGGAGGTTAAGCCTAGTCAGCAGGCTAAGAGAGATGTCTTTAGAGACTATGGTATTCTGGGTACTGAAAAGGATAGAATACTTACTGCAATATATTATGATATATGGAGGAGAATGGGTATTATAGATAGAATTGCTTCTGAAGTAGTAGGGGTTAAGGATGTTGCTATTCTTGATCCATGGCTTAGAGCCGCTATTCGAGTTGCTATTGAGCTTCTAGTTTTTGAAAGATTTGTTAGAGATTCTAGGTATAGAGATTTTAGAGAGATTTTAATTAAATATCTTAAGGGTAGGATTGCCAAGCTTCTTTCAAGTGAGACCCATCCTTATGTTGGTGTCTACTTTTGGAATATCGTAGATTTAATTGCTCGATATAAATGGGAGCCAAAGGATTTATATGAAGATTGGGAGTATAGATACATGATTTCTAGAACAGTTATAGAAAGGATAGTTAGTCTTATAGGCTTTAATGAAGCTAAGAAACTTCTCACAGAATTCAATAGAGTTTACCCAATATGTGTAAGGGTAAATTTGCTTAAGTCATCTGTTGAAGAGGTGCTTAAAGCTCTTCGCAGTGAGGGGATAGATACTGTTGTGGGTAGCTATGTAGATACAGTTGTAAAATTTAAAGGTCCCTACAACTTCGATAAGTCAAAACTCTTTAAGGAGGGAAAAATAGTTATACAGGATGAAGCAGCAGCACTAGCATCAATACTTCTAAATCCTAAACCAGGGGAGGTTGTTGTTGATATGTGTGCTGCACCTGGTGGTAAAACTGAACATATGGGTGAGCTTATGAGGAATCAGGGGGTGATATATGCTTTTGATATTGATGAAGCAAGGATTAAAAGAATGAAGGAGTTGCTTACTAGAGCTGGAATAACTATTGTAAAGATTTATAGAGAGGATGCAAGAAGTGCTGTAGATATTCTAGGTGGGGGTGTAGTAGATAAAGTTTTAGTTGATGCTCCATGCTCCTCTAGTGGTACACTAATGAAGAATCAAGAGCTTAGATGGAGAATTACAGAGGATAGCATTAGAGAGGCGTATACAATTCAATATGAGTTGCTTAAAACAGCTATAAAATTGGTAAAACCTGGTGGAAGAATACTAT
Organism: uncultured Ignisphaera sp.; assembly: GCA_938074605.1. Lineage (GTDB taxonomy): Archaea > Thermoproteota > Thermoprotei_A > Sulfolobales > Ignisphaeraceae > Ignisphaera. Next base: position 30,588 of record CALJEI010000009.1, read on the forward strand.
ATACTACATGCTCTATATTTAGGGAGGAGAATGAAGATATAGTTGATAGAATACTTAGGGAGTTTAGTGATAGCATTAAGCTTATTCCACTAAATAGCCCTTTTGACCAAGGATTTATACCAGGGACTATGAGAGCATGGCCGCATAGACATAAAACACTTGGATTTTTCTATGCACTATTTGAAAAAGTTGGGGTATAGACAATACACTATTTAACATTTCAACCGCTGTTTACAGCAATTCTCAATCTATCCTTTACAGATCTATCTATTTTAGACTTTTCCACAATTGCTCTAATTAGATCTACAAGTTCTTTATCTTGAAGCAGTATCTCAAGAGAATTAAATATTATGTTTTCATCCATATATACCATCTTTGATGATACCCCACCATCTACAACTATATTGATACCTGTTATCCACTCAGCCTCATTAGAAGCTAAAAAGGCTACTATAGCCGCTATATCCTCTGGTCTACCAACCCTTCCAGTAGGGTGCCACAAATTGTCTAGAGGGGTTAGAGTTGATTTTTTTGACGGTATCTGCCATTCACTTGTATCAATCCATCCAGGAGAGATTGCTACTACTCTAATTCTATACTTTGCTAAACTAATGGCTAGTGCATGGGTTAAAGCAACTATACCACCCTTAGAAGCTGAATAGGGCTCTGTATTAGGTTCTGACTGTAGTGCTCTTGTGGATGCAATATTTATTATGACACCACCTAATTTCTTCATATACTTTACAGCATGCTTAGAACATAGCCAAACACCAGTAAGATTTACATCTATAACCCTCCTCCACTCATCATAGCTTTGATACTCTAACTCTTTTCCACTAAAACCAATACCTGCATTATTTACAAGAACATCTATAGAGCCATATCCACTGTATATAGCCTCCATAGCTCTAGCAATCTCTTCCTCTATAGATACATCAGCCTTAATATACATAGCCTCAATACCCTCCCCCCTAAAGCTCTCAGCTCTATATCTAGCTGCTTCACCATCTACATCAATTATAGCAATTCTACAGCCTTCTAAACCAAGTCTATAGGCTATAGCAGCACCTATTCCTCTAGCTCCTCCAGTAATAATACATACTCTATCTTTAAACCTCTTACAGCATACCATAATCCCACATCATATTGGTGTATACATCTACACTAGAATTTTTATATTTTGCTCTAAAGAGATACACCCTATACGTATTTCAACAATTTAATTTTAGCTACATCTAAATAAACTAAAATAATCAAGTTTAGCTGTATAAAACTGTTAAACTCTTTTGGAATCTATTCCAAGTAACATTCTTAGCATCTATCTCCTTAACAACACATGACTGTAAAAGCTGATGATATATAGAGGGGTGGTTTTGATTTAAGGTAGAGGCTAAAGATGTTTTTAAGAATATATAGCTTATTTTCTGTATATCTGTAGTATTTTCTTGGCTACTTTAAGTGTTTGTTGAGCTAATTCAGATATCTTTACATTGTTATAGCCTATAATATAGCTTTCAACATTATCATTTAGTTGAGCGACCCACTTTCTAGGCAAATTATTTGCACCAGCCATAACCCCTGCTATAGAGCCTACTGTAGCGCCATTGCAATCAGTATCAAAGCCACTTAAAACAGCTAGTGTTATCGCTTTCTCGAAATCTCCCCCACTGTGTAGAAGAGCTGCTACAACTATAGCTGCATTAACTATTGTGTGTATAGGGCTGTAGTGACCATATTTATTAACTATCTTCTTAAATGTCTCCCAATAGTCTCTAGACTCTCTACTCCAGCTAATTACATCTCTAATAGCTTCAGCAAGCCTAGATCTCTGTGGTATTACAGAGAGCCCCACATTGACAACATCATATATATTGTTGGTGGTAAATGCTGTACTTATCATAGCACTAACAAACATTTCTCCATAGACACCATTCTTTATATGGGATAGAGATGCATCTCTATATGCAAATTCAGCAGCAATTTTAGGTAGTCCTGGGGCTATATACCCCCATAGATCAGCTCTTATCTGTGCACCTATCCACTCCCTAAATGGATTCATATATGTAGCTGTCCTTGGAGGCAGTATACCATTTACTAGATTTCTATATGCTATTCTTTCAGCTGTATAGACTTGACAGTAGGGTAGCATATAAAGCCATGTTTTAGCAACATCAATTGTTGTAAAGCTGTGGCTATATGTTTTAGCAATATGTAAATTCAATATAGTATAGTCTATATCGTCATCACGAACAACTCTATTTATCTGCCCCCGAAGAACACCACTACCCTTCTCACGATAGTAGCTATGAAGACTCTCTAACCTCATTAATAACCACTGTGGAATTTTAGAGGAATCGAGCTCTACATTAGGAAAGTAGTCATTGAGGATGTATTCACCAGCTAACTTAAGCCATACATCAATCATTTCATGTGTAAAACCTTCAACAGGCTTACCCAACATACAGCCAATACATCTCCCAAGCCAACCCCCATAAATTTTACCATATAGTTCGTCGCTAGATAGCTTTACATCAAAGGCTATATCTATGTTAGAACTTTCAGAAACAATACTGCTATACTCTATAGGTTCATTGTATGGAAATTCTCTCCTCATAGGATAGCTATCGAGAGAATTATAGAACTTTAAAATCTCACTATAGTTCTGCCTCCTTACAATATCTCCAAGGATCTCCCTAGCCTCATTTACATCATAGCCCTCCTCCTCCCTCTGAATAACTTCAAATTTAGCCAACTCTATTAGCTGGTCATTAGGATCTACAAAAGGTGAATGTATTACAGATAGTGATCTCCAGAATTCCTCAAAATCAATTCTACTATTTTTTTCCCCAAAATTTAAACTTATAGACATAGTATAACACACAGCATAGAAATACCAAGTAAATACACTTTAAATACTTACATTTCACTATAGCATTGTAGAAATAAGCTATTTACACATTATTAGATTAAGGTGAAGATATTCACCACCTGAAAAAGTGGTGTGTTTATATATCCTTTTTTAGAAAAAACAATGTGTAGAGTAGTTAGTGTGATTCTAAGGCCATCCTAGCTGTAAGTTAGCTAAAGTTGATATCGGCAAATAATTGTATAGGGGTTGATTTCTGTGGCGATTTATTTTAAAAGTTATTTGCCTTTCTACACAACAGTAGCTCTATCAAGTCTATTTTTGCTGGTGCTACACTATGTCCTGTGATGTAGAAGAGCTTTTTGATATTGTTAGAAGGAGTTTTGCTGCTTCTGGAGGCCATCTAGGGGTAGAGGATGTTAGACTTCTTGATGAGGCTAAGAAAAAACTTGTTTTATGTCTTGTTGGAGATAGTGTTAATGGAATTACTAAATGGCTTGAGCATGTTAGAGAGGTTTTAGGGTGTGTACAGAGAATGTTTGGTGTTAAAGGTTTTACTCTACCAAAGGAACTTGCATCATTTATGGCTAGCCCTATAGATCATCTAAAGAAGAAGCTCTTTAACTATGTCAATGACTATCTAAGTGGTAGGCTTGGATATGAAGATCTCTTAAAGAAGTCTCTATCAGCTCTTACAACCTCTCTTAGAACAAATGCTAGAAGTTGTTATCAGCTATGGGGCTTTACAGCAATTCTTCTCCATCTAGGTGATATGGGGTATCACCTAGTCTACCCGGAACATAGATTTATAAATTTTGATAGAAGTGGGAAGCAGAGGCTGGGTGTTATACCACCAAATATGGTGTTTTTAAATCTTGAGAGTGGTTTTCTTAGTTTTTTCTACGAAGCTCCAAGGCCATTAAGCTGGGAGGATACATCAGATCTACAGAGGGTGTGGAGCCTCTATACAGCTTTAAGACCTGATCTAATGATCTATGGTGGGAAGGTTTTAGATGTAATTGACCTAGGGCTTTCTCCACCTATAAAGAGGCCTAATGTAATAGTTGAGTTTAAAGAGCTTGAGGATTGGTATATAAGGGTAAGAGATTTGAGGGGATATTTTAGAAGGCCTCTAACGGCAGAGGAGTGGAGGTTTAGGTGGTGGCAGAGGTTGAGAGAGGAGCTAGTTAAGATAGCAGATCTACAACATGTTGTAGAGGCTGTTGAGAGTAGGGTGGAGAGGGATAGAACTCCATCAATGAGATTAAAAGAGTATCAGCTTCTAGCACTATATAGGGCAACATATAGGCCAGACAAAATGATACTTATATCAAGAGCAAAAACTCCAGATGAAGTTAAGAAGTATCTAGAGGATAATGGGATTGAAGTTTACGATGGTATAGGTTTTAGCATTGAAGAACTTAAAGGAATTGCAGAAAGTATTGGGGGTTTTGCAAGCTATGGAGATGAAGATAGCATTGCAGTAGAAATTCCAAGGACGTTAGCACAACTTTTAAGCAGAATATCAAAAGAGCTAAATCTAGGCTATATAGATACAATACACTATGCATTAAAGTTGTTACTAAATAGCATTAACGAAAAGAAACACTCCACCCAACCACAGACCCTCAAACAACACTAGAAGCTATACTATTTCCACAATAAATATATATTTAAAGCTGGAGGTAGTGTGGCTAACAATAGAGGGGGGTTATAGCTGTAATAACCACTATAGCTAGCGGCTAATTAAAAGCTATGTAAACCGTAATATAGATCTTCCAGCACCCTCTAACCATCATAAGAACTACAACCCATACAGCTTATAAATCACAATGCTCTTACAACAATCTATATAGCTAATATAAACAAATTATTATTGCTTTAGGGTTCATATAGATTTTTAAAGTAGAAGGTGAGTATAATCATCTTGTGCAAACCATGTAGTATAATATAGCTTGAAGGGCTTTAGATGTATGTCTGTTAAACAGATAGTTGTCAATTGTGATGATGTAGAAGGTGTTACTAATGCTTTGAATTTACTGTGTAAAGAAACAGGATACTTCTGCTATAATCCTACTAATTTAGTTGAGGTCTTAACCTCTTTGTCGTGGGCAGAAACACTACAGTTTATAGTAGATGTTGAGTGTGTTAATGACGATAAGTGTGCCTTTAATATTTTGAATAGCTTTACAGAAACTTTAGATCTTGCTACAAAACATAGCTATATATTTGTTATAAATATCGATAGTATTAGGGATAGTCTAAATAAGTTAAAGGTTCTATCAAGCTATTCTTTAACGATAGGTCATCATCTATCCCCATAGATCTTATAGCAATTGTCTATTAAAAATAATTAATATTTTTGTAAACCTCTAAAGTTATGCAAAATTTTTATGGAGGTATGTATTGCTGATTCTAATCTTTTTATCTTCTGTAGGTATGGTATCTATTGGTGTGTTTAGTTATGTCTATAGTTTCTATGCCTATTAAAAGAGTGTTTAGTGGTGGTAGGGTGGAGGATGTTATTGATATTATTGCAATTGAATTTAGTGTAGAGATTTATCTTAATGGTGTTAAAAAAATTGTTTTAGAGACATCACCAAATATGTTAGAGGAGCTTGGAGTAGGGTATGCAAGTGTCTGTGGATATAATGTCGATAGTGTTGGGGTTGCTGGTAGTAGAATTAATGTTTATGGTCTAGGGCCTATTAAGCCTAGGGAGCTCTCTAGCAATATTAGAGTTTCTATTGGTAGTATTTTTAGAGCTATACATAATGTCTTCTCTATGGCTAAACTATTTAGAGAAACTGGATGCTTCCATGTAGCAGCACTAGCAACTAGAGATGGAAGTGTTGTAGAGCTTGTAGAGGATATCTCTAGACACTGTGCACTATATAAACTAATTGGGAAGCTTATTAAGAGAAGTAGTAATACAGATGATAAAATTGTTGTAATGTCATCTAGAGCAACATCGCATTTAATAGAGTCTATAGCAGTACTCAAAACTCCAATAGCAGTATTTAGAGGAGCGCCAACAGATAAAGCTATTGAGAGAGCAAAGGAGTTGAGTATAACTCTAGTTGCACATACGAGAGGAGATAGATTTAACATTTATACACATAGCCACAGAATAGTAGTAGAGCCACATGATATTAGCCATATCAATACATCTTAAACACAATTTATTTTTAATACTACTAGCCACAAGCATTATAATAGCTATACATTAAAGTGATGGCATAGCTAACAAATATATTCTCTTTAGATAGAGATTTGGTATGTCCTGAAGAATTCAAATTGTTGAAAAAGCTATTTAAAATTCTTATAATTGTAAAAGATTTCTCTAAATAATATTTTTAAGGCTAGTAGCTATCCCATGTTTGGGTATTTCTATGGTTAGGGATAGTATGTATGAGAGTATTAGGGAGAGAATTACAAGATTTTTAGAGGATATAAAAAATCCTATTTGTGCTGAAGATATAGCAAGAGTTTTTGAAGTTGATGTGTTTGAGGTATATCTCCATCTAGAGCATATAGCTAAAAGTATTAGAAGAGAGAGTAGTGGCAAAAAGGCTCTTTTAATGGTGCCACCATGGTGTAGAAAATGTGGTTATGTATTTAAAGATCTTGAGAAGCCTAAAAAACCATCCAAATGTCCAAAATGTAAGAGTGAGTGGATAGAGCCTCCAAAATTTATTATAAAATCGCTGGAGTAGAAATATAATTGAATTGGATTTAAAGTTTGCTTGATTAGAGATCTTTTCCATTGATTAATATATGGGTAGCGTTGTTTTTGATATATAAAAAATCTTAACATTAATCTCTAATCGTAAAGAGGTTTAAGCACCGTTTGCAATATTCCCCAAATCTCTTCTTAATAGTAGAGTAGTTGTTTTGAAAACTAGTGATTAACAATACATAATAGTAATTCTATATATGGTGTTTACTAGAGGTAGTAGATTTAGGGCTGTGTAGTGTAGCAGTATCTATAACATGCTTCTGCTAGATAATGTATGTTTTCTAAAGGTGTTGGTGGATATACCTCTATGTGTAGCATTAGGCCTCCTGATTCCGTATTTAGTTTCTCAATAACGTTTTTAATGTGGCTATATATTTCCTCCCTCGTCCCATATGGTATTAGATGCTGTCTATCTATATCTAAATCTATACATACTCTTCCCCTAAGCTTTAACGCAATATCGTTAACACCATTTACTACATCCTGTATATTCAATATGTCTACACCAGCCTCTAAAATTACGTCTACTAATGGTAGAATTTTTCCATCGCTGTGAAAATAGATTAAAGCACCCATATTTCTTACTTCATCAAAGAATCTTCTATAGTGTGGTAGAAAGTATTTTCTAAGATGTTGTGGTTTAATTAGTGGGCTCTCCTGACCTCCTAAATCCTCTAGAAATGTAACTACATCAATTCCTCTATACCTTTTAGCTATTTTAAGCAATTCATATTGATACTCTACAATTTTCTCTATCGCCATAACAATTCTTTCATCCCCCCTATAAATAGCATAAATAAGTATATTTAGTGGAACAACATCCATGAGTTTCTGGAATAGAAAGTGATGAAGGCTAAATATTATTGGTCTACCCAATTCCCGCAATCTATCAAAGCGTTCAAACAACTCCTCCCATGTAATCATAGGCTTTGGATCAGCATAACCAATAGGATAGCCAGCCTCTGGTTCAGGTAGACTCCACTCCCTTACTTTATCCAAATTATCTAGTGGATACTGATAGGGTTCACCGCCAAGACCCTTAATCTTAAACCTCCAGACAGTACCATATACATCTCTAGTGAACCTCTCTTCAAAAATAACACCAGGTTTATCGTCAAATACTATTCTGTTAGGATCATGTTTAATGAATGCTAATGGATACTTCTTCATTAATTCAATAGCCTTCTCTCTATATGTGTTTAGAATAGGCCACGTCATAATAATTCTACATGGAATGAATTGAGGATAGCGAAATTGTGCAGCCTTTAGAAAAACCTCTCTATATAGACCACCAGTATAGATATTATTACCCAAGGTAGCTACACCTCAATAATTTCTTAACTTAAAGCCTTGATTTAAATATTATCGAAAGTAGAACATCCATTATCTAGTTAATAATATAACTTAATAGATATTAAGATGAAGTAAATTCCGGACCATATATCTATTGAAAGAATATATCAGTAGTTCACATAACTCTCTGTACACACAATCCTGCTTATCTAGATTGTTTCCAAGACAAAAATATTGTATAAGCCATTGCTAAGCTTTGTTGAAAGCTAAGAGAAACTCTCAACACCTATGGTAGATATTAACTCTAATAGAATACTCTATATGCTAAAGAGAGAAATTGCAATCAATAAATAGCTAAAACACTTATATCTAGCGATAGGCTAATCGTTAAAAGGGGCCCGTGGCCTAGCCAGGATAAGGCGCCGGCCTCCGGAGCCGGAGACCCCGGGTTCAAATCCCGGCGGGCCCGCTTTACAGTCTTCATAATTATGTTAGAATTGTAAGGGATTTTCTGAGAGTACTTCTTGAGGTCGTGTAGATGCTTGTAATTCTGCAGTTCTTGAACAGATGAAGAATCTCATAGTTTTCTTCTCTTCGTAAATGAGGGTTTTTGGTTCGTGATGTCTTACTTTCTAGATTCGTAGGTGGGTGAGGAAAACTTTATATAGGTTTACAAAAAATGTCTACTTGGGTGTTTTAGGTGGGGTATGTTACGGTGTCTGCTAAGATTCCGAAGAAGTTGAAAGAACTTCTAGATAGATATGGTGTGAAACCTGGTCCGATTATTAGGAGAGCTCTTGAGGAAGAGGTTAAGAAGAGAGTTCTCGAGGAGCTGGAAGTACTTTCTGGAGAGCTGTCTAGGGAGCTCTCACAGATATCTGATGAGGAAGTAGTTGAGTTAATACTGGAGGATAGAGAAGGTAGATAATCATGTATCGCTGCGGAGAAAATTTTCAGAGATAAGACGCAAATTATGGTATCTACGGAGGCTGGTGGTGAAGGTATAAACCTGCAGTTCTGTCATTTAATGATCAATTACGACATACCGTGGAATCCTAATAGGCTTGAGCAGAGGATGGGGAGGATCCATAGGTATGGGCAGCAGAAAGATGTTTATATCTTTAACCTTGTAGCAGAGAACACTAGGGAGGGGAAAGTCCTAATAAAGCTTCTCGAGAAGCTTGA
>CALJEI010000010.1 GCA_938074605.1 uncultured Ignisphaera sp.
TTTTTAGCTAAATAGTGTTGAGCAACATCATCAATACCCTTTTGACAAACAACAACAGTAGCACCAACAGAAGCAAGCTTCTCAACCATATCCCTAAGGATCTTAGCTTCTTCTTCAAGGAATGATCTTATCTGCTCTGGAGATGTTATATTTATTTTTGCTGTGATATCAGGCTTTTCTATCTCTAGTGGTGCATCTAGAAGAGCTATTTTTGCATTCTCAACCCTTCTAGGCATTGCAGGATGCACAACCTCCTTATCAAGAACAATACCATAGACAAGTTGGCTATCTAGTAGGCTTCCCCCTCTCTTCTTCTCTATTTTAACCATATCAAGCTTAACATCGTATGTTCCATCGCTTCTCTTTTCTGCTACTGTAAATGCTGCTTCAAGGATCATATCCATTAGTCTATTCACAACATCAGGCGTCGCTATGTATTTACTGGCAAGAGCTGTATATAGTGCTTTCTTTAACTCCTGTTTAGCTTTTTCTCTATCCTCCTGTTTCTCAAGATCTCCAACAAATACCTTAATAGCTATTTCATCAAGTATTTCTAACGCTTTATTAAGAGCCTTCTTATAACCTTCTATAATTGTTGTTGGATGCACACCTTGGTCAAGGAGCTGTTCAGCTTTCTCTAATAATGAGCCAGCTAATACTACAGCTGACGTTGTGCCATCTCCAACTTCAGCATCAACAGCTTTAGCTGCTTCCACTAGTAGCTTTGCTGATGGATGTTGAACTTCCATTTCTTTGACAATGGTGGCACCATCATTTGTTACTGTTATATCTCCAAAACTATCTACAAGCATTTTATCTAATCCTCTAGGACCTAGGCTGGTACGCAGTATTTCTGCAAGTACTCTTGCTGCCATTATATTAGCTCTCAATGCTTCTTTTCCATGTGTTCTAGATGTGCCCTCCTTGAGTATCAGCACGGGTACTCCATATAATGCCATATCTTACACCAATTGAGTTCAACTGCAGAGGTTCTATATAAGCTTTTATGAAAAACTGTCATTTTCTATCATAATTCATGTTTCAATTATATTGCATACTCCACAAATTTACTACAGTAGGAACATGTATCACTAATGTCATAAGAGCCGCAATATTTACATTTTTTAACATTTCCAAATATGTAGCTCTGTAATAATTCAACTGATTTACTGCTGGAATACATTAATTCTGGGGAATTTTTAAGGATAATTCCCATATTCTTGAAAAATTTTGCTTTTTCTTCAAATTCATATCCATTTAAATCTAGTTCCATTATATGCTTACTTGTTAGTGTTAAATAGAGTACATCATCTGAAACTACATAATAGAAAGGTCTCGTTACCTTTATATTGTCTACTTCTCTAATAGGCAATCCTTCACTAAAAATGGTCCTAGATGTAGTTAGTAGTCCAAATAGCGATAAAGTAGTTAGGTCATTTCTATATAGTGGAACTGCTATAAACTCTATACCGATTTCTCTCGCAATTTTTATCGCCATATATTCTCCGTATTTAAGCCATTCTATGAAATCCTTTGTTGTAAATTTATCATCTACCTCAATTATTCTATAACTGTTAGCCCTTATGATATTACTGATTTTCTTACAATCAATATACCTATTAAAGCATAGCACTGTGATGTTCACATTAAAATCTCTTATAGTGGATTCATATATTGAAAGGGCTACTATGGACAGAAGTGGTTTATTTGCCATTATTAGAAACATGATATTGCTATTCTTTTTAATCATTTTATAGTAATGGAGCGTTCTTCTAACCTGCTTAACTACACTACGATATAAGCATAATCTGCACAGTTTTTCCCCTGATACCCTTCGCTTAAATACCGCATGTCTCTTTCTACAAGAGCTGCAGTATACAGGCTCCCCTTCAGTATACATTTTTATAGTCACTTTACAATAAATTTTATGTCTATGGAGTATCTCTTTAAACTATCTTTAATTCCTCTCTTTAACATTTCTATATCATTAGTGATATTCTCAGTAACATCCTCCTGCATAAATATACATGTCCCATTTAAAAAAACCTTTATAAGAGTTCTTCGTTTAGCCACATCAGTTTCAAATTCTTGTAATATGTTTTTAACAACCTTTACATCTGCTATAACTACCTTGACATTCAAATTGAGTTGGGATTCAAGATTTCTTAAGAGTGTTTCTAAATATTTCCACAATTTCACTTCTTTATTAGCTATCCCCATGATAATTAGATTGTTTCTGGAAATAGCTTCTCTATACTCGTTTTCATCAAATAGTTCTATTACCATTTAGTGTTACGCACCTCTATCAATGACTTTATGAACTCTTTTTCACTATTACTTAAAATAACCTCTATATCTAGGGGATCTCTAGTCTCTATTGGCGGTTTTACACCTATGCTACTTAAGTAGACATATCCATAACTAATAGATTTCATGATTTCATCAATACTATAGTTTTTAACAAAATCCTTTAGTAACTCTACAAAGTTTACATACTCCTTGAGAGTTTTTTCAGAGACCGTAGAACCACATACTATGCATGTAAGATCAGGCATTAGAGCATTGAATTTGCATATGGGACAGGAAACTGGTAGTACTGTATATCTCTTTGCAATCCAATACCTATTCCAACATTCTCTTAATCTATCAATTAAATCACTATGCCCCCTAGTCACAAGCTCCTTATACAATCTTGGAGCATATGTTAAAATGGCTTCACCAATATTATTAACTATAAATTCAATTTGAGCATCCGTCAACACATCTCTTAACTCAAGGATCATGGCAGCTATAATAGGATATAGGAACGTTATATTCCTTCTAAATCTTCTGATAATAACATCTAAGTCAAGTGTTGAAGATTCACCTCTAATCATATCAATAATAGTGGTAGCTATCCTAATAAATTCCTCATTTGACAACTCTAAGAATCGTAACCCAAAAGCTTCTATAAGCTCATTTAAATGTTTTTCAACCCAACCTTCAGTATCTATATACCTCTTTTTTAGCGTTGATGTCTTCTTGTTCCTAATCCTTACTTCGTCAGTTTCCATTATATTTTGTTTTTTACTAGATGCTTTACCTGCTTCTTTTTCTTCATCACTACTTTTTCCCCTTCTTACGCGGGGCAATAGTAGGACACCCACTATATACTATTTCTAGTCTAGAACCTAGATATAGTTACACACTTTATAATTATGGTTGATCCTATTCTCTTACTTTATTTTATTAGATTTAAACAGTTCTAAGTAGTTAATATATTAATGTCCTTTTTAATAATTATATCAACATGAATACTATTTCTAGCTTTAGATTTTATGTTAATAAAATGTAATACTAGAATATTATCGACTATTATGTAAAATGATACAGTTTCTCCTGACAGTTCTAGTTATTAGCTCTGAAAGTGTATTACCTCTATAGCAAGTAGTTGGCTGGGAGCTACATGGATGGAGAATCGCTAATGGATACAAACCCCATAGATATGATGCAGGCTAATGTACCTAATATAATTGTTATCAAACGTAATGGAGGTAGAGAACCATTTAAAGTAGGTAAGGTAATACTAAGTATACTCAAGGCGTGTAATAATCAATGTAGTCAAAGTGAAGTTAGTGAAATAGTAAATAGTTTAGTGGAAGAGATAAAGGGTCATACAGAAGTTTTAACAAGTGAATTAGTCGATAGAATAGAAAAAATAATGATTATGAAAAGTTTTGAAAATCCTAAATGGCTTGAGATAGCCAAGATATATGAACTTGGAAGAATTTATAAGGATGTTTATGGACGAGGAAAAATAGAGATTGATCCAAAAGACCTTATGCTTACATTTCCAGCTATAAAGGTACTTGAAAGTAGATATTTATTGAAAGATCTTGAAACAGGACGCTTTCTTGAAACTCCACAAATTATGTTTAGGAGAGTTGCAAAAGTAATAGCCCGTGTAGAATATGAGTATTGTTTAAAACTTCATAAAGACAGTAATAGTTGTAATGACGTTGCCATCTATTGGGAAGAGAAGTTTTATGAGCTTATGAATAGCCTTAAGTTTCTACCAAATTCACCAACATTAATGAATGCTGGCACTAGGTTAGGAATACTATCAGCATGTTTTGTTATACCTGTTAGAGACTCTATGGTTACAGAGGATGGTGAAGGAATCTACGATGCACTAAGAGCACAAGCTGTAATATTTCAACATGGTGGTGGAACAGGCTTTGATTTTTCTGAATTAAGGCCTGAGGGTGACATTGTTATTTCAACAGCAGGTGTGGCAAGTGGTCCTATATCATTTATGAAAGTATTTGATGTAAATACAGAAATTGTTAAACAGGGTGGTAAAAGAAGAGGCGCTAATATGGGTGTACTACATGTATGGCACTCCGATATAGAGAAGTTTATTGAAGCCAAAAGCGGTAAATTAAAAGATACTGCTTTGCAGAACTTTAATATTAGTGTTGGAGTATATGATTATTTTATGTATGCTGCATTAAATGGTGGTCTAGTTCCCCTTATAAATCCCAGAAAAACAAGACTACGCAGAGACAAAGGAAATGATTCTAGATATTATGCAATTGTACGTGCAAGAGACTATATAAATAACGAATTGATTCAAGAAGAAATATTTAAGGAGTTAGAATCCAACAACAATAGTATCTGGCTTGATGAATCAATTATAATTACATTAGATGAAGCTATGGCAATAGCTGAAGAGAATAATGCTATAATGGGGTTCATAGATGCTAAAAAATTGTTTGAAAAGATTGTTAAAAATGCGTGGGATTCTGGAGACCCTGGGCTATTATTTATTGATACAATAAATAGGAGACATCCAACATGGTATTTAGGGAAAATAAATTCAACAAATCCATGTGGAGAACAGCCATTACTTCCATGGGAAAGCTGTAACTTGGGAAGCATAGATCTCTCTAAGTATGTCTATACCGATGCTGAGGGTAGCCCCAGGATAGCATGGCGTGCACTTGCTGAAGATCTCAAAACAATACTTAGATTTATGGATAACGTGATAGACGCTGCTAAATGGCCGCTTCCACAACTTGAGCTAATGGCTAAAAGAACTAGAAAAATTGGTATTGGTGTAATGGGATGGGCTTATATGTTAATAAAATTGGGTATACCCTATGATAGTGTAGATGCTGTATACTTAGCATATAGTCTTGCTGAATGGATAGAATACAATCTTGCGCTAGCTAGCATAGAGCTTGCAAAAGAACGAGGCCCATTTCCAGCATACGATGCCTCTAAATATAGACCTACATGGCTAACATCTAAACCAATAGAAGAGTTACTTAAGATAACAAAAATAGATGAAAAACCCTCTCAAAGAGTTTTATCGATAATTTTAGATAGACCTCCACTAGACTGGAATTTCATTGAAGAGCTACGTATAAAGTATGGAATTAGAAATGCTGCTTTGACAAGCATAGCACCAACTGGTACCATAAGTATTATTGCTGGTACTAGCTCAAGCATAGAACCTCTCTTTGCTGTTGCATATGAAAGGCATGTATCTATTGGTATATTTATTGAAATAGATAGACTCTTCTTAGAGTATTTAAGAAATTATGATTTAGACGACCCTCAGCTAATAAAGAGCATTGCTGAAAAGGGTAGCATTGATGATCTATTCTATGTTCCAAAATCCTTAAAAAAACTATTTAGAACAGCCCACGATATTGCTCCAAAATGGCATCTCCTTCATCAAGCTGCATGGCAACAATGGGTATGCGGTGGTGTATCAAAGACTATTAACTTAAAATTTGATGCTACAACCGATATGGTTAGAGAAATATATACATTAGCATGGCTTCTAGGGTGTAAAGGAGTTACCATATACAGGGATAAATCTAAAGCTCAGCAAGTCGTCTACATAGGTGTAAAAATGAGTCAGACAGCACAAAAAGATGAAAAACAACAGGAATCAAAACAAAAGTTTACAATAGCGCTAGGAGAAACTCTTGCTGATGCTATAGAGATGTCTACTCAGCAAGGCTGCTCCACATGTAGATATTAAATAAAAATATAAAGAGTATCAATAATGAAGTTATAACTGTGTACCTACTTTTTAGGAGAAATTGGTTGTATTATATAAGACTTACTCATTGGGGTAAAGTAAAAGAAAGGCCATAGACGCACACCTCTGTAAGTTTCCAATGCAAATAATTCCCATATTCTAAGAAGTGGGTGTAATTTAAACTATTTGGTGGAGAGAGGAGACTGGGATTAAACTCTTTAGGGGAAGCGCGATTCCAAGGCGATGGATTTCTAAGGACAGCTTGTATTCTTCTTAATAGAGAGGAGATTAGCAACTAGTCTATCATGAATTATACAGAGTTCTGAATGACTCATCTCCTTTATCTTCTTACTATATTTTACAAGCCATACGAAACCATTGTGTTCTGAAATTGTATCTACAAAGTGGTGTACTATCCAAGCATTTATAATAGCCCTTCCGCGGAAGGTTGACAGCATTTCTTCTAGATTCTCTACATATGGAAATTTTGTATCTGTAAGAGCTTTTAGTAATATTTCCCAATCTCGATTAGTTAAATCTTTTCTACCAAAAGAGGCTTTACCATTTCCAACATACCTTTCACCATAGCCTGGTATAATTATCTTTCCATATGCAGCCTTTGTTCTCCATGAGCTAGAGTCTAATGAATATATGTTTAGAGTCTTCAATACATTATACATTGTTGAAGTACCCCCCACCCCTAGTGCGTGTATCTTTCCTCTGAATATTTTTGTTATTATAGCAAGTGCAATTATAGGTGCTATTCTACTTCCCCTACCATTTTTAGCTAATGTAGGGGGGACTACACCTCCAAATGCTATTAGATTTACACCATATTCTTTATAGATATCAATTGCTTCTAGCATACTGTAACAGTCATAGCAATGTACTACAGGAATTACCTTCTTATCTTCCAACTTTGTATATAGTATTTCAAAATTTTTTATATTTTCTAAAAGCTGTTGCTTTGTTATTGAACAAAACTGTTTTGGTGGGATATCAAGTGATATATACATATCTGCATCAAGGGCTCTATATCTCTCAATGAGACTTTCCAAATCGATTTTAAGCCCCTTAATCATTATCTGATATCCACCTGAATCAACCCAGACCCTTGAAACAATTGGTTTTGGCCATTTCCACCTTAGACTATTTATCATGATATCTATGTCTGGCATATATTCCCAGAGTTTTATCATTGTATCTGGAACTCCAAAAACAACCCTCGGACTTGTTATTACGATGCTCTTCTCACCATCAATTCTATTTATATATTTATCTACTATATTAATCTTTTGTAATCGCAATATATTTAAGGAACTCTACACATTACAGATAGGGTAGTGGTGTCTCTAAGGAAATGAAAGAAAATATATTAAAACTTGCAAAGTTGGTTAAACGCCATCCACTTTCACTGCTAACTTTCTATGATGATGCTGGAGACATAGTCTATAATTCTACGAGATTTCTGGTAAAAGTTGATGGATTTGCATTCTCAAGGGCTAGATATAGTTGGTGTAGCTATAGAGATGTTGGATTTAGAGCTGTAACTGCAGCAGTAAGTGATGTCATAGCCAAGGGCTGCAGGCCAATAGCATATACATTATCAATAGGATTGACAAAAAGCTCAATTAACGAACTAGAAGATGTTATAAAGGGTGTCACAGATGCTGTTACTATATATGGAGGCTATATTGTTAACATAGATACGAACTCTGGTAATGATGATTGGATAGATGTTTTTGTCCTTGCTGACTGTAAATATGTACCAATTCCTAGAATGGTTAGGCCATGGAATACCCTTGTGCTTCCACGCAGAATTGGAGATACCACCATAGCTTATATCTCCCATCTCAATAGTGATGTTAGTAGTCTTAATCAAAATATTATTGAGATTTCATGTAGACCGATGGCAAAACTGGAATTGGTGGAAGTTATTGAGAAATGCCGTGATTGTATTACTGGTTCAATTGATATAAGTGACACATTTGCTGAAACATTATATGATCTCGTAGATGCGTCAGGATATGGAATTCTATTAAATGTTTCACCATATAGTATTGCCTCTTATAACCTTCTCAATTTCTATCACACTAATAGAGGTAATTATAACGATATAATTGATCTTATTCTAATGGCAAATGAAGAATATATCCCTATCTTAATAATCAATAACTGGTGCATCGATGAATTAATTTCACTACTTACATCATTAGGATTTGAACCAATAATATTAGGTTGTGGGATAATCGCAAAAGAAGTTAGTTGGATGGGTAGAAGAATCCCAAAAATCGTTTGGAGCCATATACATTCAAAAATACTCTACGAATAAAATACTCATGTAATTCATTACCGATAGTGTTATATACTACCACCACTCTAATGAATTATAAACAGGTCGAGTGAGGGATTTCACTTGACTAACCAACCATCTATTGTAGCACTATTTGACAAATCTAGTCAGACTGTAAGTGTAGGTAAAAGACTTATTCATGTTGGTGGACAATTACCGCCTATAGGAAGTCAGGAAAAACTTGTAAGATATACCTCATCTCTCTGCCCAAATTGTTTTAGAATTCTCCCCGCAGTAATAGTTGAAAGAGAAAATGCATTATTTATTAAACGTATATGTCCTGAGCATGGAGAAATAGAAGAGATATATTTTGCTGATTCTGAAATGGCTAAACGTTTTGAAAAGTATACCTATGAAGGTAATGGTATTAAACAGCCCTACACCGCTGCAACAGCTCCCTGTCCATTTAACTGTGGATTATGTCCCTTACATAAAACCCATACAGCATTACTAAATATTGTTGTAACAAATAGATGTGACTTGAGTTGCTGGTACTGTTTTTATTTCGCAGAAAGAGCTGGTTATGTCTATGAACCAACCATTAATGATATTATAAAAATGGTTGAAGCTCTAAATAGGCAAAAGGACATTGCTGTAGCTGTTCAGCTTACTGGTGGTGAACCAACTCTACGTGAAGATCTAATAGATATAGTTAAAACTTTAAAGAATATGAATGTAACACACATTCAGCTTAATACACATGGTATAAAATTTGCAGCCCTTTATCTAAAGGATCCTAGGGAAGCAATTGAATATGCTAAAGGCTTAAGAGCTGCTGGTGTCAATACTATCTATCTGAGCTTTGATGGTGTATCACCAACAACAAATCCAAAAAATCACTGGGAGATACCATATGTCCTGGAGGTTTTTAGAGCTAGTGGAATGACTAGTATTGTTTTTGTTCCTACCGTGATAAAATCCGTTAATGATGACGAGCTTGGAGATGTAATAAGAGTTGCTGCCTATAACATGGATATTGTAAGAGGTGTAAACTTTCAACCTGTAAGCCTAGTTGGTATGATGCGTAAACAGGAGAGAACGAGGTTTAGAATAACTATACCAGAAGTTATTAAATTAATTGAAGAGCAAACAGATGGTGAAATACCGCATACGTCATGGTTTCCAGTAGGAGCTGCCATACCTATAGCAAGATTTCTTAAGATTTTGGGCTCATCTAAACGAGCGGAATTTACAACTAGTCCAATGTGTGGTGCTGCAACATATGTATATATACAACGGGAATCAGACAATATACATTTTATCCCAATAACAAATTTTGTTGATGCTGATGGACTACTTGACTACTTAGAAAGAAAATATGAAAGCTTGATAGATAAACCCAAAGTGCTGACAAGATTATTGAGTCTTGCTAGTATAACAACAATTTTGAATAAATATATAATATGGAGTCGTGTACCTGATGAAATTAAGTTTGAGCTCAGGAGTATAATGCTAGACATATTCATACATAAAAACTATTCCGCATTGGGGAGATTTCACTACAAGTTCCTCTTTCTAGGCATGATGCACTTCATGGATGAGTGGAACTATGATGTGGAAAGAGTTATGAGATGTGCGGTACATTATGCTCTTCCCGATGGGCGAATAATACCATTTTGTGCATTTAACATTATAAACGATATCTATAGAGATACTCCTCAAAAAACTTACGGCATCCAAATAGAAGAATATATAAGAAAATATGGTGAAAGATCAATATATGAACGGAAGTATATCAGAACGAGAGAATTAATAGAGAAGATGACCCAAAGCGAAATATATAAACGGTTTTACCAACCTGTACTTCATAAAATGAAAAAGAACTAACATACCATGTCCTTATAAATTAAGTCATGTCACATTCCCTTTATCATTATCATTAATATTTTTCTTAATACTTATAGTGAGTGAACAATAAACATCCCCATTATATCATTCAATTCTTTATCTGGTAGACACATTCGTCTATGAAAGTAAAATTTGTTATCCAAAAAACACTACGAAATTTCTAAGACTATCTAAAACTTTATAAGTAAAAACACCATAGCTGTAGGGATATAAGAGTAGAAATAAAAACATAGAGGTATTTAGCTATTCAACTCGTTGCATGTATTATCTTATTATGTACATTAATTAACTATTATAAGGTTGTTCATATCAATATTAATCTAGAATTATATGGCTATGTATATCATCCACATAGAAGGGTGAACATATTTTCAGAAGATGTATATGGCTATTAAGATCTGAGGTAACTTTTCTCATATACCATTCTAATAAATTCATTTACTATTTCTTTAATGGTAATTCCCTCTACTATTTTAAGATTAAACCTAGCCTTTACAACTGGTTTATCGATTTTGATTACTCGTGATATATCTGCTGGTGTTCCAAGGACTACAACATCGCATCTAATACTGTTTATAGTCTCCTCTAAATCATTAAGTTGTTGTTTTGTATAGCCAATGCTTGGAAGTACAGGGCCTATATGATTATATGCTTCATATATTTTTCGAATAATTCCTTTTGCATATGGCTTTGGATCAACAACTTTTGCACCATACTTCAATGCTGCAACATAGCCTGCGCCATATGGTAGTCCTCCGTGAGTAATAGATGGTGCATCTTCTATAACTAGAGCTTTACGTCCTTCTAATAAATCTGGTCTGTCAACTTCTACCTCCATATCAGCTTTCACTATATTAGCCTTCTTATTTATACTTCTAATATTCTTCACTATTTTATCTATATCTTCAGTTTTTGCTTGTGATACTTTGGTAATTATAATTGTATCTGCAAGCCTTACATTGATTTCACCCGGATATGAATCTATTTCTATACCAGGGCGCATTGCATCCGTAACAGTTACTTGATACCATGGTTTGTAGAATGATGTGTCATTATTCCCTCCATCCCATAATATTACATCAGCTTCACTTTCGGCTTTACGAAGAATTGCGATATAGTCTATACCGGCTAATACCTTTATCCCCATTCTTAGATAATGTTCATACTCTTCCCTTTCTTCAATTGTTAGATCATAACAATCCAAATCGCCAATTGAATTGAATTCTTGTACGGCTATCTTTTCAAAGTCTCCGTATGCCATAGGATGTCTTACAACAACAAATTTTAGATTTCTTTTAGCCATTTCTTCAACTATTGCCCTTGATACTGTACTTTTACCTGCACCAGTTTTTGTAGCCGTTACTGCAAATACAGGCTTTATGCTATTTATCATTGTTTCAAAAGGATTTATCAATTTAAATGAAGCATTTGCAGATAAGACTAGCGATATCTTCCTTCCAAGCTCTTCATATGTCAAATCACTATAGCTAAACACTACCTCATCAACTTTAAATCTTGCTATAAGCTCTGGCAACATTTCTTCAGGATAAACTGGTATCCCCTCTGGATATAAAGGACCTGCTAAGGATGGAGGAAATCTCCTATATTCAATTCCAGGTATCTGTGTTACGGTAAATGCCATTACGCGGTAATTTGAATTATTCTTAAATAAAACAATGTAGTTATGAAAGTCTCTGCCACCTGCACCCATTATAATAATTCTTTTCACCACGATTAACACACCATTGAATTGCTCTATTATTTGTTCAAGATTATTAATATCACTAAATGTTCTATACCTATCAAGAAATTTGTTCCTACGAGTTTAAAAGCTTCTATATTGATGTTTTAACTTAAGTGAGGTGCAGAATTATTTGAGCCATCATATTGAGCATGCTAAACTTTACACGTTCACAATACCTAAAATGAATGAATACAAAATAGCCCTTATCGAAATGATCCAAACTAAACCAAACAATAAGGCGTTATCATTATCAATACTGATAGCCAAAGTTTTAAATAAGCCACTTGAAAGTAATATGAAACTCATAATTAAAGGCCATGGTATAAAAAATATACCATCTGAAAATCTTTCTTATATAGTCCACATACTTTCTTCCACAATAATACCACTTTACCTACAATCATTTGACCCATATTCTCAGACATTAGTATCATGTGTTGACATTGGTAAGAATGGTGAATTAACTCTACTGAGTAGCGCCATCATCACTAAGAAGAACTTTAAAGGTGTCAGCAAAAAACCAACAATATTTGTCTTAGTAGCTAGAACCTTTGACAAAAATATAGATGCTAAAACAATTAAACAGTTCTATAAAACTTCCTGGAACGCTTTAGCGCATAATCTTAAATCCTACTCTATAATAGAGGACTCTTCCTTGCCTCAGAGGACATTTACATTACTAGTTATATTAAAGGAAAAGAAACAGGACAATTTTATAGAGGTTGTAGTACCAGAACTACATGAGATGATAAGAGTTAAGATACCAATAATAAAGGCTTCATGGGGTTTAGATGACATCCCACCAAGACTGAAACATGAATTAGAGACAATAATTATAAGACCTTTAGCTCTTCGTGCCGGTTATGCCCCAAAGGGAATCTTAATAACAGGTCCACCCGGTACAGGCAAGAGTGTCACAGCCGAAGCTATAGCATCCTCACTTAATCTAAAGATAGCGGAACTTAGACCTAGTATCTATAGATCTATGTGGTATGGATTGACCGAAAAAATACTCGAAGCAGCATTACAGAACCTTAAATCCAAGAAAAACCTCATGATTCTTCTGGATGATGCAGATTTTCTTATGGGTAGACAGGTAGCTATACATGAAACCCATGTAAGTGAAATAACGATATTTTTAAGATATCTACAAGAATCATCAAGACCTTTGATAGTAATGACTACAAATACGCCTGAAATACTCGATCCTGCAATCATAAGACCTGGAAGAATCGATACCGTAGTAGTTATAGGCTATCCCGATAGAGAATTTAGAAAATATATAGCAATTAGAAGTGCCAAAAGATACAACATAAAACTTGATGAAAAACTCGCTGAATATATCTCTACAATAACCCGCTGGTTTACAAATGCTGAAATAGATGCATTAGTAAGGCTAGCTGCAAGTAAATCTAATGAAAATATTGATGAAAAGTCTATTCTTTGGGCTCGACAAAGATTTAATATAAATGAGTCTCTAAGAAAAAGTGTGCAAGACCAGCTAAAGTGGTACAGCGAACAGTTTCAAGGTATAGTGGTTAAGTATATAGCCAATGAAAATGAAATTTTATAATAGTGTATCAATTTAATTACAATAGCATAATTAACATTAGCTACCTCTCAATTGTACAACAATCCATTATACAGCTAATAAGTGTAGTACCTATGTATTCTACGTCCTCATTACTTAGACGTGGATGTATAGGAAGGCTCAATTCACATTTAGACAACTTTAGGGCATTTTCACAACACGTATGGTAACCAAGAGATTGGAATAATGGTTGTAAATGTAAGGGTAATGGATAATGTATTGCCGTTTCAACTCCATTACTGTCTAAGCACTTCTGTACACATTCTCGATATTCTGCTCTTTTAATTTTAATAGCATATACATGATACACATGTTTAGCCCAAGGAAGCTCGTAAGGCAATTCTATATATTCTCTTAAACAACTTAATCGTGTATTTAATTTTTTAGCATTATTGCGTCTTATATTATTAAGTCTATCTAATTTTTTTAGCTGCACTCTACCCAATGCTGCTTGAATAGATGTCATTCTATAATTTCCCCCCAGTTCTGCATGTACATATCGTGCTACTTGGCCATGATTTCTCAATAACTTTACTTTCTCAATAACATTTCTATTATTTGAAATAACCATACCTCCCTCACCTGTCGTCATATTCTTTGTTGCATAAAAACTAAATATTGCTGCATCACCAAAACTTCCAACTTTTTGATTCCATGCCTCTGCACCATGTGCTTGTGCAGCATCTTCTATCAATAACAACTTCCTGTCTTTTGCGATATCCTGCAATGCTTTTACATCTGCTGGATGTCCAAAGAGATGTACAGCTATTATGGCTTTTGTTCTATTTGTTATTTTCTCCTGTAAATCATTAATATCTATATTAAATGTTGTATATTCTACATCAACAAATCGTGGGATAGCTCCAACCATAAGAACAGCTGTAGCTGTTGCAATAAATGTGTAATCAGGAACTAACACCTCATCACCCTGCCCTATACCTAAGACTTTCAATGCTAGCATAAGTGCTATTGTTCCATTTGCTACAGCAGCTGCATAAGAAACCCCAATATACTCTGCAAATTCCATTTCAAACAACTCTACTTCAGGACCATGTGCAATCCATCCTGATCTTAAAACATTAACGACTGCCTCCACATCATCATCTATGACAGGCTCAAACAATTTAATTCTCTTAAACATAGTTTCTGACCTTTTTATAACTCTATTACCCTCTTTAATGAAGTGAGTTTTACAGGCCCTGAAGGAGTTATATGTACATCATCTTCTATTCTAATACCAAATTTCCCGCGGATATATATTCCTGGCTCTATTGTAATGACATCTCCTAATTCAACTTCATGATCAGAAGCTTTTGAAATTCTAGGCTCTTCATGCACATCTACACCTATACCGTGTCCGAGGTTGTGAACAAAATATTTGTGAATGTTTGACTTCATTAGAACACTTCTTGCTATTTCATCGATATTGCTATATTTTTCACCAACTTTTAAATATAGTATTGAATCGTCTATTGCATCACTTACTATGTTTGCATACTCTCTCATATTTTCGTACTCTTTTTGTAAATTACTTGGTAAAATAGTTCTTGTTATATCAGAAACGTATCCATGAATCCTTACCCCAAAATCGATAATTATAGGTTCACCACCTCTAAACATTGTAGAGCTTGGTATGTGGTGAGGTTTTGATGTATTACTCTCTATTGCTACAATAGTGCTAAATGCAAATCCTTCTGCACCAAGCTCTCTTGCCCTACTCTCTAGAAGACCGGCAATAATTTGTTCATTGAATCCATTTTCTAGCCTAGATATTGTATCCTCTATAGCCCTCTCAGTTATCCTAATGGCTCTCCTTATCACATCTACTTCTTCTTCAGTTTTATTGCGTCTTACCTTCCTAACTATATTTCTTATATCTATACGCACACTTACATCATTTTCACAAACATCAATACTATCTATAGAGATTTTTCTCGACTCTCTACATATCTTCTTTAAAATATTCCTCATATCACTAATATCAATCACCTTTGTATCAAGCTCTATCCCCATCGCTAAAGGGGCAACCGGATGAACAATTAAGTTCTTTATACGACTATATGCTTCTACAACTCTATAGTACTCAAGCGATGAAACATAAACATCTAATTCCATAGTATTCATATCTAAAATCGCTGAAAATATGCCTAATTCTTCTGGTGGCGGATTATAGAGATCTGCAAAAATGTAATTCAATGTATATTTACCTTGAAGTATTATTTTTTCCACTTCGACATTAAAATTTTTTAGCGCATTAAGTAGTTTATTTAATCTCAATTTGAAAAGCTCCATATTCACTCCCAGGAGCATTACATTTTACTGTATACTGATCTATTAACTCTTATATATTACTGTGCGTCTAATACGCTATATCCTAATGTAGTGTCCAAAATAGGGAAATCGATATAGAAAACGCATTCTTCTTAGAATTAAGATAAACAAAATTCGCATTATCCATACCCATAACGTATTTTATTAGCCACAAAAAGTTTTTGAACCGTCTGTAGCTTCTGATACTAGAGAGTCTGTAGAGACGATAAGCTCAGAATATATCTAGTAAGTATAAAAAGAGGTTATCTAGAGAATGATGGAGCGGAGACTATCCCCAATAAATCCTTGTCCAAGATGTGGTAGCGAATTGCGACTCATTATAGAGGCTGAATATGGTGGAAGACAATCTATTATATCTTATAGTTACATCTGTAGTGTATGTCGCCACAAGGAAAGGGTTGAGCAGATAAGTGTAAGGTTAAATAGCGATAAACTGCTTATAAGTAGAGTTAAACATATAAGATAAATTAATTTTTAAACATTTATAATATACTAATCTAGTTAAATGGGTTTAATAATATGATAGATAGAAGTAAGATACTAACAATAACAATGACACTAACATCTATGGTATTCTTTGCATTTGTATCTACATTTATACCGCAGGATTTTATATGGATAGTATTCCTACTTTATGCAATGATATTTATGTCTCTCTCGATGACTTTACCACGTATATTATCACGAAGAAAATATGGTGATGTAAAAGGAGCTATTCTATTTAAAGCTGATCGTCAAGAGATTATGAAAATCATGATGAGAGATCAAGAGGTAGATAGAGAGATAAAGCCACAAGTAGTTGCGTCCTTAACTTTATTACCCTTATCAATAGTTATATGGATTATAGCTTCCTACACAGTCTTTCCATATTTAATTCCAGCATCACGTGATACTATAACAAGGTCTGAACTATTTATACGATATCTAATATTCTATGCTACCCTAATCGGATTAATGAGGATTGTGACATACTTCTTTACGCCTAAAAGAATACTCATTCCTCTTAATAACTATGAGATTAGAAGTGGTGGTATAAAATCAAGTTCAATTATTATACCTTTTCCTATAGATAGGAATCGTTATGAGGTTACAGTAAATCATAAGAGAAGTTTTATTGACATTTATGACAAAAAAACAAAACAAATCTATAGACTATATGTTCCTGATATTAATAAAGCTGAGCTATTTATACAGAAACACGGGTTCCAGAAATGAATAATGTTACAAATGTTCCATGGAGAGTATCAAATCCCCTGTCTCCTGACCATAGCTTAGAACAAGTATTTCTATTAAAAACTATATTTATTTCTCTAGGTGAATCTGTAACACTAATACTAATATTAACCGTAATAGCAGTATTATTTATTTTGACAGGTATTTTCATGCTAAAAATATCATTAGGAAAGCAAGGAGTTGAAATAGAATAGATATTACTCTTCTATAGGGGGATAGTAGGTTCACCAACTCTTATATTTTTAAATACAATAGATTTAGCTACACTTATAGCTGTTAATACACTCCATCTTTTTATTGGCACCGATCTTATATAAATAACCCAATCCGGGTTTTCTAAATCTACCCTACGATTGATACCCTCAGCGACTATTTTTATAGCTTCTATACTAGAAATCTTTGTAAGCCTTCCTTTTTCGTTAATGGTAAAGATCTTACCATGTAGTGTTATTCTGAAGGAGGAGTCCTGAGGAATTCTAGTCAAGGCAAATCTATGGACTTCTTGCACTATTCTATTGATTATAGGCTCTACAACGCTATCTACTGGTATAACACGATGTATTGGAGTATCTTTTCCATATAGACATGTTTTTAGTTTATACCACGTAGAATAAGGATCTTCAACATTTATTAGAATGAGCGATGATCTAACTTTTATAACAATATATGAAGTTCCAATACAATTATTAATCTGTGAAAAGGCCCAATCTAAATTTTCTCTACCGGGTTCACATGTTATAATCATATTAAAATTCAATGTCATCTCCTCAATATCTTTAGATACAGAATGCTCCTCCTAGGTATTATAATAGCTTTATTGCTTTGCGCTAAACCTACCTCATCTCTTGTTATCTTTATTAAACGTCCCTCAATTTCATTTCCATTAATAAGCTTTGTGAAAACATCAGCACCAATGAATTCTTCATCTAGTACATACTCCTTTTCACAACACTCACCTAAACCATGTACATCACTCAATCCTGTAATGATGTATAATATGGATTTCCTGGGTATTATTGTTGGCGTATTCTCAACAGACATTCCCAATTCATGTAATGTCACTTCATCAACTATCCCCATAAATTTCTCTCCATTAACAGTATGAACCTCTAAGCTCCTACCTTCAAATCTTTCGTTTATTAGGGTTATCCCTCGCCTCTTTGTTAAATAATATTGGTTCATTAAATTCACCCTATACATTTCTTTTATTTAAGGAATTTAATAAGTTAATTATATACATGAACTGCACTATTAAAGTGTATGAAAAGACTTCTTGAGAGTCATTTAGCATAAAGTTTTAATTTTTTATAGCAGTGAGAAATGTGTTACGGTGATAAGCATTTGTGTCAATAAAGTTATATAATACACTATCCCGTAAGGAGGAAGTACTTGAACCAATTACTCCACCTATGGTGAAGGTATACTTCTGCGGCCCTACAGTATATGATTACACCCATTTAGGGCATGTAAGAGCTTATCTAGCATTTGACTTTATAAAAAGATATCTATTGTTAAAAGGCTATGATGTAATACATGTTCAAAATATTACTGATATAGATGATAAGATAATAAAAAGGGCAAAGGATGAAGGTGTTACATGGAAAGAGATTTCAGATAGATTTGCAAAAGAATATCTAGAGGTGCTACAAGATCTTAATATCAAGATAGATATTCATCCTCGTGTTTCCGAACATATAGATGAAATTATAAAGTTCATCCAAGTTTTAATTGATAAAGGATATGCTTATGTTGCCCAAAGCGGCTCCGTGTATTTTGACATCTCCATGTTAAATGATTATGGAAAATTATCAAAGAGATTTAGTGTAGAGGAGTGGCGCCAAGAGGAGGAATTCCTTGCTGAAAAAAGAAACCCTTACGACTTTGCACTGTGGAAGGCTGTAAAACCTGGGGAACCATGGTGGGATTCGCCATGGGGACGTGGTAGGCCAGGGTGGCACACTGAGTGTACTGTAATGAGTACAAAATATCTTGGAACACAATTTGATATTCATGGTGGGGGTCAGGACCTAATCTTCCCTCATCATGAAAATGAAATAGCCATGGCTGAAAGTGCCTTTGGAGTAAAACCATGGGTAAAGTATTGGATTCACATAGGGTATTTAACAATAAAGGGTGAAAAAATGAGTAAAAGTTTAGGTAATATCGTTTTGGCTAAGGAAGCAATTAAGCACTGGGGTTCTGAAGTGCTTCGCCTATGGGTTTTCTCTGCCCATTATAGAAAACAATTGGAGTTTAATGAAAGTATTATGGAGAGCTACAAAGGTGTTTATGAAAGATTAGTTCTCGCTGTTGAAACACTGAAAAAAATACTCAAATCTTCACAGCAAATATTTAGCCTTAATGAAAATGAATTGAAAATACTAAAAGACCTCGAATCAGTAAATACCTCTTTCTATAATGCTATGAATGAGGATTTCAATACGTCAAAAGCCTTTGAAGCTGTACATAGACTTACATCAATTATATTTAAAAGTATTGATCAGAAAGAAAATTATATTCTTGCCTCAAGAGCATATAGTATCCTTTGGAACTTCAACAGAGTATTAGGGGTATTAGACAAATATTTTATAGAAGATCTCCATGCTGGTTCAGAAACTATTGAGAAACTAATAGAACTCATAATAAATATAAGGACTGAGCTAAGAAAGAGAAAAGAATATGAACTCAGTGATAGAATAAGGGAGGAGCTTTTAAATATGGGCATAAAGGTATTAGATTATAAAAATGGGAGTAAGTGGGTATGGCAGCATTGATATGTGTATTAGCTTCAGATAAAGTAGCTATAGAAGCTTTATTAAAAGTGATGGATAGTATAGTATCAGAAATAAGAAAGAATAGAATTGGGATTTGTTTTATGGTATTTTATAGTTATGATATTAAAAATGTTTTTAGGTATAGAGATATTTTTACCAGATATGTAGATATTGGAATACGAGTATACATCGAGAATGAACATTCACAATTAATTAAAATATTGGCCCCATGTACCACTATATATGTAGATAGTGAAGATTATGTTGCAAAGGAACTTTCTAAAAAAATAAATGTCACTGTCAAAATGGTTTAGCGGTCCCCGTCGCTCCACCTAACATCATTCTACACTCAGGGGTGCTCCTACGGTCATCCCAATTAAAAATACTGTTTAAAGGGTATTAAAATGTATATTAAGATGTGTGAAATATGTAACGAAATGCCTGCAGTAATTAAGTGCCCAATATGCAATAGATATGTTTGTAGAAAACATTTTGATGACATTAGTAAACGCTGTATTGTGTGTAAGGAAAGTATATGTAATATTTGCAGAGACAATCTTTCAATAACACGATGTAACATATGTGGTCGAAAAATATGTCATTATTGTTCTATTGAAATAGATGAAGTACGTAGGATTTGTTGGTATTGCATTATATCTTCGAGAGTAAAATAAACCATTAAGCTTATAGGATAATGTTATAGTATGTTATAAAATTCAATACCCTATGTAAAATAGTATTTCATAGCCATGCTGACGTTACAGTAATGCCTTAAAAGAATGGTTTAAGATCTCCATAGCAGGTTCTGTAACATATTTTTATGGGTTGCCCGTTACTATAAATCTATAGATAATTTTAAATAAATGTCAATAACATTATACCTAATTACTGCTATAAAATTAATAAGCACATATCTTAAAGTATCTTTAGGTGCTAGTATTGAACATCTCAAATACTATATTGCAACATACTAATAACCTACACAAGGAAATCGATGAAAGACTGGATAGAGCCTTAAGAGAAGGAGCTAATAAAGAGTACATACAGATACTATCTGAATTAGTATCATTTATATCATCCCTAAAAAAATTTCTAAATAATGCATCACTACTTGATAATCTCTATAGTAATGTAAAAAGTGGTAGAGTATGTTTCCAATGGTTTTATACAGAAGATAAAACCAGTATTTCACTAGTAAAGTTTGACCCCTTGGTAGCCATAGCATATAATGGTACAAGTATATACATGAATTTTAATGAAAAGGGTATCAGCATCCATAGTAATACTATAGAATATCATATAAATTCGTTAAAGGAAACTCTATCCCTAAATGAAATTAACAATATTATAGCTAGAAAGAGCTTACTATTAAATATTTTAGGTACACTAAAAACAGTATTGCAACATTATATGGATGACTTTATTAAATGTTCAAAAACATTTAGAACTAAATGAACTAGTGTATATACATAATCAGTTGGGGATTCTACCATCACAGCATTTTTAGCTCAGAAAGGGCTGGGCTCTCATCAGATTATGGTTCTTCATGATATTAGTATATGCCATTTTTTAGTTGTATTATCATATATAGCTATCGCAGATTCCTTTAATTTATAAAATAATCTACTTTCTATAGAATCTAGGGCTTGTTTAATTTCATCATCATTGTTTGTACTTATTTTCATTATCTTTTTTATAAAGTTTTCCCAAAAGTTTGGATCGACTGCTATTCTCTCATCTTTTGCTTCAATAACTTTTGCATTGCTTTGTTCTAATTTTGCAAAGAAGCTATCCCTATCCTTAATTCGATTAGCTATATCCCTTTCAAATATCACCTTCTGTTCCTTTAGTATATCAATGGCAGTTTTTCTAGGAGCTTTATGTTCTGCTTTAATATGTGCTTCAGCGCTACTTTTTATTTTCAATCTCTCCTCCATCTCCAAGATTTTCTGTTCTATTCCTTCTATTCTCTCAACGATTTCAGCTGTTTTTCTACTTAGTTCATCTACTTTAGATGTAAATGGGTTTATCTTATCCTGAATTCTCCTTTCTAGCAGTAGAATTATTCTATCCAATGTAGCTTGTGTCTTCTTCGATGTTTCGCTTACCACCTCTTCTTTACTCTGTTTACCTAATTCCCTCATTATAAGGGATCTTATGTACTCTGCAATAGTTAAAAGTCCTTCTTCCCTTGCTTTCTTCTCAAGTTCCTCATACAATTTTTCATCAATCTTTATAGTTATGATCTTCATTAACTTTACCTAATAAAATATATGTCTATAGAAATTAAAAACCAACTTGCTCTATAGCTATTCTACATGGTTAAGCTGATCGAGAACATACTTTCTTATTTCTTGAGGCGATGGAAGGGTCCTAACTAATTGACCGTTATCTAAGTATTTAATGAGCATTGGCTTGGCTTGAGAACCATCGCTACATTTTATCTCCTTATTTGGAACATCTATATAGTCCTCATAGATTGGTTTACATCTATATAACTGCTTCATACCAGGGAGTTTTCCACGTTTTGTTATGGGAATCCAAATCCTTCTATCCTCATCATAGATTTCAACTACATCCATACTTAGATCAATAGATGGTGGAAATGCTATAGAGGTTCCCACGCCAAAACCATCTGCAACCTCCTTTAATTTTGTAATATTCTCCTCATCAACACCCCCACTAATGATTATCTTAACATCATTAAAGCCATGTAGTTTAAGCGTCCATTTAACTTCTTGAGCTATCATATAGATATCCCCTCTTCTACTTCTTGGAGTATCTAGACGGACCCCCCACAATCTTTTTCCAAAAGCTTGTATCGCTAACTCACTTTCATATCGTTCATCATAAAAAGTGTCAATTAATGCAATTCTAGGTACATCCTCAAGTACAACATCGTCAAAGGCTTGAAAGGCTTTAATAGGATCTCCAAAAACTATTATTAGGACATGTGGCATTGTTCCTTTAGGTTCTATGTCCATGAATTCTTTGCTGGTTACCCCTGAAACTGCATCACACCCCCCTATATATGCTGCCCTATCTAATGCTGGTGTTATTGCTGGATGATGTGCCCTTAGCCCAAAGAATAAAACTTGTTTATCACCTGCTAACTTCTTAATTCTTGCTGCTTTTGTTGATACACTAGAGTAAAACCTTAGAATACCAAGTAATGCTGTTTCAAGATGTATGATGTCGCATATCCTCCCCTCTACTACAGCTAATGGTTGTATTTCTTTGAATATTGTACCCTCAGGTAGAGAGTAGAATACCACATTTTTATTCATTAGAAGAGCTAGTGCCTCTTCAAGCCCTGTAAAGACGGCCCACTTATAATTTCTTGGAAGACTGTATGCATGGATTTCATACCTTACCATTCTATTACACATGCCATATTTCTCTAAGATATTCCTGCTTCTAATAAAGTATATGTCTGTCGCTTCACCCCTTTTAATTCTCTCAGCATCCAATATATAAAATTGTGGATCCTTACCTCTCATTATATCCTCCACCATTGGCAGTTATTTACATAAATGTTGGTATAGTTCAAATTGAATAGCAGTCTGTTACCATATTTATACTATTCTATCTTTATACCCCTTTCCTCAGCTAATTTTTGTGGCATTATTGTTGTAGTTCCTTGCTCTTCATCTCTTATAACAATAAAATTGGTACCAAATCTTTCAACTATATTTCTTGGTATATAAAGATTTAGTGATAGTGTAAAGTACTCATAATTATATACCTTGTTTTTTACATTTTTATGTCCTATTATTTTCCTCACTTCAACTCTTCTGATCTTAAGTTTTGAAGTCTTTGATGTGTCCACTATAATTCACCTAAGCTTTCTCTTTAGGATGAAAATTAAATAAGCTTTATTATTATTCAACATATATACCTGGCCTTAACGGTAATGCTATTTTTTTCTTACCACCAAGGTCTGGTACCTTGTCATCTATTGCTGAATATATTTCTACTTCAGCTTTTATTCTTTTAGATATGTACTCTCGGGCAGTCATAAGCAGTTCTAATTCATCCGCATCTCTACACTTTAGATAGAGTTCTTTAATATCATCACTAATGGTTGTAGCTATATCGTATAGCGATTTTACTATTGCTGCAATATTTCTCTTATCTACCTTCAACTCCTTAGAGAGTCTATCTATTATTTCTGATGGTCTAACTCCCGTCATAGCTTCCTCCAATACTCTTCTCATAATTGCCTGCTTATCATGTGGAGCAACATATATTACAACTCTATGTACTTGGGTCTTTTTTGTTGCTTTAATAATGTTATTTATTGCATCTATTACTGTATCTGCATATTTAAAGGCTAATAATGTATCTATATCGATTTCGCTTGGTATTTCAATTATCTTATTAGCAAGTATACCTTCTGCAAATGTTTTGCTCCATATTTCCTCGGCTATAAATGGGGTATAGATATTTATAAGTCCTAGCCATATCTTAATGGCATCCAGTATCTTCTTATTGGGGGTACCTACAACCCCTATATACGTTCTAATAAGATCTCTAAGATCGTAATATATGGACACACCAGCATCTCTAATTCTAATTTCTTCAAGAGCATTAATAATCCTCTGAACCCTATATACAAATTCGTTCCAGAACCATCTATCAATAATATTTGCCTCATCCCGTAGTATTTCTCTTTTATGGAATAGCTCCATTATTTCATCTGATATTAGTTGAAGAAGCTGTGGATACTCATTTCTACACAATTTTTCAAGCATATCGTAGTCTATATTCTCATCCTGATGCACCTCTGCATTTAATGCTAGTAGTAGCCTAATTGTGTCAGAGCCGTATGTTGTTATCAACCTCCTTAATGGTATTATATTCCTTGCCGATTTGCTCATTTTCTGCTGTTTTATAAGAACCCAGCCATTAGCTACTATACCTCTAGGATACATTTTTTCTGGAAATAATGCAATATGATTAAATATGAAGAAAGTTAGATGGTTTGGTATTAAATCTTTACCACTAACTCTTAAATCTAATGGATACCAATACTCAAATCCCCTATTTAGCTCCTCTAAAATTTCTGTAGATATGCCTAGGCTGTGTGAAAGTTCTTCAACTTTACCTTGCCTTAAAAATACGTAGTCCCAAAATTCCTTAGTTAACTTGCTACTATCAATTCCATATTCTCTAATCTTATGTATAACAGTATAGAAAGCCATATATATAGTTGAGTCACTTAAGCTCTCTATAACCCACCTATCGTCCCATGGAAGTGGTACCCCCAGTCCCCTAGTTCTTGCACATGCTCTTCTCTTTAACCAGTCTATTGTTGATTCAAATTGTGCTATGGACTCTTGTGGTATAATCTTCATATTCCTTAACCATTCTCTTGTCATAATCTTCCATTCGCTATCACCATAATTTATAAACCATTGGTCTTGTAAAATCTTGACAACAATTTCTGTACCACATCTACAGTAAACTGGTTTATTGAGAAGCTCGTATATAGGAAAACCAAGTTTGTTAACAATAATATAGCTTCTTAAATTCTCTCTAGCCTCTTTAACACTTTTACCAGATATATTGGATTCAATGAAATTTCTAATATCCTTTAAATTATATGGTATAACTTCATGTAGCTCTTGTATCATATAGCCCGACTGCAGCTCTAAGCTATATACAGCTTTTGTAGCCTCATCGAGTTTCTCTTTTTCATCCTGCGACTTTATATTCATATTTTTTAATATTTCATAGGCTGTAGCAATCCTCTTACCACTAACCTCTATAATAATTCTTGGCATAATAGATAACACTTTATCTAGAAACAACTGACTACTTTTTAGTTCTTCAAGGGCTATTGCATCATAGGGAGCATGTGCTGGAACACTCATTACAATTCCTGTTGCAAATGAAGCATCCACGAATTTTGCAGGAAGTATAGGTATCTCTTCACCTGTTATTGGATTATATACCTTTCTTCCAATTAGCTCACTTCCCTTAATAAATTCAATTACATTAAAATTCAACTGGTATTTTAGTTTATTGGCCGCTTTCTCTCCTACAATCCATAAAGATCCTTCATCTAATCTAATTTTTACATACACTTCATCAGGATTAATCCATAGATTTGTTACACCAAATATTGTTTCAGGTCTTAGTGTAGCTGTTGGGTATATTATATCGTTTTGATCTTTAAAGAATATAGCTATAAACTCACCAATTTCAGGTTCAACATCACCCTTTGTATCATGCATACCTACAGGCATTTCATGTCTTGGACACCAACCAACAGGGTGTGTTCCTTTTTCAATAAGCTTCTTCTCATATAATTTAAGGAATTGCCAGTGTATAAATGATCTAAACTCTGGATCTATTGTCGTAAATTCCCTCCTCCAGTCTATAGATAATCCAAATAAATGCATCACTTCCTTTGATATTCTATGAAAATATCTCGCTAAATATAGGGGGTCGCTCATTTTTTCTATATCGCCCTCAGGAACTTCATAAACATCTCTGAAGAATTCTATGAGCTCTTTATCACCACTAGCTATAGCCTCTGCCATTGATATTATTGGCGTACCTGTATAATGAAATCCCATGGGAAATAAAGTATTGTATCCCTGCATTCTTTTAAAGCGGGCAATTATATCTGCCACAAGATACGTTCTGCCGTGCCCTATGTGTATAGGGCCATTAGGATACATGAAGGCTGCTGTAATGAAGAACTTCTTCATATCCTTATTAGGATTGGCTTCAAATACTTTCTCTTTTAACCATTTCTCACTCCATTTTATTGATAGTTCAACAAAATATCTGTTAACGTCCGTCTTCATTTCGGTATCTACCTAAAGGTATAGACAGTGCTATACAACTTTTAATACTCTTCACTTTTTATGTATATATGTGCACATGCTAGCCAATCTAAATTATTGTTCAAGTAAAAGTTGTCTAGAACATGATAGGTGATGTAGCATAAGGTGTACCACAAACAAAAACATCATTAAAACCATCTTATTGTTATATATGCTCATAATAGTAGGCTTTACTGTAGTGCTTATACCATTTTACATAACCCACGTTATTACCACATTTATCGATACCCAATTATTTCAGTTACTAAGTTTTATCACCGTACCCTTATTTACACTCTTGCTACTATTTATATGGTACTACATAACAATGAAAATAGTAAATCTATTGGTGGATTCACATAAACATATAAGTACTCGAAATTAAATACTACATAAAAAGTAATCTTTAGCAATATAAATCAACCAGATGATGTACTTGGCCGTTACGGAAAGTAGCAATAATGAGGAGTGCGGTAGCCTCTGATGGGATGAGGAGACTTGCCCCCAACAGAATTGATGAAGATATTATCGCGAGCTGACCACATTAAAAAAGAGTTCATAGAATTTCTTCTCAATAATAATCTCGCCTTAGATATTGGGAATACACATAGATATCTCAATCCACTTCCATATACCCTTGAAAATGTGTTATTAAACCTAGATGGTATTCTTCTTAAGTGTTATGGTACAAGCTTCTGTAAAGAGAGTATATTCCTAAAGGATGTAAATGTAGAACAGACTAATCGCATTAATACAAACAGTATAAGTCTATATGCCAACAGCAGATTTTATATCTATAGACCCTTCTCAGATAGTCTAAGAATAGCACGGTTACCAAGTGGTGAAAAAGTCGCCATCATACCCATAAGTGAGATCACGGCAATCCAAATATATGGTGAACATAGTGAAAATATTATTTCATATTCAGCTGGGGAAAACTGGACCACCTTAGAATTAAGAGGCATTAGGGCGGCAGTCATATCAAGTGGCTATAATGCTCTCTCCATATTATTTTCAAGCCCGGTAATTATAGAGTGTCCAAATAAAAAGGTGTGTAAATTTTATACCTCGGGTGAAAATACCCTCCTGTTTCTACCAAATGAGCCAATCATAAGTTTAATAAGAATGCATTATCTAAGTCACTTTGTAATTAAATCAATCCTCACGCTAAATATTGAGGAACCACTGGTAGAGTTTCTAGACTATACAACATTATCCCTACCAATAGCTTTTAATGATAACTGTATTCGACTAGCTATATTTAACCTACTACATAAATCGATTAATAGTATTATTAAAAGTTACAAGTATATTGCAAAAATAGTCCTTGATGGTATTACTGAATATAATTATAGGCATAGTGTGGTAAGAATCGGGCTTCCACCATATTCCAAGGCAGAGTTCGAACTATGTTTACATACATTATAGATAAACGTTAGACCACTTGTTCCATAACCACGTAATTTCATCAAACCATATTTATAGACTTGTACATTAAACTTTAACAGCGATTATTAATACAAGAGTAGTTTAGGTTTATCATATTGCCAGCTTCTTTATAGCATCAAGGAGCTGCACTTCATATGGTAGCCCAACAAATACTACCCTACCGTTAACCGTAATTGTGGGCACTGTAGATACAGCATACTTATCAGCTATATCAGGATTCTCAAAAGCTTCAATAATAACTGATCTTACATTTCCATTACCATATACCTTACTTGCATAGGCAAACATGTTAGCAAGTAGTGCAGCATATGGACAGTAGGGACAGAGCGGTGTTACAATTACTTCAATTTTTACTCGTCCATCGAGTCTTGCTAACTCCTTAATAGTTGTAGTTGAGAGCCCATGGTCGTTGGTGCTAAGCCTAATTATTGTTTCAATGAATGCTTTTATTTCTTCACCAGCAGGCATTCCTAGGTATGTTATAGAGCTGTCGAGTAAGACTATTGTTGGCACTCTTTCAATTTCATACTTTTTAAATACATCACTATCTCTTGACATTTCAAATATCTCTAAATCTATAGCCCTCTTATTTCCAATCATTGGGCTAGAGTCTCTTATTATCCTCATCAGCTTTTCTGTTTCACTACATGTAAAGCAGTTTATTCTATCACTAGAAGTGAACAGCTTAATAGTTACAAGGTTTTTAATCTCTTTTAAGGCCTCCTTTAAAGCCTCTATATCGCTTTCCGTTAGATTAACTCTAAACATTTCCTCTACATATGGAGGGAGGGTATGTTCTATATCACTTGAAATCTTCCATCACCACTATCTACTGTGATCTCTTTATCGCCCCTTAAAAAGGCTAGCCACTTGAATGGTTCCTAGGCGTAGTATTCCCTGTTCATAAATCTTAGGGCCAGGTTCTTAATTCTTTCAATATCCCTCTTAACATCTTCATAATTCAGCTCCTTTAACCTCAGCTCATTGGATTCTAACACAAACTCGAAGAGTTTAGATGGATATACTCCATTCAATATCCTTGTATTTGGTATGAGACAGTGTCCACCTATGTAGTCTGGATAGTATATTGGTCTATCCTTTAAGAGCTCGTGAACCTCCCCAACAAATTCAGCTATGGCCTCTACCTCTGCCCCATAGAGTTTGGCAACCCTATGTATTTCCTGCCATGACGCTATCATTATCGCTCTATATACCGTTTCCCATAGTTTTGCTAGCTCTATGCTCTCTGGAGGTCCTCTATACATTCTTACCTTAAAGCCGGCAAGGCTTAAATGATGGGCTGCCTCTTTAACCTCATCTAGAGGTAGTGACGTAAGCCATTTAGGCCAAAGGTATAGATGCTTGATAAGATTTGGATGTTTCCCCCTAACTGGGGAGAAGACTGTTGTAAGACCTATTTTCTGAAATATTTTTCTGGTAGTTCCTGGAGCAACGGTAGAATGTACTATCACCATCTTAGGCTTAAAGTGTTCTGCATATCCACATACTAGCTCCGCAAACCTACTGCTATATGGAAAGGCTATGTGGAGAAAGTCGACTGGGTGTGGTATCTCCTCATATTTACTAATTGTTTTACTCGGATCTACATCGTATCCATAAACGTCAAATTTCATACTATTCTTAAATATGTAATATATAGCGCTACCCACCTCCCCTAGCCCAATGATGACTACCCTATCCAACCCATATACACCGATCTCTTAATGATATAGGCTTATTTCCATCTTTAATTGAAATACCGTATTAGGGGTATATAAATACTTTCTAATGTCATGTTAAGAGTAGGCTAAAAAAGCCATTAGTCTAATGTATGGGTTTAGAGATAAGTAAGAATAAGAAAAAGAGGCGGCAGAAACTTGTTCACGTTTATAGGGTATGTGATTTCATGTTTAACATACGCTATGTTGCTTGTTTAAACATATATTCCCCATCTCAATGATGACATGATTGTCGCTAGGAGTAGAAGGTCTATTTCACAATCCCTTGAAAGCATCTCGGGTAATGCCTGTTTATGAAACTCTCAATGAACCCTCGTCAAGTGAGAGAATATAGAAGGGAATCCATGCCAGAATAACCATGGTAACCAAGCTACTTCTAAAGTGTAATGCTTTGTTCAGCTTTATGTTTATGAATTCAACGAAGATTATTGATAAAATATTTAAATTGGCTGTATTGAACATATATCTTAAGAAAGATATTAATATCAGTATCCATAATGTGAGGTGATAAAAAATTGAGCATGATTAGGGAAGTTAAGGATGAAAGTAAGAGGGAGATACTTAAGAGGATTAGTGCACATAGTCACATAAGAGGACTTGGCTTAGATGATAAAGGTGAACCTATACAGGTAGCAGATGGATTTGTAGGTCAAGTAGAGGCAAGAAAATCTGCTGGTATAATTGTTAAAATGATTAGGGATGGTAGGCTTGCGGGTAGAGCAGTACTCCTTATCGGCCCTCCAGGTTCAGGTAAAACAGCTTTAGCTATAGCTATTGCTAGAGAGTTAGGTGAGGATACACCATTTGTAATGCTAAATGGGGCAGAATTGTATTCAGCAGAAGTAAAGAAAACTGAAATATTGATGAGGGCTATAAGAAGAGCTATTGGTATAAGATTTAGGGAAATTAGAAGAGTATATGAAGGAGTTGTAAAGGAGATAAAATTTGCGCTTGCTCCACATCCATTTAACCCCTATACAAAAATTCCAAGATCTGCCAAAATAACTCTTGCAACTAAAGATGATGAAAGAATGTTAGAGGTAGACCAGTCAATAGCTATACAATTAATGCAGCTTAATATAAGAAAAGGTGATTTAATAAGCATTGACGCTGATAGTGGTGAAGTATTTAAACTAGGAAGAGTTAAGGGTATTGAAAAAGCTAAGTACTATGATGTAGAGACATATAGGGTTCTTGAAGAAATGCCAAAGGGTAAGATATTTAAAGAAAAGGAAATTGTAAGAACAATAACACTACATGATCTTGATGAAGCCTATGCTGCACAAAGGAAGGCAGCAATAATGTCTTTTATAGGTATAGGTAGCGAAGAAAAGGAGTTAGACCCTGAAATAAGAAAGGCTGTAGATGAGCAGGTTAGGAAAATTTTAAGTGAAGGCAAAGTTACACTAGTACCTGGAGTTCTATTTATAGACGATGTTCATATGCTCGATGTAGAGTCATTCAGCTTCTTAACAAGAGTTATGGAAAGCGAATTCTCGCCAATAATAATAATGGCCACTAATAGAGGTATAACTAAAGTCAGAGGAACAGACGTAGAATCTCCGCACGGCATACCGCTGGATCTACTGGATCGATTGCTCATTATACCAGTAAGACCATATACTCAAGAAGAAATGAAGGAAATAATAATGATAAGGGCAGATGAAGAAGGAATAAAGCTTTCTAAAGACGCAATAGAGGCTCTTGTTAAAATAGCTGGTGAAAGAAGTCTGAGATACTCTATACAGCTTATGCATCCAGCTAAGGTTATCGCCGAGAGAAAGGAGAGAGATGAGGTTAGAGCAGAAGATATTGAGGAGGCGGCGAAACTATTTATAGATGTTATGCAAAGTATAGAATTTGCTAAAAAATGGGAAGGGAAATTAATTAAGCAGTAGCAAAACATTCAT
This sequence comes from uncultured Ignisphaera sp., assembly GCA_938074605.1. Lineage (GTDB taxonomy): Archaea > Thermoproteota > Thermoprotei_A > Sulfolobales > Ignisphaeraceae > Ignisphaera. The sequence goes on from CALJEI010000010.1 coordinate 31,843, forward strand.
TAGGTAATGATCAATGGCATTAGATATTTCACATATAACAAAGCTTGAAACATTTATTCTGTATACAGAAGTACTTGATGCAACCCCAAAAACCTCTTTTACCCTCGAGGAACTAGCTAAATTCTGGGGTGTTGACGTAAATAAAGCTAAAACTATTGTAAGGAAATTACGAAGAGAAGGTTTCCTGAAGAGAACTAAGAGTGGTAAGTACAAACCTACATTAGCAGGACAAGTTTTAGTTAAATTGTATAAAAGAGTAAAAAAGTGAAAACGTTTTTTAGCTTAGGTAGAATAAGTAGTATCTAAGCATGATGATCACGGCTGTAACTGAATATTGATGAAAACCCGTGTTACTGATAAACCATTCGCTGGTAGTAGATATGGGTATGGAGCTTTAATGTGCCCTTTATAAAATTTATGAAATCCTTGCAAGATGTCTATTAATAAGTTTCTGTCTACCTCTCTCCTTAACACTATTTAAATCTATTTCTTCTATCTTTGCACCAGCTAAAATTTCCCTATATAGATCCTCTTCGAAATCAAGCTCTGTATAGATATTCAAAGCATTCAAAATATCTCTAGCTTCGTTAATGCTACTAGAATCGTATATAAACCGGGCTACACTATCTCTTGCAACTATGGAGGCTTCTAATATGAAAATGATGAGCGACAATGGTGAAATGGTAGCCTTACGACTCCCTGAACGTATATAATATGTGCCATACTCACCTTTGAATGCCTTTAATGCAGCTATACTTGCTTCAGAAACTGTGTATTTAGCCAACATTTCGAGCATCTCAACATCTTTGTATCCTATGACATATCCTCCAATAAGACCATTGAATTTTGCTAATCTTGAAATTCTGGTAAGTATATATTCTACATCGAGCTCACCATCAGCACCAGGACTGGCTAGAGCTAGGTATGCATTGCTTAGATGAGCTAAAGCAGCAACACTTATGGCATCCGCCAAAGGACTCCATAAGGAATCCTCAAATCCGGTGGCAATTGAATCACCACCTACATCAACACCTATAACATGATCTATTCCTTTAAATTCAGTAAAATCCTTAAGAGCTGTAGCCAGTGATTTTGGACCATTAAATATATCAAAAACATACATCTCCCTATTAATAGCCTTGGATACTCTAACAATCTGTGGTACAACAACATTTCCATTTCTAATAGCATAACTTTCGGGATTCACTACAATGTAGTTATAATGTTCTAAGCTAACATTTTTAAATTCAGATAAATGAATCGGCCCTGGAAATGGATCAACCGTATACCTTTCCCAGACGATTCCTCCAATAAATGCTGTACCACCACATCTCTCATAGGATAGTGCTAGTACTGTAGTTAATACTATATCACCCCCACCGCCTACTGCGAAGAATAATGTCCTCTTACTATTTGGAATGTATAAACATAACTCCCTCATATTCCTCAGCCATAATTTAACATCATTACATCAGACCGTGGTCCCCTCATCACTTATTTTAGTTACTTTTATAGCTAAATTTAGAAAGTTATCTATTTCATATAAAAACTTCATTAGACTATTAAATATAGCGGAGGCTTATATTAGAAACAGGGTTAATAAATCGATGGTGAATTTTATGGAAAGTAGGTTAAGCATAGTTAATTTACTATATTCGTGGAGGATGGATGAGGCTAGAAAACGACTAGAGGAAAAGCTTGACAATGAAATTTATGTTACAGATCTTATCTATTGCCCATTGAAATATAAATATCAAAAAATATATAGAGAATTAGCGCTTGGAGTGGCGTTTAATCCAGTTGCACTATATGGCGAAATTATTCACCAAGGACTAGAAAGACTTTTATCAATACTTTTTGGTGTAGATAATATTAGAGTTGAAGTTGAATATAAAAAGACCATTTATTTAAACCTAGATAACAACACATATATTATTAAAGGTCGTGTTGATGCTGTCGTTGGAGATTATGTTATTGAAATTAAATCTAGTAGTTCAGATAAAAATCTCCCATATGAGCATCACATCATTCAAACAAAGATATACCTATGGCTTTCAAATCTAAATAAGGCATTGATAATATATATTACACCTAACAGAATAGTAGAATATCAAGTAGAGGGAGCAATAAGTGATAGGGAACTTATAGGATTGGTTGAAAACATTATTACATGTCAGCAAACACCTCGATATCCATGGGAATGTAGATACTGTACATATTCAATTCTCTGTCCATCAAAAATAACGTCAACCTAGTCTAGCTTATAATAGTGTGGTAGATGAATCTCTCAATATAGCGCTATCTATGATACCATAACTAGCAGTAAATAATGATGATACAGATCTGTACACTAAAATAATTTCTATAATAGATGTGGTTATGATAGGCGCTGAGTTTATAAAGCCTCTAGTAACGCCTAGCTAAATACCAGGCGCCGGTCTAAAATGAATGAAGAAGAGGTCACCCAAACACTAACTGAAGATAGAATAGTAGGTAAACATGTATATGGAAACCTATATGATATAGATGTAACAATAGCCAGTGATGAAGAAAAGTTGAAGAGCATAGTAATGGAGTCCGTTAAGTTGGCTAATATGACCCTTATTGAAATTAAGAGCTGGAGTTTTGGAGGCCGAAAAGGTGGAGTTTCTGTAATAGCACTGGTTCTAGAGAGCCATATAGCAGTACATACATGGTTTAGCTATAGATATGCTACTGTAGATGTATATACATGTGGAGAGAATAGCGACCCATGGAAGGCATTTGAGTTTATCATTAATACACTTAAACCAAAATACTATACAGTTAACTATGCAGATAGAAGCAGCTTTAAAGTAATAAAAAATTTATAGTACAATGAATAAGGATGATGATTTAAAGGCTCTGAATATAAAAGTGATGTAGCTGAGCTACTCTGAGCCTTTTTCATACCTATGGTATTCCACTTACACCCACTGCTTTTGTAGGTAGCCTTTCAAACTAGGACCATGATTTCTACAAACACCATTTATATTCGTTAAGGGCTCAGATATAATATAGATATGAAAGAATAGAGAATTTTCTATGCTACTTACATCTAGTGTCGTATCTATATAGTGGCTTTAAACAAATATATCCATCTCCATAACCTCCTCTCTATTTTAAGCATGTCAAATATGTAAAGAGTACGGCAGGGCAGTAAACTTTTATGCCTCTATCATTTACATTTACTAGAACATCTGTTTTAACTCTATAGAGTATTTCACTTGAGGATAAACTACCAATATAGAAGAAAGAAAAACTAATAATACAGATGATTTTGATCAGTAATCCTTGGTAATAAGGTAACTTTTAATCACTAGATTTACTTCTATCGAGCAATCTACTCTTACTAAACTGAATACATCAAGAGATTGTGATTGACTATAACATTCATTATGGACATCTTATACATCATTATAAACTTTAGAGGTAATCTACACTGTATGTTGAACAAGTGAAGATGAGCTCTAAATCCATTAGTAATAAAGCGATGTAGTAAACATAATTAGATCTTAAAAGTGTTTACAGCAATTTATCTGTATGCTAGGAATAACTTTTGATTTAAATGATCACTATTTAGCTATTTCTCTATAATTTTGGGTACCCATTGAAGTATCTATGTGTCTAAAAGGTTATACCCATAATATTCATTACTACTAAGCTAGAATTGTTTAATAATAAGATGTTTCACCAATATTTTGCACCATTGTTTAAATAGAATATAATAACGTTTTCATAGCCTATCCAGATTAATACTGTAGTTGAGCTCAAAAATTTACATTGTCTTTAAAAATGAATATATGTTAAGATGAATTAATTAAATGTAATTATAAGCATAGACCTATTGGTGATTAGCTCTAATCTTTAACTCTCATTTTTATAAACTTTTAATCTTCAGAAATTTACCTTATTCTTTTAGAGTATAGTAGCGATTAACGATACATAGGCGTATGGCTATGAGATTCAATGGAAGAATGCTCCCCCTCATACCATTAATTATAATCGTATCAGTTAACGTATGGCTATCAACATCCAATGCGCTTTTTCTCGAACACGAAGAGATTAATAGATTCCCTCATGCAAAAGGGTATGTTTCTGACGAAGTATGGTATGTCAATGCTGCAAGAAATATTCTGCGAAATATATTTGGGTGTATGCCTCAAATGGAAAGAGTTAGGGCTACCTTAATCTATGCTCAAAAAGAGGACATACAAAAAGCAAAGTTGATGGCCTCTACATACAATATTAGTATAATATATGATTCTTTTACAAAAATAAATGCATTATATGTAGAGGCTGTTAATTACAGCAGTATAGAGTCTTTTGCTACCCTATCAGGTGCTGTTGATGTTGTATTTGGATGGATATTAGGTGATAGCGCGGATATTAACAAGTATATGAACTATGAACATCCACCACTAGCTAAATATTTAATTGCTTTAGCCATGGCTGTATTTGGAGATAGACCACTTTTTTGGAGAATACCATCTATAATTATGGGTGCTATAACAACTTTAATGACATACTTTGTAGCTTATACTATATCGAAGTCAAAAGAGGTTAGTTTAATAGCTTCTGCTTTTGTTGCTGTAGATCCTATGACAAGATACCTATCCTCTATAGCTATTTTAGACATCTATGTTGCTGCCTTTACACTTATATCACTATACTTGGCATTAAGGGGTAGACTAAAGGAAGCATTGCTTGTACTGGGTCTCACATCAACATTTAAATTTACGGCTCTTCTTACCTTTATTCCACTACTGTTTATATATATCAAGAATTTCATAAAGCGCTCTACACGATTTCTTGATGTATTGTTTGCCTCACTAGAATATCTATCTCTAGCTATTCTATCCTTTGTATTCTTTCAAATATTACTCTCAGCTCCAATAATAGTTAAGATGGGGATTGATATATGGTTTAGCGAAAGTATACTTAAGGCATTTTCATGGCATTTGTCAGTAAAATGTGTTGGTGCTGGATGCCCAATAGCTTCAGCGCCTTGGGATTGGTTTTTTGGTCTAAACTCCTTCCCTTTATATATAGATAGTCATGGAAAGGCGCTATATGCAGCAGGCTTTATACCAGCCTATATAGCAAGTTTTATACTATTATTCTTTACACTACCATATAGAAAGTATGATACAATATCAAGAGATGCTTGGTACATCATACTAGGCTTATTCACAGCCTATTCTATCCTTTGGCTAGCTGGATCTAGAACTCAGTATAGTTTCTATGCAGTTCAATTGACAGCCCCAATATATGTTTTTCTGATTACTCAGCTCTATGAATATCTCAATAGGGAACAAATTATTTTAACTTTAAATGCTTGGAAGGAACTACTTGCACACCTTTGGAGTGCAATAATAGCTATATTTAGGTGAATAAAGTTGTCCCTAATTTCACAGATAAAAATACTATTAACTAGATTAGCAGATGGTATAGAGGGTTTAAGCATTAGCACTAAGAGTTTTAGAAATACCCTTGAAAATCTAAGGCATATAGAGGGTGTACGCCTATATACTAAGACTATAGCACGTCACTTTATAGAGTTAAATGAAGATTTAAAACATATAGATAAAGCTTTAGAGGAATACAATATAGAACTTATTGATAAGAGTATTAAAAATCTTGAAAATAAGATAAGTTATATGGTATCGAATATAGTTAAAAGTAACTTAAGAACCTCTGCCTTAATGTCACTAGCAATATTCTTCTTAACTATAGCCAGTATTATTACATCATATAGCTCTATATATCACTTCTTAGAGGACTATCCCATAGCGCTCATGATTCTATCTATGGGTATAGGAAGTATCGTATTAGTAGGATTTTTCTTAAGACTCTTATCTGTAACATTATTAATGCCATCAATTCCCCTAATTTCACTAGTTCAATTAATTATAATTTTAGCTAAAGGATATATCGATAATTATATATTGATGTTGATACTCTTTGTTGGCTGCTCCCTTTTTATCGCAATTGATATAAATCTCTACGCAATTAAAACGTATAAGAATACCATACTTGCATTCCTTAATTTTAGTAAAATGATTGAAAGTATTTTATCTAAAATAAATAGAATTGAGGTAAAGAAATTAAGTATTAAAATACAGGATCTAATAAAAGATTATGAGAAAGTATATAGAAATGAAGCTTATGAGCTTATTAAGTATATAGAAGAGTTATCAAGTATGAGAAGCTAGTGAAAGAAATAACGGTGTACATAAGATGCCTGAGAGAACCTCAGTCCAGCAACAAAAAACCAAGGAATTGAAAATTTTTTCCGTACAAGTTGTAACATTAGATCAAATAAGAAATGATAAACGAAAACTAACATTAATATACATTATAAAATCATTGAAAGAAGTCAGCGAGAAAGGTTTATCATATCTAATTAATTATTTAAAAGAAGAAAAAAAGAAAGATTTAGGATACAACATCACCAAAATAGGAAATAAAATTATTGTAAAAGAGTTGAATGAGGATATTAAGCTGCTCCTCTATGCTGGCATTATAGAGATGGATCCAAAAACCAAAAAACTAAGACTTACAAGTAATGGACAGGAATTCTTAGAGAGTATTAAAGTTGTTGATAAAGATTTAGAACAATTGTTACAGCTTATTGAAGAATATCGAAATAAGATAATAGCAATTGATGAAGAGATTTCATTAATGACTGTAAGCATTAGTGGCAAAAAGACTTAAACTTAGATGATCAATTTTATTATCAATTTTATTACTTTCTTAAACCATTAAATGCCTTTATTAGCATTATTATCTACTGTTTATTTGTGATAGATGCCTTATATTGAAATTACTTTACACATACCTATAATTTACCATAAGGAATACCCTATATAGATAGAGTTACTCCTTCTCTTTCTCCTCTTCTTCTCCTAGCGCCCTCACTAAAGATCTCAATTAACATAGGACTCAATTTTCCCTCTTTTTCGAGTGCCAGTATATGATCTCTAAAACCTTCTGTATGTCTAACATCAAGCTCTAAAAGCTGTTGTAGTAGTGCAAATACAGTTTTCCATACATCTTCAAGTTGTTCCTTAGGCATATTGCTTATTATAAAGGGATCTTGTAACCAACTATCAAAGGCTTTTAAAGTTCTCATTATATGTTGAAATGCCATTCTTGTGTATAATATTAATTCAAGTCTATCGCCTTTATTAACATTTTCATATACGTTATTAAACCATTCCTTTATTTTCTTTTGCATCTCAATCCATTGTGTTAAATTGTCGTATAGTGATGACATTTTCATACACCATTTATTAATATGTGTTAAAGGATTTTTAAGTTAAAGGTTTTCCTTAGAATTCTCAATCAAATTATATGGTTTCCCGTATAGCTTTACATCTTCACTTAAATTATTCTCATGCAATCTAAGAAACTGTAGATCCTCCTCTTTCCTCCTGTAGTTATCTGGTAGAATTCTAGGTATTTCATCGATTATGGGATACCATCTATGGCAACTAGTACAATAAACAACACCTGTTTTTACTTCATACTTTATACATTCATCACATTTTGTAGTATCTAAATCCTTTATGTATTTATTCATATAGGCGCAATATAAATCACATAGCGGCTTTTTTATGTCATGAGGCAAAGTCCTATTGTCATATTCATTCAACTCAATAACTATTAATTTTAATGGAAAGCCTTTGTCCTTACAGTAAGGACATGCTAAATAGTTAAGTAATCTGTATTTCATTACGAGCATCACCTTGATTGGATTATACTGAGTACTTCCTTTAATATTCTTTCAGCTATATCCCTATTCCACGATTCAATGGCTACTCTTAGTAAAGGTTCTGTGCCACTAGGCCGTACAAGAAATGAATATTCTTTATCTAACACCTTAATACCATCTATGTCAATTATTCTATATCCTTTATAATGCTCCCTAATTTTATCTACAACCTCTATACCCTCTTCCCTACTCCTTATAGGAATTTTCATTCTAATTATTGTTGGTTTTTCTATTGAGTTAATAATATCAGCTAGGGTACGGCTCTCCTCTACCAATAATTCAGCCATTAAAACTGCCGTCATTGTACCATCTCTTACTGGTTGATGTGGTACATATGCAAATCCACCATTATCCTCAAACCCTGAAATTGCTCCCCCTAACTCCACTATTTTTCTAGCTATATTCAAAAATCCTACACGAGTCCATACAACATCTATGCCTTTACTTATCAAATGTTTTTCAACTAAAAAATGGCTTGTAGATATCGCCGTTACAACCTTTTTAGGAAGATCAGGGTTTTTACTAGCAATATAGTTGGAAAGTATTATTGCAGATATGTCGCCTGATATAAATTGCCCCTTATTATCTACAAATATTGCTCTATCCCCATCACCATCATGTGCAACACCAAAGTCTGCATGAACTGCTTTAACTATATTCATTAGGTCTACTAATGTTTCAGATGTAGGTTCATAAGGTCTATAAGGTCTATCTATATCAGCATTTATAGTTATGACTTTTAAGCCAAGCTCTCTGAGAACTCTAGGTGTAGTTAGTGTTGAGACACTATTTGCACAATCAACAACCACCTTCAATTCCTTTCTTTTCAGTTTTTCAGCATCTACATTCCTTTTTACACTATTTATATAATGTTCAATAGCTATATCAAATCTTTCGATAGATCTTATATCATTCCAAGGAACTACTCGAAATTTTGATTTAAATAGTATCTCTTCTACCTCCGCATCTACTTGTGGTGGAGCTTCTATTCCATCATTTAAAACTAATTTTACGCCAACCCATTCAGGTGGATTATGACTTGCGGTAACAACTACCCCATAATCAAACCCAAATTCTTTGACACAAAATTGAAGTGCTGGTGTAGGTATAAAGCCTGCATCATAGACTTTTGACCCTGCTGTCGCTAAACCGCTCACTACCGTACCATATATTGCTGAGTTACCTAATCTTCCATCCTTGCCAACAAGCACTCTAGAGCCTCTTGGAAAACGAGTAGCTATTGCTATAGCCAACCTCAATACAAAATCTGGTGCTTCTCTATCCACAATCCATCTAACTCCATCAGTTCCAAACAACTTTCGCTCTATATTGTTGGACATCCAATTAACACCTAGAGTACTTGTTTTAATGCCGATAAATATCTAATATAGAAATAAAAATTTTATATCTATGGGATAATATTCTTTTAGGCTGTTAAATGTGGTTAAGTCTATAAAAAGGATATGGCTAGATGTACTAACACCTAAACAGGCTATGTTATTTGGCTCTATGTCTCACGAATTGATGTTACATGACTATAGCATAATATTGACTGCTAGAAACTATGACTATACTATTGCAACACTTAAGCAACTTGGCGTAAATTTTATAGCTGTTGGTGAATATGGTTATGATCTAAGGAGTAAGCTTATTGAAGAATTAAAAAGAATGTCATCTCTTCTTGATATTGTAAATTATTTTGATGTTTTGATTGCATATCCAAATCCTGCGGCAGCTAGAATAGCATTTGCTCTTCAAAAACCCTACATAGCTTTAACTGATAGTCCACATAGCGAAATTCCATCCAGACTATCTCTACCCTTAGCTTCAGCTATCGTCACCTCATCATGTATTCCTAAAAAAATGATAGAGCAATATATGTTTAAAGAAAAAACACATGTAATTCAATACAATGGTGTTGATGAAGTTCAATGGCTTAAGGATTTTAAACCTAACAAAGCTTATCTAAAATCATTAGATTTAGATGAGTACAACTATATTGTTATAAGACCTCCTGAAGTTAGGGCTTCCTATTACAAGAATGGTATAGTAATTACTGAATTAGTTGAAAAGTTAATTCAGTATTTCATTGAGCAAGGTCTATCGGTGGTATATCTACCTAGATATAATGATGATGTAATTACAGCTAGATTTAATTCTGTAAAAAATTTTGTTATACCACCTAGAGATGTAGGCGTAAAGGGTTCACAATTACTATACTATGCTGTTGCTTCAATATCAGGTGGAGGTACTATGGCTAGAGAGGCTGCACTAATTGGAACGCTAGGTATTTCCCTATTTCCTCAGAAACTCTACGTTGATATATGTCTTCAAGAGAAAGGCTTTCCAATTTTAAACGCCTCATCATTTGAAAGAATTATAGAGAAGGTGAAGGAGAGTTTAAGAAATGTTGAAAGGTATAAAAAAGAAGCCCTCACAATGCTTAAATCTCTTGAAAAGCCAGTATGTGGAGTTTTAAAAGCATTTGAAATTTTGAACATCATCTAGGTACCTAATAATGGAGATCATTGCCGGAATTGATGAGGCTGGTAGAGGACCGCTAATAGGAGACATGTTTATGGCCATAATAGTTATGGAGAGAGATCGTCTTGTCTTATTAAAAGAATTGGGTGTAAAAGATAGTAAGAAGTTAAGTAAAAATCGTAGAGAGATATTGTTTCCACAGATAGTGTTAAATTCGCTTATTGTATCAGTTGCTAGAGCTACTCCTAACCAAATAGATAGGGAGAATCTTAATACTCTAGAATTGAATATGGCATGTAAACTGATTAAGACTGTATCTAAACTACATACTATTAATGCTATTTATATAGATGCTTTTAGTGAACCAGAAACCCTAAAAATTGCTTTAAATAAGAACTGCGGCATTCCAAAGGATGCTCTAATAATTAAATACAATGCAGATAGCGAATTCCTAATAGTTTCTGCTGCAAGTATTATTGCTAAAACCCTTAGAGATACCCATATAGCCCTATTGAAAAAATTTTATGGTGAATTTGGGAGTGGTTACCCAAGTGATCATAGAACAATTCTATGGATTAAACACTACTTGAAAGAATATAACGAAATTCCTCCAATAGTTAGAAGATCTTGGCGAACAATTAATAAAATATTGTCCCAACTATAAAGTTAAACCAAAAATTACGTCACGAGAAATACCAGTTACTAACCTATATATTATTGGCAATATAGATTTTTAAGTTTGTTAAGAATAGATTTACTCTATACGTTGTCAGAATAATATTCAATAAACTGACTGATCATAGCGAGGTGTAATTATTGCCATTCATTCCAAGATTTTTAGCCGACGCCATGCTAGGTCACATAGCAAGATGGTTGAGACTACTGGGTTACGATACCTTGTACTATAAGTCAATAAGTGATTGGAAACTGTTAAAAATAGCAAAAGAAGAAGATAGGATACTCTTAACTAGAGATTTAGGTCTTTTTAGGAGAGCTCGTAAATATGGCATAAGAGCTTTATTTATTGAAGATCCATCAGTAGAGAAGGTTCTAGCACTTATTTCAATAAAATATAATATCGCATTAGAATTCAATAAAGAAAACACTTTATGTCCAGAATGCAATACTCAATTGAAATATACAACATCAATTGCAGAAGTATCTGCAAGAGTAGATAAAGAAATAGTATTAAAGTACAAGGAGTTTTGGATTTGCCCTTCATGTTCAAAAATTTATTGGCAGGGTACTCACTGGAGAACAATCTCAGCTATACTTGAAGAAGCCCGTCAAGAAAAACTAAAAATTCTCTCTAGAATTAAACCGCTAGAAAGAAAAGTATCCAGTGAAGGTGTATAGCATAGTGAATACATCTCATAGATTTAAAGACGTTATAAGCCCTTCTGAAATATCGCTAGATGACGGTATTTTACTAACATTAATGGCTAGAAGAGCTATAGAACAATATGTTAAATATAGTCAAAGGATAGAACCGTCCAAAGACATTCCACCTAAATTATTTAGACCTGGTATGGCCTTTGTAACAATAGATAGAATTCAAGAAGATAATAGTAGGGAATTAAGAGGATGCATAGGATTTCTCCAACCAGTTTCTCCACTCATAAATACAGTAATAAATGCTGCAATTGCAGCTGCTACTGAAGACCCTAGATTCCCTCCATTAACTGAAGAAGAAATTAATAAAATAGTTGTAGAAGTTTCAATTCTCTCACTACCTACACCTATAGAAAATATTAGCGATATCATCATAGGTAAACATGGAATCATAGTCCATAGAGGCTGGAACAATGGAACTTTATTACCACAAGTGCCTATTGAGTATTGCTGGGATAACGAGACATTTGTAGCTGAAGGTTGTATTAAAGCTGGTTTAGAACCTGATTGTTGGTTAGATAAAAGAACTAAAATATATGTATATGAAGCTGTGGTATTTTATGAGGAGACCCCCAGAGGTACCATAAAGATGAAGAATCTTGTTGAAGAATTCAGCAAGAGATGCAGTAATATATTTTGAGAAGTGTCAGAATTTATATCCTATAGCTAATATAGAAATGACTGGTATAGAATATGATACTATCTGATTTCGACTTAAGAAATTATATAAAAAGTAGAAGACTTGTTATAGAGCCATTTGATGAAATAATAGTACGTGAAAACGGTTTAGATCTTAGACTAGGTAATGAGATATGCGAATTGCTTTCACTTGATGAAGTTCTAGACCCATTTGAGGAAGTCGATCTAACTAAGTATTACAGATGTTGGAGATTTGATGAAGTCATAATTAAACCCTTTTGCATATATTTATTAGCAACAACTGAATACATAAAAGTACCTCCCGAGCTTATGGCATTTGTAGAACTTAGATCCACATTTGCTAGGCTAGGTCTATCTATACCACCAACAATTATTGATGGTGGATTTGAGGGTCAGATTACCATTGAGTTGCACGGCTCCTCCTTCCCAATTAAACTTAAAGCTAATACACGTTTTCTACATGTAGTCTTTTCTAAAGTCGTAAGCCCTATAGAAAAGCCGTATGGTGGTAGATATCAGGGGCAAAGAGGTGTAAGACTGCCCAAACTCCCTCTAGAAGCTGTATAATACTTCATAATATTCTTTGAAGTTTTAAATAACTCATAAATTAGATCTTTATTTATTGATAAACTCGATATCCACTTGTATATTAAGCATTTTAATGAGATTGCCCATGTAATATGTAAAAAATCCCTCCTCTCCCCCTATATTTTCAGAAGTTAAAATACCTTTATCTAGATTCCCACTAATAACAAGCTGGATATAGGAACATATTTCTGCAACTAGGAATTGATTCGCATCAATCTCTCCAGCAATTTGATATTTAAGCTTCTTCCATTTACTAAACTGTACCCCTTCTATATCTACTTCAATGAATTTATAATTATGATGTAGTTGAACATCTAACTGCTTAATGCCTAGGTCTATACCAATAATATCTTTAATGTAATTTATAAGTATTTCATGTTTTTCTGCTGCAGCATTATGTAATAATTTTTTGTAGAAATATCCAATATTATTCAAAATTTCATAACCTAATGAAATTCTAATAGTTTTAATGTAGTCAAATAGTATTTTACCCCTACCTATAATTATCTTAATAGTTCCAATGATAGGTTGTACAAGTAGCACAATATTTTTGCCTAGATTAAGAGTGTTGAGCCTTGTTAGCATATCTCTTTTAATAATGGGACAGTATTCAATGATACTAAAAATAGTATTGCTACTTAATAATTTGACCAACTCCTCATATTCTATACAGCAACCAAGACTCAAAAACACATCTATTTTATCTTGCATATTGGCTAGACTATCAAATCTCTTAGTAACTAGAACATTGCTAATAATACTTCTTATTATATCTGCTATTTGCATGTATTCATCTTCACATATTAATGTCATAGTATTCATAGTCTTCTATCCTCTAACGCTTATTCCTATGGCCTCACGAATATCCCTAAATCCATGTATCAACATCCAATTCCTCAAACCCTCTAAAATACTGACAATTACATTCTGCGAACCTCCTCGAAGTGCAGTGCCTATCTGTAATGCTCGTGCTCCAGCTATAATAAATTCAGCTGCATCTATCCAGCTTGAAATACCGCCACACCCTATTATCTCTGGCTGGAATTCTTTATAGACCTCATAAACAACTCTAACAGCTATTGGATGTATTGGTGGTCCTGACAAACCACCAAAAATATTCGTTAATACTGGCTTAAGTGTATAGACGTCAATATAGAGTGACTTAATAGTATTTATTAATGTTAGAGCTTTAGCGCCTGCTTCTATAGCCTTACCAGCCGCCTCCACAACTTTATCAGATAAACCAAGTTTTGCTATAATAGGTATAGATACAACTGAGGCTACAGATTTAACAACATTGTATACATTGTGAGGGTCAGTCCCTATTTCAATGCCGTAACCTTTTGTATGTGGACAACTAAGATTAATCTCTATAGCATCAGCCCCTGCATCATTAGCTACTGACGCTACCTCTATGAATTCCTGCTCATTTACTCCACCTATACTAACTAGTATTGGCATGTAATGCCTTTTAGCTTCATTCACTAGCTCTGGTATAGCTTCCTTACCAGGATTTTCTAGACCTACTGCATTAATTAGGCCACCATTTGGTAATTCTATCAGTATGGGAGGGTCATATCCCCTCTTAGGTTTTGGTGTAATGGTTTTTGTTACTATAGCCGCTACACCATATCTAATAAGTTTTAGGATATGTTCACGGGCATATCCGAGAATTCCGCTAGCATTCATTAATGGATGTCTTAATTTTATTCCAGCAATGCTTATTTCTAAATTCATATTTGCTTACCAATGAATTTTGTTAATGGCCTTACGACAGGTTTTTCAACTATTTCACCATTTATATATGTAACAGTCCCCCCAATAACTGTAGCTGTAACAACACCTTTTAGCTTCATACCTTCGTAGGGAGAATATTTGGCTTTTGAAAAACTCTCTGAAGATTTCACTATAAACTCCCTATGCAGATCAATTATGGTATAGTTAGCTATACATCCCTCTTCAAAGCAACCCCATCTATTATGTAACCCAATAATATTAGCAGGTCCTAACGATAAAAGTCTAATCACATCATTTAAATTGAGGAGATTTTGATGCATAAGGTTCATTATAAGTGATGGGGTAATGTCAATTGAGGCTATACCTGAAGGACATTCTTCAAAGGCCCTCATTTTTTCACAAATACTATGAGGAGCATGATCTGTAGTGATTGCATCAAAATATTTGATTATACTAACTAGAGTCTTTCTTGTAGATTCAATTCTTAGTGGTGGATTAACCTTGGCTAAACAACCATAGCTATATTCACTTAAAGCATTTAAATATAGATAGTGTGGACATGTATCTGTTGTTAATGAGAGTTTCTTTGAATAGAAAAATGTAAAAGGATTTGTAATATGTGTTATGTGAATTCTATCCCCTTTCCTAATATATCTCTCTAGGTAATTTAGATACATCAATTCTAGCTCTATTGGACGACATCGCCATCGATTACCCATACTACATTCATCTAACCCTGAAGGATGTTCGGCATGGATTACTATGATTTTATCGCATCCTCTCTTCCTAAGTATATCTAAAGTTGTTTGTAGAAACTCTAAATCTTCAGGAAATATCTTAACACCAACAACTCCTTCATATTCAAGCATAGCGTTCAACTCGTTAACATTATTTGAAGGCGAAATGTAAATACCATAATTAACATAAGAGTTTAAGTTAAGTCTATCTAATTTAAGCTTAAGAACATTAATGTTATTAACTTTCGGTACCGTATTTGGCATATCTATAATAGCTGTAAACCCCCCTCTTGCTGCTGCCATGGTTCCGCTCTTTTCATCTTCTTTATATTCTAACTCGAGCCCTCTTAAATGTGTATGTATGTCTATAAAACCTGGAACGGCTATACCATAGTGCCTTAAATCTATACATCTACCCTCTCTACCACATATATCTTTATACTTGCCAACAATTCTTTTAACAACAATACCATTTTCTATAATAAGAGTAAGCTCCGTGGTATATCCATCCGTAAAGGCATTAATAGTTAATATTACTTGATCGGAGATGTTCTATCACCTCAGAACAACTAAATACTGGACCATCAGTACATAGAAGTTTATCTGATGCCTTAATATAGCATGAACCGCAGATACCCATACCACATTTTACCATAGTTTCTAATGCTATATATGGATTCAATTCATATAGCTCTAAGCAAATTATTTTAAGCATTGAATTTGGGCCAATAGCAATAATACCGTTGTATTCCTTTACATCTATACATCTAAGAGCATCTACTACAGTACCACAATACCCATTTTTATACCTACAATCCTCTGTAGCTAGAATTATTTTACTTCCCACACTACTTGGGAAGAAGTTATATATATTGAAAATCTCATCCATGGTCTTTACACCCCATAGTAAATCGATGTTTATACCATAGTTTTTCCAAGTTTTAATTAAATATGGTATAGGTGCTATCCCGATGCCACCTGCAATAACAAGCCATTTACTATTTAGAGTTGGTCTAATGTTGACTCCTTTACCAAGAGGTCCCTTAATACCCACCATCATATCCTTATAGTGTTTTGCAAGGGCCTTGGTTCCATCACCTCTAATTTTGTATAGAAACTTTAATTTCCTTCCATCAAAGTCGGCTATGCATAGAGGTATTTCATCGACTCTTGGCACCCATATCATGAAAAAATTGAATGGCTGTGGTATCTCATGTAGATGAAGGGGCTCAAGTTCGAGTATGTATATATCTTTAGCAATCTCTATATTAGAAACTACTTTAGCTGGTCTCACACTATACTTACCTACCATGTAATTCATCTTTTTCTAGCTATCAATTTTGGTATTTCATTCCATGCTATAATAGCTCCACAATATTCACACTGAAGTTTTATCGGATCCTTAGAAACTGTCTTGAACTTTGTTTTTATAGGTTCAGAACGTTTATTTGTTATGCAAGTGGGGTTAGGGCATCGCAAAACCCCCTCAATATAATTTGGGGTTTCAACTCTATGCTTAGTAATAACGGCAAAATCCTCTATTATATTTATGGTAGCTCTCGGAGCGACTAGTGAAACTATATTTAACTCTTCAACTGAAAGCATTCTTCCTTCAATCTTTATTATATCTTTTTTTCCAAGTTTTTTACTCTCAACATTCATTAATATGGCTATTCTATATCCCTCTCTTCCATTGATATTAAGAACTGTTAGTATATCTAGCGCCCTTCCAGCTGGTATATGGTCTATTACTGTTCCATTTTTAATTTTTGAAACTACTAATGTACTTTCTTCACTCAAAGTTTAGCACCAAGAATAAGTGTAAGTAGAGACATTCTTATAGGCACTCCATATTTTGCTTGGATATAGTATGCTGCATATGTTGATACATCAACACCGTGATCAATTTCATCAACTTTAGGTAGGGGGTGAAGTACCTTTAGCTCCTTTTTACCATGCTTAAGCAGTTCATATGTAACTCTGTAAGACCCTCTAACCTTTTCATACTCCATTGGATCTGGAAATCTCTCTTTCTGTATTCTTGTAACATAAAGTACATCAAGCTGGTCAATAACTTCTTCAACATTATATTTCTCTTCATAGACTATATTCTTATTTCTAAGTAGCTCCAATACTTCCTCTCTAACCCTTAATGCTTCAGGCGATATTAAGTACACCTTTTTTGGTCGAAATAGTGAAATTCCATAAATAAACGATGTAATAGCCCTTCCATATCTAAGGTCGCCTAGAACTCCATATGTCAGTCCATCAATTGCGCCAAACAATTTTTTTATGGTGTAGAGATCTATCATGGCTTGTGTAGGATGGTGTTGCTTTCCATCACCAGCATTTATTATAGGCTTTTCTGCAATTTCAGCTGCATATTTTGCTGCCCCCTCAAGTCTATGTCTAATAACTATGAGATCAGAATAGTTATCAAGCATTTTTATAGTATCTGTCAAATTCTCGCCCTTAGAGATACTTAGGGCTTCCTCGCCAGCAAATGATATTACATCGGCACCTAGTTTTTTAGCTGCTACTTCAAAGCTAAGTCTAGTTCTAGTAGAGGGTTCAAAGAATGCTAAGGCAATTATTTTACCATCCAATAAATGCAGCTTTCTATCAATGTAATTGAGAAACTTATCCGTGATTTCAAATAGGTACTCTAATTCACTACGTTCAAATTCTAGTATCGATATAACATCTCTTTGATAAAATCTCTCTTTCATAGAGCCCTACATCAAGAGTAGGATTAAATAAGTATAAAAGCATTTATATCTATTTTTGAAATGATTTTAGATAATCCACAATATTTTTAAAGTCATCATGGTTTATCATACCATTTTCATAAAGTTCGCTAAAGAGTTCCCGTGCAGTATAAAGCCTATAGAACTCTAGTCCAAGCTTTTCAATTTTTTGCTGAGCTCCTTGTTCTCTATCAACGATAACTAATGCTGCTAAAGGTTTTCCTCCACTCTCTTTTACTACATTGTATGCATATTCTATAGAGCCTCCCGTTGTTGCAACATCATCTACGATTATGCATGTTTTATTAGATACCTCACCTTCAATTAGGCCCTTAGTTCCATGCTCCTTTCTTTCAATCCTAACATAAGACATTGGTTTGTTGAGTCTGCATGCTAAGAAGGAGGCAAGAGCTATTCCAGCAGTAGCAATGCCTACAATACATTCATATCTTGACATTTCATATCTATATAGAATCTCATCTATTATAATTTTGATTAGCTCTGGGTAGCTATATAACATTCTTAGATCTATATAAAAGGGACTTTCTAATCCTGATGCTAATTTAAACCTTCCTATCTTTATCATACCTCTTCTTAGGAGCTCTACCGCTATTTTTGGCATTCAATCACCTTTTTCCTCTGCTTTTCTATAACATTAAAAGCTGTTTCTCTAAAATTCTGTGAATATGTGATGATCCTCCCAACAATCTCATAGTCAGCACCATTACATAGTGCTATACCTGGTTCTGCACCTTGTATCCCTATACCTGGTGACAGTATCTTGATGCCATTCTCGAGATTTCTTCTGATATATCTTAATATCTCTAGACGTGTTGCTGGTGCAACAACACCCCAACTTTCCACACGTCGAGTCATATTTAAAAACTCATCAATATGTCTATCAATATATTCCATGGAGCCTGAGTGCGACATTGAAACTATTGTTATTAATTTCATGCTAAGTTCTTTGCATTTTTTTGAAAGTGTATCAAGTGCTTGTGAAAAACCTATAAAACTATGTGCTATAACTGCATTGAATCCATGTTCATGTAGTATCTCTGTAGATAAAGCCATAATATCACCTATATCAGCCATTTTTAAGTCAGCAATTAGGAGTCCATTATAACTTCTAAAGATTCTGGCCACCTCACTAACACCAAGTCTCATAATAGCCGGTAAGCCTATTTTGAATCCTTGAACAATATCGCTCAATGCTATAACTCTATCTAACATCCACTCATACATATTGCTATTAGAAGGTGGATCTAGTGCAATAATTATCATGTTTATTTCTACCAAGTTCTACAAACTTGTACAACCCTCAATATTCTAGGATTAATAAGCTTAATCTAAATACCTAGTTCTTTTAATTTTAATCTCTTCTTAAATCATGTACTCATTCAAATAATATGATCTTAAATTAAAACATTTATTTATATATCCCTTCTCTCCAATATGAACATACAGCACAAAGTTCAGGATGCTGTAAAATGTTTACATAGTAACCATCCTGCTTCTTAAAAAGATTCAAGGTAGGAATATCTACCTCCAGTCTCCAATATCTGCATACACCTTCTTCAGCGTTGAAAAATAGACATCTCTTTCTCTTCTCCTTACCTATTAGCATAATATTTGTCAATACGCTAGCTACTGATACGATGTCATCCTCTATTTTTTTAATTCTTTCCTCAACCACACTTTCCGCCACGCTATTCTTTTTCAATAAAATAGAGCTCCTCATTATTCTATTGAGCAATTCCAGTGACATTACTATGCACCAATATTTTTATATTTAAATTAAGAATACTTTAAATAGTGTGGGCCATTAAGAATCTATCCCTTAGCTTATTTTTATTAAATAGACGATCTCTTTTTACATTACATTAAAGTGCTACTACTAACTATAAGAAATGATATCTTGAGTGTTAAATTCAGTGCTTTGGCCCCTCATCACATTATCAGAATTTAGCGTGCACATCACTCCTAATCTCTCCTTATACACATCGGTTAATAAGTTTTAAATTCTGAAGCCTATCTATTTTGTAAATACTCTTAGGTGTATCTAGATATGTTGGGATATGTTGTGGTTATACAAGGTATAGGTAGAAATAGTTTAATGTTTACTAAAATTAAGCAAATTCATGTTATAAGAAAATCTAAGTATCAAGAAATAATTATCGCTGATCTTGAAGACTTTGGTAGAAGTTTGATTTTAGACGGTTATATACAGAGTAGTGAAGCAGACGAGTTTATCTATCACGAATCTCTAGTACATCCTGCTATGATCCTACATCCGTCCCCAAAGAAAGTGCTTATTATTGGTGGTGGTGAAGGTGCTGCATTAAGGGAGGTTTTAAAACATAATACTGTAGAAGAAGTAATTATGGTTGATATAGATGAGGATGTTATAGAGCTTTCAAAGGAATATCTACCCATGATGCATAGAAATGCTTTTAATAATACTAAAGCTAAAATATTAGTAGCGGATGGAAAGAAATACATAGAAGAAACCAATGAAAGGTTCGATGTTATAATACTTGATTTAACAGATCCTTACTCAAGTCCTATTGCTCAAGAACTATATACAGCAAAGCTATATAGAAAAATACATTCTATATTGAGTGATGATGGTGTAATGGTAACTCAAGCAGGTTCAAGCTTCTTTTTCAGAAATGTATATAGTGAGATAAAGAATGCTATAGGAATGGTGTTTCCATACATTCTAGAATACCAAGCATGGATTCCATCATTTGGCTATGCATGCAACTTTATTATAGGCTCTAAGATGTACGACCCTAAAACTTTAACCCCTGATAAAGTTGATAACATCTTAGCAAAACGTAATGTGGAGACCTCATTCCTTAATGGTTCTAAGTATCAGGCATTGATTCTCATGGGTATATATTGATGGTTATTGGTGTGCTGAACCATACTCATGCTCATTTAAGACGCCTTGACCTTACAACTTTTATCATTACATACAATATTATACCTATTTGAATAGCTACTGCAACAATAATAAGTATAAGTATACCTTGAATATCAATTTTATTAGAAACATGTGTTGTAAAGGTGGTATATTCATTTTGAAATATTATAGGGCTTTTATCAATAATTTCGCTCATACTTTGATCCATTCCTATATTCTCTGCTATACTACTGACTATGTTTTTTAGCAATGTTTTTATTTGGGTGGTATTATATCGATACACATCAATGTTGGATATCGATAACAATAGATTTTGCTGATCTTTATTTTTATAGTTAAATATTATTTGAGAATTTAGTAAATTAGCGTCTTCTTTAGTGATAAGGTTAGTTATATTAGCATAAATCTTTAATACGTTAATTATAAAATTCTGATTGATGATTGTAAAAAAGCTTGTTGGTAAATCGAGAAATTCCGCCAAATACATGCTACCTACATTTATATTTCTTGAAATCTCTTGAATATTTAGTAACAATGGTAAAATACATAGGTATGTTTGATATGCTTTTATGGGATCACTTATATCAATTCCTTGGATATTTAACTTTACAATAGATTCTTCTGCAGATATGTTTATGGACAAATCAATGCTCGTCTTCATAGGCGCTTCATCAATAACCTTACATAAACTGGTATTTGTATCAAATAATTTATTGAGATACTGTATTTTGTTAATATAGATATCGTAGAAATAGAAAGACTCTCTGTAAATATTCCTTAATTGTTCAGCTAAATAGAATCCATCTATTTTCTTAATATATGTGTAATTCATATATAGAATCATTTTATTTAGCTCTTTCCCCAATGATAAAACTGTGTATGTTTTATTGTTTGTCATCAAACTTAAGGGTATTTTTATTTCCTGTTTATGCCATTGAACCACTATATCATTTAAATCAATGTTAATATTCCCTTCAATACTTTCATTTATTTTATTAATTCCAAAGGTGTAGTTATTTAACAATAATATACTATCAATTTGATAGTATATTCTTTCACTACCAAGCATGTCAATTGATAATTTCATACTAATATTTAGCGGTGTTTTTAGCGAAAGATTGAGAAGATACTGTATTTCACCATTCATTGGTCTCATTAATATTGTTAATTCATTAATGTTATGCGATATATTTGTGGCACCTATATAATACCATATAACAGAATTTTTTGTTAAGTAAATTGCATTTTCTTGTTGTCCTTGTAATGACGTAACGCTAAATGTACTCAGTATTATCATAAATATCAGTAGCGCTTCTGGTATGCTTAAAGTAGTATTGCTATCCAATTTTCTCATTTTACAACACATTGTAATGTATTGTAATATAGTAAAATATAGTGAATTTATAAATAATCTTGAATCCTACGATAATTAATTATTTATTTGAATTGAAAGAATAACTTTATATCATTTTAATTGTACTTTTTAAATATATTACTTTAATAATCTATCTAGCAATTTCGCAAGAAGTCTTACATTGCATGTATCCACTATAATATCTGCGTACTCTTTTAAAATTTATTTGCATAAAAATGCTATCACTATACCACATACTTCAAATAAGCCAATATCATTGATATTATCTCCTACACACATAATCCTCTCTATATCTACACTTATTTTACTTAAAATCTATTAGTACCCTCCTCTTATCCATATAGTCAGGATACTTACAAGCAAGTCCAGTAAGTCCACCCCCATTAATTTGAAGTCCATACATGAATATTCGTTAAAACCTAGTTCATTAATTATTCTTTCACATAGATAATCAAATCCCCAAGACTGCTATAAACATTGTTTTTCCTCTATGTTTTCTATTAAATTAATAATTTCTTCCACACCACTTCACCATGAAATCACCCTAAGAATTTTTAATAGTATCTAATTGTAACCCTTTCCACATACCTACTTCTAACGCAATCCATTCATCATATGTTATAATACCGTTTAAAAAGAGCTCCACATAGCTTCTTATTCTATAAATGTTAACACTATGTGAATAAATTACCATGAATTTCTCATAGGAGTTGGTATGTCATCAACATCAAATGTCACTATATTTATATATTCCTTCACTCCTCTATAAATAACTTTACATTTTGACCTCTATCTTTAATTTTATCCTATGCTTTATAATGATATATGTGAATTAGTCAATAATATTATATTGGACATGAATACACATATAAACAATACGTGAAATATAGATAATGTGGTCCGTGACTAAATTTAAATAGTATGTTTCTATCATATTATATTGTATTTATAGGGTCTGCTCTATAATATTTTCTTATTAGCTATCCGTATCTTTGTTGTCTATCTTTTTTAATTCCATCTAAGATTCTCTTCATCTCCTCTCTAACCATAAACTCTATATCCTTTGTATGAACTCTTATAAGATGTAGATATAGTCCTCGTTTAGTAAAAGGTCCTTTGCTACACAGATTACACCATAGCCCACCATTTCTCTTAACTAATGTCAGAGCAATTCTCTCCATAGATCTGTCAACAAGGTCTGCGATAGATGGTGCAACAAGGTCTTCTATCTCATATCTTTGATTTAATGAGGAGGCCTTCCTAGCAGTATATTCAATTATTTTCTTGAGGGCTATCTCCTGCCTCATAACAGCCATACACCACCTATAACATTAATTACTATATTTTGAATTTAAGCAGTAAGACATATTACATTTCTACTATTTTAACACTCCTCAATACTATTTACTATTTTATGTAAAACCTCCTGTAATTTGCTTTTAAACTGAGTTAAAATGTGATATGATGTATATAGTCTTAAACTTACATATTGGCAAGCTCCTTTTGACCGTATACATAGTATCTCAATTTCTGCTCTATTAAAATATACAAAATTCTCAAGCTTCAATGGTTTAACCAATATCTCAATATCATCTATAGCTACTCTATGGATAACGTTTTGAGGATCTATATAACCCATATTACAAGGATATAAATCTACCAAAATTAATATTTCATCATCTTCCACTTTAACAATTGTGACCTTCCTAAATTTATCGAAATAGTGTTCTTCTATATACATAAGTATCTACAGCTAATTAGGTTACTTGAATGAATAGCTGTAACTCTCCATTACAATATGGACAGCGCATATATAGTCTTCTCGCATCAGCTACACAAAAATATGCACCATATTTTTGACCACACTTAGGACAATGATATACAATATCATCACTTAAATACATCTTTTTAGCACATATTCTACACTTAACCTCATACCATCCCTTGTGACCTGAAGAGTTACATCCTCTAGGCTTCAACATTATTTATCTCCCACTAGCATTTCTAATTCACTAACCAACAAGGATAGTGAATACTTGTTTATCCTTATAAGCATTTATTAAACACATTTCTCGAAAAATAGTTATTAGCCTACACCTAAAAGGAGGCAATAACTGATGACAATATCAATAATTGCTGTAGCTGATATTCATGCTCCATACTATCTACCTCTCTTTAGCGCGTCCATTAATAGTCTACTGAATAAAGAATTCGATATAATAATTTTAGCTGGTGATATAGTTGATCATGGCAATATAAACATGGTCAAGCCTGTTATCGATATATTGATTAAGTTCATGAAAAGAATGGGTACTGAAATTCCTATATTGGCTATATTTGGAAACGAAGAATATATAGGTCTCGAAGAGAGATTTAAAGGCATGTATCCAGAAATAAAATGGCTTAACGATGAGTATGTTACATTAAATGTAAAGAATATTAACCTTTGTGTCGTTGGTAGTAGGGGTATACTCAAGAGACCAACATCATGGCAACGCCGTAACATACCTAATGTAGAGAATTTATATGAGATGCGATTAAATAAAATAAAAAATATGCTTAGAGAATGTAATAAGCAAGACATTTCAATTCTAGCGACTCACTATGCTACAACATATGCGACCTTATATGGTGAAAATACTAAAATATATAACTATCTAGGGTATCCAATAATTGAGTCGCTTTCTGTAGATATGCGTCCTAGACTCTCCCTACATGGCCATGCACATAACGCTTCTAAGCTTTATGCAAATGTAAATGGTGTTGATATATATAATGTTTCTCTTGTAGCCAGAAAAAGTGTAACAGTAATAGACATCAACATAGTGTAGTTTACTTACTAGCTAGTAACCTTTTATTATAACCATATATAGTGAGGCGAATATTATATATGGCATAATATGTATTCTATTTATATTCTTTTTTCTGTATTCTATATCCCTTTTCAATATATCTGTTATAGATATAGACTTATAGTCGGCTGACCCTATAGATTTCTCCTCTAATGAAATTAATAGGAAGAGTCTAGATAATATTGAATTAATATCATTTAGGCTTCTTGCAATATCCTCAACAATATTTAATACATTGAGAACTTTTTGCATATTTGCAAATGCTTCAAATCTTAATGAAATTCTAGACAAAATCTGAAATACATCGCTAAGCTTCATATTCTCTACAATTATTTTTCTCTCTGCTATTTCCGTTCTATCAAGAAGAGTTGCTATCTCTCCCCCAAAGTTTTTTAATGTTTTAATGAATAATAGAGTTTCATTAGTGTTATTTAGTGACATAGCTCTATATAGATGTCTAATAGATTCATGAAAATCAAGATGTTGTAATTTCACTATATAGTTTACATATAGAGACATAGTGGATGCCATACTTACTTCAATCATGGCATTGGAACCAACATTTTTAAGGCTCAGCTGCAGGCCTTGTACTAATGATTCACCTAAATTAAGGTCATTGACTCCTCTTAGACCCTTTTTGAATTCCTCAATATATTTTCTAACATTTGAATCAATTCCAAGTATGGAAGACATTGCTGTAAGAGTACAAGTTTCAAAATCGTTAAATTGACTGAATCGATGTGGTGCTGCTATTTTGGGATAGCTACTACATGCATAGAATAGAGCTTTAATGACATTAAAATCCAATATTTTACACCACGTGGATAATATTTTGAAAACTAGGATAAATTTCTACATCTAAAAACTCTGCTCTTAAAGATAGAAATACAGAAATGAAGTCTGATAAATACTACATTCCTTATAATAGTTCTAGAAAAGTTTGAGAGACCGATATTATCATAATAATAGATATTAACACCAATAGCTTGCTAATCGTCCATTTAAGGATGAACAAGTATTACCGGCTTCTACCAAAAATCTGTAAGCTTCTAATAGAAGAATTCTTGGAGATACTATTTACTTTAGGCAAATTAAAGAGCTTTAAAATGCTTAGAAAAATGTAATTTGGATAGAGGAAATAATATGAAATTACATAAGTAGATAGAAAGAACCAAGTGAGAGTATTTTAGTTGAGACTCTAAGTATATTGTTCAAGATGATGATAAGAGCTTTAAGACTATACATAACAAAGTATTGCAACAGTAATCATGAGAATATACTACATACTATAGGTGTAAATTATATATCTTTAAGTTCTATACATTATGTAGTAGCATATTACAAAATAGATGTGATGCTAAAATCTAGCCTAGCTGAAATTGGAAATATAACATTAAAACAATGAACACTGGAGTAGCTCGTTCTTTAAAATAGGGGAAGAAGTTAGATATTAAACCTATTCTAAAAGACTTAATGGTTATAATTACCCCATGTATTACTATACTACTGATATAGCTTTATTAAACTATGCCGTGAGATTATGGTTTCACCATCACAATATTTTAAGATACTATACATCATTTTTATACTAACATTTTTATTGTATGGTATACTCCTAATAGGATTTAATCTTATAGTAATGATGATGGCGATAATATTTTCTTGTATATTGATAAATCATAAAAATGTTTGCCGTGTTGTATATTTTCGTCATTTAGATACCATAGCTATAGATTTGTGTGGATGTCTGTTGCCACTCATAGCTTCATTAATTATAGCTCTCAGTAGTAGAATTGATGCAATTTTATTTGTAATTTTCTTATCACTTTCAGTAATGATAGCCTCTATAAATACAGTGCTATCAAGTAAATCTATTATCGTTAATGTATTTAGGTACTCAATATCACTATTTCTACTATCATTGACTCTTTTTAGATCATACGATTGCTACTTCTACGTCCTTCCCCTGGTGTCCGCAATAGGTATTATACTAGGTTCTGATATCCTACCCTATATCTTTATGCGTCCTATATTGAAGGATTCAAAGAAGATTCTTGTTATAGGTGGAGCAAAATCTTTGGATGCCATAAATATTTCTACAATCTTAACTATGATTATGATAGCCATATATATTATTTTTAGCAAAATATTGTAAAAGCCTTATAAATAATTTTGCAGCACTATTTAATTAATCATCATATGGTGACGATTGTGAAGATAGCCATTGTTGCAGATAAACCAGTGCCTCCTTGGAGTATAAGACAAATAATGTTGGCACTCGAAGAACTTGGAGCCTCATCTATGTATCTGAGACCATCTAGCATAACATCTATTATAGGTGAAAACAATTTTTATGTGGTGTATTCAAATACACTAAAACCCTTTGAAGCTGATGCTGTTATCTTAAGAGATTTAGGTGTAGCTACAACTATAGAGATTTTTCTTAGAAGGATAGATATTTTCAAACATATAGAGGAATTAAGTATCCCTGTGATAAATCCTGTCAATTCATATATGATTGCTAGAGATAAATATCTTAGTCTTCTTCTTCTATCAAAGGCAGGTATACCTATTCCTAAAACTGCAATAGTAGAGGACTTCTATTCTGCTACAAAACTTGCAGAAAGCTGGAGAAAAGTTGTTGTAAAACCATTAATAGGCAGTATGGGATTTGGTATAATTAGAGCTGAAAGTGCTGATACAGTATACAACGTAGCAAGGACATTATCACAGTTACACCAGCCTATATACATTCAAGAGTATATAGAAAAGCCTGGAAGAGATATCAGAGTGCTTATAATAGGCGATGAAATTGTTGCTGCATATTACCGTGTTCAACAGAATATTGAAAACTGGAAAACAAATGTGGCCCAAGGAGCGCGTGTTGATATCATAGAAAAATTAGATAGCGAACTTGAATCTCTTGCCTTTAAAATTTTAAAAATATTGAATTTGTATTATGCAGGTATAGATGTTGCAGAAACGAAGAATGGATATGTTGTGTTTGAAGTGAATGCTTCACCACAATGGAGAGGAATACAGAGGGCAACAGGTATAAATCCAGCTAAAAAATTAGCTAAACATGTTATATCATTAATAAGACAATAAATAAAAATATGTCATTTTTATGATGATTATGCAAACCAGCTGAATGGTGATGAAGAGCTCTCGCACTGATTTTATCTCATTATAAAAATGTTACATATTGATGTGAAACTCAAATCCACTCTTTTGCAAATCATTTATAATGCTATTTACCGCTTCTCTAGATGGAATCTCTAGTAATATTTCTATATATGTATATAGGAGTGGAATCCTTTCACCAAATCTTTCATGCCTTATGTCTACTATATTACATCTATGTTTAGCTATAACCTCTGTTATTCTATATAGTGTACCGGGCGTGTCTGGCACATACCCATAAATCTTTACCATTTTCCCATGCTTCAATAATCCTCTAATTATAACTCTGTATATGGATGTTAGATCAGCATTTCCACCTGTAAGTATTGCTACAACATTTTTATTCTCAATACCCTGAATCTTGCCGCTAATTAATGCTGCTAAAGTAGATGCACCTGCTCCCTCAACCAAAGTCTTTGCCCTTTCAAGAAGTAAATACATTGAGTGGGCAATTTCATCTTCATCTACTGTCACTATCTCATCAATGGTACTTGAAATTATTTTAAAAGTAATTTCTCCAACCCTCTTTACAATAAGGCTGTCAGCAAGTGATGGTCTAGCATCTACTTGGACTATCTTTTTCATTTCAATAGATTTTTTCATTTTTGGTGCAACAGAGGGTTCAACACCAATAATTTTTGTATTCGGTCTAACGATTTTCAAAACACTTATAATGCCTGATGCCAGCCCTCCACCACCAATAGGCACAACAACTACATCTATGTTCTCTAACTGTTTTAGTAATTCCCAGGCTATAGTTGCCTGGCCTGCAATAATGTCTATATCATTAAATGGGTGTATATAGGTATAATGCTTTTCATTGGCTATATTTAATGCAAGGGACTCTGCCTCATCAAATATATTTCCGTGCAATATCACTTCTGCTCCATATCCAATAGTAGCTTCTATTTTTGAGATGGGTGTAGTAATAGGCATTACTATAACACTTCTAAGTCCAAATATTTTAGCGGCAAATGCTACTCCTTGGGCATGATTGCCTGCTGATGCTGCAACTATCCCTTTTGTTCCTTCACTATATACGTTATGGGTTTTGAAAAGAGCTCCTCTAACTTTAAATGAACCTGTTTTTTGTAGATTTTCATATTTTAAATATACTCTACATCCACTCATTTTAGAGAATGTTATGCTTACGTCTAGTGGAGTTGTATGTATATAGTTTCTAATTACCTCTAAAGCTACTTTACTTCTATTATATACCTCTTCCATTAACCTCCGTACATCTGATGCCATTATTTTTATTGCACCATTAGCTACTCCTAACGCTCCTCCTCAATGAATATTATATTCTCTGGTTTAAATCCAAATTCCTCTGTAAGTATTTTTTTAAGTCTTGACCTATGATCTCCTTGGATCTCAATTTTACCATTCTTTATTGTTCCACCTGCAGCAAGTTTTGTCTTAAGATATGATGCAAGCCTCTTTAAATCAAATGCTTTTTCGTCTATTCCTTCTACTACAGTTACCGTCTTACCCATTTTTCTATGCTCAAGCTTTATTTTAATGACCTGTGACTCTACTTCTAGCTGTGTACATAGCTCTGGAGGGAGACCCACACATAGATTTTCTGATTTCATTGATTTGCATGCCCAACTAACAATTTAGGTCTAGAGCTTAAAAACCTGCTTCAAAATATAAGCCTTTAGTGTTAAAGATGCCTAAATATATATGCTTAAAATGTGGCAAGGAGTTTGACGAATCTCAACTTGCTGTAATGATGGCTATTAGATGTCCATACTGTGGCTATAGGGTTATAGTTAAAAGTAGGAGTGGTGAAATTAAAATCCTTCGCGCAATATAGCTTTCGACTATAGTATTGGTGATGAAGTAGCCCTCACCAAACTGTTTTAAATTCAATATTAACACTAATTACTAGCCTTTATTAGTTAATACCATACTATTCCCACAATAAAATTATAGTCTTCCTTCATATTTTAAAACAAAAATATCTTTAAGCTAAATGAAGATATAAATAAAGTGCGAGGAAATAAAGTGAAATAGTAAACAGATATTGACCAATATAAACCAATGCAAGAGTGTATTTACTTTTACTTCTCTGTCTGTTCTTCAGTACCTAGTGCCTTCATTAACTCTTTATATCTATTTCTTACAGTAACCTCAGTTACCCCTGCTGCCATAGCAACCTCTTTTTGCGTCCTTCTTTCGTCATTTAATAAAGCAGCTATGTACACTGCAGCTGCTGCAACTCCTGCAGGATCTCTTCCAGCAGTAACACCTAGTTCTCTAGCTTTCTGTATTATTTCTACTGCCGTTTTAACGGTAGCGCCACTTAAACCAAGTATAAATGCTATTCTTTGGGCATGCTCTGCAGCATCAACAATAGGGATTTTAAGTGTTAATTCTCTAACTAAGAGTCTATAACATCTAGCTACCTCCTTTCTACCACTTTTAGTAAATTTAGATATTTCATCTAGAGTTCTTGGAACTCCATGTATTCTACATGCTGCATATAGTGCAGCCGCAACCATACTTTCAATTGCCCTCCCCCTTACAAGTTCCCTTTCAACAGCTCTTCTATATATTATTGCTGCTTCTTCTCTTACAACCCTTGGTAGTCCTAGCTGATTAGCAATTCTATCTAGCTCATTTAAAGCCTGTATAATATTTCTATCTACATTACTTTGAACTCTGGTTCTACTATGCCACTTTCTAATACGTATAATTTCAAGTCTTCTTTTAAGATCTAGCCTTCTACCTGAAGCATCTCTATCGTACCAATCTATGACTGTCGATAATCCACTATCATGTAACGCTATATTTATAGGACCTCCAGCCCTACTTCTCTGCTCCTTTTCCTCGGCTGTAAAGGCTCTCCACTCCGGACCTCTATCAATAACATGTTCAGCTATAACCTCTCCACTGTCTGCACAAATCCACTCCCCACGAACTTCGTCATATATTATATTACCGCTTGGACATCTCATTAATACATCTTCTGGAGAAGGTTCTGATGGTCTAATAACCATGATTAAACTCCTCTTAAGCTTTTAGTAAGCAAAGCTTATAAACTTTACTATTCCCCACTTTAAATATTAATAGTATAATTAGATGAAGATTGATACTTTAAACCTTCATTCAAATCGCATCCAAAATACCATTCAATTAAATTATTAATATATAAATCTATTGCTATCCTATAATTACTGGTATAATCATGGTAATAACGTTTATAAAGCTGTTTTAAAGTTTTAGAGAAATAGGTTGTAGCCGGGTCGTCTAGCGGCCAAGGATGCGGGGCTCTGGCCCCCGTGACCGGGGTTCGAATCCCCGCCCGGCTACCAACACTTCTTAACATGTAGTCCCATAGCTTCAACCATCATTGCAATTAACTCTACTATTATTTTGGCCGATACAAATGCTGTTATCTCTGAGGGGTCGTATAATGGTGTCATCTCAACTATATCTACCGCATACGTGTTTACATCAACTATTTTATATAAGATGTTTAGCAATGTATATGGATCTAACCCTAGAGGTTCAGGTGTCTGAACACCTGGTGCATATGATGGGTCTATGATATCAATATCTATAGAGATATATTTTGCTTTACACATAGAAACAGTATTCTCTACATCATTTATTAGCTTTGGGTTTACTACGCCCCCTACAATCCTAAATATTTCTATGTCCTTTTTATCACTAATACCTCTATAAAATTCTTCTTCCTCTCTACTTATAGCTCTTGCCCCAATAATTACTATCCTTGGTTTTACCTCGTCATATATCCTTCTAATAACTGTTGCATGATTATATCTTGATCCCAGATATTCATTCCTTAGATCTACATGGGCATCAAATACTATTAAACAAGGTTTACTATGGCTCTTCATATATGCTTTAAATGTTGCTAAGGTTAATGTATGTTCTCCTCCTAATATAATCACTCTTCTATTCATTTTTTTAAAAATATTGCTCATAACATATTCAATCCTGGATAATGTTTCTATGAGATTCCCTGGTATAGTAGAAATATCACCTACATCATTGATGCCTATGGACTCAATATCAATACTATTTATAGCTGAACACAATTCTAGCGATTTTGAAGCTCTTCTTATGGCCTTAGGTGCTAAAGCACTACCACTCCTATATGAAGTCGATATATCTAGAGGAACCCCAACAATGGTGTATGGCGTTTTACTTTCATCCTTATTTATTCCTAAAAAAGATTCTGAATCCAATAGGCTGTTTATAAATAAGTAATAGTCATCATTAATGGTCATACTACTCTACCTCAATTAGCTCTATTATAGCTTAAATTACTATGCGTATTAGGTTATATAGGGATAAAATCTTTAGTAGTTTATTAATCTTATAATGTATTAAAGCCTAAATTAGATAAAGTGCATATAATATGGTGCTATACAATGGGGATTTCAAAGTATGAAAAAGTAATCGACTATGCTATTAAAAAAGGTTTTCTATGGCAATCATATGAAATATACGGCGGTCAAGCTGGCTTTTATGATCTAGGATTCCTCGGTGTTTTACTAAAGAATAATATTATTAATCTATGGAGAGAATTTTTTATAAGAAGACACCAAGAATTTGTTATAGAAATTGAGACTCCTGTTATTACACCTTCTATCGTATTCAAAGCTAGTGGACATGAAGAGAATTTTACTGACTATGCTGTCGAATGTATGCAGTGTCATAGAATATTTCGTGCAGACCACCTTATTGAAGAAAAACTCAATGTTTCTATTGAAGGTCTTCCAGCTGAAGACCTTGAAAGACTGATTAATGAAAACAACATTAGATGCCCTATATGCAATGGCATGCTTGGAAATGTGAAAAAGTTTCTTCTACTCTTTCAAACATATATAGGTCCGTATTCCCCCGAAAATTTAGCCTACCTAAGACCTGAGGCTGCCCAAGGAATGTTTATAAACTTTAAACGTGTTTATGATTTAGCTAGACGTAGATTGCCATTAGGCATTGCCCAAATAGGTAAGGTTGCCAGAAATGAAATCTCGCCAAGGCAGGGCCCTATAAGACTTAGAGAATTCACAATAATGGAGATAGAATTCTTCTACGATGAAACAAATCCTAGTTGTGATCTCCTCTATGATTATTGTACAGAGGAGAAAATATTGATTCTAACTGCTGAACAAAGACAACGAGGAGAAGACAAGCCAATAAGTATTTCACCTGCTGAAGCATTTAATGATGGTATTATAAAGAGTCCTTGGCTTGCTTATTGGATGTGTATATCAAATAAGTTTATAAACGCCTTAGGAGTGCCTAATGGCTATAGTTATTTTGAGGAGAAACTGCCTAATGAACGTGCACATTACTCTAAGCAAACATTTGATCAGATGGTTGTTGTTGATAAATGGGGAAGGGTTGAGGTTTCAGGACATGCATATAGACATACATATGATTTAGAAAGACATATAATGTTTAGTAAGGCTGATCTATATGCATTAAGGCAATTGAAAACTCCTAAAACAATTAAAAGAATTGACATACAATATGATAAGATGGCTATTCTAAAAACATTTGGATCTAGAGCTGGAGAGGTATTTAAGGCTATATTAACCACTAGTAAGGATGAGTTACTAAAAATTATAAGCTCTACTCAAGGTGATAACATAGTATTAAATAATATAACAATTCCAAAGAACATATTCAACATTGTGGAAGTCGAAGAACAACAATGGGTTGAAAGATTTATTCCATCAGTTTCAGAACCCTCATTTGGAGCTGAGAGACTTATGTACATAGCACTGGAGTATGCATATAATGAACAAGAAGATAGAATTGTGTTGAGGTTTCCTGCAAAAATTGCTCCAATAAAGGTAGGGGTTACTCCACTTGTAGATAGAGAGCCTTTAAAACAATTTGCAAGAAAAGTTTATGAAATTTTAAAAGAACATTATTATGTCCTGTATATTGAGGGAGGCACAATAGGCAAGAAATATGCTTTAGCCGACGAATTAGGCATACCATTTATTATCACAATAGATTACGATAGTATTTCAAATAATGATGTTACTATTAGAGAAAGGGATAGTAAAAGACAGATACGTGTGCCATTCAGTGATTTATTAAAGGTTATAAATTTAGGGCTCAATAACCATGACATCTTCAGTATTGGTTACCCAGTAATTGAATACTATAGTTAATTTTATAATCCTATCTACAGACTATATCTATGATTAGATTTAATAACCTTGGCTGAAGGGCATCAAAAATGTTTGAGCCTCCAAGCTTAGATGAAAATACTACATCTAGCAGTAAGGAAATAGGAGAAGATATAGAGAAAGATGTGAAAGAAGATACCAAAATTGATATTAAAAAGCTGGTCTCCATAGTTCCACCTCCATCAACGTTATTCTCTAGACAAAAGTCTGGTGCAAGGGAAAAAAGACTAAGATTAAAATACGACTCTAGCGTTAGAGAGGGCGAGGCAAAAGTATCATCAGTACTAGCAAGGGAAATAGGTATAAAGGAGTACATAGAAATTACTGTAGCGGGTAGAAAGAAGTTCAAATTAAAAACTGTTATTGTCAATGGATTAGATGCTAACTATGTAAATGTTAATCCTGATCAGATGAAACATCTCGGTATCTCAGATAATAGTATTTGTACCATAAGATCTGTATAGAGGTTGTACAGCCATAGAGGGTTCTAGACTATTACAGTCTCTAAAAATCTTTGAAGAGACCGTATATCTACATACTAAGTACATAGATAAATGCCATAATATAATAATTTCAAAATCCGAATCAATGAATAGATACTCCAGTAGGTTACGTAAATTAAAAAGAATTTCGGAAAAACTTGAGAAAATTTTACAAGATATATTAAATGTAGCAAATGATGGGATTTATGATTCTGAGGCTATTGAAAAATTAGAGCTTCTACTATTCTATATTAATGAGATAGCTATTCCAAGTGAAAGGGAGATTTGGAAGAAATTGGGTGACATGATGTTAGTGGCCATAGGTCTTGATTTAAATGAACAGCTAAGTAGAATTGATAAGATAGAGATGCTTTCAAAGTCCATATACAACATGATAGTAAATGTTAATGAAGGAATATAGTCTTTACTTACAAAGCATACCATCTATAAAAGACTGCAATGTCTGTTTCAAATTTATATACCCTTACCACTAATAAGAAAAATAAGTAAGTTTAGCCCAGGCTATGGAAATGAGCAGCGGCATAATTGAGCCTAAACAACTCCAGGTGCAAATCACGCTTGCTGAAGAGAATTTAATTGAACAATTAAATGGCTTCTTCAATAAAATGACAAATATTATTAGTGAAATAGATGGAATGTTCAATGATGTATTTCAAGGTCGCTTAGAGGTTTTAAAGACGAGAATTATGAAGACCTTAGGGAGTAACAGGGATCTCAGGGGAGTATATAGAAGTATTTTAGAATATGCTTCTCGTGTTGCTCCAGCACTGATATCTAGCAATTACTACTTTAATATATTGCACATTTCCTCGGAGTTTCTTGAAAAAGTTCATAGACTATGCCTACACCTCTCCTTATTACATACTCCTCTACAGTTAAATGAGGATGTAATTATATCTATACAGAAAACCTTAAACTTGTTGATAGATGGTGTAAATAAATTACGAAGTGCATTGAGAACCTACATAGAATTTCCTGCGAAAATGGATGAGGCTCTCAGCGAACTTCTAAAAACTATTCAAAATCTTAGAGTCTACTATGATGAATCGTATATAAACATTAAAAAAGAGAATCTAGATACAATATCTATCATTATAATGAATGATGTAGATGATATAGTCAATTCATTTATAGGGGTATATGAGGCTTTATTATGTCTTCATACAATGAAAAGAAGCTGAATAGTAGAAGCATGAAGATCTTTATTATAGGTCAAAAAGGTTTCTTATTTGATAGAACGTTAGGGAATAATTTATTTAAGAAATTCTTTGGTAAACCTATAAATGAATTAAAGCCAAATCCACTAAAGAGCTATGACCAGCCATTTGTGTTTTCCCTCTATGAGATACTCTATCTATGTGATAAAGGTCTAATTCTGACCTCCATTGGCAATAGTGACGTTAGGTGTAATGAGCTTGAGTACTATGCTAACAAAATAGTTAATAACTTTGATTTAAAGTATCATGTCTATAAAGATCTTAGAGAAAAGGGGTATATAGTTAGGAGCGGCATGAAGTTTGGTGCTGATTTTACTGTATATGAACTTGGCCCTGGATTAGAGCATGCACCATATGTTGTAACTGTCACCTCAGCGTCGACCCTATTACGATCTATAGATATTGTAGGTCTTGGTAGACTTAGTCATAGTGTTAAGAAAAAATCCGTACTCGCAATAGTTAGTAGCAATAGAGATTTTCATGGGGATAATATAAACTATCTAGTTTTTAAGTGGGTTAAACCATAAGTTTATTTGCTAGAGGTAGATCTAACTATATTGTTATTAAACTATGGTGAAACTCTTGCGGAAACCAGAAAGAGGGGGTTCTCCCACAGCATTTCCCTCAAAACGGGAAGATAGATATACACACCATAGGGAAAGACGTGAAAGTTATAGAGGAAAGGAGAAAGCTGAGGAGGCCATACCCAAGCCTATAGGGGTTATGTGCAGCCCCTTATGCCCACTATTTAAATGCAGTAAAAGAACATTGATTATAAATTTAATAAATGGTAAGCCTACCACATACTGTAACTGGGTTAATGATAATTGTATAGGTTATAAGTGTCAATATGCAATGTGTGTAACCAGATACTTACTACCTGATGGTAAATGTCTATCCGCTATAAAAACTGAGCAGAAAAATGAAGACGAATTTATAAAAGAGCTAGAGAATAGAAAAGGTAATAACTCCCTCAAGAGTTTATTAAGCCGAAGGGGCCTCCACAAGAATTTAGGAATAGAAGATTTTTAAAACTTTTTAATTCAATATTCCCTTATTTCTATTTTAAATAGCTTTTATAGTAAATCATCCTCTGTATCATGTTATAAATAGTCAATTTTCTTAGGGTTAAACTACATTAAACCGACTTTAAGCCGTGTATAAGGGTTTACATTCAGTTAGGTTTTGACTAATGTATTGGTTCAGACCTGCGCGAGTCTATCACTATTCAACCCTTTCGAGCTTCATCATTAAATAGAGAATAGCGCCGGGGGGAGGATTCGAACCTCCGACCACGGGGTTAACAGCCCCGCGCTCTACCAGCTGAGCTACCCCGGCACTTCAGCTATTTGTAGCCACTGGGCATTATCTATAGTATACTGAGGCTATAAGCTTATGTAAATTCATCAGAAGTATCTATACCACCCTATTTAATGCTAATTCTTTAGCATTGCTACCATCGATACTAAGATTCCATAGATTGGAGCAGTAAATGGATCTGTATTAATTCTCATGTCTATGAACTGTTCTCTCTTAAATCCCATCCTTAAAGCTTCCATGATCAACTCATTTATAATATGATCTTCTACAGATGAGTATATCAACATAAAATTATCTGAAAGACTTATAGCCTTGTTTAATAGCGTTTTAAATGATGTGCTTATCATATATACATTATAGTTGTATTCCTCGAGATATTCGCCTAGGGGTAGCATGGTTTTAGATACAATTATATTCCTACATAATTTTAGTAGTTTTATGGTATCTCTATATCTGTTTATAATATCTTCTACTATAGATGAAACCTCTATTTCACTTTTCATTCTATTTATTCTAGCTATCGAATTTCCTATATGTATGCCAATTCTCAATGCTGTAAGTAGTAGTGTTAATCTATATATACTGTTGTCTATTTCAATTATATCTATGTTTTCAAATTCTCTACCCCACTGTACCCTATACTTCTCATATACTATACTAGGAACTATGAAAACAGTCCTTATATTATTTATTAGTACTGAGTGTAGAAGTCTTAAGAGGGTTCTTTCATGCATAGCATCACTGTATATCAATGCCAAATCTATTGTTTCTGCTATATATGGTAGCACTACATTATATGTATAGTCTCCATCTATAGCCATTAATGCTAGTTCAGGCTTTGATATTTTTAAAATTGACATTATATGTTGAACTAAACCATATGTTGTTCCACAGTATATTGCTAGAATATTATTCGAATTTTTTATAAGATTTACAAGTCTCTGTGATATCTTATCTGAAGCATCTTCAGAACTTTTGACAATGCTTGCCACCTTTGCTATATCTATGTTTCTTCACCGCCATACTCCTCTTCATGTAAAAGCTCTAAGAATAACTCTTTATAGTATTCTTCCTTCTCTTGCTCTATCTCCTCCTTTTTCCTAGCTATGGCTTTACCATCGCTTATGACTGAGGTTGTGCGAATCCTAGTACTGTCAGAGGTTGTGGTCTCTATTTTATAGGTTGACTGCTGTGAGGATATCTCATATCCACACTTAGAGCATCTCAGTACCATAGATCCTTCTTCTTTTTTAATAGGTACTAAAAGACCTCCACATTTAGGACAAAATTGCGTGACAACCACCCGAGTATTATGTGGATATTTAACTGTTTGTTCACAGCTTATAAACTTATGTCTATCTAAATTTCAATTCAAATTTGTCAGCGTCTAGCGTCTTCTTCATTACCTCTACAGGCTACGTGGTAATACCTCTCATCATCTGATACAATTTTTATATTCCTATAGAACTCTATAATCTTTTTGCATATTCTAGCCTCATCTATACTAAGACATTGTGTACATAAAGTTTCTCCATTATCAAGTTCCACTAATATCTTCTCTCTATTTTTATTACACGCCAATGATTTTGCCGAGGTTATCTTACCTATCATCGCATAACCTTCAATATCTATTGGTTTTATATACTCTTTACAATTACCCATACTTCTACAACCTCTCTAGCGCCTCTATGCCAAGTATCTTAAATGCTCCTCTAAGTATTTGATTTACGGCATATGTTATAATGAGCTTAGATTTTCTTAAACTTTCATTAGCTTCAAGTACTATGGGCTCCTCGTCATACCATGAATTGAATTCGTCTGCTAGCTTTATTATGTATGTAGTTATTATTGATGGATCTAATTCAATATAGCTTCTATAGAATGTATCTGGATATTCAGAGAGTATTCTCACGAGTCTCCACCTTCTAGTGTTATTCTGTGTAAAGTATAGATCTGCTTCCTTAAGGATTTTACCCAAATTAAGGTCTATATCGAGTTCTCTAGCTTTTCTAAATACACCCTCTGTTCTAGCAAATGTATATAGTAGATATGGCGCTGAGTTTCGCTCAAAGTTTAGCACATTATCCCAGGAGAACTTTACAGGTCTTGATGGAGTTACTGAAAGTAGATAGAATCTTACAGCTGCTATACCTACATTCTCTGCTATTTCTTCAGATTTCATACCCCTTTTTTCAAGTTCTACTGATGCTCGTATTTTAGCCTCCTCCAATACGCTATCTAAGGTTACTATTCTCCCTCTTCTAGAACTCATTCTAGCACCTTCTATATTTACTATTTCATAGCTGTAGTGTATCAGATTCTCAGCCTCTCTATGATGTCCAAGCATATATAGTGCTAATCTAAGCTGTGCTTGTGGTAGTGTTTGTTCAGATGCAATGACATTTATAACTATATCGGCATTGTATTCTCTAAATTTCTTTATTGAATACGATATATCTCTAACTGTATAGAGTGAAGTACCATCACTTCTTAAAAGAATTAGTGGTGGTATCTCTAAGCTTTTTGGTATTCTCAATCTATCTCTTATACCCTCTATGTTTAGAAGTTGTTTAAAGTCTATTGCTAATGTTCCCTTGTATTCAGATGAAATTCTTTTTAAGGCCTCTATAACTCTATCTACTTCTCCACTCCATACTAAATCGCTCTCCCAGTCCCATATATCTATCTCGGCCTTGAATCTCTTGAGTGTTTGATTTATGCCTTCTATACATAGAGATACTGCTTTTCGTGCTAGCTCACTAATTTCTTTTTCCCCTTTCTCATAGTCTTTCATGATTTTAGAGATTTCTCTCTCAACATCTACTTCCTTCAACTTATCTAATATTGTATCAAATATGTCTGGTGCTTGTTCTCTTAATCTTGCTGCATCTGCCAAAAGGCTGTCTAATTCTTTTTGTATCTCCCTCTTCTTCTCCTCGCTATACTCTAGCTCTAGTCTCTTCTTTAGGGATATTATCTCTATAATTGTATTTGTTATTGCGTATATAAGCCCTATCCAGTGATCCGACTTTACATCCTTTGGGGGCTCTACATTGCTTAACTGCTTAATTCCTAGCGTAAGTATAGCTACCTGTCTACCAACATCATTTATATAGAATCGTGTCTGAACATCATTGCCTACGGCTCTATTTATGTTTGCTATAAAGCTTCCTAATGCAGCATTTCTAGCTGCCCCTATATGTAGTGGATGAATAGGATTTGCAGAAACATACTCAACTACTACCCTCTTTTTCTTCTCCTCTTTATAAACTCCATACCCAGCCTTGCTAGCTATAATAGAGCTAAATACCAGTTCTGTAAATCTAGGTCTATTGAACCAAATATTCATATACATTCCAATGACGTCTACCTTCATTACATAGCTACAGTTTTCTACTGCCTTCACCACTCTATCGATATAGCTGCCCCCCTTTGGTAATTTGGATAGCACTATAGTTAGATCTCCATATTCTTCACGGGGAATCGTAAACGCTCCCCTAATGGTGTTGGGCTCTATGCCCAGCTCCCTTGATATTTCTGTGGAAATACACTTTCTAACAATTTCAAGGGGATTTACAGCCATAGCTATGTAACACCAAATTGAACTAGAGGGTCTTCAAAATCTACTGGAAGGGGTTTTCCAGCAGCTACAATCTCTTCATACCGTTTATCTAGAAAGCCTATAAATATTGAACAGTTATCAAACTTACCGTCATATGGACACCTCTCGCCAAGTCTGAGGAAACAGAGCTTTTTCTTTCTATCATAGAATGGACAGAGTTTATGATGTAGCTTAGCACTTTTCATCATCTTCTGTATCCAAATCCTCTTCTGGTCTTTTGATTTATCTACAGTTGTTTGCACTTGTCTATTTGATTCATTATCCTCCAATGTGATCACCTATTATAGCAATGACATAATAATCTAGTTCTATCTTAACATAGGAGTATTATAAGCTAATATAGAAACAATATGTGATGGAAAATTTACAATAGCATATAACGATGATAGAGAATAGCTATTGAACATGACAACATTTGAGCACTGTACAGACCCATTTGTACCTGGCCCCACTCCAAACATGGGCGTTGGGCGATTGGGAGTGGTGGGCTGAACCCCTCGAGCCATAAGGCTCTCGAGGCTTACACCCCCACCCCATCAACCCCGTCTTCTACGGGAGCCCTCCTCCTAGACGGGAAAACCCGTCTAGGAACGGCCGCCTCTTTTCGGGGAGGGGTTCCCGCTTAGATGCTTTCAGCGGTTACCCCCTACGGCGTAGCTATGCAGCATACGCCCTGCCGGACGGCTGCTACACCAGAGGCCGCGGCAACCCGTTCCTCTCGTACTGAGGTTGCCTTCCCCTCAAGCGGCCCACACCCCCCGTGGGTAGAGTCCGACCTGTCTCACGACGGTCTAAACCCAGCTCACGTTCCCCTTTAATGGGCGGGCAGCCCCACCCTTGGAGGCTGCTGCACCCCCAGGATGGGAAGAGCCGACGTCGATGTAGCAAACCGCGGGGTCGATGTGGGCTCTCGCCCGCGACGACCCTGTTATCCTCGGGGTAACTTTTCTGTCATGCCCGGCCCCCACCAAGGAGGGCACGAGCGTTCGCTAGGCCACGGTTTCCCGGCCGAACCCCTTGCTGTCAAGGGTTCGGTCAAGCCGGCTTTTGCCCTTGCACTCTACGGCGGAGTTCTGACCCGCCTGAGCCGGCCTTTGGGCACCCGTGTTACCTTTTCGCGGGTGTGCCGCCCCAGCCGAACCGCCCACCCGGTGTTGTCCCCCAGGTACCCCTGGGGTAATGTCCCCGGCTCCCACTGGGTGGTGTTTCATTGGCCCCTCTGATAGACCCAGAGGCCTATCTTCATAGGGTCCCACCTACGCTATGCAGCAGGAGCCGGGGACATACACCGGGCTGCGGTAAAGCTCCACGAGGTCTTCTCTCCCTACGGGGGGATGCCGGCCTGTGCACCGGCTCCGTGGGCTTCACGGGGACCCGGGCTGGGACAGTGGGGCCCTCGTTGATCCCTTCATGCGCGCCGGAACTTACCCGGCAAGGCATTTGGCTACCTTAAGAGGGTCAGAGTTACCCCCGGCCTTCAGCGGCGCTTCGCCGGGTTGTACCCCGGTTTCACGGACCGCCAGTGGCCAGGATTCGGCCCCCGTACACACCCTTTCGGGCTAGCGGGGACCTATGTTTTTATTAAACAGTCAGGACCCCCTAGTCACTGCGACCTGCGGTTCCAGGGGTTTGCCCTAGAGCCGCAGGCACCCCTTCTCCCGAAGTTACGGGGCTAATTTGCCGAGTTCCCTAGCCCGGGTTAGACCCCGCACGCCTTGGGCTCCTCACCCAGAGGCACCTGTGTCGGTTCTCGGTACGGGTGCGGGGGATCGTTCCACACCCCCTTTTCATGGGCCCCAGGGCTCGGCCAAACCACCCTAACGGGCGGCCATTCCTCCCTTTAGCCGGTTCTCGCCTTTACGGCACTCCCCGGCCTTCGGGTAGTTAGCCAGGGCATGACTACCCTGGTTGGCCTACCCCGAGGCGTCAGGGGTGTGGCTTGCGTTACCGCACCTACCCCCGCAGCAGGGGAATATTAACCCCTTTCCCTTTCGGTGGGTCCGAGTTACGGCCCACCTTAGGACCGGCTAACCCTTGGCCGACAAACGTTGCCAAGGAACCCTGGCCCTTCCGGCGGAGGGGGTTTTCACCCCTCTTTGCTGTTACTACCGCCGGGATCCGCACTCGAGGCGGGTCCACCGGACCTTAAAGCCCGGCTTCTGCCCCACCTCGACGCCCCCCTACCGGATCACAGCTGCATAGCAGCTGTGCCCCGGGGTCTCGGCGGCCGGCTTAAGCCCCGACCAATTTTCGGGGCCCCGAGCCTCGGCGGGTGAGCTGTTACGCACTCCTTAGAGGATGGCTGCTGTTAGGCCCACCTCCCCGCTGTCTAAGGCTCGGGACGCCCTTTGAGATTAGCACTTAGCCGGCACTTAGGGGCCTTAACCCCGGTTTGGGTTGTTCCCCTCTCGGT
Source organism: uncultured Ignisphaera sp. (assembly GCA_938074605.1). Classification (GTDB taxonomy): domain Archaea; phylum Thermoproteota; class Thermoprotei_A; order Sulfolobales; family Ignisphaeraceae; genus Ignisphaera. Next base: position 75,582 of record CALJEI010000010.1, read on the forward strand.
ACCTAGGCTTACCCCAGGTACCCCACTCCCACCATCTACGGGACCTACGGGTTCGGAGTTGGACTGAAGGCACTGGTGGTCATCCCACCAGCCACCTCCAATCCGTAGCTCTACCCCGTAGGTTCCCTCCGGTGGGGCTGCGCTAAGACGCACTTCGGGGGGAACCAGCTATCACCGGGCTAGATTGGTCTTTCGCCCCTAGGCGGAGGTCATGGGAGCGAATTGCACGTCAGCACCCCTTCGGGCCTCCACCAGGGATTCCCCTGGCTTCACCCTGCCCCCGCCTAGATCGCCCGGTTTCTGGTCTCACAGCCGTGACTCCAGGCCCTTTCGGACCCCGCCCCTCGCCAGACTTTAGCTGGCTGCGGGCCAGTCGGTTTCCCTACGGCTTCAGGGTTGACCCCTTTAGCCTTGCCACGGCTGTGAACTCCCCGGCCCGTGTTTCAAGACGGACGGTGCAACCCTGATCAATCTCCCTCGTACTCCCCAGTCACCTGGGTTTCCTTTGGGAGACATCATCTCTTTTGGGCTGCACCGTGATTAGCCGTCTGGTTTCAGGCTCTTTTCACCCCCCTTCCGGGGTACTTTTCAGCTTTCCCTCACGGTACTTAGTTCGCTATCGGTCTCGGATTGTATTTAGCCTTGGAGGTTGGTGACCCCCAGCTTCCCACGGCAAAACCAAGCCGTGGTACTTCGGTTGCCCACCTTAGCCCCCCACGGTTTAGCCTACGGGGCTATCACCCTCTACGGCGGGGTTTTCCAACCCACTTCAGCTACCGTGGGTTGGGCCTGGCATCAATGGGCAACCTCTACACCACATCCCCCCATGTTCATCACATGGGGGTTTGGTTTGGGCTGGCCCCCTTTCGGTCGCCCCTACTCAGGGGTTCCCAATTAGTTTCTCTTCCTCCCCCTACTAAGATGTTTCCGTTCGGGGGGTTCCCCTCCGGTACTCCCCGGTCACCCAGGTTTCCCGGATGCCACAGGGTTTTACCCTGTGGCAGGAATTCCCATTCGGGGATCCTGGGTTCAAAGGCTGCCTGCGCCTCCCCCAGGCATATCGCCGCTTGCCGCGCCCTTCCTCGGCATCCGAGCCGAGCCATCCACCAGACGGCTTCGTGCCTATGTTTGGAGCGGGGCCAGTATGTACTGGGCCTGTACAGTGCTCATCGGGTTAGAGAGGAAGTACCCCTTGCACACTTAGCCTGGGATCTATAAAGATCCCAAGCCGCACCATCTGGTGTCTACAGCCCACGGCTCTCACGTAGCCTACCCTGGGATGCCCATTTAGTTTAGGAGGTGATCCAGCCGCACCTTCCGGTACGGCTACCTTGTTACGACTTCTCCCCCCTCACGAAAGAGGGGTTCGACCCACCCTATCTGGGGATGCCAGACAGAGCAGGCCTCACCCCTCCCTCGCTTGGGTGGAGCGACGGGCGGTGTGTGCAAGGAGCAGGGACGTATTCACCGCGCGATGTTGACGCGCGGTTACTAGGGATTCCACGTTCACGAGGGCGAGTTGCAGCCCTCGATCCCAACCACGACGGGGTTTCAGGGATTACCTCCCCCTTTCGGGGTCGGCACCCGCTGTCCCCGCCATTGTAGCCCGCGTGCAGCCCGGGGGTTTCGGGGCATGCTGACCTGCCGTGGCCCCCTCCTTCCTCCGCCTTACGGCGGCAGTCCCCCCAGAGTGCCCCGGCCCCTGGGGACCGGGTAGCAACTGGGGGCGGGGGTCTCGCTCGTTGCCGGACTTAACCGGACATCTCACGACACGAGCTGGCGACGGCCATGCACCTCCTCTCAGCGCGTCGGGCAAGGTCGTTAGCCTGGCCGTCATCCTGCTGTCGCCCCCGGTAAGATTCCTGGCGTTGACTCCAATTAAGCCGCAGGCTCCACCCCTTGTGGTGCTCCCCCGCCAATTCCTTTAAGTATGCTGGGCGGAGGCATGCAGGGCCCCTAGAGACTAATTTTTGTGAATGCACTAGCATTAAATGAATTGAAGCGCATTCACAAGTCGTTGAACGCAAGCCCTACATGCCCACCGCCTTTCAGCCTTGCGGCCGTACTCCCCAGGCGGCGGGCTTAATGGCTTCCCTGCGGCACTGGAGAGGCTCTAAGCCCCTCCAACACCTAGCCCGCATCGTTTACAGCCGGGACTACCCGGGTATCTAATCCGGTTCGCTCCCCCGGCTTTCGCCCCTCACCGTCGGGCGCGTTCCAGCCGAGCGCCTTCGCCACTGGTGGTCCTCCCGGGATTATAGGATTTCGCCCCATGGGGTGGGGGGTGAGCATTAATTACATCAAGGCTCATGCCCCCATTACCCCGGGAGTACCCTCGGCCTCTCCCGCCCCCTAGCCTAGCAGTATCCCCTCCACCCCCCCAGTTGAGCCGGGGTCTTTAGGAGGGGACTTGCTAGGCCGGCTACGGGCGCTTTAGGCCCAATAACCGTCCCGACCAGTCGCGCCGAGCTCCGGCTCGGTCTCGCGGGGCTGGTATTACCGCGGCGGCTGACACCAGACTTGCCCCCCGCTTATTCCCCCGCCTTTTTAGAGCGGGGAAAAGCCTCCAAACGGAGGCACTCGGGGTGACCCCGTCACGGTTTCCCGCATTGCGGAGGTTTCGCGCCTGGTGCGCCCCGTAGGGCCTGGGCCCTTGTCTCAGTGCCCATCTGGGGGCTCCCGCTCTCACGGCCCCTACCCGTTATAGGCTTGGCGGGCCATTACCCCGCCAACTACCTGATGGGCCGCAGCCCCATCCTCAGGCGGTGTAGAGGCGGTAGCCCCCTCTACACCCTTTCGGTGGAGGACCCTTCCAGGCGCCTCCACCTATTGGGGATTAGCTTCAGTTTCCCGAAGTTATCCCCATCCTGAGGGTAGGTTAGCCACGTGTTACTCAGCCGTCCGCCACGCCCCTCAGCAGAGGGGCGTACGACTCCCATGGCTTAGCCTCACCCCGATAGCAGTCGGGTCCGGCAGGATCAACCGGAGTTCGGCCGCAAGGGTGAGCAGCCCAGGATCTATTGCATAGAGCATGTATATGCGCTGCCCAACCCACGTTAGACCTAAGGTTCCCAGGGATAGAGTTCCCCGGGGTTCTTAGGTCCCCACATCATTATTAGCTTAGTGCGCAATACTAGTATTATCTCGGAGGGTTTATATACGTTATCCCCGCGGCTGGAGGTAAGCCATTCATCCATCCGGGCTAAGCCGGCGTCTAAGCCACGCCGCCGCCGGGTAGCCGCGGGGTCACTAGCAATCTTACCTAGAGAGGGTATTAAAAATGAATGGCTACTGGCGAATTGCTCTAAAGCCCGGAGCCCAGGGGGCCTCCAGCCTTGCCGCTGCACTTAAAGCACTGTGCGAAGTTTACTGCTTCAGGCATTAGTTGCTCAATAAAAGGAGTTCTATTTAGAATTAAAATGGTATAGATTAGAGTAGAGCTATCGTGAAGAATCTCTGTGGCGAAACCCCATGTATGGAGGAGTCATAGTCCCAGTAATTACTCCAACTAGGAATGGAGTGCTGTATGAAGAGGGGCTGAGGAACGTCGTCAACTTCCTGGTTGAAAAAGGCGTTCACGGATTCTTCATTGCGGGAACCTATGGGCTGGGTCCAGCGATGAGCGTGGGGGAGAGGAAGAGAGTAGCTGAAGTAGTTGTAGATGAAGTGCGGGGAAGCAATACCACAATAGTAATGGTTGGCTCACCAAACATAGAGGACTCCATTGAATTAGCCAAGCACGCCCAGGACATTGGCGCTGACGCCATAAGCAGCGTCCCCCCATTCTACTACGCCTACGACGAGAAATCAATCCTATCCTTCTTTAAAGCACTACTCAGCAGCGTCAGCATCCCAGTATTTGCATACAATAATCCAGCCCGCACAGGCAACACACTGTCCGCTAAGCTGCTCAACAAGCTAGCTAATGAAGGCGTAGCGGGGTTAAAGGACTCAAGCTTCGACATAATAAAGTTCTACGAATTCATAACTGCCGTGGAGAGAAAGGACTTCATATTCATAATTGGAACAGAGGCATTAATGCTCCCCGGCATTCTTGCTGGAGCACGAGGCTGCATATCGGGGCTCGCAAACGCATTCCCCGAAATAGTGCTGGAGGAGTACGAATTGATAAGGCAGAAGAGATATGAGGAGGCCTCCCTAAAACAGCTTCAAATAATAAGGATTAGGGAAGCCATCCACAACGTTCCAACGATATCCGCTATATTCCAGATCCTGAAGATGAGGGGCATTGATGTAGGGAATCCAAAGCCACCCTATAGAAGCCTTGAGGAACACGAAGTAAGGGCTCTAGAGAAGTCTTTGAAAGCACTTAACGTCCTATGAAACAACTATATGTGTAGAACAAGTCGCATACTATATTATTAAGAAAGGCTGCCCCTAGTGAAACGCCGAGGGCTAGATTGCCCGAACTCCTTAACACTAGCTTCTTTTACCTAAGAATATCCAACATATTTCCGCGAGACACTGATGACATTGTGTTGAGAGGAGCTGAGTCAAGCGTCCGCTGAAGCCTAAGTATGGCTTCACTATAGAGATCCTCTATGTAACCATAGATTAAACTGTTGGCCAACGATCTTTGTGATGAAGTCAAGCTCTTTCCACAATTAATGATTGAATATCTAATGGTGAAAGAGTCTACTAGTTTCCTACGTGATTTCTTTCATTAAAGCTCAATGAAATGTGTTATGGGGTTCGTGCAGTGAAGCAAACAGTACTGGCTAATAAAGTCGTAAGCTCCCAAGATCCAGGTCCTGCGAACTCTCACATGCACTTAGCAGCTATGCCGCCCCCCTGGCTATATGAAGTATCAATATCGTTTCCAAACGATATTGATTACGCTCTAATAGATCCTGAAAAAGCAGCACATGAATTATCACTATAGCTTCTGGGGAAAAGCTTGCTTAGATGCTACTACTAAAGACTATGGTAGAAATATAAAGTTCACTGAATTAGTTCTTGAAAAAGTACCTACTGCAAACTCAATCCTTGTAACAGGATTTGATAGAGGCATATACCTACATCTAGATCACTTTCCTGAACGCTTCTCTTCATCTAAAGTTTAATGGCTTATGGGCCCGCTGGGATTTGAACCCAGGGCCTCCGCCTTGTAAGGGCGGCGTCCAAACCAGGCTAGACGACGGGCCCCATTACTTTCTATTAACTTAAGCAGCTTCCTAATAAGTTCTATTGGTAGTGTTAACCAATACCCTATGGATTGTGAATGCATAGATCTAGGGATTCTGACGCAGCCTTAGCTCTCTATAGATGCATGGCCTTCTTGATAAAGCTTATTATTTAGATTCTTTAGTCATAGCTCTAGGAGTGGTGTAGTGTCTGTGGTTGACAAGTACTCCTTAAGCTTGCCTAAGCACGCTGGGGAAATATCTCCTACAATCCCCGCAGTACGTGGAGGCGAGGAGCTAAAGTGGGTTACGCAAAGCATCTGCCCCTACTGCTATAGGTTGCTTCCAGCAATAGTTGTTGAGAGGGAGGGCAGGCTCTACATTAGGAAGACGTGCCCTGAGCACGGGGAAGTAGAAGAACTCTACTGGGGGGACGTTAAGCTATACAAGAAGTTCTTGAAGTGGGAGAGCGAGGGCAGGGGGCCTAGAACTATATATACTCCGCTGACTCAGCCGTGTCCATTTAGCTGCGGCCTATGCCCACTGCACAAGAATCACACAGCTCTCATAAACATGGTTGTTACAAATAGGTGTAACTTAAGCTGTTGGTACTGCTTCTACTATGCTGATAAAGCGGGCTACGTCTATGAACCGAGGATCGAGGACTTATTAAACATAGTTAGATCTGCTAGAAGACAAGCTGTCTCAATAGCAGTCCAGCTGACTGGTGGAGAGCCTACTTTAAGAGAGGACTTAATTGACATAGTGAAGGCCCTTAGAATGGAGGGAGTGAGGCACATTCAGCTGAACACTAATGGATTAAAGTTCGCTGAACTATACCTAGGTGATCCAGGGAAAGCAGCGGAGTACGTTGGAGAACTGAGGAGGGCTGGAGTAAACACTGTTTACATGAGTTTCGATGGAGTCACTCCAGTGACAAACTGGAAGAACCACTGGGAGGCTCCATACATCCTCGAAGTATTTAGAGAAGCTGGCATGACTAGCGCAGTCCTAGTTCCAACAGTCATAAGGGGGGTCAACGACCACGAGTTGGGGGCAATAGTGTTCTTTGCAGCAAAACACATAGATGTAGTAAGAGGAGTGAACTTCCAGCCCGTTAGCTTGACTGGAATGATGAAGAGGTTTGAGAGGGAGAAATACAGGATAACTATACCTGAAGTAATAAAGAGAATTGAGGAACAGACTGGCGGAATGATAGATGAAGAGGCTTGGTACCCTGTCCCAATAACGTCAGCTTTCTCAAGAGTCATAGAGGGCATTAGCGGCAAATTCAAGTTTGAAATGGACAACCACCCCTTATGTGGAGCTGCAACCTATGTATATGTAGAGAGAAGCCGCAGCAAGGCTTCTCTAACTCCAGTGACGCGCTTTATAGATGTTGAAGGACTCTTCGAGTACTTTGAGGAAAGATGGGAGGATTTAGTTAAGGGATCCAGTAGATTAGCCGTAGGCTTGAGGATCATTTCATCTATAAAGAAGTTCATCGACGACGCCGAGAAGCCGAAGGACTTGGACTTAGGGAAACTCCTCTTCAACGTAATTGTTAGAAGGAACTATGAAGCTCTAGGCGAAATACACTATAAACTACTCTTCCTCGGAATAATGCACTTCATGGATCTCTACAACTACGATGTGCAGAGAGTGATGAGGTGCAATATACACTATGGACTCCCGGATGGAAGGCTAATACCGTTCTGCACATTCAACATACTTGAAGACGTGTACAGGGAGGTTGAGCAGAAGAACTATGGAGTAAGCCTAAGCGAGTACGTTAAAAGACACGGGTTGCCGGAGGGCTTCTCAGCGCAAAAGTACGTTAGAGATAGAGGTAGGCTGGAGTCAACAGAGATCTATAGGAGGGCTTATGAAGGAGTTATTAGCCAAGCAACCCCTCCATAGGCTTAAGCGAATTCATTGTGGAAACCACTTAATTAATAAATAAAAGCCAGAGCGATATATTCATAGAAGTTGAGCAGCCGGGTCGTCTAGCGGCCAAGGATGCGGGGCTCTGGCCCCCGTGACCGGGGTTCGAATCCCCGCCCGGCTATTGGAGCCGCCGTAGCTCAGCCCGGTGGAGCGCCGGCCTTGTACGGTGAATAGAGTCCGTGGTCGCCTGAGTAAGCCGGTGGACGCGGGTTCAAATCCCGCCGGCGGCTCTTAAGCTGCATTGCCTTAAGTCTCTACGGGGGTTTATGCGCTCCCTCAATTCTTTTAGCTTCTTCAACTATGTGGGGAATTGCTTCGATCAATAAGTCTAAGCCTAGCTTAACTGCTTTGGGGGAGCCTGGCATAACGGCTACAGGGCAGAGTCCAACTAAGTATAGTTCAGCTCTAGTGAATATAGCCTTAGCTCCCTCAGCTTGGTAAGTTAGGTGCCTAAATATTTCGCCAAAGCCAGGCATCTTCCTCCAAGAGATCTTCTCAACGACGTCTATGCTTAAGTCCCTTGGACTCGGGCCCGTTCCCCCAATAACTATGATTGCGTCAACTGCTTGAGATAGATCTATTAAGGCCTTCACCAACAATTTGTAGTCATTGGGTAAAACCAACTTTTCTACGACCGCATGGCCTAGCTTAGTCAGTCTTTCTACAGCAATTGCGCCACTCTCATCAACCCCCCCTTGATAGTAAATGCTGTCGCTTACTACGACGATAGCCCACTTCATTTAACCACCCGTTTTACTCCATGGAATTGTCCAACTCTATATTGTTGAGAAAACTAATAAGGTTTAAAGAGAGCGGAGACCGTAACGACAGCATGGATGTTCCCCGGGGAAAGCAGGTGTAGTTATGCAAAAGTTTTGGGGTAAAACAATAAGCGTAAGTGAAGCAGTTGAATTAGCTGTTAAAACACTTAAAGAATCCATAGAGTTGGAGGCCGTCGACATCCCCATAGATCGTTCGATTAAAATGATTTCTTCAGAAAGCATTAAGTGTCCAATAGACCTGCCTCCATATAACAACAGCGCTGTTGATGGGTATGCAGTTAGATCTGTTGATACAATTGGCGCAACTCAATTAAACCCAGTTAGGCTTAAAGTAAAATGCTCTGTGGACACGGGGGATCCTCTAGATAAATGCGGTGTACTGAGGGATAATGAGGCAGTTGAAGTAGGTACAGGAGCTCCGCTTCCAGATGGAGCAGACGCAGTCGTAATGTACGAGGACTCGTTGAGGGCGGGCGATTATGTGGAGGTGTTTAAGCAGGTCGCTCCATTTGACAACGTTAATAGAGCCGGCGACGACTTTAAAGCAGGTGAAGAAGTCATTGGTAAGGGGACTCAGCTTACAGCATTTCACATAGGCTTGCTGGCGAGCCTAGGTTTAAGGAATGTGAGAGTTTATAGGTCTCTTAAGGCCTTCGTCCTGCCAACGGGTAGTGAACTCGTAGAACCAGGTGAACAGCTTCAGCCGGGGAAGAAGTACTCTTCGACAGACTACATTGTAGCCTCATTACTTAGGGAAGCCGGGTTTATTGAAGTAAGTAAGTTAAGCCCCGCCCCAGATCAAGTAGGGGAAGTGAGGGAGGCGCTGTTAAAGGGGTTGGAGAAAGCTGATCTAGCCATAACTATAGGTGGTTCAAGCATTGGCAACAGGGATGTCGTATATAGAATTATTGATAGCGAAGGCCTCTGGATCTTTAGAGGAGTAGCACTTAGGCCCGGCAGGACGACTAGCCTGGGCTTAATCAATGGGAAACCTGTGTTTGCCCTAAGTGGGAATCCTATGGCGGCGTGGGCAGGGTTTACAGCCATTGTTAAGCCATCTATCTACAGACTATATTATTCAAGTCCTCCGGTTGAGCCAAGCATTGTGGCAACAGTTGGTGAGAGAATAGTGAATGTAGTTGGCTATAGAAGCTATGTAAGAGTGGTGTTAAGCAGTGATGGACTTAAGCACTTCGTTAAACCATACATGATCCATGGAAGCAGCTACTTGTCGAGCGCGATTAGAGCACACGGCTACGTAGTTATTCCTGAAGAAGTCGAGGGATACGATGTAGGTGAAGAAGTGGTAGTTCAATTGTTTACAACAAGGCCTCTACACGTCAATCAAAGCCATTAATTAACAAGGACTTCTACTATACTTATGCAGATGCCTGCTGGTGGAAGCATGGATCTCGGCAGTGTAGTTATTGCAACTTTAATAGCTTCGCCTTCAGGCGCGCTTAGCCCCGGCCCACTTACTTTAGCTACATTAGCCATTGGATCTAAGAGTGGGTGGAGAGGGGGGTTTCTCATAGCTGTAGGGCACATGGCTGTAGAGCTCCCATACGTACTAGCACTATTCTTATCCATGAACTATGTTGCAAACTTACTTAAAGGACTCTTAGGGGATGTTATAACAGTCCTCGGCGTGCTCGCTATATCGTTTTTCGCAGCAATGATCATTAGGGACTCACTTAAGGGCGCTAGCAGCAGAGATCCCGGGGGATCCATTGGAGCGGCCAACCCCATAGTCATTGGGGCTCTATTCACTGGCTTAAACGTATACTTCCTGCTGTGGTGGTTGAGCATAGGCCTAGGCTTAGTCTCAATGACTAGCAGCATAGGTGCAACTGCTGTAGTAGTCATGTACTTAAGCCACGTATGGATTGACTACCTATGGCTTATAACGGTAGCTGAAGCAAGTAGAAAGGGCTTAAGAATACTGAAGGGCAAGGCATATAGCTCACTCCTACTAATACTTGGAGCTCTCTTACTCATATTTGGAGCAAACATAGCCCTAACTAGGTTTGCTAATGTTTCAATAATTCCCTAAGGATCCATCGATGGATCTTCAGCTTACCGACATTATTGCTGGCATTCAACTTCTTCAACTAGGAATAAGTAGAGTTTTTCAAATAATACATAAAATGCCTATGCACATACGTATCTAGAGGAGATCTTCAGTGTACACAGTCCCTGACTTGCTTGAGGTAAATGCTAAGTCGAGGATTTTTAGAGATAAGAGCAAGCTTTTAATAATTGGTAAATGCATTGAGTTAGAGCACCCTGGAATACTGAAGGAGTTTATTGATAGCAACTATGGAGTTCTAGGGCTGTGTCCTGAGGCAGTTCATGTAAATATGGCAGGGTTTAAGTTAATTGGGATACTGGCCAGAGGAAGCTTTGAAGAAGTGTCAGTCCTAACAGTTGATGGGAGCATGCATTGCATACAGTTGCACTGGATGCTTGAGGAAGTATTTAAGGCAATGAATCTAAGCAATAGAGTTAGAAGGAGACACTTCATCATTTATAAAGGAGAGTTAAAGGAGGTTTCAGTGAGAGACGTTAAGATCAGTAGATTCCTATATAAAGTGAATAGCCTGGCTTCAGGGCTTAGTTGCGAAAAAACTATTGACGCTGCAGATGAAGAAGCTAGCTTCTAGAAATACCTGCTTCAACAAATATGGACTTAATTAACTCACTAATCTCAACGATCTTTGGAAAACCCCCTATGCGTTTAGCTCTGGCCACAACTCTAAGTTCATCTTCACTAACGGTCACCGCGTATTTAGCCTTAATTCTCTCAACAGCCCTCCTCAACTCCTCAACTATTTTGGGGTTCTTAAAAACAAGATCGCTTATGTCGTGAATAGCTGTTAGAGATATTCCATCGGCGTCTGCATCAATTATAAAGTCTTCAACAAGTCCTTTCCCTGAAAACATAAACCACGCTGAGAACTCCTCAAGATCTATTCCTAAGTCCGCAAGCCAATAGCCCTGTGCTTCAAGGGCTTCGAGTACATAGGTCTCTATGCCTGTTGCAGTGAGCATGCCAAGCTCCATTAAGTCTACGTAAGCCTCAACCACTTTCTCTAAGCCGCTTAGATCTCCATAATTGTGCCTCTCCAAATACTCAATCACGTTCTCAAGATCGTAGTTGAGGAACTCCTCGATTATTCTTTCAATAAGTTCTTCAAGTTTAACACCGTACTTATCTATCATTCTCCTTGCTTTAGAAATAGTCTCATTACTTAATTCAATTGCTATACTGCCCAATTTTCAACACCTGCTTAGATCATTCATTAAAGTGTAATTTAAGGATTAACTCCTAGGGCAACTCCCGTTAATTCATGAAGGAGCCTATTTCCTCAGGCGCTCTATACCCTGGAGCACTATTGATAATCTCTATTATGTCGGGGCTTCTTAAACTCTCTATAAACTTTTGTACTTCCCTTTTCTCCAACGATTCCTTATTGACTAGAAAGTCGTATTGTTCCCAAGTAAGCGGCAGGAACTCTAGCCCATATTGTCTAGCCACGTACTCTACGGCTATCCCTACGTCAGCTCTACCATGTTTTACTGCTAGAGCTACTGCTGTATGGGATTTAACTTCATAGCTATACCCCCTAATTGACTTAGTCAATTCCTTTAACTCTAAGCCGAGTTCCCTAGCTAGCTTCTCTAGCTCAAGGTCTAGGTATACTCTTACTCCAGCTCCACGTGGCCTATTAACTATAACTACGTCGCTTCTAATGAAGTCTCTAATGCTCTTAATGTTCTTTGGATCACCTTCATTAATCACAAGCCCTATCCTACGATCATAGCCTCTAACTAAGACAGCTTTTCCTAAAACTCCATATTTACGTAGAAAGGTTGCATTATATGTAAGGGTCTCTTCATCGAGTAAGTGGGTTGGAGCTATGTCAGCTTCACTATTCCTTACCGCCAGCCACCCCCCAGTGCTCCCAATTGATAGCACTCTAGATACGTGGGCTAAACCCATTGTTGATAGAAGCCTGTGCAGTATTGGATCGTTGCTTCCAACAATGTTAATCAATGGAACCCTGCCTCTGTCATGGAATAACCTTACCATAACTTCATCTCCTTCAATAATTAGGTCCTTCGCTGAATCCAGTACGGCGTAGCCATCACAGATGGTTAGTGGGGATAAATCCCCGCTTCTAGAGTGAGCTGGTAAAGCAATGTACTCCCCCCCTCTATTGATTAGTAAAACTGGGTAGAACCACGTTACTCCCAGGGGCTTCCTGATCCTATAATTGATCCTTGCCTTCACTTCTTGAATGACTTCACTCCTTAAACCCGCCATTTTTGCAATTAATGGCTTAACTACTTCATTGAAGACCATAAAGCATGAAAGGGGGAATCCTGGAAGCCCTATGAGTAGCTTGCCTCTAGATACAGCTATAACGGTTGGCTTACCTGGCTTAACCCTTAATCCATGAATTACCACTTCCCCAAGGCTTTCAAAAACTCTATAGACCAGGTCTCCTAATCCAGCTGAAGTGCTGCCACTAGTGATGACTACATCGTGTTCTTCTAGGGCTTTGCTGACTGCATCCATAATTGTGTTATGATCGTCTGGCAGGAGGCCTAGGAACATTGCTTCAACGCCCATGTTAATTAGGGATGAAGAGATCAAGTGTCCATCCACATCGTAGATCCTTCCATCAACCAGCTTCTCCCAGGGCTCAACGACTTCTCTACCTGTTGAAAACACTGCTGCTCTCACCCTCCTATAGACCTTTAGTCTCCACACCCCTAGGCCGGCCAGTAGAGCTATCTCCTTAGGCGTAATCATAGTGCCTTCAACTAGGACTAGGTCTCCTAAGCTAATGTCGCTGCCTGCCGTAACTATGTTTTCTCCAGGCACCGCGCTTCTGTAAACAAATACTTCACTACCGCTCTTCCTCACGTACTCCTCCATTACTACTCCTGTTGCTCCACGGGGAATCATTGAGCCAGTCGCTACTTCGACGGCTTCCCCCGCCATGACTTCAATCACTGGCTTCTCGCCTGCTTCCACTCCACCAATTAAGTTGAGCTTAACTGGGTGTAGTTCGTCTGCTCCATAAGTGTCCTCTACTCTAACAGCATATCCATCTACTTCACTTCTATCAAATGGAGGGTGGTCTACTGGGGCATAGATGTCTTCAGCTAGAACTCTGCCTAAAGCATTGCTTAGCTCAACTTCCTCAACTCCAAGGGGCTTTAAATGAACTCTGCTTGAAACAACTCTAACTACATCGCGTGGATCGATGAGTTTGTGGAATACCTTTCTGCTCAAACCACGCACCTGCTGACTCCTTGAGCTACCCTCGTTAAATTGCTTACCGACTCATAGTTATGGATGCTGAGTTGAGCTAGCTACGTTATCCACCTAGATCTATGCAATGCCCTCAGAGCTGAACGCTTCTACAGCTCTCTTCAATACCCTTAGTTTCTCTAAGCTAATACTGTAGGCCTCCTCTCTTGAAACTACTCCGCCGAGTCCTCCGAAGCCGCAGTCGGCTGAAGCAAGATCTATTCTACCGCCACTTGCCTTCGCTACTTCACTCAGTAGAGCAATTACTTCACTCAGTTCCTCCACTTTAGGCTTTATAGAACTCAGTACTCCTGGAGCTACGTACTTAGATCCTTCTTCGAGAAGCTCTGCTTCCACAACCTTTAAGTTGCTCCTCGCTTCATAGAACTCCAAATTAATGTACTTCAGCTCCCTTGCCTCCGTTAAGAGCCTGAATATCCTGCTCGATATTCTGCCACATACGTGTACTCCTCTCTCTACGCTTAAGCCTTTGTAGATGCTGTTCACTGCGCCAACTATGTCTTCTTCACTGTAGTTAAACATTATTCTATGGGCTCCAATAATTAAGCCCAGCATGGGCTCGTCTAGGAATACTGTAGTGTAGCCAAGCCTAGCCATGTATTCAACAGCCCTCCTCACGTATGGAACAACGTAGTTTAACACTACGTCCTTCCTAGACAGGAGGCTTGACCAAAGATCTGTCTTCCCGCCCTCAATGTACATCTTTGAAGACAGTGTGAAGACCCCTGTGAC
>CALJEI010000011.1 GCA_938074605.1 uncultured Ignisphaera sp.
TGTTAAAAAACTTATAGAGGTATTTGCTCCTAGAGGAGGATATGTATATGCATCAGTACACAATATACAACCACACACACCACCACAAAATGTTATAACAGCATACAAAACAGCATATACATACGGAAAATACCCAATAAAGTAAATACTTTTAAACTTCGCATCATGAAATATACGACAGGCGATTTTATATGAGTAATATCCTTAACAATATTAGAGATTCAATTGTAAATCTTGACCTAGATGCTACAATAAATGGCGTTAAAGAAGCTCTTAAAAATGGCGTAGATATTAAGTCTATCGTTAATGCTCTTGCTGAGGGTATGCAGATCATTGGTATTAAATATGAGAAGGGTGAGTACTTCATCTCTGATCTTATTGTTGCTGGAGAAATTTTTAAGGAGGCTATGTCTATTCTAAAGCCTAGAATTATAGAGTCTAGAGAGGAGACTAAACCCCTTGGAAGAATTGTTATTGGCACTGTATATGGAGATATCCATGATATTGGGAAGAACCTTGTCGCAACATTTCTAGAGGCTGCAGGTTTTGAAGTTATAGATCTAGGCGTAGATGTACCACCGGAAAAGTTTGTAGAAGCAATAAAACAGTACAACCCAGATATAGTTGGAATGTCAGCACTACTAACCTCAACAATGATGCATATGAAAAATATTATAGAGGCTATTGAGAGAGAGGGTCTTAGAAATAAAGTAAAGGTAATTGTTGGTGGAGCACCTATAACAGAAAAATTTGCTATTGAAATAGGGGCAGATGCATATGGTGAGAATGCCTTTAAAGCTGTAGAGATATGTAAAAAACTAATAGAGGAAAAGACTAAAGACCTTCAATACCATTAAAATATAGTCCATATTTTATTTATAATACTGTTCAAGCTTTGGGGTTAATATATCCATACCCCCTACCCTATTTACCTATAAATATGTAGCTAAAAATACTGTTCGCCTGGATACTCATTGATGTTTTTGTATCCAGGAATTTTCCTTCATCCACAGAAATTTCTTTATTTCTGTAGGTTCATAAGTTAGAGCGCTGCCCCTATTACCACCAAGAGCTTTTAGCAATAAATTATTTACAAAGCTCATAAACCTTTCTCAGAGGTACTACCTTAGAGAAACAGCCCTTATACTATATACTATTTTCGTAAAGAATTAAAATTCATCCATAGAACTTCTGTAGAATTGCCAGAGGTGACCACAGTCAATGCCTATCCTAGTCGTTCATGGGGGTGCTGGTAGTTGGCGTATTGATAGTAAATTTTTAGGGGATGTTAGAAAAACTTTGATAGAGGCTCTAGTAAATGGTTTTAAGCTAGCTCATAATGGCTCTGCCCTTGATATGGTTGTTGAGGCTATCAGGATTTTAGAGGATTCCGGTGTATTTAATGCTGGGATTGGTAGTACTGTTGATCTTTCTGGTAATGTTTCGATGGATGCTGGTCTTATGTTTGAGGGTAGGGCTGGTGCAGTTGCCTATGTTAAATATCCTAAGAATCCAATAATTCTTGCCAAGCATGTTTACAGCTATACTGACCATGTACTTATAGTGGGCTCTGCTGCTGATGACCTTGCTAAAAGATTTGGCCTTGAACCTCATCCAGGACCTAGTGAGAGATGGGTTAAAATGTATAGAGATTATATTGAGAGGGCTAGAATGGGTGAAAGAATATCTACACATTTTAGTAGAAGTTTAAAGCTATGGCTAAACATAGGGGATACTGTAGGAGCTGTTGCACTTGATGAAAATAATAGGCTAGCAGCTGCTGTTAGTACAGGGGGTGTATTTTTGAAGTTTCCTGGAAGAGTTGGCGATTCCTCTATACCTGGTGCAGGCTTCTATGCAAATGAATGTGGTGCCGCAGTAGCAACAGGTGTAGGAGAATATATAATGCTAACCCATTTAACTTTAAGAATTGTTGAGGGAATCTGCAGGGGAGGGGATATTGTAAGAACTTCAAAAGAAGCTTTAGATATTCTAACCAATAGATTTGGATTCAACACAGCTGGTGTTATAGCTATAGATGGTAGTGGAAAACCCTATGCAGTATATAATACAGAAGCTATGCCTTGGGGCTATATTAGTGATGATGGCAAAATTGTGTTGGGAGGTTTGCCGCACCTCATATGATTTAGATTTACCTATCGTTTACCACTAAAATAACTCTGCTATCAATTCTTAAACTTAATAGAATGATTAATCTAGAATATAAATCAACTCATAGATTTATACCTGGGACTAGCCCTATACATTACATATAGGTGAAGCCCATGATCTTAGGTGTTATGAGTGATAGTCATGATAATTTAGAGGCTGTTTCAGCTGCTCTAACCATTTTTAGAAATGAAAATATAGAAGTATTAATACATCTTGGCGACATTATCTCCCCCTTTACATTCATGAAGATAGTAGAATTCCCCACAAGAACTATAGCCATACTTGGCAACAATGATGGTGATATATTGAGTCTTAAAGAAATAGCAATTAAGGCGGGTGCTATAATTAAGCAAAACATACATCTTCTGTCTATAGGAAATATAAAGATACTTTTAATTCATGGATTTGGAGCAGTTGAGCAAACTAAAGAAATTATAGAATCAATTGCATTAGCTGATAAATATAATGTAATTCTATATGGACATACACATAGAATTGACACCCGTTCAATTGGTAGAACATTAGTGCTAAATCCTGGGGAGGCATGCGGGTATATAACAGGTAGAAGGAGTGTAGCAATAATAGATATACCAACAATGAAGTATAGAATAATAGAGTTTTAAACCATAGACACAAAAAGAGTTTTTTAGCCCACAATACAAACTACATAATTTGGGAACCTATTAAGGTGGCCGCGGTAGCTCAGCCTGGTTAGAGCGCGGGACTGTGGGGCTAGAAGTGCAGAGATCCCGAGGTCCCGGGTTCAAATCCCGGCCGCGGCCCTCTCTCAAAATAATCCCATCCATACAATAAAATAAAATCCTATTGAGTGGAGTCACAATGTCTAGGTATACAGTATATAAAAGAGTATTTGAAAAGCTAGGTTTAAGACAATTAGATGTGTATAGGTATAAGGATAGAGATGTTATAAGGGCTCTAAAGATACAGGATGGCAGTATACTAATGATAGATCTTCCGAGACATAGAGAGGAAATGAATATAGAGGAATTCACAAACTATATAAGATCAAGAGTATCAAAGTAGTTGTCCCCCGCTCAACCGATCTCTCCACATCTCCATACCCTTTTAAAGGGTTGTTTAGAGAGACGTGAGGCAGCGGGGGCTAAACACAATATGGCTACAGATCCTAAAATATTTATTAAAACTATTTTTGTTGTGGTAATATTAAATCTATTATTGAATATTGGATTAAAATTAATATGGCTTTAAAAAATTTGTAGTCACACCAATCTAATTTAGTGTACTAGAGGCAGTGAATGGATGTTGGATGTGAATGAAGGATTTGTAAAGCTATTCGACAAATTGATAAAATTTTTAATCAAACCAAGAATTAAGAATTTACTGAATCCATTAATAGATATGGTATACCTACTATATGAACGCTATCTACTAACACAAATAATAGATGGAAGTATGCCTATGCACATAGCTATAATTCCTGATGGTAATAGGAGGTGGGCACGTTCACATGGTTTAAATCCATTAGAAGGCCATAGATATGGATACAAGAAAATGCGTGAGGTATTGCAGTGGCTCTATGATCTAGGTATAAAGATTGTTACAGTCTATGCTATGTCGTATGAAAACTGTCTGTATAGACCCTTTGATGAAAGAGAGGAGCTATTTAATATAATTAGACATGGCCTTGAGGAGCTTATGAGAGATAATACAGTCCATAGGTATCGTGTTAAGGTTAGAGTTTTTGGTAAACTAGAGCTTGTTAGAAGTGATATTATTGAATATACAAAGCTTCTAGAGATGGAGACTGCTAGATATAGCGATAGATATTTAAATGTAGCTCTATGCTATGGCGGAAGACAGGAGATTGTAAATGTTATCAAAAATATAGTATCAGATGTATTAAATGGTAAGCTCAGTATAGATAGTATATCGGAGGATTATGTAAGAAGCTATCTTGGTACAGCGCATCTAAAAGACTTTTCAGAACCTGATTTAGTGATTAGAACTTCAGGTGAAATGAGGATAAGCAACTTTCTTTTATGGCAGATAGCATATAGCGAACTCTATTTCTGTGATGTATTTTGGCCCGACTTTAGAAAAATAGATTTATACCGTGCTATCCGTGCATATCAAAAGAGAGAGCGGAGATTTGGAAGATAGCATACGTGAATGCTAATTCTCAGTAGACCCTTCATTATCTTTAGCTTCTCCTAGAGCAACATATAGATCATATATAGATAATCTCTCACCTCTATTGAGTTTCTCAAGAATGTTCCTCTTCTTCTCCCTAAATATTTTCTCCTTAGCAGACTCTCTAGCCTCAATCTGAATTCTCTTTATTTCACTTAGTATCTCAATATAGCGTTGCCTCTTTTCATTTATAGAATGTATTGTAGACTTTAGCTTTTCCTTTACATCATCGCGTCTCTTTTTAGCCTCTATAATACCCTTAATCAATTCAGCAATACTTTGCTTAATTCTATTCCTCTCCTCCTTTGCTAGAGCAATACTATTTCTACACTCATTCAGCTCTGTATTAACTTTATTCAGCTCCTCCTTCACACCATCTATAGCTTCTTTTATTTCATCATATTTCTGTATGAGCTCAGAGTACCGTTTCTGATTGGTAGCTATGGCCTTAAATGTCCGCTCTAAATTTGTAATCTCATTTATTATCTTCTCCTCATCGCTCCGGTCAAGATACGGTGTTGTCATGATGGTCCATTCTAGCTGTTCAATCCTCTGCTTTATTTCATCTAAACTCATATGCACTTTTATGGGCTGAAGTTTCTTAAGTTCAAGTGAAACACCCTTTAATTCATGTAAATAACTTTTTAGCGTATTTCTTAGGCTAACCGACTTATCCTTAAGGCTATCCATTTTCTGATAAAGCTCATTTAATCTACTTCTAATTTTACTTAACTCCTCTTTAAGTCTCTTAACCTCACTACGCTTCTTAGCTAGCTCCTCCCTAATATTAATAAGCTCTTTTCTAAGGCTATCCCTTTCAGTAATGAGTAGCTGGAGTTCTTCTCTAATATTTCCTAACTCTCTCTGAAGGACTTCTATATCTATGTTTGCTCCATCCTTAGATCTCTCCATAATATAGACCTTTTTCAGCATTCTTAGAGAATTTCGCTGGGCTCCTCAGTATAAAAATCTTCTCCACCTATCAATACCCGCTGAATCAATGCATAGAGTTCATCTAGACCTTGACCAGTGATGGAGGAAATTGTAACAAATCCGCCAATACCAAGTCTTGCTATAATGTCCTCAAAGGCTGTTACCACTTCGCCATATTGTGTTACAAATATTGTATCCTCTCTTTTAATATCCTTGAATATCTCCATGGGGTCCTCAATCCACTTAATTATATCCTCATATTTTTCTTTAGGAAGTAAATCAGTTTTTGTTAATGTAATGATTTGAGGGAGTTTATGGGCTATAGATGCTGCTAGTGCAAGCATAATGAGTGATAGAAATGTTGATGGTTTTACTAGTATGGTTGACTCAATTAAGAATAGTGCTACAGATTTATCATTTAAGGCTAGAGACGACATTATTGTTGGACCAGCTGTTCTAAAGGCAAAAAGCTCCATTTGTCCAGGGGTGTCCACAATAATGTAGTTTACCTTTAACTCCTCAATTTCACTCCTAAGATTCTCAATAAAATTGATTGATAGATCGATGGCTGCTATTAATGCACCATTAGGGCCTAGGTTATATTTTTTAATTACTTCTTCCACTGTAATATAGTCTCGTATATCTACATCAGGTGTATAGGGAAGCCATGTGACAGCAGGATCAAGATTTACTGTAGCTACATCCATTCCATGCTCTATCAACCAGTTTGTTAATGAATATGTTAGATAGCTTTTTCCAGAGCCTGCTGGACCTAATATGAATATGAAGTACACTTTATGCCACACCTACACTAGCAGTATATCTAGTGGAAGCTTAACGGGTTTCTTAACTTTAGTGCTAACAAGTTTATATCCACAAACCCTACACTTTCCTAGATCATCAATGCTCGTCCTATATACCACACCTCCCCTTCTAACAATTGCTATACTTCTACATACTGGACATAGCGTTGATGCAAATTCAATTATATCAGCTAATGGTGCTTGAATCAACGGATATCTCTCTCTAAGCTTATTAATCATAGTGGTATCTAAAGAGCTGTATTCACCATTAGTAAGAACTATATTTATGGGGATACTACTACCCTTTATACCATTGATAATCCTTGTAATTAATTCACCTAAATCTCTATGTACTTCAACAACAACCATAATCTCAACATGCTTAGATTTAATACATGAATCGCCTAACATATGCTGTAGCAACTGTATTTGTAAATCAATTTCATCTCTATTTGATACAACCTCAAATACAATTACATCAATAAGATCAAGAAGTGCTTCAAAACTTTGATTCCCTCTAGCAATGAGTGGATTCGCCTTTATGCCAATAGTTGTTGCAGCTCCATTCTTAATCTTCTTTATTATACTATACTCTACATAGATGTATGGCTCTGCACCATGAAGAAAAACAATATCAGCTCTATACTGATTAATCAAATCAATAATTTTTTGAATATTAAGGGGCACCAATCTAGCGCTTCTTCTATTAATATTTGACTCCCATGGACATTCACTGCAATTAATAGGACACTCAATAAAATTTAGAACTATAGATAGCCCACCTACATCATATAGTGATAGAGGTATCCTCCCACTATTCATTAATCTAATTGATGATAACATTTTAAAGCCCCATATCTACTTAAAATTAGCTTAACTGCATAGCTAAACATGTACTTATCAATACTCTATAGTGATATCTATGATGTTTTTATATCTTTCAGGAACACCACAGTCGTTAGCTGAAGGTTTTAAAGAGAAGTGTGGCTGGAATATAGCTAGACCTATCAGTAAAATCTTTCCAGATGGCGAACAATACGTTAGATTATCTGAGAACATAGTAGGCGATATAGTTATAATTCAATCGTTATATCCTGAACAGGATAAGAAGATCATCGAACTTTATTTAGCGCTAGAAGCAATCAATGGTGTTGGAGCTAGCATTAAATGCTTGATACTGCCATATGCTGCCTATACAAGACAGGATAAGAGATTCTTAAATGGAGAGCCAATTAGCACTAGAGCTATTTATCAAGGTTTAAAACTATTTGGGATAAACATTATTATTACCGTTGATGTGCACTCTATACATTCACTAACATCATTAGGATTTAAAGTGTATAACATTTTACCCCATACATACATGCTTAGTATTGCTGGTGAAAAAATAGACCTTGTTTTAGCACCTGATAAAGGTGCTCTTTCAAGAGCTATAGAAGTTGCAAAAAACTTTAATGTACCATATGATTATATAGATAAGTTTAGAGATAGAGTAACAGGTGAAATAAGGATAAATCAAAAAGAGCTTAATGTTGCTGGAGCAACTGTAGCTATAGTTGACGATATTGTAAGTACTGGAGGAACGTTAGCTAAGGCCGCACAGGCACTTTATAATGCAGGGGCTAAGAGTGTTATAGCTGTTGTAACACACTTTCTACTACCTAAATCCATAGAGCTTCTATCCTCATCAAAAATCAGCAAGCTAATTACAGCAAATACAATCTCCATACCTACTACTCTACCTACATGGATCCATGTGGTGGATATAAGTAGCCTCATATGTAATGAAATTAGCAAATGGGTTAGCAACTAACTATGTATATTGTAAAGCTGTCCAACGAATTACTATCGTTGGCTCTTTCAGAATTTTTTTCTATAGCAGAAGCAGAGAACATGGACTATAAAATACATAAAAGAATTGATGAATTTCTGTTCTTTATATCTGATGAAGAGTTAATTAAACTACTAGCTACACGCTCAGCTCTACTAATTGAATTAGGTAGAGTAATAGATGTAGTGGAGGAAAACGACGATCTATATGGAATTATAAGAAATTTAAATAGCAGTGAGGTTAGTAATAGCTGTATAGATGTAGACTCTATCAGAGGATTTGGAAGAGAGACTGCATATAATCTTCAGAGAATGCTCTCCACAATAGGAATAAAATGGAGAGGATGCAAGAAAAGAATCAAAATAGCAATAGTAGCTGGTTTAGCAATAATATACGAGATAGTATATAGAAGAAGAGAGGTTAAATTCTATAGCCGTGAACCCCATCGCAGACCATGCTACAGGCCTGGTACCATGAAGCCAACTCTAGCTAGAGCACTAGTAAATATTGCTAGAGTTAGCAGTAAGAAAAGAGAGCATCTTCTAGATCCATTCTGTGGCGTAGGAGGAATTGCACTAGAGGCTTGTAACATGGGTCTACAAGTTACATGTACAGATATTGACAGAAAAATGATAGAGTGTGCTAAAATTAATGGCGTAGCATATGGCTGTGAAAATATGGTGGAGTTTATTGAGGCAGACTCACTATATAGTATATTTAGGGATGGATTTTTTGATGCTGTAGTCACTGATCCACCCTATGGTATTCAGAGTATCCCTCGTTCACAAAGTCTACTAAAATTAATTGAAGGATTTATCTATAATTCTTATTATGTACTTAAAAGAGGTAGTCATATGGTGTTTGCTACACCTATACACCTTGAGGATCACATTGATAGAATACTACATACTTTAAATGTTAGTATTTTAGAGAAACATTTAAATCGAGTTCATGGTTCACTTACAAGGGTGATATATATTGTGAAGGTGCTGTAGATGAAACCCCAAATAGTATTTATTGGTACATCAGCCTCTGTACCTACACATACAAGATCTTCACCAGCCATACTAATATGCAGCTTTAAGACATGTATACTTCTAGATGCAGGTGAGGCTACGCAGATAAATCTAGGAAGGGTTGGTATAGATCTGCTAAAGATAAACATCATCGGTATAACACATATGCATGGAGACCACTACTACGGTCTACTACCCCTTATAGACACTATAACAATGAAACTTGCCTCACAGAATATACAGAAACAACATACAATTACATTACTGGGGCCTAGGGAGTTGTGCCCACTATTCCAACAATTTCCTACCTATAGTAGTAGAATAGGGGTTGGTCCCACCTTTGATGAAAGGAATATAGTTAAAATTGAGTGTATCGATGCTGAAGTCCTATCTAGTAATAAGGGCTCTATCCGCACACTCAACGACGAAATTACGGTAGCATCTGTTAGCATGAGTCATGGTGATACTGAATCGTATGGATATATCGCTAAAGTGAAGACCAATGAAAAAGCTAACAAATTTATAACGGTATTCTATTCTGGAGATGGAATTTGCAATAGTAAGTGTATTGACATACTAAGGATGTTAAATCCATGTATAGTAATTCATGAGGCTACATACATAGATTATGAGAGTGATAAAACTAAAGCCAAACAAACTTTTCACGCCACAGTAGGTGATGCTGCATTTTTAGCTCAGTCTATAGCTGCTAGAATACTCATTATTACACATATGAGTTTACGGTATAAGGCTGAGTGGATTAGAGACTATCTCTCACGAGCTAGAAGAATATTTAGTGGCGATGTTTTTATCGCTGATGATCTATCTATACTTCCACTAGATAGAGTTGACTGCTAAACATCTCCTGGAGGCTCTATTTCCCACAGCGGTCTGCCATGTGATGTTTTTGGTGCTAACCAGTCAATTACAGCATTTATTCTATTACTGGTAATAGTTATAGTTATTGCACCCAAAGGACTCTCACTATCATTCTCAACAAAATTTATAATTCCTTGAAATGCTGCCTGTTTATTTAACTTAAATTCTATCGTATTACTTCTCAAACTCCTTAGCATAACACTTCTTGCTGTATCAAGTATTTTCTGCCTTCTTAATATATCATGAAACTTCCTTAAAGCGTTCAACTCATTTTCTTCACATATAATCATTTTCCTCTCTTTACCTAAATCTTCCACCCTTACATTCTTTACATGCAGTATATTTTTTAGAGCCTTTAACACTTTATCTAAATCCTCAGTAGGTCTAACCTCAACCTCAGCCCTTATATACACCACTCTAAATACACCTTAGAAAGTAGGCTCCTTACACTACTTATAAACTTCTCATACGAACTGTCATTAACTATTACTATATCTGCTAATGCTATTATATTTCCCAGCCCCCATGATAGTTCTTCCAAATCTCTTTTTCTAAACTCCTCCCATGTTTTGGGGTCTCCAGGCCTTCCCCTACTGGCAAGCCTCTGAAACCTTAATTTAGGGGGTGCATACACCGCCAATACCACTATCTCTACACCAACTTCTTTTTTAAGACATTCTACTTCATCTAAACTTCTAACACCATCTACCACAATGATACAGTGTGTCGTAAGAGCCTCCTTTATTTTTGGAATGGCCAGTTTCATTATAGCGTCATTTCCTATTGTCTCTCTAAGCTGTTTGGCTACCTTCAGTAAATTCTCTAAATTTTGTTCAAGGCCTCTTCTTACTACCTCCTCCCTTACTATATCACCTAGATTTATAACATGTATACCCAATTCTTTAGCAACTATAGAGAATGTCGACTTTCCAGATCCAGGCATGCCTACTACTATTATCACAAATCTTCTACTACCCATGTCTATAACCTAATAAAAATATAGGTGTATATCTCTAATTATTTTATTGACTAGTTTTACCTTAGTAGGAGATAGATGGTGATATATAGCTATGGAGTTTAAAGTTCGAGACATAACATTGGCTGACAGAGGGAGTATCCAAATAGAATGGGCTAGTAAGCATATGCCTGTTGTCAATATAATTGGTAACGAGTTTGAAAAACTTAAACCCCTTCGCAATATAAGGATAGCTGCTGTACTACATGTAACAAAGGAGACAGCTGTACTTATAAAGACGTTAATACGTGGTGGTGCAGAAGTGTGGCTAGCTGCAAGTAACCCTATGTCGACTCAGGATGATGTGGCTGCCGCATTGGCACGAGATGGTGTACACGTATTTGCATGGAAGGGCGAAACACAGGAAGAGTATTTTTGGGCCATTAATAAAGTTGCAGAATGTGAACCGCATATCGTTATAGATGACGGTGGTGATTTACATGTGTATCTACATACACAGAAGGTAGATATTGCTACAAAAGTGTATGGTGGTACTGAGGAGACTACAACTGGCGTTTTGAGACTAAAGGCTATGGAGAAAGATGGTATTTTAAGGTATCCAGTTATAGCTGTAAATAATGCGTTGACAAAGTATCTATTTGATAATAGATATGGAACTGGTCAAAGTACTGTAGACGGCATTCTTCGGGCCACTAATATGTTACTAGCTGGAAAGACTGTTGTGGTTGCTGGCTATGGATGGGTTGGTAGAGGAATAGCATGGAGAATTAGGGGGATGGGTGCACGCGTAATTGTCACGGAGGTAAATCCTATTAGAGCACTTGAAGCTGTTATGGACGGTTTTGATGTTATGAAAATGGATAGAGCAGCTGAAGTGGGTGATATATTTATAACAGCTACAGGTAATATAGATGTGATAACAAAGGACCACTATCTGAAAATGAAAAATGGTGTTATTCTAGCCAATTCTGGGCATTTTGATGTTGAGGTTAGTGTAAAGGATTTGGATAGTATAGCGACATCTAAAAGAGAATTAAGAGAATGTGTAACAGAATATACTCTACCAAATGGTAGAAGACTATACTTACTTGGAAAAGGACGGCTTGTTAATCTAGTATGTGCTGAAGGTCATCCAAGCGAAGTTATGGACATGAGTTTTGCAAATCAAGCATTATCAGTGAAATATATTGTAGAAAGATATACTAGCCTGAAGAAGAAGGTATATGATGTGCCTATAGAGTTGGATATGGAGGTTGCAGAGCTAAAGCTTAAATCAATGAATATAGAAATAGATAGACTTACTGAAAGTCAGAGGAAATATATTGAAAGCTGGAGTTTATAGTAAGATCAAATAGTATAGCTATAATTACCATAAATATTTTCTACTCATTATAATTCTTCCTAGTATTGATGCTAGGCGATCTGCCATTCTAAGAGGATATGGCTCTACAAATATCCTTCTAACTCTTTCTAAATGGTTTAAAATTTCTATTGTTGAAAGCCCCAAGGCATATATTTTTATCTTTGCATTATCTATTCTTACCTCAAAACTATTTCTATATGTATGTTCAATAATGCTATACCTATATAGGTAGTCGTTAAAATGTGTCTTAAGTGCATTTAGTATTTTTTCAAGATCAAGTGGGTGTCTAAATATCACAGCTAGAGGTATACTAAGTACACTATATATTCTTCTCGGATCTATAATATTAAAGCCTGCGTATGTAACTCCGTCAAGAAATATCATTTGAATAGGATATAAAGTGGATGCTTTAGTAATAATTCTAGCTGCTGATGATGTGCCGTTGAGCCCATCTATAGATATACTATCTATGAATAGATTTGCGAATCTCCCTCCACACGTTACAACACCAACTAAAACCGTCTTGCCACCTCTATTTGATTTCTTAAGGCTAATATCAAAATATCCATCATCTATTCCTAGGTAACAGGGACTCGATGTAGCTGTCTCCACTAAGAGCATTCAGTATCACATCCTCTGGTACTGCAAGAGATATCATTCTAGTTTTACCATATCTTCCACGACTTATTAATCTAGCTGTTATTATTCCAACCATATCAAGCTCACTAATTATATCACTAACCCTTCGTTGCGTTACACTCTCAATACCTAACTTCATGCACAGAGTTCTGTAATGGATATATACCTCCCCAGTAGTTGTTTTTACACTATTTCGTGTGAGGTTATATATTGCTAGTAGTACTAGCTTACTATGAAGAGGCATAGTTGATATTAATTCGCCAACTCTATCTCTCTCAATTTCTCTAAGAGCTATGTAGACATGTTGTGTGGAAATGGTTTCCGCACCCTCTCTTTCAGCAATCTCCCCTGCAACTCTCAATAGATCTAAAGCTCTTCTTGCATCGCCATGTTCGCGAGCTGCTAAACTTGCACATAAGCTTATTACAGCGTCATTTATAGCTTTTGGATTTAATGCTGTTTTAACTCTTCTCTTAAGGATATCCTCAAGCTGAATAGCATTATATGGAGGAAATACTATCTCTATCTCACCAAGGCTGCTTCTCACCCGAGGATCTAAATCGTCAACAAGCTTTAAGTCATTTGTTATACCAATTATGGATATTCTTGAATGCGAAAGTTCATCGCTGCTTCTAGAAAGTCTATAAAGAAGCTCATCACCATGTTTCTTGATTAGAAAGTCTATCTCATCTAGTACAGTAATCATTATAGAGTCTCTTGAATCTAAGACACTAAGAAATCTTCTATATGCTTCTGCTGTTGATATACCTGTGAATGGAAGTTTCAGCCCTATACACTCAGCAAGTCTTACTATAACACGATATGTGGTATCCTCCTGCCTGGTATTTATATAGCATGGCACTACATTAGAGCCTATTTCAATAGCCTTACCATAGAGCCTCTTTAAAACATATTTTGTTACAGCAGTTTTGCCAGTACCAGTCAACCCATATATGAAGATATTGCTAGGTTTTGAACCTCTTAGTGCAGGTGCTAAGATGGCTCCTAGTTTAGAAATCTGCTCCTCTCTATGGGGTAATTCATCAGGTATGTATTCAGGTCTTAAAACATCCCTATTAATAAATATTGTAGATTTTAAGGCACTATTAAACACTTCCTCAAGTTCATCACTATATGCTACCATTATAATTCCCAATACACACTATTATGTAAGCCAAATGTTTTAATTTGTGAATAATATAAAAAAGTTGAAAACGCTTAAAATTCTAGCTAAATTACATATATCTGGGGCCGGTAGCTCAGCCTGGAAGAGCGCTCGGTTCGCACCCGAGAGGTCCCGGGTTCAAATCCCGGCCGGTCCACCAAAACAATAGATCATCATTTGATGTATTAATGAGGTGGCAATCAATAGAAATATAGAAAAGTTTATAATTTTGCACCAATAAAAATAGCTATTTGGCCACCAGACACCTCGGAAGCCGAGGAGAATGAAGGGGGGAGCCGAAGGGGTCGAACACCCTTCTCTAGGCATCTCCTAGTCCTACCATCCTTCATGCTACAACTCATATCCAGAAAACTACTATGCTAATAGTGGTAAAGAAGATTTAGCTCCTATATTGATTTGGTCTTAGGCTGCATCACCGTTGGAGACACTTACAGTTGATACCATGTCTTAAGCGGCTGTTTATTTTACTAGCATATTTTAGAGAAAAGAACTTTAACCTTTTCTATACACTACATTAACATCAACCATCATAAACCTTTAATGAAACTTAGAGCAGTAATTTGAGACCCATCTAAATCACTATGGGTAATAAGGTAATACGGAAATTATTGATATAAATGGAAAGAATGTAAGTTGAATAAAGATTGGTGTCTGAAGATAAACAAATTAACTTATTGGAGTTAGAAAATCCACTTGGATGTAAAATAAGCTGCATTGAATTCATTTTCTGAGGTGGCTATCTTAAAAAGATATTTATGTATGGGCCATTAGTCTATGTAGTTTTGGTTCTGCGACACTATTATTATATGGCGGATTAAATGTTGAGGGTTGCTCATCTATAGTACAAATAATAGAAATGGTACTAGCACTGATGAAGATACTGCCATAACTTTCATCATTATATTTATGGCTGGTCCTGCAGCATCTTTTAGTGGATCTCCTACAGTATCTCCAACTACAGCTGCTTTATGGGTTTCTGTACCTTTACCCCCAAAGTTTCCAGCCTCTATAAATTTCTTTGCATTATCCCAAGTGTTTCCAACGTTGCCTTGAAATAGCCCTAGGAGTAGACCTGATGCAATGGATCCCGTTAGTAGACCTCCTAATGTTGCTGCTCCCCGCCATACATCCCCAACCCCAAATATTGTAGCTATTAGTAGTGGTGCTAATATTGCTATTACTCCTGGTAGTACTAGTCTTCTTAATGCATAGTATGTCACTATCTGTACCGCTTTTTCATAGTCTGGTCTCTCTTTCCACTCTAGTATACCTGGCTTTTCTCTAAATTGTCTTCTTATCTCATCTACAAGTTTTCCTGCAGCAGCAGTTACAGCCTGTATAACCATAGCAACAAATACTGCCACCATAACTGCACCTATGATTATTCCTCCTACAAAGTAAGCGCCATAAGATGGATGCCCCACATTAAATATCGTCTGCATAACTATATCCACTCTCCGACCACTCATACCAGCAAGAACACTTGCAAAACTAAATAACAGTGCAAGTGCTGTTAATGCTGCTGAGCCTATTGCATAGCCTTTTGATATAGACTTCATTGTGTTTCCAGCAGCATCAAGTTTATCAGCAGAACCTCTTACCTCCTCACCATAGTTTGCCTGTTCAGCCAATCCTGCAGCATTATCGACTATAGGACCATATGCATCTGCTGCTACTATCACCGGTGCAACAGATAGCATTCCAGTAGCTGCTAATGCTACAGAGTATATTCCTGATAGTAACTGCTCAGCAATACTTAGAGTTGAACCTATCGCAAATGATGCAATAGCTGCTATAGCTATCGCAATACTTGGTATAAATACACTATAGAACCCCATTGTCATACCACTCAGTATTGTTAGTGCAGGACCAAACTGCGAATTCTGAGCTACTATTTTAACAGGTCTATATAGAGGTGATGTAAAGTAATCCGATGTAAAGCCAACTATAGCACCTGCTATAAGACCTAGCAACCCTATAACCCAGGCTACCATCAGTGTTTGAGTTAGTGAAAATGTAAATATACCATTGACTATTGCAACAGCCGCTATGGAGATTATGGATGTTAGAGTAAGTATTTTCCCAGGCTCATCCAATGGTGAAACCACTACAAACTGTGAGGAAAGCAGGTTAACAAGTAATGCAATTGCTGAGAATAGAACAGGATACGCCACTAGATTTGAAGCTCCTAAAATTGCAGCTATTACCATTGGTGCTATGATACCCTCAATATAAGATTCAAATAGATCTGCACCCATACCAGCACAATCACCAACATTATCACCCACATTATCAGCTATAACACCAGGGTTTCTAGAATCGTCCTCCGGTATACCCACCTCTACCTTTCCAACAAGGTCTGCTCCAATATCTGCTGCCTTAGTATATATACCTCCACCAACCCTTGCAAATAGTGCTGCAGTACTAGCCCCAAATGCATATGCTAAAAGGGATTGTGTAGCTTGTACAGTATATTTTGGGTTAAGGCCATTAAATGCTATGAATAGTAGTGATACAAATGTAAGTCCTATGCCACCAACTAAAAATCCTGTTACAGAACCCCCTCTAAATGCTAGTGTAAGTGCTTTATTCATACTATTTCTACTTAATGCATTCAATACACGAATATTGCTAAAAACACCCATAAGCATTCCAACGATACTTACAATAGCTGAGCATATCCCCCCTAGAATATATGAAATTCCTGAAAGTAGTAAGAGAGTATTCTGAAATACAATACCAAGCACTATAAGCAGAATAGCAATGATGGCCACTATAGAGAGTATAACACTGTACTGTGCTTTTATATAGGCAAGCGCAGCACTCTTGATATAACCATGTATTTGTGCAGCAGCCTTCTCCTCACTACTATCCATAGCTATAGGCCTTTTGATAATGTGAAGTATTACAGAAGCCACATATACTAGCGTTATAACACCTGAGGCCAGTCCTAAGTATATTGATAGACTTAATATATCCATTAGCCACACCACCCCATAGTATATTTAAGAAATACTACGTTTTGCAGTAAAAATAAAAACTCTTTTTATATTAACTATATTAAACTATACACCCATAAATAAAAGTTAAACAAAAATATATATAGAATAAAAGCAAATCAAACTGATAAATTAAAACATTACACCAGTATATCTAGATTCAGGCTAGGATTTTGGGCCCGTAGCTTAGCTTGGATAGAGCGCCGGCCTGCGGAGCCGGAGGTCCGGGGTTCAAATCCCCGCGGGCCCGCCATAATTAGAGCCCCTACTTCAATACACTTACGTAAGAGAATTTATGTTTATTAAGTCATTTAGCTTTAAATCCTAATACTGTCTTGAAACAGTTATTAGTCTCGTAGGGCTATATTTTATGGTTAGATGATGCAGGTTTTAAGATCTGAAAGGTGATGACAAACCCACGCGATGATTCTATCTTTTCATGTCCCTTATTTTTTCAAGTATTTTCAATAGTATATCTCTAGTTTTTTGTGGATCTGCTTTTCCACTTGTTTTCTTCATTACCTCTCCTATAAGGAAATTAATAGCCTTGGGATTCTTTAGTGCATCTTCAACTGCTTTAGGATTTTCTTTAACAGCCTCCAATATTATCTGTTCAAGATGCTGTTCATCATAAATCCTAATATATCCCTTTGATTCAATGTACTCATCGATATTGATCTCCCCTTTTATGACATGTGGCATTAACTCCTTAACCATTTTTATGGACAGTATACCTTTATCTAAAAGTTCGAGAAGCTTTACAATACTTTGTGGCTTAACACTAAACTTTTTTAAATCCAAAGATAGCTCCTTAATCCATCTAAGGAAATCTGTTATAAGTATGTCTGCAAGCCTCTTGTAGTTGCTATATATCTTTGCACATTCTTCAAAAAAGTCTACAAGCCACTTATTAAGTACTAATACTGTTGATCTATATTCATCTAAACCGTACTGCACCATAATTCTCTCTATACGCTGGTCAGGTAGCTCAGGTATTGTAGATATAATCTTGTTTATCATCTCAGTTGAGATTTTTATTGGTGGTAAATCTGGGTCAGGAAAATATCTGTAGTCCTCTTCAAATTCTTTAGCTCGAAGTGGTACTGTTATACCCTTTTTATCATCCCAGTGTCTAGTCTCTCTAGCTATAGTACCACCCTGCTCAATAATTCTTTTCTGTCTCACAATTTCATATGTTAAAGCCTTCTCAACATCCTTTATTGAGTTTATGTTCTTTACCTCAACTCTTCCATAGTCCCTAATTGAAATATTTGCATCAACCCTAAAAGAGCCTTCAAGGGCTGTATCCACTACATCTAGATATTCAAGAATTGCGATAAGTTTATCTAGAAAAACCCTTGCTTCCTTTGGGCTACTCATATCGGGTTCTGTAACTATTTCAAGTAGTGGTACACCAGATCTATTGTAGTCTACTAAACTGTATTGCGCCTCCTCAATACCCCCTATATAATGTATTTTCCCCGGATCCTCCTCGATATTTATCCTCCTTATTCTAACAATCTTCGTTTTACCATTGATGAGTATCTTAACGTGACCGTTTCTGGCTATAGATGTAAATCCAGGGCCATCGTATTGTGTTATCTGATAGTTTTTAGGTAAATCTGGATAAAAGTAGTGCTTTCTAACAAATATAATTCTATCACTTAATTCACAGTTAAGGGCTTTAGCAACGGCTATAGCATACTCTATCGCCCTCCTATTTACAACAGGTAAAGTACCAGGTAACCCTAGACAGATCGGACACACATATGTATTTGGACTACCCCCTCTATAGCTAGAGTATGTTGGGCAAAATAACTTGCTTGTCAATGCTGTTAACTGTACATGTATCTCCAGCCCTATTAAAACCTCCATCAATCTACACCTCTGCAATAAGATCTCTCAGCTTTGTCCTCTCCTCCAATTGTGCTGAAATATATAGAAGTATTGGCTCTGAAAGGGGTCTTGAAATAAGCTGTAGCCCGATTGGTAAACCATTCCAACCTGCAGGAATATTTATAGCTGGATACCCTGTTAGACTAGCGATAACAGTTGATACATCTGCCAAATATATCTTTAGGGGATCTTCAAAGAACTCGCCCAGCCTAGGGGGAGGAATAGGCATAGTTGGACTTGCCATAACATCAACCTTACTAAACATAGCATCTAGCTTCTCTTTAAGCATCCTTCTAAACCTCAATGCTCTTATATAGTACATATCTCTATAGCCCATACTGAGAACATATGTCCCCAACGCTATTCTTTTCTTAACCTCATATCCAAATCCTTTAGTCCTAACCTCCGTATAAACATCAACCCAATTCCTACCCTCAACTGGTACCTTAAGACCATATCTAATGCCATCAAATCTAGCTAGGTTAGAGCTAGCCTCAGCCATAGCTATTATATAATATGCTGCTACAGCCTCCTTGGTATATGGTATTGAGACCTCTATACATTCATGATATGAACATATTTTATCTATACAGCTATAAGTAACTTTTCTAACACCATCATCAGAGCCTTCAAACAATTCCTTTAAGATACCTATTCTAAGTCTCGGTTCCTTATAGAGGAGTTCATCTAATGCTTTGAGATAGTCTATAGAATGTAGAGGTAAAGATGTTGAATCTCTTTGATCATGCCCCGATATAATTGTGAGCAATAATGCTAAATCTGTAGTGTTTCTAGCCATAGGCCCTATTTGATCCATACTACTTGCATATGCAATCAAACCATATCTACTTACAAGCCCATATGTAGGCCTAAGGCCATATACCATTGTATAAGCTGCAGGATTTCTTATAGAGCCACCAGTATCTGAACCAAGTGCTATAGATGCCTCACCTGCTGCTAGTGCTGCTCCACTGCCCCCCGACGACCCTCCGGGAACTCGATCTAAATTCCATGGATTTCTAGTGGGATAAAATGCACTAGTCTCTGTTGTAGAACCCATTGCAAATTCATCCATATTTGTTTTACCATGAATAACCATACCTACACTCTTAAGTTTCTCAATAACAGTAGCATCATAGGGTGGAATATAGTTTTCAAGCATTTTAGAACCACATGTTGTTCTAATACCCTTAGTTGAGATGTTATCCTTTACCCCTATCATTACACCAAACAATTTTGGGTAACTACCACTATTATATCCCCTTTTTAAGAGGGTCTCTAAATAACTGTATACCTCCTCCTTGGGAACAATAGTTATAAATGCTTTTACTCTATCCTCTACACGCTTTATTCTATCATAGATTGAATCCACATATTCAAATACTTTATATGCATCAGATGAAAACTCCTCAATAAGTCTATAGACAGGCATAGAAATGTATTTATAGGACATACTACTCTACCATAGTTTTTGGTGCTTTTACATAACAATCGACTAGCAGAGCATTATCTTTAAGCATACTATGTTCCTCATCTACTCTATCAAGGGCTTCATCCTCTCTTAAAGGTGTAGATACTTCATGAACATGAAATAAAGGTTCATATTTATCCAGACCCTCAACATTTCTCAATTCATTGAATAAATTAACAATCTTATCCACTTCAACCTTAACTTTCATCCTCTCATCATCACTAAATTTTATTAGTGTAAGCCTTTCAAGATACTCTATAAGATCATTTGACAATATGTACACCAAAGCTATACTTATTAGTTACATAGAATATAAGCTTGATATTTAAAAATCTAGAACACTATTCTTAAAAGATAGAGTTGGTGGACAAACATTAAAGTAAATGATATAGTTAAAATATTGAAGGAGCTTATTATAGATCCAACCATTATATTTATGAGTATTGAAGAAGCTAAACTATTAGGTGCTGATTTAATTAACTTTATTCTAGATTTGGGTAGAGATATCGTCTATTCAGCAATTTCATTTAAATACATAATGTCGTTAGAAGAACTCATACCAATAGCCATAATAATACAGCCAGCAGATAATACACTAAAAAATATACCACTATCTACAATTTCACGTCTATTAAGTAGTGTTGGAGGATATATATATGGTTCTAACGATAGTATTGGAATTTTAATCCCTATAGAAAGCGAGACTGAGCTCTATAATAGAGTTGTAGAAGTTGTACCACAGATTATTAAGCAACTTCTAGGAATAGATGTTAAACCTATAATTATTAATTATAGTATTGAAACAGTATAGAGATCTATGGGATTTAGATTTCATTGTGGTTGACATTATGTGTTATTAGTTGCTTTAGAAATGTGGATACCATTAGATATACATTTATTGTTTTAATTTTCATAAATATTTCGTGGATTAATGTATAGGGAAGTCTATAGCATACCTCAATCCAATTCATTGTATTTTGACTACCCTATGGAGGAAGAACTACTGAAATACTCTATATGAAGATTTCTCAAAAGAATCTTAACATGCCCAAATAACCTTAAACCAAATGAAATCTTTAGAGAAATATGGTTAGTGACAACCATAAATTCATAGAGAGCTAAACTCCTACTATATCCGTTTATACTAACTATACAATACTTTTCGTTAGTTTATACTTATATGCATTAGAACAGAATAAATTTATACCTTTCTCACTCTATACAATTTATGGTGATATACAATGATTGAAATAAGGGTATTGGACTACTCAGATGTAAGGATGCTGTTAAGAATGAATGATGCTATAGAATTGGTAGAAAAAGCATTTAGAGAAAAGGGTCTGGGGAGGATCCAAATGCCTGCAAAGACATATCTATTCTTTGATAAATATGGTGGCGATCTACGTACCATGCCTGCATACTTTCAGCATCTAGATATAGCAGGTGTAAAAATTGTTAATTCTCATCCAAACAATCCAGTTAAACACGGTCTGCCTACTGTTATGGCTATAATAATTCTAGTGGATCCTAAAACTGGAAGACCTCTTTGTCTAATTGATGGAGTGCTGATTACCGGTGTTAGAACTGGTGCAGCAGTGGCTGTTGCTACTAAATATCTTGCTAGAAGGAATTCTAGAATTGTTGGTATTATTGGGGCAGGATCTATGGCTCCATACAGCATAGAAGCGCTATACCATGTAGTGAAAATTGAAAGTATTAAGATATTTGATATTAATAGGAGTAAAGCTGAAAAATTGGCGAAGGAAGTAGAGCTCAATTACAGCATTTCTACAAATGCTGTAGAGAAGTGTAGTGATGCTGTTAAAGATGTAGATATTCTTGTAACACTAACACCCTCAAGAGAGCCTATTGTAAAAAATGAATGGATTTCTGAAGGAATACATATAAATGCAATGGGTGCTGATGCTCCTGGTAAAGAGGAGCTAGACCCAATGATACTTAAAAGAGCTAAGATTATAGTTGATGATATGGAGCAGGCAATACATAGTGGCGAGATTAACATCCCTATAAGTAGGGGCATTCTACAGCCAAATGAAATATATGGTGAGTTAGGAGATATTATAGTTGGTAAGAAATCTGGTAGGGTATCTGATAACGAAATAACAGTATTTGATTCAACAGGTCTAGCGATACAGGATGTCATAACAGCATGGCACGTCTATGAAGAAGCTGAGAAGAAGGGTGTTGGGAGAAAGATAACGCTTTACTAAATCTGGATATCAGCCAAGGGAATTACATCATCTTATAGATGCTCAGGGGGGTGAAGCATCATCAGCTATGCTCCATACTTAAGAAGTGTACTTTGTTTCTCTAATCCACTTCTAATTGCAGGATCATCTGTAGCAATACCATCAACTCCATAGTTTTTCATTTTCAAAGCTATTGAGACATCATTTACTGTCCATGTATATATCTTTAATTTCTTACTATGGATTTCTCTCACAACATTTGGTGTTACTAAGTTGTACCTAGGTAGAATTGCCATAGCCTTTAATTTAACTGCTTTATCTATAGGTAGGGGTCTTGTATATGTTAGTAGCCCTATCTCTATAGAGCTGTCTAGAGCCTTTATCACTCTTAGATACTCATAGTTAAATGAAATAACTAATGAATGGTCTATTACATTATGCTCCCTTAGTATTCTAACTATATACCCCTCATCAACCAGATCTTTAATTTCCATAAATATAACTGCTTTACCTCTAACCTCACTTAAAACCTCATCAACTGTTGGAATCTGTTCCCTCCCCATTACCATCATTCCTCTAATTTCATCTAATGTGAGTTCCCTCACCCTCTTATTTACACCTGTAACCCTCTTTAAATCTTCATCATGAATTACTATAGGTATACCATCTTTTGTAAACCTAACATCGAATTCAATAGCATCACACCCCATATCAATGGCCTTTCTAAATGCAGCTAATGTATTTTCAGGTTCATATGCTGAAGCCCCCCTATGAGCTATTAAAAGGAATTTATCTTTCCACAACCCTCCATTCATACTCTTCCATCTCTAGACTTTCTAAAAACAGTTTTTGTAGAAAGCTCTTGATAAATCTGATATATATCAGATTTCGATGGATCTACACCCATATCCACTAGATCTGTATAGATTTTTCTAGCAAAGGTTTCAAGCTCTATACATGGCTCTGTACATATAGTTATAGAATATAGATGTCTGGCTATGGTGAGAGCTACAAGTGCTATTGCTGCTAAGTCTGATGCATCTAGGTGTCCTTTAGCTAACCTCATTTCAATTAACTCTAGTGATTGAAGTAGGAGTGGTTCCCTTTGAGTCTCTGATACGCCACTGAATGCTTTAGTCACTAGCTGTATATATATTTCACTATTAGTATGTGTTGGTGGAAGGAGGTTAGAATCATGTAAACAAAGTGTTCTAACTCTTCGAATAGGCTCACTTATATGCTGTTCACCTTCAACTAGCGTTATAACCTCATTAATAAAATTAAGGATTCTTATAATATCCATTAATTTTTGCTGCTCAATCATACACCTTCTAAGGATAATACCTATGTCTTCACCAAGTTTAGATGGTAATAGATTGAGCATTCTCTTCAATAATTCTATTTCTGATTTCCCCATCTCAATTAAGAATTGTGCTAAACGCCTCTGTACATACACTATATCACCATACCCAAGAACATTTCTCTTCATCATATCAACAGCCCACATACTTACTGCAAGAACAAGACTACTATAGGGTTTTGTAAGTAGATCTACCTTATTGATAACATCATTAGGTAATAGCATCTGTACTCTAAAGCATTTATGGAGCTTCAATAGATTTTCTACAAGCTCATTATATGAGGTTATACTACTCATTATAATCACTATTTCTTCTGTGGTATAAAATACTTTTTTAACAAGAATAAAAATGTTTTAACCTATCACTATATGTCAACATTGATTAGAATATTGTTTAAGCTCTACTTAATGCTCAACAACTATAAGTGTTGTAGTACTTTTTATATGTGGAAATCTTCTAACTTTTGTTATAACAGCACTTCTAAGAGCATCAAATGTATCAGCCTCAACCACAACTACAACATCGTAAATCCCATAAACTACATGGACTTCCTTAACCTCTGGTATCTGCATTAATGCTTTCGCCACCTCTTCCTCCATACCCACATCCGTATTTATAAGTACTATTGCCTTAGGCATACCTACAACCCCTATACTATATAATAGTACTATTTATAAAAGTATTTATGAGGTGTTACTACAGAGAGGTGCATTTGTTTGTCTCTAGAAAAACAGCCTACAGAATATGATAGAACACATATCCTAAGGTATTGCAGAGAAAAGTGTATTGATGAAGGCTACTATGGTAGAGCATTAAGTGATTGTATAGAAGAGTGCTTAAAAAGTATTAGGGATAGTAGATAGGTGTTTTATCAGCTAGATCCAAGAACCATAACAATAATACTTCTATACGGTCTAGGCCCATCCATTTCTACAAAAAATATATTCTGCCATGTACCCCTTGCCAACCTTCCATCAACAACTGGGAATATTCTTTCACTACTAATTATTGCTGAACCTATATGTGCGTGTGCATTATCATCAATTCTATTATGCTTCCACCCTCTATCTGGTTGTATTAATTCTTTAATGAATGTTATTATATCATCTAGAAGCCCCATCTCATTTTCATTAGCTATTATAGCTCCTGTTGCATGAGGGGCAAAAACTATACATATTCCATCCTTGATATTACTTTTTCTAACAATTTCCTCAACATCTTTAGTTATATCTATCAACTGAAACTGCTTTGATGTAGTTAATGTTATTGTTTCGCGATGTACCTTAAACATATTTTATACCCAAGTATATTAGTTGCTACAAGTTTATTATTTTAACTCGATGTGTATCTTAAGTAAGTACACCGCAAATGCTACCCCTTATTTTGCTATTGATAGAAATATGCTGGGTGAGAAGCTTAAAAGAAGGCAATAGTAAAAATATTTTGAATTGAATTATATGACTGAATTATATAGATAGTTATTGTGAGATAATACTCTACAGCTAATGAGATGCTATAGCTCTTGATTTAAGTGTGTTATACACAGTATCCTTTAGCCCTACTTTAATTAAAAGTCTTTCAAGTCTATAGAGTTGCTCATGTGCAATATCAATTTTTTTAGCCATTTGCGCTATTGGAATTCCGTTTGTCCTTGCATAGAGTAGATATATTAGAGTTCTAACACTGTGTGGATGTCTTAGTGATGATGATATTGCGCTATCAAATACTAGCCAATCTATTATGTCAATGTTATTCTTAATCCATTCAGCTATCTCTTGTGGTAATTCAAAGCTGTGTTCAAGTCTCTTCCTAAACACCACTTTGCTACCAACTAACTCAAGTTTTCTTTTTCTTCTCCTTCTCTTTTCAAACAGTATTTCTGTACTCATTTTCACACCTTCAACTCTTACTAAGTATGTTAGAATTTATATAGAAGCTAATAAATTTATCGTTTCTAAAATCTCTAACAGAGTTCTATAAACACATGAATGTAGTATATTCATTCAGATTAATAAATACTTTAGGTATTATCTAGCATAGTGTGGCTCTTATGAACCCTCAAGAAGATGCAATTATAAAGGGGCTACTTGCCAATGAGTTAAGGATAGTAAATAAGCATCTCCCTAGGGAGAGACTTTCACTCTACGAGCTAATCAATATGGAGACACCACACGTTATTTTAAGGGATGGAACAATACATTTCTTTAGAAAAACTGAATTGAGAATGCTATGTAGCTATTTAGAGGAGAATGAATGGAACAAGCTATTACTGCCAATAATAATTACCATCAGACCTGATATAGATAGCGGTGCAGCAATTGTAGAGGATGTGCTAGCAATTAAGGTGATTTCCAGAATTCTTGGAATAGATATACCTTCAAAAAATATTGGGAGACTCACTCTATATAAACCCCATTTAGCAATCCTTAGGGCAAAATTTGATACAGTATTCCAGTATGCAATATCTATAGATCTTGATAGAGATAGAGAACTGTTATTAGATCAACAAGGTTTGATATGACATGGCTACAAAGAATCTTCCAGAACCTGAAGCTACAGCGATGGATATACTGCTAGTCATAGATAATAGGGTTTTTACCATATACTGTGATGCTGATGAAATACTTGCATGTGAAGAGGAGAGGTGTGCTAATGAGCTATATAGTAGCTGTGTAGAGTCTTTTGTAAAGGGCAGCTACATTAAGGTTAAGCACATAGGCTATATAAGGAGTGGTAAAATAATTGTGTATACTATTGATGGAGAGAAAGTATGTCTATGTATTTGTAGAAGAGGTATAGATATTGTTTCAATATGTAATCTATATAGCTAGTAATTCAGCATTCATATACTTTTTCAGGTATGATATAACCTTCATACTCAGATAAAATATGCTTTCTACCTTCAACACATATTCTCCCCCTAAATAATGGCGCATATACAACAAAACTCTCTGCTTCACCACCCTCAAAAACTGGGTCAAACCCATATATTGCAGCCCTCCTCAATATTTCCCGTATATCCTGTTCCGTTACAATTCTTCCAAGAATATCCATTGGAATACCCCAACTAGTTATTGACGTTACCATAAATTCTACACCACTTCTAATAAGTTCCATAAGATAGTGGCTCTTATCCTTCCCCCATAGAGGTGTGTAGAGCTTACACCCTAAATTTTCAGCAATATCTAAAAACAGCATTCTCTGTGCATCACTTCCAACAACCCCTAAAATCAGATAGTCAAAGTCGTAGGTATTAATAAGCTCCTCTAACGCCCTTTTTATTCCATACTCCTCCTCCATCCTATCTCTACCATTGATTCTAATAAAGATATGTTTAAATCCCATCAATTTAGCCTGTATATGTGTATATTCAACAAATGGTCTATGAAGATACCAAGGATGTAAAGATTTTGGTAGAAATGTTAAAAGCAATACAATATTAAAGCCTTGTAATAGTGCTAAATGGAGTGCATAGGTACTGTCTTTACCACCACTGAAAATAGCTATAGATCTATATACCATAGCTCTTAAACCTCCATCTATTACCTTTCTACCCTTTGTGTTTCCATCAGAGGTTAGCCAATACTGGGATATTCCATCTTGAAGAGCTCAGCCTTCTACTACCGTATTTAACTTTATGAAGGTTTATATGGTTTGATGTTATTTAGCTATTCTTTCTATTACTATTCATATTTTGAGCATATTACTAATTGTTAGAGCTACTCTATGGAATAGAAAATCTATTGAAATACTTAGTGT
This sequence comes from uncultured Ignisphaera sp., assembly GCA_938074605.1. Classification (GTDB taxonomy): domain Archaea; phylum Thermoproteota; class Thermoprotei_A; order Sulfolobales; family Ignisphaeraceae; genus Ignisphaera. The sequence goes on from CALJEI010000011.1 coordinate 27,667, forward strand.
AAAAACTCTTACTAAGAGCCTTAGCATGTAGAGTGTTTAGAGCAATCAAAATAACCATAAACCAATACAAGAGCTAGGCCCATATACAACCACACTAATCTCCTAGGTATCCACCCTTATCTATTAATGTTCTTTAAATATCTAAGGACCTTTATCCAGGAAGTAGTCTGGCTGTAGGAAAATATATTTAATACATTTCCCTAGGTCCTCTACGGAGATTGCTATATGGAGTATTGATAGTGTAAGTACAGCTTTATTTAATGTAAATATATAAAGTAGTATCATGAGTAAGGTGAGTATTTGTGGAAATAATGCTGTTAAAATATACTTCCCCCTTTTGTCTACATTAATAATAAAGCCTATATATAGCCCTTTTATAGTAAATTTGTATCTAATTCCAAATATATTTATGGCCATTAGATGCAGTAGTTCATGAAGAATACCAATTAACAGAAATGGCACAATTATTGTAACATAGATTAAGTGATTTATATCTAAAAGACTTGATAGCACCCAAGACAATGTAAAGCCTAGTAGGATATAGGCAGCATTTTTTAGTTTCACTAATCCCTCACCCTATACTACTCTAATCATATTGAAAATTAGATAATGTAGTTAAACGTTATGAAAAGTAGTTGAGTAAAACATTTAGTGTTACTATAAAACCATAAGTATATCTATAAAACTTTCGGAGAAGGCTTCTTCCTTTTATATTACCTACATCCCCTTTTGCCTACTTTTGTTGCTAGACTTTTGTTGCTAGACATACCTAATATTAATGCATACAGGATCTTCTGTAGAATAGAATTTGTGTATAAGACCAGTGAACCTGAGAAGACTATATGTGTGATTTTTATCCATTGGGTATAGTAGTTTAATTACATGTTTATATGGTTAGACATTCCATGCCATTTCTTTTCCTTATACCCCATTTAATTTTATACTAGGTTTAGTGATACTCTAGATGTCTATATCTGATATTCTTAGGAAGAACCTTCATGCTAAATCTCAATGTATTTTATTTGTTCTACTTCTTTGTATTAATTTATGTATGTCTATGATTTTATATTTGGTCTTCTCATTTGTTAAAAGATAAGGTAGTTATGGGTTTAGACATTAAAATACAAAGGGCTATAAAATATTGTTTAGTAAGAATTGTATTACCATGGAACATCCTTCAGCTTTAGTAGATATGCAAAATAATTCGTTATAACATGTAATGTTAGTGTTACTATGAGTATATATATGTATTCAAGAACGGATAGCTCTATATAGTTTAAAAGTTGTGTAATTGCTAAAGCCATAACTATAAAAGATAGCTGATCTAGAATAGGTAGCGGTTCTCCAGGTTCTAAATCAAGCCTACGCTTTATAAATGCTCCTATAAGATCTCCTAATAGAGCGCCAAAGCTAAGTGTAACCCCTCTATATAGATAGATTTCACTTTCAACTAATACGTTCTGCACATAGCCTGTTGCCACCCCTGCTAAAAGTCCTGCAAAAAAACCTTCCCAACTCTTGCTATCACCAAAAATTCTTTTACCATCAAATAGATGCTTGCCAAAGTCAATAGGATGTCTATCTAAATCTATCATATCTAAAATTTTTGCTGTTACTACAGGTGTTCCATTTGCTATATAAGCTGGTAATACAATCCATATTAAATTTAGTAGAGTGTTTAAACTCATATAGATCCCAGTTTTTCTGCGATGTCAACCCAAAAATATTTTTAAATTCTGTTATGTTGATATAGACTTTGGTTATTAGGTGAATTTAAATTGGATATAGAACATAAGCGTGTTGAAATAAGGTGGCATGGGCGTGGTGGGCAAGGGACTGTAACAGCATCGATTATACTTGCTGAGGCTGCAATATATCAAGGTAAATATGCACAGGCCTATCCTGAATTTGGTGCTGAGAGAAGAGGAGCGCCTGTAAGAGCATACACTAGAATATCTGAAGAACCTATATATTCAAGAGCCCCTATAATAAACCCTGATGTAGTAGTTATTCTAGATCCAAGCCTTGATAAAAAATTGTGTATAGAAGGCCTTAAACCTAATGGCATAGTTATACTTAATAGTGGAAGAAGTCTGGATATCCTTAGAAAGGAGTTGGGAAGTGGTGTAAAGATAGCAAGAATTGATGCAACTAAAATAGCCCTAGAGATTATCAAAGCCCCCTTCGTCAATATGGCTATGCTTGGAGCTATAGCTAGGGTTATACCTATTGTTGATATAAAATATATTGAGGAGGCTATAAGAGAGAGTTTTAGGGCTAGAGTTGCAGAGGCAAATATACAAGCTATGAGGAGAGCATTTGAAGAGGTGGAGTTTTAGATGGGAGATAAGCCAATTATAGGATGGAAATCTATACCGCTAGGAGGAAGTATAACTGAACCTGGTAACAGTATCCAGAGACCCACTGGTGATTGGAGAGTCTTTAAACCAGTTATAAATCAGGAGAAATGTATACGCTGCCTTCTATGCTGGATCTACTGCCCAGAACCATCTATACATATAATTGATAAACCATATAAAACATTAACGGGAAGGGAGTGGAAGTTTAGTGTTGAAGTAAATTACAGCTTCTGTAAAGGCTGTGGTATATGTGTTGAAGAGTGCCCTGTAAAAGCTATAGATTTTATTGAAGAGGTGAGGTAGATGGAGAATAGTATATGGAAAAGAATACCACTAAATTCAAATTATGCTGCTGCATATGGTGCTAAAGATTCTGATGTTGATGTGGTTGCCGCCTATCCTATAACACCACAGACTCCTGCCGTTGAGAAAATAGCTGACTTTATATCCAATGGCGAGTTAAATGCCGAAATGATTCATGTAGAAAGTGAGCATTCTGCTATGAGTGCTTGTATAGGTGCTGCCGCTGTTGGAGCTAGAACATTTACAGCTACATCAGCACAAGGCTTAGAGCTCATGCATGAGCTTCTGCATATCGCATCTGGATTAAGACTACCCATAGTTATGGCCGTAGCAAGTAGGGCTCTATCTGCACCTCTAAGTATATGGGGTGACTACAGCGATGTTATAAATATTCGGGACACATCATGGATAATACTAATAGCATCAACTGCCCAAGAAGTCTATGACAGTATTATACAGGCCTATAAAATAGCTGAAGATCCTGATGTACTACTACCAGTTGTGGTAGCCTATGATGGATTCATGATGAGCCATACATATGAACTTGTTTACGTTGCTAAGAATCCAGAGATATTCAGAGACTATATACCAAAGAAAGTGAATTGGACAATATTAAATGTTGAAAAACCCATTACAATGGGTGCTGTAGCAAATCCGGATTGGTACTACGAATTCAAGTACCAGCAAGTTTTAGCCATGAAGAGGTCGTATAGTGTAATTAAGAATTCTGCTAAAGAATTTGAAAAAAGATATGGAAGAAGTTATGATACTGTAGAAGTCTATAACAATGGTGGTAAGATAGCTGTCTTAACCTATGGTGGTCTATTCGGTACAGTTGTAGAGGCTATAGATTATATGAATAAACAGGGCACACAGATTACAGGAATTAAATTACGTTTGTTTAGACCATTTCCTTTACAGGAGATTAGGAAGGTTATAGAGGATTTAAAGATGCTAATTGTGATCGATAGGGCTATAAGCTTTGGTGCCCCAATAGAGGGGACTGTAGCTATGGAGATTAGCGCTCTACTACATAGAGAATCCATTGATATACCTATATACAGCTATATCGCAAGTATAGGTCAGAGAACTACTACAGAAGAGGATATTATTGGTATAGTTAAGGATGCTGTTAAATTATTTGAGAGTGGTAAAAGAATTTCTGAATCTATTTATTGGGGTGTTAGAGAATGAGTGGTAGACCCATGCACTATAGAACTGTATTTGACATACCAAGAGATGAGCTGCTGGCGCCTGGCCATGGGCTTTGTGGAGGTTGTGTTGCAGGAACTATAGTTAGGCTACTACTAAAGGTAGCAGGCCCCAACACTATAGTTGTTAATCCTACAGGTTGTGTAGAGGTTTCAACAACAACCTTCCCCTACACATCGTGGAGAGTACCATATATCCATGTAGCATTTGAAAATGCTGCAGCTGTAGCAAGTGGTATTGAAGCTTCGATAAAAGTTCTCCAGAAAAAGAATGTTATTGATCCAAGCAAAAAAATAAATATAATAGTAATTGGTGGCGATGGCGGTACAGCTGATATAGGGTTCCAGGCTCTTAGTGGAATGCTTGAAAGAGGCCATAAAGTAATGTATGTACTCTATGATAATGAGGCTTATATGAATACAGGTATACAGCGAAGCGGTACTACACCCCTATTTGCCTGGACAACTACAACGCCTATTGGGAAAGTGCTAAAGGGTAAAATACAGGTGAAAAAACCAGTAGCAGAAATTGTAGCTGCACATAGAGTACCATATGTAGCTACAGCAAATCCTGCATACTTCCTCGACATGATGAATAAATTTAAGAGAGGTCTGGATGTAGATGGACCTTCATTTATCCATGTTATCCAGCCATGTACCACGGGATGGAGATATGACCCAAGGATTGGAATAAAGATAGCTAGACTTGCAACAGAGACTGCTATGTGGATCAACTGGGAGCTTGACCATGGGGAATTTAGAGTAACTGTAACTGTTCCTAAAAGAAAGCATGTTAGACATTACATAAGGGTGCAGGGTAGATTTAACCACTTAACCGATGAAGATATAGAGACCATACAAAAATATGTCGATAAAGAGGTTGAGAGAATAAATAAGCTTGTTGGTAAGGAAGTTATAGGGCCCGTTGTTGAATAGCTAAACTACAATCTCTAACTCAACTATTTTTTCTTGCACAATAGACCTTCCACCCACCTTACTTACATAAAATACTTTATCAGCAAGATCTATAACATCAGTATCGTGAGTAACCACTATCACCTGTGGTACTCTCTCTGACAACCTCTTTATAATTTCAAAGAGTGTTTTCCTACGAGCTGCATCTAAAAACTGTGTAGGTTCATCTAGTATAAAAAACCCTGGAAGTCTACCAAATATTGTATAGGCTGTAGCTATCCTTAACGCTATTGCAAGAGCAACCATTTCACCACCACTAAGACTCCTTACATCAAGTTCCCCACTACCACCTTTAACCTCTATATTGAAATCTTCATCTACACTTACATTAAAGTCGTGCCCTAATTCATTTAATACTCTATTTGTATAACCTTCAATAAGCCTCCTAGCCTCTTTAGTTAAAATCTTTGCCAGCATACCATCTCTACCAAGAAGTTTATTCACCAATACGTCTACAGCTCTATGGATTTCTACAGATCTACTCAATTCTCTAAGTTTCTCCTCAATATACTTTAGTTTATTCTCAATATCTGCTCTATGCTTACTATAGGCATCTATTTCACCATTAAGTTTAGAGAGCTCCTGGGAAACACTATTATATTTACTATTTAATTCACGATACTTTACCTCAATACCACTATAATCTACCTTTTCTGGGTCTATACCAAGTGAAAGTAATTTACTTTTAACAGTATTGAATTCCTCAATAATTTTACTAGGCTCTAGATCCTTACCTATATAGAGTTTTTTAATCAAATTCTCCTTCTCGCTATAGAGTTTCAAAATTTCAATTGCCTTTCTCTGTAAACATTGCACTAACTTTATAGTTGAATTTTCAAATTCTGTAAAACATTCTCTAAACTCCTCAGTATATTTAATATCCGTAAGGATCCTCTGTATCCTTTGCTGAATATCATTATACTTTAATGCAGCTTTATTCATCTGATCCTCTAGCTCTGATATTTTAGATAATAATTCTGTTTTTGCTTTATCATACTTCTTTACATCATTAAGCATTCCTCTTAAGATAACTTCAATCCTATCCATATCATGGATAGCATTCCTTAACTTTTCTACATGTTTTGAAATTCTATCAATTAATTCAATTTTCAATTCTTCACCTAATTCCCTTCCACATAAGGGGCATACAGCACTATTCCTCAGCTTACCAATTGAGCTTTCATTAAATGAAGTCTCTGCCATCATAGTATGCTTAGCCCTTCTAACTTCATCAAGATACCTCTCAATAGCCTCTACCACTTCACTTTCTCTACTCCATTTCAATTCTGTGTTTGAAATTCTCTTAAACTCTTCAGCTACACCCTTAATTCTATCATCTATGTTGTGTAACTGTTTATTTAATTCATCAATTCTTCTTTTAGCATTACCATATATTTCAACCACAGATGTCAGTTCACCTAAATTAATTTTATTCAACTCAATACAGCGATCTCGTAATATTTTTAATTTACCTAATTCTATTGCCGTCTCCCCTACAATCTTCAACTCACTATATCTATATAGTAAATCCTTAATCCTCTCAATTAGTTTAAGTTCTGTAGATAAAGTCTGAATTTTTTTATTAAGTTCATCTCTTTCACTAATCTTCTTACTAATGATTCTATCCAACTCATGCAGCTGCCCCCTTATTTCATCACTTTGTCTTTTCAGTTCCTCAAATAGCCTTATATCACTTTCAATCTTTTTTAGATGCTCTCTTAACAACTCCTTAGCTTTTTCAATCTCATCTAGACCAAGCAACTTTAATACTATTTCCCTTCTACTACTAGCTGTTTCATCAAGAAATGATGTCAGCTCGTTTTGCCTAGACATAATTGTATATCTTATAGAATCTGATGATGGTATTCCTAGAATCTTCTCAATAAATTCTAGAACCTTAGACACACCTGATGCTAATACCCTCCTCTTATCACCTTCAATTTCAATCAATACAGCATGCTCAGATCTAATTGAGCTTATTGTCCTCTGGATAATATATGACTTTCCACCTATATTAAGTTCAACCTCAATTAATCCATCACTTGCTCCAATTCTTAATAGGCTTCTCCTACCACCCCTAAACCCTTTTGCAGACTGAGGATTAAAGAAGAGAGCATACACCATTGAATCTATTATGGAACTCTTACCTGCACCATTAGGTCCTATGAGGGCTATTAACCCAAGTGGGAATTGCACCTCTGTATCTTCATGAGATAGAATATTCTTTATTTTAACTCTTTTAATAATAGCTATACTGCTCATTTAGCTTCACCAGAAGGTGTTGGTAGAGTCTTTCCCCTTAGTAAAGTATTTGTATTCTTTCCACTAACTAAAGTCTCCACACCATTTCTATGTGAAAGGGTATTATAGGTTAGACCTGTCTCCAAAGCCTTTACCGCATCGATATTACTCTTTAAATACTGTATAATTTCATCTGCCATCTGTTTCGATGGTTCCTTCAAATATCTTAGCAACAGCTGTACAAGACCTTCATGTTTAACCAAATTTCGCACAATTTTATTTAAGTCTAAATATTCGTATACTTCACCTACCCTAATAGCACCACCCTCCACAGTACTATCATCTTCAGCTACTTTAATTCTATAATATTCTATCATACCCCTATTAACCATTTCATTAAGAATCTTCGTAATAGTCTCTACCCTCATTTTCAGCAACTCTATAGAAGCCATAGGCTTTTTACTACTACTTAACCTCTGAATACCATCAGATAGCTCCTTAGTGCATGTAGATACCTCCATACATTTTATTCTTATCCATGGTCTAACACTCTTAAGCTTAAGAAAATTAACTATAGGATTTTCTACACTCAAGTCTATGAGTGCTATATACTTGTCACAACACTCATTTTCTCTATGAACCTCAGTAGCACCTGGATATACTGCTGGTGCTCCATCTACATGTCTAAGCTCCGTTCTTATGTGGTAGTCACCTAGAGCAATATATGTAAAGCCTCTCGGTATGTGATTAAGTGATATATCTGCCTCCTCACTAGGTATACCAAGCTCCTTTAAGAGAAGATGTGCTGCAAGAATACTTCTACTACCCTCCCTAGAAATCCTAATCACAGGTATTGAGCTCTTCATACCATAGGGCACGGCATATATTGAAACAGTAGATGAAGGATCCCCAAATACTTTATTGGATACAGAATTTATAGCAAGTAAATCCACAACCCCTAGATCCTGAAGTAAATACAGTGGCGATATAGCATGTCTCTTAGGAATATCGTGCTGACCTGCAATAATCACAACTTTTATCCCCACATCCTTAAGCTTCTTCAACTCTCTATATGCAATTACATATGATTCTGGGGGCGGATTTGGACTATCAAAAAAATCTCCTGTGTGAAGATATATAGAGATACGCTCCTTTAAGGCAACATCAATGGTTTCTTTAAATGCCTCATAGACATCTCTAGCCCTTGAGATAAGCCCATAGGGCATTGCACCTAAATGTGTATCACTTACATGAAGTATAAACATTGAGAGTCCTCCAGATACTAATCTTCTTTTTAAGTACTAATATACATATAGATTTATAGAAGATCCTTAAGCTCATTGTATGCATCCATATCAATTCTCGCTATGATGTTTGATATATCCTTTCTGTATTTAAAAGTCCTCCAAATAGATACTACATCCAGTGATGAACCTGTTGACTTCCCTAAATGCTTCTCTATTTTTACATAGGCTGGAAATCTTCCAATCCATTCACCTAGAATTAAAGCCTCTCCAACATTCATTGATGAGAGTGAGTGTGCTAAGTCTTCTGTAAGCATATCAGATATATTCATAATAGCCTGCTGATCGCTTTCCTGTACCAGCTTCATGAATACAAAGTTCTGGATCTGGCTAAGGGTATTTGGATCTATGTTCCTTGGTCTTTGAGAAACTATAGCTAGTGATAAACCGAACTTCCTCCCCTCCCTTGCAACTCTTTCAATAGAGGCCCTTGAAACAGTCATTCTGTTTATATTTAGAAATAGATGTGCTTCCTCAATAAAGATAAGAATGGGGCTTGGGTTATTCTCCGACATTCTACTCCTTACATATCTTAGAAGTTCATCGAGTATTATCTTAAGGCTATAGTCCCTTTGCTCATCATTTAATGTAGATGCATTAACTACAATTATGGATGCAGGTGTTATCAACTCTATAGGCTGTTGTATAGTAAAGCTTATAGCAGCATATTCAAAGAACTCATCTACCTTACTACATGCCTTTACAACAGGTTCACTACTACTTTTTCCAGAACCTTTTTCAGAACTCTTTATAAATGCCTTTATGTACTCCTTTAAAAGCCATGCTAATTTATCATTAACATCCATATCCTCTTCCTCATCTATTATAGGGCTCTTAAAATCGTATTGTGAAGGGATGCATTTATCTTTAGGTATCAATCTAGTGATATCTGAAGAATTTAGATTTCTAAGTATATTGACAGCTTCTTCTGATACACCATACCTTTTCACTACAGCTTCAAATAACGATTTTGCACAACTAAGAGCTACTGTTGATAATGATCTCTGAATAGTTGCAGCTGCCTCCTGTATTATCATTCTAGCTAATGTTCTCGGATGTATTTTGAGGGGGTTTAGCTTATAGTCTATAACATGTACATATACATCATTATACATACTCTTCAACGATGAATACTCTCCATGCACATCAAATATAATAACAGTACCTCCCAAGGAGGCTATTTTATCAGCTAATAATGCAACAGTATTACTCTTTCCTGAACCTGTGGTACCTGTTATAAATAGATGCTTAACTAACGCATTGACATCAAGGTAAATCTCTACATCAGTTCTGCCAATAAGGTGTCCTATTTTTATTGAGCTATCACCTTTTCTACTGAACATTCTAGACAATATAGTCGATGGTGCAAGGAAAACATGGCTATCTGGAGGTGGTGGTATAGAGGCCACTTCAATACCATCCTCACATACATCAGCTACTATTCTAGCTATTGATGGTGAATATTTCAAAAGCTCATCCTCTATACCAATGCTCTGCATCGATGTAATGGTAATAGTTGGACTTGTTGGAATTAGCTTTCTGTACCCGGTATGGCTAACAACACCAACTAAACAATGTTTTCTTGTAGTGCCACTCAAAACATTAAGGGATTCAAAGGGTATTGTTACATATGTTCCAAGTGGTATGGGTCTTTTAGAAATAATTTCAACATAGGTAGGGGTGGATTCAGAGCCTACACGACCCACTATAATATCAGAGCTGCAGTTCATGTCCATCGATACACGCCTGTACTATCAATAACGTATTTTAAGGTATCACTTAAAGCAAATATAAACTATCTACATGTTTAGCAATACTCTATGGAAATAGCTACTGTATAGCTATATATGAAATGTTGTGTTTTTCAGTATATCTCCTCCTCTATTATCAATCCTTCAAATAGTATTTTAAGTGCTTCTCTACGTTTTCTTGATTCAGCTTCTTCAAATGTGTTTCTAACAATAACCTCATATAGCCTTGCCTCCTTACCTGGCAAAGGTCTTAAAAGTCTACCCAGCCTCTGTATAAATTGTCTTTTAGATCCTGTACCAGCTACTATTATTCCCACATTTGCATCAGGTATATCTATACCTTCATCACCAACAGTGGTTAGAACTAGTACCCTCACAACCCCCTGTCTAAACATTTCCAACCTTCTTTTTCTTGTATCCTCATCAAGATCACCAACAATATAGTGTGTTGATAGCTCTTCTGCAATCTTCTTGGCCTGCTCAACATATTGGGTAAATATAAGTATTTTACTGTTATTTTTTAGTTCTCTATCTACTATCTTTATGATTGCCTCCATTTTCTTTTTAGCGTTATGTACTAAGGATCTTAATTCACTTCTTATCTTTATAGCCTCCAAAGCTCCTATATCCCCCTTTCTACTATCAGCTAGCAGTTCTTCAAATGTTCTATTCTTTGCCAACTTTTTATATCTCTCTAAAAGCTCTTTATATTTCTTCTTCTCGTCAGCTGTAAGCTGTACATACACCCTCTCTATTCTAAATGGTGCTACATAACCTCTCTCTATAAGTTCTTGAAGGGTCTTGCTATACACAATACCTCCCATCAATGGAAAGAGCTCTGTATGCCTCCCATCTTCCCTTATAACAGTTGCTGAAAGACCAAGTCTTATAGGGGCATACATACTTTCAGCTATAAATCTAAATTTATCGGCAGGTAGGTGGTGAACTTCATCAACTATTAGCATTGAGAAACCCATAGTTAGCATATCTACATACCTAAATGCTGATTGATATGTTGTTATAGTTATTGGAGCAACCTTTTTTTCACTTCCATAAAAAAGTCCAATGCTAACTGGGGGAATATCTGTAAATTCTATTATTTTATCTCTCCACTGAAACATTTGCTCTTTTGTATAGGTAACTATAAGGGTCTTAACATTAACCTCAGCCATAGCTGCTATAGCAATTACTGTCTTACCAGTACCCGTAGGGAGAGACACTATCCCCTTATACCCATTTTTTCTCCACGACTCTAAAGCCTCACTTTGATAATCTCTAAGCGTTCCTCTAAACACAATTTTTAATGGAAGTTCCATCTTTTCCTCAATACCAACTCTATTCTCTACTTCGACACCCCTTCTTCTAAGAGTATTAATAACACTAAAGAGATGCATAGGTTTAGTGAGTTTAAACACCTTTGAATTTCTATCATATATAATTTTATTCTCCTCCCTAAGGTCCTTGACAGTATCGCCTAAGAAGAAATTTGGTATAAATACAATATCCCTTCCATGGCGCTCTACAATTACTCGTGGCATGTGGTTCTCAATAAGCTTTTTAACATCATCTATACTCCCCTTTTCAAATTCTACCTCATAACTCATTAATATATCTAGAACTTCACTCGATTTCAACTCTGATCTCTTTAAAGCCTCAGAAAGCTTATTCAAATCTATGGAGAACTTTGATTTTCCTTCCTCTCTACCAAGGTATCTAGAAAACTTTAGTAAAACCTTAAAGTCATGTTCATCAATCCATTCATTAACATAAAATATCACAACAACTGGCATCCATCAATACACCACTGCCCATCACTATAACCATTACTGGTCCTAGATCATAGCACTATTATTCCTATAGACTTAAAAGCCTTAAAAACCTAAAAATATTTACCCCACCTCTTTCAATTAATATAATCTAAATACTTATAGCTACCTATAGACAGTATTTATGAAGCTAACAATATATGTACAAAGGGGAGGAGAATTCTGTGAATAGACAAAGAATATTTGTTGACTCAATGGACATTTGTATTGCTAGTAAATGTTTTTACTGTTATTGTAGTAGGATATAGAGAAGCTTTATTTTAAGAGGTTTAGAGTGTATTTAGTAGTATTGGGATCTATGGATGTGATTAAAATGGATCCATGTGAGAGATTATCTAAATATATAGCTACATTTAGGGAGAGTTTAAAGACTCTGAAGACTATAGATGTCTCCTCATCTAAGATTGTTGATCTTGCTTTAAGCTACTTTAACGACTCTAGATACTATTTTGAAAAGGGAGACTGTATCACTGGGTTGGTAACAATATCTTATGCTGAGGGTATTTTAGATGCACTTAGAGCATTGAATGCTATTGAGTGGCACTGGCAAAAATCTAGTGAAAAAATAGTTTTAGCTGCTGGTTCCTTCGATATCATCCATCCTGGGCATATCGAGTTTCTTAAGTGGGCTTCTTCACTAGGTGATAAACTCTACGTCATTGTATCGAGAGATGAAAATTATAAGAGATTTAAGGGATTTAATCCTGTTTTTAATGAAAATGAGAGACTATATGTAGTTAGCTCTCTACGCTATATCTATAGAGCTTTTCTAGGCTCTGTAGAAGATATTATAAAATCTGTTGAAGAAATCAAACCTGATGTCATAGCCTTAGGCTACGATCAGCTATCCGATTTTAACTTTAGAGATTTAATTAAAATGAGAGGTCTAAATGTTGAGATTATTAGAATGAGTGGCAGGATTGGCACACACTCATCATCGAGTATAAAAAATAGAATTTGCAGTGAGTGGTGTAAATGAAATAGATAGAAAATCTATATGTTGTAGGCCAACGTATAGGAGTCTAGAAGATTTGGTATTAATACTTTTATGTCTCCTAACCTTCTTTTGCCACTTCTCTGAAGTTCATTGGCAAAACTATGTATCGAGTGCTTCTCGCCATGTACAAGTATAATTGTTGATGGCTTTGGCTCTACATATCTTAAATACTCTAGTAACTGGTGTCTATCTGAATGGCCTGAGAACCCCTCTATTGCATGCACCTGCATTCTTACCCTAATTACCTCAACCTTACCTCTCTCATTTACAAATGCAACCTCTCTTGATCCGTCCTTTATTCTTCTACCTAAAGTTCCCTCAACCTGGTAGCTGACAAAGACAATACTATTGTTTGTATTGGGAGCCATAAGTTTAAAGTATTCAACTGCTGGTCCTCCTGTCAACATACCTGATGTAGCTATTATTATAGCAGGCTCTGGACTCTCAACAATTTCGGTCCTTGGCTCCCTACCTTCTAATTTTACAAATGTTTCAAAATCAAATGGATTTTCATTATTTCTAATTCTTCTTCCCAAATCCCTAGATAGAAGTTCTGGATATGCTGTATGTATTGCTGTAACCTCGTGTATCATACCCTCTATATATACAGGCATCTTTGGAATCTTACCTAGCCTCATTGCATCAGCAAGTACTAGCATTACCTCTTGAGCTCTTCCAACACTTAGACTTGGTATTAATACCTTTCCTTTTCTCTCATAGGTATCTAGTACAATTTTCAGCAACTCATCTTCAGCCTCCTCCCGCTTAGGTTGATCCGTGGCACCATAAGTACTCTCCATAATTATTGAGTCAACTCTTGGAAACTCATTATCAGCTCTCTCTAATAGCTTTGTCCTACCAAATTTAAAATCCCCTGTATATACAATGTTGTGAAATCCATTACCAATATGAAGATGGGCTATAGCCGATCCTAGTATATGTCCAGCATTATATAGCGTCAACCTTATGTCAGGCGCTATATCTGTTACAACACCATATTTTAATGCTATTGTATGTAGAAGCATCTTCTCAACATCTCTTAATGTAAATGGTGGTTCTATACCCTCCCTCTCACTTATCTCTAGAAAGTCTTTTAGTAAGAGTACCATGAGGTCTCTTGTAGCATCTGTAGTATATACAGCACCTCTAAATCCATATTTAAATAGATATGGCACTAAGCCTGCATGATCAAGATGTGCATGTGTGACTATAACGGCATCTATATCTTCAGGATCTATATTAAGGAGATCTATTCTTGGAAAAGCATTTACTGATAGACCCCTTCCTGGGTTAAGCCCAAAATCCAATAGAATTTTACTTTCTGCAGTCTCTAGCAATATTGCTGACCTACCAACCTCCTGCGCTGCTCCCAGAAATGTAATTCTAACATAGTTGCTACCATTCTTAGCCAGTAGAACATCTCTATGTATAGCCTCCCCCAATTCTCTAAGAAACTTTAACCTATATCCACTTTCTGCAAGATATCCCATCATAATCTCTTCATATATTCTAGATCTCATCGGCGGTGAGCGGATTATCCTTGGCCTCCAGCCAGTTGATACAAGAATTTGATTTGCTTTATCTTCTACCAACTGCGGATTTTTAGCCTTTATAATAATCTCTCCTAGAACATCGTCAAACTCTATAGTTTCTATACCTGCCTCAAATAGTGCTAAACTCTTGATATACTCCTTAACCTCTTCAATAGGCTTTCTAATGGATGGATCTGTTCTTATAACTATGCGTTTCTTTATGGTTTTAGCAATCTGCGATACTATATCTCCTTGCTGTAGGAGAAACTCAGGATTTCTTACATAGACTGCTATCTCAGGTCCTTCAAATTCTAGCCTGGTTAGCTGTGCCGATGGCGGCATCATTTTAAATATTACAGATCTTATGTATGAGAGATCTATATTGAAGCTCATAGTTGGGTTCTACCGAGGATTTTTCTAACTTCCTCCCCTTGAAATGTATATTCGTTAACTGTATCTCTATCTATAACAACAACATCTATACCTACACCACCACTAAATACATCTCTTACCGATGCTGCTGCTACGGCTTTTATAGCAAGCTTTATAGCGTTATCGATAGGCAGATCTGGATTGTACTCAGACTCTATAATGCCTATAGCTATAGGTGAGCCTGACCCAGTTGCAGCATACCTCTCTTCAGTTACATCACCATAGGGTTCTATGGCAAATATCTTTGCACCTTCATAATAATCGTAGCCTCCTAGTATAAGCTGTACAATGAATGGAAAATACTTATATTCATTCAATATAAGGCTTAGTAGGTAAGCTATACTTCTAAGCCCCATTGGCCTACCATTTAATAGTTGATAGTATTGTGCTTCAGCCCTTATGTAGTCTGCCAATGTCTGTGCATCTGCAACAAGGCCAGCTATTGTTAATGCAAATTTATCTGTTATCCTTATAATTTTTTTAACATTTTTATGTGCAACATAGATACCTGAAGTAGCCTTCTTATCAGCTGCTAAGATCACATGTTCTTTCAAGGCCATTCCTATCGTTGTTGTTCCTTTGTATGCTTTCTCTAGAGCTTTTGCTAGTTCCTCTGACCAATCTATCTTGATCCATGGCGGATTTACTGCATATGAATGTATTGGCATAGCTTGATCACACCACTAGAAACCTTCTAGCTATAGACTGTTGTGTAAGCTTAATAAACTTCTATGCCGTAAATCAAGGATATAGCAGTATATGTGTGTGTACCATGGATATCAATATACATAGGATTGATCTACCTAAGCGTATTATTATAGGTAGCAACATTTTATCTAAAGTACCTAGTCACATAATCGATCTTGGTCTTGGTAGGAGGGCGCTCATTGTAAGTGGATATGGTGCTACAAGCAGCTATGCTAATACTGTTAAGGATTATCTAATTGATAGTGGATTAGAATGTTGGATCGTAAATGTAGCTAAAGCCTCTATGGATGAAATAGCCAAAGTTTCAAGTATCTCTAAGGAGGTAGGAGCTGAAATTCTTATAGGTGTAGGTGGCGGTAAAGCTATTGATGTAGCAAAATATACAGCTTTAAATAACTATACAAAGTTCGTCAGCATTCCTACAACCCCCTCCCACGATGGTATTGCCTCCCCCTTTGCATCAATAAGGGATTTAGATAGACCTGTATCGATTAAGGCAGCTACACCAGCTCTTGTTATTGCAGATATCGATATTATTTCTAAGGCGCCAAGAAGAAATATCATTGCTGGATGCTGTGACTTGATAGGAAAGTTTTCTGCAGTTCTTGATTGGAGGCTTGCCCACAGACTTAGAGGTGAGTACTATGGTGAATATTCTGCCTCCCTAGCACTTCTATCAGCTAAACATATTGTAAAGTATAGTGAATGGTTTACTGTAAAAGATATTCCGGTGGAGGCTATTAGAGTGCTTGTTGAAGCTCTTATAAGTAGTGGAATAGCCATGGCCATAGCAGGATCGACTAGACCTGCAAGTGGCTCTGAACATTTAATAGCCCATGCACTAGATGTTATAGCAAACTATCCTGCATTACATGGTGAGGAAGTTGGTATAGGATCTATAATAGCACTTTATTTACATGGGCGAAATTGGAGAAGAATAAGAGATATACTTAGATCAATTGGTGCACCAACTAAAGCAAAGGAAATAGGTATAGATAAGAAACAGCTTATAGAAGCACTAACAATAGCCCATAAAATAAGGCCAGAAAGATATACAATACTAGGTGAAAGAGGGATTAGTAGTGAAGCAGCTGAAAGAATTGTATATATACTTGAACTATGTTAAGTCATATCAAGATTAATCCCAGAATTTACACTCTTTATAACCAGCTATATTTTAAATATTTGTTTACTATAGGGTAGAAGTCAATGGACTTAGTAAAAGGTATCTATATATCGAATGGATGCCTAAAGGAAGATGCTACAAGATACTAAAAGCTGAAGGAGGAAACTTTAACGAGCTAATCTAAGACTTAACACTAGTTAGAAATGCTCCACAGAAAGCTGTCAATGTGAGGTAGGAGCTCGATAAGCTACCTAAAAAGATACACCAGCTACCCTATCTAATCCTCAAGAAGCTACGATTTCAAAACACACATAGCTAAAATAGCTCTACTCCATCACTCATAAAGTCAACTAAGAGGAGTGGAAGTAATAAACCTATAATCAAGAAGTTTGTCGTTAGACTGGACCACTACGCTAAAGGTAGATGTTAAAAACAACTTAGTGAAAGTGGGTATAAATACAGCTGATATGTTATTAGACTGAAGCACAGGAAGAATAAGCTGAAGAGCTAGGGTAGAAAGAGGTTTACATCAAGTATACCAACAACATGAGTTTCAACTCTCATATAAATAGCAATTAATTTCATTACCTCTATCCCTACACACCACCATTAGAACCTGTATCTCAAGGTTCTTAGGAAAATCTTCATCTAAAGTATTTAGCAGTTTTCCACCCCCATAAAGTAGCTAAAATACAGTAAATTAATCATGAAATACCACATACCTCCCTACAACATTAACCCACAAAATATTTATGAAACCAAAACAGTAGCAAAAAGACTTTACGTAAGTATAAATGTATTACTCATAGTGAAATTAATTATTATGAACTTATATGTTGCTTGAGTCTCTGAAACAATAGTAGGCTGTGTGCTATGAAGATCTTAATTAAAGATTCCTCAGTATTGACTATGGATGATAAAAAGCGGTTTATAGGAAGGGGCTATATTTATATAGATCAGGGTAGAGTTGTAGCTGTAGGTGAGGATGAACCTCAACCTGAATTTGAATTTGCCGATTATATTATAGCTGATAGGTTTACTGTGCTACTCCCTGGATTTACAGTTGGATTAGGAAATATAATTGACTATCCATTTAGATTTACTGAAAAACCTATAGATACTAAGAGGATTGTAGAGATTCTTAGTAAAAGTGATTTAAATGCATTAATCGAAGTTGTCTTAGCATCCCTAGTTGCAAATGGTGCTACCTCAATTGCAACACTTCTACATAGTGTAGATCCAAAAATACTTTCTGCCATAGTCTCTGCTGCATCATCTAGCTGGATACGCACACGAATTATATTATTAGAAGATAGTAGTATTGACCTTTATAATATGGAGAATGATATTCGAAATGCATTAAAGAGTTGTAAAGATCTTGAGGCAATAACAAAGAACATTATATCATTTGGATTATTTATTAAAAGTGAGTCTACAGTTAAAAAAATAGAAGGTGTTGTAGATCCCACCATATCTATATATGTAGATTCCAGTGTTCAGCAAAAGCTATATGAAGTTTTCCCAAATCTAGGAAACAGAAATATAATTATTGTAAATCCCACTGACACCTATACGAGATGTATTTTTAGTGAAATTGAGTTGTGGAGGCATGGCTGTGGTGTTTCACCATATACTCCAACAGTTCTTAACCCTAGAAAACTATTGCAGGAAGTATATCGTGTTGTAAATGATGTAGAGGAAAGTATTGTAATAGTTTCTTCACTCAATTCAATTAATCATAATATGGGTTCAGGTGTTATTAGGGAAAACAGTATTGCTGATATAATTATTCTTGATTTTAGCGAACCTCCTTATGGACCTATACCTCTATCAAAAAAAGCAATAATGAGTGAAATTGTTAATAATGGCTTCTTAGTTAAAACAGCTATCATAGGGGGTGAGATAGTTTTAGATAATGGTGTTCTTCTAACAGTAGGTAGGGAGTCTATAAAAAGAGTTCAAAACATATTAGCAGATTTCAACTACTAATCTTTGTGTACATTAATGACATCGAATTATTTTATTAGCCTTACACCCTAAGTTTTACCTCACCATAAACATAAATATGGTGTGATTCTTGTACAATAACACATTATTCTGCATATATAGAATATGTATAGAAGAGCAGCAGATATCTAAATTGCTCTCTATCATTGCAATACTCTATAGGGAGAAGCTATATGAATATAACAGCATGATAAAAGGTACAGGCTACTATCTAAAACCATTTCATATTGTTACAAAAAAGTATAGAGGTAGTAAAAAAACGTATTACTACTATGGTAAGTACTGGTATAGACTTTCTCTGCAAGGCTCTAAATTAAAATGGCGCTATATTGGTAATAGAAAACCGTTACAGAATCTACCAGACCCGCCTATCAATCCCTTAATTTTCACTAGAGTTGTTAGCCATGGTAATGAAAATTGTTTATGTATACTAGAATATCGTAAGGGTGATCCAGAGATATTACTAGAATATTTAAAAAAAGCTGTAGTCCTGTTAGAGACTAATAGAGATTTTAATAAAGTTTTGCTGAACTCTCTACAAAATTTGCTACTATAGAATAGTGGGAATATAGAGCTGTGATAAATCGTGGAGCATCTAATAAAAACTCTATTTATTGATGAAAATTGTAGTGATCTCTATAACACACTTTCAACCTATGATGTTTTAAATGACATTGTTAAGGTGTGTAGAAATATCAACTGTAGAAGTGTCCTTGAATTCTTTCTTCAAAAAAGTAGCGAAAATTTAACTTTAATTAATACTGTTGATTCTTATCTTAAACTTACACCACTTGCGCTTCTCATCAGTATTTCTTTTGGCAATCCATATATAAATAGATTTGCATATAGATTCTCTAAACTCTATATAGACTACTATCTAGCCTCCCTTAGCGAAGTTGAATTTATTGAAATAATTAGGGGTTTAGGGTTAGAAATTGAAAGATCTAGTGTATGCTTCAATGAAACAGATCTATATATAAATAAAAATAATGCAATTGTTAGAATATGCTATGGATATAGAATACCCTTTACATCATATCTTAAAGCAGTTCAAAATCTCTCATCAACAGAGGTTTCATGGAGCTTACCTGCTGTACCTCTATACAAGGGTTTTGTTCTTATTGAGAATCGTGAAAAAGTTGCAAGAATTTTTATGGAGTACCTACGAAATTCTGTAATCACTAAATTAAGATCTATACTAGCATCGTGTAGCGATCCTAAATCTCTCCTTCTAAACTATATCAATATATTGAATTCTATCAATCATAGTTTAGCTAATGATATAAGGGAGTTTATTGAGCTTTTAAATTCAGAGGGGCTAAAAACAGATTCTCAGATTCTGAATTCGAAGGAAGTAGCTAAAAATCTTAGTAAAATAAAGCTATCTGATGCTCTTAAAAATACAGAGAATCTATTGGTGTTTTCAGAAAATTTCTTTCCACCGTGTATACAAAGCATATTGAGGTCGTTAATCAGTGGTGAGAATCTAACACATCATCAGAGATTTGCTTTAGCTGCCTTCTTAATAAATCTAGATGTAGATATCAATGAACTGCTAAAAATCTTTAAATACAGCCCAGATTTTAATGAGAGAATAACTAAATATCAACTAGAGCATTTAGCAGGTTTACGAGGTTCAAAAAGACGTTATCTACCCTATAGCTGTTCAACTATGAAGACCTTAAATATGTGTAACAATGAGTGTGGTACTAAAAACCCCCTCCAGTACACCTATTACAAACTTAGGTCAAAACCCCAAATTAATTAAGCAATACCTGAGCATCCTAAAATATTGGATAGAGAATTTATGTTAAGAGCTTTGAGCTATTGTTTCAAGTTTTATAAGATTTATATTGATTGATATTGTTTATTGCCACTCCTCTACCAATACTATTGCCATCGCCAATAGCTCTAGTTTTTATACAATCATAGCTGTTAATAGCTATAACTACTGAGGTAAGGTTTAAAATACATAGAACACATATGTACTTTGGAGACTAACAATTGCAAAGAGGCTATTATCAACTAGAGAGGTTGTTAAAAGGCTTGGGATATTGAGGAAGATTATCAGCAGGTGGATTAAGAGAAACTTAATAAAGATAATATTGCTAGTGGGCAATAGGTACAAGATCCTTGAAAGTAAGGTAGAGAGGCTTTGGAAGGTAATTAAAGGCTACAGTATTCCAATAGGTACTCTAAGGGATTTAATAGATAAATACTCCTTCACATGGTGGGTATGAAAAATATGCTTAAGCTAATGATTTTAACTATGGGTGAGGATAATCCAGCTCTGTGTACAGCTGAACGTTTGGTTAGACGAGGAAAGGCTAGAAGAATTGATAAAGTAGATGAGATACCTAGATGTAGTATAGTTCTCAATCCATATGCATACAGCTATTTAAAGTATAGTGATAGACTATGGATTGAAAGGTGCGGATTAGTAGCTGTAGATGTATCGTGGAAAGAGGGTATAGGGTTTTTAAAGAGCATTAGAAGAGGGCTGCATAGAGTTTTACCCATACTTATAGCTGTAAATCCTACAAACTATGGAAAGCCATTTAAATTAAGTACTGTAGAAGCATTGGCAGCTGCTCTAATAATTACTGGATTTGATAGAAAGGCTAAAGAACTTCTAGAGGAATTCAAGTGGGGTCCACAGTTTATTGAAGTAAATAGAGATAAGTTCTCCAGATATATAGGTGGATTAACAGATGATGATATTGACAGAATACAAAAGGAGATATTCAATATAGATACTAGTAAAACAGTTATAGAAATAATACATAGAATTATTCTAAATGAACTTGAATAATACATTGCTATGGTGTATTAAAATATAGATGCACCTTACCCACCTAAGCAAAGATAAGAAGACTAGACACCTACGTGGAAAAGATAAGACTCTTTCTAAGCTCCGTCATTAGAAGAAATATAGATGTACCATTTACAAAACTTCATCTTTACCCTAAATAATAACACCTTTAGCTATAAATAATATTCATTGCCTCTTATACAGCAATACAATAAATAATAGCAAATATCTAAAAACTTTATATTGCTTAAAGTAGTATTAAAACAATAGTTAAGCATTGATAGATATAAACATTTAAGGTAGCTGAAAAGAGGTGTAGCATACATTTATCTCCATAATAGCTATCTTAGCTTATAGGTCAAGTAAGTTTTTATATACCTACAATACCTCTTGTTTTAAGGTGACTGTAACCAGTGCCTGAAGCTCTAGTCCTTATAAATACTGATGTTGGAGCTGAAGAGGAGGTACTAGGTCAGATAAAGAATATCAATGGAGTAAAAGAAATATATATGGTATACGGTATATATGATTTGTATACAAGAATTGAGGCTGATACTGTTGAGGAATTAAAGAATATAATATCCACTAAAATAAGAAGACTCCCAAAGGTAAGATCAACAATAACTATGGTTGTAGTATCTTCAAATACAAAATCTAGTAATAGTGATAAGACTAAATAGTATGTTATCGCTATTTTAATATAATACTACTTGGGCATAGATGTATAGTGGAATTAAGCAATAATATATGTGTACTTCATATAGGTATTGATGATTTTGATTCCCATCAATATGGCTGTACAACACATGCTGCAACCTACTTAATACATAGGTTAAGTGATAGATTTCAGATAACATTTATAGACTATCCAAATTTAGTCAGATTAAATCCTTCCATTCCATGGAAAACACGTGGAAATGGCGCTATTGCCTTAAGAATATTGGTAGAGTGTGATAAAATTCAGAATATTGTAGAGTCATGTCAATGGATACTGTTAGAGTACCAGAATACTATCCGTAGATTTAGTGATACCCTCTCACTACATGATGTTGAACCTGGCCTTATTATTGTAGCAGATCCCATTCCACCAATAATGGCCAGAATCTATATAAAGGCTTTAACAGACGTTCTACTACCATCTATAGTATTAGAGAAACTTGAGAGATACAAGAATGTATACCTGCTTAATGTATTTAAGAATCGTGGGATAGTAGGAGCATCTGCCGCAATTGGATGGTTTTTAGTTGAAGATGATTATACCTATGAACTTCTTACATATAGATCAAAGAAGCTGTATAGTGAGAAGAGATGTATTGATAGAGATTCTATTGAGAAATTTGATGAAATAAGTAGACCAAATACATTTAATAGTATAGATTATGAGAGTGGAAGAATATTGGTAGAATCCCATGGAATGGATCCTATACTCTATGGTGTAAGAGGTGAGTCTCCAGAAATAGTGAAAATGGCATTAGATATGATTAAAACATGTGAGCCTATTACCGCATGGACAATATTTAGAAGTAATCAAGCGACAGATGCTCATGCAGTCTATAGAAGTATAGACGAGTTAAGAACATATATGACTGCTAAACTTCACGTAGTTATTGCATCTAAACCTAAAGTCCTCTCAGGTGGAACTGTTATAGTGAAGGCATTTGATGCATCAGGTGCTATAGATCTTGCCTTTTTCAAACCTTCTACATTAACAGAGGTAGCTTTAGATTTGTGTATAGGGGATGAAGCTATTGTTCAAGGACATGTAAAGCCATGGGGAAAGAAAATGGTGTTTCATGTTGAGAAAATTCAGATCATAGACGCTAAGCCAAAATATATATGTAAAGCACCTAGATGTCCAATATGTGGAGGAAGAACTGAAAAAATAGGATGGGGAAAAGGGTATAGATGTAGAAGATGTAACATAAATATCGTAAATCCTAAGCTAGACTGTATACACATTGTTAGAAATGTTCAGCAAAGACTATACATGCCACCAGCTAGAACACAAAAACATCTTATTAAACCGATATTGAGATATGGAAAAGAGAAGATGTGGAAACCATCATTAGTAGGTATAAGGCTAAAGCTAGAAGATGTTAGTAGAATTATTGAACCCCTCTGGTTCCTGTAGAGCACACATATATCCCACTCACTAAACACCCTACATATCTACAATATTCTATTGACTTCATATTGCATCCCAGAGACCCCCCTACTTCAAATGCATCATATCTACCTTTTATCAACTTCTAAAATCTAATAATTTTAGAATAATATTCTTTATACAAACTTTATAGAATATTATAAAGATAATCTAGTACACCTGAAAAAATAGGGTCTGGGACAATATATCAAAAATATATTGCCCTAAACACTATACTGCGCACCTGGTATTACTAACCCCTCTGGTTCCTGTGGAAAACAGGAAATAGTATTTGAGCCCAGCCCGTAATAACCCGTCTTCTGTAGTAGCCGTATTTAGCTAAGCGGTTCCCCACCCCTAATATGGAGATTCATTGGGGTGGTCCTTACTCCCTGGAGGTTGGCCGTTTCACTGCCTCCACAAATCTCGTCAACGGGTTTCCTGCCCCCCAGTTACCTAGAGGGCCTCACCACATCATTCTCATTGATTTGTGGTCATATCGTTTCTGTGCCAGAGCCTGGGGTATTACCCCAGCCCCTTGCGGGGCTCCAGCTCCATATGGAGGACGGTGTTTCCTCAGCTTTACCGTTACGGCCTACGGGCTGGGCCCATAACAGCTAAACACTATCTAGATTAAATAGCTATCTATAATTGTATTATTAATAATATTAATTTCTAACATCTTTTTCGTCATAGAGTACAAAAGACCTCAATATCTATTTAAACCTATATTCTTCACCTCGAATGTTAAGAGATATCAGAGCATTATATCTCAATAGTTTTAACATACCTCTCTATACTATCGTATTTAAACTGATGTAGCTTAGACATGATGAAGTATGTGAAAAACCTACAGCCTTTATCCAAAAACGTATAGTAGAGTGTGTAGATGGTTGCTTAAAATGTGGGTTATAATGGTGGTGTGTAGGGATAGAGGTAATGAAATTAATTGCTGTAAACCTGTATAAAAGCTGAACTTAGACTAACATAGATTTTTATACAATCTGAAACAACAACGCTAAACTATCTTCATTTCTAGTGCTTAAAGTAGGCATTGTTAAGCTACTTTAAGTAAAGATCTATAGATTTCTTTAACTCCTACAAATACCTGAAGCTATCAAGCTGTATTCCTTTGTCCTAATGATGTACTATTGCTAGAGGTGATTTCTAGTGATGTAGCTATCTGGGGTCCGCCTACGAAGCTTTCCAATTCAAAGAAGTCAAAGCAATAAAGTAGCTATTCTAATGATGATAGATACTATAACTACTTGCAAAAATTTATAGTAGTGAATTTCTGTAGATTGTATAAAAGTTTAGCTTTATTATTGTGCCATTGGTTATTTAAGGTATTGGTATTAATATTCTGAATAGAATTATGGCGATAGACGTAGCTACAGTTATTACTATTATTAGATATGGATTGACTTTTACTATCCCCTCTAATTCCTCATAAAATCTAACTAAACCAACATAACTTGCTAGTGAAGGACCTTGTCTACGTCTTCTTGACGACATCTCTATACCCATATAGTAAATTATGATATAGGTTTATTAAGCTTACATCAAGAATTCTCTATTATAGACTTTTTCAATAAAGTAGTATTTATGTGGAATTATGGAGCTAGAATCGCTTTGTAGAGATGCCGTCCTAAAACATTTTATAGGTCATGAAAAGCTTTTGAATGCAATTAATATGAGAAGGTTTCTTGTACTAATTGATAGAGATTATGGCTTAAAGATGTACGTGTTTAAGGGCATTGATAGAGACTATCTTGTATCACCATGTAGAATGTGCACCTGTAGTGATTTCATCATAAACTTTGTTGGTAGGAAGAGAGACTATCCCTGCTACCATGTTGTAGGATTTATAATTGCTGAAAAACAGAATAAGTTAAATTATGTAGAGCTTGATCACAATACACTAATTTCTATAGTTAATGAAATTGTTTTCCAGGGATTTTCTTCAAAACTAAGAAAGATTATTAAGAGTTAGCTAAGTTCAAATACTTCTGTAACTTGGAGACATATATATGGGGTAATACATTGAGATGGAGAGACAGGGTATATAACTACATTAAGAGTGAAATTAATAGAGGTGCAAAACTACATTTTACATTAATTGATCCAGAAAAGGTTTCAAGTTCTGAAGAAATTCATAGGGTTTTAAAAATGGTGGTAGATGCTGGAACAGATGCTATATTGATTGGTGGAAGTCTTCATGTATTTGCTGATGATGTTACATTTATTGCTAAGCTTGTAGATGACTTCAATAAACCATCTATACTATTCCCAGGTAGCATAGCAGGGCTTTCACCATATGCAGACGCAGTTCTATTCATATCACTACTTAACTCAGATGACCCATACTTTATAGTAGGGGCTCAGGTATATGCAGCTCCACTAATTAAAAGATTTAAATTAGAGGTTCTTCCAACAGGGTATATAATTGTAAGTGATTGGCCAAGTTCTGTAAGTATAATGGGTAGAGCCAGACCTATACCTATAAAGAAACCAGAGATAGGAGCAGCATATGCTTTAGCGGCAAGATACATGGGTATGAAATTTATATATCTTGAGGCAGGTTCAGGTGCGCCACAGTCAATTCCACCATCATTTGTTAGAATTGTTAAGAGCTATGTTGAGGATGCTATACTAATAGTTGGAGGGGGTATAAAAAGCTCTGAAACAGCATCTGAGTTGGTGAAAGCAGGTGCAGATATTATTGTAACGGGAACTGTTATAGAAGAGAATGTTGATAAAGCTCTAGATATTATAAGGAGTATTAAGCGCTTCTAAACTCTTCAACTATACGGCGTATACCTATATCTAGTGGAGGTTCTATAAAGCCTCTCTCTGTTACAATACCTGATACGAGATCAGGTGGCGTAATATCAAATGATGGATTTAATACCTCTACATTCTCTACTGTTATAAGGATTTTTCCAAGAATACGCTTCACCTCTTCAGGACTACGCTCCTCTATAACAATATCCTCTATTGCTGAATTGAGATCGAATGTAGAGGTGGGTGCTGCAACATAGAATGGCACTCCATGTCTTTTAGCAGTAATAGCTATTGTGTAGGTGCCTATCTTATTTATCACATGCCCATCGCGAAGAATTCTATCAGCACCAACAATAACTTTATCAACGAGTTTTCTATACATCACATAGCCAACCATATTATCTGTTATTAGTTTAACAGGTATACCTTCTTTTATAAGCTCCCATACAGTTAGCCTAGCACCTTGTAGCATAGGTCTAGTTTCTGTTGCAATAACCTTTATCCTCTTGCCTCTATACCACGCAACTCTTATAATGGCTAGGGCAGTACCAAATGCAGCTGTTGCTAATGCACCTGCATTACAGTGTGTAAGTATTGTATCACCATCATCTATAATTCTATCGCCAATCTCACCAATTCTTATATTCATCTCTATATCTTCTCTATATATCCTTAGAGCCTCATCAATAATTGCTCTTCTATAGTCTTCTAAATCTAGGTGTTTCTGCTCTAGAGCTACTCTTCTAATTCTATCTAGAGCCCAGAATAAGTTATACGCTGTAGGTCTTGTCATTCTAAGTCTATCTATAGCCTTTAAAACTACACTTTGCAACTGGTCAATGCTATCTGTAGTACTGTTAAACACTATGGCTGCTATGGCAAGTGCTGCTGCAACACCTATTGCAGGAGCACCCCTAATTTCCATAGCCTCTATAGCTCTGGCAATTCTTTCATAATCTACACTCTCCTCATATACCTCCTCATACGGTAGAAGGTTAGTATTAATCCACCTAACCCTACCATTAACCCACTCTACAGCTCTTACCCTAAGTGGATATCTAGAGCTCATGGGCAGCACCTTAAACACTAGCTCATTACAGCCTAAAAATCTTTATATAATTAGGTAGTTCAGGTAGTATATATTGAGTGTAGACAAAGCTGTATTTACAATTGTTAACTGTAGAATATATGTTAAACAAGCACCACCTGAACTATGTGAACGCTTCAATATTATAGAGAATCAAGAGGTAAATCCAGTTCTAGCTCTCTACCTACTAAACACAAAATCAATTGAGGTAATTGATGAATACGGGAATAGTGTAGATATATCTAGATTGGTGGGGTGTCTTAATAAGCTAGTATATCCAACACTATTCTTTGTATTTCAAGATCTTGTGAGGCGTGGTAAAAAGATTGTCTTTGGAGAATATGATAATGAGCTGATTATAGTTGGTGAGAAGATCCTCGTCTATGTAATGGATGAAGATTCAGTGGTTAGAGCAGCAGACCTATATAGTGTTGTTGATAGAGCTATTAAACAGGGTTATAGAGTTTTGATAGCAGTAGTGGATATGCATGGCGATGTTACATACTATGAGGTTGGCAAAATGACTTTTCCAAAAATTGAGAGGAGGGAAATGTAATGAAGGAGTTCTATGAACCTATAAGAGGTTTTAGAGACTATATACCTCCTGAGAGCGAGGTTCTGTCATGGATATGCAATGTGTTTAGAGAAGTTGTAGAGTCTTTTGGTTATAGGGAGATAAAGACGCCAACTGTAGAAAGCTTTAAGCTTTTTGCAATGAAGTCTGGTGAGGAGATTAGGGAGTCAATGTATGTCTTTAAGGATAAGGGGGAGAGAGAGGTAGCTCTAAGACCAGAGGTAACACCAAGTGTTGTAAGAGTTTATCTAAAGGAGCTAAGGTCATGGCCAAAGCCAATAAGATTCTTTTACATAGCAAATGTATTTAGGTATGACGAGCCTCAGCTGGGTAGATATAGAGAATTTACACAAGCTGGTATAGAAATTCTAGGGGCTGATGATCTAAACTACGATGTTGAATTAATAGAGGTTTTAGAGGAATTCTATGATAGAATAGGCCTAAGGGAGCGAGTATATAAGATAAATAATGTTGCAATATTTAAGACTCTTGCTCTACGTTCAAATCTTGATGAAAATAGCGTTGAAAGGCTTTTACACCTACTTGATAAGGGGCTGTTTAATGAGGCAGCTGAATTGTTTGAGGCTAGGGGGGCTGTAAGAGGTGCAAGAATAGTAAGAGAGATTGCAAAGTATAGAGGTGTAGATGATGTGCAGCCACTAATCAATGTTTTAGAATCAGAAGGTGTCTACAGTGATTTTAGTACATATATAGAAAATCTTGTAAGGTATATAGATTTTGCCAAGTCTATTGGAGCTAGAGTTGTGCTAGATCCAGCTTTTGCTAGGGGTATAGCGTACTATACCGGGATAATATTTGAGGTAATAACACCTCCATTAAGTATAAGTATAGCTGGTGGAGGTAGATACGACAATTTAACAGCTGTATATGGCGGTGAAGAGCTTTCAAGTACGGGTTTCGCCATAGGGGTTGAAAGAACCATGCTCGCGCTTTCATCTCAAGGGCTTAAATCTTTAGTACCCCAAAGGAAAAAGGTCTTACTATTGCTATTAGTGAAAGAACCTTTAGTATTTTCTGAGATTACCTCAATTGTAAAAAACATTAGGAGAAAGGGTATTGTAGTTCAGGTAGAGATGGTGTCAGCAGCTCATAGGCTTAGTAGATGGTTGGAATATGCCTCTAAGGAGGGGTTTAACTATACATTAATAGTTGGTAAAAAAGAGCTGGAGAAGGGGGTTATTATAGTTCGAGATATGGAGCGCTGGGAGCAGTATGAAGTGCCTCTTACTAAAATTATAGAGTTTTTGGTGAAGTAAGATGGGTGAAACTATTAGAGATGCAAAGCTGTTCAAGGATATGAAGATAGAGGATTTAATAGAGTTGTATGGCTCAATACATGGATTTATGGCTTCACACATTTATGAAGCTATAAAAATCATTAAGGAGTTTAGAAAGGGGTGTGATACCAGGATACTCTCATTTACGGGCAATATAGCTGCAACAGGGGTTAGAGGGATAATATCTCAGCTATTAAGGGAGAGGATATTTAATGTAGTTATAACGACATGTGGTACTATAGACCACGATATTGCAAGAAGTTTTGGAGGTAAATATATGAAGGGATTTTTTGATTCAGATGACATTCAGCTTCATAGAGAGGGTATACATAGACTAGGCAATATCTTCATACCTGTTAATGACTATGGGCCCATAATTGAGAGAATTGTTCACAGTATACTTAGAGAGCTTACTAGTGGGGGTAGCACCAATAGATCCTATAGTGTTAAGGATATCATATGGGAGATAGGGAGGAGGATAGACGATGAAAACTCAATACTTAGAGTAGCAAGTAGCAATGGTATACCTATATATGTACCAGGGTTTCTCGATGGTGCATTTGGTACAGCACTATTTACATTTTCACAGTTTAATAGGATTCCCATAGATATATTTAGGGATGAAAGTGAGCTTGCAGACATTGCTTTTAGATCTAAGTGTATGGGGGCGCTAATAATTGGTGGTGGAATAAGTAAGCACCATACACTATGGTGGGCACAGTTTCATGGAGGGCTAGACTATGCCGTATATATAACAACAGCTGTTGAATGGGATGGTTCTTTAAGTGGTGCTAGACCTAGAGAAGCTGTTACCTGGGGTAAAATTAGGGAGAGTGCTAAAAACATTGTAGTATATGGCGATGCAACAGTTATCTTACCGATAATAGCTTACGGCATTCTATTTATATAATATTCTATTCTGAATAAATTTGTATTTAAACATATTGCTTATTAATTTATACTTAGGAAATAGTTAGTATAGCAGTGAGTGGTGCTGAGGAGGAATGAGTACTTTAGAGAAGTTTAGAGCTATAAGTCCTGCAGAGTTTTTCTACAGAAATAAGGAGATAGCAGGTTTTGCCAATCCAGCTAGAGCTCTCTATCAATCTGTAAGAGAGTTGCTAGAAAATGCACTAGATGCTACTGATGCTCATGGAATTCTACCAGATATAGAGGTGTCTATCGATAGAGATGCTAATAGGCCTATGGTGTATAGAATAACTGTTAAGGATAATGGTATAGGGATTCCAGAGAAATACATACCTGAAGCCTTTGGACGAGTTTTATTTAGCTCAAAATATGTTTTAAGGCAAACTAGAGGGCTTTTTGGTCTTGGTGCAAAAATGATTGTTCTCTATGGCCAAATAACTGTTGGTGAACCTGCTGAAATTATTTCTGCAACAATAGGTTCTAAGAAGATATACTCATACAGAATTTCAATTGATGTAAAGGAGAATAGGCCTATAATTCTTCAGAGGAGTGTATGGCTCAATACAGCTGGTTGGCATGGAACTATAGTGAAGATATCTGTTGAGGGTGATTGGAGTAGAGCTAAACAAAAGATATTAGATTATGTTAAGAGAACAGCCATTGTTACTCCATATACAAATCTAGTTTTTAGAACACCCGATGGAGAGATCTATGCATACCCTAGGGCGATAGATAGACTACCTCCACCACCTAGAGAAACCAAGCCCCATCCACATGGAGTCGATATAGAGATGTTAAAAGCTATGATAAGTGAAACAAAGGAGCAGACATTACTGGATTTTATAGCTAATGAATTCCAGGGGGTTGGAAGGGTGATTGCTACACGATTTCTACAAAGCTATGGATTTAACCTTGAAAAGAATCCAAAGGAGTTATCTAAGGAGGAGCTTGAGGTCTTAGCTAAGGCATTGAAGGATTTTAATGAGTTTAGAAAGCCTAGGGCAGAGTATCTATCACCGATAGGAGCTGATCTAATAAAGATAGGGCTTAGCAGTATTTTAAAGCCTGAATTTGTTGATGCTATAACAATGAAACCTGTGGTTTATGAAGGCCATGCAGTAGTTGTTGAGGTAGGGATAGCCTATGGGGGTGCTATAGAGTCTTTAGAGGAGCCTCAGCTTCTACGGTTTGCCAACAAAATACCCCTACTATATGATGAGAAGAGTGATGTTTCTTGGAAGGTTATATCAGAGAATATAGATTGGAGCTACTATGATATTGTGTTTCCAGCACCCATAGCTATTCTTACACACATATGTGGTACAAAGATACCGTATAAAGGTGTTGGTAAAGAGAGTGTGGCTGAGGTTCCTGTAATTGAGCGTGGGATTGAGGAGGGTGTGAGGTATGTTGCAAGATCTCTAAAGCTGTATCTGGCTAGGAAGCAGAGGGAGGAGGAGTATATGAAGAGGGCAATTACAATCATTAAGTATATACCTGAAGTAGCTTCAGCATTGGCGGTATTTCTACGGTCGAATCCAGAACCTGTAAATCCAAGGGTTATAGAGGATAGATTATTTGAGCTTGTGAAGAAGAGGTATGGAGAACATATTAAGGAGATATCATCTCCAAGGGATATAATTCTATCTATTGAGTAGCTACATGGTGGGTGCAATGGATGAAGGGAAGAGGCTTAGTTCATCAGTTGATGTTAAAGCTAGGCATCTAGCTGCTGAAAGGATTAGAGAATCATTTGAAAAGATTTGTAAGGCTATACTTGTTGGTGAGGAGCCTAAGCTTATAATACCTAAGAGAACATTAGCAAATACTGTATATAATAGTGAGAAGGGTATTTTAATACTGGGTTCTGCAACCTTTGAGAGAAGTTTTATTGATGCTAAGGAGTCTAGAAAGTTTATGCAGACTATGCTGATGGCTAGAATTATATATGAGGCCCTTATAAATAATGAGTATCCAACAATAAGAGATCTATTTTACCGTGGAAAACACAGCATAAGATATAGAGACCATAAGGGTAGGACTGGAGAGGAGAATACATGGGATGAGCAGAAAGAGAGTGATTCTGTTCTAAGGGATATAGAGGTTTATGTGAATTTGCTTAGAGAGGAGATGTTGATACTTAGTAAGGAGAAGGGTAAGGTTGTAGGTGATATGAGGATTAGATCAGGCGACGATATAATAGACCTTAGTAAAATGGGTCATGGCGCTTACTCAATAGAACCTACACCAGATTTAATAGAATTCATTGATGTTAATGCAGAATTTGTTTTAGTTGTGGAGAAAGATGCTGTGTTTCAGCAGCTACATAGAGCTGGTTTTTGGAGGAAGTATAGAGCTTTACTAATAACAAGTGCTGGACAGCCCGATAGAGCTACTAGAAGATTTGTTAGAAGATTAAATGAAGAGCTTAATCTACCAGTGTATATACTTACAGATGCAGATCCCTATGGATGGTATATATACAGCGTATTTAAAATAGGGTCAATTACACTGTCATATGAATCTGAAAGACTTGCAACGCCAAAGGCAAAATTTCTAGGTGTTAGTATGACTGACATCTTTGGAGATAAAGAGAGGGGTAAAAAGTCGTATCTTTCAGAAAGCGAAAGGAGAAATTTCATTATAAAGGCAAAAAAGACGGATATTAAGAGGGCACAGGAGTTACTAAACTATGAATGGTTTAAAACGGAGGGCTGGAGGAAAGAGATAAATATATTTATGGAGAAACAGAGCAAGCTTGAGATAGAGGCTCTAACAGGTAAAGGTCTATACTTTCTAACAGATACGTATATACCCATGAAGATTGAGGCAAAAGACTTTATAGAATAGATAGGACAATTTTAATTAAAAGTTATAAAGAAACATTCACTGTATAGATACAGAAAAGCCGCCGTAGCTCAGCTTTGGGAGAGCGCCCGGCTGAAGAAACAGTCTGTAGAAACCGGGAGGTCGGGGGTTCAAATCCCCCCGGCGGCACCTAATTATAGCCAACAACCTTTATTACTCCTAAAAACAAACTCTAGTTATGAGCCGGGGTGGCCGAGCGGTCTAAGGCGGCGGGCTGCAGTGGCATATTTCCGACTACCGTCCGTCGAGACCCGTTATTCCCCGGGTTCGAATCCCGGCCCCGGCTCCACAAAAACCCCTTAAAAGCATAACAGTATTCATCCCTTAATTAATTTATGTAAGATAAAATATTCATATCAATTTCGGTTAAAGCCGTCAGGCATATATATACGGTGATTAGAAGTTTCAATAAAAATTTAATAGGTAGCTCTGTATATCTCTAAATTTAAAGAAGGGCCCGTCGTCTAGTCTGGTAGGACGCCGCCCTGACGAGGCGGAGGTCCGGGGTTCAAATCCCCGCGGGCCCACTAAATATCGGTCTAGCTATTTTAACAATTAATCCTATGATCTATATATAGTGGAATACTATACACTCAAGAGTATTTATATACCTAAGATATAAATCATTATTCTATAAGAGCCGCGGTAGCTCAGCCTGGTGGAGCGCCGCCCTGGTAAGGCGGAGGTCCCGGGTTCGAATCCCGGCCGCGGCTCTAATAAAACCTTTGGATAGCTGCAAAGCTGATGTACATTGTAGTTCTAACACCTCTGTTTATATATTATTTGTTACTGTTTGATGGACTAATTTATGTTTTCTAGGCGACAATCTATACAATCTTTGTCTATAGACAGTATATCTATTATCTAATGAGAGGGTTTAGGAGTTTGCTAGAGGTTCTAAAATAGGATAGCTATAACTCTTGAATTGTATTATGTTGTTTTAGATATGCGGTTAGTAGAGTTTATGGGGGCTATACTCTTTAGAGTGGGTAGGAGGTTGGGTGAGGGCTGTATGATTGAGTGGAATTCGATTAGGGTACTTTGTTAGTGATTGACATAGGTTTTAGTATTACTGATTTTAATTCAATTATCTTTTTGTCTATAAATTTCATTCTAGTTTTGATTAGTGTTAAAAGTCTTCTTATATGCATCTTACTTAGTGAAGCTTCCTTAGCTATTCTATCTATATCTATATCACTGTCTAAAACCATGTGTTTTAGTATTATGGCTAGAGCTGTTTTTCCTCTTAGGGTTCTTGAAGATAGTACTGGGTCTGTATCTATAATCTTTTCAATTATTATTTTTACTATTTGATCTGCATCCACTATTCTCTTTATAGAGTCTTCAGCAACATGTCTATAGACCCTTGATTTTTTACCCTGTAGCCTCTTCTGTACAGCATCCCAATCAACATATACATCTCTTCTACGCTTTTTAGCAAAACTCTCATATATTTTTACATCCTTACTAACCTTAGCTAGTTGTCTTAGTCTATTTTTAGCAAGCTTTCTTTTAAATCCTTCACGAACTGTTGGAAGACCCTTAAACCCAAATATTTCATCATCTTTATTAATAGGTATAAAGTGTTCTACAAATATATAGTCATTTACTGTACCACAGTTACCACAAACTATACACCCATGCACATAATCATATAGTAGATCTTGGGAGCCACAGTAGAGGCATTCCATATCCATCACAAAAGCTTTACTAGTTCCCCCAATTTATATAGATGTATGTAAAGCTATGTAGCTAGACTCTGTGGGAGTAGCCCGAAACTATACACAGGTGTAGAGAATTCTATCAGCAC
This sequence comes from uncultured Ignisphaera sp., assembly GCA_938074605.1. GTDB lineage: Archaea > Thermoproteota > Thermoprotei_A > Sulfolobales > Ignisphaeraceae > Ignisphaera. Next base: position 62,746 of record CALJEI010000011.1, read on the forward strand.
TCATATACATCATCATAACTAGCAGTGGGAGATCTTTCATCATCTAAATAAAACTATTGGCTATAACTACTTAAAAATTTTGAAGTCTATAGACTAGCACTGGGGATTATCAGTGGATAGTATAAGTATGACAATAGAGCCAAAGATCCTAATATCATACCCTAATGCAAAGGATTTTGCAGATATAATTAGTACAGTAAATGAGCTTGTAGACGAAGTTCTAGTCTATATAGATCCACATAGCTTTAAGATTAAGGCTTTAGATCCTAGTAGAATTGCAATGCTATCTATAACACTGCCCCCCGAAGCTTTTCAAAATTATAGTGTATCTGAGGAAATTGGTGTAGGCTTAGCAGTTTCAACCTTATCAAGAGTATTAAAGCAGTTGAAGAAAAGCGATAGAATAACAATAGCTGCTAACAATGAATATGTTGAGATATTAGTGGAAGGTATATCGATAAGAAGATACAAGTTTAAGAATCTAGAGGTTATAGCTGAGGAAATACCTGAACTTACACCACATTACGATGTAGAAGCATCAGTATTATCATCACCATTTAGAACAACTATTAGTGAATTAACATCGATTTGTAGCACCATTGGTATTACAGCTAAAGGAGATACACTAACATTCTTTGACTACGACACTAAAAAGAGCACATATAAACTAACAACAACAGCAGGTACAGTTATTAATCTAGATATTAAGAGAGAGGCAATAGCTGCATACGATAGTGAATATATTTCAAAAATTATAGAGATATTAAAACTTAGCAATATAGTTGAACTAAAATATGGTTCAGAAGCCCCTCTATATCTTTCAATAGAGTTTTCAGGAGGAAGAATAGAATATTTCCTCGCACCAAAGACATAATAAATATCTACACCTCTAAATAGAAAAATATATTGTAGGAAGACAAAAATCGTACTCTACCGTAAGCTGTTTTCTTTTAGTATTCTTAGATTTATCTATATGTTTTAAATGGTCTATATCCCTTTCTATTTAGATAAAGATTTACAAACCTCTACATAGAATAAAGAAATGGTGTAGGAATGAATTTAATAAGCTTGGCTAGAGGATTTGTATACACCTAGTTTTACTGGGCATGTCTATAATAGACTAAGCTATAATTAAATAAAAATAATGTGTAATTAAGTTTATAAATAGAGGTATTAAATTTTTAATATACCTAGCTGTTGGATTAGGGCCCGTCGTCTAGTCTGGTAGGACGCCGCCCTCACAAGGCGGAGGTCCGGGGTTCAAATCCCCGCGGGCCCACTAATGAAAAGATTGATGATGATCTACGCAGGCCTGTGAATATAGAGTATGACGAGACCTCTTTGGCTGATCTAAAAGACTATAGCGATATTTATGGTAATTGTTTAAAATCTGTTAAAGCTTATTAACTTTATCAATAACTGTAGTTATAGCTAAGGTGTGTTGGGCCGGTAGCTCAGCCTGGAAGAGCGCTCGGTTGGCATCCGAGAGGTCCCGGGTTCAAATCCCGGCCGGTCCACCAAAACAATCTAATGTTATTACCACTACTGTATTTCAGAACTACAATTAATTCAGTAGGGTCTCTCTTTAAGTTTATACTTATATCAATACTATATGTGAAGGTTGTAAAGATGTCTGTAAATATCTTAGATACATCTCAAAATAGGGGTAGGGTTGATCTACTAGTTATACAGCTTTTGAGAGATACGGGTATTATTAGGGAAATTTCTATAGGCACTATGGAGTTTAGAATGGCAGTTCAAAAATTTGTATATCTACTTCAAGTAGTTGGAGGGCTTGATCTAGGATTTAAGTTTGAGTGGCTCTCTATGGGCCCCTATTCAAAGGGTCTACAGAACTATTATCAGAGAATTTCAAAAGCTTTAGCAAGCAATTTAGAGAATAATGTAGTAGAATTTAGTGTGTTAGAGTGGGTTGCTCTAGAGGCTGTTAAAAAACTTCTCTTTAATGTAAAGGAGCAGATGGGCAGACTTGATGTCAAGGTTCTTGAGATTGTGGCAAGCTTAATAATGCTATGCAGAGATGTATATCCTAAGCCACAGGATCCTGTTGAAGAACTTGTACTGCGGAAGAAATTATTGAGAGAGGATGTTCTGAAGATTTGGAGTGTTATTGACAGATTTGGCATTTGTATATAAAGGTATTACCTCAGTAGGCTTTAATTCCATAGTAGAGCTATTTTTGGTGAGGCTAGTGTGATTAGGCTTACCTCTAGAGATGCTCCAAAGATACATGGTGTTAAGAGGATATATGATGAGGTACATGGATATATAGAGTTAAGTGGAGTTGAGCTAAAAATAGTTGATTCAGCAGTCTTTCAGAGACTGAGATTTGTAAGGCAGTTAGCAGCTGCATGGTATGTTTATCCAGGTGCTACACATACAAGATTTAGTCATAGTTTAGGTGTAATGCATATAATGGGTCTAGTCACCTCAAGGTTAATCGATCTAGGGTATATATACAGTATAGATGATGTACAGTTGCTTAGACTAGCAGCACTCCTTCATGATATTGGGCATACACCATTTAGTCACGCTATAGAGCCATTTTATAAATATAAGCTGAATATAGGGCATGAAGACCTCTCAAAGATAGTTATTCTAGAGAATAGTGATATTAGAGAAATACTGAGTAGCTATGGATATGACCCAAAGACTATTGTGGCACTTTTAGAAGGTAGATATAAGGAGCCTCTATACAACCAGCTTCTATCAAGTGATGTTGATGTAGATAGAATGGATTATCTGATAAGAGATGCACTCCATACAGGTGTGGCATATGGTTCAATAGATCTACAGAGAATTATTGCAACCCTAGTTGTTGATGGTGAGGGTAATTTGGCAATACTTGATAAAGGTATTGATGCTCTTGAAAACTTCTATCTCGCTAGAATGCATATGTATAAAACAGTATACTATCATAAGACACTAGTAGGCTATGAGATGATGCTTAGAAGAATCTATGAATACATGAATGAGTATACTGAAGATCCACTATTTCCAAAATCTAGAGATGATATTATAAGAATTGCCCGCTCTGGAGATATAGCTCTATGGCACGATGACTGGTTTCTTGGAATGATGATAGATATGTATAGAAGGGGTAGATGTAGGGAGTTAAAGGAGCTTATAGAGGCGTTTTTCCTTAGAAGAGGATATAAGGTAGTAGTGGATAGATCTAGGTTTGATATGAATCCCATTGATATAGATGGGGATAGAGATGTAGTAATGCTAAAGGAGATTGTAAATGGTGTAAAGAGTAGAGTTGAAGCACATCAAATAGCCCTCTTTGTAGATGATATAAAGATTCTTGACGAGGATCCATACATAGCTCCAAGGATTATAGTTGATGGAAGGGCCTCCATACCAATTACAGATGTTGAGAATAGTGTTGTAAGGGTGATCCCTAGAAGATATCATATAAAGAGGCTATATGCTATAGGTAGCAAATGGCAGGATGTAAGAGAGTATCTTACTGCAAAGGGGTTTATAGATGCTTAGAGTAATAGGTTTAGGCCTTTCGATAGACCTTTTACCAATTGGTAATCTCTTAAAGCTTTTAAAATGTGATAAAATTTTGTTTGATACATATACGAATATCTGGTTTTCAGAGGGTGTAGACCTCTTTAAAATACTTGGTGTAGCTGGTATAGAGGTTGTATATGCTAGTAGAAGGGAGCTTGAAGGGAGGGCTATTGATGCCATTGTTGAGGATGCTAAAGGTAGGGATATATGTATAGCCACCCCAGGGGATCCATTAATAGCTACAACACATTCTGCAATAGTTATTGAAGCACTAAAAAGGGGTATACCAGTAGAGGTAGCACCATCATCATCCATATTAAACATTGGTATATCGATGTCATGTCTTCAGGTATACAGGTTTGGTAGAATAGCTACTATAGTTAAGCCAAAGAATGGAGTGGTGTATGAGTATCCCCTTCAAATTGTAAAGCTAAATAGATTACAAGATCTACATACAATGCTACTCCTAGAGATGGATATAGAGAGTGGCTACTTTATGACGCCTAAGGAGGCTATAGAGTTACTCATAAGCATACAGATGAAGTGGGGAGAGGAAGTGATAGGGATGAATGATATAGTTATAGTGCTACAGGCTATTACAAGCAGTAGAAGTAGAATTTATGTAGAGACCGTCAATAGTATTATAGGCAATGAAAATAAATTCAAAGAACCGCCATATACAATAATAATACCTGCAAAGAGACTACATCCAATAGAAAAAGAATGTCTAGATAATATAAGTAAGATCTACTACACATCACAACAATATACGAATATTTATAAGCTACTGAGCAAATGTCTCATAACTGAAAGCATCACTCCTTAGAACAAAAAAGGCAGGCCTTATAAATCTCTGTACTTCCTTTTGAATACCTTCTGTTACTATTTTGGTTTCATAAATATTTTGTGGGTTAATGTTGTAGGGAGGTATATGGTATTTCATGATTAATCTACTGTATTTTAGCTACTTTATGGGGGTGGAAAACTGCTGAATGCTTTAGATGAAGATTTTCCTAAGAACCTTGAGATGTGGGGTATTTGGAAAGGTCTCTAATGGTGATGTAGTCCTAAGACCTATGCGGAAAATAGAGATAAAACAATGATATAAATCTATATAAGAGTTGAACTTCACATAAATTGCATCTCTATAATACAGTAGGTAGCATGGTGCTAGAAAGTGAATAGCAGATGAATGTAAAGATGTATGAAGTATTGTTTTACTAAGGGACTATATGGCCTTTTTAATTCTAACCGAGATACTTAATAAGGTAAAACCATTGTAGTGTGAAGAACTATGTATGTAGAGAGTTTAAAGGGGAGGGATCTACTATCAATTGCAGATTTATCATCTAAAGAACTTTACTCTATATTAGAGCTTAGTCTTAAATTTAAGAGGATGTATTATGAGGGTTATAGGATGGTGCCTATACTAGTGAATAGAGTGCTTGCACTCATATTTGAGAAACATAGTACTAGAACGCGTATAAGTCTTCAGGTTGCTATGCATCAGCTTGGCGGAACCTCACTATATTTATCATCGCAGGAGCTTCAGCTTGCTAGAGGAGAGCCTATAAAGGATACTGCAAGGGTTTTAGAGAGGTATGTGGATGGTATTGCTGCAAGAGTGTATAAACATGAAAGTGTGGTTGAGTTGGCTAAATACTCCAGGGTTCCAATAGTTAATGCATTAAGTGATTATGAGCATCCACTACAAGCGTTAGCAGATATAATGACTATTATGGAGCTAAAAGGCGATATAAAGAATCTCAAAATAGCGTTCCTAGGTGATGGAAGTGACAATGTTTTACACAGTCTTTTATTGGCTGTAGCTAAACTTGGTGGTACTATATATATAGCTACTCCATTAGGTTATGACCCTAACAGGGAGATTATGGCTCTAGCTAATGATGATGCGCAAAAGAGTGGTGCAACTATTGCAGTAGTAAGAGATCCCATAGAAGCAGTAAGCAATGCTGATGTTGTATATACCGATGTTTGGGTTAGTATGGGTCAGGAAAAAGAGAGGGAGAAGAGAATTAGAGATCTAGGGGGTTATCAAGTAAATAAGGAGCTGGTTTCCTATGCTAAAAAAGACTACATATTTATGCATTGCCTACCTGCACATAGAGGTGAGGAAGTAACAGACGAAGTAATAGAGTCTAGCAATTCTGTTGTGTGGATCCAAGCAGAGAATAGGCTACATACATCTAAGGCAGTTCTAGCTTCAATAATAAAATAATAGGGGTAGATTTACCGTACTATGATAATTTCTTTAGAATATACTCTACTTTACTATCAATACATGTATTTATGCAGGAAAGGCGACACTCTTCTGCACTCCTTCCATCATCCTCTATACAGTATGGGTTACACTCTCTTTCACAGAGTATTGCATTGGGCTCTATTATAATATACTCTCCAACTCTATGTATTTGAAATAGACTTACTACCCCCATACTCCTTAAATACTCTAGAATTATAGTTTCACTACCATTTTTAACTACTATAAATCTGAAGTTTTTTAGTGCCTTTATTACTGAGTTTTTATCTATGTTTTGCATATTCATCAACTCTATAAATATTGTTCAATGCTATTGTGGCAAAATTCTTATACTTGATATCCCCTGAAACCACCCTCATTTTATTATTAATGCATTTTAGTTTTAAAAGCTCGCGGCCATCTTCATTAAAAATAGTTATATAACCCTTGTTCTTCCCTCTAGGGCCATATGTTATATAGGCGTAGGCTAGTATACAGCCTTTAGGTATATTATATTCACCACAGTAGGCAAACCCTTTAACATATGTACCTCTACATAGCTTAAGCTCCTTAGGGTCAGGGGTTGTGATGCCATCCCTTAAATTAATTATTAATGCTAGCGACATTCTATGGTGCTTACCTGTTCTGCTATATGTATGCTCAATTCTTATACTGATTTTAGCCAATCTTTAGCACCCTTCCAATAACTTTAATATTGTTCTGAGATTCAATAGATATGCACATTAAATTCTTTGGAAATGAGAAGGTGCTATAGTCTATTTTTATAGACCCCCTAATTTCAATAAGATCTATATCTCTATACTCATATTTAGCAACACTCTTCCCTTCACTATCAAATACCTCTATCTTAACCATAGGGTTTTTGTGATTAAGGCAGAGGCTTATAAATGGCACTTACTCTACACCATCTACATAAATAGTGTCTAGAAGCATTAGTTAAAAATTTACTCCAAAAGCTGAAAGCTAAATAGCATTCTATCCTATATCTGCTACAAGAATATAAATCTGTGCAATACTATTTTTAACAGGGTTGTAGACTATGTCATCAATAATTAAATTTGATGTAATTGATGTACCAATACCACATGGATCAAATGTGATTATTGGGCAGAGCCACTTCATAAAAACTGTTGAAGATCTGTATGAGGTATTGGTAAGCCATGTTCCAGGGATAAAATTTGGTTTTGCATTTAATGAGGCAAGTGGAAAGAGGTTGATAAGATATGAGGGCAATGATGAAGAGTTGGTGAAATATGCTATAGATGTTGCTAAGAGAATTGGTGCTGGCCATATATTTGTTCTATATATAAGAAATGCTTGGCCAATAAATATTGTAAACGCAATTAAAGGGGTTCAGGAGGTGTTGAAGATCTATACCGCTACAGCAAATCCACTTCAAGTTATAGTTGTTGAGACAAATCAGGGTAGAGGTGTTATAGGGGTTGTAGATGGATATACGCCACTTGGTGTTGAGGATGATGAGGGTAGAAGGGAGAGGTATGAGTTTTTAAGAAGGATTGGGTATAAGAAATGAATAGTATAGATACAGTATCTGTAGAACTGTATAGAGTAGATGAATATAGTTTTCCTGAGATAACCATACTTTTATATAGATTTTTTAAAAACTTTGAACTAGAGTATAATAATGTAGATAGATTGGTAGAGGACGAAGATCTCTTTTTATCGTGGGCTATGAGTATATGCTCTTCTGAGAATGCTGATCTCATTAAGGCTACAGTAAAACTAAATGGTGTAGCTTATGATGTAGTGTACTCCACTCTACAGTATAAACATAGCTATGATCTCTATCTTCCAGTTCCACAGCTTATAAGGATAAAGAGGATATATCTAATACGCAATGACATATCTATATTAAATAGAGTTGTACTTAAGGTAGATATACAGGATAGCAATATAGTAGTGTATGATTTTTCCAATGATCAACTCTATGTTTTTTCATCTCCAGTAAGACTATTCAATAAATCTAGCATAAAGGGAGTAATTGTAGAATTCCAAGATTTTGTAACATTTGTAACACTTGAAGGTAAAGATATAAAGAATGTAAAAACTGTTAAAAAGAGTAGAAAGAGAAAAAAGAAAAGGGCAAGGAAAACAAGGAGAAAAAAGAAAAAATAGATAATAGCTAACTAAAACATCTTACTATCTCTCAGTAAACACTGCCCCATATGCTTCCATTATTTACTGATGATTAAATTTCTTTAACATCTATCTTTTCTCAATAATTTTCAAAAGCCCCTGCTATAGTACTCTAGTCAAGCTACCTTAAAATTTACGGCTGAATGGCTTACCCTAGGGTAAGGAGGTCAAAGGCTATTCTAAACTTCCACCATGTTTTATAGATTGAAGTAATGCTTTGAGTAATTCTTCTCGAACATTTTTTGATAGGCTGTAGCATCCATGGCCTTGTTCAAGTAGTCCAAGATCTATAAGCCTTCTTATTATACTTTTTGGATCTTCAACTTTATAGAAGGCTTTTAACTCCCTTATCGCTATTATGGTTCCAACAGATATATTCTGAAGGAAATATTCAAAGACTTTTTTCTCTTCATCATTTAGACTGTTTATCTTATCAGTGATCTCCTTATTACTTAAATATCTGATAGTTTTTGCTACTGTTTTGAGCTCTATAGACATTTTTATCATCTATTCAGTAGGTGTTTGTAGGCTAATTAACGTATTCTTACCCTATACTTTATAGGGGGGCATAAATAGATTCAAATAAATTGTTAACAGGTTTAAGTAGGGTTTTTAAATCTTATCAATTCATTTATAATAGAAAAATTTATAAATAGGTTTGCTAAACCTATTGTGGCGAACAGCTATGAGAGTCCTTCAAAAGACTGTAGTTGTCTTTGGAAAGCATGTAATAGGGGATCTATATGGATGTGATAGAGAGAAATTAGTAGATCTTCTATACTTAACAAAAGTAGTTAAAGAGGCTGCTAGTATAGGCAATATGACACTACTAGAGATAAAGTCCTGGAAAATAGGCGATGGTATTAGTATTGTTGGAATTGTTTTAGAGAGCCATATATCGATCCATACGTGGCCTGAATACAACTTTGCAACAGTTGATGTATATAGCTGTGGTACGCATACTGATCCTGAAAAAGCCTTTGATTATATTGTTAGAGCTCTTAGAGCTTCATATTATGAGAAGAAAGTTGTATTGAGGAACTATGAGATATAGTATATACTTTTCACTATAAAACATCTACTCTTCTATTATCTATATTACCTTAATTCTATAAACTTCGTTAAATATCATTGTAAGTAGATTCTCAAGCTGATTTACCTTAAACGGAAGGACTCTTGCATCATATCTAGATATTCTAATTATATGTTGTACATCACCATCAGGTGTCCATACACTGTCTATCCCCTGGATTCTTGCTGGTGCAAAAATTTGTGCTAGAAATGCTTTAACATCCTGGGATCTTCTTACAACCCTCACTTTTAGCCTTAGCTTTTCACTAAGGGTTCGTCCAAGCCTTACTAACATTGTCTGGGGGATAGTATTGCTTACCTCTATCACAACTATGGCCATAGAATCTATATAGTAGCTCTTGATATATGTTGCTTCACGTAGGAATTTGTTACTGGGGTCTTCTTCAAGCTCTAGCAAAACCTTCATTACATCTACTTCATTTTGTGTATATGCTCCACTATCTATAAGCTTCTTACAGCGCGGACATAGTATGCCACTTTTAACACAGATAGTATCAAGGGGTATCTTCATTGTTAATACCTACCTCATTATTAAAGCATTACTGTACACCCTTAGTCCTTTCAGTGGTGTTAGCCGTTCAGCTTATAAATTTAAGACCTCTCTTTATCTATAGTGCTGTAAAGAGAGTGAAATCCATGCCCATAGCTGATCCTGAGCTTATGAAGATAGTTGAGAATAGAATACTTAATAAAAAGATATGTAGAGTATGTGGAGCTATAAATCCACCTACAGCAACACGGTGTAGAAGGTGTAGAAGTAGTAATCTAAGACCGAAGAGAAAAGCATTAGCTGCAAAGAAGTAAAAGCTTAGGTGTATAAAAGACGTATACCTTTAAACATATAGCAAGGGCTATAGAGCTTCTTAGAAGCATGAGGATAGATGGTATTATAATAGGTAGTACATGTCTAGATTTTACACTAAATAGAAAATCAATTGAAGGTGACATAGATCTCTTTATAACATCAATGAATCTTATGATCGAAGAGGAGAACATATATAGAATAGCAGAGGAGAATTCGTGGGCTATTGGCACAACATCACTTGGTACACCATCAATAACAATGAACATTTATGGAAGTGACATAACAGTAGACCTCTATGAAAACATCATGGACTTCTATATACCAACAGAGGTTTTAGAACTATGTAGAAGAACTCAGAATATAGATGGTGTGGAGATAGCATATGCTGCAATAGAGTGTTGGATTGTTTTTAAAGCCCGAAGAGGTGCAGATTCAGATATAGCAATGCTATCAACAATTAAGGAACTTTACGATAGAAATGAAATAAAATTGAATTTAAATTTGATAAAGAGGATTATAGAACTCTATGAGGAAGACTCAAAATATATATATAATAGATTAAGAGGACTGGGATTCGATATCTAGTGTACCCACTTTTATCTACTAAACAAAATTATTAAAGAATACAGCATCTATATTGTGATGATTATTGTCCCTAACTTACTAAGACAAGCTCTATTTATATACATACTGGGATGTTTTAGCGTTTTTTAAACCACTGATCTAGGCTTGCTGAAGTACCTCTTACATGTTCTCTAAATGCCTTCTCTAGTCTTTTTAGTGCATTCTCAACTCTATCTCTAGAGAAATCATGTTCTTCAACAAGTATTTTTATAATATCTGTATGGCTGGGTTTTCTCCACTCTATACTACCTATATCTATTACGGCTGGATTTAGAAAGTATTCTCTAATCTTTAGTGGGTCCTCAGGGAATTTAGCCTGTGGTATAAATTTTAGTGCCTTTTCTAATGAGCCATAGCTTTTAATAATTTGGTAAGCTGTCTTTGGCCCAATACCCTCTATACCATCGGGGTTGTAGTCGGTGCCTATAAGGATTGCTATATCTATAAGCTGCTCTCTTGATATTCCAAGAGTTTTTAGTAGTCTCTCTAACTCTATTAGCTCAGGTTTTATTTCAACATATACATCTTTCCCTGGAAGCTTTCTTTTTCCAGAGATAGTAAGATTTCTCACAAGTCTTGGTGTAGCAAATAGAAAAGAGTCATAGTCTTGACTTGCAGTTGCCCAGCTAATACCCTTTTTAGATAGGTATGCAGCTTGAGCCTCACCTTCACTAGGTGCTTGCACATATGGAATACCCATTGCTTCTAATAGCCTCATGGATTCCTTAACCATTTCATCTGTTAGATATATTGCCTGTACAGCATATTTGGCAGCCTCTTCTACACGTCCTTCATGATATGCCTTTTCAGCTAGTTTTACAGCTTTTTCCTTTCTACTACGCCTCTTCTCAAGTTCAGCCTTCTTAATCTCTGGGGGTCTACCATCGAAGACATAGACGGGCTTTATACCACTTTCAACAAGATTTATTGTTCTATAGAATAGTCCGCTCAAGTGGCTTGTAATTCTATTCTTACTATCCATAAGTAATGTTCCATCTGGTTGTCTTACAGCTGCTAGAAATTGGTAGAGGGCATTATAGGCATCAAATGCAAGAACTTTATTGGCAAGGTGTCTTAGGTCTTCTATCTCTATTTTACATTCAGATGGTATTAAATCTTTTAGATTTACCCCCATGAGGTTCTCCAGTTATCTATCTAGAAAAAGGCGGTTATAATTTTATTTACCTTATCTCTAAATCTATACGCCTCCACCAACTCTATACTGAGTTTTAGGAACTATTATCATTGAATCCTTAGCATAGTGTAGCTTTATAAACCCCTCTACCTCAAGGACCATTAATAACGACATGAATTGTTGATACGATATTTCATGCATCTTTTTTATAGCTTCATACAACTCTCTATCAGTTGCCTTACCCTTTTCCTTTATATAGTTTAGTATTATTAGCTGTAGTTTTCTCCGTATAAACATGGTCTTATACTTCCCTTATGCACCTATTCTAGTCACATATACAACATCAATGTTATCTACATCATCAATGCCTTTAATAAGTTCCTCAAGCTCCTCAGTCCCTCTTTCAATGTCTTCAGGCATTAGGAAGTAGATGTCAAGAGCTTTATAGCCAAATGCAATATCTATGGCCTCCCATTTCATCAACTCATAAACGCTATTCTTTATAACATTCTGTACCTTATTTACTATTGGTTCAAAATTTTCAGTTAATTCTTTTGGATAAATCCTTATTACAGCTATAACCTTTCCAGCCATGTCCTACCACCTTCAAGGTCCCTCAAATCCACAGTTTGGACATCTATACATAACTGATGATGATCTACATCTATAGCATCGCCAGAGTACTACAGCACCACAATTTGGACATCTAAAGCTTACAGATTTTTCTGTTGGTGGTATAAGTTTCTTACAGCTAGAGCATATTCTTAGTTGAGCAGCTTCGTGTATTGATATCTGTAGCTGAATGGACAGTTTGACCACCTTCTTACTTTAGGTAGAGCTTTGTTTAAACTTAAAAGCGTATTGATTTATAGATGTAAGGTGTAAATGTTTACCTATTTCATACAGATCTTAAATACCTATAGAGTTTTAAAGCAATAGATTAAACATAATATTAATTTTGTTAAAGCATGGCTCAAGATTTAAGCAGCATGTCTCTACACAATGCGGTTCTCCTCCTTAGGTATTTAACTATAGATGTGCTACTCTATCTATAGAAGTGGTAGTGAGCCTGTTATACTATCTAGTAGTGCAGATGGTGCAGGTCCTAACCCCAGACCGGTTACTGTTCCTGGAGGGAGCTGTGTTAATCCTGCATCTGTTATTAGCGCATATGGTATTGAGAGTTCCTCAGCTCTATCTTTTAACTCAAGGAGTTTTGAGAGCGACTCAACCTTAACAACAATTTTCTTTTGGCTACTTTTTCTCCAAACCTCAAGCCACTCCCTACACCTTTCACTCTCCATACATCTAAATACAGCTTCTACAGCAGCATGGGCTACTTGCACAGCTAATTTACCCTTACCCATCTTAATATCTGTTCGTATAACTATAACCTGCTTTATCTCACCAAAGAACATTGATGTACGCCATGAAGATATTCTTACTCTACATCTCTAAAGAAAATGTTTATAAAGCCTTTATAAATATTGTCGTTTGTCTCTAATACCTATTTCTATTAGTTGATGACCTGCATTGGTTATTGGTATGGTTAGCGTATTTCAGATGCTATTGTTTTGATACATATCTTTAAGGTTTATAAACCTTTACTAAATTTTATAACTATCTATAGAATTCACTTAACATATGTATTCAGATAGTTGAGTGTTATTGGTGTGAATACTGCCTCTATCTCCTATCTATGGCATATGGGTGTAGTAGGATATGGAGACAAAGTTTAAGAATGTTAGATGCAGGGATATAACACCATCATTAAAAGGTAGAACTGTGTTAATCTCTGGATGGGTTCATCAGATAAGGGATTTAGGTGGGAAAAAATTTATAGTACTTAGGGATGGTAGTGGTATTGTTCAGATAACAGTTTCAAAGAATGAAGCTTCTAAAGAGGTATTAGATGCAGTTGAGAATACTACACTTGAATCAATAGTGCAAATTAGGGGTATTGTTAAAGAAGATCCTAGGGCACCTAGAGGTGTTGAAATAACACCTATAGAGTTTAGAATAATTAGTCTAGCTAAAAAGCCTCTACCCCTTGATGTTAGTGGGAAGGTTAGTGCAGATATAGATACTAGGTTGAGGGAGAGAGTTTTAGATCTTAGAAGAACTGAGATGATGAGTATAGCTAGAATAGGTGATAAAGCTTTAAAGGTTATTAGAGATGTTCTTAGATCTGAAGGCTTTATAGAAGTTTTTACACCAAAGATAATAGCTATAGCTACTGAAGGTGGAGCAAATTTATTTCCAGTTATATACTTTGGTAAAGAGGCGTTTTTAGCACAAAGTCCACAGCTATATAAAGAGTTGCTTGCAGCATCATTTGAAAGAGTATTTGAAATTGCCCCTGCATGGAGGGCTGAAGAAAGTGATACACCATATCACTTAGCAGAATTTATAAGTGTTGATGTAGAGGCAGCCTTTATGGACTATGAAGATGTTATGAAGATTCTTGAAAAGGTTATCTATGAAGTTGTTAAAACTATTAGGGATGAGAATACTGACGATCTTGTGACCCTAAATTACAGCCTTCCAGAGGTTTCACTACCCCTACCTAGAATAAGGTATGTAGATGCAATTAATATACTTCGTGGGAAGGGTATGGATGTAAAGTTTGGTGATGATATTGGTACACCTGAGCAAAGGATTTTAGTATCAGCTCTAGATACAGAACTATATTTTATAACGGAATTTCCAACGAAGATAAGAGCGTTCTATACAAAGCCAAAGGATGATGATAGTGAAGTAAGTGAAAGTTTTGATCTTGTATGGAGATTTCTTGAGCTTGCATCAGGTAGCTCAAGAATATATATAAAGGATCAACTAATTGAGGCATTAAAGAGTAGAGGAATTGATGTAGAAAGCTTTCAATTCTTCATAAAATGGTTTGATTATGGAATGCCTCCACATGCTGGCTGGGGGCTAGGATTTGCAAGACTATTAATGATGTTAACAAATAGGAGTAGTGTAAAGGAGGTAACATTGTTTCCAAGGGATAAAAAGAGGTTTACACCATAGAATAACCCTTACTTAATATTGCTATGTGTATAGTAGTGGGTTAGCATTTAAAATCTCTCTAAGTACTATAGTTGCATAGCAGCCACTTTCAAGTGTAAACACTAGTTCTATTGAATTATTGTGTATAGTATATTGGAAATTTTCAATAGCTAGGTAACTCCTCCTATAGTCACCATATATACATAGATTTAGCTCTTCTATACAGAAGTTACTAAACTTAATATCTTCAGCATCTAAAATTTCGCCTAGTATATTCTTTATATCAGCCCTACTAACTATAGTTGAAGCTCCTGGGATTGGTAGATATTGTAGTTCTCCTCTTATAATAGCTATGGCGTTAGGTAGGGTGTATTTCTCTATAAGATGTATCCATATTTTTGATAGAAGTGTGTTAAATAAATATGATTGATATGCATTTACATATAGCTTTAGAATACTCTTTGGAATTGTCTTAATTATCTTCACTGGATCATTGCTGTCTCTATTGCATATATGGCTCTCTATAGAGTTGTATCGGTATAGTCTACCACTTTTTTCACTATACCACTGAAGTCTATCTATAATAGCTTCCCTAGATTCTGTTGGAAAGGGGTATCCACATAAAGCCTCTATAAATCCATCCCACTCCCTGTAGACCAGCTTTCTACCAATAATGTGTGTGATAGGTCTTCGGGATCCAAATCTCTGATATCCAAAGAAGTTAAGTATAGTGTAGCTATAGCTCTTCATAATATCTATTTTTTTCTTTATAGTATCTATAGAGTCTTGAGATAGTTGTGTGAGCTTTACTGTAAAGCTATTCTTAGTAGATGTAATAACAACTTCACCACATTGCCATAGATGTGCATCAAAGGCTTTATTCCTCCTCTTGAAATGAAGATGTCTGTCTACAGATTTACAGTCTCTAAGTAGAATGAGCTGGTATGTTACTGCATTACTGTCTTTCAATCCAAGTACATTACATACTTTACAGCTAAGCGTCTTCTTAATAATGTTACAGAGTTCCATACTATCTAGCCCAACCTTCTTTACAACATAGGCTACAGACCTACGGCACTTACATTCAATACCATTACTATTTGCAGTTTTTAGGCTGCTAAATAGTTCCACCATATTTTGACCGTTAACCACCTCTGATACAATAAAGTTCAAAGGTCTATTGAGAACAAAAACTATGCTACCACTAGCTGGATAGGTATATACATACATACCTATAGCAAAATCTAAAAGCCACTGTGACAAAAATTCCTGGATTCTATCCACACTATATCCTCCATTCATTAGCGGATAGCCCCAGCAGGTTGTACACTTTTAAACTAGCTTATAGCAAAACAGCAGTTATAAGCAGGTATAGGTACACTACTAGACCTAGGGTAAACTTAATGAAGCTAGCATTTGAGGACATCTATATACCGGGTACCTCAATAATTATTGAGCGTACACTCTCAAAGCTTATTGAGAGGGGGGTTATTAGAGGCCGTATACTAATTCCAAGAGAGTTTATATATTTCTTTGAGACAATGGCTCGTAGTGGCAGTGCTATAGGTCTTCTTGGTCTAGAAGAGCTTTCAGCAATTAGAAATATTGCTAGTGAGGAGATGGGGATATCTATAGAAATTGTTGATTCTGAACATAGAACGTTTTTACAGCTTGATCAGAAGTTTCTAGATCATCTTGTAGTAGATATTGCGAAGAGGACTGGTGCCAAGGTTTTGACCCATGACAAGATACAGTATATGTCCTGCAAAGCTCTTAATGTAGATGCAATGCTTATTGAGTATGGCGATAAAGGCCTTCTATGGTTTGAGAAATACTTTGACTCTGAGACACTTAGCCTCCACATAAAGGAGGGGGCGCCGATTATGGCTAAGAAGGGTAGGCCTGGTGAATGGAGACTTGTAGTAGTTGATGAGAATTCTATGAAGCGTAACGATGTAGAGCTATTGGTTGAGGAAATTGTTAGAAGAGCAAGATCGGGTGATGGGATTATAGAGACTGAGAAACAGGGTTTAATGCTTATTCAATTGGGCGACTATAGAATTGTTGTTGTTTCACCACCTATAAATACTGTATATGAACTGACGATAGCAAGGCCTATAGTTAGATTGAAGTTAGAGGAGTATAATTTGCCTGAGAAGCTTGTTAGGAGATTGGATGAAAAGGCTGAGGGTATATTGATTGCAGGTGCACCTGGTATGGGTAAAACAACTTTTGCACAAGCTCTTGCTGAATACTATAGTAGAAAGGGGAGAATAGTAAAGACAGTAGAGTCTCCAAGGGACATGAGGCTACCAAATATTGTATCACAGTATTCAAAATATTATGCAACATCTAGGGATCTACACGATATTCTACTAATGAGTAGACCTGACTATACAGTATTTGATGAGATGAGGGATGACGAAGATTTCATGATATATGTTGATCTAAGGCTTGCTGGTATAGGTATGATTGGAGTTGTACATGCAACATCACCTATAGATGCTATTCAGCGGTTTATTAGAAGAGTTGACATTGGTATGATACCAAGCATCATAGATACTGTTATATTCATAGATAGAGGGAGGGTTGCAAAAGTCTATGAACTTCTTCTAACAGTAAAACTACCAACAGGTTTAAGAGAAGCTGACCTAGCTAGACCTGTAGTTGAGGTTAAAGACTTTCTAACTAGCGAATTAGAGTATGAAATCTATGTATTTGGTGAACAAACTGTTGTTGTCCCAGTTAAGAGGGTGCAAAAAGAGCTATTTGTAGATAGAGTTACATCTATTGTTAAGAAGGTTCTTCCAGAAGCTGATGTAAATATAGATAATGGGACTGTAGTTATAGGTATGCCAAAAAGAATCTATAGCCAGAATATAGTGAGAGTTATACGTAAATTAAAGAAAAAGTTAGATAAAATGGGATATGATGTAGAGATAAGACTAGTTTAGCCTAACAAAATCAAAAATTCTCCTTCACCACTATACATACTCTGATCTCCTTTTCATAGACTTTCTCCTCTCTATCTCTTTATTTATTAAGATTTTATTGAAGGACTTTATAGATGAACAGCGCTAAATCCACATTACTGAATACAAGATTAATTCTCCTACCTCCATCATTGAAAATACCACTATTGATGTAGGTTTGGTTTCATTGTAGTTAATGATCTTGTTATTAGAAGCTTCACAGACTTTGGTATTAAAGTTCATGTCATTGATCTCTAGTGTTCAAGGCAACCTCAACCTATAGCTTTCTCTATAGAGCTTCTTCAGCTTACTGCTATAGAGAAATCTCCATATTTTGGGTAGATGCCCTAAGTTTTCTCAAAATATCTATACCGTAAGCAAGGAAATTCTATATGATAAGAAATATCAATCCTTATAAATTTTTATAAAACCAGAACATCAATCCAAGGCTCTAAATATCTATAGCAGCTAAAGAAATATAAATTCCTACTTAAGAGATATGTCTGGGGGTATTAATGCCTGTAAATAGGCCTGTAAATAGCCGTGGGGAAACTGTATGTGAAGATATATGTGATACTATTGTGGATTGTAGTAAGTGTGAGGATAGGGTGTGTGAAGATATATGTGAGGAGGTTGAGGAGCATTGTCTAAGTATATGTAGCGATTATGTTGAAAGTCTATAGCTACCGTCACTATATATCCTAAGAAACTCATCACATATGTAATGTTCTAGTGAAAGAGAGGTAGAGCCCCCAGGTAAGACTATTTAAAATAGCTCCTAAAAATACATTAGTCTCTACATACTCAGATCTTTATGTGTAGTGCTCAAAGGTCAGCAGTGCTTGACACACCTAACTAATAATGAAAATAAAGTTTTAAGTTATTGTTATGTGTTTATGTCATGAAATTAGGTTAGTCCAACATTTATAGTTTTTAGAGAATTTTCCAAGGGTGCGTGAAGTTGGGAAAATTTGAAGAGAAAACATAGACTATGTAGTAGCTGTTGCTAGCAACCCTCTGTTTGTAAGCAATGTTTTTTGCTAGGTTACTAGCGAGTTAGTTTGTGTAGCTAATTGGCTAATACTACAGTAGAATAAAAGGTCAGGATAGTTACTTTTGAGGATAAGATTCTATGTTTAGTTGGGTTACAGGTAGATTCTCTTTATTCTTTTCATTTCAGCCGAACTCCCCCATTATGTATTTCCTTGTTAACTCGTGTTTGGGATTTTCGAAGATCTGTTTGGTTGGTCCATATTCTATCAATTCACCAAGATAAAAGAAGGCAGTATAGTCTGAAATACGTGCAGCTTGCTGTATGTTGTGTGTTACGATTACAATTGTATAGTTCTCCGTTAGTCTTCTGATGAGAGCCTCTATTTTTGCCGTTGATATTGGGTCAAGAGCTGAGCACGGTTCATCCATCAATAGCACCTCTGGCTCAACAGCTAAAGCCCGTGCTATACAGAGCCTTTGTTGTTGTCCACCGGAGAGATTTGCTCCAGACCTATTTAGATCATCTTTAACCTCGTCCCAAAGATTAACAAGTTCTAGGCTTTGCCTGACAGCCGTATCAAGTGCTTTCTTGTCTCTGACACCATTCAATTTTAAGCCTATAGCCACATTGTCGTATATGGACATCATTGGAAATGGGTTTGGTTTTTGAAAAACCATACCAATTTTCTTTCTTATTATAACAGGGTCAACACCTTTATCGTAAATGTTTATACCGTTAAAGATTACTTTTCCAGAAACTCGAGCGCCAGGGATTATCTCATGCATTCTATTAAGGCAACGTAAGAAGGTGGTTTTCCCACATCCAGAGGGACCTATAATAGCTGTTACAGTGTTTTCCTTAATTTCCATGTTAATGTTTTTTAGTACGTGTTTTTTACCAAACCATGCGTTTAAGTTTTCTACTTTAATCTTGGGTACTACCAACTCTTCTCCCTCATAATGATCCTAACGGCTATGTTTATTCCTAAAATAATCAATATGAGCACGAGCGCAGACCCCCAAGCAAGAGCCCTCCAACTCTCAAAAGGTGATGTAGCGAAAATAAATACGTTTAGAGCAAGATTTGCAACAGGTCTATCTAGGCCTGCAAACCACCATCTCCAATACCCCATTGTGACGAGTATGGGCGCTGATTCCCCAGCAATCCTTGCAATAGAAAGTAGTATTCCTGTAACCACTGTTTTCCTAGCACTCCTCAAAACTATGGTGGGAATTATTTTCCATCTAGGAAGTCCTAAAGCAATAGCTGCTTCCCGAAGGCTTAGAGGCACGAGTTTTAGTGCCTCCTCAGTTGTTCTAGTCACAATTGGAATCATGATTATAGCTAATGCAAAAGCGGCTGCAATAACTGAAAAACCGATTGAACGAACAATTAATGTGTAGATAAAGACCCCAATAACTATGGATGGAATACCACTTAAAACGTCATTAAAGAACCTAACAATGACTGATAACTTATGTTCATTGTATTCACTTAGAAAAATACCAGACATCAACCCTATGGGTACTCCGATAAGAGAAGCTAAACCAATCGTTATGAATGTTCCTTGAATAGCGTTTGCAATACCTCCTTCTTCCCCAACTGTTGGTGTTGGTTTAATGAAGAAATCGAGAGAGATAACAGAAATACCTCTCTTAACAACTTCATAGAGTATACTAAATAAGGGGATTAACACTAACACTAAAGACAAATATACAAGGAAACGCATAATGTGATCCTTGAACACTCTAAACTTGTAATGATCTAATTTTCTCATTCCTTAACTATCCCCCTAACTAATCTAATTGATCGCCAAACAATCAAACGTGAAAGAATGTTGATTACTAAGGTCACAAATAGTAGGACTAGGGCAATGTTAATTAGTGCACTTACGTAGAGGTCGTATGTAGCTTCTAGAAGTTCATTAGCTATTATAGCTGACATAGTATACCATGCATCAAAAAGTGAAGATGGCCAAACCTGAAACTTATTTCCAATAATCATAGTGACAGCCATAGTTTCACCAACAGCCCTCCCAAAACCCAAAATTACAGCTCCTATAACTCCTGAACGCGCATAGCTAACTACAGCTTTAACGGTCTCCCATTTTGTAGCGCCAAGAGCTATCATTGCTTCCCTTAGAGAATTTGGTACAGCTGAGAATAAATCTCGAAGAATGGAGGAGATGGTTGGAATAACCATTATTGCTAAAACAATACTAGCGGTAAGAAAACCACCCCCATAAATAGGTCCTGAAAATATGGGGATGAACCCAAAAAATGTTCGTAGATATAAGTAGACGTGATCTCGTAAAAATGGTATTAGGACGTATATCCCCCAAAGCCCGTAGATAACGCTTGGAACAGCTGCTAAAAGCTCCACCAAGAAAGAAATAGCAAACCCAAACTTTTTTGGCATATATTCTGAAAGTGCTAAGCCTATCCCAAGACTTATTGGAACACTAATCAGAAGAGCTATGACTGAGGTGACAGTAGTACCTAGTATCAAGGGTAAAGCTCCAAAAACCTGAGATATTGCAGGATCCCATTTAGTTCCTATAAGGAAGTTCAATCCAAAAGTTTGGATGGAAAGCCATGATCCATTAACCAACTCGTAGACCATTAAACCTAGAAATAAGAGAACACTAGAAGCAAATAACGCACTTATAATTTTGAGGAGGCTATCACCAGTAATATGCCATTTAAGAGGTGAGGAATACTGGGTATTTAGTTTATAGAAAAAATGAGTTGTTCTAAGAGGATTTCTCATGTTTCACCACTTACATAATTGTTGTCCATTGTAAGTTATCATACGGATTGTCTCCTCATTATGTGTAACTATGTTTAGTGGTAAGGGAACATAGTGTAGGTTAGACGCATATTTTTGTCCGTCATGTATAGCCCACCATAAGAACTCTACTAATGCTCTTGCTGTTGCTTCGTCCATGTTTGGTAGAACGTTTAATTCTTTATATACTAAAATGTAAGAGAAGCTTGTTATTGGGTAGGCACCTCTTGCCTGTGTGTTATTAACTATACTCTCAACAATTGAAACTCTTGACCAGCTTTCATTTCCTTTTGGTAGAGTAGTTGCAGCATATTCTGCGGCCTTAGCGAAAGATTCAATGCTTGGTTCTATAAACTCACCTGCAGCATTTTGTACATAGCCATATGTCAAGTTGTTTTTCTCTGCATATGTGAATTCCACGTATCCAATTGAATAGGGGGTTTGCAGGACAAGAGCAGCGACCCCCTCATTTCCTTTTGCTCCAAGACCAACAGGCCAGTTTACTGAAGTTCCTTTTCCAACTCTTTCTCTCCATTCTTGGCTGACGCTCGATAGATAGCTTGTCCAAATAAATGTTGTTCCACTTCCATCGGATCTGCGTACTACGACTATCTCCTTGTCTGGAAGATTAACGCCAGGGTTTATTGCAGCAAGTCTGGGATCATTCCATTTCGTGATTTTTCCGAGGTAGATATCTGCTAGTATTTCTCCAGTAAACTTCAGTCCTTTTTGTATGCCTGGGATGTTGTATATTGGGACAACCCCACCTATAGTTATAGGTATGTGTAAAGTGTTAGGAGCTTTTGCTGCTTGAGCATCCGTGAGTGGTGCATCGCTAGCTGCAAAGAATACAGTCTTTTCAATATGTTGTTGAATACCTCCGCCACTTCCAATGCTTTGGTAGTTAATCTTAATGTTTGGTCTAATCTTGTTGTATTCAGCTGCCCATTTATCAATGAGTGGAAATGGAAACGTTGCACCAGCTCCATTCAACGTTATTGTTTGAGTCGACGATGCTTGTTGATAAACGAACACACTTAATGCAATCATGGCAACTATAATTACTGCCACGACGACTATATACATAGTCTTCATATGTATCCCTATTGAGTATAGAATTGGGAAAAACTTATATATCTTCTCCTAATAAACTATATAGTGGGTAAAGAAACTATATAGAGGTTAAAATATGGTAGAACATCTAAATGAAGAAGAAGTAAGGAAGATTCAGTTTACTGGAAAATCCACCTACATAGTTTCACTCCCAAAGAAATGGGTGATTGAGTTAGGGCTAAAAGCGGGAAGCCAAGTAATAGTGTCTAGACAGAATAATTCGTTGATTATAACTCCAAAAGATATGTCTAAACCATCACCTCCAGTTGAAGCCACGATAATAATCTCAAACATGGATAATCCTGACGCAATAGCAAGAAAAATAATTTCCTTATACTTAGCGGGATATAACTTCATTGTTGTAAGGACTAGAGATGAGTGTATAAGCGCCTTGCAAAGAAATTCTGTAAAAGAATTAGTGAGAAAAAAGCTTGTAGGGACAGAAATTACATCAGAAACATCAAACGAAATCAGATTACAAGTATTGATAGGTTATCCAGAACTATCGGTTGAAAAAGCTCTAAAACGCATGTGTTTCATCACGGTTTCAATGCATGACAACGCAATACAAGCGTTAAAAAACTTGGACAAAAAAATAGCTGAAGAAGTAATACAACTTGACGACGAAGTTGATCGCTTTAGTCTCTATATAATACGACAACTAAAAGTGGCTGTACAAAATGAGAAGATCCTTAAAGACATCGGACTCTCTAGCCCGCGAGACTGTTTAGGATATAGAGTGATCGTGAAGTTTGTTGAGAGGATAGCAGATCATGCAGTAAAAATCGCCGAGCAAGTTTTATCGCTACAAGAAGAGCTAAGTGAGACAGTCTTCCGAAAAATATTTGAAGCAAGCATCTTCGCAAAAACAGCATTTGAAGACGCTATAAAATCACTCTTCAAAAAAGACTATATGCTGGCTGAGCAAGTACTTTCAAAAGTAAAAACAATACAAATCCTTGAGAATGAGGCAATAAAAGAAATTCAATCTAAAACCAAGCAAGCCGACATTCCAAGCATGAGAATGATATTGGAAAGCATACGAAGAACGGCAGAATATGCAAGCGATATTGCTGAAGTTGTTCTAAACCTAAATGTAGACCAAGTAATACAAGCTAGCTATCTTCAATAATAGTTTCTACTCTATTTATATGGTGTCTAACTGTATATAGTTCTTCTTGATTAATTCTTTCTGCAACTATTTGGGCTATGGATATAGCTTCTTTTATTATATTTATCTCTGTATATAGCTGCTCTTCATACTCTTCAGCTTTTCTTAAAATCTTTACAAGTTTTGGAAGGATAGAGAATGAAAATCTTCTAAATAGCTCAATATCTGATTTAGTTAGCCTACTCTTTATACTAATAGACTTTAGCTTACTAAGCCAGTATCTAATCTGAAGAGCTTTAATTTGAATTTTCACCATAGATACTTCAGGTTCTTCATTAACGCTATCCATGCCGATAATGGAATTTAGAATTTGTTCGATAGACTCAAGATCTCTAAACTTATACCAATGCTGATTGCTACTTCTATAAGAAGTCTCTATAATATTGTACTCACGTTCAAGGGTTCTAAGAAGAAGGGAGGGATTATATTGAAAATCCATGGAGTTAAGCCTATCAACAAGAGTTCTATAGTCGAAGTCTCCAGGTAGCTGTCCACCTTTAAGTCTATTCTCTTTAGCGATAGCTAAAGCCGTCTTTAGTACCATAATAAACTTCTGTCCATATTTATGGTAGCACTCAAGAAGAGCTGTCCTCAAGATATTGACATCCATAATACTCACTATCCATATACACAAGTCTTTATGCAGCTATAAAGTCTTTACACTTAGCCTCTAGTACTATGAGGTAAGTAAAAGTCGTATTAACACAAAAATATTATGTGTTGGTAGAACAACTTTTTAATTAATACTAATAAACTAGATGCCTAAAGCTATAAAGATATTGGGCTGTGGAGAAGAATGGGTATAACAAAACTGGTATTAGACGTATTAAAAACATTGAAGGGCCCTACGATAATAGATGTTGCACGTAGACTCCTTGAAATAGATGGTGTTAGTAAAATAAGTATTAAGGTGAATGAGATAGATGTAGAGACGCTTACACTAACAATAACTATTGAGGGGGCTGAGATAGATTTTGATATTATAAAGAGTATACTAGAGGATATGGGGGCTGTAATACATAGTGTTGATGAAGTTATAGCAACTAGAAATAGTGGTGTATAAATTATAGATGGTGTTCTATGGAGTTAAGGTGTAGTATATGTGGTGTTAAGAGGGCTGTTGCTTATCAGAGACACAGTGGGTTAAAACTGTGTAGAGATTGTCTCTATGAAGATGTAAAGAAAAGAGTTATAGATCAAATAAATAGATACTCAATGATTCTACCAGGGGATAGGGTTTTAATAGGGCTATCTGGTGGAAAGGATAGCTTTGTGTTATTAAATATACTTGCTGAGCTATACAGCCCTTCAAAACTAATAGGGCTTATGATTGAGGAGGGTATATATGGATATAATAGAGGTGAAGTGCTTGAGTATATGGAGAATATATGTAGAGAATTGGGGGTGGAGTGCATTAGAACTAGTCTAAAGAAAGACCTAGGCTATAGTGTAGATGACTATATGAAGTATCAGCTAGCTAGTAATAGCGGGTATATAGCTAGTGCATGTACATATTGTGGAATTGCAAGAAGAAGGATATTGAATAGCTATGCAAGAATGTTGGGTCTAGATAAAGTTGCTACAGGACATAATCTTGATGACGAGGTGCAGACCTATGTCATAAATATTCTAAGGGGTGACTTTATGAGACTCCTACAACTCCATCCACTAAGTAGTGTACATAGTACTAAACTCATAAAAAGGGTAAAACCAATAAGAATGGTGTATGAGTATGAAACAGCACTACTAGCATATATGATGGGGTATAGATTTCAGGAGGTAGAATGCCCCTATATTTCAATAAGACCAACACTAAGAGTTAAGGTTAGGGAAATGCTAGTATCTCTAGAAATGTGGAGCCCAGGAGTACAGTTAAGATTTCTAGAATTTATTGACACTACACTTGAAAGTGTTGTAAAAATGGGGGTTTTTAAATCGATAGAACTTTCACACTGTAGACTCTGTGGAGAACCGACATCACCTAATAGAGTGATTTGTAAATTCTGTGAACTAATAGATGGAATGAGGACAAGTGGTAGCTATAGGCAGTAGTTAATAGTAGCTGGTTTAAGAATGCATAAGGTATTTAATAGTGTATGGTTTAGTGTATATTATTTAGGTGTGTATTTGTGGAGCTAAAGCTATGTGAAGAATATAGACATTCAACCTATGCTATACATAGCCTTATAGAGGATCAAACACTTACTGGAGCAGGAGAGGGGGTTATATCTAGGATTATACTGCCACAGCTACCAGTGGTACAAAGCTATCTAATAATAATTTTAAGTAGAGACCCTATATATACATTTACAAAATGGAAAATCTCATTAAATAATATCATTCTTACAAGAGAATTTAAACCACATATAGATAGTCAAGTAAATGAAAAATTGACACACTCACTATTTATATATGATGTAACTAAGACCCTGGGGCCAGATATAAACCTTAAAATAGGTTATGAGGGGAAAAAGCCTCTAAGAGTTGATGCAGCACTTCTAATTACAATCCATAGGTATGAGGAGTTTCATCTAGGCTTTAACTTCATAACAAAAATTTTAAACTTAAATTCATCAATCGATCTACCTAAAGCTAAACTATCATTTGAGCCTACGGAGAAGTATCTAGATATGGGGATAATTGCTGAGAGGAGCTGTAGTTTAGAGCTAGAGTTTTTTGGTAATATAAATAGGAGTGTAAAGCGGGAGATAGTCTATGGCTTTAATATGGTTGAGATGCCGATGGATAGAGATTTGGATATAAATTCAATTAATATTAGATGCAGCAATCCAGCAAGACATATATTTACATGCCTCTTTTCACTATATTCAAACTATCCAAGAATAGATGTAAGGAATATAGATATGCTTGACAATGAATTAAGTTTAACGCTATATAATGCAGGTAATAGTACTGCTGATGATGTAGAGATAGTGTTTTTTAGATATGGTGTACAGATATATAGGTTGAGGGTGGGGAGTCTAAAGCCAAGTGAAGAGAAAAGTGTATTGATACCAAAAAGTGTTGTTAAGGTAAATAATGTTACCGTTAGAATAATATGGTATAAGGCATTAAGGATGTTTAGTAAAGATATTAACCTAGCCATAAGAGGCCAAACTATAGAATAGAATATATAAACTATAATGGTTTATTGATGGCTACCTGAGGGAATATTTTTAGCAGGTTTTGTCTTAACAGCATTAACAATTTCTGATATCTGTTCAAGAAATTTCTTAAGATTCTCAACATTCTCTTCATGTATACTCTTCCTTCGAGTATCTATGGGGATGTTCAACTGCTTTGCAAGTTTAATATTTATACCAGCTGCTTTTACTTCACCTATACTAAATCCTCTACCTATACGTACTCCAACATCAATACCCTTAAATTTTAACATTCTTGTTTTTTTAACTATAGGTTTTGGAACCTCTACCTCAATACAACATGCTTCACTCATTGATAACCCCAGAGCATATTGATGGGAGGAGCTTATAAGCTATATGGCTAATCCTATGTCAACTGCATTAAATTGCAGTAAGTTGTAGTATTAGATATTGAGATTCATAAATTGATTTGTAGTTATTTAGAGGGGCACGCTATATTTTTATTTAGGTGTCTATTCATGGGGCAAAATAGCGGTGGTGTATCTAGGGCTAGGGGTTTTAGAGCTGAGAGAGAGCTTGTAGCAAAGTTGTGGAAGATGGGATTTGCTGTAATAAGAGGGCCTGCTAGTGGTGCTAAAATTAGAAAGAGTATATATCCAGATGTTGTTGCTATAAAGGATGGAAAGATATTTGTATTTGAGGTTAAAGTGAGAAGTAAGCTTAGCTCAATCTATATAGATAGGGGTCAGCTAAATAAACTTCTAGAATTTGCTAGAAGAGCCTCTGGAGAGGCAATACTTGCAATTAGAATAGCTAGCCTAAAAATCTGGAAAGCTATACCAATTAGTGAATTAAATTTATCAGATACAGCAGAGAGAGTAAAAATATCAAGAGATATAATAGATGGATCTGAGGATCTCTTCACCTACCTATCTAAAAAAATTTCAAGAAGTATTGAAGAGTATATAGATAAGGGGAAGAAGTAGAACCCAAGATTATATATAGCTATCCACAGTATCTTCATTCTACTACATTTCTATTTCTGTTATACTTTCTATAACTATTGTATATAGGTCGTATTCTCTCCACATACCAAGTCTTCCATATAGAATTGTATTGTATTGCCATAAAATTTGTTGAAGTTCACTAAATAAGCCTCTGTCTATTTGGTTTATGAGCGCATATATTGTTTCATCTATGTTGTACTCTATAATTTTTGATGTGTCTATTAGTCTATGTTTTTTAGCTTCTGAATAAAGTTTTTCTGTAGCTCCTGGTATGAGGGGGTATGAGGGGCTATAGCTTGTGGTGATGTAGAATATGGTGTAGTTGTTTGTAGGTATTTTTATTGCTGTATGGAATCTTGATGCTTTTGTTCCATGTATATAGAGCTGTAGTGTATTTTCTGCTTTAGTCTCTATGGATAGACAGGATAGTGTGTGTATTGAGATGTAGTCTAGGTGGAGTTTTTCAATAAGTTCTACTACAGCCTCTTTCCTTTCAATATATATGTATTTTGGAAGTAGGTCAAGAGGCCATGTATATATGAGTTTTCTAAATTTTATTAAAAGACCATTTGATAGAGCTATAATATTTCTATCAAGATCTATTTTTCTAATATTTGATGCTATTGTTTTTCCTGTTAGAGAGACTCCAAATAGAGATTCGATATAGTGAAGTATATTGTTGTTGTAGCAAAGCTCTTTTTGCTCTAGCCATTCAGTAAACCAGTTTCTCTGTACTGTAACTACTTTGTATCCAAGTATTTTTTTCTCTATAGGTCCCTCTTTTATAGTGTGTTTCTCAATGCTATGGCATTTAATATTATCTACTATGCCACTATCTCTAAGTATATCTATGAGTTTTTTTGGTATAAATAATGGTGATTTTAAATATCTATAGATCCTCCCTGTAGTCTGTATATATCCTCCTCTACTATAGGATGTATCTATAGCTATATAGTTTTTGCCAAGAGTTTTAGCAATAGATGCTACTTTAATTGCAGATACACCAGAGCCTATAATAGCTACATCAACTTCTATCATACCACTATTCACACTCTTGCTACACACTTTATATTCTCTACTATATATGGGCTCTAGTGTATATATGGAGAGCAATCTCAAGTCTTATTGCAATGGCTATAATTGCCTCTATAGCCTCTATACTAGGTGTTGCTGCATATACACTTCTCTACACAGGTTACCAAATAAATACCCAGATCTATAGAGGGTTGCCAGCAATAGTTAGGTGCTGGAATTTTACATATACATGGATTTGTAGTATTAGGGTTTTTGAGAATGTCTATGGAAATCTATCTATAGCTACAGTTGATGGTTTGGCTACTTGTGGCTATAGATATCTAGAGGTTAGTGAGCCATCGATATGTATTGTAAATAGTTCATCAAGACCTGTTGTAGCACTAATTGATGTTAATGGTGCTATATATTCCTACTCTGTTGAGGTTGGAGATATATGGTGAGTTTTTCAAGAGGTCAAAGTGAATATATAGCAGCTGTTATAGCTGTTATTTCAATGACTCTACTAAGTATGTTGTATATAAATATTGTTGAGGGTATTAATAAAGAGACTAGTTTATCTATTAAAAGAATAGCTTCTTTAAGAGAAGAGCTAGAGGTTGTATATACTAGAGATAGCCATATTCTTTCAATAGAGGGTGAGGGAAAACCGCTATATATAGTTTATGTAACTGGTGATAAACTATATATCGATAGGATAAACACATCAGATAGACATATAGATCTTACAACTTTTCCAAAATACAGTGAATTAATAGAGGGTAGTAGAACTATAGGTAGAATATGTATCATTACATATTCCCAGAATATGTTTTGTGAAAAAAGCAATACAAAAACACATAATGCAAATAGTAGTTTACTATTAGCAGCTTTAGTTTCTAAATGTACAGTTATGCTCTCTAGATATCTCAATGATCAAGATCTATTTCAACTCTTCAAAGGGTACTACACATACAACTGTTCAACTACATCCTACCCTATTTCATCAATTAGTGTTACAACTACCTTTAGCTTTAGCAACAACGGTATAGAGTATATGGTTAAAAGTTCTGATGGCTTTCTATGGGGTTTTGGTTCAATACCATATGAATTACTTCCTATAGATAGCTATATACTTCTAGGCTATAGAAATTTTACCTATAGCCTTGGTGTAGCTAATCTAATTGTTGATATCTATGTCTATTACAGTTTTCCAGAGATGGGTATAGCTATAGATGTAGATGGGAGATCTATTGCTTATGTATGGCCTGTGCCTAAAGTAGAGGTTGTTCAAAGGCTTACCCATAGAGACTATCTATTGGCTGTTTCTACTAGAACGTCATGCACATCTCTACCCTGTTATCTACTCTATGCTATAAGGGACTATGTTGATTATCCGTGGCAGAGCTATTCTGGTGATTTTGGTTGGTGGTTAAGGTTTAGACCAGCTTCTATAGTAGATCGTAGTGTTGGTATTGATGATGGCTATATAGGTAGATATACTGTGTATGCAGATTATAGAGTTTTAGCAACAGGTATTAATATAACTGTTAATAGTGTTAACAACCTCTATTGCTACAATAGAATAGATCAGTTGTATAGAGAATTAACACCACTATCAATAGCTATAGCTACTGCTAATCTTGATACCTATGGTAGATGGCTTCCTAGAGATTTTCTTACACCAACATCACTATCGTCATATAAAACATATGTTAAAAGAGCTATGTCGGTATACAATACCTCTACAGCAAGTTTCTATATCTATAGCTATATCTATGATGGTAGACGCTATCAAGTATATTTAGACTATACAAATCCAGCAACCCATGTCATAACAATTACGTTTAGATATGGTGTTGATAGACCGCTATATCTATTTTTGCTAAGCAGATAGTGTGTAAAAGTATTTTTACCTTGTTAAATATATAGTTTTTTAGTGGGTATTATGAGTGATAGGGGTAGGGCTACGGGTAGGAGGCTTATACCCATTTCAGAAGATTTATTTGATAGGCTTTTGAGGGTTTCTATGAAGGTTGGTGTTAATCCTAGGGATCTTTTTGAGTCTATAGTTTCACGCGTTTTAGACATTCTTGAGTATGATCCTGAGCTGTCTACAGCTATAGAGTCTCTCGATGCATATAGAGATCTTCTTAGAATTAGCGGCATTTTGCTTCCAAGGACTGCCGTCTATAAGCTTCTAAATAATCTTGATGATAATAGTATTGATGATATTGTTAGTGAGCTTAAGAACTCCTGTAGATGGTTTGCAAGAATGAATGTTATTAAGAGGGGTGGGGATCCAAGGGAGCTAAAACTTCTACTATCTCTATGGTTTCCAGATGCTATTATTAATGTAATGGCTATCGACTCTACAAAGCTTAAGATAGTTATATCTCATTCTAATGGAGGACAAAAGGTTATGAAGATTATTAAAGAGATTTCTATAGAGCTACTAAAGTCGTTAGGAGCAGAAGTTGAGTCTATTGATGAGATGGAGGGAGTTATATCTATTGTGGTGAAGCATAAATGGACTTCATAAAAAAATCTAAGAGAAAAACAATAACAATAGATAGAACTACAGCAGATATAATTAAAGAACTCTCTACAAAACATGGAACAACAATAAATAGCTATTTAAAAAATCTTATTGAGGCTGTTAAAGAGATTGAGGATATGGGTCTCTATGCACCAACGGCAGTAAGAGATATTAAAAATATCATAAATCTCACTAGGCTAGGTATGGTGATAATACCATCAGAGCTTCTAGACGGTATGGAAAAAAATAGAGATTCTATAACTAGAAGTGCCATGAGGATTGGTAGAGCTCTAAAGGAGCTTAAAGCAGATATATATAGAATTATAGAGTTTCTAGGGACGCACTATAGAGTAATGATTCCAGTAGGGGATAGGGCTATGATAATTAGTAGTGGAAGCAATACAATTTTAGCAGATATAGTTAAAAGCATAGCACAAGGAGGAGAACTTGAGGTAGTAGAAGAAGGAGGAATAGCAACAATAAAAATTAGAGACAACAAAAATAACGCTACATAGTATAGTAACTTCTACATATAATTTTATATATAATATTATCTATTCTTAATGGGATACCATCTATTAGGAAGTGATTGTTTTTGGAGAAGATTTGAAAAAATGTTTTAATTAAAAATTTATGTTATTTAATTGTTTATTTTGCTAATGCTTTTGATAGTCTTAGTAGTATGTATATGGATGTTGCTGCACCTATTACTGCAAATACTAGGGTCACTATTACTAGTGTGTAGACTCCTGATACTGTTCCAGAGACTTCTGCCGTAGTACCCTTTACGGCTGCTACATCACTTCTAATAGCATTTACTCCACTTACAGCTGTATCTGCAGAGCTTTTTGCTGCATCTGCAGATCTCTTAGCTTCATCAGCCTTTATTGCAGCATCTCTAGCTGTATTTACTGCAGAGGCTACTGCGTCAAGTATATCTGTTCTAACCTTAGTTATATCACCTCTAACAGCAGTTACAGCATCACTTACACCCTTTACAGCTGTACTAACATCTTTTACAGCTTTATCTAAATCACTTATAGTAGCCTTTATAGCCTCTACATCACTCTTAGTAGCCATAGCACCCTTTACAGCTGCTACATCACTTTTTACAGTTGCTAGATCCGACTTAATTGTAGCTACATCGCTTTTTACAGTTGCTAAATCTGATGATAGAGGCTTTAACGCATTTAATATATCGTTTTTAGCATTTGTAACATCATCTTTTGTTGCCAGTCTCCCTATGGCTGCCGATATATCCTGTAGAGTCTTCTCTATACTTGCTAGTGTTTTGTCTAGCTGTGCTATCCTTGTTTCAAGTTCAGATACTCTGCCGCTAAGTTGTGCTACAATTTCATCTAGTGGCTGTATTGCTATTGTTCCAAGGTCGTTGTCTCCTAGGACTAGAGTTACAGTTCTTTCAACTCTTGTGTAGCCAGGTTTTGAAACTCTTACTGTTACTGTACCTGGTGATGTATATAGTTCAAAGCTTCCATCAGCTCTACTCTTTGCAAAATCGCCAGTCTCTACAACAAGTATTTCTGCATCTGCCACTGGATTACCCTTTGCATCAACAACTTTTCCAACAGCTCTTGAGCCTGCTGATAGTATGAATGTTGTTGCTACTCTTGTTGCACCTAGATATGCATATACTGTATACTCCCCAGCTATCCAGTCAGCATATGGTAGCTTCGATGGAAGTTTTATGGATGTTGTGTATCTACCTGTTGGATCTGCTTGAACCATTTTATAGTCTACTTCCTTACCAGCAGGATTAACGACTGATATTCCAACCCAGGAGTTAGCAGGGGCGGTACCAGAGACTATAACAGTTTCACCAGGTATGTAGATATGTTTATCTGTTGCTACTGTTATTGCTTGTGCAGCTATAGGCGCTACAGCTATGAGTAGTGCTAGTAGTAGGAGTGTTATTGTTGATGTAGATTTCCTTAACATCATTTTTCTATCACCCTCTAAGCCTCTACAGCAACACTAAATGTTGCAGGTTCTCCCATAGGCGTTCTATCAACTAAGGACTTCACTATATAGACTTCAACAGTATGGCTGCCAGAGACAATAGGTGTCCAGCCAAATGCTGTCTCAGTGGAGGCGCCAGCACCAAGAGTTACTACAGTAGCAAATCTAGCAACGGCAACACCAGCAGGATCTCTCACAATAATGATAGCAGCCATACTTCTCTCAACAATATCAGTGTTCCTTAAGGTTATTGTTAGGAATACCTCTTTACCAACCTTGGGTGTTACAATTTCTCCTGTAACCACATCTATGAAGGTTGTCTTTTCAGCTCTACCTGGCATTGGAACAAATACACCAACACCAACAATCTTGGTAAATGTTACATAGGCTCTTCCATCAGCTGTAACCGGATCTACATATTCAATTATTATCCTATCACCAATTTTAGCAGGTATTTGTTTAGCTCCAGGCATCCAGGCAGCCATATCTACAACCTGCACCTTTACCTGGAAGACACCTGGCTCAACCTCTTCTGCAATAAA
>CALJEI010000012.1 GCA_938074605.1 uncultured Ignisphaera sp.
TCTGAAATCTCAAAGGAATCTGGAGACGTCGTACTTACTAGAAATAAACTAACAGACCTCATAACCCTCCTAAACCTAAGCAATATAGTTAAGAGAAAATCTGCTGAAAACATTGCATGGGCCTTCATCTACAACATTGTCCTAATCCCAATTGCAGCAGGTCTACTCTACACAAACTACGGCATAATAATCAAACCGGAAATGGCTGCATTAGCAATGGTGCTAAGCGACATAAGCGTAATCTTAAACGCAACAACACTATTTACAAAGAAAATCTATAGCCCAAAACACAAAACCTGAATGCACTGTAAAACCAACGTACTTAAACCTTCATCACCCTGTTTGGGGTAGGGTTGTTAAAACAGACTTAAGGATGTGTGATCATGTGATTGTAAGTACTCCTGACATACTTCAGGTAGCTAGGAGATTTAGGGAGGACGCCCAATATATTCCCAATCCTGTTGACTTAAGTATTTTTTACCCAAAACCTATAAGGAGAGGTGAAAAGAAGAAAGTTCTCATCGCAAGCGACTCCAATTGGAGTGTTAAAGGTACTGACATAGCTATCAAGGCTTTAAGCATGGTAAAAAACTATGTTGATGTCTATATCATATCACACGGACGTGACTTTGACAAAACCTGGCTTTAGCACGAAAGCTTGACTTAAATGTACGGGTACTACCTAAAGTTTCTCATGAAATAATAAATCAGTATTATTGGCATGCGGACATCGTGATTGATCAATTTAAGTTGGGTTCTCTAGGGCTGGTGTCACTTGAGGGAATAGCATGTGGAAGACCTGTAATAACCTACGTGTCATCACAGTATGAGGAGTACCGTGAATTTCCTCTTAAAGACCTACAAACAGAAGAAGAGATTGCTGAAACAGTAATTAAAGCTGATGAGAAACTCTGGGAGGCAGAGTATGCTTACCTTATTAACAATCATCACCCCACAGAAAATTATTGAAGAAATTCTAAAAATATATGACAAGATTCGAGTACCCTGAAATTATTTAAAGCTGTATGCTAAACTCTAGATTCAATACATTTTGAACCATCAACTAGCACGGAGAGACATAAACCACAACATACTATGCGAGCTCGCTAGGAAAACATCACTAAAAGACTGCAATCAATTAGGATTAAGAGTCCGTAGAAACTAAGTTGTTAAACTATTAAGGTTTTTATGTGATTAATTAGCCATTTAGTTAACTCACTTATGTTTACAATGTAGTCTGCTTCTATTCTTAAGTTGTTGTTATATTTATGTTTTATAAGAACCCTCACATCAGCTTCTTTGAATGCAGGTATATCACTGTAGCTATCTCCAAAGTATATTGTCTTACTGACATCAAGTAGTGTCTTAAGTATTCTTATTGCTTCATCTTTACTCCTCCTAGCTACATGTATGTCTATAAACTCAGCATAGTCTCCCCATCTCATTACGTCATAAACTACGAGCCCCTTGCTTCGAGCTTTCTCAGCAATATGTTCTAGTTCTCTCGGTCTTCCGTTTCTGAGAGGCCAGTAGATACTCATCCCTAGGGGGATTCCCTGCAACGTCCTCCTTACTATGATCCCTACTTCCCCACTAAACTTTTCAGTAATTTCTGAAGCTAGCTCCTAAATATACCTAGGCTTCACACCTAAGTAAGCTTCCTCATCAACTACTACGTATCCTTTAGCAACTATCTCAAGCCCGTAAACACAAGCGTAGCCGCTTAACCCAGACACTCTCTCAAACAGGTATTTGCAATCTCTCCCGCTAACGATAGCAACAGCGTGCTCTGAGCTCAAGCTTTTAATAGCACTTATTAACTCAGAATCAGGAGTCTCGCCACTTGGGTTAGAAGTGATTGGTGCTAGAACACCGTCGTAGTCAAAGAAGAAACCTATTCTTCTGCTCATTCAAGACTCACCCTAAAAACTAGGCTCCCCCAAGACTTGAGTTTCAAGACAGCCAAGCATCTCTGAGGGAAGCATCTTAATCACTAGTGACTAACACTTACTAGCTAGGGAATTATAAGTTTTGCTCGAGATAAAAGTCTTACTCAAGACTTAATACCCTCTCACTAAACAATTTACTCAAGTACTTAATTACTTCGTCAAGTGGTTTAGTGGTCTTGCCAAGTATTCTACCTCAGAATATATTTATGCTAACTTCTCAACAAGAACTAAGACTTCGTTTGATGCTTTACTAAAACTTTGTGCAGTATCTTCATCATCTATATTGAGCGTCTAAAGTTTTTTATAATTTCGATTATTTTCTTCATTGTGTTGGCTATAAATGATGGTCCTGGGTGGGCTAAGTTTGCTTCTACACTTTCCTCTACTAAATATATTGTTTGTAATTTATAGGCAGTAGTATTCTTTAGTATAGGTCTATACTTTAGATAATTGTCGATTGTTATGCCTGTATATGGAGGCTCTATATTTGCTAGCACTATCTCTGGATCTCTATCAATAATTTCACTATCATTTACATAAAAGAATTTAGCTATTCTATCATAGAATATGTTTTGAGCTCCTGCTATTCTTATGCCATCATCTATATAGGTTAAAGAGCCTGTAGATGAAACTTTTTTATCTGGCCATAGAAACTCTATATACACCTTAGGCCTTTGCTTAATAGTTTTACCTAGCTCTATATACTCTACAATTTTGTTTAGAAGTCTATCAGCTAATTCCTTCCCCTCCCAATATCTATTGGTGAGTATTGCTATAAACTCTACATTTGATACTATATCGATTAAATTCATTGGTAGCGGTAATAGATGTGTGTTAAACCCAAGTGCTCTAAAGAGTTGAAGTAGATGGTCATGCACATGACTTTGAAGTATAACTAGGTCTGGATTTAATTTCTTTATGGTTGTAGTATCTACAGCTATATAGGTACCTGCAAAAATTTTTTCAGCCTGCTTCTTTAGATACATGGTGCACCATGGAGTTATGCCAACAATTTCATCTTCTAAACCTAGTAGGGATAGGGTTTCTGTTGCTGATGGAGATAAACTTACAATCCTCATATAAACCACCTAATCATATATAGATTTACAAAAAGCTTTTGTTCCAGAGCCACTTTCAGTAGGTGTCTTCCCCCTTAATGCTATCCACTGAAGCCCATGTTCAGTTAAAATAATCCTCAAAATATCTTTACCCATCATTGAAACTGTTCTAAGACATTCTATAGGCACTTCTAAAGCTATTGCCAAAACCTCTCTATCTAGATATGGTGAAACAGCTTTAACACCTACACATCTAGCTATCTCCAGCTCCGGATACCTACCCCTGGAGACAAAACTCTCAATCATCCTCCTAATATCCTCACTACTTTGCATAACCATAAATCCATACCCTGAGAAAAGCTCATCGCCACCAGAACCAGTATATATACAGTTACAACCAAAATCTCTAGCCTCTAACATAATGCTATAGAATGCAATATCATTTCTAATCTCTATACATCCACCATCGCCATGCGAATTCAGTTTATCTCTACCAATACACTCAACAACTTTTTCAGCTACTTCATAAGCTTTCTCAACATCTATAAAAACGTAGTTAAGCTCAATGCCAAGGCTTTTAGCTATATAGATAGCGTATGGAATATCTTTTGCAAGCCCCCCTCTATAGATGGCTAGAAAACCGTTTAGTTTAAGTCCAGCAGCTCTTGCCGTAAGTGCTATAACGCTAGTATCTATGCCACCACTTAAAGCAATACAGCTACACCCATATCTATAAACAACATCTTTTAGTATTTGAAAAAGTTTATCAGAAAAATAGCTACAGGGTAAATTCATTAGACCACCCTCAGTATTGAATATCCATTGTATTCCTCAGTATTAATTATTCTATAGCTAAGTTTAGCCCTATGTAGAGGCCCGTAGACGACAAGCGTATGATATTCACCATGTTCACCAAGCGGATCAACGTTACTAGCTTTAGCAAGTTCTATAAAAGAATCCACGTTTTTACTATTCAGTATTTCACCAATCCATCCAGCAATCCTTTTATCAGCTCCTATAATTAGTGGTTCAACACCATCCCTAAGCTCCATATAGAGAAGCTCTATAGGGTCTAAACCCCATAGAGGTTCTATAAGCGTTGCACCAACCTCTCTAGCTACTCCCTCCATATACTTTAAATGATCATCTATATACACATCACCAGCAACAATAACATCCACGTCAAGCTTTCTAAGAATTCCAACAGTATCTACAAACTCCCTACCTCTACCAACACTAGCAATAAGCATGGGAATACCACAAAGAAGCATAGTTTCAACACTTTTGCTAATGTTAATTAGATGAGGACTTGGCCTAGGAAATTCGTAGAAGAGCATAAGACCGATGTCAATAGGACCAAATCTATAAATAGCATAGTACGAATCTTTGCCACCAGATATAAATGCTACCTTCATGTAAAGACCACCTGTACAGGCTATCCACATTATCTACAGGAATTTAAGAATTTTATCAAAGTAATAATTTTTGAAGTAGTAAATAAAATTACATTAATATTCATGTTATGATGGATATAACAATCTAATGGTGAAAAACCTAGGTGCATTATAGTTAAGATATAGCAAGTTCTTTTATTAATAAAATAAAATTTGGGCTAGTGCATAAGCACATCTAATAATGTTGGAGATGGTAAGAAAATCTTCCTAGGAAAATCAAAATAAGGCTTAACCTAACTAATGCTACCTATCTTCAGATAGTAGGGTAAAAACTTTAAATATTCTATACTAAGAGGGGTATAAGGGGTGTAGCCATGGTAAAACAAGTTCTTATTGTATACTACAGCTGGTCTGGCAATACACGAAGGGTAGCAAAGGTTATACACGAAATTATTGGAGGGGATATTATTGAACTTGAGCCTGAGGTGCCTTACCCTGAGTCATATACTGCAACTCTAGAGCGTGCAAGGAGAGAGATACAGTCTGGATATAAACCTCCCCTAAAGACAAGAATAGAGGGTATTGAAAGCTATAACATAATTTTTATTGGCTCTCCCAACTGGTTTGGAACAATTGCACCACCAGTTTCATCCTTTCTATCCCAATATAATCTATCAAATAAAACAATAGCTCCTTTCTTCACCCATGGTGGTAGAGGTATGCAGAGAATGCTAGATGATCTTAAGAAACTATGCCCCTATTCAAAAATTCTATTACCACTTACAATCTATAGAGGTGGAAGAGATGATATTAGGAATAGAGTCTATAGATGGTTAATCGAAATAGGGGTGCAACCAAATAATGTATAGAGATTCTTCATAGCAGGCAGGGTTTTTAGAAACCTTAGATGCAAATAACATCAAATAGCAAAAAGGCTGGCGAGCTAGAGGATAGATTAAGTTTTTACAGATATTGCAGCATATAATAGTATCAATTTTTAGTTAAGACATCTAAGCCTTTATTATGTACTCTAAAAAATACCTATAATAGATGTGATGAAAATGTATGAGAAAACAGTTCCAATACCTCCTGAGGATTTTGTTAGAGTTGAGTGGACATCTCTAAAGAGGTATATTGCAGAAATTTTTTATGCTTTAGGAACACCACATGATGAGGCTGAAATAGCTGCTGACGTCCTTGTTACAGCCGATCTCATGGGTATTGAAAGCCATGGCGTTCAAAGACTTAAGAGGTATACTATGGGTATTAGGATTGGTTCTGTAAGGCCTAAGGCTACAATAAGTATTGTTAAAGAAACTCCTACAACGGTATTAATTGATGGAGGTGCTAGTCTAGGCCAAATTGTTGCTTATAGAGCTATGGAGATAGCTATTAAGAAGGCTAAAAGCTCTGGGGTAGCTATAGTTGGTGTTAGAAATAGTCATCATTTTGGTATTGCTGGATACTATGCTCTACAAGCTATTAGAAGGAATATGATTGGTATTGTGGCTACAAACTCTGAGCCGCTAATGTCATATACATATACCGTGGGTAGAAACATAGGTACAAACCCTATAGCTATTGGTTTTCCCACAAAAACACCTCCACCAATACTATTCGACGCTTCTACTAGTATTGTCCCAATAGGTAGGATAGAGGTTTATGCAAAACAAAACAGGAGGATACCACTTGGCTGGGCACTATCGCCAGAGGGTAGCCTTACAGATGACCCAAGAGATGTTTTAGTGAGAGGAGGATCACTACTACCGCTAGGCGGCTTTGGCGAAGAATTTGGTGGTCATAAAGGCTCTGGACTTGCTTTAGCCATAGACATACTATGTGGGGTGCTAACAGGTGCAAACTATGGTGTATTAGTTAAACACACAACAGCAAAAGAACCTGCAAATGTTGGACATTTCATAATGGCTATAGACATCGATAGAATATCTTCACTAGATTTCTTTCTAGAGAAAATTGAAGAATATAAAAAGTATATCAAGAGCCTTAAGAAAGTTTCTGAAAATGTAGAGATTTGGCTACCTGGAGAAAAAGCATGGCTAACAATGGAGACAAGAAAGAAAATTGGAGTACCAATACATAAAAACATTCTTAAAGAGATAAAGGAGGAGGGGGAAAGATTGGGAATAAAATTTGGAGTAGAGATAATCAAAGAAATAGCTTAGAAATCTTAACAAGATAGCTTTACGCTAATTCTACTATCCACCTAGCTATGTAGCTACACCCCTCTTTACGACAAACTTTGGAAGCCTAATTCTATTCTATTACATATGCCACTTTCCCTAGCATAGCTCCCTAAGACATACCAACACGCTATGTTAATTACTTATATCAATAGGGTTTGCGTTGAGGAGAGCTAGTAGCTAAACTCCTAGCGCCATGTTTTAAGCTATACAAAGAATACAAGATGTTGTTTTAAAGAGCTGAAAACAGCTATAGTAAAATTTAAATAAATAATTTTAAAAACATTTAAAACTAGATAACTATTGCATTACGATGATGTATATGAAGATTTGTATTGTATACTACTCCAGAACTGGTAATACGGCATATGTTGTTGAGGTTTTGAAGAAAGCTTTTAGCAACATTAGTGTTGATGTAGATATATATAGAGTTTTTCCTATAAGAGAGTATTCTAGGCCTCTTCATATAAACCCTAGGGTCATATATGATACACTTATGAGAAGGGGTACAGATATTAGATTCGATCCAGAGAAACCTATGCTAGAAAACTACAGTATTGTCATTATTGCCTCACCTATATGGATTGGTAGACTAGCACCACCTATACAAAGATTTTTAAAGAGCTATGTTACTTCAATAAAAAATCTAGTTATTATTACAACAAGTGCTATGTCTATAGACTGTAGAAGGATTGAGAAGAATATAGCAGAGCTCTGGAGTTTAAAG
Source organism: uncultured Ignisphaera sp. (assembly GCA_938074605.1). GTDB lineage: Archaea > Thermoproteota > Thermoprotei_A > Sulfolobales > Ignisphaeraceae > Ignisphaera. The sequence goes on from CALJEI010000012.1 coordinate 7,330, forward strand.
CCTATGTTATGCATAAACATTAGTGTTACAACAATTAAGGATAGTACTAAGCTTAAACAGCTTATCAATGATATTGTTAAAAAGTTGATAGAAATTCTAGGGAAATAATATCTACAAATGATTTAGTTCCATAAAGAAATAAACAAATATTCTATTATAATAGCAGAGCGTATTTGATGTAGGCAGCAAACCCTCAATAGTCTATGAAAATATGATGAAAATGCTAAGGAATATTAGTAAAATTCCTAGTGAAGGGATTTTTGTAGTTAATAGCTTTAAGCTATATAGTGTATTGCGTGAGACATTGATATGAATGGCATGGCCTATAGAGCTATACTTGGTGAAGAGATAGTGGTGTCAATAAATGGAGTTACTTCGTATGTATGGAGTAGAAATAGTTGATAATGGTGGTAAACCATGGATGTTAAAGAGACTTTACATTTAGTCCATAGAAGGGAGATAGTATTTAGGTTAGAGTTATTCAATAGATAGGCCTTAGAGTGTTAAACATCATATTTGCTTTATGGAGTAGGAGGGAGTAATTTCCTTATTTCTTCTCTAAGCTTTGCCAAAATTTCTTCATTAACCTCAATAATGCTTGGCTCACGTCCACGACCCCAGCTGTAGATTATAGGTATAACTCTACCTTTCTCATATCTATAGCGGAGATCTATAATTTTCTCTGAGAGTGAAGCATTCATTTTATGCCAGTAGGGGTCTACTCTAGAACCAAATCTTACCACTAATTTACCTATATTTTTAAGCCAAAGCATTTCATTTATTAGTGTAGTCCAGTATTTCTGTGGGTCGGCAATACACCTAAATATCTCAACCCCATGGAACATAACTAAATCAGGATTTATTTTTTCAATAAACTCAATAGTTATGGCATGAAGATGAGGTATTGAATAGTTTGTTGGATTTAGCGATTCAATATGTAAGTATCCGTTTAGAAGCTTTACCGCATCCTCTCTAGCTAAATCCGTATATCTAGTGAGGGCTGCAATATGTGCTTCTAGAATCTCATCTTTTGAGTATCTATATGATAGAAAGAACCCCTTGAAATTATTTGTAACAAGTAGATCTATAAATGGTATTGCCACAATGGGCGTTCTAGCTGTAGGTGGATAGGATACATAGACTACATCGCCTTTTCTCACAGGCTCTAGCAACTGCCTAGTAAACTCAAGGGTTCCACGAATTAAACCCCCTTCTCTTAAAACTCTCTCCAGTCTTGGATGTAGGTATATCTTAATTCCCTCACCCTCAACTATGGAAAAGGGTAGCTCAGCTATAGAAAGTGGCACACCACGAAGCTTCCTAACCTCAAGTATTCGTGAAAGCAACCCATGAACGTTTCTATGCTTAAGGTAGAGTACGGCATCGGCAATAAACTCTATGGATCCTAGCTCCAGAGATTCTTTTTCAAAAGGTATTTCTGCTACAGCTACTAGCAATCCATTAATGAGCTGAGCAATCTGGTAGAAGAAGTTTAAGAGTAGTGCTCTCTGCCCTTCCTTTCGTTCATAAAGCTCTAGTGCAACATTTATTGAGTCTATTACCACAACATCATATCTATTTTTAGCAATAATATTTGTTAAAGCATCCATAATCTCTTCAGCTGAAGAAACTGGAAGCCTAATATATTTAAACAGCCCCCTACTCTCAGCCTCATCCAATCTTATCCCAAGCCTCACCATGTTATAGAAAAGCTTATCCTTATCCTCATAAAATGTTAGATAGAGACACCTTTTATTCGCTAAAGTATTGGAATAACAAATCTTAGATGCAAGAGTGGTTTTACCAGCACCTGGATGGCCAACTATTAAAATCATGTTACCAGGTCTAAAACCACCAACTAGAGAATCAAGCTCATTAGAACCGGTGGTGAATATCTCCATAGACCTTCCCCCTAACTACTGTGCTGCTCAACAACATTTTAAGTTATTTCACTAGGTTTATAAACTCTAGGGTATTGCTAAAACACATTTATATATTTTTATTTTATATTCATAAACATTATATAATATAAATATTCTAACCATCATGGATGCTACATCGCATGCTATCATTTATCTAAACTAAATATCTATTAGAGGGAAAGTTAGGTGGAAGGATGTAAAGTCTAAAGAAGACTCTAGGATTTAAGGCTAAAGCATTAAAGTGATAAGGAAGGTTAATGTTTTGATGCCAATAATTTTTAGTGAGATTAATTCTATATCTTTAATAGGATGGTTTTAAGATAGGGGCTGGTATAGCTATGGCTAGTAAAAATAGCTATATAGCATTTTTATAAATACACGAGGCTATACCTATACATCCTAGATCCTTGGATGAGAGGTGAACAGTCTTCGAGCTAAAAAATCTACTAAACATTATATTAGGATATGTTGGCGGTAATAGTATATTGCTTGCTACATTAATGGGTATCCTAGCAATGCTAACAACATCATTAGGCGCTATTCCAGCTCTTCTAATTAAATATGATAAAAGTGGTACTCAGGGTTTTGAGAAACTATTAAATATAGGGCTAGGCTTTAGTAGTGGAGTTATGGTGGTAGCTAGTTTCACAGGCCTACTACTGCCATCAATAGAAAGTGGAGGTTTAACCATAACATTAACAGGATTTATGGTAGGAGCTCTAGCTATAGCGATGATAAACAAAATTATACCACATGAGCATATATTCAAGGGTTTTGAAGGTCCTACGGAATTTAGGAGGAAGATTAAAGCAGCATGGCTTGTAGCTTTAGCTATAATACTACATAATATACCAGAGGGCTACTCTATAGGTGTAGCTTCAGCGTATCAGCTAATGGAAGGATTTAAGATGGGCTTAGCTATAAGTTTTCAGGATATTCCTGAAGGGCTAGCGGTAGCTCTACCAATTCTAGCAATAACTGGAAGTAAGCCATTAGCATTAATAGTGACGTTCTTTAGTGGATTAAGTGAGTTAATAATGGCAGTAGCTGCAGTAGCTATATTTGCTATATTTAAAGAACTTGAAGATCTACTATACCTATCCCTTTCATCAGCAGCTGGTGCTATGATCTATGTAGTAAGTCATGAGGCGCTACCAGAGAGCCATAGAACTGGGAAGGAGAAGGAGGCAACAATAGGTTTCTTCATAGGATTTATACTAATGTTGTATCTAGATACTGCTTTAAGCTAAACATTATTCTATCCTATAAACATTTCTATAAACCTATCTAGATCCTAGGATTGATGTTTATGGAAGAAGCTTTTAGAAGACATACTTTATACCATCTTTATATGTCCTCCTTAGAGTATTCATGAACTCCAAGCTTGTTAAAACTAATGCAGTATTTAGATTATCCATTGAAATATATGGGCTAAGGAACACTCTTCTTAATCTACCTGCATGTTATATCGTAGAAGTAGCTGTAGCAACATTCTAGAATGCTAACAGAATTACTATAAATAAATTGATTGAGAATTTAACGTTGCTAATACTGTAGCTGATCATGTACTATGTGTTTTGCCAATACCTTAAGGAGGAGGCTTACATTATACTATATAGTTAGCATTTTTGGTTAAAATTATAGATCTAGTATAGCTATTAAGTAGCTAGAATCTTAATTTTATTTATAGTTTGATTTGTTATCCTTAGGTAGATCTTGGTGGAAGTCTATGTGTAGACAAGCTATTGTAGTTGGTGATGGTAGGAGTGTAAATTATGTTA
>CALJEI010000013.1 GCA_938074605.1 uncultured Ignisphaera sp.
CTATCCACATTCTATGGAGAAACCAGATATAGGTAAGCCATTTCCAGAACTCTATGACATAAAAACTATAGAGCCTAGAAAATGGTGGCTAGAACTCTACAAAAAAGCAATAAAAGAAGCAGAAGACCACGGAATAAAAATACAATAAAATATTTAAATAGAGCATAAGTGGTTAAAATGAATAAAATTTTTCCTTTTATTGAAATGCCTTTAAATACTTCTTTATTTATTGAAATGAGGGGTATAACTAAGATATATCTGAATAGAGTTCTTGCATTAATAGATGTGGATTTTGATCTAAAGCCATGTGAGGTTCACTGTATACTTGGAGAAAATGGTGCAGGTAAGTCAACACTTATGAAGATTTTAGCAGGTGTGTTAAAGCCTACTAAAGGAGAAATTTTAATAAATGGTAAACATGTGGTATTTAATTCTCCTTCTGATGCTCAGAAATATGGTATTGGTATGGTTCATCAGTCATTTAATTTAGTGGAGGATATTAGTGCGATAGATAATGTGTTATTGAGTCTTCCACTATCTATAAGGAAAAAGCTTTGGGTTAATAGAAGGAAGTTTGCTATAGATTTTAGGCAGTTTTCTGAAAGTGTCGGCTTACCTATAGACCCATTTATAAAGGTAAAACATCTTTCCGCTGGCCTTAAGCAGAGGCTTGAAATATTAAGGCTACTTTATTTAGGGGCCACAATCCTAATATTTGATGAACCTACATCTATGTTAACTCCTATAGAAACTGAAGAGCTATTTAAATTTGTCAATAATATAAAGGGCCAAGGATCATCTATTGTATGGATAACGCATCGATTAAACGAAGTGAATAGAGTATGTGATAGAGTTACTATCTTAAGGAAGGGGAAGGTTGTTAGATGCTTTACAGAAGAGGATATGAGGAAGGGTGTTGAGTTGACTGAACTTGCACACTATATGGTTGGGGAGGATAGTTTAGACTACTTCAATAAAGTTAAATATCACAGCATACAGTTGCAGTTAAGCGAACCTATTCTCAGGATTGAAAATGTTATTATTAGAGATGACTATGGTGGTATAAAGATCAAGAATGCCAGCTTAAATTTATATAAAGGAGAGATACTAGGCATTGCTGGGGTTAGTGGTAATGGACAAAAAGAACTTGTAGAGGGGATAGTGGGGTATAGAGCTATTGAAAGAGGTAAAATCATATTCGATGGAAAAGATATAACATCTAGAAGTATTAGTGAGAGACTAAAAATGGGTATAGCATATATTCCTGCAGATAGATTAGAAAGAGGTATTGCAGAGGAACTAAGTATTGTAGAGAATATCTATATGTATTGGAGCAATTCTGTAGATAGTTTTAGAAAAGTGCATCTATTAGACATAGGATCTCTATATGATAGAGCTATAAACTTAATTAAAGAATATAACATTAAAGTGTTAGATCCTCTATTTCCTGCAAAAACACTATCGGGAGGCAATATACAGAAACTTATTATAGCGAGAATATTTCAGAATCCCAATATAAAGGTTATAGTTGCTGAAGAACCTACGGCTGGTCTAGATGTAAAGACAACTGAGTTTGTACATAGAAAAATTGTTGAGGCAAGTAGACAGGGAGTATCGTTCATATTAATCTCCTCGGAGTTAGATGAACTACTTAAACTCTCAAATAGATTAGCTGTAATATATGATGGAAGAATAACAAAGATGTATAATCATATGAATAATATTGATATTAATGAACTAAGTAAATGTATGATGGGGCTGTATAATTGATTAGTCAAAGAACAATCATTAAAATGATAAGTATAGTATCGTTTTTCCTCGGATTTTTAATGCTTCTACTATTTATTGTGATACTGTTTATTTTTGTTGGTCTAGAACCCATTACTTCTCTTCAACTTCTATTCTACTATGGATTTGGCACTCTCAACTATTTTATTGAAGCTCTACTTAGAGGAGTACCCTTATTGCTTATAAGCCTAGGCTTGATGTTTACTTTTATGGCTGGAGTATGGAATATAGGAGCTGAAGGACAGTTCTATGTAGGTGCAATAATTACTGTTGCTATTGCATTATATAGTGCATGGATGCCCTTCCCTCTACCATTAATTTTAGCTACTCTTGGAGGAGGTCTAGGTGGGGCCCTTTATGCATTACTACCAGCTTATTTACGAGTAAGTAGAAATATAAATGAGGTTTTTACAACATTAATGTTAAACTATATTGCAATCTATACCATAAGCTATCTATTGCTAGGACCACTAAGAAATCCCACTACAAACTTTGCTGAAACACCACCAGTACCTGAGTCAGCACTATCGCCTCGCATTCTTCCACATTATAGATTAAACTGGCTTTCAATTCTAGCATTTATATCAATTCCAATTATTTTGATCATACGTAATAAAACTAATTTTGGGCTCTCTATTAAATTCATGGGTCAAAATCCTACGGCTGCAGAATTCATAGGTATTGACAAGAATAGACTTATTTTAAAAACCATGTTGCTTAGTGGTTTTTTAGCAGGTTTGGCAGCCGCCCATGAGGTTCTAGGGGTTGTCCATGCTGTTAGGCAAGGAATTTCGCCTGGCTATGGATATATCTCAATTGGTGTAACGTATTTTGGTAGCTTACATCCAATTGGAATATTCCTTATTTCAATTCTTGCAGCAGGTATAATTAATGGTGCTAGGCTAGTCAGTTTCTTTCTAGGAATACCGATTGGTCTATCCGACATATTATTTGGTGCTTTACCCTTATTCATATTTATATCAAATAAAATTGTAGAGAGACTACTCATTAACAAATTAATCTATGGTAGAGGTCTATGGCAGTAGATATAGCACATGATTTTCTTCGTGCTGTTGTTAGGGTTTCAGCACCTATATGCTATGCAGGACTAGGTGAACTTTTGGTAGAGAAAGCAGGTATGTTAAATATTTCAATTGAAGGGACTCTATGGCTTAGTTCTCTCTTTGCCTTTACTATTAACTACTACTATGGAAATCCATACTATGGCGTTGTTATTGGGATAGCTATAGGTGTGTTTTACTATCTCTTTTTTGGTCTTCTTACCATGTATGTTGGTTTAAATCAAGTGCTTGTTGGAGTAGCACTGAATCTCTTTGCCTATGGATCTACATTCTATATATATAGATTTATTTTTGAATGGAAGGAAAGAACATTAATACCATCTATAAGTACTCCTATGAACGATCTTAGGATACCAATTCTCTCAGAGGTGCCTCTTCTTGGTAACATATTTTTTAATCAGCCTATCGTCATCTATATACTCTACATCGCTATACCGGTGATATACTATTTTCTAAATAAAACCATGTATGGTCTCTACATTATTTCTATAGGTGAAAATCCTGAAGCTTCATATCGACTGGGCATACCTGTCTTTAAATATAGGTTATCGTGTCTCTGTATAGGGGGAGCACTTGTAGGATTAGGAGGCTCTATCTTTACTACATATCTATCAAACATTTATCTAGATCAGATGATTGCAGGAAGAGGATTTATTGTTATAGCTCTTCTAATTTTGGGATCATGGTCGCCCCTCAAAGTTGTGGGAGCTATTCTACTGTATTCATTTGTTGAAGCTTTTCAATATAGATTTCAGGCTTTATTCTCATCACTAATGGTCTTCATACCATATCAGTTTATTCTCATGCTACCATATCTTACTACAATTATAGCATTAGTGATAGTTGGAAAAAGAATTAAGCCTCCTACATGGCTTGGCAAACAGTATATACGTATCAAATAGAGTATAGCAGTATGAGCATTTAAAAAGGTTATTTAAGGTAGATTTATCTGTAAGGTAAGTAGCTATGGCTAGATCTGATGAAAAGGTCTATCTATTATTGAGAGATGGATATTCAGAGGAAATAGTGGTTTTCCCTATAGTAGGATACCATGCAGCATACATCCACAATATATCATTCTCTATATATGTTAAAGATCCAGAAACTATGGCTAAAATTCAGTATAAGGTTTTCAACCATTATGATTCTGACTTTATAGCACCTGTTATGGATTTAACAGTAGAGGCTGAAGCCATAGGCGCAGCAGTATCCTGGAATTCAATCCCACCATCGATATATAGACATCTATCAATTGATGATATACATGTCATTGATGATTTATTTGAAGATTTCCTTAGCTTAGGAAGAATTCCAGTATTTCTTAAATCCATACAAATGCTTAGAGAAATTAATAAAGATGATAGGGTTTTATGTAGCTATGTTACAGGTCCCTTTACATTAGCGGGAAATGTATTTGGATATGAAAATATTCTCAAATTGGTGTTGAAGAATATGCAGAAGCTTAGTGAAATAATTAACTTGCTGCAAAAATTATCAATTCTATATTCAAGAGCAGCAATAGAAAATGGTGCAGATTGTATAATTATAGCCGATCCACTATCAGCTCTTATATCTTTACAGCACTATAACGCTCTTTCACTTAATCCATTGAGGAAAATAGTTGATGAAGTAAAGAAGCTAGACAGAATAACAGTTTTACATACTTGCGGAAACGCCATTAAGATACTAAAACTCATGGCTGAAACTGGTGCACATATTCTAAGCATAGATAGATATATAGATATAGGATACGCATTAACTAATACTAGCAGGGTGATAATGGGTAATATACCAACCACACTATTCCTAACAACTACTGAGAAGATAAGGGAGTATACATTATCAATTCTAGCCATATCTATGGGAAGAAGACATATTGTAGCATCAGGCTGTGAAATACCGCCATATGCCAATCCAGAATGCATAAAAGAAATGGTAGCTACAGCAAAATCATTTAACATAAGAAGATAAAAAATCCGATAAAATAATTTCTAATTTTTGTATAGTATCAATATTTATTTAATATATTGAATATTTTTTGACAAATTCTGGCCCCAAACAGACAATTTATAATCATTAGCTTTCCTATTACACTTTGTAGTAAATGTAGCACCTTTAATCATTTAACATCGTCACCCATTATTATCAATGGTCTAATAAAACTTTTGTAGGTAGACATAGCACTGTTTTAACATATATTCTGTTCTAAAAGTAATGAGGACTATAACCTCCAATACCTCCCCTAGTAAATAGAAATTCGATACATATATTCCTCCCCAAATTTTGAATTACTGTCAATAGGTCTGCTAGGTTTGAAAACATTAATTTCATATACTATCTCCATGAAGAGATCTAGATACGTTTACCAATAAATTCTGACCTCTAACCTGATGCTAGACCATTGACATGGAGAATTTAGTATTGAGATTCTTGGCATAGCAATAAGTCTCACAGATAAAAAGATATGTCTTTAATATATCTCTAATAGATACTGGAGAACAAATAAGTTCCTTGGGAAAATCTTTGCTCCTAGAAGCAGGGAGGAGACTAGTCTGCCCTATCATATTACTCTTCTATTATCGGTGGTTCAAGCGTAATATTATTATACAAATCTTTATTATAATGCTGAGTAAACTCAAATGTCTTATAATCAATATTAATATGAACTTATTGTAGTGTAGGATGTGTACTACGGTGGTGGTAAGAAATTGGCAAATAGCTACAGAGTTTTAAGAAAGCGAATATTGGCTTCAGGTATCAAGGAAATGGACATCTATGCTCCAAGAATAGCTAGGGTAGCTATGCCTGGCCAATTTATTATGGTTATGGCTGATGAAGGAGGTGAGAGAATTCCTTTAACATTAGTTGATTGGAGTAAAGTGGAGGGTTGGATAAGAATAGTGTTTCAAGAGGTTGGTGTGAGCACTATGAAGCTAGGATTGTTTGAACCTGGTGAGTCTCTATATTATGTTTCTGGTCCACATGGTACTCCAACACATGTTTCTAAGCTTAATACTGTAGTTATTGTGGCTGGCGGTGTTGCTATTGCAGCTGCTTATCCTATTGCTAAAGCATTTAGAGATGTAGGAAGTAGGGTTATTTCAATTATTGGTGCTAAAAACTCTAGTCTTCTGATATATGAGGAGGAAATTAAGAGTGTAAGTACTGAGATCCATATTTCTACTGATGATGGAAGTAGAGGAATTAGGGGGTTTACATCAGATGTTTTAGAGAGTCTTCTTGCTAGTGGTTTAAAGCCTGACTTAGTTTGGATGGTGGGCCCCACAATTATGATGAAGGTATGTAGCGCTATAGCTAAAAGATATGGTGTTAGAGCAGTAGCCAGTTTGAACCCGATAATGGTTTGTGGTATGGGTATGTGTGGGGCATGTAGAATTAGGGTAGATGGTAGAATAAGGTTTGCTTGTTTTGAAGGACCTGAATTTGATGCATCTAGTGTTGAGTGGGATGAATTAATACTTAGATTGCAGATGTATAGAGAGGAAGAACAGCTTTCTCTAAAAAGGTTTCTAGAAGGAGGTGGCCATATTTGAGTAAGATAAAGTCTAGAGTACTTATTCCTAAAAGGGAACCACTAGAGAGGTTAAAAGACTTTAACGAGGTTGCTCTTGGCTATAGTGAGAAAGAGGCTTTAGAGGAGGCCTCCAGATGCATTCAGTGTCCAAGTAAGCCCTGTGTACAAGGGTGTCCTGTTGAAATAGATATTCCACGTTTTATAAAACTGATTAGAGAACGAAGATATGAAGAAGCCTATAAAGTAATCAAGGATAAATGTCCAATACCAGCAATAACCGGACGTGTATGTCCACAAGAGAAACAATGTGAAAAACTATGTACATTAGCAAAATTTGGTAAGCCAATTGCTATAGGCGCTCTTGAACGTTTTGTAGCGGACTGGGCTCGAGAAAAAGGTGTGTATATAGAAGTGAGGAACAGTAATTTTAATAGTAAAAATGGCAAAATTGCTGTTATAGGCTCTGGGCCAGCTGGCATTGTTGTTGCATCTGATTTGCTTCGCCTTGGCTATGAGGTAACAATTTTTGAAGCCTTGCACGTACCTGGGGGAGTTCTGACATACGGTATTCCAGAATTTAGGCTGCCAAAAAGAATTGTTAACGATGAAATAAAGTGTTTAGTGGAATCAGGGGTTAATATAGAGCTTGGATTTATAGTTGGAAAAACCATAACAATATACGACCTTCTAAAGGAGTTCAATGCTATATTTATAGGTACAGGAGCTGGCCACCCAAGGTTCTTAGAAATTCCTGGGGAAAATCTAAGCTACATATATACAGCTAATGAATTTTTGACTAGAATAAATCTTATGAAAGCCTATCTATTCCCATATTACGACACCCCAATACGTAAAGGTAAGTATGTTGCTGTTATCGGTGGAGGAAATACAGCTATGGATGCCGCTAGATCTGCTCTTAGACTAGGTGCTGAGAAAGTATTCGTTTTATACCGTAGAACAAAGAGTGAAATGCCTGCAAGAAGGGAAGAGATAGCTAATGCAGAGGAAGAAGGCGTTGAGTTTATATTTCTAGTACAACCAATAGAATTTATTGGCAATAGTCTAGGTGCAGTATCAGAAATAAAGTTGATGAAGATGAGACTTGGTGAGCCTGATGAAACGGGAAGGCCAAAGCCAATACCAACAGATGAAACCATATCAATTCAAGTAGATGTTGTTATTAATGCAATAGGATTTCATCCAAATCCACTAGTACCAATGACAACACCTGAAATTAAGGTAGATAAGAGGGGAAGGATTATTGTAGATAAAGAGGGAAGGACTACAATGCCTAAAGTATATGCTGGGGGAGATATAGTAGTAGGAGAGGGTACCGTGATAGAAGCTATGGGGTGGGGGAGAATAGCTGCTCGAACAATTGATAGAGATATGTCATTCCTATAAACTTGCTTAAAATTATATTTAGCTAATGGTTAACCCTTAGGGCTATGTTTGGTACTACTGTCTAGCCCTATCTAAATACAATTTTATATCATCAAAGGATATTGATATAGTAGTTTTTGGTATACCAATTGGCATTATATAGATTGGAGTTTCATTGGATTCTACACCTATAACAGTTGCAACTTCAGAATCTCTAAAAGCACCTATAGCAACAGTTCCATATCCTAATGCAGTTGACATTAAATATATGTTTTGACCTACATGCCCAACATCTATAGGTACATATCTACTTCTCCCCCTCTCACCATAGTATCTCGTAGTTCTTTCATAGATGGCGCATATAACTATACTTATTGGTGCTTCTTCTACCCACTTTTGATGTAATGCAGCTACCATTAAATTCTTTCTAACATCACCTTTCTTTTTAATGAATAGACCATGTATGTGTGGAATATACCTATACACACCAGCCTCTAGATAATTACCCTCTAATATATGGACGGCACTCTCACCTACAACTACATATAACTCTAAAGGGTATGTAGCACCAGCACTTGGTGATGCTCTAAAGCCTTTTACCGGATTTGTAATACCATATGCCGTCCATAGAATCATGGATAAATGTTCTAGTTTAATAGGCACTTTTTTAAACTCTCGTATACTTCTTCGCAAAAGAATTGCCTCTTCTACAGTTATCGACGTTATTTTTCGTGGTACTGGAAGATATATTATAGACATTATCCTCAACCACAACTTTTTATGTTACAGGACAGCTAATTTTTGTATAACTTGTATTTTAGTTTTTATGTTAAAGTATTATTGATGCTATAGAGTTTTTTGTAGTGAACCTCTTAGGTCATAGAATGTTACATCTAGTATTATAGCATAACCCCTCTTACCTAAAACTTCAATACCTTGATCAAGAACTACTGGCCTATAGTTATAAAGTCTACCTATAGCTTTACCTCTACTACTATCTACTTCAGTTATCCAGACTTTTGCTATAGACCCTATATACTCTCTGTTAAGCTCTAATGCTACAGCCTCATAAACTTTCTCTATATAGCTGCTTCTTAGCTTTTTTGTAGTATCTGGCACTTGGGGCATTAAAGCTGATTTTGTATATGGTCTTGGTGAAAATCTTGCTATATGGACTCTATCAATATAATTTTCAGATATAAGTTTAACACTATCTAAAAATGCCTTTTCATCTTCACTTGGGTGACCTACAATTATGTCTGTTGCTATATGTATACCCTCAATCTTATTACGGAGTTCTTTAACAATATCTAGAAATAATTCAACATCATGTCCTCTATTCATAGCCTTTAAAACCATGTTACTTCCACTTTGTATCGGTATATGAAGATGCTTATATACTCTTGGATCCCTCAATATATTTATTAAATCATCTAGATAGCCAACAATATGTCTTGGGTTAAGCTGTCCAAGCCTTAATATAAAATCTTCTGAATTAATTTCAAGTATGCTTTGAAGAAGTTTTGGCAACATATAGGCTCCATATAGATCGACTCCATATACACTTAAATCTTGTGCTGTTATTTCAATCTCTACTGCGCCCATGGACAGCACTTCCCTAACTGTACTAACAACTTTCTCAATAGGAGCACTACGTAGATAGGGTCTAGCCAGCTTAACTACACAGAATGAACATTCATCAATACAGCCTTCAGCCACTGGAATACTAGCCTTTACACCTTCTACAACCTTTGGCATTACATAAAAGGACTTAAAATCATCTAATATGACAGATTGGGGTGGAGCCTCAATAGCTTCAATAACTCTATGAATACTTTGAGGGGCCATCAATATAGACTGTGGACACACCCTTCTAATGTTAGCTGGTAGCACCCTAGCCATACAACCAGCAACTATAATCTTTTTACCTAGTTTGGATAGAGAATTCAACCTTTTGATCATTCTAACTTCAGTATCATATCTTACAATACATGTGTTTAGAATAATTACATCAGCATCATTAGGTGTGTCAACAATTTCATAACCATTATTTAATACCACGGTTTTTATAGTTGCAGCATCTGCTCTATTTAATGTACATCCATATACCTCTATATAGACCTTCTTACCCATATTGTTTCAGACCTTATTTTAAGAGTTACTGAATCAAGTTTTAAGCCGTATCACCACAATGTATAACATAGGGAGGTGAAAATTTAACATGACTGAAAATGATAAAGAGCTAAAGATTGTATATGACTATGAGTGGCTACTCGATAGAGCATATTCAAAGTTGCCCATGAGAAGGAGTAGTAAGGCATACGATATTCCATCACTCGAGATAGAGTATGTAGGAGACCACACGATGGTTAAAAACTTTGGGTTCATCTGTAATAGAATTAGAAGAGAACCTAGAATCGCAATGAGATTCTTTTTAAAAGAGCTTGCAATGCCTGGCTCACTTGATGAGAGGAATAATTTAGTCGTATATAGGAGAGTGACACAAAAGTCTCTTTACGAACTCTATAATCGCTTCCTTGAAACCTATGTTAGATGTGCTACTTGTGGAAGCTACGATACTGAGCTTGGTAGGGAAGGTAAAGTATGGTATATACAGTGTTTAGCATGTGGTGCTAAAACATATGTAAAGCCTGTATAGGAGGATGCCACAATGTCTCTATTCTATATGAAGATATATAATATGGGGGGCAAAACTATGGTCACTATATGTGATGAGGAAATTCTTGGAAAAGTATTTAGAGAAGGTGATATCGTGCTAGATATATCACCTACATTCTATGGAGGTAAGAAAGTTGGTATTGAGGAAGTTATAGAGGCAATTAATACAGCTGATATAGTGGTTGTATCCGGGAGGAGAATTGTTGATGAACTAGCTAAAAGAGGGTTGACATTAAAGGAATATACCCTTAAAGTTAATGAACAGCTCCATGTACAGATAATTAAAGGGGTTTATGAGTAGTGAAAAAATTTTGTGTTAAATGCGGTATTGAAGAGAGTAGCGATATCTATATAGTAGATGGGTTATGTCCAAGATGCTTTATAGAAGTTCATGGACTTTCTAAAAAAGTAGAGAACATCAAAATAAAGTACTGTAACAAATGTGGTGCTATATTCTATTATAATAAGTGGATTAATATAGAAGAGAACTCCCCTAAAGATATAGCTAAGGAAATCGTGTTAAACCATCTAAATTTTGGAGAAAAAATTAGGATATTAGATGTAGCTATAGATCTGACTCCCTATGAAGATATGACTGCTAGAGTGAAAGTATTATTTGAGTTGAATAATAGATTTCGATTCCAGTTTGAATTGCCCATAGAAATTCGGTGGATTAAAGCTACATGCTCCTCATGCCTAAAAAAGGCTGGAGGAGGATATAGTTCAATTGTCCAGATAAGATATATGAATTGGAGTGAAGATATAGCTAAATTTATTGATGAGATAATCAATACATTTAAAGAGTACATAGGTAATATTGAGGAAGTAAAAAATGGCTACGATATAAAGCTTATCGATACGCATGTAGCAAGACGTATAGCTGATCTATCACGAAGAAAGTGGAGAAATATTAAAATAGTAGAGTCTTATGGAGACAGTAAAAGGCTTAGAGATGGATCGAGATATTCAAGACTTTATATATCTATAAGAATTTTAAATTTTAAGAAAGGAGACTATGTTATATTAAATGGAAAGCCATATAGTGTTGTAGATATTAATGAAAGAAGTGTTACTGTATCTGATCAGAACGGAGTATTACATAGGATTGACCTAAATGAGCTTACACTTAAATACATAAAATCACATACAAAGCGTAGCACCTAAAAATACTATAACTTATATACTTTGTATCAAAATGATAGATATATGCAGTGAGGTGAGGACTTCATACCAGATAGAAAAAAGAAGGATCAAGCTGTAGAAGAGAAGGAGATTATACTACCTTCAGATGGGCAGGTGATATGCGTAATAGCTGAGATTATTGGAGCTGACTTTGTAAAGGTTAGATGTATTGATGGTGCTTTAAGATCATGTAGAATTCCTGGAAGATTTAGAAGAAGAACATGGCTTTCCGAGGGTGATGTAGTTCTTGTACAGCCATGGGATTTTCAGCCAAATAAGGGTGACATAATACATAGATATTCGAAGGATGAGATTAGGAGGTTAATAAATATGGGTGTAGTACCGAGAGAATTCATTGAAGGTGAAACATAGCTGCTGCCAAAAAAGGATATAGATTTAAATATTGATTTAGATGTTCGTAAAAAGGTTTCTGAGCCTAGGATAAAGGATAAAGATCTTTTTGAAACTGTTGAAGAAGTGTTTGATAAGCCAACAATATTAGCTATTCTAGAGCTAAAGAGAAGAAACTGTATAGCTAAGTTAAAGGGTGTTATCTCAGCAGGTAAAGAGGCGCGGGTGTACTGGGGTAAGAGTAGCAGTGGGGAGGATTTAGCTATAAAAATATATCTAACATCTTCAGCAGAGTTTAGAAAAAGCATATGGAAGTATATTAAAGGTGATCCAAGATTTGAAGATGTTAAGAATGTGTCGATGCATAAGCTGATTAGTATATGGGCTAGAAAAGAATATTCTAACTTAAAGAGAATGTATGGTGTTGGTGTTAGTGTTCCAAGACCCATATGTGTATATAGGAATGTTCTTATCATGGAATTCATTGGAGAAGAGGGTGTTAGAGCACCTCTTTTAAAAGAGATATATAGGTTACAGCATCTAGATGAAGAAAAGAGTAGAAGCTATTTCTCTACTATAATAAAAAACATCTATAGAATGTACTGGTATGCAGGACTTATACATGGTGATTTAAGTGAATACAATGTTATGGTCTTTAGGGATACCCCCTATATAATTGATGTGAGTCAATCTGTAAGAATTGAACATCCAAACGCTCATCATTTTCTCTATAGAGACATCGTGAATATAGCTAGATTCTTTAGCGATGAAGTAGGACTAAATATACCTTCTGCTGATGAAATTTATCAAGGGATACTGTCTAGAGACATCAGTGAGATAGAAGAACTTTTAGAATAACACCAATAATGTCTTTAGCTTTTTAGTCTGCTTGCCTATTAAGACATGTAGTTTATACCTAGTATTTTGTTGAGGTCGTAATAGATGAACGAAAGCAGTAATAAATCTCGTAATTCTAGTCAGGATGGCAACAGTGGTGGTTTAAATCTACAGCCACACAATATAATAGGATATACAATACAAGGAGTAACAAAATTATACATAAAGATACCAGTTGAACGCATAGGAGTAGTTATAGGTAAGGGTGGAGAAACCCTAAAAAGACTCATGGAATCTACCAAGACGTTGATAACTGTAAACGAGGTAGATGGAATTATAGTAATAGAGCCAGCATCACCATATACAAGACCTATAGACTTAATGAAGGCCCAGGACATAATTAGGGCAATTGGCTATGGTTTTTCCCCAGATAAAGCATTTAAGCTATTGGATGAGGATCAGATACTTATTGTGATAGATTTAAAGGATTATATTAAGGCATCACCTAACCATCTTGCTAGGGTTAAGGGAAGAATTATAGGTGAAGAAGGAAGAGTAAAGAGAAATTTAGAGGAGATGACAGACACATATATATCTATATATGACGATTATGTAGCAATAGTAGGAGAATATGAAAATGTTAATGTGGCTAGAGAGGCGGTGATGATGATTATAAATGGAAGGCAGCATGGTACTGTGTATAGATATGTAGATAGAGCTATGAGACAGGTTAAGAGATCTAAAATGGTATCGCTATGGAGAACACAGTAACATCTAGAGCTAGGGTAAGATAATAAGAGTATATAAGGGTGTGTAGCTTAAGAAATTTTCTTGATGAAATCTGGTGGGCCCGTAGCTCAGCTAGGTAGAGCGGCGGACTATAAAAATGGGCCGAGGCTCCAGTTACTATGGGTCTGCTGACCCTAGTGGGATGAAATAAAACTGGAGCGTTGATGGAGAGACCCGTAGGTCGGGGGTTCAAATCCCCCCGGGCCCACCACACTACATCAACACATATCTATATAGCTTACGTAGACGTTTGGCAACAGGAGGATGACTCCAAAATAACCTCTCTATAATATTACCCTCTTTATTGGAACTTCTTAAAACTATCTTTTGAAGTACCTGGAGATAGGTTCTGGGATCCTCAAGATTCTTTACAACAATAATATCAGCCTCTTCTTCAAATTTTCTAGTGAGATATCTTATGAACAACAACATAATTACGTAGGTTAGAGTAAAGAGTATTCCAGCTAAAATAAAGAAAGCTGTTACAGACTCTACATAGAGAGCTACATATAGGTATGGGGGCACCCCGATGAGTATTGCTGATATACTTGCTGCCAACAACTTTAGGTGGTGTTTTTGTTGACAGTGTGCATATTCGTGGAAAATAACTGCTCGTAGCTCATCATATGTTAAATTATTTAGCATGCCCTGTGAAACAACTAAGGTTCTACAGGTAAACCCAATAGCTGCAGCATTAATGATATCATCTCTATACACAATTTTTATTTTTTTAAATGGTTTAACACCTAGAGCTGCTGCAACATTTCTGGATAATTCTAATAGGATGTGGTTTTTAACATCATATGATTTAACCCACCAAAAATAGAGCTCTATATACCTCACTAAATTCTTTATTTTTAATTTAATTTTATTACAAATACTTCTATATTGTTCCATGATCTACACACTACCATTAGCTATAGGATAGGAACTATTTCTAGTCTAAATTCCTAATACTTGATAAGTTTATATTACCAGAATTTTTAGCCTCTATGCTAATGTACTACTACATACAAAATTTTTAGAGTTTAAACTATGAAGGCTCTATGATGAAGAATTCAGCTATATATTGTCTTTCATAGATTAAAAGTTGACAAGGTTGTAGAGGAAGCTTTAATAACATTTTAGTGTAATCAAATAAAGCTATGTGGATTAATTACTTATGAAAATAAAGGTGTATCGAGGAGATATGATGGTCAAAAAAGTTTAGTAGGTATATGCTTCGTGATAGAAGGAACATCAATATTAGGCTTAGTAAGGCAATTCTAAGAGCATGCAAAGTAGTAATACACGGTGGTGGCAAGCTTATATCAAAAATTGTTAAGTGATATATCAACTCACTATTTCTTTGATTGTTAGATCTACAATTCCATAGTGCTTACCCATAGCGATATCAAATGCTAATTCAGATGCTGCTTGCAGATTATAGCATATCAGTAGAAGGCGTTCAAAGAATGTTTTAGCCCTTAGATACTCATCGAGCGATCTATATTTTGGTATGACCTCCATTTCCATTCTATGTATAAATTTAGTTGACTCTATAGCTAGATCAACTGCCCTACTAGCTACACGTAAATCCCCCTTTGATAGTACTTGTAGGACTATATCCATAACATATACTATGTGAAGTTCAAGTTCATCTAGTCTATCCCCAAGAGAATCTCTTACCACATGCATTAACTCTGGCGTCTCAGTAAATATCTGTGAAGCCTGTGTTAATGCATCACCTATATCTTCTAGTGATTTTATTAATGTTCGATACTCTGTCACAAATGGTATTGTTCCAAGGAGATTCAATGCGTACACATATCTTATCGCCAATGCATGTATGCGGTCCATCTCAAATTCTAGTTCCGCTATCTCCTTAAGGTGTTCGTAGTCTAGGTTCTTTATAGATATTACAAGAAAGTGTAGCATATTTTTTATTGCTGAAATCATTCTCGCTATAAGTCCATCGATGTTATACCTTTCAGTATCAATAAAAATCTGTATAACAACCCTATCAGACGTCTGTTCAACAATTTCAGATCCTATCAGCATCCTAATGAGGGATCTAACAGCATGCATATGATGTGGCGATATGTTTTTCTCCTCAATATTTTCCACTATTATCCTATCATAACAGGCAATATAGGAGGCATATATTGCTCTCATCAAAATATCTTCTGAGGTATTTTTAGATATATTAATCCTTATCTCTTTACCCTTATATTTCTTTTCTAATATTCTCTCTGGTATGATTAACAGTGAGCCGTTATCCTTAACCTCAAGCCTTACAAGGTCTGCCGGCTTTAGTCCAATCATCTTTACATACTCTGATGGAAGTGAAATCATTAGTGTAGACTTGCCAAATTTTTGAACCTTCCTAGTTTCAACAATTTTTGATTCACTCATACCTAACTATACCTAACTATACCTAATTGCTATAAGGCTTAAAATGTTTTTACTTTATATACAAGTTTAACACTATTTATATCAAGTAAAATACTCTAAGAACTTTTTAATACATCTTGTATTGATATGCTAACTATCTTTCCCTGGCTAAATTTAACAATAATATTATTTTCTAGAAGTATTGTTTCATCGGCTTCCTCCTCTGAAATTATAATATGAAGTGTATTAGTCATAACATCATATATTACTATAGCCTTTTCAAGCTCCGACAGGTCGAGTATGGCCTTCTTTGCCCCTCTATTCATATCCATTTCTATATTTTCCACAGCCTTTCACCAACATAGTTAGAGTAGCACCTAACTAAAATATCTATTTATATGAGGAATGCTATAGTTTTTCGAAAGATGCAAATATAGATATAATAGACGTCATATGGATTTATAAGTTCTGCTAGTGTTTGTTTTCCTACAACTACGAATTCGAGCTCGATTTGAATGTCCGTAACTAAAATAAAAGATCTCAAACCAGGAATGGAAAATATAAATGCAGCAATAAGAGTTTTAGAAAGCTATGGCGTCAGAACAATAGATACTAAGGCTGGTACACGAACACTTGGAGAATATATGGTTGGAGATGACACAGGTAGAGTAAAACTAGTTGTATGGGGTTCTAAGGCTCCATCCCTAAGTGTAGGAGATGCTGTTGAGGTAAAGAATGCATGGGTAACAATATTTAAAGGAGAAGTTCAGTTAAATGCAGGTAAAAACAGTAGTATAGAGAAGCTTCCTGACGATGCTGTTCCATCGGCAGAGGAGATTCCAAATGAGGTTCCAAAAGCATCTGAAGGTGGTGGAAGAGCTCCTCCACGTAGACCAAGATCTGGAAGATTTGGTGGAAGAGGTAGGGGGAGGGGAAGGTTCTAGGTAATGCATCATGAATGATGAGACTAAAAAAGAAGTTGAAAAAGCTAGATGGAATGAAGTCTATAGAAAAAAGGGTACTGAGATAGGTGTTGATAAGGGCGACTTTGTTGTTGCTGTGGATGAAGAAAGGGCATATGCACTTGCGCCAGCTGTATACTATGTATGGTCAATGTGCGATGGAGAGACAACCATTGGAAAAATTATTGAAAATCTTGCGGAGAGTATAGAGGAAGAAATAGATACAGGCACACTCTATAATGCTGTAGTTGATATAATAGATAGACTAGTTGAAGTTAATCTTCTTGAAAAAGTAAGCTAGAATAAACAATATCGTAAATCTAATTTAAGATTTTTTAAAAATAGATAATAAATATGTTTACTTAGAATCCAATTTTTCTATATAGTACCTTGCCTTTGGCTCACTACTCGGTATGCTATGCACAGTAATTAAAAGTAGTGGATATATATATTCTTCA
Source organism: uncultured Ignisphaera sp. (assembly GCA_938074605.1). Taxonomy (GTDB): domain Archaea; phylum Thermoproteota; class Thermoprotei_A; order Sulfolobales; family Ignisphaeraceae; genus Ignisphaera. The sequence goes on from CALJEI010000013.1 coordinate 17,420, forward strand.
ACGGGTACAAGAGATTCAAATGCCACTAAATAGCCTCTTCCAATAGAGATTAGAATAGTGTCTCCATCTACAACTGCTAACCTTATGCTTAATGCGTATAGGCCTGGGGGTATGTCTACCTTAGCAAAACTGTATTTAACATTGCTATATACAGTCTTTATCCCAAGACCCTTTGCTATAAAGAAGAATTTATCTTTTACTGGAACAAGTTTTAGAGTACCCTCGCCATTATATACATTATTTGATAGATCTAATAATCCCCCTATGCTCGCAAATTTACGTAGGTCTTCTGTATTGATATCCTTGGTACATAGATGTGGTATTCCTATTTGTTCATCGACTTCCAAGGGTATTCTGTATCTATATATTTTATTGCTACATGGTTTAGCTAATGAATACGGAATTAATACACCACTTTCAATCCATGTTGTTTCTACCAATATATATACTGTGCTAAAATCATGTGGCTCTTTAGAGCTGCATAGAATAGTATAGCCAGGTGTTATGGCAATTCTCCTGAGCACTCCATCTATTCTAGTTGCTATAGTTGCTGGCTCTAATACTACGAATATGGCTGTGTTATGCGATAGCTCAAAGAGTTTGTTTACATACTCAAAAATACTGTTAAAATTCTTAAATGGGTCAACAACCCTACACCCCTCATAGAATCTCATTACCATACCCGCTAGATGATGGATGGCAAATCATATTTAAATTTAAACAGTTAAAAACCTTTATTCCCTAAATATCTACATAAATAGTAATTGGTGAAATCATGAGTAGAGCTACTAGCACAAGATCTTTTAAAGCATGTATAAGATGCAAAGCTCTGCTTTCACAAGATACACAAAAATGCCCCATATGTGGATCAGTAGAATTTACAAATGAATGGAGTGGTATGGTTATAGTAGTGGATCCTGAGAAGTCAGATGTAGCTAAACTTCTAGGTATAAAAACACCTGGAAGATATGCTTTAAAAGTTGGTCTATAGAGTGAGATATAGTCTGAGGCGGCAGTAAATGAGTTTGCAGCAGAAACTCAACCAGAAAAATAAAATAGTTAAGGTATCTGAGGACATATCCATAGCAATACTGGATGAAAGGTACAATAAGTTATTAAGAAGAGCTGAGATAAACATCTATGTTGATCATATTAAGACTGGGACCCCTTCTAGAAAAGAGCTTAGAAAGTTTGTAGCGTCCATATATAGAGTAGATGAAAGCAATATTATCGTTAAGAGTGTTGAGAGTGAATATGGTAGAGGGAGCTCTAGAGCACTAGTGTATATATATGAGGATCCAAAATATGTAAAGCTTCTCGAGCCGCAATATATACTTAAAAGAAATGGCCTATAGTAGGGGGTCATCTATATGGGCAATAAGATATTTAGATCTCAACTCTATGAATATGACTATCGAACAAGAGTTATAAAGCCAAAGAATAGAATGTGTCCTCGCTGTGGATCTATGATGGCATTTCATAAGGTCGGCAAACCTAGATGGCATTGTGGAAAATGTGACTATACTATTTTTGTAGAGGAAAAGAAGAAGTGATTATTCTAGGTATAGAGTCAACAGCACATACCTTTGGTGTTGGAATAGTAGATGACTCTAGCGAAAAGTTTATCATAGCTGATGAGAGGGAACAATATACACCAAAACATGGTGGTATACATCCAAGGGAAGCCTCTAGATTTTTTGCTGAAAAAGGTCCTCTAGCAATTGGAAGAGCTATAGCCTCAGCTAAAATAGATATAAGTAGCATAGATGGTATCGCAGTTGCCCTTGGACCAGGCCTAGGCCCTTGTTTACGTGTAGGAGCAACTATTGCAAGAGCTCTTACAGTATACTTTAAGAAGCCTCTAATTCCTGTCAATCACGCTGTTGCTCATATAGAGATAGGTTTAAAACTAACAGAGCTTACAGACCCTGTAATAGTCTATCTATCAGGTGGCAATACAGCTATTGTTGCATATGTTGATAGAAAATATAGGGTTTTTGGAGAAACCCTCGATATAGCACTAGGGAATCTTCTAGATACATTTGCCCGTGAAACAAGTCTAGGACCCCCATATGTTGTAAACGGTATTCATGTTGTTGATCGGTGTGCCGAAAGTGGTAGGAGAATTGTAAAAGAGCTGCCCTATGTAGTTAAAGGGCAGGATGTAGCATTTTCAGGGCTTCTAACTTCTGCTCTAAGGATGTATAGAGAGGGTGTTGATCTAGGTGATCTATGTCTAACACTTAGAGAAATTGCCTATAATAGTATACTTGAAGTTACTGCAAGATGTCTAATGCATACTAGAAAGAGTGAGGTTATGGTTGTTGGCGGTGTTGCTGCAAGCCCTATACTTAGAGAAAAATTAGAAATGCTTGTAAAAATCTATAATGCCAGACTAGGTATTGTACCCCCTAGCTATGCTGTTGACAATGGTGTTATGATAGCATGGACAGGTGTACTAGAAATGTATTCTGGTATTGTAATAGAGCCCGAGAAGGCTATAGTTAACCAGAGGTGGCGTTTAGATGAGGTTGATATTGTATGGAGATAGAGCTACCAGAGTCCTTAAGAAGCATGATTAAGGAGAAGCTATACATATATACGGGTGGTATTAAGACCATAGATATTTTAAGCAAACCTATAGTTCTCTCAATAGGTGCCGAAGCATATATACTAAAATGTAGGTTTATGGATATCGAATCTATAATTAAGTGGAGATTCCCAAAGCCATACATGCCACCTGAACTTGATAAAATTAGAAGCATTAGAACGGAAATTGAAGCTAAAATAATGTGGAAATCTCTTTTAATGGGCGTAAAGACCCCTATACCACTCTATGTAGACACAGATGATGCTATCATTATAATGACATACATAGAGGGTAATACGCTTAGAGAACTTGTAGATCGTATTGAAAATGAAGAGCTGTGTAGAATATGTCGTGAAGTAGGGGACTATGCAGCAAAGATGCATATAAATGGTATATCACATGGTGATTTAACAACAAGCAATGTTATAATAGATTCTAGAGAGGGGCTAGTTCACCTTATAGATTTTGGTCTTGCCTCATTTGGTAAGAGGGATGAAGATTATGCTATAGATATCCATATATTCTTTAGATCTATTGAGAGTGCACATATAAATCGTGAGGGTATTATGAAGGACTGCTTCCTAAATGGCTATAGCAGTACTGCTGGTAGTGAGAAGGCCTATAAAATGCTTAAAATTGTTAATGATATTAGAAAGAGAGGAAGATATGTTGCTGAGAGAAAGCTAAGGAGTGAATGGAGATCTTTATGACACTCGAACTACTTTTTGCAACCAATAATCTAAATAAAGTGAGGGAAGCAGAATTCGTTTTAAACAAATTTGGTATATCGTTGAAGACCATAACCGTTAGTAAGATAGAAATTCAGAGTAACTCATTAAGGGAGATAGCAATCTATGCTGCAAGGAGTGCATATAGGGCTGTTAGAAGACCTATAATAGTTGAAGACTCTGGTTTATTTATAGATGCATTGAATGGATTTCCAGGGCCGTACAGCAGCTATGTATACAAAACCATAGGGTTAAATGGTATACTAAAACTATTAGATGGTGTATTAAATAGGAAAGCAAGGTTTGAAGCTGTTGTAGCACTTGCTGTAAATGAGAATGATATATATGTATTTGAGGGTTATGTAGAAGGCTATATATCCTCTGAAATTAAGGGGAGTAGTGGTTTTGGTTTTGACCCAATATTTATACCTATCGGCTGCAGTGAGACATTTGGCGAAATGGATATTGCTAAAAAAACCAGCTATTCACATAGGGGTAGGGCATTTAGAGAGTTGGGCATATGGCTTACTAATAACAGAGATAAAGTTTTAATACAGGACAAAGCTTTATAGGAAGTTTTGTAAACTAATGTTAATGCTACACTTTGGTGAACCCCAATGGCTGGCAAAAAGCGTGACAAGGGTGAGTCACACTCAACAAGACCTGTGAGAATAGGGCCTCCAAAGTGGATTAAATATTCAGAAGAAGAGGTTGCCATGCTAGCTGTTGAACTTGCTAGACTAGGGTACACACCATCTATGATAGGGGTTATACTGAGAGACCAGTATGGAATACCGCTTATTAAAAGCATTACAGGTATGAAGCTTACAAAAATCCTAAGTAAACATGGTGTAGCACTACCAGTTCCAGAGGATCTTCTAATGCTAATGGCAAAAGCTGTTAATCTCCGCAGACATCTAAATGAGCATCCAAAGGATTTTGCAAGTAAACGTGGATTAATTGAAACAGAGTCTAAGATAAATGCTCTTATCAAGTATTATAAGCGTATCGGTAAACTACCACAAGATTTTGTATATGAGCCTGAAAGAGCTAGAATTCTAGTCTCCCAGTATCTTGGCATGGCTGGAACTATTCAGCAGCAGGGAGCAGAACGACAAGAAGTACAGCAAGAAACTATAGGTAGTACTGGCCAATAACTCAGCCATAAGGATTTTACAGCATGTCTAGAACTATTAGTGAAATCCTCTCTATAGCAAGTACACATAGATCCCTACATATAGTGTATGCACCAAATCTAGACTCTATATATTCTGCATCACTTATACTCAGAGTTCTAAGAGACGTTGAAGCCGATATCCAGCTAGCACCATTTTATAGTGCTCAAAAGCCTATTAGCAGTACTACTATCATTAGCATAGGTGTGATGCAGAGAACTGCATTAAGCGGTTCTCGATTTCTCCTTATAGATGATTTTATTGGTAGGGATCCCAAGAGTCTCCAATCCTATTCACTTTACCTCTTAAGAGCCGTAAAAAACATATGGATAATTCCAAAGCCCATAGAGGCCCTTGCATTAACCTCAATGCTATCTCTAAGCAGGTGGAGTCTGTACGACGAAAAGCTTCTTGAAGCCCACAAACCCCTATTGACTGAAGCTATAGCCAGTGAGCTATGGGATTATATAACCACACTACGACTATTTGGATACCCAAATAGAGACCTGGTATCAGCACTTGAAAAAACTATAGACCCATATATACCAGGTGTATCATTTGATGATGAGGGGTGTAGAAGAATTGCACAGATAGTCAGAGATAAAATTGATGATGAGGGTATAAAGAAACTTTTAGATGAGTTGAATAAAATTCTTGCAACATATCTTAAAAGCGTGCCATCCATATTTGGAGGGAAGATTACTATTAAGGGTGTTGAAGGTTTTGAAGATCCTTATGAAGCTGTATACTCCCTATATACATATATGGATCTAAAGGGGTCTGAACCTCTACTCTATCTATGTCTAAATAATTCAATACTATATATAGCTATTAGTAAATATGCCACTACTCTTAAAGCATTTAAGAATCTCATAGATGAGATTATTAAGAATCAGAGTATAAGAAGGGTTATTGTTAAAGGTGTTAGGCTGGGAATTATTGATATATCATCTGAAAGTAGTATACCTCCCCTCTACACCATTCATAGAATTCTAAGGGCTATTGGTATAGCTGATGAATTAAGTGTATATGTACATGGGGGTGAATACCTCTTGCCGCTACAGTTCATAGAGCCTAGATGGCCCTTTGATAGAGAGCTAAATATTGAGAAAAACTATGCTGTATTTTCATCCCTTCAAGATATTGGTGATGCCATACATTGATATACGAAATAGCTATTGAAATACCGGTTAACTCTAGTGATATATGTTCAGCTGTTTTAAATGCTATTAAGCCTGATAATATAGCTGCCCCAAGTGGTATAGAGATAGAGATGGAGTGTCACAATACCCAATTCAAAATTATTGTAAGAGGCTCTAATGTCAATATTTTAACGATTAGAAATACTGTTGATGATATTTTTATGCATCTACTATCCGCATATAGGGTACTACAATTAGTGAGATAAAGGTGCGTAGGTATATAAAGATTTTTAAGCGTATGTTATAGAGTATTTTGACTGTATTAGGTAAGGGGAGCCATGTCGAGTGCATCACGAAAGTTTAAATTAACTGGTAGAGAGAGGTGGAGGACCAAGAAGTGGTACAATGTATTAGCGCCAGCTAACTTTGGTTCTGTGATAGTTGCTACAACACCTGTTGATGAAGCTTGGAAGCTTCTTGGGAGAAATATTGAGGTAACACTATATGATTTAACAGGTGATATAACACAAGTTCACATCCATCTATACTTCCAGATATGGAAGGTTGATGGCGAGAATGCATACACAATCTTCAAAGGACATGAGCTTGCTAGAGATTATGTGAGGAGCTTAACTAGGAGAAAGAGCAGTAGGATTACTGCCATCTTTAATGTTGTTACAAAGGATGGATATCTCCTCAGGTTAACAATAATGGCTTGGACTACCTATAAGTGTAACACTAGCCAACGTCACACAATTAGAAAAATCCTAATGGATGTAGCATCAAATATAGCATCTACAAAGACCTTTGATGAGTTTGTTGTTGGTATGGTTTTTGGAGACTTTGTCCAGCAGCTATTTGATAAGGCTAAAAAGATCTATCCACTGAGAAAGGTAGAATTCGTTAAGTCAAAACTTATTGCTGTGCCAACACCTGAAGGCTCTAAAAAAGCTGTTATAACTCCTAGACCTGGAGTTCTAGAAGCACCATATGCTACAAGCCTTGTGAGCTAGACTCCATCTCTGAATTTTTGCTGTAAGTAGTATAAGATGTATGTGGCGTTTAGCTTATGATAGGTATTTTGCTAGCTGCTGGTAAAGGTAAGAGACTTGCGCCGCTTACAGAAACTAGACCCAAAGTTCTACTACCTATAGCCGGTAAACCAATTATATACAAACTCCTACTTCTCCTAAAACGTTTAGAGGTATCGAAGGTTATTGTTGTTGTCCACTATATGAAGGATGTTGTTATAGAGTATGTTAAGAAGATTTCAGATGAACTCTACATAGATGTTGACTTTGTTGATCAGGGTGATGAGCTAGGTACTGGTGATGCTGTTAGAAAGGCTATAGACCGAGGGCTGGATGACGCTATCGTTATCTATGGAGATCTCTATATAGATGTTGATAATGTGGTACAGAATCTTCTGAATGTAGTTAATAGCAGTGGTAATTATATTACTGGTGTATTTGTTAATGACATCTCTAGATATGGCTGTATTGTTACTAGTGGCGATAGGGTTATTGATTTAATTGAAAAGCCTGCAGAGGGTGGTAGGGGAATAGCTAATGCAGGCATATACATACTGAAGTCTCAAGTTCTTAAACTTGTAGATGAAATTAGTGTTTCACCTAGAGGTGAGTACGAGTTTACAGATATTGTTAGATTAGGTAGGGCTAAGGGATATGAATTTAGCTATATCGCTATAGATTCTAGATCGTGGCGCGATGTGGGTTATCCATGGGATCTCCTAGAGGTTAACAAAATTGAGCTTAGTAAGCTTAAAGAAAAAATTGTAAGGGGTGAAGTAGAGCTACATGCTACCGTAAGGGGGCCTGTCATCATTGATGACGGTGCTTCCATAAAAGGTTGCTCATACATAGAGGGCCCTGCCTATATAGGTAGGGATACAGTTATAGGGCCAAATTCTTATATAAGGCCATTTACAACAATTATGGATAAAGCCCATATAGGATTTTCAGTAGAAGTTAAAGAAAGTATAGTTATGGAGAATACACATGCAGCCCACCTTACATACATAGGTGATAGCATACTTGCAGAAAACATTAATTTAGGGGCAGGTACACTAATAGCAAATCTTAGACTTGATGACAAAACAGTGAAGCTTCTAATAGATGGCAGGAAAATCGATAGTGGAAGAATAAAAATGGGTGCCATCATAGGAGGATATACAAAGACTGGTGTAAATGTATTAATAATGCCAGGAGTTAAAATAGGGTCATACTCAATCATATATCCAGGGATAACAGTATATAGAGATGTACCGCCAAATACTATCGTAAAAGAAAACTGGGTCTAGAAACAAAAGAAAACAACACATTATAAACACTTTTAACCAGAGCACTATATCCCGTACTACTAGAGGTATGATATGTGCGGCGGTCGTCTAGCCTGGTCTAGGACGCCGGCCTGCCAAGCCGGAGATCCCGGGTTCAAATCCCGGCCGCCGCACCAAACAATTCAACGTCCTCATCATCTATTTTGAGAAAATCACTTAAAAGGATTCAGCTTAAATGTATGGATCTCCACCTGATCCACTAAATATTTAGTGATATATAAATCATGTTTGGTAGGCTATAGAGGAGCTGTATCGTGAGGAACTAGTTAGGATATATAGAGGTAGGCAAGTTTCAGCTGACTAGAGATCCATTCTTTATAATTACTTTTTAAATAACAGTAGTTAGCAATGATAAATTCTAGTGATTATGTAAAATTCACTGCAGTGTTAGGTAAATATGCAAGGAAAAGTGCTAAGGCATTAAAAGCTGTGGTAGAGATAGCTAGTGAAAACATAAATGGGATGCTTTGATACTTAACACTAATATGCAGAAAACCGTTGATGTACCATAGGATCTCGATAAATTGCTTGAAGAGTTATAGCTATACCAGCTACTCTACCCAATCTATATCTAGAAAATTATTATGAATAGAGTTTTCCCTTATGAAATAATAGTAGCAAACGTTCCTAATAGAAACTCAGTGCTAGCTAGATTTTTAGTTAAAGTATAATAGGAGAACTGACAGAATGAAAAATCTAGGTATGATCTAGTATATTCCGTAATTAAAATTTAATGTGCTACACAATGTTAAAACATTATAGTTAGCAAAAACTTTAATGATATGATAAATTAAAGTGGTTTTACCATATAGAAATTTGAAAAAGAATACAACAGTGATATAGTTTTTTAGGTAGAAGCTTTCTAATAATAGTTTTTGGTGTTTGGTATGTTTATATGTATAGATGGGCAATTAAACTATGCTGGCTCAAAGATTAGGGCTACCATATATACAATCTCTGTTACTATTTGTGAAGAGGTAAAGAATCTAATAGAAAGTGGAAGGTGGCAGTTAGATAGTCTACTAAAGGTTGTGGAAGCCCATGGGGGATGTACCATAAAGTTGGAGAAACCACTAGAGATAGACACATGTGATGAAGCTATAAAGATTACAGCAGAGCCAAAAAGTCTCTTTATAGATTTGTATTGGGGCTCAATAGTAGATAGAGTACGAAGTGTGTGCCACTAAAGCTTATTTCCATTAACACCACTATAGCTGCCTCTATAAAAATAATATGTCCTACTATTAGATATAAAACATTGATATTCTATCAAAATTTTTCAGTTGTCTTGAGCTACTTTTTCCTACATCTATTACCTTCTTTCTAACCATCACATTATACACTCAATTAGGTATATTTATAAAACTTAGTAAAAATAGGACAGTAATATTTATACATATAAAAACTTTTAAACCCTTATAATAAAGAGAAGAGAGTCTGGTGTTGCCTATTGTATATCCCACGTCCCTATGTAGCAAGTCTAGCTATAGTAGCCATAACATAGATAGTGATGATTGGAGACATCACACTAAATTCAACATTCTTCAACACTACAAGTCTATAAGGTGTTCTTTGTATGGGTGGCTGGATTTGGAATTCTAGAGTAGAGTCTATAGATTGTAGTGAGTTAAAGAAATTACAATTTCAACAATTAAAATATCAACTACTAAGACTATACCAAAATTCACAATATTACCACAAAA
>CALJEI010000014.1 GCA_938074605.1 uncultured Ignisphaera sp.
TGTTAAAAAACTTATAGAGGTATTTGCTCCTAGAGGAGGATATGTATATGCATCAGTACACAATATACAACCACACACACCACCACAAAATGTTATAACAGCATACAAAACAGCATATACATACGGAAAATACCCAATAAAAATTTTGTGATAATAACTACTCTACAATAGTTTGAAGACACTAATTATATTGATTTAATGTATTTTTAGGAAGAGTGTAGTAGGTGGAAAAACTAAAAATTTTGTTAGGGATAGTTATTATTTTGTGTGAGGAGCCGTCGAGCGTCTGAAAGGTGATGATGTGGTCCTAAACCGAGTGGTTAGTTAAATATTTTATTGTTATTTAATTGTTTAGTGCTATAGCAAATAGATATATTACTCTGTTTGGTAAAGCTATTCTTGGTATATGTATTTGGGTATTTTGCTATGGGTATCTGTAGGCTTTGTGGAGCTAAAAGCTCAATTATTAGTAGTGTTATAGGGGTTTGTAGTAGTTGTCTAAGGGGTGGAGGGGAGGCTTTGGAAATAGCTATGGATGTACATAGAAGGTATAGAGCTGCTTTAGGGCTTCCTCTACAGCCACCAAAGGGTGGTGGTGTTAGATGTAGTCTTTGTGTTAATGAGTGTAGTATGGGTGTTGGGGAGATTGGCTATTGTGGTCTTTGGATTAATGATGGGGGTAGGATAAATTTTGTAGAAGGCTATGGCAAGGCTGTACTCTATGCATATCTAGATCCTCTTCCAACAAATTGTGTAGCAACACCTGTTTGTCCAGCTGCTACAGGGTGTGGCTATCCAAGATATAGTGTTTCTACAGGCCCTGAATATGGATACTATAATCTTGCTGTATTTTTTGCTGGTTGTAATCTTAATTGTGTTTTTTGCCAGAATTGGGATCATAAAAATATTGTTGTTTCCCATAGCCTTAGAAGGAGGTATACTGTATCTGATGTAGAGATTGTGAATAGAGTTGTTAAAGATGATAGAATTACCTGTGTGTGTTATTTTGGTGGTGACCCTGGTCCACATATTGTTTATGCCATTAAGGTATCTAGAAGAATTGTTGAAAAGTCTAGGGGTGTGGTGAAGAGAATTTGTTGGGAGACAAATGGTCTTGAGAACCCTAGTATAGTGAGGGAAATGGCTAGAGTAAGTCTTGAGTCTGGAGGTATTGTAAAAATTGATTGGAAGGCATATACCCCAGAGGTCTATCAAGCACTAACAGGTGTTGATGGCTATAAAGCTGTTGAGAGGGTTAAGAAAAATATTAGTTTAGTTGCAGAAATGTCTAGAGAGAGGCCGGAGATACCACTTCTAACAGTTAGTATACTTCTTGTACCTGGTTATGTTGATGAGGTTGAGCTTAGTGGTATGGCGAAATATATAGCTTCTATCGATAGAAATATACCTGTAGTTCTTTTAGCGTTTCACCCAGACCATCTCTTAAGAGATTTACCATCAACAAGTATTGGCCATGCTAAGAAGGCTATTGAGATATTTAGAGAATGTGGTTTGAAGAGGGTTTTTCTAGGGAATGAATGGCTTTTAGGTCCATACTACTAAAGCTGTGGTGCTATCTATAGTGGTTAGTTCGGTAGGTGGTGTCTATGTTTTTGTGTTTAGAGTTGCTAGAGATTTTACTACTTCTGTAGGTTCTCTAGGCACTATATATTTTCAACAGGGGGTGTATGGATATATAGGTTCGGCTAGAGGGGCTGGTGGAGTTAGGTCTAGAGTTCTTCACCACATTAGAAAGAGGAAGAGGCTGTGGTGGCATATAGACTATCTAACAGTTGCCTCTGAGGTACTCCCACTATATATAGTTTATGCAGAAACAAGTAGAGATGTAGAACCTTTTTTAGCACAGGAAATTGGGTTATCACCTTGTTGGAGTGGGTATGTTAAGGGCTTTGGGTCATCTGATAAAAATAGTTCTACACATCTATATCTCTGTAGATGTTGTGAAAATCTATGCATTACCACTATAGCTGATGTGTTTAGAGCTATTGGGCTAAAGCCTACCATTGAGAGAATAGATAGTATGGCTGTAGATAGTCTGTAGAAAAAATATAAATGTGTTTTAGTTACTAGCATTTGCTGTGGTGGGGTTGGTTAACTTGGCTGCTCTACGAATAACCCTATTTATAGTTCTATCATATATATTTGCATTTACCATAGATCTTATAGCTACCATATCTCCATTGGGCTCTTTCATATGGGGATTTGTAAGAATGTGGAGTGTTACTCTATCTGTAGCTCTATGTATGTTGATATTTAGGGAAAAACTTTCTATACATTTTAAACGCTATTTAAAAATTTCAAAAAAGGCTCTTGTATACTATCTTGTAGCACCTCTTATAGTCTATGGGGCTCTTGCAATCTATATAGCAATTGCTTTACCTCTAAATCTATTCAATTTTAGTGTATATATAGATATTATATCTACTTCTCTTCGTAGTACTCTTCCATCGCTTTCTGAAGAACAGATTATGAATCTAGCTACTATAGCAGCGTATACCCAAATTATATCAGGGTATATAGCTGCTATATCAATAAATGCATTTTTTGCTCTTGGTGAAGAAATTGGTTGGAGAGGCTATCTATATAGTGTTTTAGGTGTAAAACCAACTCTACTTAATACTGTAGCTATTGGTGTTCTCTGGGGTTTGTGGCACTCATCTGCAATACTGCTTCTAGGGTATAACTATAGTGTTAATAGGGTTTTGGGTGTATTGCTATTTACACTATATGCTATTGTTGTATCCTATCCACATCTATTGATAACTTCAGCTGCAGATAGTGTTATCCCTGCTTCTTCACTCCATGGTGCAGTAAATGCGTTGTGGGGATTAACTATAGTTGCTTCAAATCTATCGATAGAGTTGAGAGAGGTTTTACTAGGGCTAGGAGTTCTAGGGATAGCTACATGGATTATAGTATCTATTGCACTCTACATATTGCTACATAGACGTAGGGTATAAAGCTACTCTATCTAAATTCTACATGCTTTTTTAATTGTAGTATCTATATAGAATGGCGCTATAGCTATAATTGAGATGAGTTCAGGTATGGCTGCTCCTGGCAGTATTTTAGCTGCTAAATGTAAAATCCATGCAACTACTGCTATTACAAGGGTTATTGCTGCAGCTATTCTTTTTATTAACCCCTTGAATACAGCAATGTATATACATAGAAGAATAGCAAGGGTTATAAAGAATAGTACAGAGACCCAAAAGTGAAGCTTGCCATAAACTTCATCAAATACTGCAATAAGTATTAGGCTATATCCAGAAATAGTTGCTGTAACCCCTAAAGCTCTAGATATATTGATGAGAAAATGTGTAGCTACAACTATAATTAGTACACCCCCTAGGCTAAGCCCAAGGTTAAAAATAGGTGCAGCTATACTTCTTGTAGCATGGCCAAGATCGCTTAATGCATTTCTATATATGTTAAACCAGTTTGATTGTAGAATTGCTATCCCTATAAATAGTAGTGGTATGAGGAGGGAGGCTATAGATGTAGATATACATATAGATGATCTAGATACCATACATCTCCCGCAGAAGAGCTGTATGTCAATAAAATAAAAATTTTATCTATATTAGCTACATACTATAGTGATGGTGTTTAGCATGTTTTCTACAGCTTTGAGGAGGGCTAGGCTATGGTCTATAGAGGGAGATGGTGCTAGGTGTAGGGTTTGTGAAAGGAGATGCTTTATTCAAGTTGGTCGTAGGGGTATATGTGGAAATTATATAAATGTAGATGGTATTGTATATCACCTTGGCTATGGAAGAATAAGTGCTATTGAGAGTAGGCCTATTGAGATAAAGCCTCTTTTTCACTACTGGCCAAATAGTACTGCATTAACATTTTCTTCTTGGGGCTGTAATTTCTATTGTCCATGGTGCCAAAACCATTATCTAAGCTTTAGAATACCAAGTATAGAAGATACTGTTATACCACCTGAGGAATTTTTAAGAAAAGCTATATTAAATGGTGATGAGGGGTTTAGTGCAAGTTTTAATGAACCAACTGTAAACTTTGATTATCTAGTTGATTTAGCTGAACTAGCTTTAAAGGAAGGGCTATACTTTATGGTTGTAACCAATGGTTATTTAACTATAGATGCTATAGATATGCTTCTAAAGCTTAATGTCGATGGATGGAGTATTGATATAAAGGGGTGTCCAAAAATGAAAAGAGCTTTAGTTAATATAGACCATAGTATTGTGTATAGAAATGCTAAGTATATAGCTGATAGAGGTGGACATGTTGAAATGGTTTATCTAGTTATACCAAATACAAATGATTTTAATGAATGTATAGAGTGGATTATAGATAGCCATATATCTTATCTAGGCCATAGTACACCACTTCACATAAATAGATACTACCCTGCACATAAATGGCGTGAACCCCCAACATCTATAGAGAGGTTAAGGCAGATAGCTGAAAAAGCTAGAAGTGAAGGTATAGAATATATCTATATAGGTAATGTAGGTGATCCACAGCTTGAATCAACAAAATGTCCAAAATGTGGAAAAATGCTAATCTATAGACATAGCTATAGGGTTTGGGAGTTTAATCTAGATAGAGATGGCGATAGATATAGGTGTCCAAGATGCGGCTATACCATACCTATAAAGGGGAGATATATACCATGGAAAACCACATATATCTAAAATGCTGTAGAAACTCTTGAATAGTGGATAACCCCCATATCTAACTAAACAATTGATTATAGTAGCCTTCAACTCTCTATCAGCAATATAGAGTCTAAATAAGTTTTATTCTCGGTATTAATATGGCTATAGCTATTGCTATAGCGATTATAAGTAGTATTATTGCAATGATTTTCTTGGATAGAAGAATCTTAACTCTATTAATTGCAGTTTTTCTACTTTTATCAATCTTTTTTCTCTCTATGTATATTCCTCTATGGCGTATTCTCCTATATTCCTCTTCTTGATGTTCTATTTGCCATGTTGGCCCACGGGTATCAGCTCTAAATATTGTGGAGGGCTCTACACCTCTTCTCTCAGCTAGATCTATTGCTGTAAGTATTATCTGTAGATAGTTTTTAAGTAGTGAAAATCTTGGGTCGCTAGAAATCTTTGTTTCAATATATCTTTTTTCATGTGATAATCCAGAAAGTATCTTCATGACATTATCATTGTGAAGAAATTCTTGGATAAGTGTTGATGCTGTATATCTACTATCCTCCATTGTTTGGCTATAGCTACGTATACTATATATAGCTGTTGTTAGCTTAACTAATACACAGTCTATTGTTTTACAGTCCCTTACACCAATAATAAATCTATTAATAACATCTCTAACTACACTACACATTTATTTCAACCAAAATAGGCTTTAATAAATATAGATTGATGAAAAATAAATAAAAATTTGTAGATATTACTAGTAGCTCTATGTATAAGTGTTTTTGTATAGCCTCTAGATATATATTTTTATAGTCTTTATTTCAAGGGGTTTTAGCTCTATTCTTAGGGTGTTGCCACCCTCAATTTTTAGCTCATTATATGTTTCAGTCTCTATAATATTTGTTTCAACTGCTTTATTTAGTGGCACCATGGATTTTACTACTATATGTTTTGCTTCTCTATATGGGTTGAAGAGCCGTATAATATACCCCTGCCCATCTTCAGCTTTCTTAAATGCTCCAAATACAATAGCTTTAGGCTCAATGCTAAGTAGACTAACCTCCTGTTTTGCTGAAGCTACATCTTCAACAACTTTTAGTTTAAATAGCTTTTCCTGTACTACTTTGGCTAGATCAGCTCTATCATAGTCTTCTGCATGTGGATAGATGTAGTATACTGTTTCAAATTCACCTAAATCACTCCATGGATTTGGAAATATGGGGGCTCTAATTAGGCTTAGCGCTATTCTATTTTCTACAGCTGTATATCCATGTCTTGATGGTGCTATTATTGCTAGTCCAGCTTTCTCATCGTATATCTCAGCCCATCTAACTGCTGGAACTTCAAATCTTGCCTTCTCCCATGAAGTTTCTCTAAGAGTTGATCTCTCTATAACACCATATGGGATGTCGTATAGAGCTTTTTTAGAGTTTAAAGAAGTGTTGAACCATACTTTTACTAATAGGCTTTTCTCCCTCCACACAATTTTATTTCTAACCTCTATAGCTGGTGAGTTTTTGTAGAGACAAATACTCTGCTTAATAGTCGATAGACCAATGCCTTTAACAACATCAACACAGGCTATCAGTGGCCCTCTAGCAACAACTACTGGTTTTTCAATAGTCTTTAGCTCCTCACCTTGTACTAAAAACTCATCTGTTACTTCCCATGCATCCCATCTACCAGGTCTATCGGGATGTGCTATAAGCTTATTTGATGGTGTTGATAAAAGCTCTAGATCTTTCTCCTTTAGTTTTAGTGAAGATATATCGCCATTTTGATCTATCTTTAGAGAAACATATTCATTCTCTATTACAATACCGTCCTGTTGTTCAATAACCTTTACACCATCTAAAGCTCTACATACCCCCTGTACATATCTATAGAATTTGTATCCAAGTGGTGGAGTATCTACATAGATGTAGCGACTATCTCCATCCTCCTGACACTCAACCCCCTCTGGCACTTCTAAACCTCTACTAATTTTAACAATATCTACCCTCCTCCATGGAAGGGTGTTGAATATAGCAATACCTTTTTCACTAGAGTGTTGGCTACTAACAATACTTTTTATATATTCTGTAGAGGCTGTAGAAGCACTTTCTATAACCTTTGAAAGATCGTTTATTGCATCATCATATACTTCTTTAATTGATGAGCCTGGTATCACGTCGTGGAATTGATTGAATAGAACTAGCTTCCATAGTTCATCGATATACTCTTTATTGTAGTGTGAAGCTCTTAGGATTTCTGTTAGCAAAGCTATTGTTTCAAGTTCTTGTAAAGCTATTTCTGCTTTAGCCATATACTCTTTAACTGGTAGATTTGTTGTATAGGTTCCTCTGTGTACCTCAACATAGAGATCGTCATTCCATGTAGGCATTTTCTCTAGATATTTCTTTATAGCATCTATATATCTATCCTCATTAATGTGTTCAACCCTTGGTATTCTTGGCATATTGTTTATAAGATCTACATACTCTAGCATTTCTCTTGTTGGACCGCCACCGCCATCGCCATAGCCATAGCTGTAGATAAGAAATGGCACTTCACTTTTATTTCTATATATACTCCAATGTCTATTGATTGATTCTGGTGTTAAAGGTTCGTTGTATCCAGTTACAAGCACCTGTACCGGTATTTCACTACCGTCTACACCCCTCCATATAAATGAGTGTAGTGGAAATGGGTTTGTGTCATTCCACATTACTTTATGTGTTACAAATACCTCTATACCACTTTTCCTCATTATCTGTGGTAGTGAGCCTGCAAATCCAAAGCTATCAGGTATCCATCCAATTCTAGCAATTCTTCCAAATCTTGATAAAAAGTATTTCTGTCCATATAGGAAATGTCTAGCTAAAGACTCACCACCTACTAGCTGAACATCGCTTTCAACCCACATACCACCTACAATAACCCATCTACTGTCTTTAATAAGTTTTTTAATTTCTTCAAATAGCTTTGGATCTAGTTTTTCAACCCATTCATAGTATTGGGCAGAGCTTTGTACAAATGCAAAACCTGGATATTCCTTAGCTAGTTTAACAATTGTTGAAAATGTTCTTAGGGTTTTTTCAATTGTTTCGCTTCTTGGCCAAAGCCAAGCAGCATCTATATGGCTGTGGCCTGCTATATATAGAAGACCGTCCTTACCATATTTGCCAACAAGTTCTTTAAGCCCTTTAGATAGTTTCTCCTCAATTGATTTAGATATAGCAATTACATCAATTATTTGTGTATAGTTTGCATTTGGCTCTTCTAAATACCCCTTTAAAATCCCTACGCCATAGACTCCTGCAAGATATAGGTAGTCGCCATATGGAATTCTTAAATCTCTTCTATTAAAGTATTGGGCAAGAGGCCTCTCATATATTAAAGACATTAGTAGTGTGATTTGCCAAATTGCTGGCACAACCCTTACACTATACATAATGTTGTAGAGTAGTGTCTCTACATCCTTTCTAAGAGGATCTTCTTTTGGTAGCTGCTCTATATAGTTTATTAATGCTAGTATTCTTAGCCCTAGTCTAACTATGCTCCATTCAACTTCAACAAGATAGGAATTTTCAAAACTTACATACCATCTATGGAAGCCAAACATTGTTCTTGGTGATATTCTAATCTCAAGCTCATGTTCACCAGGCTCTATAGATATATATGTATGAGCTTCATCTATACCGCTATACGATTCTCCATCAACTTTAAGTAGGGCATTGCCTTGAAAAACAATTTTTAGAAACCATGTTGATGTATCTAGAGATTTTCTTGGTACTACAACTCTTGTTTTAAATGTATATAGTTTATCTGGGCTAGTTTCAATAGCTATAGGCAGCTTAATACTTCTACCATCAGTAGAAAACCATTCTAGCACTGGAATAATTCTAATTATAGATGATGCCATTAGGTCAAAAACTCTTCTCTCAACATCTTTTAAATCCATCTATAGATGCACCTCACCTAAATGGGGAGTGAAAAGGGTCAAATATAAAAATTTTATGTAGCTATTTCTTTAGAGATGGTATGTGGTGTAATAGATGTTTAGAGAGGGTATACATCTTCTAAGCGCTAGAATTAAAAACTTTTATAATCACCTACTAGAAGTAGTGTTGTGTGTGTAGGTGTAGATAATGCTAAATGTTGTAGCAATTAGGGAGGATTTTCCAATTCTAAAGAGGGAAGTTAATGGAAGACCTCTTATATATTTTGATAATGCTGCTACTACACATAAGCCAATTCAAGTTATAGATGCTATTGTTAGATTCTATAAAGAGTTTAATTCAAATGTTCATAGAGGTATGCATACATTATCTCAAGAGGCTAGTGAATTGTATGAAGAAGCGTTTAGTGTTGTAGCAAAGTTTATTAATGCGTATTCGTGGGAGGAGGTTATAGAGGTTAAGAATGCTACAGATGGACTTAACATGGTTGCGTGGGGGTGGGGCTTATTTAATCTAAGGCCTGGTGATGAAATTATATTAACTGTTGTGGAGCATCATAGCAATATGCTTCCATGGAGAATTGTTGCAGAAAAAACTGGTGCTAAAATTAAATATGTTGATATTACTGATGATGGTGATATTAATTACGATCAGCTTGAGGAGGTGGTAAGTGAGAGGACAAGGGTTGTAGCTATAACAATGGCTAGTAATGTTCTTGGTACAATAGTGGATGTGAAAAGGATTTGTAAAATAGCACATTCTGTTGGAGCTATAGTTGTTGGTGATGGTGCACAGTATGTTCCACATGTACCTACAGATGTAAGGGATTTAGGGATAGATTTTATTGCATTTAGTGGACATAAAATGCTTGGACCAACTGGTATAGGGATTCTATGGGGTAGAAGGGATGTTTTGGAGGATGTAAAGCCGTTTAGAGTTGGTGGTGATACAATAAAGGATGTTACTCTAGATTCTATAGAGTGGCACGATCTTCCATGGAGATTTATAGCAGGTACTCCACATATAGCTGGTATGATAGGGTTTGCAGAAGCTGTAAAGTATTTAATGAGGGTTGGTGTAGAAAATGTTAGGCAGCATGATATAGAGTTGACAGAGTATACGCTAAAGAAGTTTGAGGAGGAGTTAAAAGAATATATAGTGGTACTAGGACCTTTAGATGCTAAAAAGAGAACAGGTATAGTTTCATTTAATGTACAAAATCTTCACCATCACGTAGTTGCAAAATCTCTAGACTCTTTTGGGATAGCTGTGAGAAGTGGGGGTCATTGTGCCCATCCACTACACTATAGACTAGGGTTTAAGGGATCTGTAAGAGCAAGCTACTATATATATAATACTGTTGAGGAGGTTGAAACTTTTATATCAGCTCTTAAAATTATTGTAACTCTAAGGGATATACTATCTAGACAACTTGTAGAAGATAGATGTACAGGTACATGATATTTTTACTATGTATAGGGTTTTGCAATATATATGCCATCTTTATTGCTTATTATTAACACTTTTACCTGTTTTTCTTGTAGCTCTGGTTTCCACATCATACCAACTATAGTAATTAGTGTATCTCTATCTCTATTAACTGCTATAACTTCATGTTTTAGCCAGCCTGGTAAAACTATTGTGGCTTGAACTATATCGCCTTTTGAGTATTTTAGTGGTATTCTAACAGTTTTTCTTATTCCAAAATCAATCCTTTTATAATATAGTGCTACACCATATTTTTCCTCTAGCCTTTCAAGAAACTCTATAAATTTTCTCCAACTAACTCTTTTTACACCCTCAACCTTTCTACCATATCTATGTATCTCATATTTTTGTATTCCAAATGGTGGAAACTTTTTTCCTACACCTATTTTAATACCCCAGGCAATAATTTTTTCAATATCATCATCATTTATACCTGGAATCCAAACTGGTGTTAAATGAATATCTATATTTGTTTCTTTAACTGTATATTCTATAAGTTTTATAGCTTTTTCAACACTATACCATTTAACTCCTTGGAGATATCTACCCTTTTCCTCATTTAGTGTATCAATACTTACATTTAGTCTATCAAGACCAGCTTCATTAAGTTTATCTATAGTGTTTTTTGTAAGTGTAGCTATTCTAGTCTCCATGGCAACTCTTGGTAGAAATTTCTTTAATTCTTTAACAATTTCAATTATTTGTGGGTGTGTGGGTGGTTCACCAACGCCATTGATAAGACCTTCGAGAATATCTCCACCCTTTAGACTATATACATATTTAGCCCATTTTATAAGAAGTTTTTTATCTACAATATATTCGTATTGTCTATTTTTTGAAAAAGGGCCTGCATCAACACTACAAAATATACAGTTATATGGGCATATTGTTGTTGGTCTTATTTGAATTATATTTGTTCCTCTATCAATTATACCAAATGCTATGTGTCCTATAAGTGGAAGGTTGTCTATATAGATGTAGTGTTTATTTTTTAGAAAGCTTATTTCTTTAGCCATAGATCTAATTGCCACTATCATAATACTGTTTTAGAGTATTTTAAGCTATTCACTATATATTTAAGATGTACATATTTTGTTTAATAGCCATATAACTCCATCTACTTCCTCAATTTTTATATAGCATCCTCTATCTATACAATATGATACAATTGCACATATAATAGCATCACTTTCATCTCTACCTAATCTATCAACATCAATAGTATATACAATATTTAGCTTTTCTAAAAGCTCTTTAACACTACCACATCTACTACTCAATATAGAGCTTTTTGGATGAGTTTCATACAAATTCCTAATCCCCATAGCCTTAAGCCTACCAATAATTCTCATAGCCCTCAACGTTAACAGCCTCATATATGAGAAACCAGGTGGAAACACCCTAAACCCCAAAGAAATCATCCTCCTATCAATACTCCTCATTCCACCACCTAAACTAAAGGGAGCATCTATTGAAACATAGAAGCGATTACAACCTATAGAAAGCCTTGCAGTAGCGTCTAGAATATCTTCATCACCATACAAACAATAGACATCACCAACCCTACATGAATCCCTACACACAACATACGCAAAACCACTACACCTATCCTCCTTCGCCGCAAGATCAATACCTACATACACCTCCCCCACTTTCCACCCCTCTTACTAATTTCCAGTAAAAGATAATAAAATTTTTACTCAAAAACCTTTCCACACCATTCTAAGATTTCAACCAACCCCATATAAATAACACAACCAAACTAAATAAAATATCAATAAAATTAAAACATACATTACTAAAAAATTAATTATAATAAAAATTTTTCTAATGATATAATATAGAAAAATTTAAAAACTCTAAAAACAAAATATAAATATAACAAAAAGGGGGGTAGAAAGTTATGTCGAAGAAACGTGGATGTACCAATCCAAAGCGTAGAAGAAACTCACAAAAAGGAGTAGAAAGCTCAACATAACTTTCCATATCCAACCAATTTTTCTATATGAAACTTACAAAAAGGAGTAGAAAGTAATTGCAGCTTCAGAGTGGGCTACTGTAGTTTTTAACTCCGAAATTCCTAAAAGGGAGTAAAAAGAAAAGGGGTGTAGAAATTTAAGAGGTAAAAAGGATGGTTGTTGTGGATCTGGATATAATTGGGGATCTTATGAAGTTGAGGAGGAGGAGGCCTTTGATTCACCATATTATGAATTTTGTTGTCATGACGGACTCTGCTAATGTGGTTTTGGCTTTAGGGGCTTCTCCTATAATGGCTCATGCTTTGGAGGAACTTGAGGATATAGCTTCTATGGCGGACTCTATATATATTAACATTGGAACTCTTGATATGTTGTGGGTTGAGTCTATGGTTCAATTAGCTAGAATAGCTGGGAGGTATTCTAAGCCTTTACTTTTGGATCCTGTTGGTGCTGGGGCTTCAAAATTAAGAATAGAAGTTTCTAAAAAGATATTGGAGGTAGGTTCTGTTAGTATTGTTAAAGGGAATGCTGGGGAGATGATGGCCCTTGCAGGATTTAAAGGCTTAGTTAGGGGGGTTGATTCCATAATAGAGGAAGCTTTTGAGCCTTTAGAGAAGCTCTCTAGAGAATACAACATTGTTTCAATGGCTACTGGGAGAGTAGACTATGTAGCTAATGGAGAAAAACTTGCAGCTATTGAGGGAGGCTCAGAACTCTTTAAATACACTACTGGAACGGGCTGTATGCTAGGCTCAGTACTTGCATCTCTCATGGCGATTAACAGAGATTACTTCAAGACATCCATAGAGGCTTCGCTAATATTTAAAAGAGCTGGAGAAATAGCTGAAGCAAAATCTGGAAGAAATCCTGCAACTTTTAGGCTAGAACTCATAAACGCATTGCATAACATAAACCTATACAGCCTAGACACTTCAAAAATTAAAATCCTAAAATAACCTATCTCCACCCACACTTAATTATTAAAATAACTCTAAACTTAAACATCTTCCTAACTTCAACTACCACCCCTTACTTAAAACAAAATAGTTATACAACTCAATTACTTAAAGATCCTCCAAATCCTTTCAAGACTAACATTACATAAAAACTACACCCCCCTCACTACCTAAAAATCCTGCTAACACACAGCCCCAAATATTTATGTAGTAGCTCACGGTTTTAATTTTTGATATAGATTTATTTTTATTAGCTTTGGTAGATGTTTGTCTATATTTGGTGTTATTTTGGTGGTGGAGGTTTTTGTTGGTACTAGTGGTTGGATTTATGATTGGAATTTGGGTGGGTCTTTTGATTGGTATGTTTGTTGTTCAAATCTTAATGCTGTAGAGCTTAATGCTAGTTTCTATAGATTTCCTTTTAGGAATCAGGTTTTAGGTTGGTTTAAAAGGGGTGGTGGTCTTAGATGGTCTATTAAAGTTCATAGAAGTATAACTCATGTGTATAGACTTAGTGGTAAAGCTTTAGAGATTTGGTTTAAATTCTATGAATTGTTTAAACCTCTAGACAAAAATATTGATTTCTACTTATTTCAACTACCACCCAACTTCATATGCCGTAACGACATGCTAAAGAGAATTGAGGACTTCTATAGAGAAATAAAACTTGGACAAAGATTTGCCATCGAATTTAGACATCAATCATGTTTTACTGAAAATATTCATAGATGGGGCTACAGCCTAGAACTAACAATAGTATCTATAGATTCACCAATAACAACATGGATTACCAAAACAAATGACAACATATACCTAAGACTACATGGACGTAAAGAATGGTATACATATGAATATAGCTACAATGAACTTAAAGAACTAGCTGAAAAAACCCTAAGCCTACACCCAAAGAAAATCTACATATTCTTCAACAACAACCACTGGATGCTCGAAAACGCAAAAACAATACTAAACATACTCAAATCCCTTACCCAATAATCCCTCTCTAATTCATTCCCAATACTTATTATCTTTAAAAATCTTGCCCACCACTTTCAATTCATTCCTTTTTTCTGATACTGTTTTGCAGTAGTTATTTAGGTTTATTATTATGGGTTTTTGTTGGGGAGGCATTTTTACGTGTAGTTGTTCCTGAATTGACTTTTTTGCTTTGGGGTGGGTTTTGTTGTTGAAAATACTTCGGGGCATATTTTGCATTTTGTTGGGTTTATTGATGGGTGTATTTTGTGGTGGAATTCGCATAGATATTTTTTGCTCATTGCTAATATGGATATTTTTAAAAGTCTTATTTCTATTGTTAGAAAGTCTAGGTTTTGAGTAGCTATGTCTTTTGCTAGTATGGTAAGTTCTTTGTCTATATCTTTAAAGTTAGTTATTTCTATTGCTACTCCTCTTTCACGTTTTAAATATCTTGATACTGCTGATGGTGTTATTTTTAGTTTTTTTGCTATCTCAACTTCATTTATTTTTAACTCTCTATACATTATTTCTACTAGTCTTCTTTTAAGTGCGGGAATTAGGTATCTATACCCTAGTTCAAAAACTGATGATATTTTAGAGCACCATTATCTTTTTTATTACTGCTTCAGGATTCTTAATTATTTCTGTAAGATCTTCAACTATTTCTAATGAACCTAGATATTCACCATTTTTATTTCTAATAGCTACTATAATAACTCTTATTATTCTATCGCCTTGTTTAGTCCAAAACTCTCTAAATTTCTCACCCTTCTTCAACCTTTCAACATTTGTTTTAACAAGTTCTTCAAGTCTTGGTGGATGGCAGTAGAGTAGTCTACGCCCTAATATTGTTTTAGTTCTTACAAATCCCTTTGCCAACATGCTTTCAGTAAAGAATTTTACCCTATCATTTTTATCAGCATATGTTAACTCTAGAGGTAGTGATTCAAAAATTGCTTCTAGCTCCTCCTTACTTAGAAAACCTGTATTTAACTCTATATCGCTATCCCTCCTCACATCGTAGGTATCTGGCTCAATTTTCTTAAGAGCTAGTTCTCTAAATTCAGGTGGTAGTGCTTCTGCTTGCTCTTTAGATATTTCAGGGGTTATTTCATAGGGCATTACAGGAGCTGAATCAGGCTTCCACTCTTTAGCTACAGGCACTAAATAGCCTATCTTCTTACCTATCTCCCCTATAGCAGCCCATTCACCCTCACTAAAGAGAGCCCATACAGCAGGAAATAATATTTTATTTTCTCTAAAAACTAATTCGCCAATTTCTCTAGATAGCTCTAAAGCTTTACCAACTATTTTATCCACCAACTCTCTACCACCACGAAATTCCTCAATCAACATTCTAAGTTCTCTCACCTTTTGAATCACCTGATCTTCACGACCCCATAAAACCCTTGGTACAGCAATAATCCCCCTTCTCTCAAGATATGGGAAAATCAACATTTGTATTTTTCTATAGTGTAGCCTTAGATTTCTCAAATTCTCTATAGCTTCTACAAACTGGTTAAACATCTTCATAAAATCTTCACTAGTAGCTCTAAGAAGAGCACTTGCATAAAGCCCTAGCATCTCACCCCACTTAAGAATTAACTCATTTTCTTTAAGCAAAAGATCTAGTGGATGCCCCTCGGGAACTCCACGCAATTCTCTAGATGCTAGATACTCTCTAAAGAGTTGAACATGCAGATCACAAAGCTTAAGAATATCACTTACACTAAAGCCCTCCCTAATTAATTGCTGCTCTATAACCACTATCTCAAAAGGAGCTACATGCCTTAAAATCTCACTAAACTCTCTACTTAGCTCCTCAGGTTTAGCACCCTCATGAATCTTCTTAAGCAAATTTTTAACAAGCTCTATTTTCATTTCACTAACATTTGACATGTGTCTCACAAAAAAGAGAATAACTTCCACAAATTATAAACTTTCTGCTTAAGACACTAACCATTTAAACTTTCCTTTCAGTCTTTTCCTATTGTTTTTTCTTCATGATTCAAACAGTTATACGTTTAACAGCAATTAACAGGTTTAAATCTGCTTCCAATTACATATATCGTTTACACATATTATTTCTGAAATTACCACAGCCTCAATTCCTCCTGGGAATGTTGATGCTCCTACTAGGTATAGGCCTTTTATTGGTGTTTTGAAGTATGGTCTTTTCATGTCTGTTAACTGATCGAATGAGTAGATTGCGCCTTCGGACATTGAGATGCATCTCTCAAGAGTTTTTGACATCGCAACATCCTTAACGATTATGTTTTTGCTTAAGCCTGCTTTGCTTCCACGACCCTCAATAAACTCCTTCAAGCTCTCTGCAAACCTTTGGGCTCCGCCCTTGGGGAAGTGCCCTCCATGGAGATAGTAGGAGACACATGTGGTGAGAGCACTACTGGCCGCAGTTTTATCAAGATCCGTGCCTACATAGCCAAGTAGAGTACAAAGCAGTCTTTTCAAATCCTCATTTGAGGTACTCGTCAAGTTTTTTGTTTATACATCTTGTTTATCAAATCATAAAAGTGTGGGTGCTCCCTTGGATAGTTCAGAAGCTTTCGCCAAAAACCTTTGCGATGAGCTCTACAGGCAATGGAGCTCCATAAAACTTAAGCATCCCTATACATTCCTCATAAGCTCTTTTAGCCTTATTAAAAAAGGCTGAAATGTTTTTCCTCTCATTTGGAAACTTCTTAGAGAGAAATTTCACAAATCCCTCTAAACTTTGAGGCACATCGATTTTCTCACCATTAAAAATGTGCATTACAGTATTTCTTGTGAACAAATCCTCCATTTTTAAGCCCGAGTTCGTTAAAGAGGAAGCTAACTGAATCCTTTTCCAACAGAACACTTACATCCACTATCCTAGTGTTAAAAGATAAAACCATTCCTTTTGAAGGATGAACTGTAGCCTCTAACTTGGGAATGCTTCTCTAAAACAAAAACCCTATAGCCCTTCTTTGAGAGGAAGGCCCCACATTTTAAGCCCCCAATCCCAGCACCAACAATAATCACATCAAACTTGTTTTCTCCTTTAGGTCGCTACAGATCCAGCTCAACACTCCAGTAGTTCTCTATGGAGGACTGTAGCCAATATTAAAAGGCATATATGGATAGATACTCTATGTAAGTGTTGTAAGTAGATAGAGCTGGGGTTGCCTAGCTTGGTGGGGTGTTGGTCTA
This sequence comes from uncultured Ignisphaera sp., assembly GCA_938074605.1. Classification (GTDB taxonomy): domain Archaea; phylum Thermoproteota; class Thermoprotei_A; order Sulfolobales; family Ignisphaeraceae; genus Ignisphaera. Next base: position 17,205 of record CALJEI010000014.1, read on the forward strand.
GCCAGAGGTTTGGAGCTTGAATTACTGTGGGCCAGTAGCTCTAAATAGTTAGAGTATGAGCCTTTGCACTTCAATAGGAGTAAAGCTTAGAAGCTGCTTTGTATATTAAGATTTTCAACTTTAGCAAAATCTATAGTTTTAACACCCAATGGATGTTCAATGCCTGTTAAATAGCTATTTATATGGAATAATAGTTAGAATTATTATTGAAGGTCATCCGATGTTCAACAAACTAGAAGTTGTTACATCATACTATTGTAGAAGTCAAATACTTTGAAATATTTATAACCCATTTGGTTATCGCTAAGATGAATCTACATATATTTACTGATTTACCTATATAGATGACAATATTTATAATATTTATGTATAAGGAATTTTATTTCATCGATGTCGGCAGTCTTATATAACTGATCCCCCCTTCTCTATATTTGGACTGGGTGTAAGTTATGCCCTCTCGACCAATTGAATTCTTTGAGAAAGCCGTTAATGAAGTATTGGCGATTTTCGGAGAGGTAATAAGGATCAATAAGGAGAAGAGAGGAGGCCGCTTCCATATAGATGACGCTAAACCATTTGTTGAAGCAGTTAAGAAGATGACACCTTTTGATGGCCAATCACCTGAGATCTTTGAGCTACATAAAGAGTCTGTTGTTGCACACTACGAAATTTTAAGAGAATTAACAGACTATGTTAGACCTGAAGATGATCCATATGTTGAGCATTATCAAACTCCAGCTATTCTAGAAATACTCTACGACCTAGATCCATCGTTTAGAGAGTCTATGGAGAAATTTGTTAAGGCTATTGAAGGCAATGAAGCTCTAATAGGCCAATATGTAACTAGAGCCTATGGAGGATTCTGGGGACCAACATGTGTAGTTGACTTTGCATTTGTGCCTGGTAGTACAAGCAACATAGTTAACCAAATACTAACTAAGATGGATAATATTCCAGCTGAGCATAAGAAGGCTATACTAGCAGCAAAGTCTTGGGGTATGAATACTTCATATGGTATTGGGGAAGCATTTAGAGAAGCTATAGAGGCAGGTAAAACTGTTACTGAAGCATTAAAGGCTGAGATAGAATGTCTTAAAAAGATATACTTAACTCCAACAGCTGCACAAGCAGAACTAATGGATAAAGCAGGCCATAAATCATTTGATGTAAGAAAGTATATGGCTCAGTATAAGGAGAGGATGAAGCCTATAGTCAAGAAGGCTGTTGATGCTGGAGTAGCTTATGGAAACATAGTTGTTGTACCTGCATATTGTGTGGGTGACATAGCTCACCACATAGCTCAGTCATCATACAATATGTTTAAGGATGACATGACTTTTGCTATTGCTGAAGCAGCTTTCCAAGCATTTGAAAGCACTCTTAAGAAAGCTGTTGCAGAGCGTGCATTTAAGAATGAGTGGCAGCTATTAAGTGTAGCTACAGGTACTTTAGCAGCTGCTATAGAGTATATCCTTGAGTTAGACGGATTTACTGCACCAATGATAATAGACCTACTGTATAAGAGGTTCTGGAGCTACAACAACCTGTATCCAAATAGAAGTCCTGCTGCAGAGCTACACAATGTTGACTTTATGGACACTATATTCCGTGGATGGAGAATTCTGTGGGATACTTATCCAACTGGTGCTCCACCTGAGATAGCTGGTGTTAAAATAGATTTATCTCCAATAACTAAACATGAAGTAATTATGAATCCACAAAGATATGCATATCCAGGATGTGCTATAACAGTTAGAACAAGCGCTCTACTAAGACTAGCAGACTTCCCATGCTTTATAACTTCAGAAACTGTTACAGCAACTCTAGCTACAAATGCTGTAGCATTCAACCCCAAGATGGTATTCTCACCAGCTAGAGTAAGAAAGAACTGTGCTGTAACATCATTCATGCCATCTAGATGTAGATACTGTCAGTGGTTTAGAGCAGTATAAACCTTAGTGTAAAGCAATATAGATATAAAGTTCAATCTCTTTTTTCTCCTCCTTATACCTGTCATACATATACCCGTATATTACATGTGTATGTAATATATGTGTGGTGGTGTACATATGGTTAAAAGTTGGCAGAAATACCTTGCAGAATTTATTGGAACATATGCATTAGTATTCTTCGGACCAGTATCAGTAACCATATATGCAGTTGTTCTAGGTATACCACAGCCATACTATTTCGGTCCAGGTCTATTTGCTATTGGTGCCACTTTTGGTGGTATTGTTGCAGTTATGATATATACACTAGGTCATATTTCTGGAACACATATAAATCCTGCAGTTACCATAAGCTTACTAGCTATAAAGAAGATAAGTCCTAGAGATGCAATAGCGTATATTATAGTGCAACTTATAGGTGCAGCTCTAGCTGGTCTTACCCACGCTGCTATATTGCCCCAAGGTAGAGCGGTATACTTTGGTTTAACTCTTCCAGGAGATGCTATAGGTAGAAGTGAAGCTGTAGCTTTTGCTGTTGAATTGATTCTAACATTCTTCCTCTTACTAACAATTATGGGTACAGCTGTTGATAAAAGAGCTCCACCAGGATTTGCAGGTATAATGATAGGAGGTATTGTTGCTTTAGATATATTTATTGGTGGACCACTTACTGGAGCATCTATGAATCCAGCTAGAACATTTGGACCAGCACTAGCCTCAGGAAACTGGACAGCACACTGGGTCTATTGGCTAGGACCAATTATAGGTGGATTAATAGCTACATTAATATACCATTATCTATTAGCTGAAAAATAATTTAAATTAATTTAAATATATTTTTATCCTACCCCCTTCTAAAAATATTGTAGAGATATATTTTATAGAGATTTTACTTTGTATATAATCCAACTTTGTATATAATTTAAATAAATTTAGTAGTTTGTATTGCTATGTTTTATGCTTTTTCAATGCGTATTTTATCTCCACTTTTAAATTTTGAGAATATTTTTGGATCTCCTAACACTTTCCCTACTATGTTTACTGGGCTTGCTGGTCTTATTTCAGAGGGGGTTTTGCTTGCTGGTGTTGGGCCCCAGAATATACATATTGCTGAACCAGGTGGCCAGAATGCTATTGTGCCTTTTTCAACTGTTTCTTTAGCGTTTTCTTCTAGTGATTGTGTTATATTTGTGGTAAAATAGATTTCATCTCCCCATCTATATCCAACTCCCTCTATTGGTAGAGATTCAACAATTTTCCTAAACGTTTTTGGGCTTAAATCGTCAAAAAGTTCAGCTTCTACATAACCTGTTGCTTGTGTATATATCTTTATCTTGATTTTAGCCATAGATTTACACCTTAGTTAAGCAGATTTTATAATTTTAGCTAAATCTTTTACTAGTCTATCTAAAAATTCTATATATTTCTTCTCATCATACATTACAAGAACTATGTTTTCCTCTATAGCTTTTTTTAAATTAAGTAGTTCTTCTGTTGTTTTTCCTTCAACCATCATTATGTCTATAAGTCTTGCAGCAGCGTCTATAAGTCTTAGAGAGCCGTAGAGTTGTGGCTCATCTATACAGCCTCTAGCACTTGTTATTAGAAATGATAGAAGTTTGAAATGCGGATCTTTAACTATGTTAGTATTTTTCATAGTGTACCACCTCCTCTAGAGGTCTTCTTGCTGGGGGGTTTGGCCATTTATCTGTGTATCCAAGTGTTATAAGAAGTATGGGCTCAACGTATTTAGGTATGTCTAGCAATTCTTTAACTGCTGTTTTACTAAATGATACAATTGGGCATGAGCCTATACCTAAAGCATAGGCTACTAACATTATGTTTTGTGCAGCCATAGAAACATCTATAATAGCCATTGATTCACCAATTCTTCCACCTCTTTTAGCCTTCTCTAAATTTATACATACAACTATTATTACTGAAGGATCTCCAAATAGCCCTGGTGAAACAAGTTTTATTTTATCAATCATATCCCTATTTCTAACCACTATAAATTCCCATGGCTGTATATTACCTCCACTTGGCGCCCATATACCAGCTTCTAAAATTTTATGTATATATTCATTTGGTATCTCCCCCTCTCTAAAACTTCTTACACACCTTCTACCCTTTATAACCCTAATTATATCTTCTAAACACATGTACATTACACCTTATGGCAAATCTCTTCTACAAATATCTTTCCACATATATATACTGTAAATCTTATTAACTTTAAGCATATATGTGTTTGCCTATTTCCAACAATACTTTTTAACGATATTATCCTCCACACTATATGGGTGTTATAGCTTTAGCCTTTATATGCTGTGAAATTTTTTAGCGTTAGAGTATATATGCTAGGGTATGTCAAGATGTATTGTATAGTAACACATACTGATCTTGATGGTATTGTTAGTGCAGCTATATATGTTGTTGGTATGGGTGTTAAGGAGGGTAGTTATAGTGTAACGTTTATTGAGCCTATTGATGTTGGTAGGAGTGTGTGTAGTCTTGTTGATAGGGGTGGTTGTAGGGTTATAGCAGTAATGGATTTAGGTGTTGGGGATAATAGTTTTAAGGATTTAAGGTGTTTGGATAATCTATCTAAAGACGTTGAGATTGCTTGGTATGATCACCATATATGGGAGCCTAAGTGGATTGAAAAGCTATCTAGATACATTAAACTATACATTGATCCAAATTTGGGTTGTACTGCTAGTGTTGTAGCAAAATCCCTAGGTGTTAGTAGTGATGTTATTAAAGGCTATGTAGATACAACGTGTGCTGTTGATTCGTGGAATTTTAGTAGATGGGAAGCACCTTATTTATATCGATATGCAGATTATGCCAAGAGGTTTTACGGTTTAGAGAAAGTGTTTAGGGATATTCTAGATGCTATTAGGGGAAACACACATGTTAGCCAGTTTGCAATATGGCTAGAGCCTTTTGCTGAAGTATATGTAGATAGAGAACTTAAAATAGTATCAAATATATGTAGGGATATTAAAACCATTGAGATAGGGGGTAAAAAAATATGTATATACTATAAATATTTTGACATACCAAACCAAAGCATAATAGGTAATGCAATAACTAGATGCGACTGTGAAATAGCTGCCATAATTCGAAACCTAAGCAGCATAAGCTTTAGATCAAAAAGCTTTAATGTAAGGGAGATAGCTAGAAAGCTTGGAGGAGGAGGACATATAAAAGCCGCAGGAGCACCACTAAAACTAAACAAAATAGTTAAAACATTTCTAAATCTACTACCAACTAAAATAAGAAAAACAATACTCTATAACTACATAGAAAACCTATTGAAAAAAACCATAGACTAAAAATAGATATCAAAACATCCACACCTCCCCACTTTCTACTCCCTTTTGGGAGTTTCATTGCTTCATCTCTTGTGAACTCCCCCAATTCATACAATTCAATTACCTTTCTACTCCCTTTTGGGAGTTTCAAGAAGCGAAAGAAGAATTGGACTATCTGATCACACGCTATA
>CALJEI010000015.1 GCA_938074605.1 uncultured Ignisphaera sp.
ATAGATCTAGTATAGCTATTAAGTAGCTAGAATCTTAATTTTATTTATAGTTTGATTTGTTATCCTTAGGTAGATCTTGGTGGAAGTCTATGTGTAGACAAGCTATTGTAGTTGGTGATGGTAGGAGTGTAAATTATGTTAGAAAGCCTCTTATAAGAAGCCTAATTAACGCCTCTAGATATGATCCTTATAGCATTGCTCTTTTTGGTTCCTTCGATACTAGTCATGCTGATGGATGGGGTTTTATAAGAGTAATTATTACGTCCTCTGGCGTAGAGAAAATCTCCATAGAGAGATCGTTGAAGCCTATATACGATGATGAATTGGTGGAGCATATTCTTATGGAGGAGATACCTGGAGATGTAGGGGTTGTAGAAATGATTCATGCTAGAGCTGCTTCAAGTGGTGTAGTGGATATTCGAAATACACATCCAATTGAGGTTGATACTAGAATGGGATACAAACTGTTTTTAATTCACAACGGCTCTGTAGATAAACTAGAGCTGCTTGATAGACTAGGGATAGATAGAGGGAGTAGTCATGCTAAAATTTATAGTGATACCTACTTTTTAGCTAAGCTAATGGCGTTAATGATAGAACACGACATTAGTGAGAGGATTGTTATAGATTTAGCTAGATATACTAAAACGGCACTTAACATAGGAGCTATTCTAGTTAAGGATAGAGAGGTTCAAGTATTAATTGGTAGCTACTATAAGGTATTTGATAAACCTATTGAAAGAAGAAACTACTATAAAATGTATAGAGCTTACAGTAATTCTCTAATTCTCTACACCTCATCAACGCTGATAGACTTCTATAAACCTGAGATAAATTTCGAGTGGTCTGAACTACCAAATGGCTTCTTTGAGGTCTATAGCCTTCAATTTGATAAAAAATTTGTAATTAAAAAAATATTGGAGTTTATAATTAGTGAGCAAACCTATGTGGTTATGTAAAGGAAAACATTTCTATGTTTCAAATCCATAGATGTTTACAGCATTTTTCTATAAAGAAGAGAGTCTCTTGAATTCTCCACCCCTAGAAGCTTCGACAGTTCTCTCACAATAAATCTATATACCAGTAATGTATTCAGACCTTTAGACACTTCATATTCATATGTAGGCCTCCTATAGCTAGTAATCCTGCTAAATATTCTGGTGATAACCTAATATAATTTGAGAGGATGTGAATGTGTATCTATAGCCCAGATACCCCAAATCTTCTCTTTAAGTTTCTGAACATAATCTACTCTTTTAGATATATCATTCAGCCACATTCTAGTATGCATCTAAGAACATTTTCTTCTCCCAATCAGTGACTATGGAGTGGTATTGATCCCATTGAAACTTCTTTAGCTTAACATATTCAGAAACAAGAGTATCGCCCCATACTTCTCTCATAATATTGCTTCGATCAAGTTCTTTGATAGCCTCTAGAAGAGTTTCTGGATATCTATACCAGCCCTTTTTCTCTCTAACCTCCTCCGAATAATTTGATGGATTATCTAAGCATGGCTCCCCTGGATCTATCTTCTTCACAATTCCATCAATACCAGCCGCTATAATACTTCCAATAGCTAAATATGGATTAGCAGTTGCATCAACAAACTTCATTTCTAGTCTAACGAATTGTTTCTCTTTACCCTTTGCAGGTCTCACTATCCTTATTGCAGCCTCCCTATTGCCAGGACCATAACATGTGTATGCCGACGCCAAGGAGCTGGGTCGAAGCCTCTTATACGAATTTACAGAAGAAGCTGTAAATGCTATAATTTCCTTGAGATGTTTTAGGACCCCCCCTATAAAGTAGTAAGCTTCATTACTTAAGAGATACTTGTCCCAATCACTGTAAAATAGATTAGTACCATCTTTCCACATACTGATATGAATATGTAATCCACTACCTGGTAAAGTTTCTGAAGGCTTTGGCATAAATGATGCATAAAGTCCATACTTTCCTAGAACTCCTCTAAGGGTTTCTCTAAAGTATATAAAATTATCTGCAGCTCTAATAGGTGCTGTAGGCTTTAAGGATAGCTCATGTTGCCCAGGTCCGTACTCTGGATAGTAGTGTTCCACATCTATGCCCTGCTGCTCAAGCGCATTTACTACTTCATTTAGTATAGAATGTATAGCATTCATGCCCTCTGTAGAGAAGCAGCGATGTCTTTCATAAAGCTCTATTTCCCTTCTAAGATCTTTCTTAAATATATAGAATTCAGGTTCAATACCCACTTTGAATTCGTAGCCTAAGCTCTTCAGATATCCTCTTAATCTAGGCCTTGGATCAACATCATGAGGACTATCCCCTATATATTGCTCTACTATCATTGCTGCTGTGCTATCTACATAGGGAAGTATTTTAAATGTTGAAATATCGGGGATTAGTATGACCTCTCCCTGCGGTCCATACATACTTCCGCTTACAGCAAGCTCTACTATACTAAATCCTGACTGCATAATCATAGGGAGTGTGAGTCCCCCTCGAAGATCTATATCTATATTTTTAGCTGATGAAACTCTTCCCCTAATCACATTATCTAAATCTACATATAGATATCTAATGAATCTAATATTTTTCTCTTGAACAATCTTTTCAATAATTTCTGGTGATAACCCATCGTAATCTAAATCCATTTAATAATTCCCCAATCTACACCTTTTCACTTTTCTTAGGAACAATATAGCTAGCTAAAAACCATAATGCTACTACCCATGCAACACTAAATATCCCAGTGACAACAGCTATACTAATACCATAACCAGTTATAAGATCGTAAAACATTGCAAAAACTGTTACTACTATGCCTATAAAGCCTAGAATTGGTGTTATTGGTCATCCTGGCACCCTCCATGGCAGCTATTTAGCTATTTCATGGCTGGTTTTTCTAAACTTGAATGCCACTAATAGTGTTAGGACCATGGGACTATCCATGCCCAGACAAGCTCATATCCTAAAATCATATAGCCTAGTGTATGCCCCATAAATGTCCCAAGTATTATTAGAAAGATAGATATTGCCAGCACTAATATTATCTATAATAGAAGTTCTAAATTTTGGATGAATATATCCAAACCATCGGAACCCTATACCCTCTTTTGGCTAATCCATACAAATCTCTAGCTAGCTGATACATTGTGCCCATGAGAAGAGATGTAGAGGCAGCTAACCATGCGGCAAACGCTATTACTATGCCTCCCACAGCACCCCATAGTTTGTAGGCAGAGGTTGTATATATAGCCTCATAGAATTTGACTACTTCTTCATAGGGTAGTGTTCCAACTAAGCCTATTAAAGCCCATGTATATACAGCTATGAAGGTTAGAGATGACCAGAACAACACCTTTGCTATATAAATTGTTCTTAGCCTCTTCACCAGCAAATAATACTGTCCAGCATAAGAGAACATACTATAGACGTAGATACCTAGTGCTAAACCTGTTGATCCACCTGCAATAATCCAGCCAATACTAAATGTAGATGCTATAAAACCTAGTCTTTCACCATAGAAATGGGAAACCCATGGCTTAGGGCCGCCTACAGATGGTCTCCACAACCAATTCGCCAAAAGATATCATTAAAAACATTTGTGTAAGGCCTGCAATCAAAAATAGCTTATGTACAACAGGTCCTGCTGACGCCATAGCATATCCTGTGAATGTAAATATACCATCGCCAACAACGGCACCAACTGCAGGAGCATAGAGCTATGCAAATCCTAGCACCTTTTTAAGCTCGCCTGTCCCACTATCTACCTCCATATCATTTCACAATTAGAGAATATATTAGAAGTTAGTACACAATTATTTATTAAATTTTAGTACCATCTGCAATACCTAGTTCAATAAACTATTGCATATGTAACTATCATAAACAGTATATAGCTATCACTATAACATATTAAACTTATAATTCTAAGAATCTAAATGAGCTACATATAATGTTGTACTAAACCCTTAGTTAAAATAAAAAGATTATTCCTCATTTAAAAATAGGTTTTTTATTACCATTAGAAGTTTAGTGCTTGTGATAAATCCTCTATTATATCATCTACATTTTCTAGCCCTATAGAGAGTCTCACAAGGTTTTCTGAAATGCCTAGTTTTAATCTGTGTTCAGGTTCTATAAACATTGCACCAGCTTTAGTTGGTATAACAGCCATCGATTCTGTTCCTCCCAAGCTTGGACATCTCTTAATTATTTTTAGTCTTTTCATAAAGCTTATGACATCCTGATATGAACCCTTTATCTTAAAGCTTATAACAGCTCCAAATAACGGTTTCTCAAATAGCTTCTTTGCTATTCCGTGATATGGATCGCTTTGAAGCCCTGGATACATAACCTCTTCAACCTTACTGTGATTAGCTAGATATTCAGCAACAGCTTTAGCATTATTACTATGTTTCTCAAATCTAATCTCTAAAGTTTTTATCCCTCGGTAATTCATATAGGCTTCAAATGGCTGTAGTATTCCTCCAAGCATTCTCCTCCAATCCCATAGAGCAACTATATCCTTTCTACCTCCAGCTACGACACCGCCAACAACATCATTATGTCCACCAAAATATTTCGTCATACTATGTATAACAAGTCTTGCGCCATATTTAGCAGGTTTTAATATAATTGGCGTTGTAAACGTGTTGTCGACGACAAGCATAGTTCTATCCAAATCAATATGGCGATATATATAATCTATATCTATAACCTTATTTGTTGGATTTGTCATTACTTCTAGAAACACCATTGAGGTATTCCTATCAATAGCTTCAACTATAGCTTCTGCAGATGGCCAAACTTTTTCAATCTTTATATTAAGCTTAGGGGCAATATTATTGAGTAGAGCAAATGTTGAGCTGTAGAGCTCCATGGGCAAAACAATTTTATCGCCAGGCTTTAACCCCCATATAAATACCGTTGAAATAGCTGCCATACCACTATTAAAGGCTAGAGCATCCTCTACTACTTCAAGCTTAGCAACAACTCGCTCTAAAGCTCGTGTGGTTGGATTCTCCTCTCTACCATATCTAAGATAATTTCCTCTATCTATAAATATAGCCTCCTTCAACTCATAGTCTATATACTCATATACTACGCTAAGGTATATAGGCGGTATATGCGAGCCTACATCATCTCTATGCTCATGCCCATGGATAGCATGTGTAGAGAGTCCGGCCAAAGCTTAGCTCACCAGGGCTAAAAGCCCTATTAGAAGAATTTTAAGTTTTTACCCCTATAATATTGTTATAGATGCAAGAAGCATGCAAGAATTCAATAACCTATGCTGATAAAGAAAACCACTAACTGCCACAATATTAATGTGGATATAACATGATAGTAACTATATAGCATTAATAATCTTATATATATCTACCTCTTTTAAACTGCTATATATGTACAACACTCTTGTATAATTTCAAAATCTATACCTCTATTAATAAGATATTCAACAGTTGAATATGATGGAAATGATATTCCTTCAAAGCCTAGATGAAGAGCCTCAATTTCAAGTAGTTGATAAACATTATTATGAGGCTTCATACACCCATATGAGAGTGGAACGTTGGGGAGACTAGATTTAGCATATCTCATTACATCAAAAATGTAGCTTGGTGGTGGAGGGCTATAGTTTTCAAAGGATGTACCTGAAAGTGGTGTAAATACTACTAACACTACTGCATTAGGATTAAGATCCCTTAAAACATCTATAGCTTGCTTTTCACCCGAGGCTTCTCCATGATATATACCGATAACAATATGGGGTGCAACCCTTACGGAGAATTTAACCAAATTTTTAATACTATCTATAAAGTCTTTTGGGGATGCCTTTAGGTTTAGAACGTCTTCTATAACTCTATCATTAACAGTAAAATCTATTAATGCTACATCAACTCCTGCCTCTTTTAATAGCTGCGCTCTATACTCGTCGACAAGCCCTGTATGTATATATATCCTTAGGCCCAACCTCTTAACATATTTAATTGCATCTACAAATCCTTCAAATGGTACCTGCCCCCACCTATTACTTCCTCCACTTATTAGAATACCCCTAACTCCATGTCTATACAGCTCCCCTACAACTCTTACAAGCTCTTGAGGCGTTTTAGCAGGAATCATTCTCTTAAGAATTTTTGCTCTACAGTGTTTACATTGTAGAGCACAATAGCTGCCAGTTAAACTTATCGGTGGATATCCATAGAATTCCCTCCCAAGGCCAGGAACGTAAAGGTAGTGGCCATTGGGTACAAAAATCTTAACTATAATAATCACCGTATGTGTATAGCCATTAGGAGCTAGATTTTTAAATTTAAATGCTATCCACTATCTATAGACCCACCATAGCTTTGCCAATGGGTTACCACAATGAATTTTGAATCGCCACAGTTTGTTAGAATAAGCAAGGCTTCAGATCTTTTTCTAGGATTTAGTAAAGGGAGATTCTATAGAAATGCTTTTCCATTTACAATTAATCTATTGCTACACTTTAGCGATGGTTGTAAGGCTAACTGTTTATACTGTGGACAGGCCCGCGATATAGCTATTTCAGCTATGTGTAAAACTCTAATACGTGTTGACTGGCCTTTAAGGCCATTAGAAGAGGTCGTTGAAAAAATATCCCATGTAGTTAGCAGTGGTGTTTCACTTAGACCCTATAGAGTATGTATTTCAGATATAGAGCATCCCAAAGCTGTTAGTACTGTAAAGGAGATTGTACGCATTCTATGGTCAAGACTCGGCATACCGATATCTGCCCTAATAAGCCCTACACAATTCTCAAAGAGGGACATGGAGGAGCTGAGAAATAGTGGTGTTGAAAGAATTGGTATAGCATTAGATTGTGCGGCAAAGGAGCTATTTGATATGCTAAGGGGATCTGGTGCTAAAAGCCCCCATAAGTGGGAGAGATATATTGAGGGGATGAAAGACGCTGTTGAGGTTATGGGGTATGGAAAAGTGGGGGTACATTTAATTGTAGGCCTTGGCGAGTCTGAGGAGGATGCTGTTAAGCTAATTCAGATGGCACACGATATGGGGGTAGAGACACACCTATTCTCATTCTATCCAGAGCATGGCACTATTCTAGAGGGATGGGTAAGACCACCGATATCACAGTATAGACGTATTCAATTAGCAAGATATCTAATCAATAATAATCTATCTAGATGTGAGTGGATGAAGTTTGACTCTATGAAGCGTATAGTAGACTTTGGGGTATCGAGGCAAGAGTTAGAGGATGTTATTGAGAGTGGGCTACCCTTTGTAACAGCTGGATGTCCAGGATGCAATAGACCATATGCAAATGAAAGGCCTAGTGAATTTCCACGAAACTTTCCATACATACCTAGGGGACGGGAGATTGAAGTAATAAAAAAACAACTCTTTATATATTTACCTGTTAAAAATGATATTAATAGCCTTAGAGAATATCTAAATAGGGTAAATCGCAATGAGGTACGTAAGAGCTTTATTCCATAAAGCATCAGCAGACTTTCTACTATCTCTAGAAGAGGTTATAACACGAGCAGTTGGCATTGGTGTATCACCTCCAACTATAAGGGTTAACATTTTCAATCCACCTGCCATACTTGTTGGATATAATCAGGATGTTTATGAAGAAGTCAACGTAGAAGAAGCTTTGAAGTTGAGATTTTCAATAAATCGTAGACCTTCAGGTGGTGGCACTATAATAATGTATGAAGATACCCCTGGTTGGGAAATATGGCTTCCGCTATCAGCATTAAGTAGGCTAAGTATTGAACAAATCTATATGGAGTTAGCAAAAATTCCGCTAACCACTCTAAAACATCTTGGAATAGAGGGGGCGAGGCTTAGAGGCAAAAATGATATTGAGGTAAAGGGTCGTAAGATTTCTGGAACGGGTCTCTATATGGATTCTGGAGGGGTAATGTTCTGTGGAACAATACTTCTAGATTTCAATACTAAATTAATGCTAAACGTACTTAAGCTGCCAGTAGAGAAGATAAGCGATAAGGATATAAAATCCTTTGAAGAACGTATAATTACTGCTAAAGAGATTCTAGGCTTTAAGCCTACTATTAGTGATGTTGTTGAAGCCTTTAGAAAAGCTACTAGCGATATACTTGGGGTAAACGTTGTTGATGGTGATCTTAACAAATGGGAGGTGGAGGAACTTCAAAAAATCATAGAGAAATATAGAAGTAATGACTGGATATATAGATATAGAAGTACAAGTGGTAAAACTTTTACAAAAATCTGTAGATACAAAACATCAGCAGGCCTCATTAAAATCCATATAAAGGTATTTGAAGACATCGTTGAACAAATGCTTCTAACAGGCGATTTCTTTGCATATCCACCAGATGCTATACACGAACTTGAAGCACAGTTAAAGTGGATACACATAGATGATATACCTGATTTAATTACAAAATTTAGAGATAGAATAGATATTCATGGACTTTCAATCTATGAGCTAGCCAACCTAATAAAGAGTTGCGTAAAGGGGGAATAGCTAAATAAAAATAGATGATTTATTGCTTAATTAGCCTTGCTATCTGCTCCCTATACCACTCTATGGCTTTAGGATCTGAGCCTCTAATTAAATTCTTTAAATCCTCATCAATATTTGAGGGCTCAACAACAGCAACCCATCCAGCCCCATATGGATCATTTATAATTAGCTTTATATTCTTTCTAAGCTCGTTATTCACCTCTATAATCTTTCCCGAAACAGGAGATTCAATAGGGCCAACCCATTTGGCAGACTCTATTACAGCTATAGGCTGGCCCTGCTTAACTGTAGTTCCAATAGGTCTAAATCTTATAAACACAATTTCGCCTACCGCCTTAGCAGCAACATCACTTAAACCAATTCTAACTCTATTAGGAGCCTCTATTTTTGCCCAGCTGAGATTTCTAGGCCAATAGTAGAGATCCTCTTTCAATTCAAAAGAGTCTACCCTAGCCATAGGAGATCCAAATATATAGACCTTAAGTAAGATTAAAAAGCTGTAGGGGTTCTGAGGAAGGTTTATTGACGCCAATAGCTATTCTACCTTCTTTTCTAGAACTCCATATGGATTACCGTACTCCTCAATATTTTTAGCTATATTTGATATAGGTGGTGGTATATATCCGGATTCTATAAGCAGTCTTCTAAGCTTTAGAATCATCTCCGGTATATCTATCTCCATTGGACATACAGTTTTGCACCTACCACACTGAAGACATGTAAATGCTAGTGGAGCAGCTTTTTCAAGTCCATATATAAATGAAGTCCATATAGCACCTATACCACCTGAATATATATATCCCCAAACCAATCCGCTTAATTCACGATATACTGGACATATATTGAGACATGTACCACACTTTAGACATGTTAAGGCCTCCTTAAAGTCTTGGCTTTTCAACATTTTTAGCCTACCATTATCTAGAAGAACTACGTGAAGCTCCCGAGGGCCATGTGCACCACGAATTGAGACTAGCTCTATATCTGATGTAGAGCTTGGTCCTGTGATAAGCGAGATATAGGAGGGCATTTTAAGACCAACTGCATTTGGTATTATTAGCATTGATGCTATTATAGCATCCTCTACTGTTGGATATATCTTCTCCACACCTGTAACCACTATATGGATTGGTGGTGCATTTGAAACAAATCTAGCATTACCCTCATTCTCTACAAGTACAATTGTGCCAGTATCTGCAGCAATAGCGTTAGCCCCTGTTATACCTGCATCTGCTTTAAAGAACTTTTCTCTAAGATATTCACGAACAGCTTTTACACAAGCATGGTGCTCGGGTGCAATCTCCTTATTGAGGAAGTTTGTTAGCGTTTTTGCAATTTCATCTATGGTTAGGTGTACTGCTGGTACAACTGGATGTGAAGGTTTTTCACCTCTTATCTGAATAAGAAATTCACCAAAATCTGTTTCAATAACATCAAAGCCTCTTTCAATAAGTGCTCTATTTAGAAAGATTTCCTCTGTAACCATTGATTTACCTTTTATAATAAGCTTCGCACCTCTATCCCTCAACACATTAGCTATATAGTTAACTGCTTCCTCCCCAGTATTTGCATAGTGAAATACTGCACCAGTTTTCTCAATATTTTCTTTAGCCATCCATATAAGTTCATCGATATGCTCTAGAGACCACACCCTAGACTCTCTAACACGCTTTCTATAGTATTCATAGTATGGAAGCTCCTTTAGTAGCTGAAGCCTTGCCCTAGGGAAGCGGGTAGATACTTTTTCAAGTGCACTTCTCAACATATCATTTCCAAGTGCATCAACAACCTTCTCCACATAATCACTAAACCATGTAGTCATATGCATCAGCCTAGAGCAGTATATATAAGATCAACAATATCTAGAACCTCTATTGATATACCATAGATACTTTCAGCAACAGAAGCTGCATCACGTAGCGTTTTAACACAGGTTGGACATGCTGTTACAACTGTCTGTACACCCATGCTAGCTATATCCTCAATTATTCTATCAACAGCTATTTGCGATGCTAGGGGAGGTATTACTAAACGCAATAATCCACCGCCTCCACAACATCTCGAGTACCTCCCCATTGATATCTCAGGTAGCTCAATGAGTGATACCCCAGGCACTATCTTTATGAGATTCCTAGGCTCGTTGAATATCCCCATATGTCTACCTAGGTCACATGGATCGTGATATGTAACCTTCATGCTAAGGCTTTTCCCTAGTTTTAGAGCACCTCTATCTATTAACTGCAAAATAAATTGTGTAGTGTGTAGTACCCTCAATGGCCTAAAGCCATTTTTTGGATAGAGTTGCGTAAATGTTCTTAAACAACCTGGGCAATGTGTAACAATAAGACTATAGTCTGTATTTCTAAATAGCTCAATAACTCTAGAGGCACATTCTCTAAACTGTTTTTCGTAGCCTGCAAGTAGAAGGGGGTAGCCACAACACTTCTCATCATCAATCATCAGTATATCGATACCCGCTTTTCTAAAAATTTCTTCAATTTTTGGTATTGTATCTGGTGCAAGATTTCTTAACGTACACCCTCTCCAGAAAACAATTCTCTGACTATCCACTTTTTCTACACCATTATCTACACCACTAACATATACAATTTTAAATCTATCTACTGAAGAGGGAAAGCATATTATAGTTCAATAGCTACCCTAAAGAAATAGAATAGAAATTATATACCTGCTATAGCTATCATCTAAATTTTTAACCCCTAGCTAAACCTAGAGACTTGGTGAAACCATGCACCAATGGACTTAAGTTTAAGAAGAGCACCACAGTTAGTAGAGGCTATTCCAAGTAGCTGGTACAATATTCTTCCAGATCTCCCCGAACCTCTTCCACCCATACTTAAACCAAATGGGGAACCTGTTAAACCACAAGAGCTAGAGGCGCTATTCCCTAAGACCCTTATATGGCAGGAATTTGCAGAAGAAAGATTTATAGCTATTCCAAATGAGCTTAGAGAACTATATATAGAGTTGGGGAGGCCAACTCCACTACTTAGAGCGTATAGACTTGAAAGATATCTTGACACTCCAGCTAAAATATATTTTAAGTATGAAGGGGTTATGCCTACAGGATCGCATAAGGTTAATACAGCTTTAGCACAAGCATACTTCAATAAGTTGGAGAATGTGCAAAGGCTAACTACAGAAACTGGGGCAGGCCAGTGGGGTTCAGCACTAGCTCTAGCAGGATCTCTATTTAAACTAAAAATTAGAGTCTACATGGTTAGGGCAAGCTATGAGCAAAAACCATATAGAAGAATACTTATGCAGATCTATGGGGCAGAGGTTATCCCAAGCCCAAGTAATTTAACTAAATCAGGTAGAGCAATACTTGAGCAAAATCCAAATCACCCTGGATCTCTTGGTATAGCAATAAGTGAGGCTATAGAGGATGCTCTAACTAATCCTGGGGCAAAGTATAGTTTAGGATCTGTATTAAACCATGTTTTACTCCATCAAACAGTTATAGGCTTAGAAGCACTAAAACAGTTTGAGTTAATAGGTGAGGAGTTGCCCAACTATATTGTAGGATGTGTTGGTGGTGGAAGTAACTTTGCTGGATTAGCTTATCCATTCTACTATGAATGCATAGTTAAGTCAGGGAATAGAAATGCTGAATTTATAGCTGTAGAGCCAAGGGCTGTACCATCAATGACTAGGGGGAAGTATATTTACGATCATGGTGATACAGCTAGACTAACACCTCTACTTAAAATGTATACCATTGGACATAGATATATACCTCCACCAATCCATGCTGGAGGCCTTAGATATCATGGTGTAGCACCAACACTAGCCCTACTAGTTAAGAATAGAATTGTTAAGCCCATAGCATATCACCAAATAGAGGTTTTTGAAGCAGCTAAACTATTTGCGCAGATAGAGGGTATAGTACCTGCACCAGAGAGTGCCCATGCTGTTAAAGCTGTCATAGATCTTGCACTAGAGGCTAAAAGAAAGAAAGAAAAAGTCGTTATACTGTTTAACATGAGTGGACATGGCCTATTAGATCTAGTGGGATACCAAGAGTATTTAGATGGTAGACTTAAAGACTATGAACCTAAGGAGATAGATTTCTCCTACCTAATATAGACTATGTTCATACCACTAAAGCTTTTTCTATACAAATTTATGGATTAAAATATGCAACTAGATTTAGTTTCCATGTATATATATGAAAAGCCTCCTTCTATGGTTATATACAGCCCTTGTCTCAAGAAGAAATACCTCATAGTCTTTATCCAGTAGAAGATCGCTATTCTCAATCGGTATAACTATCGATGTTGATATTGTTGCTGAAATTAGATGAGCATATGCATTCCCATGCCTCCATATGGTGAATGGTATAAGTGTCTCAAGTAGGTTGATAAATTTTTTCTCAAACCCTTTTCTAAGTATTACAAGAGCTGGAGTTGCACCTTCTACAGATATTAGTATATTGCCAAGTCCTATGCTACTTTCAGCTATAATATCTCTAACTATTTTTCGTAGTGGGTAGAGCTCCATAGGGCCAAAGGTAGTTATATCAATGCTCTTTAAAAATACCTTCAAGTGTTAACACCACTGTCTTTTCCCCTATAGTTTTAGAGGTATCTATAAATACTATTTTTTTAAACTGACCAGTAAACAGCAATCCGTTAACTACGGGAACTATAGAGCCCTTTCCTACTACAGCATCACATAGTTCTGCATCTATACATCCAATTCTTTTTAGAAACTCCTCTAAATCAGCTAGTAGCTCAGGTTCATATTCAATTAATACAATGCTACACCCCCTTTCTGGTGTAAATACATGTATAAATCCGTTGGAGAGTAGATGTGTTTTAGCAATACTGCTAACATGCCCTGTTATATCCATAGCTACATAGCCATTACTTTCAAGCATCATTTTTACAATCTTTATCTTAACTCCACTAACCATTTTAATCACATATAGCTTACTGTAGGTAGATACATAAAAATCTTAGCGTAATTTATCTTCTATAGCTATCTATTGCGGATTTAGGGGAGAGTTGTAAAGAATGTACTTTATAGAGTTTAGATATAAATATTTCGCTGTATGAAGCAATATATAGCCCCAGCCTTCTTATCAGCTATAGCACTATGTTTTGCATAGGTTGGAAGCATTGATTGATAGAATTAGAAAGATCTTGATCGCAAATAGGGGGGAGATAGCTATTAGAATTATAAAGACTTGTAGGAAGTTAGGGATAAAGACTGTAGCTATATATAGCTCTGCGGATAGTGAAGCTATACATGTTAGGCTTGCCGATGAGGTTTACTCTCTAGGGTCCAACCCCTATTCATATTTAGATATAGATAAGATTATCGATATCGCAAAAAAGAGTCGTGCAGATGCTATTCATCCTGGCTATGGTTTTCTTTCTGAGAATGCTAAATTTGCTAAAGCTGTTGAGGATATAGGCTGTATATGGATTGGGCCGCCATGGCATATTATAAATATGCTAGAGTCTAAAACTATGGTGAAAAAACTGGCTAGCAGTATAGATATACCTGTCGTCCCTGGTACTCTGGAGGCCACTTCCAACATTGAGGAGCTTAAAAATGTTGTAGAGGAAATTGGATTCCCAATACTGCTAAAGGCTGACAGGGGTGGTGGTGGAAGGGGTATAAGAGTTATTAAAAGCATCGATGAATTTGAAAAAATATTTGATATTGCTAGAGAAGAAATCAAAACAGCGTTTGGCTCTGACAAACTATATGTGGAGAAATATATTCCTAAGGCAAGACATATAGAGGTACAAATACTAGCAGATAGATATGGTGCTATTATAGCATTGGGCGAAAGGGAGTGTAGCATTCAAAGAAAATATCAGAAAGTTATAGAGGAAGCACCATCACCGATTGTCAGTAGTGATGATAGAAAGTATATATACGATTTAGCGATAAGATTTATGAAAAGTATTGGCTATGTGAATGCTGGTACCATAGAGTTTATAAGAGATGAACAAGGTAAATTCTATCTCATTGAGGTAAATAAAAGAATTCAGGTAGAGCATCCAGTAACAGAAATGATTACAGGTATTGATATTGTTGAACAACAGATAATGATTGCAGAGGGAAGGGAGCTGGAAATAAGAAATAGCATCTACGAATTTAAAGGACATGCAATTGAGGCTAGAGTATATGCT
Source organism: uncultured Ignisphaera sp. (assembly GCA_938074605.1). Lineage (GTDB taxonomy): Archaea > Thermoproteota > Thermoprotei_A > Sulfolobales > Ignisphaeraceae > Ignisphaera. The sequence continues at coordinate 14,665 of CALJEI010000015.1, forward strand.
GAAGATCCAGAGCGTCTAATCCCCTCACCAGGCACGGTGTCCTGGATTAAATTTCCAAACATAGACAACATTAGAATAGACCATGCACTAGCTCCAGGTATAGTAATACCGCCATTCTACGACCCAATGATTGCAAAAGTTATAGCCCTTGGCGAAACTCGTGAAGAAGCTAGAAAAAGGCTTATTCATGCGCTATCTAACTTTAAAATAGATGGTATTAAGACATCTATACCACTACTACTAAAGATACTTACATCCAATGAATTTATTAAAGGCGATATTCATGTGGAATTTATATCAAAACTTATTGGCAAATAAAAATTAATTAATAGCATCCAAAATTGCTATAGTCTAGAAATTATTAATGGTAGTATCGCTAAATTACTGTAAGGACATGTGATGATAGAACTTGGAATCAAAAATTTAATTCATGCACTCTTTTTAGAGCATCTCTTGTAATGTTTACTACTATGATGATTCTCCTAGCTGGATTATTGTAGCTATAGCCATTAAGGCTATCTAAACCCTTTTTATTTAGCACTATCCAATTACTCTACTAAATGCTATATTTGTTAATGGAATTCTAAGTATTTAACCCAGTCTCTACCCCTTTCTGTGTTTGCCTGTGAGATGGGAGGGTTGGGTGTTCCAAATAGATATGTTGACACTTTCTGCAGTAGAGTTCCAAAAAGCGTATTGGCAAGGCATTATACGGATTTTAGCCCAGAAAAACTAAAAGAAATCTATGATAAAGCAGGTCTTAAGGTTTTAAGTTAACTACCTCTATACTTTAGAAGGAGAAATAAGGATGTCAAGACGCGATAGCTTCTATTGAGCTTGATTTTCTTAAATGCTGTGAGTGCGGGTTTAGAGTTATAAACGGTGTAGTAAGCTGGAATTTGAGGTTTTAAGCTAAAGTTCTCATAGAAAAGCTTGGGTTCATTATTAAATAAATATAAAAGAAACTAAATTATTTAATTTATTAGAGAAGCAATAAAAGAAGCTGATGGAGATTCAACTAAGTTTTTAAATATTCAAATATCTCTTTTCTTGTGCCCTTAAGAGGATAATGTTCGAACTTGATGTTTGGAAAGACTAAATGAATTTTTCTTGTTTGATTTTTAATAAGAAGTCAAATGGTGGATTAAGTTCTATTTTTCTGATTCCTTGGTCTTTAACCCAAATCCTTTTGAATATGGCTCTGGCTAAGTTCTTCCTCTACCTG
>CALJEI010000016.1 GCA_938074605.1 uncultured Ignisphaera sp.
GTAAGAGTACCTTTACCAACTCCCTTAGTAACCTTAGCTATAGATTCATCAGGTGTACCAGCAATGGGATTCGCAGGATTTATAGTTAGGTCAACTCCTTCTCCTCCTAGATAGGCTATATATCTTCCTGGAGCTATTTTATAGGCATAGAAGACTGTTTTTTCTACAGTTTCACCCTTCCACACAAGTTTGACGGGCGTGCCGGCTGGATCTAGTACTCTTAGCATTGGTTCATCGCCTAGATCTCCTCGAATGTCTTGGGCTATGACTTTAATTGGGTTGAGGTTTGTTGATGATGGTGTTATTGTTCCTTGTGCATAAGCTGGTTTGATTAGAAGTGTTGTAGCTGGTATTATGCTTAGTATTAGTAGTGTTAGTAGTATTGTGGATGTGGTTTTTATGTGTATGGATTTCATTAAATTCACCCAATTCCGTATCTCTACCTCTGGGGTATTACTATATTTAGCTGTTTCTGAATGTATGTGAACTCTATGGATTGAATTGATTTGTTTTGCAAAGACCTTATATTTTTTGTTTAGATTCTATAGTTTGAATGCCTCTATAGTGGTGGTGCTATTGGTTGTAAGAGGTGTGTATCCAGGTAGGTTTCAACCCCTTCACTGGGGCCATGTATCTGTTGTTAAGTGGTCTCTTGAGAGAGTTGATGAGCTTATTATTGTTATTGGTACTGCTCAAGAGAGTCATACCTTAGCAAATCCATTTACGGCTGGAGAAAGAGTTGCTATGGCTAAATACGGTTTTAGCGATACTGGTATTGATCTTTCTAGAATTTACATAATTCCAGTACCAGATATATTGATGAATGCTGTATGGGCTAAATATCTCTCAATGTTTGTACCCCCATTTAGATATGGTATTGCTAGAAATCCTCTTGTCGTTAGACTATTTAAGGAAGCAGGCTATGAAGTACTTATACCCCCAGCCTACAATAGAGAACTCTATAGCTCAACAAAAATTAGGGCAATGATGCTAACTGGTGATGATAGCTGGAGGGAGCTTGTACCACCATCTGTAGCAAAATTTATTGATGAAATTAAAGGTGTTGAAAGAATTAGGGAGATTGCTAGAAGGGATTAGCATATGATAGTTGTTGATGGAAGTATTGGTGAGGGTGGTGGCCAGATACTAAGATTTGCCATAGGGCTTGCTGCAGCTATTAAAAAACCAATTAAGGTTATAAATATAAGGGCTGGTAGAAAAAATCCTGGAATTCAACACCAGCATCTAACGGCGGTAAAAGCAGTTGCAACGCTATCAAATGCATATATAGAGGGTTGCTACATAGGCTCTACACAACTTATATTTAAACCACAAGAGCTTGTTGGTGGAAGACATACATTTGATGTTGGAACTGCTGGTAGCATAACACTCGTTCTACAAGCTCTTACACCACTACTACCACTACTTCCACAGAGGACATATATAGAGTTAAGGGGTGGTACAGATGTTCCCTGGAGCCCACCTATAGACTACATAAGATATGTCTTTATACCAATAGCTAGAAGATTTGGTTTTAAAATGTCTTTAGAGCTTATTAGAAGAGGTCACTACCCAAGGGGAGGAGGTATTGTGAGAGTTGAAGTAGAGCCAGAAAATCTAAAATCTGTAGAGCTTATTGAGAGAGGTATGCTTAAAGCTATAGGTGGAGTATCACATGCTGTAAAACTCCCTAGACATGTAGCTGAAAGACAGGCTAAAGCAGCTAAAGAAACACTTCTTCAACACAAAATCAATGTACCTATAGATGTAGTTATTGAGAGCTACAACCCTGAAAAAGATCCTCATCTAGGCCCTGGTAGTGGTGTTACACTTTATGCAGAATTTGATGAAAGTATAATAGGTGCTGATGCCCTTGGCGAAAAAGGAAAACCTGCAGAAACTGTTGGTAGAGAAGCTGCAGAAAAACTTATAGATGAAATCAATAGTGGGGCTACACTAGATAGCCACATGGGGGATATGCTAATAGCTATAGCCTGTCTTGCAGAAGGTAAAACAAGATACACAACATCTAAATTAACAACACATATAGAAACAGCATTAAAAGTTGCAGAAATAGTAGCAGGCTGTAAAACAAAAATAGCTGATACAAAGGGTAGGGCTATGCTCATAGAAATAGAGGGTATAGGACAATACATTTAAAATAGATACCATCTTTAAACAGAGGATAGCAATATATAGCATCAATATTATTGCTGAAATTATCTTGTTTCTATTTAAGAAAAATCTATGGATTTCTACCTAAAAATAGCTAGTCTATCATCTATTTAAATATCTATAGACTTGGATTGAGTGTTGGTAGCCATAAATATATGTAAATTTAAAGGGCTATAGACTGTTTTACTACATAGCTTTTGTAGAAGTGTGTCGATGGATTTTATCTAGGGGCTATGTATAGCAGTTTCAAGTATTTTACTTGTATTTTTAAAGTATTACTCAACATATATATTTTAAGTGTGTGCCTGCATATAGATACTCTATGGTGTTACTCTCTTGACGCTTCGTGTATTGGGGACTATCTATACGGTAACTAAATCAAATTTAGTTATTGTAAAAATAGAGAATGTTGAGAAAATCCCTAGGATTGGTGATCAAGTTTTTAATGCTAATAATGATTATATTGGTAGGATTATAGATGTTATAGGCCCTATATCATCGCCATTTGCAGTTTTAAGACCTGTAAAACAGTCTATTCTATCAATGCTAAAACCCTCTACACTACTCTTCTATAAACCTAGAAGATCCGTGGAGAGGGGGCGTAGATGAGTAAAGTAGACTGTAGTGAGCTTATTTTTAATCAGGAGAGGGGTGAGGTTGTTTGTGCTGATACAGGTGAGGTTGTTGATGAGGATAAAGTATCTCTAGGCCCTGATTGGAGAGCTTATACACCTGATGAGTGGAGTAGAAGGGCACATGCTAGTGTAGTAACGCATACTGTTCATGATTCAGGTCTTTCTACAGAAATAGATCTTTCTATCCGTAGATATAGGGAGACAGTAAAAAATAGAAAGCTAGCTTTACTCCAAAGAAAAATTCGTGTAAATAGAGGTGAGAGAAAAATTGTTGAAGCACTTACATACCTCAACCAAATTTGCTCCCACTTCAATCTACCAGATCAGGTTAAGGAAACAGCAGCAATGATACTAAAGAGAATATTTTCAACACTACATCCAAAAGTAAATAGGCTACAGGTTTTAGCAGCAGTATCAATAGTGCTAGCAGCTAGAAAGCATGGTGTACCAATTAGGATAAGGGAGGTTGTAGCTAGATTTAATATAGATGAGGAGGAGTACTGGAAGCTGATATCAGAAATAAACTTTAAGGTGGATTTAAGTGAGTTTAAGGCTTATATAGATCCACGTAAATTCCTTCCACAAATAATATCTAATCTAGGACTAAGTCAGCAAGCCTATATGCTAGCAGCTAAATTAATAGATGTTCTTAAAAGAAATGGGTTAACGGAAGGTAAAGATCCAGCTGGTATAGCTGCAGCTAGTGTATATATAGCCTCAATTATACTTGATGAAAAAAGAACTCAAAAACAAGTAGCTCAAGCAGCTAATGTTACAGAGGTAACCATAAGGAATAGATATAGAGATATACTAGATAAAGTAACCATAACAGTATACATATAGCCTAAAGTTTTGCAGCATGTAGTCTTTCTATTAAAAACCTTGTTAGATATGGGCACTTCAATGGGTTATAGGATCTACCTACACCACACATATAGAGATTTCTACATCCATAGCATGGAATTGTGAAAACATCTAAATCTAGTGTCTGTTTCTCTTCAGCCCACTCATTTCGATTAATTGCCTGTAAAAGATATGTCTGCTGCCCATTATTATCAACAGCTATTCTCTTAACCAACTTAGCTCTAACAAGTTTATTTACTATTGTAGAGAGTCTTCTAGGCTGTATACCTCTAAGCTCATCCTTCTCCCCTAATCTAGACTGGAGTATCCCACCAGAAGCTTTAGTCTCTTGCTTAATAACATTATAGACAAGATTCTCCTCATCACTAAGGCGTAGAGAGTCCTCCATAGCCGCCAACCCCTAGGCAGTCAGCACAATTTAGCTTAGTAGATACACTCTGTGTAAGTTAATAAGAGTGTATGCATTTAGCTATGGGGCTTAGAAGCATCAACTAGTAGAAAATCCAATACTCTAAACCGCTATAGCATAAAACCCTTTCAACAACTTAAGAATTTACATTTTTAATCTAGATGCTACAAATCTATGGCGATTTCAATTGGTATAGCTATGGCTTTAAAAAGCTAGTACCCTATTTCTATTTTTTACTTAACTACATGAAGTTTAAACTTTTGGTGTTCTACTTTTTACACACTCTATAATTTCATTTATTGAAGCATTTGTTGCTATACCATCGCTATACGTATAGCTTTTAGCTGCTATAAACCCTTTTTGTATAAGACAATCTACAACACTTTGAATTGATGGTACATTTGTTTTAATGGCTTTTGCAATATGTGTAAGTCTAGTTGATAATGTGTTTAGTGTTGATGTTCTATAGATATTCTCTAGTAGTTTTCTTGAGTTTTCCCTTAGCCAATACATTTCATTGGCGGTTTTTAAAAGCTTCTCAAGATATTCTCTATTTGCTGTAGGACATATCCATATTGGGTATATAGGCTCAAGCTTTTCCCCACATACTGGGCAGTGTATAGCTTTTTCTACCACACCATCAATTTGATGCATATAGCTATAACTACACTTAGTACAGCTCCATAAAGCCCCTAGACAGTTGTTAAGAATTTCACTAGCCTTCATACCCCCTCTATATACTCTAACATAAACCCTTACATAATGGCTCATAGCGTAAGATAGTAGTGGCTCAATATATCTATCGTATATAGCGGCTACTTTTGCTACAAATGATAGTAGAACCCTTATTGCAACATCTCTAGATTGTAGCACTTTAGTGCCGGCTACACCATATCTTCTAAAAAGCTTAACCCTATACCTACCCCCAAGAACAGCTAAATCTGTTGCAGTTAGTGCAACAATACCATATCTCTTAACACTATCTATAGCTGTGTGTATAAAGGGTGCAGGACTGCCAAAGGGGTCTACATCTATATAGCCTAAAGCTATACCCTCCCTCTTTGCGAGTCTATATATAAGCTCATTAGCATCAGCATGCACTATAGTGATATACTCCTCTAAATTATTTAGCTTTACATTATGCTCCATAATTTTAATAGCAGCTAAAGATAAATCACTCATATATATAGCTACCCCCTTGGGGAGGTTAGCTTCAAGAGCTATCCTTATACCTCTTACACCTGTAGCTGCAAGTGGGTCTACTATAGCTGCATCTCCACTATCTGTTTTTAGAAGCGCTACACAGATATCTCTATTTTCAACCATCCTAGGGTTGTAGAATACAGGTGCCCATGATGGTTCGTAGACACCATCATCCCTTTTGTATAGATTTGGGTTTGGGATACATATTTTTGCAAGTCCTTCAACAGCTAGTATATATCCATTGGGGCAACTCATCTTCAGTCAATTAACAGTAGATTAGCTCTGTATAAATTTCTTAATAATCTCCATATGTATATACCCTCTATTCTCTTCAGTAATACTTATTATCTCAAACCCCTTCCGCCTAAGTATACCAGTAATTTCAGTATCACCTAAACTTCTATGAACTACAATAATACATTTTGTAGTAGTTTCTAGAGCTTTTATAATCTCTAGGCGTAGTCTATCTATAGATAGCTCCATTGGGCCAACTTCATCTATTCCTAAAATAGACTTTTCTCCAAAGCCCCTCGATAAAGCTGCTACACCTATTCTCTCAGCTTCACTTTCTATAACAACATATCTCCCTATCCTCCTACCGCTAACCCTATAGCCCATTTGCCTAGCCCTTAGAATTTCTAGAGCAAGCCAGCCAGACTCACCACTCATAATATCAATTATTTTAAACCCTATCCTCCTCCCACGCTCTCTAACCTCAGGACAGTAAAAGCCATATACATTAAAGCCTAGTGAATTTAGCTTATTAACAACCCTCATAAAAACTGTACTCTTACCTACACCCGGTCTACCTGTTAAAGCAATTAAAGCTATTTTATCCACCTATTTCCTCAACGATTTTGCAACCTCTTTTACAAAGTCCTCTACATTAGATAGTACTCTAACCTCACCAACATCCTCAGCAACATCTATACTATCCCTACTCTGCACATCATCTATAATAGATATCGCTAGCCCATTAAATGTAGTTGCAAAAGACTTATTGTCTCTACACTTTAGCTTTATTGAGGAGCTGCTATATCTACCATTTATATATGTTATAAACATCCTCACATTGTTATGCTGTAAAAGTATATCTGTGGGTATTGTTGTAAACACCTCTACATCTACCCCAAGGTCTAAGAGCTTAAGGGCTAGTTTATACCTTTTATCACTAGGCTTTATCTCTCTATACTTCTCCTTACCATGCATTTTAAGCTCTGACTTAACTATTCTATCCCTAAATATATTGATATCCCTTACAACATCTTCAAACAGCTCGCCAAATAGCTCCATAAATCTATACGCCTTCTCAACAGACATATCCATTTTATCCTCTTCATACTTTTGAAGAGCTTTTGAAGATATTCCAATAATATTTGCTAGTTCGTGGAGGCTATACCCCATTTTTATCCTAAGTCTCTGTAGCTTTTTTCCATCTATTTTCACATAGTACATACCGCTATACTCATATATGTATATCTTTCCACCTCTTGCAACATTGTCTAGTGTTTCTCTAGAGATTACACCAACCCTATCTCTAATGTATAGAACGTCTTCTAGAGTTTCTTCACTATTAAATCTATTTGCAATAAGTAGGGCATTTACATTTAGTGCTCTACTCAACTTTTTTAACTCTTGAAATACTCTATCTTTACTTGAGATTACCCTCTCTATCTTTAGAAGAATCTTGTCCCTATTATGCATAGCTATATAGTCAACACTTTTCTTCTCCCCTACTGGAAAGGACATTTTATGTAGAATTTTTATGTTGGAGCCCAATAGAGGGTGTAGTGTAGAGTCTCTTTCATCCACATACTCTTCACTAGTATTATCTACACCCTCCATCTCTATATGGGGCATTTGCTATACCCATTCAATATTATTATGGTTTTAAAGGTTCAAAAACCTTATTGCTGGGACTGTATTTTAATTAAATAAATTAAAAATCTACTTTCTACGATATATGGCATAGACCATTGCATGATCTCTATCGAATGGCTCTAGGTGAACTACATCAGCTATTTCAAATCCTCTTGCCTGTAGCACATTCATTTCATGCTTATATACCTCACTAGGCTCTGCTGTAACATCTATGCTTCTAGCTTTTATTGCTAGTAGAAGCCAGCCTCCATCCCTAAGAAACATATCGGCATTATCTGCTACAATAGAAGCTTGTTCAGGTTGAGCAACATCTGCATATAGTCCATCTACTTCTTCAACAACGAATCTATATCTCCTAGGCATTCTTGCATCCTCTAGAATAGGCACTATATTCCTTCTATCATCTGCAACAACTATAAGCTCCCTCATAACCCTTGGGGCAAACTCAACAGCATATATTCTCCCCATAAGCCCTACTATATCAGATATATGACTTACAGTTGTACCTGAACCTGCCCCTAGATAGAGGATTCTCTGAGCTTCTTTTATAGGTAGCTCCCTTAAGCCTTTAACTAAAGCTGCTGCTAACTTACTTCTATATGCATTCCACTCCCTATACTCTACATCTCCAACCCTAAATAGATGTTCTCCATAAACCTTTTTACCAGGTGTTAAATTTCTTGTTGCTAATTTTGTACTACCATCCTCTAATTCTACAACATATACCCCCCTATACCTCCCATGCTCATAAACTCTAGCTAAAGATGTGTATGACACTATCTATACACCTCTTACATCCTATACTTTAAATGGAATATAAATGTGTATAGCGTCATTAGTAGACACTACTGCTTCTTCTCCCTCCTACCCTCTCTGCGGGGTGGTTTCGTCTCCCTTACCTCCTTCTTTGGTGGTGGCTTTGGATAAAGCTGCTTAACCTCCTCAATTCTCTCCATAAGCTTAGTCCTAAGCTCATCGCCAACATATCTACCCGTAAAGAAGTCTATTCTAGCAGCTATTGATAGCTTTGTGGCTAGCGCCCTTGATATTTTGCCCCTCTGCCATCTAGGTGCTTTTCTAATCTCTGAAAACTGGAAAATAACACCATGTTTTGGAGGTCTACCACCAGTTCTTAAAGCTCTAAATAAAGCTTTTTCAGCACCCAACACCTGTACTGTACTTGCAGGAAGTTTTGCAAGCTCCTCAAGACTACCTGCAAGACTTAAAAGCCTTGCCCCTAGTAGGGGGCCTACTAAAGCTGTTATGTTTGGTGCTACCTCCTTCATAACATGTGATATATAGTCTGTTAGTTTTTCTCTAAGCTCATAGAGTTCTAGCCATATATTTGCAACTGTTTGAATTATAGACATATCCATTTCAGAGAGATCAGCCCCTATACTCTTTCTAGCAGTCTCATAGATTCTCTTAGCCCTACCCTCTGAAAGACCTAGCTTCAATAGGGTGTCTACATCCATAGACTCTCTAAACCCTATACCTGCAACAATCTTAACATATTCATCGTGCTCCTTAGATAGATCGTCAAGCTCTGGAAAGTGTACACTATACCACTCTCTAAGTCTAGTTGCAAGTAGATTTAGAGTTTTATCAATATCGTCTATAGCTCTAATTGCCTGTACAGCCAGTAGATCTCTCTTTTGGGCATATCTTCTAAGCTTTCTTCTTGTAAGCTCTAGAGATACACTATGTACATACTCTAGAAACTCCTGCTCATCATTAAATAGCCCAAGCTTTATAGCTAGCTCTGGTAATTCTCTACGCAATCTATATACAGGACTGCTCGCTACAACAACATCTGTTAAAAACCCCTTTTGAGCAATCTCTCTAGCTATATCAGGATCCTCAAAAACGAGTATCGACTTCCCCACATCAATTTTTGTTTTTAGAGCCTCTATCAACTGTAGTAGTGAAGGGCTTGCCCTTCCCTCAGCAAGGGGTAGAAGCTCCTCTACAATCCTACCTAAATCCTTTGGATACAGCACCTTCTCAACTATCTCCCCAGCCTCATTTAGAGCAAATATGCCTAAAGCTGTATCAGCTATAAATATCTTATTGCTCATCACACCACACCTACTGTAGAGAGAAATACGGCTGGAGAAATATAAACTATGCTAAACTCTATATTAGAACTAACTCTATAAAGATTTAAAAAGCTCTATATATCTAACTAGATAAGGTGTCTAGACATGCCATCCCATGGATCGCTAACAAAGGCTGGAAAAGTTAGAAGCCAAACCCCAAAAATAGCACCAAGACCAAAGAGAAACCTAGTTCCACGTGTAAGAAATAAACGTGAATACTGGATAGCCCAAAGAAAAATGCAGGGTCTACCAATACCCGCAGTTGTTCCACCATCATCTATACCGAGAAAGTCTAAGAGTTAAGCTATTGATAGAGGGTATATACCCTATACAAAGTTTTTCCTAGCAGTAAACCAATCACACAGTAGACACATTGTAGATTGAAGCTAGGTTAGTCAATGTTTGGCTAGCTATAAAGCTATTTTTAGTTTTGAGAATAGTTCTACCATATAGCTGTGGTAGACTGGTATGAGGGCTGCATTTAAAGTCCCTGAAAGGTTTGACTATAGAGCTCTAGGGCTTAAGGTTGGTCTTGAAATTCATCAGCAGCTAAATACAAGGTTTAAGCTTTTCTGCAATTGTGCTACATCTATTGTTGGTGATGAGTCTCTTAAGGAGTCACCATCCTTTACAAGATTTTTAAGGGTTACCAGGAGTGAGCTTGGTGAAATTGATGTTGCAGCAGCTTTTGAGTTTCAGAGACAGAGAGTCTTTGAATATATTACTCCTATTGGTGCTTCATGTCTTGTTGAGCTTGATGAAGAACCTCCCCATCCACTTAATAGAGAGGCTATAGCTATAGCTATAGCTATTGCGCGTGCAATGAACTCTATGATTGTTGATGAAGTTCATGTAATGAGGAAGATTGTTATTGATGGCTCTAACACCACAGGGTTTCAGAGAACTGCTATTATTGCTCTAGGTGGCTATATCGTTGATGAGGAGGGGCCTATAGGTATACAGACTATAGCCCTTGAGGAGGATGCAGCAAGGAAGATTTCTGAGGGTAGTAATATTGTTACATATAGTCTAGATAGACTTGGTATTCCACTTATAGAAATTTCAACAGCTCCAGATATAAGAACTCCACAGCAAGCTAGACGTGTTGCTGAAAAAATTGGTCTTATGCTTAGACTTACTGGTAAAGTTAAGAGGGGTATAGGCACAATTAGACAAGATCTTAATCTATCTATAGAGGGCTCACCAAAAATTGAGGTTAAGGGTGTTCAAAGGCTTGAGTTAATACCAAAGGTTATTGAGGAGGAGGTGAGGAGGCTTGTTGGCCTAAGGATGATACAAGAGGAGCTTAGTAGAAGGGGTGTTACAGAAGATGAGATAGTGGTGCAAAGACCTATAGAAATCACAGATATTGTTACTAATAGTAGGAGTAGAATTATTTTAGAGGTTATAAGGGGTGGTGGAAGGGCATATGCTTTAAAACTTCCAAAGTTTTCAGGTATACTTGGTGTTGAGCTACAGCACAATCGCCGCTTTGGTACAGAGCTAGCAGACTATGCTAGGCAATGGGCTGGTGTAAAGGGTATTATACACAGTGATGAACTGCCTGCATATGGTATAGATGAGGATATGGCTAAAGATATATCAAAGACTCTAGGTGTAGGAGAGCTAGACGCCTTTGTAATTATTGTTGATACTCCTGATAAAGCTTTAAGGGCGCTAGATGTTGTTAAGAGGCGTTGTATTGACGCCCTTAAAGGCATACCTAAAGAGACGCGTGGAGCAAATGAAGATGGCACTACCCGCTATCTAAGGCCACAGCCAGGAGCAGCTAGAATGTATCCTGAAACTGATGTTCCACCAACAAGAATTGTTGATACTCTTCTTAGAGAGGCTGAAAAGTTTATCCCACCTTCTATAGATGAAAAGCTTCATAGGCTTGAAAAAATCTATGGGTTAAGTCGTGAGCTTGCCAATCAGCTTCTACAGAGTGAGTATCTCAGTATATATGAGGAGGTCGTTGAACTCTATGGTATTGATCCAAGGCTTATGGCAGCTATATTTACATCGCTTGTAGGTGAACTTAGAAAGGAGGGTATAGATATAGGTGTTTTTGAGGATAGGCATATCCACATGCTTGCAAGAGCTGTAAAGGAGCTTGGACTAGATAAGGATTCAGTTAAAATAGCTATAGTTACACTTTATCAAAATCCCTCTATAGATTATCCAACCTATATATCACTATTATCAAGACATAGAGTTAGTGAGGAGGAGGTTCGGAGGGTTGTAAGGATCAAGATAGAGGAGAATATAGATGAAATTCTAAAGAGAGGTGATAAAGCTTTTCAATACATAATGGGTAGGGTTATGGCTGAACTAAGGGGTCGTGTAGATGGAAAAATTGTAGCTGCTATAGTTAGGGAGGAACTTTTAAGGGTTGCTAAATCCGGTTAGTGCAATGGCTGTTGTTAACTTTACTGAGTGGTCTAGGAGGAGGGAGGAGGCATATAGGAGGTTTGTAGAGGATATAGAGATTGGTTACACTGATAGAGATATAGTTGATTTTATAAGACTTGTTTTCTCAAAAAGAAGAGTATTTACAACAAGTTCTTGCAGTGGAAGAATAACTATTGTAGATACCCTATATCCATGGCTTAGAGATGAGGCTTATATACTCTTTAAAAAGCATAGTAGTATAGAGCTCTCTGAAATTGAGTCCATCATTATATACAGACCCATCTATAGATACTGGCTTATTGTAAATGGCCCCATTATACACTTTAATCTAGCCTCTCTAGAGGATGTACAGAAGCTTCTTACACTACTTAGGGAGGCTGGATTTAAACATAGTGGTATTATATCTATTGGTAGCTCTGGTATAGTTGTTGAAGCTGTTAGTGGTGTTTGGACATCATTTCTAATAAGAGATGGTGACCATATTGTTGTAACTAACCTTCAGCATATAGTTGATATTGCTAATAGCATTCTTGCAGAGGGGAAGAATAGATTAGAGAGACTATTTAAAGCTTTTAAAGAGCTTGAGATATAGCAGTATCTGATAGAGAATGGCTATTAGTGATGCCTATGAGTAGTGTGTGGGAAAAGTTAAAGCCTCTTACACCAGGTCAAGAGGACATGGTAAAAGCGCTAATGGATAAAAGTCTAGAGGTTGTAGGATTCTTTGGCCCTACAGGTACAGGTAAGTCTCTATTTAGTTTAGCATATGGTATTAGTAGCGTAGTTTCTGGGGAGTACCATAGGTTTATAATTGTTAGATCTATTGTTGATGTGGTTACTGGTGAAGAGGTAACTATAGCTAGATCGCCAACAGCATTTATAGATGTTATGAGGAGCTATCTACAGGATATTGTAGCATCATTTATAGAGTGGAGTAGTGTTGAATCTCTAATTAATGAAAACAAAATAGTTTTTGCAGATCCCCACTACCTGAGGGGAAGAACATTTGATAACTCTATAGTATTTCTAGATGATATACAGGTTATGAAGCCTGAAAGTATTATAGAGGCTATTATTAGGGTTGGGCGTAACAGTAGATTTATAGTTGCTGGAGATCCTATTTTTCAAGCACTTAGAGAGGTTGGCCAAGATCCTGCAGCTCTAATTAGAGAGGTTCTACTAAGTGAGGAAAAGTCTAAAGTTGTTGACCTTGGTATAAAGGATATTGTTAGAGAGGGTGCTAAAAGAGGGCTTAGATTTCTAGTTGAATATAAGCTTAGATCTAGACAGCTATCAGATGAGGAGAAAAGGGTTTATGATGCTATAAAGCTTAAGGCGCCAGATGCCGACATTATAACTGTTGTAGATATAGCTCCAATTAAGAAGAGCTTTGAGCTATCCTCAGAACACATACCTGATGCTCTAATAGTTGTTAAACAAGGGCATATGGGTAGACTTGTTGGTAGAGGTGGGGAGAGGATAAATGCTGCTGAAAAAGAGATTGGAGTAAAGCTACGGGGAGTTGAGCTAAATCTAGACTTCAAGGATATTGTAAGAGCCCTCCACCCAACATCATGGATATGGAAACATGTTACAGAGGTTGATTTTGCAGGGCCAAACCTACAGATAAATGTCTATGAAGATGCTATAGGTGCTGCTGTTGGTCAGAGGGGCAGCTATGTAAAGTTTCTAGACTCTGTGATTCGAAAACTATTTGGTGTAGGTGTTCGTATAATAGCTGTAGAGAGACCTAGGCAGGAACGTAAAAGAGAAAGAAGATAGGGATTTAACCCACATCTCTATAGCTTTTATAGACTTGAGCTGATTATAGCGGATTTAATTTAAGTAGTGCTATCTACTATATTTCCTGCTTAAGATGGTTGAAAGCTTAGAGTTAAGGATTATGTCTGTGTTTTTCTTTAATATTTTTTGCTATTAGTTTAATTAGTTCACTTTTCCTACCACTGTAATCTATGAGTATAAGTCCTGTGTATTTAAACCAGTGTTTTGGGTGTTTCTTATCCTTTATATATTGGCATTTTAAATTTAGTTTTTTGCATACATCTAGAATTATGTCTATAGATGGTCTATCTATACATAGCGTTTTTGGAATCTTTCTTCCACTGAATCGAGATACTGTACAGTCAAAGTAGTGGGGCCAAATTCTATAGGTTTTATTCATAGCTACTTTGATGCCTCTTCAATAAGTATGGCGTTAACAATACCATCCTGTGATGGTCTAGAGACAATTTTTGCTTTGCCAATTTCTGTTTGAATTATTGTCCCCTTGACAATTATACCTCTTCTTGCATATTCTCTATTTGCAGGCGTCTCAATAATGCCTGTAATTCTTGCTTTGGTGAACTGACCTGTCTTTGGATTTAGTATATTTGCATATGCCACATATTTAAGTCTAACCTTAGTATTGCCCCCATAGACACGCTCAGAGCTTCTAACATCAGTAGAAGAGAGTTTTGTCTCTGTGGGATAGCTTCCAAATTCATATTTTCTAGGCTTTTTAAATCTATGCCTCCGCCCTCCAGATATTTTCTTTAGATCATTACCTTGAAATACGCCCATATAAATCACACAATAGTTAGGTGTAGAATAGCTAGTAGATAATAAAGGTTTATAAGTTTTTTAACATTATCTGTAATATAGCTACATCACCATAGCCCATTCTCAACATAGATTACCCTCCAGAATTCAGGTTAATCTAGATGAAGCTCTGCAATATTAGATTTGATAGCAGTCCATGACTCTATGGAGATATAAAATCTCTTTAGGTAGAGCCTTCTAGATATAGCAATACAATTAGCTGTTAGAAGATAGTTGTAGGGTATTGGTTTTATAACAATTGATATAGTGTAGTATTAACTGTGGCTTTTACACGCCTTGGGACTTATTTCATTAAAATCCAATTCACTAACTTTAACCTATTTAGAGTAACCAAACTACAGCCCCCATTATCCAACGATACAATACT
Organism: uncultured Ignisphaera sp.; assembly: GCA_938074605.1. Taxonomy (GTDB): domain Archaea; phylum Thermoproteota; class Thermoprotei_A; order Sulfolobales; family Ignisphaeraceae; genus Ignisphaera. Next base: position 14,668 of record CALJEI010000016.1, read on the forward strand.
ACAAAGAAATTCCATATTTCAACCTCTATACAATAATTTTATAAACTCTATGAAATACAAAACAATAGCATTGGATTGAAGGTGGAGTTTTGTGTTGATATTGGTGGGGCCGGTCTGTTGGTAGCGGGGGGTGGAGTTCCACAGACAGCCATAGTGGCTATCTGTTTTGAACCACCGACCTCGGGGTTATGAGCCCCGCGGGCTACCAGGCTGCCCTACCCCGCTATTTTACGGCCCCAATCTATATAGCTATAGTTTCTGGGCTTTTAGGCTTTTTGCCATATCCTAAATTACGTACTTTATATAGGCTTATATTCTGTGTTTTTAGAGGATTTCCTTGATAGAGCTTTGGTGTTGCATCTATGAGCCAGAGTAGTGTACCTGTTGATACTGCACATAAGATTTTGGCTGAGGCTCTTGGTCAGGTAGTGCTCATTAGGCTTAGGGGTGGTAAGGTTGTTAGAGGTAGGCTGAAGAGCTATGATATACACCTAAATATAGTGCTTGACGATGCTGAGGAAGAGGTTGTAGATAGTGGCTGGAGGAAGCTAGGCACAGTCCTTATAAGAGGGGAAAACATAGTTGTAATCTCACCTACATAACAGGTGGTAGACAGTGAAGGGCACACCATCAATGGGTAAAAGAAGTAAGAATGTAACACACATTAAGTGTAGAAGATGTGGTAGAGTTGCATACAATGTTGCAAAAGGGTATTGTGCAGCTTGTGGATATGGTAGATCCAGTAAAATAAGGAGGTATAGCTGGCAGAACAAGAAGTATAATAGAGTTAGAGTTAAATAGAAATCAATGGTAGATACCGCTAGATAGCATTCCACAATATATACTTAATTAATCCATCTCCTTCATAGCCATAAAATCTCTATATATTTGTTTGAGTTAGGAGTACATCCCCCTCTATAGGGTCTAGACCTATCTACTCAACCCCAATACATGGCCTAGGCCAACCCTCATTTTAGCATAGAGCCTCCCATAATCTACTTACTGTTTCTCAAGATTTTATTAAATAAAAATCTCTATAGCTATTGAAATGGCCGGTACTGCTATTCTATTACAGTATGGAATAGCTAATTTCGAGAGTTTATGGGTTTAGAGAAGATTTATAGATGTAGTGGAGCTTAAAGATTTATTATACACTTGGCTGTGCTATGTATTGGAGAATTTGGCTATGGAGCACCAATTTGAATCGTTAAAAGAGGTTTTACCGCTATTAATAATAGTTATGTTGAGTGTGTTAACAGCTTCATATTCATATTATCTACATGCACCTAATAGGCCTTCTCCGTTAGATAATCCAGGTTTAAGTTATAGTGATATAGTCTATGGTCTATTTAATCCAATATTTAGAGATATTGTGGGGTATGGTAGTACTCCACAGAGGCAGGCTATTGAGAGACGATGGTTTAATAGTGAGTTGGCTATAGAGCTATCGACAGCTAGAAGGGTTTGCCCCCTTCCATATAGGGATTACAAGTTTGAGTATCCACCAATAGTAGGGCTTTTATGGATTGGATCGGTGTGTACATCTATCTATCTACTCCTTCCTGAGAGCTATACAATTTCAAGATATATTGAACTGTCTAGAGTTGTGATGGAGATGCACTATAATATACATTCAGCAGTGTTAATTGTATTTCTCATGGTTTTAACTATATATATGTTTAGAATTTCAAAATTAGCAGGCATATCATGGTGGCGTGTTGCACTATTTTTGATACTTCCGTCAACTATACTCTACACTATCTATAACTGGGATGTTATTACAGCAGCCTTTATAGTTGCAGCAATATATTATATGATGGTTAGAAGGTATCTTGCCTCTGGCATTATGATGGGGTTAGCCATTTCAACAAAGCTTTTGCCAATAGTACTAGCCTCTATAATAGTTTATGACATGGTGCAAAAGTGTAGACGTGGTGAGCTACATATAAAACATCTAATTGAGATGGTGTTAGGTATTTCAATAACAGGTTTAGCTCCATATTTCGCTATTCTAGCATTTTCCTATAATGGGTTTCTCTACTTTTTAGAGCACCATAGCCAGTGGTATTGTGAAAACTGTATATACTCCATATTTACATGGGATATATGGTCTCCCTACAACCGTATATATGCTATGGTGTCTATATACATAGCTTTTCTACTTCTGCTAGCCCTAGATGTAAACTACACTAACTATAGACAGATAATGGGTATAGCAATGACGTCAATGGTTATAGTAACAGCACTAAACTACGTATTCTCACCACAGATGATACTTATGATAACACCCATAGCTGTATTAGCACTAGAGGCAAAATATCTACCACTTCTAGTAGTAGCAGATACAGCAAACTTTGGAATTATGGCTCTATTCTACAAGGATTTAGAGGCTAGAAAATGGCTTACTAACAATCTGGGTATAAAAGTAGATTTAGTATCGTCGCCATGGACGCCAGACTCACCAGTCCAGATGGCTGCATTAGTAAGAAACATAGTGCTGATAATAATTGCAGTTACTACAGTATATGGAGCGTTTAGAGCTAGAAAACATCTCTAGAATATATAGCTGGGTTCAAGTTCCTATACAAGTTTATGATTGTTGATTTCATTGTATTATCTATACCGTATTTCTTTTCATTTGGTTTAGGGTTATTTGGGCATGCTAAGATTCTTTAGTAATCTTCATAGAATATTTCAGCAGTTCTCCACACCATAGAATAGCTCTAATAATATGGTATGTTAATAAAGATAGTGAAATAGATTTTTCTATAGATAGAAAATTGTTTAACAATAGTAATAGGAAGAATAGCTAAATAACATCAAGCCATATAAATCTTCATAAAAACAAAAGTAGAAGGCTTATACTTATATTAGTGCTGGGGTAGCACTAACTTCTAGATTTTTAGCTTGTCTGTTGGGGTGCTTCTTCTACCTTCTCTACTATCTGTTTCTGTTTTTCTGCTTCTGGGGTTCTACTATATCTCTCTACATATGTTACTGTATTATATTTTTCAATATATCTATAGATTTCTTCAGCTACAAGTGCTTTTACAAGCTGTATATCTTTGTCAAAGTATATTTCCCTTGGTAACTCAATAACAATACTGTTGTCGTTTAGATTTATAGAGATGCTAAATCTTTCTATAGGTATCCTTCTATATCTTCTGTGTAGGAGAAGCTTTATTTTCTCAATATCGTCTTCAACTATCTTTACTATCCTGTAGTTGCACATTAGTGTTTTTCCAGCTAATGGATGGTTAAAGTCTATTAGCACTCTACCGCCGGTAATAGCTTTGATTATCCCTATCTGGCCACCTATATCAACCGTTTTACCAATCTCTGGAACAATATTGTTTTTTATTAGCTCTCTAATACTAACTATCTTAACTCTTGATGGATCTCTAGAGCCATAGGCTTTCTCAGGAGGTATTTCTACAGTTAGCTCCTTGCCTATCTCCCCAAAGTTTTCTATATGCTCTTCAAGACCTCTTATAATTCTATTCTCACCAACAATAACTAGTAGAGGTTCATAGACCTTCTCAACATCATATTTATTCTCTTTTTTTGCAACTTCCTCTATAGTTGTATCGACTAGCTCATTTGTATCTCTAACTCTAATTACATATTCTATTAATATAAAGCTATTTTTAGAGATAGCCATATATGCTAACCCTATTCAGAGGCAGAATAGCTGTAGTAGCAAATAAAAGCTTTAGTTAGATATTATTAAGGAGATAGGTGCACTGGTTTGTCTATAGAGTATGAGGCTAAGGTGGGGGTGGAAGATCTTAATATGGTTGAGGAGAGACTGCAGACTCTAGGTGCACAGCTTATAGATATAGTTGATGAGGAGGATACCTACATAGATTTAAATCCATGCATAGATATGGCGTTAAGAGATGTGGCGCTAAGGATAAGGATATATAGAAGTGTTATCTCAAATAGAGAGCGATGTGAGCTTACATATAAGGGCCCTAGAAAATCAAGAGATTTAAAGATTAGAAAAGAGATAACAGTAGCTATAGATAGTGGGTATAAGGCTATAGACATATTTAGAGAGCTAGGCTTTAGAAGTATAACTATATACAAGAGAAGAAAGATATATAGATATGGAGTAGCAAAAATATTTTTAGACGATGTTAAAGGCCTTGGAAAATTTGTAGAAATTGAAATAGAGAATGTTAACTCTATAGATGAGTTTAGAGAAATACTTACAAAAATTCTAGACACCCTAAACCTACCAAAACAACTTATACCTAAATCCTACCTAGAAATAATGCTAGCAAGGAGTTCAACCGTTTCGCTCTAGCATTAACTTTCATTGCTTCCCTCCTCTTGTCATGGGAGGGCTTTCGGGGTGAATAGATGAAGACCCCCATATCTCTCTGCTTTTTCAGGAGATTCTTTACAGCAACCACATCTCTGTCTTCCTCAATCCCACAAACCAAATACTTCATTAACCTATGCCTCTACAGCAATTTCTAAATAGATAGATTTAAATATATAGTGTAATAGGTGTTGGAGGTGGCAGAAAAGCTATTGACGATAGGAGAAGCAGCGAGGAGGCTTCAGATATCTAGAAGGACTGTAGAGAGGTGGGTTGCGAGGGAATGATTAGGGCTATTAAGTATCTGAGTGGTAGGTTTAAAGTCCCTGAAAGCAAGGTTGAAAGGATATAGAAGTCGTTAAAAGCTACAAGATCCCAATAGAAGCTCCAAAGGATTTGATCGAAGAATATTTTTGTAGTTAAGCAAAAAACCTGGAGATTATTCTTTCCCATGTTAAGATTTCAAAGAAAGGATTTTGTATTCACAACTCCTATAAGCAAAATCTTGAGTAGTGCTAGAGGGTGGTTTTTAACAATACTTCTACACCATCTAGATATATTAGCAAATTGTTTTGAGTTTCGTAAGAGTTTGTATGGGTTGATGTCATCAGATATGAAACTTAGTTCTTTGGTTGTTTTTATAAGGTTTACTATTCTTTGTAAATCTATTGTTTTGGGCTATTCTAGGAGGATTGAAATTGTTAAGGTTGTGAAGATGAAGAAATAAATTAAACGCCTACCATTGATAGAATTGAGGGGTTTTATTGTTAGAGTAACTGTGAGTTAAGCATAAGGGTATGTGGGGAAGAGAGAAATACGTCTCAATACAGTAAACCTATTCACCAAATACTCAAGAAAATACTTAAGATATGTGGGTTTAGATACCCCTAAACACCCTCAAGCACAATGAAAACAGGGGGATGTAGAGGAAATGAGTGATAATGTTGCTCAAATATAAACTAGCATGAAAGTTAAATCCCTATATATTACTATCCACAAAATATAGAGCTAATTTATTTCATTAGCATTAAACAATAAATACAATTGAGTTATATAGTTGAAGTAATGACATGGATACTATTCTACTGTTTCATATGCCGCTTTTAATTTAGTGATATAGTTTACTATGTTTTATGCTACTAGTGCTGAGGACATCAACATCTCACTGTCTATTGTTCCTGCAGGTAGCTGAAGTTCCCTTCCTCTATTCTTTAGCTTAATTATCTTTAGCACATACTCCTTTATTTCATTAGCTGTAGGGGCATAGCCTGAAAATGCATTAAAGCCGCCTATTATTATTAGTGGTAGTGACTTTATTGATGAATTTAGTGGGTCAAGCCACATGTTAACAGGTATTATAACAAGTTTAACTCCATACTCCTTTACAAGTATTTCAGATGCCTTCCTAAGATTTTCTAGAGCGCTATTGCTAGTTTCATCAAGACCAACAAATACTATGGCTTCTAACAACATTATAAACCACCTAGATTAACTATATACTGGAGATATAGTTAAGATATGAACCACATTAATGAAGAGAGTGTAGAGATATGTGGTATCAATATAGAAAAAGCCCCCTAGGAACAGTTATACGTGAAATAATGAAAGTAATATTAGGGGTCTATAGTAGAGAAGAGGCAGAGAAAAAGCTAGAACTACTACAAGGTAGAATATCAGCTAAAATAAAGATAGTTGATATTAAGCAGAATATATATGAGCTTCTCACAATAGATCCAGATCTAAGTGACATCATATGGAGAAACTTAGATAGGGTAGCACTAGTAGCAAGCTGGGATTCAGTAGATGGGTGAAGAACCTAAATCCTATAGTCTATAGCAATCTCCCATCCCACTAGATTTTAGGCTCTAAGTAGTTTAAATATTAAATAGTATAGTTAGGCTAATACATGTAGTGGTGTGCGGGGGTGCCCGAGCTAGGTCAAAGGGGTCGGGCTCAGGACCCGATGGCGTAGGCCTGCGTGGGTTCAAATCCCACCCCCCGCACTACTGCTTTATGTATATGCCATATTTTTCGATGATATAAGTAGCTTCTATTGCTGCTATAGAATAGCTCTATTTCTTTATGAATGTATCTAGTCTTTTGTTTTTTAGAAGTAGTTGTAGGAGTCTTGATTTTTCTATCCACCTTGTAGTACCAACAGTGCTATATCTACCTACTATTTCTAGTGCCTCCTCTATTGTGTTAGCCTTTAGCGGTTTCTGTCTATACATTTCCCTTAACTGCTCTCTTACAAACCATACACCTATTGGTATGTTGAAGCCTGGATATATCTCTCTAAGAACTATCGCTATAGCTTGCCTTCCTATTTTATCTAGATACTCAGCTGTTGCTAGTCTTGATGCATAGTAGCATCCTCCTATAGAGGCATACTCATCCCTTGGTCTAATAATCTCATAGTCTCCCTCTATTGCTATAGTTTTTCCATTTTGATTCCATGTCGATTCTGGAAACCATGCCTCCATCCACTCATAGCTCCATCTACCGGGTACTAGTATGGTTATAAATAGATTTTTGTGGATATATCTAGTAAACACCTGTATCTCTCCAAGCTCCCCATACCACTTTATCCTATCCTCAATTAGATGTCTTGAGAGAATATCGTCAACAGCTGTTATGGCCCACCTAGTTGGGACAAGCCTTCTAGATCTTTTTCTTCCAAGTGCACCAACACTTAAAATCTTTTGTATTTGTGATACCTCTACCCCAACCCTATAGAGTTCTATAACAGCTTCAAAGGCTCTTACATCAAAATCGTTATAGAGTCTTTCTACAGCTCTATGTGTAGCTGAAGATCCTACAACCCTTACGTACTCTATAGGAGCTCTAGGCCCTATAGGAGGCTCGTAGTCGCTCATAATATAGCCTCTTGGAGTTTTTGAAAAGCGCATCTCTATATCTATGGGCCTTAGACCTAAGACTATATGTTGTAGCAATTCAATAAATTTATTGTCAACCATATGTATATTTACAATCTTTCTACCTAGGATAAGACTTAGCCTAAGACTCAGTAGATCTTCAAGCTTCATCAACCGCCACTGCTCTGGATAATCATACACCTTTGTATCTCCTGTAGCTGGAGGAGCTAGAGGACCTGCATATACATAGGGATACCCAAGTCTTCCAATAAATACAGAGGGGGGTGATGAACCAAAGAGGTAATTTGATTCAACTATATTAACAACCCGCATATCCACATACATTCTAGCAACTATGGGGCAGTAAGCTCTTCCACAAAGATATCTAGCGCCTCTACACAATATGCAGAGTCTACCCTCCATCACATCCCAACTCTATAAACCATACCTCTCTACACATAATTACAGCATTAAAATAGGTCGATATATGAATATTAGTATCACTCAAGTTAAAGAAAGTGTTTAAAGTGGTTATAAACATTTCCACTACAGAGTTCTAAAGGTATAGGAGTAATATCTTTAGCTAATAGTATATAGAGCTATAGAGATTTTCTATATATAAATACCTTAATAGCCAATAGTTTTTGATAGCAGTACTGGGGGTATATATGGCTAGAATACTTGTTGTTACAGGTAGAATGGCTGAAGATATTGTTAGAAAGACTATAGCTTATAGTAAAACAAAACACTGTGTAAATGTGGTTGTTACCCCAATTCCAGTAGCAGCATTTTTAACGACAGAATATATAGCCCTTTATCTTAAGGAGCTTGGTGTTAGCTCTAGAGACTATGACTATATTCTGCTTCCTGGATTAGTTAGAGGTTCTGGGAGGATTATTGAGGAAGCTATTGGTGTTAGGACTGTTAAAGGTACTGTGAATGTCTATGATCTTACCGATATTTTAAGACTTGATGATCTAAGTATACTATCGCCTGATAAACCTGCTGATGAGATTCTTCAGAATGTGGTATTTAGTAATGTGAGGAGGGTTTTGATGGAGATAGAGGATAGTCTTAGTGATTCTAATAGTATTGTTGTTAGGGGGCTGAGAATCCCAGTAAGTCCACCACCAATTAGGGTTGTAGCTGAAGTTGCTGAAGCCCATACACTTACAGTTGATAGTCTTATTAGAGAGTGTCTAAGGCTTGTTGAGAGTGGGGCAGATATTATTAGCCTTAGCTTTGAGACATATAGCCCCCATCCAGATGCTGTAAAGAGGATAGTTTCATTAGTTAGAAGGGAGCTTGATACACCTATAGCTATAGACACCTCTATTCCAAGTGAGGTAAACGTTGCTATAGAGTCTGGTGTAGATATGGTGATAAATGTTGATTTAACGAACATTGATAGAATTGAGAGGGTTAACAGAGATGTGGCTATTGTAACAACTCCTAGAGACCCAAATACAGCTATGGCACCAAGTGATGTAGATGAGAGGGTTTTTCTGTTGAAGAAGGCTGTAGAAGCTGTTAGGGCAAGGGGTTTTGAGAAAGTGTTTGCAGATGCTATTCTCGATATACCGCTATCTACATTTAGATCCCTGCTAGCATTCTATAGATTTAAGTTGCTGTATCCAGACATCCCAATGTTTATGGGTGTAGGTAACGTTACTGAGATGGTGGATGTCGATAGCGTTGGTGTAAATGCACTTCTAACAATGTTTGCTCGTGAGGTGGGTGCAAGCCTTATACTAACTGTTGAAAAGAGTGTAAAGGCTAGAGGATCCACTCTAGAGTGTAAATTGGCTAGTCAGATGACATCTTTAGCAGATGTTAAGGGCTGTCCACCAAAGGATATAGGGCTATCTCTACTAATCTTAAAGGATAAAAGGCGATATGATGAACCTTTAGATAAAGCTAATGAGGTTATAGAGGCTGTTGAGGAGGAGAGGCCATATATGCCAGACCCAATGGGTGTATTTAAAATTAGGGTAGATCATGAGAATGGATATATAGAGGTACTATATATAGGTAGAAAGGGAAGGATACTAATTAGAGGTAGATCAGCAAGAGCAATAAGGCATGAAATTGTCTCAAGAGAACTTATCTCCCAAGTATCCCATGCACTATACATTGGACAAGAACTTGCAAAAGCTGAAATAGCACTTAGACTAGGTAAAAACTACATACAGGAGGCACCACTCTTCAAAATACCGCAGCTCATAAAACTAGATAGAGGGGTAGACACTTAGATTGGTAATACCTTTTGCTCCTATTTTAATCTTCATAAATATTTATAGATTAATGTTGTAGGGAAGCCTATAGCATTTCTTAATTTACTTATCTAGGCTATTCTATGGGATGGAGAATCTATTGAAATGTTTTAAATGAAGATTTCCCCAAGAGCATTAATATGTGGATTTTAAAATGCTTTAAACATCCCTAGGTCCAATGAAGCCCTTAAGTGGGGACAGGGGTGAGACGATGAAGTCACTTGATATAAGTCTAGTATAGGCTGAACCCTCAACTATATCGAATAAACATTCTAGATGGCTTAGAATACAAGTATTCGTTACCTAGAGTCTCTATATGGTTTGGTTTTTATCAAAATCAAAAACTAGAAGTTGCTATAAAGCTGTAAACATATTAGGTCTAGGAAAAAGGGAGAGAATAACCATCAACATTTATAAGCTTAATAATGGTAGAGTATCTTGCATAGGTGTGGCGTATGAGTGATGAGGAGAGGTATAGGAGGAGAAGAAGGGATATCTTCGATTTGTTCAATGATTTGTTTAAAGAGCTTCAGGAGGAGATGGAGGAGTTTGAGAAACAGATATCTAGATATCTAAGGCTTTCACCGGAGGAGCTGAGGGGTATGGAGAGACTCAATAAGCCTATTCTCTATGGCTTTAGAATAGAGATAGGACCTGATGGAGTTCCAAGAATATATGAGTTTGGCAATGTGAGGAGGGCTGAAAGAGGAAGGCCAAGTATTGTTGTTAGTGAAGAGAGGGAGCCACTTACAGATATATACGAGGAGGATGATAAGATTAGGATTGTTGCTGAGATGCCTGGTGTTGATGAGAATAAGATTAAGGTTGAGGCTATAGATGATAGACGTATAGTTGTAGAGGCTTCAAATCATGATAGAAAGTATAGAAAGGAAATTGACCTACCTGCAGAAGTTGATATAGAGTCTGCAGAGGCTCTCTATAAGAATGGTGTGCTGGAGATAAAGATTAGGAAGAAGCGTGAAGGTAAGAAGACTAAGGTAATACAAGTTAAGAAGGAGTAGAATTTAGCAATGTCTATAGTTGTCATCTCTATAGCTTTTTAAAATCCTTAATGGACTATAGATACTTTTTATTCTTATTGTAGTAGGCTCTATAGCTTCACCTCTAACCACCTTCCCCAGTCTAGCTATAGCCTCCCTACACTTTACCGCAGTACCACATACACTATTAAGTGAATCTAAAATATACTGCAGTATGGCATCTACAGTAACAATACTACCTATTCTAAGAGACATAGCCTCAACAGCTATATCAAGCTGAGGCATCTCAATATCTACTTGCGATGGCATGTATATAATAGTATTTAAATCTATACTCCTCTCAATATACACCTCTATACATGTACCACCATCAGTTTCCGATAGTGGAATAACGTCTCTAAATCTAAAGCCACAGTAGCTACACATTAGTGTTAGTATAGCAATAGTTTCATTCTCTGAAATAATATAGCTATATACTGTAACTATGGCGCTACCTCTACAGACAGGACATTCTACATAGTATCTATCAACCTCAGATAGCCTTTCACTAAGATGGCTATCACCACTACTCATAGGCATTACCACAGCTATAGATTTCATTACTAGAGGGAATAAATGGTTATGATATCTATGGTGTGGCTGTAATGTTTTTAGGTTTCAATATAGTTAAATTGTGGCTAGAGCTATCTGTATCTCAGGGATTGAATGCTGTGGTGTAGAGACTATGGTTTTAACTAAGCTATTTAGAGTTGATGCTCTATATCCTGACCCTAGTATTTTGGATGTAGTGTGTAGGGATGTTTTGAGTGGTAAGATTATTGTTTTTCCTACTGAGACTGTCTATGGTTTGGGGGCTTCTATATATAGGCCTGAGGCTATTAGGAGAATCTTTATAGCTAAGAATAGGCCTATTGATAATCCACTTATTATCCATATATCTAGAAGGGAACATCTATATGAAACTGCTGTAGATATTCCAGATGCCGTATGGAGGCTTATAGAGCTTGTTTGGCCAGGGCCACTAACACTTGTTTTAAAAGGGGGTAGCGCCGTTCCACCAGAAGCTACAGCAGGACTACCAACAGTTGCTATTAGAATGCCTGCTCATCCAGTTGCTGAAAAACTTATAGATTGTACAGGACCCTTGGCTGCACCAAGTGCAAACATATCAGGAAGACCAAGTCCAACAACAAGCCACCACATTCTTACAGATATGTTTGGAAGAACTGATATAATTATAGATGCAGGGGATACTATCTTCGGTATAGAATCCACTATAGTAGACTTCTCTATAAAGCCTCCAAGACTATTAAGGCCAGGTGCTATGCCTATAGAGAGAATTACTGAAATTTTAGGTATAGAGGTTACGGTAACGGATGTCAGTAGAGGATATGTAGAAGCTGAAGAAGCACTAGCACCTGGCATGAAATATAGACACTATGCACCATCAACACCATTAATAGTTGTAGAAACACGAAAGCCTGAAGATGTTCTTAAAGTAGCCTTAAGTCTTAGGAGAGAGAGAAAGAGAATAGCAGTCATTACCTGTAGAGAAAATGTGGAAATCTATCAAGGGATTGTAGATAAAATTATTACTGTTGGCTCAAGAGAGAATTTATTTGAGGTAGCCAAAAACCTATTCACAACATTAAGAGAACTTGATAGACTTGGTGTAGATATAGCTGTAGCAGAAAGCTTTCCAGAAAAGGGAATAGGGCTAGCAATAATGAATAGACTTAGAAAAGCATCAACAAAAATAATCCTATAGTAGTGTGGATACAATTATATTCTAAACGCATATTACTACAAAATTGTTATATATTATTACAAAACCTTCTACTACATTCTTCCTAACAATAATATAGGGCAAACAATATGGCTCTTCTTTAAATCCTAATAGAAGGTGGAAAGTAGTAAATTAAATATGGAGATATATATTGTTTTTAATATTCTGCATAGGATACCATACAACCCATCACATATTCTACTCCTCTCTAAAGAGAGGTATGGCTCCTATAAACTCCACACCAATAGTGATATCAGAATCATTTCTAGGTCCTGTGCCGTATGGATCTTGAAAGGCTATAGCCACCCAGTATCTACTTGATGATGGAATTGGTACATATATTGATTGTGTTAATTTTACGAAATAGTTATCTCTTTCAAAGTCAGTTATACGTGTTTTGTGATAGTTACATATCTCTTGATATCTATACTCTCTAACAATATATTCGCTACCATCTTCACCTATTAGTAGGATTCTTAACACCCAATCAGTTCTATCTATATCCTCAAGCTGATTTTCATCTGGATAAGAATTATCGTGGAAGAAGATGTTTACATATAGTGTTATACCAGCAAATTTCTTTCCATCTATAGAGCCATCTGATGAACCTAGGGATCTTCCAACTTGGAGAAGCTTTAAAATTAATGGAGCTGTACTCCAATCACTTAGGTCATCATTTCTATATCTGTCATTGATGCTAGAACTACTTCCATAGTATGCATCTTCAGTTATAAAAACTATATCATTAATGCCATTTCCATCAACATCACCTATAAATAGATATGGGTAATAACTTGTTTCACCAGTTGGCGACTCCCCCGAGGCCATTCTCATAAATTTAGCCAAGTAGCCTGCAGTACCATTTAGATATATTCTAAGATTGAGGTCTGAATCCGTCGTTCCATAGTACCACGAACCTATAGCTGGTAGTGATACACCGCTACATTGATTAGGTATTGATGAGCTACAGGCAATAATATTATTTCCACGCTTTATTTGGATTACACCACTAAAGTTATTTATAAGAATTCTAAACCCATTTCCAGACAACGTGTATGTCCTTCTATTGATAGTTATCCTCTCCGTCCCTGTGAATGCAGGCCCGCTAATCAATATTGTAAATCTTGGTGGTGTATCGCTACTTTGATTAATAGTTTTTTCCATAATCCAGCTTGGGTCATAGCCAATAGCTACAACACCAAATGCCAAACCTCTATCATCTGTTGAAACTATAGCATTATAGAACTCACTTTCCTGTCCAGGTGGTAATAAAATTAGTTTTTCAGATTTAATTCCTCTATAGCCTATATTTGCACGATCTTTTGTATAAGGCTTTGCTATAAGCTTTAAATCTACGTCAAATTCTGTTTGAAGCTCTTCTGGATTATTAATCGAGAATGTTATAGGTATGATATGAGTTGCATTAGCTCTCAACGGATAGATCTTTTTGATAGGAGTCTGGGGATATATTACAGCACCATCTAATGTTACAACAGCTATATATTCATAGCCTGGATCACAGGCAATAGCAGTATAGACGGGTATAAGGCTTGAGCTACATAGCTCAAAACTCTTTTTGGCTTCTATACGATTCGCCTGATCTATAACAATTATCTGGTCTATAACAATATCGCTTGGCCCTAGATTGAACATGTAAACCATGTCTATAGTTCTATTCATTATAAGCTGTGATACTTCGTGTAGCTGTGAGTATCTAACAATATTTCTAAAGTGTAGAGAACCGCTATATATTGATGTAGCTAAATTAATTAATATATATGTGAATATCGATAGAATTGTTATAGATATTATAAATGATATTAAGAGTGTCGATATTCCTCTAACTACTGGCACTACCTACCACCTAGCACTATTCCTATATACTCTAAACCTATTATTAAATCTGCATCATTTCTATTAAGATTTCCACTCGCATCAAGATAGTATGGATCTAAAATTTCTATAGCCACATAATACGTCCTACCCGTATTTGGGATATACATTATAAAATCTTTAGTTATATATGATACAGAAAACGGTTTTACATGTCTATACCTGCAGAGTTCATAGTAGCTTAGATATGTGCTGTAGACAAATGATTTAGTTGTATCGTCATAGAGACCAACTCTCATAATAACCCTATTATCATTATCACTAATATCGTCTTCTGAATTATCCCAGAAGAACATTCTTATAGTAAGTATGGCTGTTGAATATTTACTGCTATCAATACCATTCTCTGAAAACACTATCCTCATAGGTACAACATTTGCATCAAGTAGATCAACAGATGATATTATATCGTTTTTAGAAGTTTTGCTGCCTATTGAAAAATCCTGGGTAACAAAAACCATCTCTGTATTACCATTATTGTTCAAATCGCCAATAAATATATAGGGGTCTAGCCCCACAATTCCTTCTCTTCGTGATGTAGTATTTGTGTAGAGTAGAACTTTATCTGCTTGACCATCAAGTTCAACTCTACACGTCCTTCCATTATCTATATAACAAGGATATATCCCAGGCTGTGGCTGAATACCGCTAATTGTGATAATGCCAGTGAAATTCTCTATCTTTAACCTATATCGATGTAGCCCAACCCTACTAATATCTATGCTTTCTCCTGCTACATTTATGCTTGATTCCTCTGTACCCCTTCCTATTATCATTATATTTAATTTATTGTTTACCGGATTGTTACCTATAATGATTAGCGAAGCAGTTAATTCGGCGTTAACCTCCCCAGATACATTTCTATATAGCGTTAATTCTGTAGATGTCTTTATGGCTCCATCCACCACTAGCAATCTATTCTCTAAATATTTGAGCAACTCTGATGTAGTGGTAATATTCATGCCTCCAAAAAGTGTTATCATAGGAATCCAATTAACTCTTTCTACTATACTAGCATAGAGTTGTGGATCTATAGAGAAAACCCTTCCACTTTCAGTAATAACAGCTATGGGTATGTAGCCAACTCTACACGTAATAGCTATGATGTCCCCTGGTAGCACGATTCTTGATGGCGATGTATTGCATAGGGTATTTCGTCTAGCATCTATAACAATTTTATCCATATCCATATCTATAGCAACTATATAGGATACATATGTTGTTACGGATCCTATGTTCTTTACATTGAGGGAGGTTTCAATAGGGTATAGGATAAGCTTTTCACCAAAGTATCCACTAGAAATTGATGTAATTGGCTGTGAATACATTATAGTGGAGTATATATTTGTTATAGTGAATATTATGGCTAAAGAGATTATAGCAAATGCAATTATTACTCCAACAACTTCAGCAATACCCCTCTCTATAAACTTTTTATAGTGCATAGCCCCACCCTATCTAAATGGTATTATAGCTAGAGACTCTATGTATAATGTAAAATCAAGGTCATCTAAATTACCATTATAGTGGTACGGGTCTTGAAATGCTATAAAGACGTAGAATAGCTTTTCACTAATATTTCTTGGTGGAAGAGGTATGAAAATTAGGCTACTTTGAGCTTGTGCTGTTGGCGGATAGGTATCTTCATATCTTGTTAATTCCCTAAATGTATAACTTCTATAGCTATATATAGTGCCACCTTCATCTACAAGACCTACAAACATTATTGGCCTATCGATAGATGTCCCCTGGGCATCACTACCCTCATTATCATGAAATCTATAGTTGATAGCAATAACAACACTACTATAGTTATTATTAGATATAGCAAAGCCTCTATACACTAGTGCAAGGGGTGCTACTGAATAGTCAAGTAGTTGATTATCATTTTCATTTCTACTGTTGTAGAAACCCCATGTTCTATCTATTGCAGTGTATAGTATTCCAGCATAGCCTTGACTTCCATCTGTATTCATGAATATAGTATATGGGTTGTAGCTTGATTCATCACCAGTTCCACGACAATATATTTCAACTCTATCGGCAGAGCCTAGTAACATAAGTTGTGTAGTGATAGAGGAAGTTGTAAGAAATGTGTATTTCGCTACATCAGGATCTGGTTTAGTAATCCAATTTATAGTTGAACCTTGTCGTAATCTTATAATCCCTTGTGCATACAGGCTTTCAAAGCCATATATTTTCACTTTGCTAGCAGTTGAGCACCCTTGAGTAGATGAACCAAGGGTCATACTGATTCTATCTGCTGTTATAATTATGTTGTATCTAGATTTATTTCTTGGATCATAGCCTATCCAAAGTGAGCGAATTGCTTGATCATTTATATTTACATTTATATTGTTTTCAACTCTATTCAACCTCCATATATATGATGTAGTTGTTCCTCCCTTCATACCTTTGTCTATAGCTAGTCTTGGGTATGGCAATACTTTTGTTGGATTGTCCATTCTATCCAATGTCTCTATTGTAAATCCCTTTTGTTCTAACAAGGATATGCTCCAAATATTATCTGTTATTCCTACGCTTATTGGTATAACCCTTGTAGCATAGGGCACTACTATAGGTATTGATATATTGCTGGTATAGGGTATGTTGCTAAGTTCTTCAATTGTTATAACTGTGCTGCTTATAACCGCCCCCTCTACTGTTATTATGTACAATGTCTTTACTTCTAGATTTTCACATAGACTTTCAGATATCTTTAGATCTAGTGAAGTTCGCTGACCTGATACCAATTTAGCGACTCTATCCATATTTAGATAGTGGTTCTGATTATTACAGCTAATATACACTACAACTTTCTCAACTTCTATATCAGATCCACCTATATTGACTACTTCCAGTATTGAATTTGATGCATTGAAGAATGCTATAATTTCTCTACTTGTGACCTTCATTGTAAGTTCAGCAGCTCTATACATGGGATTTTCATATATGGGTGTTTTCGCTAGTGAACTGTGGTATATATTTAGTATTAGGGGTATTATTGCTAGTAGAAGTATCGAAAAGAATATAGTTGCTATAATTATGTTTCCCTGCCCCCTCATCTTAGCGATACCTCATAGACGCCAACTATATAGGGTTTACCGCTATAGAATGTAGCTATAAATATCCTTGCTTTTAATGCTTCTGAAGGAAGCCGTATTTTAACAATGTTATTCTCACTACATAGGCCAGATGCTTGGGAATATCTACATATATTCTCTATACTACATATATAAATTGTATCACTAATAGTGTAGCCTACCGTTCTTGCATACTGTAGAAAGCTACGTATAACGCCCTCCCACGGAATATATACTCCATCCATAGAGCCTACATATATGGATGTAGATCTTATACAGTCTGTGGGAGAATTACAGAGAATACCATCATCATCGTTATGAGGATTGTAGACGTAGATTGCATTACAGCTTATATAGTTAATACCACTATCAATAGCTACAAAGAAGTTGTTCTGCGAACCATCAACTCTCTTGAGGAGTATCCACAGTGTAGAGCTTTTATCATCAAATGAAATTGTGTTTACAAGTATGCTAGAAGCCTCATTAGTTAAATGATTTGAGAGAAGAATATTATCTCTGTATCCAGAAATGACGAAGGCTACATAGCTAAGCATGGATATACCAATAAGTAAAGCAAATCCTATGTATATAATTGTAGACAATAGCTCGCTCTGACCCCTTTTAACCACAACTTATCTACCCCTCTAGAAAAACTTGCTAAACTAGATAAAAAAGTTTCACAATGTTAAGAAGTATAGCTAGAGCTAAATCTATATTCATGTGTATCAATCAAATAGGGTTTATTATTGATTATAGCAACAATATATAGCCTTAGTTTAGCTAAAAAAGCTTGAGCTAAAGACCCACCTTGAACGATATATATAGTGTTAGCTACACCCTCTGAATATAGAGTATCTTGACTTAACTGTATAGCTAGCCCCTTCACGCTATCTACACTCCATCCAACCACCCTTATATAGCTGCTATCATTATCATCTTCAATATTAAGCTGAGGCTGACCTTGGTACACCAATTTTATGTAGCCTGGCGGATTTGGTAGAATCTCTATGGATAGTGAGGAGCTTATAATGTCTATAGCTACATCGCCTATGATACTAACATGTACATTTTTAGCCAATAGAGCATCATCTATATATATAGCTTTAGCAAAAACATTCAACTCCTCTATTTGTTTCATCTGATTTAGTTTTACCACACCCTCCCTACTATCTACATCTATTCTTATACTTTGCCCCACTCTAAGCGGATACATTGTGTCATTGACATATAGATAGGAGTTTATGTCAACATCAATAACTCTAAATCTTAGTGAGCCATATAGTCTCCACAGACGATTATAGGACCTCAATACAGTATAGCTATATCCACGTACAACCGGCTTTATGAGAGCTAGAGTTACCATAGAATTTTGATCAACCTCTACAGCACAGATTTTCACCACTCCACTATCTGGCAACCCTCTTGCTTTCACATAATATCTATAGCTATAGACACCATCTCTAGAAACCACCACTATATCGTTAACACTATATTCACCCACCGATACCACAGCCCCACTACTTACGTCTTCAACTACATCCATACAATCTATATACTCAGCCCCATTATCTAGAAAAAACATCACCCTACCTCCACCATCAAACCTTCTAAAAAGAAATACAGCAAACTCCTCTGTAGCATGAACAAGCCTTACAACAACGCCCATCTTCTCAGACTCTATAACCCTCTGAAGAACAGCTAAATCCTGCTTCACACCATAGTCACTCTGCATATATACAATAAATGCAATTGAAAAACTTATAGCAAGACCTATTAAAACCACTATAGCAACAGTCTCAGATAGGCCCCTATACACCATATACACCACTCCATAGAATAGCTGTACCACTAACAAACTCCACCATCCATCCCTAGATACTCTATCGACTAACAAAAATAAAAAATATTTTGAAAAAATAAATTAACTTAATCATTATATTTAAGGCTTAGCCTCTGTAACGGCTGAAATAACATTACCAGCCTTAGTATATATTTTAATAGTATACTTAGCACCAGCAATAACAGTAACATCTTGTAGGTTTAATTCATATTCTTCTTCTTTACCAGGTGAAAGTGTGAGTTCCTCTTCTAATGGATATACTCCTACTCCTGCTATCTCGATTTTGTATATGACTGCAGCTGCTGAACCTTCGTTCTTTATGTGGAGAACTAGTTTAGGTGGAGAAGTGCTAGCGCTGATGTAGCTGTCTGGGTATACCTTTATACTCTCTGTTCCTCCTAGTGTTGCCCACCAGCCCATTATCCATCCTAT
>CALJEI010000017.1 GCA_938074605.1 uncultured Ignisphaera sp.
AAGTGATATAGTGGTATTGAAGAGTGTAGAAGAATTAGTTAAAGTTGCAAGAATATTGGAAAAACCTATAATTAAAGTTGCTTTCAATCAGGATAAAACAACATACTATGTAATAGATAGAAAAACAGCATATGTAGTAAAAGTATAAAAAATTGTCTAGTGCGGCTACGGATTGTATAGGTATATAAACTTTATAATGCATTATATATATACACATCTACTTCCTCATGAGGATACAAGTTATGGCGTCGGATAGTGGTATAAAAAATGTTGAAGATATTGTTTCTAAAATTCTTAGAGTTCTTCGGGAGGATAGCATCAAGATGAATGTAATAATGACGCTAATCAGTGAAGAGATGGCCAGTCTTAGACTCTTAACAAGGAGATTAAGAGTTAACGGCAAAAAGTTGAAGAACAACCTTAAGCCTCTCCTTTACTATGGCATTATTGAAGAAGTTCAGTTAAAGGTTTCAGATGGTAGAATATATCGTGCTTACCGTCTTAAGAATGAAGTTAAAGAAGTACTTCAGAAGCTTCTCAAAGAAGTATCATAGTTATATCTTATAGCCGCTATATACCCCCTGAATATATCTGATAGCTAACTACATTCTAGTTCATATATCCTATCTCTTTAATGCCTCATTCAGCTCTAGCTATTGTTCTGTATAACACTCTAGGGGCTATACCATTAGATTTAGCTTCTAAACTCTCTCTAGCGATGCTATTTAGATTTTGTATCGGTTTACGATGGTTAGTAGAAGTAATTTGAAAAGTTAGATTTTTCTTTAGCATTCTAGTAAATAAATAATTGCTTATGATGTGAGATATCTAGAGCCAATAAATATCCAAAGGTAATGTAGACCCAAGACCAAATGTAAGTAAAAGAGATGGACAATTAAATTAGATAGCATAAACCTATATAAGAGTTGAACTCCTTTAACACTAATCCAATCCTAGATCTATCGATATTTTACTGCTCTACTTTCTACTTGAATTACTATTTCTATCCTCATATGCTCAACTATCTTTAAAAGACCTTTAGAAACATACTAAAACTTTCTAATAGATATATGTCTTTAATCCTCACTACTTAACTCTCCTTACATCAAATATGTTCTACTGGGCTTTTACCTAAAATAGACTACCCCCTACTATATTACCTAGTTGGTATCTAAATATATTTTTCCTCTTAATATGGTAGTAGTCTGTGGCGGTGTGTTGATGTTTAGCACTATTTTATTGAATGTTGATGAACGTGTTGCTAATTTGGGGGAGGCTGCTATAGATAGACTTATGCATAATATTGTTCTTCAGATTGGGGGAGTTGGGTTTAAAGGCTCTATATATAAGCTATCTCGTGATAGACTCTATATTGTAGTAGATGGTGGTGTAGAGAAGCAGTATGTAGAGTCTCTAACTAGAGTATTTGGTATCAAGAGTATTTATCTAGCTATTAAGACCTCTATAGATATAGCCTCTATTATCAATGCTATATGTAGTCTTTTTAAGCTATATGGCTATAGCTCTATAGATGTATTTGGTGAAAATACTTTTATTGTAGATAGTATTAGGGGTAGCATAATTGAGGGTGTTAAGAGGTGTATAGAAAGTGCTGAAATTTCCTCAGCTAGCTATAGCAAAAGAATATCTATAGAGATTGTTGGTAATAGTTCATATATCTATGGCGAGAAGCTTGAGGGTGTTGGCGGTATTCCATATGGCTTTATTGGAAGGGTCGCAAGTCTTTTGTCAGGTGGTATTGATAGTACTATTGCTACATGGGCTGTAATGAGAATGGGTTTTAGTGTTACACCTATACACTTTAATCTAAAGCCTTTTTATGGAGATAATGCTTGGGCTAGAGTATTGGAGTCTTTAAAGTGGCTTAGGGGGTGGGTTGCTGAAGATGTATGGGAGACATATATAGTTCCTCTAGGAGCTATTCACAACAAGATAGATATTAATTGTAGATATAGATGTATGCTCTGTAAAATGCTTATGTATAGAATATCGTGGGAGCTTGCTAAAAGAATTGGCTGTAGAGCTATAGTAACAGGTGAAGCACTTGGTCAAGTAGCTTCACAGACTCTTCACAACCTTAAATTTCTTACAGAAAAAAGTGGTGTACCTATTATAAGACCTCTAATATCGTTTGACAAAAATGAAATAGTTGAAATTGGTAGAAGATTTGGATTAGATAAAACTATTATAAAAAAGGTAAAGTCATGTACACTATATCCAGCACTATGGGGTAAACAAGCTGTAACACATGCTAACAATAGAGTTTATCAAATTATTGAGGAGGCTATTAAAAAATCTGAATTTGGCTCTATAGATGCTGTAGTAGATTATGCAATAAGTAATACATCGAAAATTCTTCTCTAAATAAATAAAATAATTTTAAGATGTGGAGATTTTTCTAACTATTACTACTTTATTTTTGTAAGCCCAAGTTTATTGAATAGAATAGCCTTTAGCTCCTCTATATCATCTTTAGATATATCGGTTAGTGGAAGCCTCATTCTCCCTCCCCTCAATCCAAGTATATTCATTGAATTCTTTATAACACTATAGACCATATACTGATCTATGTATGGATGTGGTAGTATAGTTGTTGAAGGGCCATACTTTGCATTCATTTTATCTATAAATGCTTCATAGGGCTCTAGAAACTCAATGCATCTCCTTATCTTCTCAATATTTCCACTAAGCCCTGCATATAGTATCTCTAGAGCTATATCTGGCATAAAGTTTGCATAACCTGATGTAAATCCTTTTGCTCCTAGAGTTGCTGCTATTGCTAGAAACCACCATTCACCCCTACCCTCTATTATAGGAACTCTACCCCCTACAGTCTTTATTTGTCTATACAACATTGGTGGATATGGCGTGTTCTCTTTTATAAAAACTATATTGTCTACATGGTCTACAAGCCTCTCTAGAATATGTGGCTTCATATATATTTTTGAAACATCTGGATTGTTATATATGGCCAGCCCAATATCTATAGACTCTGCTATTTTTCTATAGAAGTTGTACAGCCCCTCTTCACTAGGTACATGATAATATGGAAGTACAACCATAGCTCCATCAGCACCAACATCCTGGGCATATCTAGCCCTCTCTAAAGCTGGCACGGCTCCAGCATGCGAACATCCAACAACAATAGGCACTTTACCACCAGCAACATCAACAACTATTGAAACAACTTTACGCCACTCTTCATCACTAAGCGCATAAAACTCTCCTGTACTTCCAGTTGGTGTAAGGATGAATGGCTTACCGCGCACCTTCTCAACAAGAAACTCTGTATTCTCCTTCAGACCCTCATAATCAACCTCCTCATTATCTCCAAATGGTGTCACCATAACAATCTGTATAGCTCCCTTACTCACAAACCCCCTCAAATCCAATGGTTTCAAAAGCCTTCCACCACTAGTTAGAGGGTAGAGATATACTAAAAAATTTTTACGCTCAACACCACTATTTTCAATTCTATGCCAATTCACAATAGTTGTTTAGATGGTGTAAAAAAGCCTTAAATTTTTAAATAAATAAACTCTCTTTTCTTCTCTAATATAGAATTCATATATTAAAAGAATCTCCATATTATCTCTATATTTATCTAAAGCTATCTAAAGTGTTAATGTCTAAAGCTATTTTCAAGCATCTATAGACATAACCAATATCCTAACATGCAGAAATTGCTATACTAACTAAATAGCTATACCAAATGCAGTTCCAGATACTATTTATTATTAATAACTTATAATGTGGGTAGTGATGTAATTTAAATTATGTTGAGGGTGTGTTTGTGGAGGTGGATATGGCTAGCTCTATAAATTTTAGAGACGAGTATTTAAAGGCAGCAAAATTTTCCTATCCTAAATTTATGCCCACTACTATATCTATATTCTATCCTGTTTGGAATATCTATAGAGATAGTCTAAAGAATATTGTTGTAAAATATCCCCTATTTTTCAACTGGATTAATATACCGGAACACTATAGCGGTGTTAGTGGTATTCCCTTTACTGATATGTATAGAGTTGATGTATTTGGATGTATTTGGAGAACAAGGATAGAGGGTTATATTGGGGAGGTTGTTAAGCATCCTTTAAGTGAATTTTCTAAGCTTTTAGAATTTAGGCTACCTGACCCTAGCGTGGGGGTGCCAACTGAAAGTGGTTTACCTAAGCCTATAGTTCCATGGGATGAAGTTTTTAGTGGTATGGAGAAAGCTAGGGAGAAAGGTCTTCCCGTTGTAGCATGGCTTCCACACGGTTTCCTCTTTCTAAGGCTTATATATCTAATGGGGTTTAGCAATCTATTTATCGCTATGTATAAAAGAGATGAAAGACTCTATAGGTTAATTGAAATGTTGACCGACTACTATATTGAGTTGATAGAGATTTATAGAAGAGGGTTTAGCTATATAGATGTTTTTAGTTTTGGTGATGATCTTGGTGGAGAGGATAGACCTTTAATAAATCCAAGGCTATTTGCAGAGTATATAGGTTCTGCATATAGAAAAATTTTTAGTAAGGCAAAAAGTAGTGGTGCATTAATACGTCTACATACAGATGGTAGAGTTGTTGAGCTTTGGAATCAACTTCTAGATGTAGGTGTAGACATACTAAATATTCAGGATAAGCCAAATACTATAGAGAATATAGCTAGATTAAGGGGAAGGGTATGTATAGATCTTGATATCAATAGAAGGTTGTTAGCATTTGGATCTCCAGAAGAGGTAGGCCGCTATATAAAAAATGTTGTAGAAGTATTTAGGGATCCTAAAGGAGGCTTTATGCTATATCTAGAATTCCATCCACCAGCAAAACTTGAGTCAATAGAAGAAGTAGCAAAAGTGTTACAGGAAAGTATATGGCTTAAATAAGATATAGCTCTATATAAAATTTGCTATTCTAATCCTTAGTCCCACCATCTCTAAGCTAGTGCCTTATCTTGGAAGGATATATGTATGTAGCTATATAGCATTAATTCAATGAATCTAACTGGGTGTCAACATAGCTACGTTTTTAACTTTCTACCTTCCTCTATATTTTGCTGAGCACTGGTGTATATATGGCTAGCTTTAGAAAAATACCTGTTGCACTAACAATTGCTGGTAGTGATTCTAGTGGTGGTGCTGGTATTCAAGCTGATTTAAAGACGTTTGCCGCTATGGGTGTACATGGCACTTCTGCAATTACTAGTATAACTGCTCAAAATACTAGAGAGGTAAGAGCTGTATATGATTTGCCTCCCGATTTTGTTGCTTTACAGATTGAGGCTGTAGTTGATGATATTGGTGTTGATGCTGCTAAAACTGGTATGCTAAGTAATGCCTCTATAATTATGGCTGTTGCAAAAGTTGTTAAAAAATATGGTTTTCCACTCGTTGTAGACCCTGTTATGATTGCTAAATCTAGTGCTAGACTTCTAAGAGAGGATGCTGTAGATGTTCTTAAGAGAGAGCTTATACCAATTGCAAAAATTATAACACCAAATAGGATGGAGGCTGAAGCACTACTAGGTATAGAGATAAGGAGTATAAAGGAGGCTAGAGAAGCTGCTCAAATGCTTGTCGATAGCTATGGTTGTGAAGCTGCTATTGTTAAAGGTGGCCATATAGAAGGTGAGTATACAGTTGATATACTCTACTATAAAGGTTTGTTCCATGAGTTTAAAGATAGAAGAATAGATACTAAAACCACCCATGGAACAGGCTGTAGTTTTTCAGCAGCTATAGCAGCAGGTATAGCTAAGGGGAAGGATATTGTTGATTCAATTTCCTCTGCAAAAGAATTTATCTCAATAGCAATTGAGTATGGAATGGATATAGGGTCTGGGTACGGCCCTGTAAACCCCACTGCATATATCTATATACCTGCAGAAAGATATAGGGTTCTAGAAAATGTTGAAAAAGCTATTGAAATACTTATTAGAAATAGTAGAGATGTAGCAAAAGTCATACCTGAGGTAGGCATGAATATAGGAATGTCAATAGATCCACTATACGCTAGAACCCCACTTGATGTAGCTGCAGTTCCAGGTAGAATAACAAGGTATAGAGATGGCATAATGGTTAAAGGTAAGCCAGAATTTGGAGTTTCAAAACATATAGCAAATGCAATACTTACAATGATTAAACTATATCCAGAGTATAGAGCAGCTGCAAATATAGCATATAGCAAAGAGCTTATAGAGATTGCAAAAAGCATAGGTCTAACAACAACATATTTTGATAGAAGGGAGGAACCAGAAGACATCAAATCCGTTGAGGGAGCAACAACAAAATGGGGAGTAGAATATGCCGTCAAAAGATATGGAAAACCTGTAGATATTGTTTATGACCTTGGAGATATTGGAAAAGAACCTATGATAAAAATATTTGGAAGAGACGCTATAGATGTAGCAAAAAAGATTATTGCAATAGCAACAAGATATAATACAACATAAATTCACCACATATTACTGGAATTCAAATCCGATATAGATTTATAGCAATTAGTATCACTTTACTATCCTTCGATATTTTACTTAAGGCCTCATTAAGCTTTAGAGTGTTTAAAAGTGCCACTAGACATCTTACTTTTTGGATTTTTGAAAAGAACCCTACCTAGTATTTCCAATAAGCTTTTTGTTCATTGAATAGCTTTCGAAAAAGATGTGTATCAAATTTAAAATTTTTACAGCAAAGAAGTGTTGGCTACTATAGATCTATGGAGTTCTGAGACAACTATATTAATATATTAGGCTGTTAGCTGCTTGCCCTTACTATTTCTTCAATTATTTTCTTTAAAGCTTTCCTCATATGGATATTTACAGTAATTTTTGAAAGCCCTAGTAGCGTACCTATAGTCTCTTGGCTAGAGTCCTTGGGATAGTTAAAATAGCCATTCTTATATGCTAGCATGATAACATTTAGCTCCATATCTGTGAGTTTTTCTGCAATTAAATTTAGTAGGGACCTCTCAATTGTATTGTAGGCCAGTGCTTCAAAAGAGTCTATACTGTTGTGCTTTACATTATCTTCACCATAATACCTCATAACTTCATCCATATACTGCTCCAGATCTTTCTTCTCACCTACTACAGTAAATGACCTACGGCCTTTATCAATAATATATGGAGATAATACCGCTACATTATTATTTTCAGCTATTTTAAGAAACTCACATTGCAATTTTATTGCAACTATGACATGGAGATCTCCATTCTTGAAATACTTTACCCTCTTAATCTTACTTTTTGTAAGATAGTAATTATTCTGCATAATGAGGGGGAGATATTTACCTATATCCCTATTATAAGAATATGCTATAACTAAATACTTAGAAATACTTGGAATATATGTAACTTCAATTAGTATTTTTGATGATGAGAGTTCACTTAATTTTGAAAAGAAACTATTTCTAGGCCTACTGATAGCAAATTTAACAATTTTAGTATCACTATCAACCATAATTTTCCGCATATAGATCACAGAATATAGTATCAGCTGATGTTACTTATTAGTTTAACGTAGCTTATATCCCCCAGTACACCGTAATGTCAATCCTATATAAACAACCGCTTAACTTACCTTACTGAAATGCGGTAATGAATCATTACATAAAGTTTATAAATTAAATATAATTTAAACTGTTGTGGGAAATCTTCAATGAAACTTGATTTTATATCTATAGGTGAAGTAATGATTCAACTTAATGCAGTATCCCCCGGACCTCTAAGGTATGTAAAGTATTTTGAGGTCCATGTTGCAGGTTCTGAAGCCAATATGTTGGTGGGTTTAAGTAAGCTTGGATTTAAAACAAGTATTATTACCAGGGTAGGTGATGACGAGTTCGGTAAGCTTGTAATAGGTTTTCTAAGGGGGGAGGGCGTTGATGTATCGAGGGTAAAGATAGATGATTCAGCACCTACAGGTATATACTTTATACAGCGGCATTTTCCAGTACCAGGGGAGTCAACAGTATTCTACTATAGACATGGTTCAGCTGCAAGTAGACTATCCCCTGAGGATGTAGATGAGGAATATGTGTTAAATCATAGGGGTGTAATTCTTACAGGAATTACCCCTGCCCTTAGTAGTTCGTGCTATGCAGCTGTAGAGAAGATGTATAGAATTGCAAAGCATAACGGTTTAGATATAGTTTTTGATACAAATATCCGTATGAAGTTATGGAGAGATGCATTAAGAGCGAGAACAGCATTAACGCCTTTTCTTCAGTCAAAAATAGTATTTACAAATAATAAAGATCTTGAAGTTTTATTCCCAGGCGAGCATCTAAAAGAGGCTATTTCAAAGATTCTAGGAAAAGGATGCGAAATTGTTGTCGTAAAGCTTGGTGACAAGGGTGCTGCTGCCTATGATTCTAAGATGAATGAATATAGAATAGAGGCATTCAAGACGCCTATTATAGAGGATGTAATTGGTGCTGGAGACGCATTTAATGCTGCTTTTCTAGCCTCTATATACCGAGGGCTATCAATAGACCAAGCACTACTATATGCTGTAGCTGCAGGAGCATTAGTAGTTACTGTAAGGGGTGATGTCGAGGCCCAACCATCGTGGAAAGATCTAGAGGTCTTCCTAGAGTCATTTAAAGGTGGTGTAGTTCTTAGATAAAAGTATCGAGTATGATAAAGGGATATAAGCTCTTTAGCCAGGAACTCCATATATTAATATGGTGAATTCGATGGCTCAGTCATATATAGTTCAAACAATAGGATTTTGGGAAGTAGCATTTCTAGTAATTTTAATTATTCTAATCTTAATAGTCCCCTCAAGACTTCCACAGATAATGAGGGATTTGGGGAAAGCTATAAGAGAATTCAGAAAAGCTATGCAAGAGACTGAAGAGGCTGCAAAAGAGGTTAAAAAGGGTCTGGAAACTGAGCAAAAGAATGAAAAATAAATAAAACATATTGTCTCTTTCCGCTGAAGAATACCTAAGAGGCTCTTATATAGGTATCCAAGTTTATGTCTGATAATAGTGTAGAGGAGCTTTGGAGAGAAGCTGTACAATTTGTTAAGGTTCTTAGAAATATTGTTATCATTATAATTATTACAGTTGTTATTCTATTAATACCACTCGGTATAACCGAAGGTGTGCCTCTTTCATTTTATTTACTAAGGCTATCGATAGAAAGTAGGGTTATAGAGGTAGTAGCCTCTTGGTTACTGTTAAGAAATTCTAGCTCATTAATTCTTATTGCAGGCTCGCCTACAGGTCCAATAAGAGTAGTTCTTGCATCTGCTCTTTTCTTTGCTATTCTATTCAGCTCTCCTATATCTCTATATCTTTTCTACAGATATTTAAGACCTGCACTATATCCCCATGAGAGAAGGGCTGCCGTAAGAATTATACTCGCTATAGCTGGGCTATTCTATGGTGGTCTAATATACGGCTTTATTATAATAGCGCCTATAACTATAAGAATAATGCTATACTTTGGTAGTGTGCTAAATATTGAGCCATATATAAATGTTGCTGATCTATATGAATTTATAGTATTTTCAATTTTAGCAACTATGATAGGCTTCCTCATACCTTTAGCTATATATGTACTTAATAAAGTATTTCATATAGATTTGGGTATAAGAAAACACTGGCGATACATAGTTGTTGCAGGGTATGCAATACTAGCAGTACTTACCCCAGATCCAACACCAATAACAGCTCTATTGATTTTAGGGCCTCCTCTTACACTAAGTATAGTTGCTGAATTTCTAGCATCTAGGAGTAGAAAAAGGTATTGATGTAATACCTTAAAAACTGTCGCATCTACTACATTAATATGATGGGCCTTCCTAGAACCTTACCCTCTCTCAAGTCACTGAGAGCTCTATTTATGTTCTCCAATCCGATATATGTAGTTACTATAGGCTTCACCTTACCCTGCGCTATTAGTCTTAGACTTTCGCTTATATCATATCTTGTAAATGCTAGTGATGCTATCACCTTCTTTTCATCAAGACCCCACTCAATTACTGGTAGACACAGCTTTCCTGG
Source organism: uncultured Ignisphaera sp. (assembly GCA_938074605.1). GTDB lineage: Archaea > Thermoproteota > Thermoprotei_A > Sulfolobales > Ignisphaeraceae > Ignisphaera. The sequence continues at coordinate 10,023 of CALJEI010000017.1, forward strand.
TGGATATCCTAGTAGTATCAATACTCCTCCTCTTCTCAAGGAATAGAATGCTTGTTCATAGGTCTTAACATCAGTGGGAACGAGCTGTAGAACAATATCAGCACCGCCAGACACTCTCTTAATTGTATCAACAGGATCCTCTTTAGAGGCATTTATAATTACATCAGCCCCAACTTCTTTAGCTTTTTGAAGCTTAAACTCAGACCTCCCAACAGCTATAACCATACATCCTTTTGCTTTAGCAACCTGTATAGCATTAAAACCTAGCGCACCTACACCCCATACAACAACTACATCACCCTCCTTAGCACCTGCTATCCTTAAACCTTTGAATGGTGTAGCAATTGCATCTGTAGCGGCTGGAGCATACTCCCATGGCACATTTGGAGGAATACTGATTATGTGGCTTGCCTTAGCAAGCACATACTCAGCGTAGCCACCATATACATGTCTCCCTGTCTCAACTAAGTGTTCACAGAGCTGTTCGTCACCCTTTATACAGTATCGACATTTTCCACAGGTATGCCATAGCCATGATAGAACAACTCTATCGCCAGGCTTAAGATCTTTAACCCCCTCTCCAACAAGGTGTATCTCGCCCGCTATCTCATGGCCAAGTACGGTAGGCATTAATGGAGGTGGGGGAAATTCTCCATCAATTGTTGCTAGATCTGTATGACAGACACCAACGGCCTTAACTCTAATCAGAACCTCATCATATTTAGGATCTGGAAACTCCACCTCCTCAATAGATAGAGGCTTTTTAGCCTCCCTAAATATTGCAGCTCTACCCTTTGTAGGCATAATTCCTACCCTTTTCTTTTCATACCTCTATAGACTTTTTAAACGCTGAATAATACAGTTTCTATAAATGATATTTAAACTGGTATGAAGTTCCATAATAACTGTGGTAACCAATGAAGATTATAGATACACATATGCATTTAGGTGAATGTAGAATTTTTGGATTGAATATTACTGAAGAGCTATTACTCGAATATCTAGATAAATATGGAATAACTGTTGCAATCGTCCAACCTTTTCCAGGAGCTCCAAATGTTGCTGAAGTCCATAATAGAATCTATGAAATATCTATAAAAACAAATAGAAGGGTGCTTGGAATGGCTAACATAAATCCTCATCTCGAAAAAGAATTTATAGCTAAAGAACTTACGAGAGTATTTGAATCACTAAACTTTGTTGCAATAAAGCTCCATACAGCTGGCCATGCAATCGCCCCCACTAATCCTAGTGCATCAATACTCTTTGAATATGCTGCAAAGTATAGAGCACCTATAATGATACACACTGGTCCAGGCCCATTCTCAGACCCTATTGCTGTAGCTCCTAGAGCTGAAGAGTTTCCTGACGTAAAGATTATATTAGCACATGCAGGCTTTGGTATATATGCTTCAGCCGCATTATGGCTTGCTAAAAAATATGATAATATATATCTTGAGACCTCATGGAGCCATGTGTACGACCTAGCAGTATTCGTAAAGGAGGTGCCAAATAAAGTATTATTTGGAACAGATTTAATAGAGAATGCCCCAGTAGAATTTGCAAAGTTGGAAGGTTTAAGACTTTCTAACGAGATTAGAGAGCTTATACTGTATAAGAATGCAAAACATGTTTTTAATATTAGCAGTATATAGATTACAGGATACTTTTAACAATTTTTGTGTCTTAGAACTAGATCTATTGTATATTTATAAGCGGTTTTTGGAAGTGAAATGTTGGAGGGTAATCCATGGTTTGCTGTAGTGAGAAAAACGATAAAGATGACCCCACTACAGAAAGTCAAAGCAGTAAGCAAGCTTCTATTGATAAAACTAGGAGAGCATTCCTCATAGCGCTCGGTACAGCAGCTGTAGGTGTTGGGGTGGGTTATGCCCTTGGCTATTTAACAAAGCCTGCTGAAGTTATTAGGGAAACTGTTGAGAGGACTGTAACCATAACTCGTACTATTACAGTTACACCAACTCCAGTACCAACACCTACTCCAACACCTATTCCTGGGCTAAGTGGTGCAGCTTCAAGAGCTATAGCAGGGGTACGCGATCTTCTAAGTAGAGGTGTTATAGCACCTGGTACAACAATTAGAATACTTCATGTGGCTGGCTCTCGAGCTAATCTAGAGAAAGCTATAGAGTTATGGAGTAAGTATGTTCCTGAGGTAAAAATAGAATTGATAACGCTAGGGACAGAACCTGATGTATATACAAAAGCTATGTCGGAAGCTGTAACAAAAACTGGTGCATTTGATGCTATAACAATATTTAGTACATGGCTTGGAGATATTGTTGAGGCTGGATTGGCAAGGACTCTAGACGACTTCTATACAAAGTATGATCCAGAGTACATAGGTCCTTGTGCACCCATAGAGCCTCTAGGCTCTTATGTAACTATGTATAAGGGTAGGAGATACTCCCTCACTCTTGATTCAGATGTATTTACTCTATCCTATAGAAAGGATCTACTTACTAGTGAAACTTATAGAAAGGAGTTTGAGGCCCAATATAGAAAGCCGCTTAAGGTTCCAGATACATGGGAGGAGCTCATAGATATGGCTAAGTTCTTTACAGAACTGAGATTAACTGCACCCAGTGGCGGAAGGGTCTGGGGTGCTTACTTCTATCTAGAGCCTGCATTTGCTGCATATATAACATGGTTTAACATATTTGTGGAAGCTGGGGGAATACCATTCGACCTAGAGACAATGGATCCAAAAGTGGATTCTCCTGAAGGGAGATATGCATTTGACATTATATTGAGACTAAAGCCGTATATGCCTCCTGAGGCTATAAGTGCCGCATGGGCTGACCTATATGATAAGTTTGTAAAGGGGGAAACAGTCTTTACAGCTGCATGGCCTTCACTAACCAAGGAGGCCATGAGACCCACCTCAGCAGTTAGAGGAAATGTGGGAACAGCCTTAATGCCTGGAGTAGAGGTTGAAATTGGGGGTAGGAAGATTATTAACAAAGCTGCACCAAACCCTGTAAACTGGGTTGGGATAATATCCAATTATAGTGCAAATCCCGAAGTAGCATATCTATTCTTACAGTTTGCTACAGCACCTGATATAGGGCTAGATATGGTTCTCACTGGTGTAATTCTCGATCTATTTAGGGCATGCTGGTTTACGGATCCAGCATATAGAGCTAAGTCCGCAGAAGGCTATGGAGAAGAGTTTCTAGACGAATATATGGAGAGTATAAAGATATCCTACCCAGACATTCTAATTAGAGGTGGAACAGAGTATCTCTCAAAGCTTACTACTGAAGTAAATAATGTAGCTGCTGGTTTGAAAGATCCTGAAAAAGCATTAAGTGATATAGCTGCCGAATGGGATTCGATAACAAAGAAGTATGGTAGAGACGCACAGCTTGAAGCGTGGAGGGCATTAGCACAGCTATTTCCAGATAATGTTAAGAATGTCTGGAGAGCTAAAGGGTATATGAAGTAGCTCCAAAATAGAATACAATTCAAAACATTTTTTATCTCCATTTATTTCCATAGCATAAATATCCAACTTATTTATATAGTGGCTATTCTAATAGAAGTAACCTCAATATTTTCTAAGATATTAAACCTAGAATTATAGTTGTTATCGAACTTGTTTTATCATATACTTATATTAACCTTCTTTCCATACATAAATAAATTAGAATACATACTAATGTTGCTGGTGCTTCAGCGTGTCTAGAGAGATACCTAAATCAATAAAACTCTTATCAACACTACCACTAAACATTGTATTAAATGCTGTACTGATAATTCCTTTTGCAATTATGATATATCTTGCATTTCTTAAATGGTCTCCTGCTATGGGAATAGACTGGTGGATGGCAGCATTTATAGGGATAGCAAATTTCATACGGGCGTTAGGTGATGTTAGATTTATTAATGCATTAACCAATACTGCTATATACACAGTAGCTGTTGTATCTATAGAGTTCTTTCTAGGACTACTACTAGCATATCTAATGCTGGAGGAATTCATAGGTAGAAAAGCTGTATTATCACTAATCATATACCCTCTTATGCTCCCCCCAGTTATAGTGGCCTCCGTCTTTTACTTAATGTTCCAGCCATATGGTCCTGTAAATAATGTGTTTCTAAGAGCTATTCTAGGTGAAGATGCACTAAGAATAACATGGTTCCTAAATCCTAGACTGGCATTTACAGCCCTTATTATTGCAGATATATGGCAGTGGACTCCATTTATCTTCCTAATACTGTATTCTGCACTCTCAGCTGTGCCCAAGAGGCTTATTGAGGCTGCCCAAGTTCTTGGTGCTAGTAGCTTTACCATATTCTGGAAGATAAGACTACCACTTATAAAACCACTGATAATTGTTGCTGTAGTCCTAAGAGCATTAGAGGCCTTCAAAATGTTTGACTATGCATATCTTATGACTGGAGGAGGACCAGGCGTCTCTACAGAGACTGTATCTCTATATATCTACCGTGTATCTGTCCTATATACAGACATCTCCTATGCTGCTGCAATGTCCTTAATAGTGCTTGTTATGCTAGCTATTATAATTAGGCTATTTATCTGGTATTTCTTTGAAAGGGTGAAATAGATATGGAGTTCCGTATAATTGCAAGAGCACTTAGGTATGTGGTTATTGGAGTTTTTGCACTATGGACACTAATACCTCTAGCCTGGATTGTATCTCTAGCATTTAAATCATATGCTGAATGGAGAGTATCATACTTTATACCAAAGAATCCAACTGTAGACAACTTTCTGCTACTTTTTAACCCACAAGAGCTTTTAGGAAGGTATGGTGTTATGGGTGCTACTGCTATAATAGAGCCTGCCACAAAGCCTCTGTTGAACAGTCTAATAATTACTGCTGCTTCAACAGTTCTAGCTGTATTTGTAGGGTTCTTCACAGCCTATGGAGCAAGCAGATATAGAGTTCCAGGACCCTTTACACTATTCTTTACCTTATTAACACGTATGCTTCCTCCTGCAATCTTCATTACACCAATAATGGTCTATTACTCAAATCTAAGAATACTCGATACACACATTGGGTTAATAGCTCTATATTCAGCTGTAACGGTAACATACGCTATATGGATTCTAAAAGGATTTATAGACGCTATACCAATTGAGTGGGAAGAGGCTGCCATGCTTGAGGGTGCCACCCCCATCAAGGTTTTATTCAAGGTGGTGCTACCTCTTGTCAGGCCAGGGCTAGTTGTTGCTGGCTTATTTATATTTCTTTTAACGTGGTCAGAACTTTTATTTGCACTTGTACTGACAAATATAAACGCAGTTACACTTTCTGTACATATAAGCAAGTATGTAGGTGCTGTTGGACAACTCTTTGGACCTCAAGCAGCTCTAGCACTAATAGGCTCTATTATACCTGTAGTGATAGGCTATACCATACAGAAACATCTTGTAACAGGCTTTACGTTTGGTATGGTGAGAGGCTAGCATGGAGGCTGAGGTAGTAGTAAACAATATTAGTAAAAGGTTTGGCGATACTGTAGCTGTAGATAGAGTTTCATTTGAGGTTTATAGAAATGAAGTATTTACTCTCTTAGGCCCCTCTGGCTGTGGTAAAACTACTACACTAAGAATTATAGCAGGCTTAGAACGACCTGATACTGGTAGGATCTATATCGGTGGAATAGATGTTACAGACTTACCTCCACAGAAACGCGATGTATGTCTTGTATTTCAAGAATATGCAGTATTTCCCCATATGAGTGTCTATGAGAATATAGCTTTTGGTTTAAAGGTTAGAAAGGCCTCTTCTGATACTGTACATAGGAAAGTTGTAGAGGCAGCTGAAACACTAGGGCTTACACAATATCTAAGTAGTAGAGCAGGTGGTATTAGTCTAAGTGAACAACAGAAAATCGCCTTAGCTAGATGTATGGTTGTAGAGCCTAGAGTTCTACTTCTTGATGAACCTCTAACATTAGTAGATGCGAGAACTAGAGAGAGAATGAGAAGAGAACTGAGAGAAATCCAGAGGAAGATAGGTATTACAATGTTGTATGTTACACATGATCAACTAGAAGCTTTAATGCTCTCTGACAGAATTGCTGTAATGAATAGAGGAAGACTAGTCCAGGTTGGCACCCCAATAGAGATCTATGATAATCCACAGAATTTATTTGTAGCACAATTTATTGGTAGTCCCACTATGAACTTTATTGAAGGTGTTTTAAGAAAATATGGCGAGAGTTTTATTCTTGAAAGAGATGACCTAAAAATACCACTAGATAACTTGGCAGAATACTATGATCTAGAGAGACTAGTAGATAGAGAAGTGGTTGTAGGCTTTAGACCTGAGGATAGCTCTATTGATGTAAAGGGGACTATAGAGGGTAGCATTGAACTGATAGAGATTGTTGGTGATAAGTTAGCATTACATATAAGGGTGTCTAGGGACGTTATTCTAAAAGTCTATACCTCAATATATGAAGATATTAGTATTGGATCAAAGGTTAGATTTTTACTTAATCCAAGTAAGGTACACGTCTTTGATAAGGCGACAGGTAGAAAACCTCTTTTAATAGGTGCAAAATAATGGCGTTTCTTAAGCTAGAGAATATATCCAAGAAATATAATGATATCATTGTACTAGAGAACATCTCCCTATCTATAGAAAAGGGTGAGATACTAGCCATTGCAGGGCCTCCAGGCTCTGGAAAAACAACACTGCTAAAAATTATCGCAGGTCTAATAAAACCTACATCAGGTAGAATATACATTGAGGGGATAGATATTACAGATACACCCCCCTATTTGAGAGGCTTCTCAATGGTGTTTGAAACGCCTCCTATATACCCAGATAGACCAGGCTATGAAAATATAGCTTTTCCACTAAAACTTAGAAAGCTTCCTGAGAGTGAAATTAGAAAAAGAGTTTATGAAGTTGCTGAGCTGCTGGGTATTAAGCACATCCTCAATAGAAAACCTAGTACATACAGTGGTGGTGAATATCAGCGTGTAGCACTAGCTAGAGCCTTAGTCACCAACCCAAGACTACTTCTACTTGATGAACCATTTAGAAATCTTGATGCTAAGATTAGGGAATATATGGTTGTATGGTTTAAACAGTTTCAAGCTAAATTAGGTGTAACAATAGTTTATGCAACTCATGATCCTCTAGAAGCTCTTACAATTGGCAATAATGTTGCAATTCTATTAAATGGTAGAGTAAAGCAGTATGGTTCACCAATAGATATTTTACGTAATCCCGCCTCCTACGATGTTGATGAATTTATTAGCATACCTGCACTAAATGCATTTAAAGTATATTTTAAGAGCGATGTAGAAGGGGTTTTAATACATCTAAACAGCATGGCAATTAAGAAAATGGCTAAACTAAATACAGAACATAGTGAAGGGGAGGCTATAGCAACCATAAGACCTACAGATATCATGGTATCGAGAAGCCCATCTGAAAAAGCTATAATGGGTAAAGTAGAGCTAATACAATATCTTGGTACCAATATTCTTGTAACCATTAGAGTAAATGATCTTAGTATTAGAATTGTTGTACCCAAGGATATGATGATAAAAGAGGGGGAGAGTGTCTATCTAACATTAGATCCCAGTAAAATACGTCTATATGAAATTTCGTCAGGCCATAGGCTAGATGTGGTATAAATCATGAGGCTAACTACATTTAAAAAAGCAAAGAGTAGAGATGCTAGAGTTGGTATAGCTTTAGGTGATATAGTTTTAGACCTAAAGGAAGCACTTATCGAAATGCTTTCAATAAACTATGGTCTATCTGATCAAAGCATTATGGAGTGGGTATATAGCTTTACATCAGATATGCGGAGATTTATAGAGTTATACCCTATTACATCAGACATAATTAGCAGAACTATACAATTCTACTCTAAAATTGGGTTACAAGAGCTACTAGATAGAGGACTAGCACATAGAGTGAGCGATATAAAATATCTACCTGTTGTACATAACCCATCTAAGATCATAGGCATAGGTCTTAATTATGAAGAGTTCAGAATTATGTTAAAGTATCCTAAGCCTGAGGTTCCACTATTCTTCTTCAAGCCTATAAATACATTAGTGGGCCATGAAGATACTGTATACATACCGCAGAGTGGGAAATGGCCTGGTACAGGATCTAAATGCCTCTTCCACGAATATGAAATGGCTATAGTTATTGGTAGAAAGGCCAAAAATGTTGCTAGAGACAATGCCTATAACTATATATTTGGTGTTACAATATTCAGCGATATAACAGCCCATGATATAGAAATGATACAACCAGGTTTTGTACTCTACCAGCAGAGATCAAAAGCTTTTGACACACTCTCACCCGTTGGCCCATGGATTGTTACAATGGATGAAATAATGAGCTACAATATCGATTTACATAACTTAAAAATACTTCGTAAAAGGAATGGTGTTATAGAGGGGGAATCAAATACTAGAAACATGATATACAAGATTCCAGAAATTGTTGAATTTTTAAGTGAAGTTATGACACTAAATCCAGGAGACATAATATCGCTAGGTAGTCCCCCAGGAACTTCACACTGCCTTCAATCAGGTGATGTTATAGAAGCAGAAATAGAGTTCATTGGTATATTGAGAAACTATATAAAATAAATTAATTATAAAAATGTAAACAATTTTTATACATAAGATATAGAAACTTTTATTTAAACATTCTTATTAATAATTAAACTAAGCTATCTATTGAAACTATTAAGGAATACATTAAGGCATAGAGTCTAAATTTTTATTCCAACTTTAAAGCTTCTATTATAAGGTCATGTATTTCAGCTTTAATCGTATTGGCCATCAATGAGTATCTATTCCTAAAACTTTCTTCCTACTGGAAGATGAGGTCTAAATACCGTCTAATAATCCATTGAATGTATCTACTTTTATTGATATAGGCTATGCTTTAGGACAACTGTTTTGTTATAGAGGCTTTATACTTTTATGAGGGTGGGGATACCGCTTAGTGTAGCCTCTATATCGTTTATTGCCTTGGGCAGCTCCTCTATACTTCTTACCGTAGCTGTAATTACTATATAGCCATCTTCAGAAATATCAACTCTACTATACACTCTATCCTTTACAACATCTTTTAAAAGCTGAAGTTCTTTTATTGATGTAATATCATCTCTATATTTTGCCAGGCCCTCACTCTCAATATAAATACCATACTTCTCAACTGTAATAATATATGAGTATCTAGTGCTCCCCCTCTGACTGTATGCTGTAACAACTCTTTCACCTCCTCTAATTGGTGTTGAAACAATATATCCAAGTTTCTTTAGAGCTTCAACTATATGGCTAAACCCTTCATCAACTCTATGTGTTGAAACCTCTACCTCCCTACTGCTAATATTAAATAATGTGTTTAGTGGATCAACAATTCTACCTATGTATATTACTGGTGTATATGAATGTGAAAAGCCATAGAATAGACATAGGGCTTTTTCAGGTGGCCAGTAGTAGACGCCGCCCCTTTCAACCCTATACACAAAATCTTCTTCAGAAAAACTAAGCTCTATTGGTGTAGAGAAGTATATTTCATGCTTCCATATAGATACTTTTGATTTAAATGGGGTTGCAGCTACTATAACATTGCTATATCTATGAACATCTATAGCTATAGACATATTATCTTCTTTAAATAGTACCTCTAGCAACATAGTACTTCAGTAAAAAGTTAGAGCTAAGGATGATAAAAATTTTTGTGGGATAATTTCAGACATTTTTATTTCTGTAGTGGGTGTATCCTTTAATGGCTAGAGTAATATTCCTTGGTGTAGGTGGTTGGATATCTGAACCCTTTTTAGGCCATACATCATTTACTGTTGTTAATAGCTCTGGTGAGTGGATTGTTGTTGAAGCTGGTGAGGGTGTATATGCTTCTATGAGGAAATGTGGTTTTGATTTAAATAATATGTTTAAAGGTATTATAGTTACCCATAGACATGGTGATCACATACTTGGTCTTCCAACAATTCTACAAATGGCTAAACATAAAGGGTTTGAAAAAATAACAATAGTCTCTATACATGATGCTTTAAATGGTATTAAAGGTCTTCTAGAGGCTTCTGGTTCACAAGATCTACTTAATATAGTTGATCTAAGACCTTTAGAGATAAGTAGAAGAATTGATGTTGGTGGTTTTGGGATAGAGTTTATCGAAGCTATACACCCTATTCCAGCAGCATCAGTTAAAATTTATGTCGATGGAATATGTATAGTATATAGTGGGGATACAGCATATAATCCAGCACTAGCTGAATTTGCAAAGGGATGTAGACTGTTAATCCATGAAGCTTCTGGATACTATAGTGAAGCCTATAGATATGGCCATAGCTCATATACAGACGCCATTAAGATAGCGCTAAAGGCTAGTATCGATATACTTACACTTATACACTTCTACATTCAACCACAGCCAATAGACACTGTTATTGGGGAAGGCAATAGACTAAAAATTCTATTGCCACAGCCATGCACATCACTAGAGCTATAGCATGTCTTAAAAGGTAGAGCTACTTATAGAGTTTTTGAAGAAGCTTTACTACCTCTTCCCTAAGCTTTTCACCTTCACCACGTTCTATAATTGATATTGGCATTTGGGTTTCGTAACCCCCTTCAGAAAATGCCTCTACTGTTGGTATATACATCCAATATGAGTTAAAATAACATGAAACTACTGTATATTTAAATGGGCTTCTACTCTTTATATAGAGCTGATGCTCTACAAAAACCTCAGCTGGAAGAAACACCAAGGCTATAGTATTACATAAATTAATTACTGAAATAGGTGCTGGAAGATACTCTCTCTCACCTATCTCACTAATTAATGTTTTAAGAAGCTGAAGCCTCCATACACCATATAGATCACCGCGTCCCTCCATCTCATGTATTGCTTCTTCAATTTTCCTTATATTGATACTCTCTATAAATTCTCTAGCTTCTTTTCTAAGCCTAAGGTTAACAGTAGAGACGCTATAGTCTATGGTGCTACATTTGTCTATATCTATTTTTTCTCCAAGCTCAACAATTTTTGCACTCTCTAATGCTATAACCCTACCATACCACTCAACCTCACTATATTTACCACCACTTCTATCATAAGGTTTACTAAGATTTGTGCTAGCTACATATGGATTTATATTACCACAACAACCATTTAGAAACATTGAATTCTTTCCAGTAATATGTCTATAGAATTTCTCAACAGCACCAGGGTAGTCGGAGGATATACAGAGGTTGTTAGGACCTAGAATAACTGGATGGGATGTAAAGTTTATTATTGAGGTAACATCACTATCAATTACTGTAAGATCTGCATCAATAACTCCCCCTATAGGCTTTCTACGATTATATACAAGTTGTGAGAGCTGCCCCTTACCAACTACAAGTCGTGAAACGTTCCTAATGCTAGCAACTGAGGCCTTTATACAGCCGGTAATGCTCTTTAGAAGATATCCTCTATACACATTATCAACAAGTGGGGATGGAGTAGAGTGACTATGCGTAGCACCTATAAGAATATCTAAGCTACTAGCATTAGCAACATAATCGTAGAAGCTATATGGAATGCCAATCAAATCGGCAACGGCTATAGCGACAATCCTACCACCAAATTCAATTGACAGACACCTCACATAGAGATCATCATAGATACAACTAGATGGCTCTACACGATCAGCATACCCCTCAAGTCTAATACCTATTGGAGGAGTTATGGCAGCCCTTGCGTAGCCAACACGCAAATATATCGCCCACCACATCGATAACCTTAGAGAAGTTAAAAATATGAATTCTCCTGCTATTTACTTTTAATGTGAGTACAAGTTTTTAACCCTCTATCTACACTCTCCTATGTGAGGGTATTAACATGCATCCCATTATAAAGTATTTTATTAAGAGATTTTTTAGAATGTTATTAACTATATGGATTGGACTAACAATAACCTTTATAGTCTCTAGATCATTGCCATTCAATCCAGCTGATGTATTAGTCTCTAGGCTAACCTCATTTGCCTTGCAACTAAGGCCTGAGGAGCTTGAGAGAATGAGGATGGTTATATATGATCTCTTTGGAGTGGGAGACCCCATATATATACAGTATGTAAGGTTTCTCTATGGCTACTTTAGAGGGGAGATGGGGCCATCATTTACATACTTTCCAGTGAAGGTATCTGAAATAATCTCAGTATCACTTCCATGGACTATTTTCCTTCTTATACAAACCTCTGTAGTTTCATGGATTATAGGAAACTTTCTAGGCGTTATAACAGCGCTATCAAAGCATAGAAGAATTACAAAGGGGCTTGAGTATTTTGCCATGGGTCTTCAGCCTATACCATTTGCAATTTTTGCTATTGCCTATCTAATATTCTATGTAGTTATCTTAAGAGGGTCCATACCAGTTGGAGAGGTCATGAGGGGAAAGCCAATTATTGAGGTTATGGCAATAGCATTTAGAAGGAGTGTTCTACCCCTAACAGCTATGGTTATATGGGGATGGATGGGCAATTTCCTGGGAATGAAATCGCTTGCAATGAAGTTAAAGAATGAAGATTTTATCGAATTTACAAAGCTTAGAGGTGCTCCACAGAGAACTATAACATGGTATGTCACACGAAATGCAATAGCACCACAATTCACCTACCTTCTCCTAAGTCTCGGAATGATATTTACAGGAGCTGCACTTGTTGAATACCTATTTTCATACCCTGGTATAGGTATACTACTCGTTACAGCAATACTTAATGCAGACTACAATTTGATGCTGGGTATAGTATATATGTCTATAGTAGGGGTTGCAGTAGCAACCTTTATACTCGATATAGTCTATCCAATAATAGACCCCAGAATAAGATATCCTGGGCAATAGGGCGGCTAGATTATGAAGCTTCCAGCACTATTTAAAGATAAAGGATTTCTAATACCATTATCAATACTACTGGGTGTCATAGCATATATCATAGTATATCCCATTTTCTTCATCAAAGTAGATCCAACCAGATGGTATGTCGTCCCAAAGGGGCTTCCACCAAGCCAAACATATCCATTTGGAACAACATTAACAGGCCAGAGTATAGCCGACCTAGTCCCAATAGCATTGAGAAACTCTATAATCATTGGTGGTACAACAGCACTAACCTCAATTACAATAGCTGTGGTACTAAGCATGCTTGTTGTATTAATTAGAAGGGGTGTTTCAGCTACCATGACATTCATAGATGTTATGTGTACAATACCACCACTTCCAGTATTGATTGTATTACTATATGGATGGAGGGACTATATAACCATGCCGCTAATAGGATTAATACTATCCATATTTGGATGGGCATGGCCGTCAAGAGCTCTCATATCCCTGCTCTCTAGCTTAAGGGAGAGAACATTTATCCATGTATCATACCTTTCTGGATTACCAACATATTTAATAATGGCCAAAGATTTTATACCATATATATTGAGATATATCATGATAGGCTTTGTTAGCCTATCTTTATGGGGTATTGGAATGGAGACAACAGTAGCAATGTTTGGAGCTATGAGAATGGATATACCAACAATAGGAACAACACTATATTGGTGTATGCACTTCCAGGCATTTATACTGGGGCTATGGTGGTGGTATATGATACCAACACTATTTCTAATAGCATTTATACTTTCGCTATACGCCCTTGGCGTTAAACTTGATGAATATCTAACAGTAGGTGTATAGCATATGACACCCCTATACACACAGATAAACAGTGTTGGTTCATCCATTCTAGTAGCTGAGAATATAGATGGAGGCTATATCGTTCCAGATAGAAGACTATTCATTCATGCAGTAGATAATGTATCCTTCACTCTAGAGGGAAATGAAGTTCTTGGGATAGCTGGAGAGTCTGGTTGTGGAAAGAGTACACTTGCTAAAATTGTATATGGTGTTATAGAGCCACCCCTTATTGTTAGACGTGGAAGAGTATTAATAGATGTAGGTAATAGGAATCTCATAGATATTCTCTCTAGTGATAGAGAGACTATTAGAAGAGAAATTATGTGGAAAACACTTTCATACATTCCTCAAAACTCTATGAATGTACTAAACCCGATGAAGAGAATAAGAGATCATTTTATTGAGACACTTAAATTCCATGGGATTGAGGTAAGTAAAAAAGATGTTGTAAATTATACAAGAGAGGTCTTTAACAGTGTTGGGCTACCTATAGATGCTACGAATGCCTACCCCCACCAACTCTCTGGCGGTATGAGACAAAGGGTAGTTATAGCACTTGCCCTTATGCTTAAACCAAGAGTTGTGCTAGCTGACGAACCTACAACAGCTGTAGATGTTGTTACACAGCTTGGTATACTAAGTTTTTTGAAAGAGTGGCAGAAGGAAACTAAATGTTCCATGATAGTCATATCCCATGACATGGGGGTACATGCATATATGGATAATAGGATAGCCATTATGTATGCAGGAAATATTGTTGAATATGGTGATGCTGAAAAAGTATTTACAGATCCTCTACATCCATATACAAAGCTTTTAATAGAATCACTTATAAAGAAAGGGGAAAAAAGTATAAAGAAGGGTATACTAGGCTCTCCACCAAATTTAGCTAATCCACCGCCTGGCTGTAGATTCCACCCCAGATGCCCATATGCAATGGATATTTGCAGAAAAGAGGAGCCACTTGAGACTAGAATTGGGAATAACTATAGGGTTAAGTGTTGGCTTTATTCAAATAGTAGAAGGTGATGACATATTAGTGGTGAAATACTTTTAAAAGTTGATAATCTGACTAAACAGTTTGGCTATGGGTTACTGGGGCTAAGGAAATTTAAGGCACTAAGTTCAGTTTCATTTGAATTATTGAGTGAACCACCCAAAATATTTGTAATAGTAGGTGAAACAGGAAGTGGCAAATCAACATTACTAAAGCTAATTTTAAGAATGTTAATACCAGATGGTGGAACCATTTTATATAAAGGGCGGGATATATTTAAACTCAATAGAGAGGGTGTTAGATGGTATAGAAGAGAGGTACAGGCAGTATTCCAAGATCCATATGAGTCGTTTAATCCAATTAGAAGGGTCGATACCTATCTATACGATACAGCAAAATTTCTACTCAATATAGGCAAATCTATAGAGGCTATACCTATAATAGATGAAGTATTGCGATTTGTAGGCTTGGACCTAGAGAGGATTAAGGGAAAGAGTATAAAGGAGTTTTCAGGTGGAGAGCTACAGAGAGTATCAATAGCAAGAGCAATACTGTCAAGACCACGCCTGCTAGTAGCTGATGAACCTGTCTCCATGTTAGATGCATCACTTAGAGTAAGTGTACTAAATACATTTAAGGAAATTAGAGATAAACTAGGGTCATCAATAATATATGTAACGCATGACCTTTCAACAGCTTACTATATAGGTGACGAGATAGCTGTTCTATATAGAGGTGTACTTGTTGAAAAGGGCCCTATGGATGTAGTATATAGTGAGCCTCTACATCCATACACAAAAATGTTGCTAGACTCAATATTGGAACCTGACATAAGGATAAAAGAAAGGATAAAGCCTGTAAAACTATCATCTATTGAGATTAGCGAATTTCTTGCACCAGGCTGTAAATTTGCAAATAGATGCCCCTATGTAAAGCCTATATGCAGCAGTAAAGAGCCTCCATCAATAGATATAGATAGAAGAACTGTTTCCTGCTGGCTTTATATAAAATAAATCTTCATTAAAACTTAAAACTACTGCTATCCTCTTTTTATTTCTGGGGTGCATCTATTTTGAAAAAAATTTACATCCCATACATTAAAACAATAGCATTAATACTCATGGCAACAATCCTGATATCATCCTCACTAGCCATAATCTCACCAGTTAGTGCCCAGCTGCCACTACCACCAGGTGTTAAGAGAGAGGACGTAGTAATTCTTGATATTATCCATGGACGTACCCCAGCACCAGACCAGTTCATGGCATGGGTTCCAGGTATACCTGTTGGACACTTCCACCAGCTCTGTCTAGACTCCCTATGGTATACAAATCTCTCAAGCGGACTTTCAGTTGATGTGCTTGCAGCAGGTCCACCAGAATACAAGGATGAGTTCAAGACAATGATAATAAAGTTAAGAGATGATGTTTATTGGAGTGATGGGGAGAAGTTCACCTCTAGAGATCTTGTATTTACAGTAAATGCTTGTGCTGGAAACCCGAACCTAGGATGTCACGCAGTTATAACTACTTGGGTTGAGAGTGTAAGAGCTATAGACGACTATACAGTTGAATTTAAGCTCAAGAATCCTAACCCATACTTCCACTATGTATTTGTAATACAGACATGGGGAGCTATATATATGATGCCAGCGCACTACTTTGAAAAAATTGGTATAGAAAATATACATACAGATAAATTCTATCCACCGATATGCATAGGCCCCTATGTACTTCACTCATATGATCCAGCTGGCTTCTGGTTCCTATTTAAGAGGAGAGACGACTATTTAAGAAGCAGCATGGGCCATATTGTAAAGAAGTTTAACTGGCCAGGAGGACCGGAGTGGGTACTTATGAGGGGATTCATAAATGAACCTGCTAAGCTTATGGCGCTATATGCTGGAGAGCTAGACACTATGTTTGACCCCTCTCCAGAGGCATTTAGAGCTGTTCTAGCTACGATGGGTAATAGGATAAGAGCCTGGCAGCCAGAGTGGCCATACTTCTGGGGTCATGACCCAACTGTAAGAGGTATATACTTCAACAAGGCTAAGTATCCATACAATTTAACGGAGGTTAGATGGGCTCTAACCTTAGCAGTAAATATAACAAAGGTTATGGTAGAGTCTTGGGAGGGTATACAACGTATAGTAGCAGTACCTGCTGCAGCTTCACTATTTTCAGATTTAAAGTGGTCTGAAGCTCTGCTACCTTGGCTAAAAGAGTTTCACTTAACTCTACCAGATGGAACAAAGTTCTATCCATTTGATCCCGATATTCCAATGAGAATCTATAACTGGGCTAAGGCACAGGGATATATAAAGACGGAGTGGTCTTCAGAGAGAATAAGGGTTACATGGGGTGTTGGTTGGTGGAAGTATGCCCCTGATGTTGCTGAAAAACTACTAAAGGGTGTAGGATTCTCTAGAGGGCCTGATGGAATGTGGAGACTACCAGATGGAAAACCATGGAAGATAAAGCTAAATGTACCAACATATGAAATAGATGCAATTAGATTAGGACATGGTGTTGCAGCAGCATGGAAGGAGTTTGGAATAGATGTAGAGATAGTAACTCTAGAGGCAACGCCATTCTGGAGGGAATGGCAATATGGCCACTTTGAGGTAGGTTCATACTGGGGTGGCTATGCCTGGGCTGGAGACCCCAACGCTATTCCAATGAATGTAGCAAGCTTACGTTGCGATTATGCAAAGCCTATAGGTGAATATAGTCCAAATCCAACAAGATACTGCAATCCAGAACTTGATGAACTTATAATGAAGGCTTTAGCGACGCTACCAGGTACACCAGAAGCTGAAAAACTAATACTTGAGATTCAGAAGCACCTAATAACAAATATGGTTGATATGATTGCAGGTGATTGTAAGAAACTACTATTCTATGTAACAGACTACTGGGTTGGATGGCCATCAGCAGAAAACCCAGGTGTTAACCCAATGTTCTGGTGCTCTCCATTCAAAATACAACTTATGCAACTAAGGCCAGCAAAGCTACCAACTCCAACACCTACACCAACACCTACACCAACTCCAACTCCTACACCAACAGCACCAGCTCTAACAGTAACAGTTACAACAACAGTTGTATCTCCAACAACTATAACAGTAACTAAAACAGAAACAGTAACAGAATGGACAACAACAACAATAATAGCAATAATACTACTAATAGCAGGAATAGCAATAGGATGGATAATAAAAAGAAGATAAAAATCCCTAAATCTAAAAACTAGTTTTTAAA